>NZ_CP092361.1:0-1200000 GCF_022354465.1 Wielerella bovis | reverse complement strand
CATTTCAGACGACTATAATGATTTTGCACAAATTTCAACCTATAAAGATGATTTCAGGCTGCTTATTTCTTGTAATCGGATAATCTGCTATACTTTTTCAATTTAAATGATTCCATGTTCAGGTAGCCTTATCTGTAAAATGATGGTCGTTTAGAAATAAAAATAATACTGTTGTCGTTTTATCTTATTTTTATTCTAAACAAACTATAAATAGGCAGCCTGAAAACTAACCCTTTAATTAAAATAGAATAAAATACAATGTTTCACGCTCTTGAAAAACATCGCACTCCTGCCCAAATTATGTTGGGTTTAATTGGTCTTTCTTTTATGTCATTTGGTCTGATTAGTTTTCAATCACGTCCAAATGATGCCTACATCGTCCAAATTGGCGAGCAAGTTATTACTCGTATGCAATTGGAACAAGCCATTCGCAACACCGAAGCATCGGGTGGGCAAGCTGACCGTCAAGCGGTTTTCCAAACATTGATGCAACAGGCTTATTTGTTGGAAGGTGCAAAAAAATTGGGAATTACTGCCTCTGATGAACAAATCAAACAATTCATCGTGGATATGCCCGATTTTCATACCAATGGACAATTTGATGCAAATAAATTCCAACAATTTTTGGAACACAATTATGCAAATGAACAAGCATTTATGGACGAATGGCGTGTTCGTTTAACAACGATGGCGATGCAACGATTACTGGTAAGCAATGTGTCGTCAGATTCACAAGCTACACAAATTTTGAATGCTACTTTGTCTCCGCGCACCGTTCGTTCTGCTGCGATTGACCCGCAAGCTTTTGTGGCACAAGTGAAAATTTCTGATGAAGAATTAAAAAAATTCTACGAAGCTAATCAGAAGAATTATGCTTTACAACAAGGCATTAAGTATGAATATATGGTTTTATCGCCAAAAGATTTGGCAGCAAAACAAATAGTGAGTAATGAAGAAATTCAACAAGCATTCAATGAAATGCAAGGCAGCCTGAAAGCCAAACGCACGATTGCACATATTTTAATTAATGCACCTAAATCAGCAGATGCAGATACGCGTGCTAAAGCAAAAGCCGAAGCGGAAAAAATTCTTTCCGAAGTAAAAGCAAAACCTGAACAATTTGCAGAGCTGGCAAAAAAATATTCGCAAGATGTTGGCTCCGCTAATAATGGTGGTATGCTGGGAGAATTTGCGCAAGATGGTCGTTTGGGCAGTCAATCTTTGGAAGATGCTGCTTTTGCGTTGAAAGAGGGTGAAATAAGTGATGTAGTAGAAAGTGATGCTGGTTACCACATTGCGCGTGTTACAGACATTAATACACCTGATTTTGAAGGACAAAAAGAAGAAATTCGTCAACGTTTGCAAGAACGAAAAGCACAAGCTGAATATGCCAAACTGGTGGAACAAGCAAGTGAATTGGCATTTGAAACACCTGATAAATTGCAACCTGCTGCTGAAAAATCAGGCGTTGAATTGCAAAAACAAGATGAATGGCTAACACGTGCCAATGCAAACAGCCTAAATGTGCCACAGCAAGTGGTTGATGCTCTGTTTGGTAATGAAGTTTTTACCAAAAAACACAATTCAGAAGCCATTAGTGTCAATGGGGTAACATGGTTTGTACGTGCAACCGAAACGCGCAACGAAAGCATTGAGCCATTTGAGCAAGTTAAAGCACGTGTGCAAGAAGATTTTGTTCGTTCTGAAAGTATCCGTTTGGCACGCGCTCATGCGGAAACCATGTTGAAAGATTTGCAAGCAGGCAAAGCGGTTTCTTTGACATGGTCTGCGCCAGAAGAAGTGTTACCATTGGAATTTCGCCAACATGCGCCACAAGTTGCGTATGAAGCTTTGATGAAAGCGATGCCGCGTGATGGTAAACCTGCATATACGCTGGTGGATATGCCTAATATGCCTGTTTTAACTGAAGTTAGCGCAATTAAAACAGTAGCAGATGATAAGCAGCAATTAGCCATGGCGCGTGAAAGTTTATCTGCTTTGAAAGGCGATGCTTTGGCACAGGCTTATATCGCCATATTGCAAAAAGAAATTCCAACCAAACAAGGTGCGGAAAAAGTTTCGGATAACGAGTAAACGAAATTTTCAGGCTGCCTATTAGTTAAAAGGCAGCCTGAAACCTTTAAAAAATCCTCATCTATTACTTATCTGTGGTTTACCAAGGTTTCAGGCTGAAATAATGAAGAAAGAATAAAAAATGAAAATTATCCATACTATCCAAGAATTGCGTGAGTGGCGCAAAACGGTATCCAACGTGGCATTTGTACCCACAATGGGCAATTTGCACGAAGGACATTTGGCATTGGTTAAACGTGCCAAGCAGGAAGCCCAATATGTTGTGGTCAGTATTTTTGTCAATCGCCTGCAATTTGGTCAAGGGGAAGATTTTGACAAATATCCACGTACTTTGGAACAAGACGCCGTGAAATTGCGCGATGCCGAAGTAGCGGTGATTTTTGCGCCCGATGAGCGTGAGTTGTATCCAAACGTGGCACAAAATTATCAAGTTGAGCCACCACATTTACAAAATGAATTGTGTGGCGCGTTTCGTCCCAATCATTTTCGCGGCGTGGCAACTGTTGTAACCAAATTGTTCAATATTGTGCAGCCCGATGTGGCGTGTTTTGGCAAAAAAGATTATCAGCAACTGACGATTATTCAGGGCATGGTTGCCGATTTAAATTCGCCAATTCGCATTATTCCTGTGGACACGGGGCGTGCGGCAGATGGTTTGGCATTGTCCAGCCGTAATCAGTATTTGAGTGAAGCTGAACGTACCGAAGCACCGCGTTTGTATCGCGTATTGCGTGATATGGTGGCAAAAGTGGCATCTGGCAACCATGATTATGTGGCACATGAGCGTGCTGCACGTCAAGAATTAGAAACGCACGGCTGGGTAGTGGATTATGTGGAAATCCGTGAACAAGGCAGCCTGAAAGTGGCGCGTTTAGGCGATAAACAACTGGTGGCATTAGCAGCGGCACGTTTGGGTGGTACGCGTTTAATTGATAATATTGAATTTGATGCAGCATAATCTTTCACGGTATTTGCATCACATATCTTTTCCAAAAATCCCTTATTGATGTATTTCAATAAGGGATTTGGGTTTTCAGGCTGCCTTATTGATAAGAAAGGCAGCCTGAAAAGTTATTTTACAGGACTAAAATGGGCAAATTCATCCAGAAAATTTTTCAACATATCATGTCCATGTTCCGTCAGCAAACCTTCTGGGTGAAACTGTACGCCTTCAATCGCATAATCACGATGTCGCACGCCCATGATTTCGCCATCGTCTGTCCACGCGGTAATCTGTAAATGTTCAGGCAAACTTTCGCGCTCAATAACCAAACTGTGATAGCGCGTGCAAATCACAGGATTGGGTAAGCCACGAAACACGCCTGTACCGTGATGATGCACAGGCGATGTTTTACCGTGCATCAACGTTTTGGCACGCACAACTTTGCCACCGAATGCTTCGCCAATCGTTTGATGTCCTAAACATACCCCCAGAATTGGCAATTTTCCTGCAAAATATTGCATGGCTGCCACTGAAATACCTGCTTCTTTGGGCGAACAAGGACCAGGACCAATGACTAAATATTGCGGTTGCAATGTGGCAATCTCGTCCAATGTAATATCATCATTACAACGCACCACCACATTTTGTCCCAATTCGCCGAAATATTGCACAATGTTGTAAGTAAAGCTATCGTAATTGTCTATAAAAAGTAACATTTTTATTATAATCCTTTGATTTTTATTAAATAATATTAAAAATTTTGTAAATTATACCTTACTTTATATATACTGCAAATCGACGTTAATTGTATAGTCGGTTAAAATAAAAATAATGCAGCGTTACCAACTCTCTAATATACACTTATTTGTACAATGCAAAACTCAAGGAGAATAGCGAAGTAGACTCGTACAGCTAAAAATACTCGCCCAAACTATCCATTGGCGAGTATTTTCAATGCGAAATTTTGAAAATTTTTAAAAAAACAATAATATACAAATCATTATTAACCTTGTGCCTCATACCTTTTAAATTTAAAAATGGTGTAAATATGGTACACCATATAGTCGGAAAAAGCAGGATAAAGTCGGATAAAGTAGGTAAAAAACGAAATGCAAAAACAAGAAAGTTTAAATAAAAACAAGGAACTTATTGATAATAATAGGGAAGGCAGATTAATACTCGCGCCGATGCAAGGGCTTTGTGATGATGTGATGCGCGACCTGCTCACACGCATTGGTGGCTTTGACGAATGCGTAAGTGAATTTGTACGCATCACGCATACCGTGCATTCCCGCAGTACATGGCTGCGACACATTCCAGAAATATCTAGTAATAATCAAACATTTGCAGGAATACCTTGTACCACACAACTATTAGGCAGTGATGCTGAGATGATAGCAAAAAACGCATTGGAAGTCGTACGTTTTGGCGCAAATAAAATAGACCTCAATTTTGGCTGCCCAGCGCCAACCGTGAATAAACATCAAGGTGGTGCGATTTTGTTGAAAGAACCCGAGCGAGTTTTTCATATTGTGAAAACATTGCGCGATAGGCTGCCTGAAAATATTCCACTCACGGCAAAAATGCGTTTGGGTTTTGAAAATAAAGATTTAGCATTGGAAAATGCACAAGCAATAGAGCGGGGTGGGGCGTGTTTACTAACCGTTCATGCGCGTACCAAAGTGGAAGGATATGAGCCACCTGCGCATTGGATTTGGGTGCGCAAAATTGCGGAACGCGCAGCTATCCCTGTGGTGGCAAATGGCGATGTATTTACATTAGATGACTATATTGCTATTCGGCGCGAAAGTGGCTGTGCCGATGTAATGTTAGGACGAGGTGCAGTTATGCGCCCTGATTTAGCGCGACAAATTAAACAATATCTGCGCGGTGAGACGGTTCAGGCTGCCTTATTTGACGATGAAATTCGGCAATGGATAATGATGTTTATTGATTTGTGTCTGCAAAAAGAACCGCATGGAAAATATGCAGTAGCACGATTAAAACAATGGCTAGGTATGATGAAAAGAGTGTACACCGAAGCAGAACAATTATTTGATGCTATTCGTTCGATGCGTGAAATAGATGAAATTCGGCGAATGATAGGCGATTTTTCGTTTACACAATCATAAAAAGGCAGCCTGAAACCTTTGCAAAACTCAAAATTGTAGGTCGAGTTCTTGAATCTAGCATTTTTATAGTCAAATGATACAGTGTCTCCAGCTTCCTCATTACGATTTGTACACAATGGTCACAGCCGCCTTGTCTTAATTTTATTTTAAATAACTGTAGTACAGTAAAACAAACAACGCTGTAATGGTTACTTTTATCATGCTAATTTTTTATGAAATATTGCTGTAAATCAAAATATTCTGCATAAAAATACCATCTAAATATCTCTATTTAGGTGCTTTATTTGGTAAAATGTCGTATTTTGAGAAGTTTAGATGCTGAAATTTTAAGAAAGATTAATTTCTTAATAAAACAAGTTAAAGATAAACTTACTCTGGGTTTATTTTTCATGTAGCACTCAAAATTCAATACGGAGAAATCAAAATGATTCGTACAAAAACCTTATTGACAACATTTTCTATGCTTGCTTTTTTGGTAGCATGCAGTGATAACAAAACAGCCTCATCAAACACAGAAAGTTCAACACCATCTGTAGCAGAAGCAGAGGTAAAAGTTTATCGTGTTTCATCAGAAGCAAATTATGAACCTTTTATTATTCGTTCTGCAGAAGGCAGACAAGACGGCTTTGAATTTGAATTATTGAGTGCCATTGGCGAAAAACAAGGCTTAAAATTTGAATTTAATCCACGCCCTTGGGAAGTACTATTCAGTGATATTACAGAAGGGAAAGCCGATATTATCAGTTCAGGTATTACAATTACACCTGAACGACAAGCAGAAATTGACTTCACCAACCCACACTTTGAAACCAGTACAGCGTTGCTCGTTGGCAAAAATCATCCAGAAATTAAGAGTTTTGCGGATATGCAAGGTAAAAAAATAGCAGTACAAACAGGAACATTGCAAGATACAATTGCCAAAAAATTTGGTGGAGAAGCAACAAGTGAAACTGGTACATGGTTAAGTGTAAAAGCAACTATGGCAGGACAAACTGCTGCTACTTTGGGCGATTGGGGTGCTATGTCTTATTATGCCAGCAAATACCCACAAGAAAATCTACGTGTGATAAAAAATGAACAGGCGACAGTAGAACAGTTGGGATTTGGTGTACGAAAAGGCAATGAAGATTTATTGAATAAATTGAATCAAGGCTTGGAACAAGTTAAAGCTGATGGTACATATGACAAACTACGTAGTAAATGGTTTGGAGAGTTAAAATCATAAAATATTGAATAAAGCAGCCTGAAGAAATTTTGCAAAGACTTTAGGCTGTCTTTGTTTTATTCATAAAAATATAGTTGTTTATATAGTGAATTCAATTTAAAACATTACGGCATTGCCAGCTCCCTTATGTACCACTTGTACACGGCAGTTGCTGTCACCTTGTCTTATTTTAATTTGAAACGACTATATTTAAAAAATATTAAGATAAAAGCATCCAACTTACGAATTTCCAGACAGTTTGAATAGGTTTTTCAAACATTTCATGTTGTAAAAAAGTTACTATTACACGATTAAAAATAATCAAGGAAATCCATATTGAACACAAAATGATAAGTAGGTTCAGTTCTTTGACTATACAGCATATTTCACAAAAAAGATGCAGTTAAATCACACACAATCTAAATAAAATAGGCTGTATTATTAAATAAAACAATGGTTTTCCATACATTATAAAAATATACAAATACATAATGCAAAAAATATCTGTATGATGCACACGCTTTCAGGCTGCGTACCTGAAATATTTTTTACACATACATTATTGGAGATTAAAAATGTCAATTAAACAAGAATTTAAAGAATTTATCATGCGCGGAAACGTGATTGATTTGGCTGTCGGCATGGTTGTAGGCACTGCATTTTCAGGGATTGTTAAATCTTTGGTAGATGATGTGATTATGCCGCCTATTGGCTTGATTTTGGGTGGCGTAGATTTTTCTAATTTATTTTTAACATTAAAAGATGGCGCTGATAAACCTGAAGCAGGTTATGCTACTTTGGAAGCTGCAAAAGCAGCAGGTGCAGTAACCATGAATGTGGGTTTGTTCATTAATACCATCATTAGCTTTTTAATTGTAGCATCTGCTATTTTCTGCGTAATTAAAGCCATTAATAGCATGAAAAAAGAACCTGCTCCAGTTGAAGAAGTACCTGCTGAGCCAAGTGAAGAAATTTTATTATTGCGCGAAATCCGTGATTCTTTGAGCAAAAAATAATTTTATTGCCATAAGAAAGCACCGTATCATAACGGTGCTTTTTTGTGTTTTTAAGGCAGCCTGAAAATACAGAATTGTTTTTATAGTCGGAAACCTTTGCAAAACTCCTAAAATTTGATATTTAAAAATTTTATTTTTTTGAATTTTAAGAAATTTATTTTTCAAAAAAGTTCAAAAAAATAGGGTTTTGCAAAGGTTTCAGTCGGTTAAAATAAACAAACAGCATTGCCAGCTACCTTATGTACTAGGTGTATACAGCAGTCACTGTTGCCTTGCCTTACTTTTTATTTTAACCAACTATACGAATTAAATTTATGATGACAACATAATATGAATACAGAATTAACTATCAATTTTGCCGCGCAAGCCGCACAATCTTTGTTTGCTCAAATAGAACCCAACATCGCGGCACAAGTTGCTCCCTTTATAGAACGACTATTTACCGCGTTTGCCAATGGGGACACATTTATCTATATCACACAAGAAGATGCAGATAAGCTTATCCATTGCACGCCAATAGTGGGAACGGATAGCAGCAGTCCGATTGTCTTACAAAATCGCCGTTTATTTTTGGCACGAAATTGGCAATTAGAACGCGAATTGGCACAACAAATCCAGCGGTTATCTGCCAATATAATACCTAGGCAGCCTGAAAATATAGCCGATAAATTGCGTACATGGTTTACCGATGCAGGTAGCCGCGACCAGCAAGCCGCGGCCGCTCTTGCGCTGATTAAAAATTTTGTACTGATTAGCGGTGGACCTGGAACGGGCAAAACCACCACAGTTGCGAAATTATTGGCTTTATTGTGCGATGAAACCTTACCACGCATTGCCTTGATTGCACCAACGGGCAAAGCTGCCGCGAGATTGTCGGAGGCTTTGCGCCGCGCCATTGCCCAAATACCCATGCTGCCTGAAAACGTAGCGGCACATTTGAACGCACTCAATGGACAGACCGTGCATCGTTTATTGGGTTTAACACCGCCACAAATGCAGCCTGAATTTCACGCCACTCATCGTTTACCTTTGGATATTGTTTTGGTGGACGAAGCATCTATGTTAGATAACCATTTGTTTCTGCAATTATTGTTGGCATTACCCGAGACTTGTCGCGTGATTTTGCTCGGCGATGCTAATCAGTTGCCATCGGTGGGTGCAGGGGCGATTTTGGCAGCTTTATCGCATCAACAAGAAATGCAGCCTGAAACTTTGGCGCAATTATTCGCGCTGCTGCCTGAACGCGAAGATTGGGGTACTGTATCGGAACAATACGCACGTCTAACTTTAAGCCATCGTTTTGATGCAGAAAGTGGGATTGGATGTTTGGCAAACAAAGTGCTTTCAGGCTGCCTTGATGCTTGGGAAACATTTGCACAATTTCCCGAAGAATTGAAAATAAAACAAAATCATATTGCCACATTAGCACATAAGCTATACGCACAACACAATGATTATTGGCGAGCTATTGAAACGCATAATGTTCAGGCTGCCTTTGCCGCACAAAATCGTTTAATCATACTGACCGCATTGCGACAAGATGCGCAGAAAGTAAATGAAACCTATCGTCAATTATTGCAACATCATGCGCGTGTACGTCCAGAAGCAAGCTGGTATGCAGGGCAAATGCTGATGATTACGCGCAATGCACCCACGCAAAAATTGTATAACGGCGATGTTGGTATTGTGATGCAGCCTGAAAATTTTGATGGATTAGTTGCCTGTTTTGCCGATGAACAACACGGTTTTCGTACCGTGCCATTGAGCCGCTTACCTGAACACGAAACGGCATTTGCAATGACGGTACACAAAAGTCAAGGTTCCGAATACGATGCGGTTTGGTTTATTGCACCACAGCACAGCATTGCCAGCCGTGCACTGCTGTACACCGCAATTACACGCGCAAAAAAACAATTTAGCTATTGGGGGGATGCAGCAAGTTTTCAGGCTGCCTGTGATAACTTGGAAACACGGCGTACCGCGTTGGCTATGTTTTTATAGAAACTAAGAACCTGTATTCACAACCTTGATAGCAAGCTGCCAAAATTATGAATACAGGTTCTAAGTAACAATTATTGCTGTATGATTTTAAGATAAAAAAATGGTGTGGGTAATCTATTTAACCCACACCAAAACACACACACATCAAGAGGAAAACAATTAAAGAATGAATCATACGAAACAAGTTGTTTTTCGCTACTCCGTTCTTCAATGCTGTGCAGTATAAAGGTATAGGAGAATAAGTGTTTTGACATAAATCAAGAAGTATATTATTTTATAAAAATAGTGCAAAGATATATTCTTATTCAAGCTTATGATTAGAGTTTTGTCGCTTTAATCTAATTTTAATATTAAAATAATATATACCCATCTTATAATGGGCGTAAAACAACAATGCACATCATTCATTTATAAATTAATATATTGATTATTAATAAAAATTAAAAAATAAATGCAGCCTGAAAACTTTTCAGGCTGCATTTATTTTTTAATTAGAAATAAGTAATTTTGTTTATACAATAATCACATCTTTATCTGTTGCGGTAATCACGCCACCACCCAAACAAATTTCGCCGTCATACAACACGGCAGATTGCCCGTGCGTTACTGCCCATTGCGGTTCATCAAACAGCAATTCTGCGGTTTCATCGTCCAAATATCGCAACTCACACGCGGCATCTGCCATGCGATAGCGCGTTTTGCAAGTGTAGCGACCTTCACGCGGTTTTTCAGGCAGCGTCCAACTTAAATCATTCATTTTGAGCGATTTTGTGAACAATAATTCGTGGTCATGACCTTGCACCACAATCAGTTCATTTTTCGGTAGATTTTTGCCAACCACAAACCAAGGCTCGCCTGCACCGCCAATCCCCAAACCTTTGCGCTGACCAATCGTGTAGAACGTCAAACCCACATGTTTGCCCACGATTTTGCCTTCGGGTGTAACCATATTGCCTTCGTGGGTGGGGAGGTATTTTTGCAAAAACTCACGGAATGGGCGTTCGCCGATAAAGCAAATGCCCGTACTGTCTTTTTTGGTGGCGGTAGGCAGCCTGAATTGTTCTGCCAAACGGCGCACTTCAGGCTTTTCCAAATCGCCCAATGGAAATAAGGCTTTTTGCAACTGATGTGGCTGCAAACGGTACAAGAAATAGCTTTGGTCTTTGTTGCCGTCCACGCCGCGCAGCAGATAATGCACATCATCGCGCACCATTTTTCGGGCGTAGTGTCCTGTGGCAATCGCTTCCGCGCCTTGCTCAATCGCATAATCCAAAAAACATTTGAACTTGATTTCGGCATTGCACAACACATCGGGATTGGGCGTTCTGCCTGCTTGATATTCTTGCAAGAAATAGGCAAACACTTTGTCTTTGTATTGCGCGGCAAAATTCACGATGTCAATGTCTATCCCGACAATGTCGGCAACCGCCATTGCGTCCAGCGAATCTTGTTTGATGCTGCAATATTCATCGTTGTTGTCGTCTTCCCAGTTTTGCATGAACACGCCGCGCACGTTTGCGCCTTGTTGTTTGAGCAAAGCGGCGGTTACCGAGCTGTCCACACCGCCTGATAATCCGACAATAATATTTTGTGATTGATACGGCATAATTTATCCAAATATGATTTAAGTGTAACTATTTTAACACAGCTATTAGAAGCTAATGGCAGCACAATTTGACGAAAAAATACACATTAAACCCTTATTAGGCAGCCTGAAAACCTGATATATCAACCTCTGTGCTAACTTACTGCTTTCTAATAAACTAAAAATAATATATAAAAATCAATTTGTTATAATATATAATAAGTTTGTCAAGACTATTCAGGCAGCCTGAAAAGCCGTATCATACGCATACTGGAATTTCATTTAGCAAAACGTACCTACCCAAAAATGCGTTTTGCCTTTAATTTTTTTAAGGTACACACTATGAATGCAAGCGTTATCAAAGTAACCAAACGAGACGGACGATTAGAAGCCATTGATTTAGACAAAATCCATCGTGTGGTGCAATGGGCGGCAGAAGGATTAAACAATGTTTCTGTCTCACAAGTGGAAATGAAATCGCACATTCAATTCTACAATGGCATTCGCACACAAGACATTCATGAAACCATCATCAAATCTGCTGCCGATTTGATTTCCGAAGAAACACCTGATTACCAATATTTGGCAGCTCGTTTGGCAATTTTTCATTTGCGCAAAATTGCCTATGGCGAATACACGCCACCTCATTTGTTTCAACATGTACAAAAATTAACCGCCGATGGCAAATATGACCCACACATTTTGCAAGATTACAGAGAAGAAGAGTTTAATGAATTAAATCAATATATTGACCATGAGCGCGATTTGAATTTTGCTTATGCTGCCGTCAAACAATTGGAAGGCAAATATTTGGTGCAAAATCGCGTCAACAAAAAAATCTACGAAAGCCCACAATTTTTGTATATTTTGGTGGCAATGTGCTTGTTTGCCAAATACCCCAAAAACACACGCTTGGATTATGTGAAACGCTTTTATGATGCAGTATCGCAATTCAAAATTTCCTTGCCCACACCGATTATGTCGGGCGTGCGCACACCTACACGCCAATTTTCCAGCTGCGTGCTGATTGAATGCGATGATAGTTTGGACAGCATCAATGCCACTACTTCTGGAATTGTGAAATACGTTTCACAACGCGCAGGCATTGGCATCAATGCAGGACGTATTCGTGGTTTAGGTAGTGAAATTCGCGGTGGCGAAGCCCAACATACGGGTTGCATTCCGTTTTTCAAAATGTTTCAGGCAGCCGTTAAATCGTGTTCTCAAGGTGGGGTGCGTGGCGGTGCAGCCACTTTATTTTACCCATTGTGGCACATTGAAGCAGAAAGTTTGCTGGTGCTGAAAAACAACCGTGGTGTGGAAGAAAATCGCGTACGCCATTTGGATTATGGTATTCAAATCAATAAATTAATGTACACGCGTTTGATTAAAAACCAAGACATTACCCTATTTTCTCCCAATGAAGTACCAGGTTTATACGAAGCCTTTTTCGCCGACCAAGATGAATTTGAGCGTTTATACACCCAATACGAGCAAGATGAATCCATTCGCAAACGTGTTTTGCCAGCTGCCGACTTGTTTTCCATTCTGATGCAAGAACGCGCGGGCACAGGTCGCATTTACATTCAAAATGTTGACCATTGCAATACCCACAGCCCATTTAACCCCAAAGTTGCCCCTGTTCGCCAATCCAATTTATGCTTGGAAATTGCCTTGCCCACCAAGCCATTAAATAACATCAATGATGAAAATGGCGAAATTGCACTGTGTACCTTGTCCGCATTCAATTTGGGTGCCATCACAGAATTAAGTGAATTTGAAAATTTGGCGGATTTGACGGTTCGTGCTTTAGACGCATTATTGGATTACCAAGACTACCCCGTTCCTGCTGCCCAAAAAGCCACGATGAATCGCCGTACTTTGGGTGTCGGTGTCATCAATTATGCCTATTATTTGGCAAAAAATGGGGTGAAATACAGCGATGACAGCGCAATTTCCTTGACCCACCGTACATTTGAAGCCATGCAATATTATTTATTGCGAGCATCGGTAAATTTGGCAAAAGAATATGGCGCATGCCCCTTATTCCACGAAACCACATATTCAAAAGGCTTTTTACCCATTGATAGCTATAAAAAAGATTTGGACAAATTCTGCACCGAACCTTTGCATTTAGATTGGGAAACATTGCGCGCCGACATTGTGAAACATGGCTTACGCAACAGTACCTTAACTGCATTGATGCCCAGCGAAACCAGTTCTCAAATTGCCAATGCCACCAATGGCATTGAGCCACCGCGTGGATTGGTAACGGTCAAAGCATCAAAAGATGGTATTTTGAAACAAGTTGTGCCCGAATTTGAACAATTGAAAGGGCAATATGAAACCTTGTGGCAAATGGGTGGCAACGATGGTTATTTGAAATTGGTGGGCGTGATGCAAAAATTCATTGACCAAGCCATTTCTGCCAATACCAGCTATGACCCAAAACGTTTTGAAGGTGGTCGTGTTCCCATGAATCAAATGTTGAAAGATTTGTTATCAGCATACAAATATGGTGTAAAAACATTGTATTACCACAATACACGTGATGGCGCAGATGATGTGCAAACTGATTTACAAGACGATGGTTGTGCAGGTGGAGCATGTAAAATTTAATCATTAAAAATATTCAGGCAGTCTGAAAAGTAATTTTGTTTTTTCAAGCTACCTGAATATTTTTAATCACAATCGTACCAAATATTCTGCCAAAATCAATTTTATAGTGAATTCAGGCAGCCTGAATTACCAAAATACGGCTTTTCAGGCTGCCTGAAACTTCATTTATCCAACAAAATCAATGACGGAAATGACGCACCCCCGTTACCACCATCGCCATGCCATGCTCGTCCGCAGCCGCGAACACTTCTTCATCGCGCATAGAACCTGCTGGGTGAATCACCGCTTTAATTCCTTGCTCGGCAATCACGTCCACGCCATCGCGGAACGGGAAAAACGCGTCCGATGCCGCACACGCACCGTTCAAATCAAAACCGCCGTCTTGGGCTTTACGCGCGGCAATGCGGGTGCTGTCCACGCGGCTCATTTGACCTGCGCCAATGCCGTAAGTCTGACCGCCTTTGCCAAACACAATCGCGTTGGATTTCACAAATTTCGCTACATTCCACATAAACAGCAAATCTTGCCATTCTTGCTCGGTGGGTTGGCGTTTGGACACGACTTTCAAATCCGCGCGTGAAATTTGATGAATATCAGGCGTTTGTACCAACAAGCCACCGCCCACGCGTTTCAATTCAAAACGGTTCGCGCCTGCCTGCAAGGGAATTTCCAATACGCGCACATTTTTCTTTTCCGCCAAAATCGCCAATGCTTCGGGCGTGAATTTGGGCGACATAATCACTTCCATAAATTGATTGTCCGTGATTTGTTTGGCGGTCGCGCCATCTACTTCGCGGTTAAAGGCGATGATGCCGCCAAATGCGCTGGTGGAATCGGTCGCATACGCCAAACGGTAGGCGTTCAACGTATTGTCTGCCACCGCCACACCGCAGGGATTGGCGTGTTTCACAATCACACAAGCGGGCTGTTCAAACGCTTTCACCGCTTCCCAAGCCGCGTCCGAATCCGCAATATTGTTGTAAGACAATTCCTTACCTTGCAACTGAGTGTAGGCGGACAGGCTGCCTGCGGCTGGGTAAATGTCGCGGTAAAACGCGGCTTGTTGGTGCGGATTTTCGCCATAACGCATTTCTTGAACTTTCAGCCAGCTTTGATTGAATTGTTGTGGGAATGCGTTGATTTGTGGCTCGCCCGACAATTTTTCATCGGACACGCTGGTCAAATAATTGGCAATCATGCCGTCATATTGCGCGGTGTGGCTGAATGCTTTGCGCGACAAATTAAAGCGCGTTTTGTCGGACAATTTCGCGCCATTTTGCTGCATTTCGGCGATGATGTCGGCAAAATCCTGATTATCGGTAACAATCGCAACGTGTTGCCAGTTTTTCGCGGCAGAACGCACCATTGTCGGACCGCCGATGTCAATGTTTTCAATCGCGTCTTCCAGCGTGCAGCCTGCTTTCGCAATCGTGGCGGCAAAGGGATACAAATTCACGCACACCAAATCAATGCGGTCAATGCCGTGTTCGCGCATGGCGGCAACGTGTTCGTCCAAATCGCGTCTGCCCAAAATGCCGCCGTGAATTTTCGGGTGCAGCGTTTTCACGCGCCCGTCCAACATTTCGGGAAAGCCTGTGTAATCCGCCACTTCAATTACGGGAACATTGGCTTCGGCAAGCATTTTTGCCGTGCCGCCTGTGGACAAAATTTCAACGCCCATCGCATTCAGGGCTTGGGCAAATGCGACAACGCCTGTTTTGTCGGACAGGCTAATCAATGCGCGTTGGATATTTGGCATAAAACATTATTCCTTATACAGAAAATTAAATGAAAACAGAAAAAAATTAATTGGATTGAAATTGCTGTAGATGGGCTTGCACGCGCTCAGGCGTGGCAATCCAACTTTCTTGCGACAAAATCGTACAGGCTGCCTGAATTGTATCATTATTCAAGATTTCTTGTTCAAATGATTGAATATAATTAATAAAATTGGATTGCAAACAAACATTTGGTGGAAAAGGCGTTTTGAGTTGGCATTCACGATGTGTGAACGCAACCACCGAGTGAAAATGTGTTTCAGGTAAATTCAATAATTCCGATAAGGCTTTGATATGTCTGTAATTTTGATGTAATGGATTTTTAAACGAAAATTTACTGTGACGCGATAAAGTGTGTGTCCACATTTTTTGCTGTTCTTGTCCGTAAATCCAACCCGCAAAGTATTTGGTTTCAATCACAAAAATTCCAAACGGCGACACAATAATGTTGTCAATTTGGGTAGTGCGAGTGCGGCTTGGAATGATTAAATTATGAAAATAATGATAAATATTTCTATCCAATTGATTTAATACTAGAACTTTAATAATTTGCTCACCAACGGCACCTTTCTTTTCGTTAAGATTGGTTTTTGGGGTAATAGGCTTTTTCTCACTTTTAGGGAGTGTACATTCACTATCTTGTGCATGAGAACTCTGCGATAAAAGCCATACCAATGGCAAAACAATGATAAAAACAAATAAAACTATTAAAAATAAAGTACTAAACATATTTTTATATTCCATTTTTGCTTTTTCAGGCTGCCTTATCCAAAAATCTGGGGATTAATGCTGCGGCTATGGTAGCAAAAATAATCAAGGCGGCGCCACTCCATGACAACTAGGCTTAATCGTTCTCCAAGAAATATCACGGCTAACAATACGCCAAATAGGGGTTCAAGTGTGGTCAATAAACCTGATAAGTTAGCGGAAACGCTGCTCATGCCTTTGTTCCAGAGTAAATAAGCAAGCCAACTGCATGCGATGCCCATATATAAAATACTCAAACTGCCGTGCCATGTCCAATGAATAGTGAAACTATCGGCAAGAATTAGGGTAAAGGGTAGGCATAAAATTGCGCCTAAAACCATTGAACAAGCGGTATAAGCTGGTACACCAATTTCATCAATCAATTTGCGTGTGGGTCGCCAAATCAAACTAAATAGAAAACTACTCAATAAAATCAATATACTGCCTAGCAAACTGGCTGAACCACCACTTTCTGCTCCGCCCATAACCAGCATGGCAACACCAATAAAGGCAAATACGCCTGTAAGCCAATGAAACCAACGCGCTGGGTCGTGAAACAGGAAATGTCCGACAAATACCATAATCAGTGGTTCTAATCCAATTAATGTAACGGCGCTAGCGGCAGATGTGTATTGTAAACCAATGAATTGTAATAATAAAATAATCACATAATGACACAGCGATAAAATAATTAAGGGTTTATACGCATGCTTGGGAATTTTGCTTTTGTATCGCAAGGCAAGGGGGGAGCATGATGAGTGCTGCAATCAACAAACGTGCTTGTACCAACATGGCTGGGGACAGCATAGTAAAAGCGGATTTGGCAACGATGAAGGAGCTGCCCCAAATAATAAGTGCGATAATTTGATAAAGCATAATGGGCTTTCGGTTTCAGGCTGCTTTTGTGAAATAGACAAAAGCAGCCTGAAAAACGCAATAATACGTTTTCAGGCTGCCTGAATATTAATCAATAATATGATGTTGCAATAATTTTTTGCGCAAAGTATTGCGATTCAAACCAAGCATTTCAGCGGCTTTGGATTGATTACCTTCGCATTGTGTTAGCACAAATTGCAGTAGGGGTTTTTCTACTTGAAACAAAACCATATCGTAAACGCCACAAGGGGTTTCGCCATTTAAATCATGAAAATATTGAGCCAAATTCTGCTCAATGCAGTCAGCAATATCGGGTATGTGAGGCATGGTAAACAGTGTGTGAGATTATGTAAAAATGTGTATTTTATCGTTTTTTAGGCAGCCTGAAAATGGGCATTCAACGTTTCAGGCTGCCTTTTATAGTGGATTCAATTTAAATCAGGACAAGGCGACAGCGACCGCCGTGTACACATAGTACATAAGGGAGCTGGCAACGCTGTACTGGTTTAAATTGAATTCACTATATCGTTGGCTCAAATAAAAATCATACTAAGGTTTAAATACTAAGAAGTTGCCTTGCCTTATTTCTATTTTACACAACTGTATTTTATTGCATTTCTGCCAATGCTTGTTTGGCTAATGTAGCGGTTTCCGCATTGGCGGTTTGTGTCGCTGCTTTGGTGTACCATTCGCGTGCTTTGGTGAGGTCTTTTTTGGTTCCTTCGCCATCTTCATACAGCGTGCCGAGCAAATATTGTGCTTCGGGGAAACCTTGTTCTGCCATGAACTTAATCCGCAAAAATGCGCGCTGGCTATTACCATTTTGCAAATCTTGGTTAGCAGCTTTCATGGTCAAACGATAAGAATACACTTGCGCTTCGGTATGTTTGGGTGCGGCAATGGCAAATGCACTACTCAATAACACAATAGCAAGAAATGTTTTTTTCATAATAACTTTCTGATAAATAAAATAAACTTTCAGGCTGCCTCATCATAATGCAGCCTGAAAATAGGTGTGATTTATTCGCTACGTCGCCACCAACCCCACCATGGCATACTGTTATTTTGCGCCCAGCCTTTTTGCAAATAAGGGCTTTCGGGGAAGTTTTGTTTCAGGATACGCATACTATCATCCGCTAATTGCTGATTACCCATTTTTTGGTAACTGTAAATCATGATTGCCAATGCTTCTTCTACATAACGCGTATTTTGGTATTGGCGAATCACGGATTGTGCGCGATTATTAGCAGCCAAGAATGCACCGCGTTTGGCATAATATTGTGCGATTGCCAATTCGTGTCCACCCAAAGCATCTACCAGTTGTGCCATGCGTTTGCTGGCATCTTCCGCATATTTACTTTCGGGAAAGCGTTTAACTAATTCTTCAAAAGCACGAAATGCGCGGCGATTGGCTTCTGGGTCGCGGTCTGACCAATCTTGTGAAGCCAGTTTACGCAAGAATGATTGGTCTTCATCAAACAACACCAATCCACGCAAATACAAAGCATAATCCATGTCCACGCTGGCAGGAAAGTTGTGCATAAACCGCGCCAAATCAGCTAATGCTTTGGCAGGTTCTTCATTTTTATAATGCGCGTAAGCTGAATCCAGTAGCGATTGCTCGGTATAACGCCCATCGGCTTGGCGTGAACGTAAAATTTCGTACAATTTGACTGCACGGTCATAGCGACCACCGTTTAATTCATCTCGCGCTTCGCGATACAAGCGGTCGTGCGACCAATCTTGAGTAGCTTGTACATCTTTATCAACAGCAGTATTGCTGGCACATGCAGCAAGTATCAGCGCAGCAGTTATCAGTAAAACGTTTTTTTTCATGGATGGATTTTCCTGTTGAAAATTTCAGCGGAATTATAACCGCAAAATAGGATAAATTCGCAAACTGTTTTTTTCAGGCTGCATTTTGTGTAATAAAAAGGCAGCCTGAAAGCTGTGCAAACTGTATTTCAGACCCTGTTTTTCAGGCTGCCTCATTATTTTGGCGTGGTTTGATGATACGGCATGCCAGTAAGCCTGTTTCATACAATAATAACATCGGCACAGCTAACATCATTTGGCTCAACACATCGGGGGGCGTAACCACAGCAGCAATCACGAATGATGCCACAATCACATAAGGCCGCGCCACTTGAAGTTGTGCCAATGAAATCACACCCATGCGATGCAGCAAAACGACTGCAACAGGCGTTTCAAAAGTCATGCCAAATGCAATAAACATACCCAAAACAAACGATAAATATTTGTCTATATCCGTTGCCATATTCACACCACTCGGTGTCATGCTGGCAAAAAATTTAAAGACAATCGGAAACACCAAAAAATAACAAAATGCCATGCCTATCGCAAACAAAATCAAGCTAGACAAAATCAATGGCGCAATCAAACGCTTTTCGTTTTGATACAAAGCAGGCGCGACAAACGCCCAAATTTGATACAAAGTATGGGGCAAGGACACCAAAAACGCCGCCATCAACGCCACTTTCAGCGGCACAAAAAACGGTGCGACCACATCAGTCGCAATCATGCTAGTATTTTGTGGTAGCACGCTCATCAATGGTTGTGCCACCCATGCATACAAATTTTGCGCGAATGGAACAGCAACTAAAAAACATAATGCAATACCCACAATCGTCCACACCAAACGGCGGCGCAATTCCAGCAAATGTTCCACCAAAGGCTGCATTTTTCCACCTTCGGGCAATGATTCACTCATCGGCGACTCCTCAATTTGGGTGTGGGGCGATAACGTGGGCGCATATCTCGTTTGCGTGTCATCGCTTGTTTACGCAAAGATTTGATTTGCCATGACATATTTTTCAGGCCACCTGAATCTGCCACAGACAAAGATTGCTCCATTTCGTTCACGCCAAAATCGGCAGGCGTTTTTTGTTCAGGCAAACGCTCCCATGCAGGCAAAATTTCACTTGAAATTTCATCAGTTTGTTTTTGAATGTGTTTGCCAAAATCTTGCAAATCGTGTTTGATATTTTCCGCTGCGTGAGTCAAATCTGTTTTCACTTGATTGAATTCGGCAATTTGGGCATTGCTGGCTAATTCACTTTTGACATTTGCTGCCAAGCGGTGAATTTTACCAATCCACTCTCCTGTTTTACGCGCAACAATCGGCAGACGTTCGGGCCCCAGCACAATCAAAGCCACCACGCCTGCCAACATCATTTCTGCGAAACTGAAATCAAACATATTGTTTACGCTTGTTTATCCGATTGCTGTTCGGGTGTTTCTTCTTTTTTGGCGGTTTCAGGCTGCGTTCCATTTTCCAAACCTTGTTTGAAATCGTGTACTGCGCCACCTAAATCTTTGCCTACATTACGCAATTTTTTGGTACCAAAAATCAAAACCACAATAAGCAATACGACAACCCATTGCCAAATACCTGTAACGCCCATGAAATTTTCCTTATATTTTGATATAAAAATAGTTTTCAGGCTGCCTCTGGTCGAATTTTTGTGTCCAATATTTTTCAATAAACACCAATATCCAACCCTAAATACAGTCTGTTCAAATAAACTGAATATTCTTATCGTATACCGAAAGGCAGCCTGAAAAAAATAAATTAAGCAGGTCGTCCCAAAATATGAATATGCAAATGGAATACTTCCTGTCCGCCACCTTTGCCAGTATTGATTTGCGTTTTGAAGCCATTGGTCAAACCCGCTTCGGCGGCGATTTGTGGCACTTTCAGCATCATTTTGCCCAGCAAGGCTTGATGTTCAGGCTGCGCGTGTGCCAGCGAATCCATGTGAACTTTGGGAATCAGCAATAAATGCACGGGTGCGGCTGGATTGATGTCTTTAAAGCAGAACATATCTTCGTCTTCGTACACAATGCTAGATGGGATTTCTTTGTTTGCAATTTTGCAGAAAATGCAGTCGGTCATAATGTGTTTCCTTGATTGCGAGTTTTCAGGCTGCCTAATAGTACACGACAAAAATAGTTGGGTTGCCTGAAACCTGTCCCCTCTCCCGTCTGGCGGGAGAGGGCTAGGGTGAGGGTGGTTCGTTGATTTTCAACAATATTGATGTGTTTCCACAGATTTGCCCCCCACCCTAGCGCTCCCCCGTTGGGGACGAGGGAGGGGATAGATTGGCGGTAATCCAAAAAATTGTCGTGTACTGAAAGGCAGCCTGAAAAATAAAAGTGCCTATTTTAAATGATTTTGTTGCAAATAGCGCGTATTTTTATCGTTTTAATGCCAAAGTCAGCACACCAGCCGCCACCAAAGCGATGCCTAGCCAATCTTGTCCACTCGGTTTTTCGCCCAAAAACAATACGGCAAACAGTGCAACCAGCACCACGCTAAATTTATCAATCGGTGCGACTTGCGAAGCATTGCCCATTTGCAAGGCTTTGAAATATGCAACCCACGATGCGCCTGTCGCCAAACCTGATAAAATCAAAAACAGCCAATTTTTGCCTGATAAATGGCTTAATGATTGCCATTGTTTTGTGTACGTTAAAAATGCGCCCAAAGCGATGATAATCACCCACGTGCGAATAAAAGTAGCAAAATCAGAATTGATGCCTTGCAAACCAAGTTTGGCGAAAATAGCGGTCATTGCAGCAAAAAAAGCAGATGCCAACGCCCAATAAAACCATGTTTGCGTCCCCATTTTGGACACTCCTAATTGCAAAAAATGTTTATTTTGCCTGTTTTCAGGCTGCCTGAAAATGCGGATTGGCAGTAAAATAACGATTTTGTTGCCAGATTAAGGTCAAACATTATGTCTAAACACAATAAATCGGATTATCCTGTTACACCTGCGGTACGATTTTTACGCGCCCACAAAATTGCTTTTGAACCGTGTTTGTATCCCTATGTGGAACACGGTGGCACGGCGGTTGCTGCGGCGCATTTGGCTGTGGATGAACACGCGGTAGTCAAAACAATTGTGTTGGAAGATGACAAGAAAAAGGGTTTAATCTGCATTATGCACGGCGATAAGCAAATTTCTACGCGCAATTTGGCACGCGAGCTGGGTGCGAAACACATTGAGCCTGCCACGCCCGAACAGGCTAATAAATGGACGGGTTATTTGGTGGGTGGAACCAGTCCGTTTGGCATCAAAACGCGCTTGCCGATTTATGTGGAAGAAACGATTTACGCTTTGCCAACGATTTATATTAACGGTGGCAAACGCGGTTTTTTGGTAGCAATGAAACCGCAGGATTTGGCGGTGTTGCAGCCGATTAGTGTGCATGTGGCAACGGAATAAGTTTCAGGCTGCCCATTTTATAGTCGTCTAAAATTAAAAATAATATAACGCGAGTTCGGGATAAGAAATAAATTAAGCATTTGTTTTAATAAAAAAATCTTCCGTAGGGTGGGTGCTTGCACCCACGAGTTTACCGTAGCATTATTGAGAATTTGATTTCAGGCTGCATGAACATGGTGGATGCAAGCACCCACCCTACGCAAGTCATTTATTTTCATAGAATTTTTAATTTTTCTTATCCCGAGTTCGCGTTAATATAGTGATTTAAGAAAAGGCAGCCTGAAAAAAATCAATAATCCCCAGATTAGGTACTGAAATATGAAAAAATTATCTGCATTATTAGTGGTACTGCTGTGTGCGTGCAACCAAAATGCCAATAGTCAGCCGACCTCAAATCATTCTGCCAGCCAACCTGAAACAACAAGTGTAGCAGCATCTGCATCCAGCAATGTGAATACGCCTACTGTTTCAGCGGCTTCGCAATCTTTGTATGACCAAGCTGCGGCTGCGTATATCAAACAGGATTTTCAGGCTGCTTTGCGTATTTTGCAGCCTTTGGCAGAGCAAGGCGATAAAGTGGCGCAATTTAATTTGGCGGTGTTGTATGAAGATGGTTTGGGCGTGAAAGCGGATTTGCCACAAGCTTTGCATTGGTATGAAAAAGCAGCTGCACAGGGCGAAACGGAAGCGCAATTTATGGCAGGATTGTTGTACAGTCAGGGCGAAGGCGGTGTGGCGCAGGATTATGCCAAAGCGGTGATGTGGTACACAAAAGCGGCAGAGCAGGGGCATGCGGACGCGCAAAATAATTTGGCGGCGCGTTATGCGACGGGAACGGGTGTCGCCAAAGATTTGGCTGTAGCAAAAATGTGGTATGAAAAAGCGGCGGCTCAAGGTGTGGCAAGCGCGATGTTGGCGTTGCAGCAGTTGGCGCAATTGGAAAAATCCGCACCGAAAAAATAAAATAAACAAAAGGCAACCTGAAAATGTTTTTCAGGCTGCCTTTTAATAATGTAAATTATGCTTTCAACAAATCTTGCAATTCGCCTGCTTCATACATTTCCATCATAATGTCAGAGCCACCGACAAATTCGCCATTAACATACAGTTGAGGAATGGTTGGCCAATCGCTGTATTCTTTAATTCCTTGACGCACTTCATCATTTTCTAACACATTTACTGTGGCAAATTCTTCGCAGCCAGCTGCTTGCAAAATTTGTACCGCACGCGCCGAAAATCCGCATTGTGGGAATTGTTTTGTGCCTTTCATAAACAGCACAACACGATGTGTGGTAACCACTTCTTTGATTTGTTCTTGAATGCTCATAAATTTTCCTTTAAAAATAGGGAACCAAAAAACAAGTGGATTATACCGCGAAACCAATTAAATAGGCAGCCTGAAAATCCCTACAAATAATCGGTGTACACAGT
This sequence comes from Wielerella bovis, assembly GCF_022354465.1. Lineage (NCBI taxonomy): Bacteria > Pseudomonadati > Pseudomonadota > Betaproteobacteria > Neisseriales > Neisseriaceae > Wielerella > Wielerella bovis. Next base: position 1,176,322 of record NZ_CP092361.1, on the reverse strand, counting down.
TTTTCAGGCTGCTTATGTGTGTTAAGATTGGTATTTTTCAGGCTGCCTATCCAATTGCATGCAGCCTGAAAACATCATCACAAATATAAAACAAAGGAAATCATCATGACCAAACGCGTACTCACAGGCGTAACCACCACAGGCATTCCTCATTTGGGCAATTATGTCGGCGCCATTCGTCCCGCTATTCGCGCTGCACAAGAAGATGGCGTAGAAAGCTATTTATTTTTAGCGAATTATCACGGCATCATCAAATGCCATGACCCAGCCATGATTCATGAATCCACCCAAGCCGTTGCCGCCACATGGCTTGCGTGTGGTTTGGATACCGAGCGCACCACGTTTTACCGTCAATCCGATATTCCCGAAATTTTGGAATTAAACTGGATTTTGACCTGCATCACCGCCAAAGGTTTGATGAATCGCGCCCATGCCTACAAAGCTGCCGTGCAAGCCAATTTGGAAAACGGACAAGAAGACCAAGATTTCCAAGTAGAAATGGGTTTATACAGCTACCCAATCTTGATGACCGCTGATATTTTGATGTTCAAAGCGCATAGCATTCCTGTGGGGCGCGACCAAATCCAACACGTTGAAATGGCACGCGATATTGCACAACGCTTCAACAGTCGTTTTGGTAAAGAATTATTTGTGTTACCCGAAGCGGCGATTGATGAAAATGTAGAATTATTAGTGGGCTTGGACGGACGCAAAATGTCCAAATCCTATGGCAACACCATTCCTTTGTTCCAAACGCCCAAACAACGACAAAAATCCGTCAATAAAATTTTGACCAATTTAAAAGAACCTGGCGAACCAAAATTCAAAGAAGAAAGCCCATTATTTGAAATTTATCAAGCCTTTGCTACCGAACAAGAAACCGCTGATTTTGAACGCGCTTTAAATGATGGTTTGGCTTGGGGCGAAGCGAAAAAAATCTTGTCAGAAAAAATTGGCGCAGAATTGGACGGCTTTACCGAAAAATACCATGATTTAATCGCCCACCCCGAAAAAATTGAAGAAATTTTGCAAGCGGGCGCAGCCAAAGCGCGTGTAGAAGCGCGTGAATTGTTGGCGCAAGTGAAAGATGCGGTGGGTATTCGCACGCTGGGTTAATGAAAGGCAGCCTGAAAGATTAAGCACTCATATCTCTGTATACATAAAGTCGCCATCTCCTTGTCTTAATTTCTATTTACAGGCTGCCTTTTATTCAGGCAGCCTGAAAACACGTTTAATCATGCTTACCGATTTAGAAAAAAATGCTATCCGCGACCATTATCGCGCCATCTCCGAGAATTTGCCGCACTTTCGCCCCCGTTCTGCACAACGCGAAATGATTGCGGCAATTGCCAATGCGTTTTCACGCAGCAAAACTGCAGCAGAAGGCGAAGATGCGCCAGAACGCAATGGCGAAAGTATTTTGGTGGTGGAAGGGCCAACGGGCGTGGGCAAAAGTTTGGCGTATTTATTAGCGGGCGGCATTATGGCGCAAACACGCGGTAAACGCTTAATTGTGTCCAGCGCAACGGTTGCCTTGCAAGAACAACTGGTTGGGCGTGATTTGCCATTTGTGGTAGAAAAAAGCGGCTTGGAATTGACTTTTGCTTTGGCAAAAGGTCGTGGACGGTATTTGTGTCCCTATAAATTGTATCAACTGACACAAAGCCATGCGCAACAAACTTTGGTAGGCATGGAATTACCAACGGTTTTGTTTGATACTAAACCACGCAAAGAAGATTTGGACGTGTTAAATGATATGGCAAATCGCTTTGCCAGTCGTCAATTCAATGGCGACCGTGATACTTGGGCAGAAAAAATTGATGATAGTTTATGGGCACAAGTTACCAATGACCGACATGGCTGCCTGAAATCCACTTGCCCCAATCGTGCCGAATGTCCATTTTTCTTGGCGCGAGATGAATTGGAAACAGTTGATGTGGTGGTGGCGAATCATGATTTGTTGTTGGCAGACATCAGCATGGGTGGTGGCGTGATTTTGCCTGCGCCTGCCAATAGTTTTTATTGCATTGACGAAGCGCATCATTTACCCAAAAAAGCTTTGAGCCAATTTGCGGCAGAACATTCGTGGTTGCAAGCCTTGTGGGCGATGGAAAAATTGCCTGCACAAACGCAAAAAATTGCCTTGTTGTGCGATAAAGTGGACGTGGCAAATTTGGCGAATGAAGCGGCGGCGAGTTTGCTGGAGAGTTTCAATGAATGGCAATTTCATTTACAAGATGCGCCTGAATTGGAGGGCGATGGCTCGGAGCATGAGCTGATTTGGCTGTGGGAAGATGGCAATATTCCCGAAGATTTGGCTATTTTGGTACAGAATACTTTTGTGGCAGCGCAAAGTTTGTTGAAAAATGTATTGGCTTTGAGCGATGCTTTGGCGCAAACACGCCGCGATAAAGAGCAAGACAGCAGTCAAATTGACCGCGTGGCGAGTGAATTTGGTATTTTTGTAGCGCGTGCAGAACAAATTGCGGCGGTGTGGGAATTGATGGCAACCACACCCAAAGATGAGAAAGAACCTCCACTTGCGAAGTGGATTAGCCGCCGCATAGACGATAAAACCGATTGGCAATTTCACGCCAGTCCGATTAGTAGTGCGGCGATGTTGGCAAGTGGTTTGTGGCGGCGAGCAGCAGGCGTGGTACTAACTTCGGCAACGTTGCAAAGTTTGGGGAATTTCAATTTATTGCTCAATCAAACAGGTTTGTCATGGCTGCCTGAAACCACGACGCTGGCATTGCACAGCCCATTTAATTTTGCCGAACAGGGGGAATTGTATATTCCGCCGCTTTCCGCATCGCCAAAAGAACCTGTGGCGCATACCGAAGAAGTGGTCAAATGGTTGCCCAAATTGATTGATGATACGGCTGCGATTGGCACGCTGGTTTTATTTACATCGCGTAAACAAATGCAGGAAGTGGCTTTCAGGCTGCCTGAAAATTTATTGCCTTATTTATTGGTGCAGGGTGAACAATCCAAAGCCAAATTATTGGAGCAGCATTATCAAGCATTAAAAGATAGTAAACCGAGCATTATTTTTGGTTTGGATAGTTTTGCCGAGGGATTGGATTTACCGCATGAAGCGTGTGTTCATGTCATCATTGTAAAATTGCCATTTTCCATGCCCGATAATCCGATTGAAAAAACGCAGAGTCGTTGGATTGAAAAACGTGGTGGCAAGCCGTTTATGGAAATTACCGTACCCGAAGCCAGCATCAAATTGGTACAAGCGGTTGGGCGATTGATTCGCACCGAAAACGATTATGGGCGCGTAACCATTTTGGATAATCGCATCAAAACGCAGCGATATGGTCAGCAAATGCTGGCGTGTTTGCCGCCGTTTAAACGGATTGGATAGATTTGGTTTCAGGCTGCCTGAAAACCAAAAAAGCACCTTAAAAACAGGTGCTTTTTTCATGTTTACTGTGCCATTTTTGCTTCGTGCAATTCTGCTGCTTGTAAGGTGTTTTCCAATAAACTCGCAATCGTCATCGGACCGACCCCTCCTGGAACGGGCGTAATAGCAGAAGCACGTTCTTTTGCGGTGTCAAATGCCACATCACCACACAAAGTACCATCTTCCAAACGATTGATGCCAACATCAATTACCACTGCACCCTCTTTAATCCATTCGCCTTTCACAAAATTAGGTTTGCCTACCGCCACAATCACAATATCCGCCACACCCACTTCCTTGTCCAGATTTTGTGTAGCGCTGTGGCAAACAGTAACCGTACCACCCGCCAACATAATTTCCAACGCTTGCGGACGACCTACAATATTAGATGCGCCAACGATGGTTACTTTTTTACCTTTTGGATTAATCTGATAAGCATCCAGCAAGGTCATTACACCTTTGGGCGTACACGGGCGCAATACTGGCATACGCTGCATCAAACGCCCCACATTATACGGATGAAAACCGTCCACATCTTTGGTTGGCAAAATGCGTTCTAACACATTTTGTCCGTTGATGTGTGCAGGCAAAGGCAGTTGTACCAAAATACCATCTACATCAGGATTGGCGTTTAATTCATCTACCAAAGCCAACAAATCCGCTTCGCTGGTTTCAGTAGGCAAAATATGCGAAAACGAGCGAAAACCCACTTTATCACATGCACGTTGTTTATTGCGCACATACACTTTGCTGGCAGGATTTTCGCCGACCAAAACCACCGCCAACCCAGGGGTACGTTTACCTTGCACTTGACGTTGCGACACTTGTTCGGCAACTTTTTCAAGGCATTGTTCTGAAACTTTTTTTCCGTCTATAATTTGAGCTGTCATGATGAAATTTCCACATGTTTAAGGATGAAATAGATTTATTGCAAAACACAATAGGCAGCCTGAAAATATGAAACATTTTCTTACAGTATTTTGCAAAAACATTAATGAAAAGGATTATGCCTTGTTTACCCATGAAAGAAAAGGTTTCAGGCTGCCTATTGATTTCTAGGCTCTTAATCTTTCACATAAACCACTTGTACATCGTAATCTTCTTCGTTCCAATCATCGTCATCATCTTCAAATTGATTTTGCCATGCCACTTCCTTGCTCAACGATGAATGCAAGCCGCTTTCCAAACGCAATACCGACAATAAATGATACATATCCGCAGGAATCGGCGTTTCAAACGATACTTCTTCGCCCGACACAGGGTGGGCAAAACGCAAACGGTAAGCATGCAAAGCCTGACGCGCCAAACCCTTTACCGCATCTTTGACAGGTTGTGAACAAGGGTGGCGTGGATTGCCATACACGGGGTCGCCCGCCAAAGGGTGTCGCGCTTCTTTCATGTGCACGCGGATTTGATGGGTGCGCCCTGTTTCCAATTCGCATTCAATGTAGCTGTGGGCGTGGTAGCGTTCCAGCACTTTCACGTGGGTAATCGCTTCCTTGCCGCCAAATTTCACGACCGCCATTTTCAGACGATTGTGTGGGTCGCGCCCAATCAGCGTTTCAATTTTGCCGTCAAATGGCACAACGCCGTCTGCCACCGCGCGGTAAATGCGTTTGACGCTGCGATTTTGCAGTTGTTGCACCAAATTCAGTTGCGCGGGCAAGGTTTTCGCCACCACCATTAAGCCGCTCGTGTCCTTATCCAAACGATGCACAATGCCAGCGCGTGGCACTTGCGCCAAATCTGGGCAATGCGCCAACAAACCATTGAGCAGCGTACCCGTCCAATTTCCAGCCGCAGGGTGTACCACCAAACCAGCAGGTTTGTTCAATACGATGACTGTGTCGTCTTCAAACACGATGTCCAAATCCATGGCTTCGGGTTCAAAGGCTTGGTTTTCATTGCTTTCTTGAATTTGCACTTGCAAAATTTCGCCGCCAATCAATTTGTCTTTAGGCGTAGCAACTTTGCCGTTGCACAACACGCCACCATCTTTAATCCAAGTGGTGATACGACTGCGCGAATAATCGGGCAACAATTTCGCCAATGCAGCATCCAAGCGTGTGCCAGCTAAATCCACAGGTACGGTTATTTTCAGGCTGCTTTCAGGCTGCACAGAAATTTCGGTTTCTTCATGGAATAAATCGTCTGTTTCATCTAATAAAATCGTTTCTTGCATTGTTTTGTTTCGTTTTTTTGATAGATTGAATGGTGTGGGAGTATAACACAAACCTTGATTATATTAGCCCCTAGACTTGTGCTTCCAGGCTGTATCATTGATATGCAGCCTGAAACCTTTGCAAAACTCCTAAAATTTGATATTTAAAAATTTTAATTTTTTGAATTTTAAGAACTTTATTTTTCAAAAAGTTCAAAAAAATAGGGTTTTGCAAAGGTTTCAGTCTGAATGAACATTTTTATCTTCAAAACAAATTTCTATCATCAAATTCACAAATATCTAAAAAAATTTGACAAAATGCATAAAAAAGCATTATTTTGTCAAAAAATGTAACAAATTGTAAATTTTCTAAATTTCATCTTCTTTTTTAGGAGCAATCATAATGCAAGAAATTATTAGCACACTCAATGGCTTGATTTGGAGTCAAGCATTGATTTACCTGTGCTTGGGCGCAGGTTTATTTTTCTCCATCATAACGCGGTTTATGCAGATTCGGCATTTTGGCGAAATGCTGCGCTTGTTGTTCAAACCCAACAATAGCCCAGAAGGAATTAGTTCATTTCAGGCTTTGGCGGTTGCGCTGTCTGGACGTGTCGGCATGGGTAATATTGCTGGCGTAGCAGCTGCAATTGGTTTTGGTGGACCTGGAGCGGTATTTTGGATGTGGATTGTTGCATTTTTGGGTGCAAGTACAGCTTATGTGGAATCCACGTTAGCACAACTTTACAAAGAAAACGACAATGGTCAATATCGTGGCGGCCCTGCTTACTATTTTGAAAAATTCTTTAAAGGCAGTACAGGTAAAATTTATGGTGCAATTTTTGCGATTGCAGCTGTGATTGCTTGTGGTTTATTCTTACCAGGTGTACAAGCGAATGGCGTAGCAAATGCGGTCGTGATGATTGTGGGCAGTGGCGATATGGTGCAAACTTCCTTTGGCGAAGTAGGCATGAATAAATTGATTGCCTTGTTATTTATTTTAATTGTGTTGGGCTTGATTATTTTTGGCGGCATCAAACGCATTGCGAATGTAACCGAAATCATCGTTCCATTTATGGCTTTTGGCTATATTTTGATGGCTTTATTGATTATTTTCATGAATATGGACAAATTGCCTGCAATCATTAGTATGATTATTGGTGATGCATTCACGGCACAAGCTGGCTTTGGTGCCGCAATCGGTTGGGGTGTGAAACGTGGCATCTATTCTAATGAAGCTGGTCAGGGTACAGGCCCACACCCTGCGGCGGCGGCTGAAGTGGAACATCCAGCACAACAAGGTTTGGTGCAAGCCTTTTCAGTATATGTAGACACTTTATTTGTTTGCTCTGCGACTGCATTTATGATTTTGATTACAGGGCAATACAATATTCAAGGCACACTGGAAAAAGGGAACTTTTTAGTGCAAAACGTGGCTGCAGCAACCGAAATTAACGGGCCTGCATTCACACAAATGGCGGTTTCCAGCGTGTTTGGTTCATTTGGTAATGTGTTTACGGGTATTTCCATTTTCTTCTTTGCGTTTACCACGATTTTAGCTTACTACTACATTGCCGAAACCAATATGGCTTATTTGACGCGCAAAATGAAGGACAATACTTGGTTCATTGTATTGGTTAAAGTTTTGTTGATGTCTGCTGTGGCTTATGGCGCGGTAAATAGTGCAGGTTACATTTGGGATATTGGCGATGTAGGCGTGGGCTTAATGGCTTGGTTGAACATTGTCGGTATCATCATCATTTTCTTGAAGAGCAAACCGACTATCAGCGCATTGAAAGACTATGAGGAACAGAAAAAAGCGGGTGTAACAACCTACACTTTTGACCCGAAAAAATGCGGTGTAGAAGGCGCAACTTTCTGGGAAGAACGCTGGAACAAACAGCAAAATAAACAAGATTAAAGTGATTTAATTAACGCGAACTCGGGATAAGCCTTTCTTACTTCATTGGTAACAAAGACTTTTTCCCAAACATCATTGGCTTATAAGGAAACAGGCAATAGGCAGTCAAACCTGAAATCAAATTCAAGATAAAACCACGCTCCGAACGATGCCGAGTATGTTCAATTTGACACAAATTTTTCAGTTGCCCAAAAATGGTTTCTATAACACCACGTTTTTTAAGCAGCTTTTTCTGCTCACTTGTGTATTGTTTGGGTTTCATGCCTTTTTTGATACCCGTTAGCAAAGTAATGCCATATTTCTCTTTAAGCCAATCACTTAAATCTTTTCCAATATAGCCCCTATCCGCCACCAAAATGCCGAATAGGTGCTTTGCCATTTGTTTTAAACCTTGACGGTCATCCACATTGCCTGCGGTTAAGCAAAAATTGACCAGCTCACCCAAGTGGTTAAATACCGCATGCAATTTGAAACCGTAAAACCAGCCTGTACTGCTTTTGCCCCTTTGCGCGATGTTTTTAAACACTTTATGCGAGTGAATACGGCGATTGTGGCAAACCGACAAAGTGGTTGAATCCACCACACCTATACCTGTGCATTTGCCCATTTGGGTGGTTAAAAATACCAACATAGCAGGTAAGGCTCGTGTAGCCAGTTCCAAAAAGCGGTTGTAGCTGGGCATATTGGGGCAGTCTCGCTGCCAAATGGATTGGACTTGCCATTGGTAATAGGTTTTGAAATCACGCATGCGATATTGATGAAAAGCAATCAGTACGGTCATGATTTCTGCGGTACTGATACAACTTGGTCTATTACGAATTTTATTGTTTTTAATCAATTTGCTATTGAATTTGGGTTCAAATTCTTTGCAAAAATCATCAATTTGGCAGAAAAGTGCGGTAAGATAATCCATGTTAAAGGGCTTTCGTGATACTTGGTTGTGTGCAAACAATAGATTATCACGTTTGCCCTTTAATTTTTATGAAATTTCTTATCCCGAGTTCGCGTTAATTAAATAGGCAGCCTGAAACCTATGCTTTCAGGCTGCCTATTAATTTAATGCATTTCATTAAGATTATGCATACCGATTTTTATTCCCAAAAAATCCCAAAACCCACACAATTCGGTCCAGCATGTGCCGATACCACAGGCGTAATAGGATAAGCAGGTAAATGTTTCAAACGATTATTTTCTGCCACAATACGTTCAAATTCAAAGAAATTTTCCCGCTTACTACCCGTGTACAATAAATAAACACGATGATTTGTTCCTTGTTTCAAATAACGTTCCAAATGATTGGATAAACTGGACATTGCACGGTTAAATGACATAATTTTTTCCGCTACAACCGCCTCACCATTGGTCGTAACTTGAATAATTGGTTTAATACTCAACATATTGGCAAAAAAACCTGCCGTTTGCGACAATCGCCCATTATTAATTAAATAGCGCAAATCACTAACAGCAAACATAACCGTATTATTTTGACGCATTTTACGTAAACGCATTATCGTACTTTCCATGTCCATGCCTTTACTGAAACATTGCTCAGCTTCCAATGCCATTAAACCTTCAGCAAAGGTACCCGTTTTACTATCAAAGACATGAATCCGCAATTTATCTGCAAACACAGGGATTAACTGTTTCACATACTCATACGTTTTACTCAATACCGATGACATAGTAATCACCAATACTTCATCGTAACCATCGTCAGCAATTTTCATGAAAAAACGCGTGAGCATACTGTCCAATGGCGGAGAAGTTTTCACAACACCTGTCGGATTCTTAAGCAGCCAATTTTCAAAAGAATCCGCTTTTAATGTTTCTCCATCAATAAATGTTTCCGTTCCAACTGTAATATTCAAACGCAAAATGCGAATATTGCGTGTGTCTGGATAATAATCCAAGCCAGAAGTTGACATAGCAACTACTAATTTTTTACTCATTGTGAAAGCATTCCTTATGATTTCAAAGATACCATTTCAGGCTGCCTTGATTAACAAAATTTTAGATAAGGCAGCCTGAAAACAAAAATTTACGCAAATTCATTTAAGTTTTCAAATTTTATCATATAGATATTTCTGCTGCCATATTCGTCTAAATTTGTTATGATAATTTTTTTTCATCATTATTTCAGGCTGTCTATCATGTCCGTTTACACCAGCGTTTCCGACAACGAAATGCGCCACCTGCTTACCGAATATTCACTTGGCGACTTCCACTCTCTACAAGGTATCGCACAAGGCATTACCAACAGTAACTATTTCCTGCACACCAGCACTGGCAGCTATGTTCTGACCGTATTTGAAACACTGCAAGCCGAAGAACTTCCATTTTTCATGGACTTAACCCAACATTTAAGCAAAAATGGCGTGGCTTGTCCCGCACCGATTGCCAAAAAAGACGGCACGCTTACCGCCACCTTAGCAAACAAACCTGCGTGCATTGTCAGCAAATTAAGCGGACACGACACCTCATTTCCAACCGCTATGCAATGTCATCACACGGGCGCAATGCTCGCCAAAATGCACCTTGCAGGCACACATTTTCCACAAAAAATGGACAACCCACGCCACAGCACATGGTGGACAGCCAGTTGTGAAAAACTGCTCCCTTTTTTAGAAAAAGATGAAGCCGATTTGTTACAAAGCGAAATTGCCTATCTTGCCCAAAATCCAGATACCCATTTGCCAAATGGTATTATTCACGCCGATTTATTCAAAGACAATGTCTTGTTAAATGGAGAGCAAGTATCAGGTTTTATTGATTTTTATTATGCGTGTAACGGCAGCTTTGTATACGATTTAGCCATCGCCATCAACGATTGGGCGCGAGATGCCACTAATCATATCGTACCCGAATTGCGCGATGCCTTTATGCGTGGCTACCAAAGCGTACGACCTTTAACACGCGAAGAGCAAGCATATCTAAAAACCGCATTTCGTGCAGGTTGCGTGCGTTTTTGGGTATCGCGATTATTGGATTTTCATTTCCCTGCGGCAGGCGAAATGACATTTATTAAAGACCCAAATGTATTCCGCAATTTATTGTTGTATTATCGTGGATAGTTTCAGGCAGCCTTAAATATTTACCCAACCTTAAAGTGGCTATAGTTATGCCATTGTTTTTCCGTGTACTGCAAATATCTTTAAAAATCAAAAACAATACACATAAGGCTTGTTTATCTTTTCCATACTATTTTTCAGGCTGCCTTAATATTTTTTCATTTAAAAGGCAGCCTGAAACCTGTTTTACCATTATTTATCAACATGATGTTTATTTCTCGCACACCTTATCTCCAATCTGAAACCGATTTTAACGCTTTATTGTTTAATCAATTGGCACTGATTGCCGTGTCTTTACCAATTCTAGCGGAATTACCCTTGCCAATTTCTATATTATTTGCCGTGTTTGCCTTAGGGCGCGTGGCATTGTTGAAATTTGGTGTCAAAGCATTGGCGCGTTGGCAATTATTGTTGATGCTGGGCGTGGTGGGTATTTTGGTTTTTCTACAAGTTGGCACATTTATCGGTTTGCAAGGCGGCATGGCGTTTTTATTGTTGCTGTGCGCACTCAAATCCTATGAAGGCTACACGCGCCGCGACCGTCAAGTATCTGCATTATCCATGATGTTTTTGCTGACAGGCGCGGTATTATTTAACCAAAGTTTGCTGGTCGGTTTATGGGTTTTGGTATGTTTGATGCTGATTGCCACATCATTAGCCGTTTTAAACGAATTAAATATTCAGGCTGCCTTCAAACAAAGCGCAATAGCATTTTTGCTGACTTGGTTACCCATGTTATTGTTGTTTATTACTATGCCACGCCGAGATGCACCGCTGTGGGGTTTGCCGCAAAATCCAGCGAACCAATCTATCACAGGTTTATCCGATACCATGAAACCAGGTAGCATTGGCGATTTGGTACAAAGCAATGAACCTGCGTTTTCCGCCACTTTTCAAAATGGTTTTGTACCACGTCAGCAAGATTTGTATTGGCGCGTAATGATTATGGCAAATCGCAGCGAGGATGGAACATGGAAAGCAGTGAATGGTGTAATTGACAATGCTCTTCCCGATTCAAGTCGCCATGTATTTAATGTTGCTTATCAAATTGTTATAGAGGATGACAAAGGGCGATTACCTGCATTAGATTATCCTTCAGCAGAACAAAGACGTGGCATTATGCGCGAATCGGGCAATGTGTTGCGAGTGTACAGTCGCAAAGGTGTGCGTGGCATTCAGCTTCAATCCACCATCAGCGATGAATTACCACAACGTTTATTGGTTAGCGAAAAACAGCAATATTTACAATTAAACGCAAATACCAATTTGCAAACAATGATATTGGCAAAACAATTATTCACACAAAGTGGCGAAGATGCGGAAACTTTCGCTAACGCTGCATTTCAGTATTTCGCCAACAATCAATTTGTCTATACCTTAAAACCACCCGTTTTAAGCAGCAAAGACAGTACCGATGAATTTATCTTCAACAGCAAGCAAGGTTTTTGCGAGCATTATGCTGATGCCTTTGTTACCATGATGCGGTCAGCAGGTGTGCCAGCGCGTGTGGTAACAGGTTATCAAGGTGGCGAATGGGACGAACAAGGCGGTTTTTGGCAAATACGCAGCAAAGATGCCCACGCATGGGCAGAAGTTTGGCTGGAAAAGAAAAACGTGTGGAAACGCATTGACCCGACCGCCGCCGTATCCATTACACGCGTAGAAGGTGGTTTAGATAATGCGCTACCAGCTGAAGAAATCAAAGAATTGGTTCATAATTTAAGCTGGTGGAGCCGATTTTCTGACCAAAGCCAAATTTATTGGCAACGTTGGGTGGTCAATTTTGATGGCGAGCAACAAAGAAACTTATTTTCCTTGTTTGGATTCAGCCAAGTCAATGCTTGGACAATTTTGACCGTTTTGATAATGGGTTTATTGCCTGCTTTCATACCCATGTGGTTGTGGTGGAAACGTTCACGCAACAAAGATATTTCGCCATTGGAAGATGGTTTTATGCTGCTCAAACGCCGTTTATTGGGCAAAGATTTTGTTCATTTGCAAGCATTAAGCGTGTTGGAATTGAAAGCCGAATTAAGCGCGCAACCGCGATTAAGTCCTGATTTGGATAATTTGTTGAATGAGTATATTCGTTTGAATTATGCCAGCTCACAAACACCCAATCCGATTGAAGCTCGCGCTTGGTATCGCCGTGCACGCGCATTATCACGGAAATATCGTCTAAAAAATAGTTAAATAAAGGCAGCCTGAAACCTGTCCCTTCCCACGCTGGCGGGGGAAGGGACAGATTGGTGGCAACTTCAAAAAATTGTCGTGTACTGCAGCACTATCCCAAACTTGGAGCGTAATTCAAAGCAATAGCATATATAAATGTACAGATACATTGTTAAGGGATTTTGCGAAAGTTTCAGATTCTCAAGCAAAAATAGTTAAATTACATTAAAATTTATTTTTGCAATTTTATGCAAAATAAATAGAAAAATAAAATAATTTCCAAACTATTATTTTAAATAAAACACAATTACAGACATCTTATTCTATAAAAATAATCTTTCAGGCAGCTTTTTTCAGCAGCAAACTTTGTCCTATTGAATAAATTCTTGTACACTAAAAAATATCATACAATAATTAGGTGCTAATGGTTAAGTAATAATCATGGGCCGCGTGCCTATAAAAACAATATTGAACTCAGTGTCATTTCCATTAAGTATAGTGAATTCAATTTAAACCAGTACAGCATTGCCAGCTCCCTTATGTACTATAGTGTACACGGCGGTAGCTGTCGCCTTGTCCTGATTTAAATTGAATCCACCATAAATAAGCATATTTTAAAACCTATATTCACAAAATTGCTAGCTTGATTTTATTGAGACACTTACAAATACAAGGCAACACACGGTACGATGATTATGAATATAAGTGCTTAAATTTAGATTTTCAGTACACGAACAATTCGAATTAAAAAACAATCCCACATCATTTAAAAATTTTTTAAATAATTAATAAATAAGTCGATATTATTAAAAAATAATACTTTGGAAAATAGATTGTCTAGGAGAATTTCATTATGAAAAAATTTATTCGTACTGCTTTAAGTAGCGCAATTTTGTGTTCACTAATTGCTTGCTCTAATAGCGAAACCAATTCTGAAAATACTTCTATGTTGCGCGAGCAACATCCAACAAAAGCTGTCATGAAAAAGGATAGTAAGGATGATAAGGATAAATTGCCTATTGTTAAAGTAGCAGCCTTAGAAGAATATCAACCATATATTTTCTTAAATAACAATCAATTTATGGGTTTAGAAGCCGATATTTTACATAAAATTGGTGAAAATAAAGGCTTTCAAGTGGAATTTGTGTTGTTACCATTAGAAAATGCATACACAGAACTAGGTAAAAAAAGGGTAGATATAGTAGCAATGGGGGCTGCACAAGATGAAGTCAATGGTAGTGTAGCTGTACCATCTGAATCTTATATGCATTCAGGCGATTGTTTAGCACAAATGACAAATATGTCCCCACCCGATTGGAAAAATGCACAAATTGGTATCATTAATGGGGAAAACATGAATGGAGAATTATCTCAACATTTGAAAATTGAAGAATCCCAATTTATGTTACATGCCAATCATTCTGTAGCATTAAATGCATTAGCACAAGGAAAAACAAATGTTTTATTCGGCGACTGTGTTGCTTTAAGGTTTCATGCTAACAATGGTGAATTAAAAGATAAGGCGTTTAATATCACGGAATATACTAATTTGGACTTACCTGAATCGGCAACCAATATGGTATTTATTATTAGTAAAGATGAACCCAAATTAGTACAAACAATTAATGAAGGCTTGGCTGAATTGAAACAAAGTGGAGAATTAGACAAAATCTTGCAAAAATGGGCTACTTATCCTAAATGAAGATTTAGCAATATAGTTAAATTGAGTTAAAAATATTTTTTAGTTATTTTGTAGCTTAAAAGGCAGGTAATTAACTATTATCTGCCTTTTTTATTGCTGAATAAATTAAAAATTTAACATTTTAATTTATTGCCTATATTTTTCAGGCTGCCTTTTCCAAAAGAAACCTTTGTCCTATTGGATAAATTCTTGTACACTCAAAATTTCATGCAACTACATACCATCAACTATTTTTTCAGGCTGCCTTTTTTGTTTACACACAAAAACAGCCAAAATCCGATTAATTCATAAACAAAGGAAACACCATGAGAATTGCCATTCCCAAAGAATCACTGGCTGGCGAAAGCCGCGTGGCGTGTACCCCGATTACCGTTGCCCAATTGCAAAAATTGGGTTTTGAAGTGGCGGTAGAACGCGGTGCTGGCGTGGCGGCTGGTCTAACGGATGCCGCATATGAAGCTGCTGGCGCAATATTGACCGATGCTAAAGAAATTTGGTCTAGCCAATTGATTTACAAAGTAAACGCACCTAATGATGCAGAAGTAGGCAGCCTGAAAGAAGGACAAACGGTTGTCAGCTTTTTCTATCCTGCACAAAATGAGGATTTGTTGCAAAAATTGACTGCGAAAAAGGTTAATTTATTGGCAATGGATATGGTGCCGCGTATTTCGCGTGCACAGGCATTGGACGCACTGTCGTCTATGGCGAATATTTCAGGCTATCGCGCAGTCATTGAAGCGGCGAATGCGTTTGGTCGCTTTTTCACAGGACAAATCACGGCGGCGGGCAAAGTTCCCCCAGCGCAAGTGTTAATTATTGGCGCGGGCGTGGCAGGTTTGGCGGCGATTGGTACGGCAAATTCTTTGGGCGCAATCGTCAAAGCATTTGATACGCGTTTGGAAGTGGCGGAACAAATTGAATCCATGGGCGGCAAATTCTTGAAATTGGATTTTCCACAAGAATCTGGTGGTTCGGGCGATGGTTATGCCAAAGTGATGAGCGAAGAATTTATCGCTGCGGAAATGAAATTGTTTGCAGAACAAGCCAAAGAAGTGGACATCATCATTACCACCGCCGCTATTCCAGGGAAACCTGCGCCGAAATTGATTACCAAAGAAATGGTGGACAGCATGAAAGCAGGTTCTGTCATCGTGGATTTGGCGGCGGCAACGGGCGGTAACTGCGAATACACCAAACCAGGCGAATTGTTCGTTACCGAAAACGGCGTGAAAATCATTGGCTACACCGATATGCCTAATCGTTTGGCTGGACAATCCTCGCAACTGTACGCAACTAATTTAGTCAATTTAACCAAATTGTTATCGCCAAATAAAGATGGCGAAATCGCGCTGAATTTTGACGATGTGATTATCCGCAATATGACGGTTACGCATAATGGCGAAGTGATGTTCCCACCGCCAGCGATTCAAGTTTCTGCTGCACCACAACAAACGCAGCCTGAAAAAGTGGTTGCCAAAGCTGAACCAAAACCCACACCTTTGTGGCAAAAATTTGCGCCTGCTGTGATTGGCAGCGTGTTAATTTTGTGGGTAGGCGCGGTGGCACCAACCGAATTTTTGAACCACTTTATCGTTTTCGTGTTGTCGTGCGTGATTGGTTATTATGTGGTGTGGAATGTCAGCCATTCACTGCACACGCCGTTGATGGCGGTTACCAATGCCATTTCGGGGATTATTGTCGTGGGTGCTTTGTTGCAAATTGGACAAGGCAATGCGGTGGTGTCGCTGTTGGCGTTTGTGGCGATTTTGTTGGCAAGTATCAATATTTTCGGTGGTTTTTTTGTAACACGCCGTATGTTGAATATGTTCCGTAAAGGTTAATTTTTTTCAGGCAGCCTGAAAATAAATCGCAAAGAAATACGATGAATACATTAGGGATTATTGGCGGTATGTCGCCTGAAAGTACGGCAACGTATTACACGCAAATCAATCGTCTCATCAATCAACAAAATGGCGGTAACAGCAGCGCACCGTTGATTGTGCATAGCGTGGAATTTCAGCAAATTGTGAATTGCCAAAAAAATGGCGATTGGCAACAAGCTGGCGAAATTTTGGCACAATCGGCGCGAATGTTGCAGCAAGCTGGCGCACAAGCGATTTTGTTGGCAACCAATACGATGCACAAAGTCGCCACACTGATTGAACAAGCGATTGATGTTCCTTTTTTGCATATTTTGGATGGTGTTGCAGCTGCGATTCAAGCACGGCAATGCAAGAAAGTAGGTTTATTGGGAACACGTTTTACCATGCAAGATGATTTTTATCGTGCAGGTTTGGCAGCGCGTGGGGTGAGCGCGATAGTACCTGATGAAACAGCGCAAGCCGAAATTCATCGGATTATTTTTGAAGAATTATGCGTTGGCAAATTCACTGAAACAAGCAAACAGTTTTATTTGCAAACCATGAATCAGTTGGCAGAACAAGGGGCGCAAGGCATGATTTTGGGTTGTACCGAAATTGGTTTATTGGTGCAACAAGCGGATACGCCGATTCCTTTGTTTGATACCACCGAAATTCATGTACAAATGGCGGTTGATTTTGTTTCAGGCAGCCTGAAATATTAAATTTGGAGAATCACAATGTCTCAAGGATTAGTAACAGCGGCATATATTGTCGCGGCAATTTGTTTTATTTTTTCGCTGGCGGGCTTGTCTAAACAGGAAACGGCGAAGCAAGGTTGTTATTCAGGCATCGTTGGCATGGCGATTGCGCTGTTTGCCACTATTTTCAGCGAAACGGTATCTGGCTTGGGCTGGATTATCTTGGCGATGATTGTCGGCGCAGCAGTCGGTATCCACAAGGCAAAAAAAGTGGAAATGACCGAAATGCCTGAATTGATTGCACTTTTGCACAGCTTTGTTGGCTTGGCAGCGGTGTTAGTCGGTTTCAATAGTTTTATTGATGCAGGCGATGTATCAGCAGAAATGCACACTATTCACTTGGTAGAAGTGTTTTTAGGCGTGTTTATTGGTGCGGTTACCTTCACGGGTTCGGTGGTGGCTTTTGGTAAATTGAATGGCAAAATTGCCAGCAAACCTTTGCAATTACCGCATAAACACAAATTGAATGCAGCGGCATTGCTGGTATCATTTATTTTGTTGTTGTGCTTTGTATCGGCTGATGGTAGCTGGTTTGCGTTGTTGGTGATGACCGTGATTGCTTTGGCATTTGGCTGGCATTTGGTGGCGTCTATTGGTGGCGCAGATATGCCTGTGGTGGTGTCTATGCTGAACTCGTATTCAGGCTGGGCAGCAGCGGCAGCAGGTTTTATGTTATCCAACGATTTGCTGATTGTTACAGGCGCATTGGTGGGTTCTAGCGGTGCGATTTTGTCGTATATTATGTGTCAAGCGATGAATCGTTCGTTTATTTCGGTGATTGCAGGCGGCTTCGGTTCAAGCGATGCAGCTAGTTCAAGTGGCAGTGAAGAAGTGGGCGAATACCGCGAAGTTCAGGCTGCCGAAGTAGCGGCAATGTTGAAAGATGCCAGCAGCGTGATTATCACACCGGGGTATGGTATGGCGGTGGCACAAGCGCAATATCCTGTGGCTGAAATCACTGATTTGTTACGCAAAAATGGTACAGAAGTGCGTTTTGGTATTCATCCTGTGGCAGGGCGTTTACCGGGGCATATGAACGTGTTGTTGGCGGAAGCGAAAGTGCCGTATGACATTGTGTTGGAAATGGACGAAATCAATGATGATTTTGCTGAAACTGATGTGGTGTTGGTAATTGGCGCGAACGATACGGTTAATCCTGCCGCACAAACCGACCCGAACAGTCCAATTGCAGGGATGCCTGTGCTGGAAGTGTGGAAAGCAAAAGAAGTAGTGGTATTCAAACGTTCCATGAATACGGGTTATGCTGGTGTACAAAATCCATTGTTCTTCAATGAAAACAGCGTGATGTGTTTCGGTGATGCCAAAGCAAAAGTAGATGAAATTTTGGCAGAATTGAAAAAATAATAAAAAGGCAGCCTGAAAAAATATTTTCAGGCTGCCTTTTTTAAAAAATAGGGTAGGGCGCTTACACACGTTCCACTTCGTTTCGCCCTGCCCAATCACACGCAAATTGATATGCTGTGCGTCCCGAGCGGCTGCCGCGCGTTTGCGCCCATTGCAATGCTGCTTGTCGTGCTGTTTCGTCCCATGTTAAACCAAAATCGCGCAACCAATTTTCTGCTGCTGCCAAATATTCATTTTGGTCAAACGCATAAAAACTCAACCACAAACCAAATCGGTCAGACAAAGAAACCTTTTCTTCCACCGCTTCTCGTGCATGGATTTCGCCACCACGTCCCACATTATCATCCATGTATTCAGGCATCAAATGGCGGCGATTGGAAGTCGCATACACCAGCACATTATCCGCACGACACGACAAACTGCCATCCAACGCGGTTTTCAAGGCTTTGTAGCCTTCTTCACCATCTTCAAACGATAAATCATCACAAAACACAATAAATTTTTCTGGACGCGATTCCAGAATCAACAATAATGCGGGCAAAGTCGTCAAATCGTGTTTATCCACTTCAATCAAGCGCAAACCGCGTTCCGCATATTCATGCAGCAACGCTTTGATTAACGAAGATTTTCCTGTGCCACGCGCACCTGTTAATAACACATTATTTGCAGGTCGTCCCAACAAAAACTGTTCGGTATTACGCACCAACTGTGCCATTTGCTTATCTATCGCTGCCAATCGTGTCAATGGAAAGGTGTGCGGGCGTGGCAAACTGTGTAATACGCCCGAATGTCCTATCGCTTGCCAACGAAACGCGATGCTTGTCCAATCAGGTTCTTTGGCTTCGGGTGGCAAAATCATATCCAAACGATTCAATACTGAAATTATCTTTTTAATCAAAATTTTAAATGATTTAATTTTGTTCATTATTTCTATCCTGAATCCTAAAAATAGTATAAAGGCAGCCTGAAAAATATTTTTCAGGCTGCCTAATATATTTTTACAATAAATTAGTTTTTATCTTGGTCAACCAATTTGTTTTTCGCAATCCAAGGCATCATGCCACGCAATTGTGCACCCACTTTTTCAATTTGATGGTCGGCATTCAAGCGGCGACGTGCAGTCATAGACGCGTAGTTGGTCGCGCCTTCTTGAATGAACATTTTTGCGTATTCGCCAGATTGAATGCGGTACAAAGCTTTTTTCATCGCTTCTTTGGTTGCAGGTGTAATCACTTCTGGACCTGTAACGTATTCGCCGTATTCCGCGTTGTTGGAAATAGAGTAGTTCATGTTGGCAATGCCACCTTCGTACATCAAATCCACAATCAATTTCAGCTCGTGCAAGCATTCAAAATAAGCCATTTCAGGCGCGTAACCTGCTTCCACCAAAGTTTCAAAGCCACATTTAACCAATTCAACCGCACCGCCGCACAATACTGCTTGTTCGCCAAACAAATCGGTTTCGGTTTCTTCGCGGAAGTTGGTTTCAATCACGCCGCCTTTGGTACCGCCATTCGCAGCCGCGTAAGACAAGGCAATGTCGCGTGCTTTACCTGTATGGTCTTGGTAAACGGCAATCAGAGATGGCACGCCGCCGCCTTTCAAAAATTCGCTGCGAACAGTATGACCTGGACCTTTTGGCGCAACCATAATCACGTCCACATTGCTTGGTGGCACGATTTGGTTGTAGTGAATATTAAAGCCGTGTGCGAATGCCAAAGCTGCGCCTTCTTTCAAATTTGGTGCAATTTCGTTTTTGTAAACAACAGGTTGATTTTCATCTGGCAACAAAATCATTACCACATCAGCTTTTTTGGTTGCATCAGCAACGCTCAATGTTTCAAAACCAGCCGCTACAGCTTTGTTCCAAGATGCGCCTTGACGCAAACCAATTACCACGTTCACGCCTGAATCTTTTAAGTTTGCTGCATGAGCATGACCTTGCGAACCGTAACCAATAATGGCAACAGTTTTGCCTTTAATCAGAGATAAATCAGCGTCTTTATCGTAAAAAACTTTCATTGAGTTTTCCTTCGTGAGTCAATAACATAGACATTATGTCTAAAAAAGAGAGAGTAGGGTGTTTGGTTTTATCGCTTCGCCAAATTAACATCTTGTGTAAAAACGTTATCTTGAACAAATTTCATTTGATGATTGTGCCATCATTTGTCTGATAAACCGCATCAACAAGTCGAATAGTACACTATTTTGGATTTTTAAGCAGCTTTTTTTGTTTAATTTTGATAATTTTTAGAAAATATTTTAAAAATTAGACAAATTACATCTTAAAAATAGACATTTTGTCTATAAATTCTTTCAGGCTGCCTTGTTTTTAAATTAATGCAGCCTGAAAAGGGTGCGATGATGTACAGTTTAATATAAAATTGTTTTTTATTTATTGAGAGTGTGTGATGGCTGATAATCAACCAAATTATATGACACCTGCTGGTCATATGGCATTACAAAATGAATTGTATCAATTGGTTCACAAGGAACGTCCTGAAATTGTGCAGATTGTGAATTGGGCGGCGAGCAATGGCGACCGCAGCGAAAATGGCGATTATTTGTATGGCAAGAGGCGGATGCGTGAAATTGACCGTCGTATTCGTTTTCTAACCAAGCGTTTGGAAGGTGCTGTGGTCATTGACCCTGAACAGCGTGAGGCGACTGACCAAATCTTTTTTTCGGCTACGGTTACGATTGAACGTGGTACAGGCGTGGAGCAAACGATAAAAATTGTTGGCGAAGATGAAATTGATATGGCGCAGCATAAAATTTCATGGAAATCGCCTTTGGCGCGTGCGTTGATTAAGGCTCGGGAAGGAGATACGGTATGGCTGAATACACCTGATGGTCGAGAGCAAATTGATATTTTAGTGGTGGAATATATTAAAATTGATTAAAAGGCAGCCTGAAAAATATTTTTCAGGCTGCTTTCTTTGTCGTACATGCTTTATATCAAAGAAAATTATGCTTCATATTTTATAATATTATTTTCTGTTAAAGGTGAAGCAAAATGAATGATATAACTCAACTGAATCCACAAACTGTATGGCAATGGTTTGCAAAAATTTGTGCTATTCCTCATCCAAGTTATCATGAAACGGCATTGATTGATTATTTGCTCAAACGAGTTCAGACCGATGGCGTACAATATGGTTTACGTGCCGAGAAAGATAGCAAAGGCAATCTGCGCATTATTAAACCAGCTACTCAAGGTATGGAGAGTCGTGCAGCAGTGGCATTGCAAGCACATTGTGATATGGTCTCACAAAAAACTGATGATTCCACTCATAATTTTTTAACTGACCCAATTCAAACCATAATCAAGGACAACCGTTTTGTATATGCTGACCGCACCACTTTGGGCGCAGATAATGGTATTGGTTTAGCAATGGCTTTAGCAGTGGCATTCAGTCATAATATTGCACATCCTGAATTGCATATCATCGTTACTACAGAAGAAGAAACCAGTATGGGTGGTGCGAAAGCATTAAATCCTGAATGGTTTAACGGCGTACCTTATTTATTGAATTTAGATTCTGAAGATGATGCACAATTATTTATCGGTTGTGCAGGTGGTAGCGAAGTTGAATTTAATCAATACTATACAACACAGAAACAAACCGCTACAACATTAACAATAAAAGTATTTGGTTTACATGGTGGGCATTCTGGTATAGATATTCATAAATATCGCGGTAATGCCAATTTGTTATTGACTCGTTTACTGGCGCATTCCCATTCTGTTTCACCTATTAATCTTGTCTCTTTCAATGGAGGAACCGCTATCAATGCAATTCCTAGAAGTGCTGAAGCAACCATTGTAGGAGATATTCGAATTATTACTGCTGAAATTGAAAAATTAACCAAAATTATCCAATCAGAATTGCAATTTGTAGAAAATAATCTACAAGTAGAATGTATCACACATAAAAATACAAATGTTACAGCTCTATCACATACCGATACACATCGCATTTTAAATTTTGTGATGAGTTTTCCAAATGGTGTTGCACGTATGAGTGATAGTTTTGCTGGTGTAGTAGAAACTTCTATTAATGCTGGTATTATTTTGCTGAAAGAAGGTCAATTCACATTGCAATCATTAGCACGTTCATTGGGACAAACTCAAAAAGAAGCCTTTGTGCAACGATTAGCTGCATTAGCACAGTTAGCAAATATGAATATGAGTGTATTAGACGATTATCCAGGTTGGTTGCCAAATCCCCATTCTCCATTATTGGGTTTAGTACAAAATATCATGGCAGAACATTTTGGCAAAGAACCATTAGTGCAAGTCATTCATGCTGGTTTAGAATGTGGCTATTTGCGTGCCAAAGCACCACATACCGATATGGTTTCGTTTGGCCCAAATATTTTCAACGCTCATTCGCCAACTGAACATGTAGAAATTGAAAGCGTGCAAAGCAATTTTGCATTATTGCTGAAAATATTAGCAAATATTCCTGAACGTAAATAATGAATAATTATAGTACGGCATGAGTGAATGGCGTATTGTCACTCATGTCGTCTATGCATTTACTACGATACCACAAAATTTTGCTAGTTCCAATAATAAATATTATGTTAAATTAATTAAGTATACATAAAACAATGCCCCTAATTGGTATATTATTTGTACTCTTTCCCTTTATATCGTGCTTGTTTTACAATACGCCTAATTTCCATTTTTCGAGAAAAACCTATGCCTTGCGAACACTTGAATATGTATTACAGTACATTCAGTAAAACTCCTAATAATGCTTTACTTGAACCCATGTTTTTGGGGCAGCCTGTTAATATTGCACGTTATGACCAACAACGTTATGAAGTTTTTGAAAAACTGATTGAGAAACAAATCTCTTTTTTTTGGCGCCCAGAAGAAGTTAATTTATCACGCGACCGCATTGACTATGCAAATTTGCCAGAACATGAAAAACATATTTTCATCAGTAATTTAAAATATCAGACCTTGCTGGATAGTATTCAAGGACGTAGCCCAAATGTAGCTTTATTACCTTTGGTTTCGTTACCAGAATTGGAAACTTGGATTGAAACGTGGTCTTTTTTTGAAACCATTCACTCGCGTAGTTACACACATATTATTCGCAATATTGTTAATGACCCTTCGGTCGTGTTTGATGATATTGTGCAGAATAAATACATTATTGCGCGTGCGGAGGATATTGCGTGCTATTATGATGATTTAATTGAATATACACAATATTTCAATCTGTTAGGTGAAGGTGCGCACATCATTAATGGTAAAAAAATACTTATTTCACAACGAGAATTGAAGAAAAAACTGTATTTATGTTTGATGTGTGTGAATGTACTGGAAGCCATTCGTTTTTATGTATCATTTGCATGTTCTTTTGCTTTTGCTGAACGTGAATTGATGGAAGGTAATGCAAAAATTATTAAATTAATTGCTCGTGATGAAGCATTGCATTTGAATAGTACTCAACATATCTTAAACTTGATGCGTTCGGGAAGCGATGACCCTGAAATGGCAGAAATTGCGGATGAATTGCATGAGGAATGTTGTGAATTATTTAAAAAAGCAGCAGAACAAGAAAAAGAATGGGCTTCTTATTTATTCAAAGATGGTTCCATGATAGGCTTGAATAAAGATATTTTATGCCAATATGTAGAATATATTACCAATCATCGTATGATGGCTGTGAATCTACCACAAGCATTTCCTAATGCTACACATAATCCTATTCCTTGGATAAATGCTTGGTTATCATCGGATAATGTACAAGTTGCGCCACAGGAAGTGGAAATTTCATCTTATTTGATTGGTCAAATTGATGCGGAAGTTAGTACTGAAGATTTAGAACATTTTGAATTGTAAATTATAAGGATCTGTATTTTTAATTTTGATAAAAATCAATCAGTAATTTTATAAACACAGATTCTAAAAAGCAGCCTGAACGCTGTTTCAGGTTTGCATGCCGTATGCCGTACTAGTAGAGAGGAGCTGAATATCATGCCAAAAGTAACAACATTAGATGGTTCATTTGAATCATTTGCACACGAAACTTTATTGCAAGGCTTAGAGCGAACAGGTTATCAAGTGGAATATCAATGTAGAAGTGGTTATTGTGGAACTTGTCGCACTAAAATTTTATCAGGAAAAGTCTCTTATCCAGAACCGCATATAGCAGTGGTTGCTGAAAATGAGATTTTGCCGTGCTGCTGCAAAGTAGAAACGGATATTCAAATTGAATGTCGTAAACGTCCTGTAAATAAGGGAAATTGGATGGAGGCATCTTTGGCACAACGCCGAAAAAATAATTTCCGTTATTAATCCCCTACCCTTTCGGATTATTTTCAGGCTGCCTTTATTCAATAAGGCAGCCTGAAAAATTTTATTTTACTTAATAAAAAATCGTCTCGTGTTATAGCAACACGAGACGCAAAAGGAACACAAACCACTACCAAAATATCTGCATGCATTGCAACAATTTGCTGTCATGCAGTTGGCAAAACGAATAATACACATATCTGATAAACTTTGCAAATGATAATTGTTATTATTAATAATAAATTATCTAACTACATGATTTTTATTAAAAGAAAATTAATTTATAGAGAGGAAAATATGAATAAACAAATGATTTATTTAGCAGGTGGTTGTTTTTGGGGCTTGGAAGCTTATTTTCAACGCATACAGGGCGTGTTAAGCGTGGTTTCGGGCTATGCTAATGGTCGTACAGAGCATCCAACGTATGAAGATGTTTGTCATCGAGATACGGGACATGCGGAAACAGTTTGTGTGGAATATGATGCAGAACAAATTAGTTTAGATGATTTGCTGCGCCATTTTTTTCGTGTGATTGATCCAACTAGCTTCAATCGTCAAGGTAACGATGTTGGGACACAATATCGTACGGGGATTTATTATACGCAGCCTGAACAACGTGCTGCTGCTGAAATGGCTATTGCGCGTGAACAAGCATTTTATGAGCAAGCGATTGTGGTAGAAGTTGCACCTTTACAACATTTTTATGTTGCGGAAGATTATCATCAAGATTATTTGGATAAAAACCCAAATGGTTATTGCCATATTGATTTGTCTTTGGCAAAAGTACCACTTTCAGGCTGCTTTACTAAACCTGACCATGTGCAATTACGCGAAATGCTCACACCTGAACAATATTATGTTACCCAAGAAAATGGTACGGAACGACCGTTTAGCCATGAATATGACTATTTGTTCGATGCGGGAATTTATGTGGACGTAGTCAGTGGTGAGCCTTTATTTTCGTCATCAGATAAATTTGATTCGGGTTGTGGCTGGCCAAGTTTTTGTCGTCCAATTAGCAGTGTGGCGATTACCAATCATCATGACAGTAGCCATAATATGGTTCGTGTAGAAGTGCGTAGTCGGCAGGCAGATTCGCATTTGGGACACGTTTTCCCTGATGCGCCGCGTGAATTGGGTGGTTTGCGTTATTGCATCAATGGTGCGAGTTTGCGCTTTGTGCCACTAGATGAAATGGATGAACAGGGTTATGGTGCGTGGAAAGATTGGGTTAAATAAATCACGATAAATATACAAAGGCAGCCTGAAAAATATTTTTTGTATTTTTCAGGCTGCCTTTTAATTGATGATTTTAACGAAATCCTTCATCTGCCAAAAAATCAGCTAACTCTTCGGCAAATTGACGATACCCTGTGGCATTAGCATGTACCGTATCGGATTTTAATTTTTTGTCCCCCAAAATATCTGCCCATGCACCTTTAAGTAAAGGAATGCGATGTTGTGCGGCAATATCATCATACAAAGGATGTTCACTAACACGCCCAATTAATGCACCTGTGGTGAAATATGGAATGGCGACCAAAACAACTGGAATATTGGCAGATTGGATAATATCTAAAATTTTACCAATATTGACACGCGTACTGCTTTCAGGCTGCCTTTGCAAAAAATCATTGCCACCAATGCTAACAATGACCAACTTGGGTTCTTGTGCCATTAAAGGTGGTAAACGTCCCAATGCCTGTTCGCTGGTATCGCCCGATACCCCACCATTAATGACTTTCCAACCTGTAATGTCCGCCAGTTGCGTGGGGTAATCTTCGCCTTTGGCTGCACCATATCCTGCAGTAAGCGAATCGCCTAAACACAATACAGTGCTATCGCGTGCTAATTTGCTATTGCGTTTGCTGCCTTTGTAGCACGCACTAGCGAGTAAAGCAGCGGAAAGAACAAGAAATTGTCTGCGGTTCATGTTTTTTCTTTCTGTATGTTTTCAGGCTGCCTATCTTATTTACGACGGCGACGTTCCCTTGGTAAAAGCATATCTGCCCATTTCATAATATTAGCGACTTCAGCAAGATTCAGTTCATAAAATTGCCCACGTTTCAAACGATTGGGTAAGCCAATCGGTCCAAAGCCCACACGCACCAAACGGCTTACCGTGCAACCCAATGCTTCAAAAATGCGGCGTACTTCGCGGTTTCGTCCTTCCTTGATGATGACGTTGTACCATTTGTTCACACCTTCGCCGCCTTGTTCGTAGATGCGTTCCACACGCGCCAAGCCATCTTCCAACATCACGCCATCTGTGGTCAGCATGGCCATTTGCTCTTGCGACAATTCGCCCAACACGCGCACGGCATATTCGCGTTCCACTTCAAAGCTTGGGTGGGCAAAACGCTGCACCAATTCGCCCGAAGTGGTCAAAATCAACAAACCACTCGTATTGATGTCCAAACGCCCAATCGCCACCCAACGGCTGCTGGCGGCTTGCGGCAAACGGTCAAAAATGGACACGCGCCCTTGCGGGTCATCGCGCGACACGATTTCGCCTTCTTGCTTGTAATACAAAATAATGCGTGGCAAACGGTCAGCCCATTTCAATTTAATCGCGTTGCCTTTTACGGTAACTTGGTCATCGGGCGAAACTTTATCGCCCAAATTCGCCACTTTGCCGTTTACCAACACCCAGCCATTGCCAATCCACTCTTCCATTTCACGGCGTGAACCGACACCGCTCGCCGCCAATACCTTTTGCAAACGCTCAGGCTCAATGCGCGACAAATCGGTACGTTTTTCACGCAATTCTTGCACACGCTCTTGAATTTTCTGATTGGGGGCGCGTACCACCAATTTTTTGGCTTTGGACGCGCGTTGTTTGGGGGCTTTGGCGTATTCTTTGGGTTCGGAAATGGGGCGATTTTCGCGGTTTTCATGGCGAGCTGTGCCACGTTGCGAACGCGGTTTTTGCGTTTCCCATTCGTTTTCTTGTGGATTTTGGCGTTTCAGGCTGCCTGAAACGGGCTTTTTGGTGGATTTTGTGGATTTGGGCGCGGATTTCGGTTTTTGGCTGATGCCATCGCGGAATTGGCGTTTGGATTGGGGTTGATTGTTTTTGCTCATTTGAGTTACTCCATAATGTTTTCAGGCTGCCTGAAACATTCTTCTGTGGCTTTGGCGACAGGATTGTGTTTAAAAAATAAAATTGTACCGCAAAAACCAAAAAAAATCCCTGAAAAACAGGGATTTTTTATTTTCAGGCTGCCTGAAAGCCATTCATCATGATTTCACATCATTAAACCGAATCTGCTGTCCTTTTGCTAAACCGTCCAGCACCATTTTCGCTTTTTCATGACCTTGATATGCCGATTTTTCAAAACATGCCAACGCAAGGCTCAAATCCTTATCTGTTCCCTTGCCTTCATAATAAAAAATACCCGCATTGAACAGCGCATCTGCATCGCCTAAAAAAGCAGAATTTTGATAATATTCAAAGGCTTTTTTATCATCTGGCGCACCCAGCTTGCCAAGTTCATACAACTGCCCCAAAGCCGCCATGGCGCGTTCGTCATTTTTAGCCGCTGCTTGCTCAAAATAGGTTTTTGCCTGTTGATTGTCCACAGGCACACCATCGCCTGTCATATAAATCACACCCAAATTGAATGCCGCGTCCACATCCGACTTTTTTGCTGCTTTCTTAAATAATTCAATCGCTTTATTCATGTCTTTCGGCACACCATCGCCAAGCGAATACGCCACGCCCAAACTGTATTGTGCATGGACATTGCCTTTTTTGGCTGCCGCTTGCCATTTCGCCACACGCTGTTCTAGGGGCATAAAATGTTCGTCAATATGCGCTAACACTTTGCTATATTGAACCAATTTTCGGCTATCGGGATCTTTTGCCACGCCTTTGCGACATGTTTCTTTTGCTTCTACCAGCACATCGTTTTCAGGTGGTGCAGTATTCTCCAAAATGCGCCTCACCATTTTCTTGCAACGAATATAAAACGGTGAACCTTGCATTTGCTCATATGGAAAAACCCAATTCTTGGGTTCAGGTGTTTGTTCCACAGTTGCTTGCGCTGTTGGTGGGTTTTGCGTTGGCTCAACCGATTGTGCTTGATTGCCATCCGAACAAGCCGCAAGCATAAGTACGGAGACCAAGCCAAGAGATAAAAGTTGTTTGTTTTTCATCAAAAAATCTTTCTTTATTAAACTTTCAGGCTGCCTGAAACATTCTTCTGTAGCTTGCCCGACAGGATTTGTTAAAAAACAAAATTGTACCGTAAATAATGAAAAAATCCTTACCGTAGTCGTTTAAAATAGAAATTAAGACCAAGCGACAAAGCTGGCAACACAGTATTTTTATTTTAACTGACCGTGCCACCTTATTCTTCTTCGTCCCACGCGGTTTTCATCACCGCATGAATCGTATCCATATCAAAGCCGCGATACAGCAAAAAGCGGATTTGCTTTTGTTTTTCCGCATAATCTGCCGCAGGCTGCTTGAATTTTTTGCGCAAAACGTGTGCCGCATTTTCGCGTTCGGTTTCCTCATCAGGCAAATATTCGCACACCAAATCTTCGTCCACGCCTTTGCTGGCAAGTTCTTGTCTCAAACGCATCGCGCCATGTTTGCGGCTTTTGCTGTTAATAAATGCTTCTACATAGCGTTCATCGGATTGCCAATTTTGCGCGGCAAATTCGTTCAACACCGATTCTAATTCATCGGCATCTTCGGCATAAGGCGCGAGTTTGCGTTGCAATTCCAAGCGGCTGACTTCGCGGCGCGAGACAATGTCCATCGCGCGGGCGCGTAGGGATTTTTGTGGTTTCATAAGCCTATTATTTTGATGATTGCAGATATAGTAAATTAAAAAATGCAGCCTGAAAATTATTTACTTTCAATATGATAATTCAATTTGGGAAATATCATTGATGCACATATTTTCAGGCTGCCTTTTGTGTTAAATCTGTATTCATTATCCAAATACAAAAGCAGCCTGAAAACAAATCATTAATCGGTAACAGATTGCTGCACACGCAATTTTTCATAAATTTCAGGCAGCGAATCAATCAACCAATCGGCTTTGGTGGCTGGGTCGAGGCTTAATTCTTGCATATCGCCATAACCAAATGTTACGCCTACCGCGACACAACCTGCGGCTTTGGCAGCGATGATGTCGTTATGCGAATCGCCGACCATCAACATATTTTCACACGCAACACCTAAAACATCTGCCACATAACGCAAAGGTTCGGGACTGGGTTTGCGTTCTGGCAAAGTATCTCCCCCGACAACAATACTGAAATAATGGTCTAAACCCAAATCTTTCAATAATTTAACTGCTAATGTTTCGGATTTATTGGTAATGATTGCCAATGGAATCCCCAAAGTTTTGAGTAAGCCTAATCCTGCTTCGGTTTGTGGATAGGGACGCGTGGCGTTGGCAATATTGGCACCATAATGTTTGACAAATGCGGTAAATCCTTGTTGCCACAACGTTTCGTCGGCTTGACCGTTTCGGTCGTTGGTTAAAGTGCGATGCACGAGTATGCCGATGCCATCGCCGACATAACTTTGCACGGTAGCGGCTGGCAATTCACTCATACCCAGCGATACGCGCATGGCATTGGCAGAAGCGGCTAAATCGGGAATGGAATCTACAAGTGTACCATCCAAATCAAAGGCAACAGCTTGTACATGGTCAAGTTGCAACATTTTCTCTCCTATTTATTTTATGAATATTTCAGGCTGCCTGATGAGCAAAAGGCAGCCTGAAAAATATATTTTTCAGGCTGCATGAATCAATTATGCTTCATCACTATCATTCAAAGCATTGATGCTATAACCGCCGTCCACATAAGTGATTTCCCCTGTGATGCCAGAAGCCAAATCCGACAACAAGAATGCGGCAGCGTTACCCACTTCTTCAATGGTTACATTGCGACGCAATGGATTTTGTGCGGCAACATGATTCAACAGTTTACTGAAATCCGCAATGCCCGAAGCTGCCAACGTTTTAATTGGGCCTGCGGAAATCGCGTTGCAGCGAATACCTTCTTTGCCCAAGCAAGACGCGGTAAAACGCACGCCCGCTTCCAAGCTGGCTTTTGCCATGCCCATTACATTGTAATTTGGCACCGCACGCACCGCACCCAAATAGCTCAATGCCACGATGGAGCCGTTGCGACCTTGCATCATTGGGCGCGCGGCTTTTGCCAATGCGGGCAAACTGTATGCGGAAACTTCGTGTGCGGTATTGAATGCTTCGCGAGAAATGCTGTCCAAAAAGTCACCACTCAATGCTTCTTTCGGTGCAAATGCAATCGCGTGTACCAAGCCGTCCAAGCCGTCCCAATGTTTGCCCAAATCTGCAAAAGTTTGCGCGATTTCTTCATCGCTTTGTACATCGCAGCGGAACACGAGTTCTGAGCCAAATTCGGCTGCTAATTTGCGTACGCGTTCTTCTAATTTATCTACCACATAAGTGAACGCTAATTCTGCACCTTGTTCATGACAAGCTTTGGCAATGCCATAAGCAATGGAACGGTCTGAAATCATGCCTGTAATCAGGATTTTTTTGCCTTTTAAGAAAGCCATTAATGTATTCCTATATTGAAATTATTTTTGAAAAAAACGCTGCATTATAACGGATTTATATTTTTCAGGCAGCCTGAAACGGGAATAAAAATGTATCAAAATGAACAAGGCAGCCTGAAAAAATAGGTTTCAGGCTGCCTTTTTTCTTTATTTTTTATTCAATATCACGCTTCGGCAACTGATTTGCGGTCAAATGTTTTTTCGCAAAAATGACATTTTAATTTGGTTTCGCCATTTTGTTGTTTCACATAAAAACGACTGCGCACAGGTTCAAAATGGGAAGCACAGTTGGTATTAGGACAACGGAATACCTCGCTGATGGTTACAGGCAAAGTTAAGTGCATTTTTTTGGCGACTTGGTAATCTTG
Source organism: Wielerella bovis (assembly GCF_022354465.1). Lineage (NCBI taxonomy): Bacteria > Pseudomonadati > Pseudomonadota > Betaproteobacteria > Neisseriales > Neisseriaceae > Wielerella > Wielerella bovis. The sequence goes on along the minus strand of NZ_CP092361.1, from coordinate 1,144,649 downwards.
AATCAGATTAACCACCGCTTCGGGCGCAAACAGTGCCAAACGATTGGCATCGTGTTCGCTGAATGTTACGCCGCTGATTTTGATGATGTCTTTGCTGCCGCGTGTTTGGCTGGGTAAATTAAAACCAACGGTTACGGCTTCGCCATGATGTAATATTTTGAATTGGCGTAAAATCGTCAAACCCAAACCTGCTGGAATGCGGTCAATTACCGTGCCATTTTCAATGGCTTCAACGCTCATTTTGGTATTTTTCATCATGTTTCCTTATATTTCTTCATTTAAAATCAAAGATAAAATAGACATGCGCGCATACACGCCATTGGTGGCTTGTTCAAAATAATAAGCATGTGGCGTTTTATCTACATCGGGGTGGATTTCGTCCACGCGCGGTAAGGGATGCAACACGCGCATGGTGGGCTTGGCATTTTTCAGCATGGCGGCATTCAGATTAAATTTGCCTTGAATTTTGGCAAATTCTTCCGCATCAAAACGTTCACGTTGTACGCGTGTCATATACAAAATATCTGCCCATTCAGCAGCTTGTTGCAAATCGTTGCTGATTTGCCAGTTGCACCCTGCTTCGTCCAATTCATCGGTAATGTATTTAGGCATGGCTAATGTTGATGGCGAGACAAACATAAATTCGCAGCCAAATCGTTTTAATGCTTGCGCCAAAGAATGTACGGTACGACCGTATTTCAAATCACCACTCATGGCAATTTTTAGGTTTTTCAGGCTGCCTTGTGTTTCATAAATGGTTACTAAATCCAATAAAGTTTGACTGGGGTGTTGATTGGTGCCATCACCACCATTAATCACGGGAACGCTGGAAAATTCAGCGGTAATGCGTGCCGAGCCATCTTGCGAATGACGTTGGATAATCGCATCCACATAGCCGCTAATCACGCGAGCCGCATCTGCCAATGTTTCGCCTTTTTTTGCGCTGGTGTTGCCGCCATCGGCAAAACCAATCAGTTGCCCACCCAAACGCAAAACTGCGGTTTCAAAAGACAAACGGGTGCGCGTGGAAGGTTCATAAAAACACGATGCGATGAGTTTGCCTTTCAGTAAATCGCTGCGTGGATTTTTTTTCAATGCCAACGCGGTATCCAACAATAATTGCAATTCCTCTTGTGTGAGTTCTGAAATGGAAATCAAATGTTTTTTATAGAGCGGGTTCGCCATTTTTTATCCTCTCATTATGAATGGGCGCAAAAAAACCTGTTTTTTAATAGAAAACAGGTTCAGAAAAAATAGGAAATAAAAGAAAAAGAAATAACAGCGCATTTATTGCCAAATGCGTTTTTTAATGTGTGATTTACAACGATACGCGACATTTTTCTCTTTCGTTCAGACAAACGGCGCGGATTATAATCACTTTCAGGCAGCCTGAAAAGATTTTTTTGTTATTTTATGTTAAAAAATATTTTCAGGCTGCCTAATTAATAAAAGGCAGCCTGAAAATATCAAAATATAGTCGTTTCAAATTAAAATAGGACAAGGCGACAACGCCCGCCGTGTACGAGTAGTACATAAGGGCGTTGGCAACGCTGTACTATTTGTATTTGAAACGACTATAGTTTATTTTTTCTTCGCGTTTTTCAGCGAGTCAATCGCAACTGCCATCACGATGATGCTACCCTTGATGATGTATTGCCAGTAAGGACTCACGCCGATGTAGCTTAAACCATAGTTAATTAACGTGAAAATCAACACGCCCATTACTACGCCAATTACCGAACCCACGCCACCACTAAACGATACGCCACCAATCACACAAGCAGCAATCGCGTCCATTTCGTACATAAAACCCAAGTTATTGGTTGCCGAACCGATGCGTCCTGCCTCCAGCATACCACCAAATGCGTAGAAAACACCTGATAAAGTGTAAATACCAAGCAAATTGAGGGTTACATTGACACCTGAAACGCGTGCAGCTTCTGGATTACCACCAATGGCAAATAGATTTTTACCAAAACGTGTTTTGTTCCATAAAACCCACATCAGGGCAACTGCAATCGCAGCATAAATTGTGATGTATGATAATCGGAAACCGCCTAAATCAAAGAATCCTTGCGTAAATGCAGAATAACCTGCATCAAACCCTGCGATTGGCGCTGAACCAACATAATCGTAATACAGCGAGTTAATCCCATAAACAATCAACATCATGCCCAACGTGGCGATGAAAGGTGTAACGTTCAATATGGTTACAATTACGCCATTAACCAAACCAATCACTGCGCCAATCGCACACACCAGTAGAATAACCAACGGAATGGGGACAACGTCCAAAGTAGGGAAAACTTTGTTGGCATTACTCATGGCTTGCAGCAAAGTTGCCGAAATCACGGCTGCCAAACCCACTTGACGACCCACCGACAAGTCGGTGCCTTGTGTTACAATCAAACCCGCTACGCCCAATGCAATAATCACGCGCACCGATGATTGGGTTAAAATATTACTGAAATTGGTTAAACTCAAAAAGCTGGTATCTTTGGAAACAATGATGACCAACAGCATGAGTAAAACAAAATACAGCGCGTAATTTTTCAGTATGTCGCCGATTTTTTGAGATGTTTTTGCGTCCATTTTTATAATCCTCTGAATTGAAAGACTTTGTGTTTTTCAGGCTGCCTTTTAGAACCTGTGTTCGTAAGATTGATGGTTTGATTTTATTGCCAATTCATGCGAATACAAGGCGACTTTTCATGCCAATATTGAAATATTGGCGTGGAAAGCCAACGCAGTAGGCGCATGAAGTGGCGATAAAAGCAAGCTATTAGGATTATGAACACAGGTTCTTACTTTATTTCGCTGGATAGGCAGCCTGAAAATGTGTTTATAAATATTTTGCCGATAATTGCAAAATTTCTTCTTGCGTGGTTTTAGCTGTTTCCACAATCCCTGCTACGCGCCCTGCACTCATTACCAAAATTCGGTCGGTTACACCAAGCAATTCGGGCATTTCTGATGAAATCATAATCACAGCTTTATCACGCTTGGCCAAATCAATGATTAATTGATAAATTTCAAATTTTGCGCCAATATCAATACCGCGTGTGGGCTCATCCAACATCAAAATTTCAGGTCCTGTAAGCAACCAACGTCCCAAAATCACTTTCTGTTGATTGCCACCCGATAATGACCCAATGCGTGTTTTCTGACTGGGTGTTTTGACACGCATGGAATCAATGACCCATTGCGTGTCATCTTTCATTTTTTTGTTGCTCAAAAAACCAATTTTTTCGTAACCACGCATATTGGAAATCAGAGAATTGAAACTGATGTCCAAACCACCAAAAATCCCTGTGGCACGGCGTTCTTCAGTAACCAAAGCAAAACCATTTTTAATTGCTTCAACAGGAGATGGATTGCTGACAGGTTTACCATGCACAATCACTTCACCACTCAACATTTCACGAATGCCAAACAAGGTTTCCACAATATCGGTACGTTTTGCACCAACCAAACCACCGATGCCCAATACTTCACCTTTGCGCAATTCAAAACTCACATCTTGAATAGAAGGTTGATTTTTCGCGGTTAAATTTTTGACCTCCAAAATAATTTCATGTGGCACGTTGTCTTTTTTAGGGAAACGCTGTGTCAAGCTGCGCCCCACCATTTTGGCAACCAATTCATCCATATTGGTTTTGGCAACTTCAACCGTATCAATCCATTTGCCATCGCGCAAAATGGTAATTTCATCACAAATTTTGAAAATTTCTTCCATTTTGTGTGAAATATAAATGATGCCGCAGCCACGTTGTTTGAGTTTGTCAATAATGGTAAACAAGTGCGCCACTTCTTTTTCTGATAAGGAAGATGTTGGCTCGTCCATAATCACGACTTTGGCATCGTATGAAAATGCTTTTGCAATTTCAATCATTTGCATATCGGATACGGATAATTTAGATACTTTTTCTTTGGGGTCAATATGAATATCCAGCTCATCAAAAATAGCTTTGGTATCAGCGTACATTTTTTTGTGGTCAACAAATAAGCCTTTTCTTGGGTAACGTCCTAGCCACAAATTATCCATAACGCTGAGTTGTTTTACCAAGTTAAGCTCTTGATGTACCATAGAAATACCATTTTCCAAAGCTTCTTTGGTAGTTTGAAAATCTACTTCTTTACCCAAAAACTGAATGCTGCCTGAATCTTTGGCATAAATCCCAAATAAACATTTAAGCAAAGTAGATTTTCCCGCACCATTTTCGCCCATTAACGCATGAACTGAATGCGATTTAACGGTTAAATTTACGCCATCCAACGCTTTCACACCAGGGAAGGCTTTGTGAACATCGGTCATGGTCAATAAAACAGATGATTCTTGTTCTGTGTGTTGTGAAGCGGTCATTTTCTGTTCCTTTTATGTACGAAAACCGACTAGAAACAAAATTCCAGTCGGTTACTGAAAATAGCCGACAAGCGACTTTCTAACATCAGCCAGACGATTTTTCAGGCTGCCTTTTATTTATTTTTACTACAAATAGGCAGCCTGAAAACATTGGCTACATTATTCTTTCAAGAATTGCGCCAGATTATTTTTATCCACGCCCACATATGGCACACGAATATTATTGTTGGCTTCCAATTTCAAATCAGCATTTTGTTTAGGGTCTTTGCCATTTGCCAAATCCACAGCCAACGCATAAACCGCTTTGGCTTGACCTTCGCCATCATTCAATACCGTACCAGCCAAAGTATCAGCTTTAACCATTTGCAAGGCTTCTGGCAAAGCATCTACACCAAATGTTGGCAATACGGTACCATGTGCTTTCATGGCTTCTACCGCACCCATTGCCATCGCATCATTGTTGGAAATGACCACTTCAATTTGTTTACCTGTTGGACCTGCTAACCATGCTTGCATAATATCTTTGGCTTTAGCAGCATCCCACATACCTGTATCTAGCTGTAATTGATTTACTTTCAAACCATCAGCCGTCAATTTTTCAACCACAAATTTGGTACGTGCTTCCGCATCAGGATGACCAGGCTCACCTTTTAACAGCACATAATCAATCACGCCGTCTTTATTCAAATCCCATTCAGAATGGGCCTGCCAACCTGCACCAATTAATTGTCCTTGAATTTCGCCAGATTGTTGTGGATTCGTACCCACAAAGAATGCTTTGTCGTAAGTTTTCAACGCTTCTTCACCAGGGTCTTTGTTAAAGAAAATCACAGGAATACCAGCCGCTTGTGCTTTGCTGATAATAGTCGGTGCCGCAGAAGGGTCAACCAAGTTAATTGCCAATACTTTCACGCCTTTGGAAATCAAAATATCTACTTGGTCATTTTGGGTAGATTGGCTGTTTTGTGAATCATTTAACAACAATTCTGCTGTCTTGTGTGTAGCCGCCTCATTTTCCAATGCTTTGCGCATCAAAGACATAAAGTTATCATCGTATTTGTAAATGGTTACGCCGACTTTAACGACCTCGCCAGCAGGTGCGGCACCCGTTGCACCAGAAGCTGCTGGTGCTGCAGCTTTTTCACCGCCGCATGCCGCAAGACCCAACAACATTGCAGAAACCAACAAAGTTTTTTGGAATTTCATGAAATATCTCCTGAAAAATTAGAACGGGCACGCGAAGTGTTGTAAATTTACAAAAAACAACAACGCGTACACACAAACTTAAATTACAAACAATTACAGCTAGTACGAAGTTTGAAATAAATTTATTTATTTGTAAATCATATCCCGGCCTTTAAAAGATAAAATATTTGAATTTAAATATAAAATTTCTTAAAAATATCTTCATTTTTTACAATAATACGCTATATTTTTTCCATTTTTCTTATTTTCATATTTGCATAACTTTCTAATAAATTACGTTCTTAACATAAATAAATAAAAATTTTCTTTTCAGGCAGCCTGAAAAGACTAAAATAGTCTATTTTAGTTTCATTTCATTACAGAAAACTGAACAAGGAAAAAACCATGTTTTCGCCGACCGACCATCCACATCGCCGTTACAATCCATTAACAGAACAATGGATTCTGGTTTCTCCGCATCGTGCCAAACGTCCTTGGCAGGGGCAGCAAGAGAAAAATGATATAGAACAAAAACCATCATACGACCCCAGTTGTTATCTTTGCCCCAATAATCAACGCATTACAGGCGAAACCAATCCAAATTATACTGAACCTTTTGTTTTTACAAACGATTTTTCTGCTCTATTACCTGATACACCTGCATTCAGCGACCACAGTAATCCACTTTTTCAAAGTGAAAGCGTGCGCGGTGTCAGTCGTGTGATTTGTTTTTCGCCCGACCATAGTAAAACGCTGCCTGAATTGTCGCTGCCTGAAATTGAGCGTGTGATTGCAACATGGCAAACGCAAGCAACCGAGTTAGGCAAGCAATATCAATGGGTACAAATTTTTGAAAATAAAGGCGCAGTAATGGGATGTTCCAATCCGCATCCACATGGTCAGATTTGGGCGAGCGATTTTTTGCCTGATTTACCTGCCAAAGCGCATATGGCGCAACAAAAATATTTTGCCCAATATGGTCGGGCATTGTTGGCGGATTATGTGGCAGAAGAATTATCGCGCCGTGAGCGGATAGTGGTAGAAACAGAATTTTGGTTGGCGGTTGTGCCGTATTGGGCGGCGTGGCCATTTGAAACTCTGCTGTTGCCGAAAGTGGCGGTGCAACGCATCACGGCATTGTCGGACACACAACGAGCGGATTTGGCGTTAGCCTTGAAGCAATTAACCACCAAATATGACAATTTATTTGAAACCAGTTTCCCTTATTCTATGGGCTGGCACGGTGCGCCGTTTGATGGTGAAAATCATCCAGAATGGCAATTACACGCACATTTTTATCCGCCTCTTTTGCGCTCGGCAACGGTGCGTAAATTTATGGTGGGCTACGAAATGTTGGCGGAAACGCAGCGTGATTTGACGGCGGAACAGGCGGCGGAACGTTTGGCGGCGTTGTCGGATATTCATTACAAACAGCAATAAATTTTTCAGGCTGCCTTTTTATTTAACATGTTTAAAAAGCAGCCTGAAAATATAATAAATCATTTTTCAGGCAGCCTGAAAATCCAATTTTTTGAATAACAAAGGAAACCATTATGTCTCAATCATTAACTGAATTATTTACGCAACAATTTAACGCACAAGCCGACCATTTAATTCGCGCCCCTGGTCGGGTCAATTTGATTGGCGAGCATACCGATTACAACGATGGTTTTGTGTTGCCCTGCGCGATTGACTTTGCCACCCATGTCGCCATTGGCAAAAATGGCAGCGACACCGTGCGTGTATTCGCTGCGGATTATAATGAACGCGATGAATTTAGCATTCACGGCGACATTGTCCACAGCGATAAACAATGGGCAAATTATATTCGCGGCGTGATTTGGGCATTTGCAGAACGCAATGGTTTCAGGCTGCCTGAAGGCGTGGATATTGCCGTGAGTGGCAATGTGCCACAAGGCGCGGGATTGAGTTCATCTGCCGCATTAGAAGTCGGCGTGGGTAAAGCCTTGCAAACTGCATTTTCGCTACCAATAGATGAAACTGAAATTGCGCTGTTGGGACAATTTGCCGAAAATCGTTTTGTGGGTTGCAACTGTGGCATTATGGACCAATTAACCAGCGCACGCGGCGAAGAAGGACACGCAGTCTTGATTGATTGCCGCGAATTGACCGCCCAAACCGTCAGCATTCCTGATAGTTTAAGCATTATGATTATTCACAGCCATGTCAAACGTGGCTTGGTCGGCAGCGAATACAATACGCGCCGTGAACAATGTGAAACCGCTGCCAAACATTTTGGCGTGAAAGCCTTGCGCGATGTTACTTTGGCGCAATTTGATGTGGGCAAAACAGGTTTAGATGCGTTGGCAGCGAAACGTGGTCGCTATATTGTTCAGGAAAATCAACGCACTTTGGATGCGGCGGACGCAATGAAACGCAATGACATCGCTGCATTGAGCAAGCTGATGGCGGAAAGCCATATCGGTATGCGCGATGAATTTGAAATCACGCATCCTGCGGTGGATACTTTGGTGGAATTGGTGGGCGAAGTGATTGGCGAACGCGGTGGCGTACGCATGACGGGCGGTGGTTTTGGTGGTTGCATTGTGGCACTTGTTCCACATGAAGAAGTAGAAAATGTGAAAGCGCATGTGGCGAAACATTATCACGCGCGAACAGGTTTGACCGAAGAAGTTTTTGTGTGCAAACCGCGTCAAGGGGTAAGTGTAATTAAATAAATATGAGGCAGCCTGAAAACAAATTAAATGTGTTTTCAGGCTGCCTTTAACGATGAAACAACAATAATATAGTGAATTCAATTTAAAAACAAATATTTATCAAATATGAAAAATATTGGATTCAAAAATCCGACCTAACCGTTTTAGATTTTGCAAAGGTTTCAGGCTGCCTAATTTTATTTCACAACAAATTCATTTAAGGCAGCCAGAAAAGATAAGTAGGTTAAATTATTGAATTTAATATCTAATCTATTTCTGTTTTACAGAAATGCTATCAATCAATTAGAACCAATAACCAAAATTAAAACCTACGCCATTAGCACCTTTGGCATTGGTATAAGTTATCCCTGCGCGCAAAGCAGACAATTTGCTATTTTCCGCCACCGCATCACGGTGAAAACCAAGTGTTACACCATATTCTTGCATATTTTTCATAAACGGTTTTTCGCTGCCTACATAACGCGTATCAATGGCAGAGTATTCAATCGCTAATTTTTTCCCTTTTACCATAATTGGTTGCGATAACATTAAACCATTGCGCAACATAGTTTGTTTGATGTTAGGGTCAAAAGAATAATCGCCTGCTTTAAATTTACCCGTTTTGTAATAGCCCACCATATTACCAATGGTTAAATCCAATTTATCATTTACCACGGGCAAAGTGTAAGTGCTCATCAAAGTACCGCTCATTACCGATGCAACTGTCGCGCGATCAGCAGAACCTGTGATGGAATAACGCACACCAGGAGTCAATGTCCAGCGTTCGGTAACAGGATAGCGATACGCCATACCCAAACCCACATGATAACCTTTGGATTTCCCGACTTTATACATGCTCACAGGCAAAGTAAAAATCATTTGATGATTGGGATTTTTATCTAATTTATTGGTATAAGACAATGGCAGCGTCATGGTTTCTACTTTGTCCGCACTACCATCAACAGAGTATGAGCCAAATGATGCCCCGATGCCCAACACATTACCAGAATTGGTGGTAATCGTATTCGTTGCATTACTGATATTAGAAGTATCCGACATACCCGTGTTGTAATCGGTTTCAGATAAAGTTGGCATTAAACCGCCAGCCCCTGTAATCGCACTCGTAGCCGAATGTTTTGCTTGATAGCGCAAAATTTCACCAATCACACCACTTTTTTTCAACCAGTCCTCAAACTCATCTTGCGATTTACTCCGTGTTGCACCCTCAAATGTTTTACCTTCCACGCCAATTTCAGGCGCATTAAATGTTAATTTATTGGAATTGGCATCATAGGACAATGTGATGTCCACATCATTAAATCGCCCAACCACATCCGCAGCCGATGTAGTTGTATAATCTTCATGGGTATTTTTCAAATTTTTCACATAATCAATAAAATCATTGGCATTGGAACTGCAATACATTTGCCCTGCCACACCATTAACCGAAGTTTGAATACCATAACTGTGTGAACAAGCGACTTCTGCATAAGCATTTCCAGCGCACGCTAACATTGCTATAGCACACACACGAGAAAGTAATTTGAGGGTCATGATTTTGCTCCTTGATTAAGACAGATGGGTTGAAGTGTTAAGAAAAGTATAATTAAAGCTATGTTATTGTAAAAACCATATTTTTCCAAACACCTCACTCCTTCTAATCAAATATAACCTATTGAAAATAAATTATTTAGTTCAAATAAGGATTATTTTTTGTTGTTTTACCACAACAGAATTTTTAATAAAACGAACTCAAGACAAAAAATTATTAAATATGATATTTTGATTTCAAATAATTGCAAAAGGCAGCCTGAAAATATAAAGATATGTTTTCAGGCTGCCTTTTATATGCTACGGAAAGATTCGTATCAAAATTCACACATTTATCGGGTTCAAGAATCCGACTGTGAACGACATCGCTACTATATATAGTAAATTAAAATAAGAAATCTGCTTCGTTGCCCACGCCCTTATGTACTATTTGTACACGGCGGGCGTGGGCGCCTTGCATCTTTCTTATTTTACTTCACTATATTTAGCTCCAATCTTTCATTAAAAATTCACATTCACACCGATTTGCACATTACGCCCCATTTGTGGCACATACGGCAGATACGATGTGTGCGAATAAATCTTCTGATTCAATAAATTATTGGCTTGCAAAGTCAGCGTGTAATCCAGTTTGCCAGCATGTTTGTGGTAACTCACGCCCGCGTTCAACAAATGATAACCTTTGGTCGCGTCTTCTTGAATCGGGATAATATCCAATGAGTTACCTGACACATTGGTCGGGTCGTCTTCCGATTTTTTCTTCACATAGAATGAATCAGATGTGCGTTTTTGCTTAAACACATGCGTATAAGACAAATTAGAAGACCAGTTTTCATTCCATTGATTATTCAAGCGGAAACCCAAACGGGCGGGCGGAACACGCGCCGCATTGCGGTCGGGACGTTTTACCATTTCATAACCCAACATGCGAGTGCAAATATCCTCATCGCCCCACTCATCTACGCATTCGTATTCTTCGGTAATCGGCGGGCCATAAATATCAGGCAGCCTGAACAATTTACCACGCACCACATCACCAAATACTGTAATTTTATGATTGGGATTGATTTGAAAACCCAATTCGCCCTCTAAACCATGAAACCGTGCTTGCGATTGCAAATAACGGCGCATGTACAAATTGCCCTCACGGTAAATGGTTTCATTGTGAATATAATTTTTGAAACGGTTTTGGTAGGCACTGATTTTAGCGTCCCAGCGTTCGCCAGCGTAGCGCAAGCCCAATTCATAATTATTGGAACTTTCTTTGCGTAAATCGCGGTTGCCGTATTCAAAAGAATTGGTTGCCAAATGTTTGCCGTGATAATACAACTCCACTGGCGTGGGCAAACGCTCATTGTGCGATGCGGTAAACGACAAACGATAATCAGGGTGGAAATCCCACAATACTGTTCCCGAATACGATAAGGCTTTTTGGCGATAAGTGCTTAAATCGGGGATAGCCGTGTCGGGGGCTTTCGGCGGTGTGTAGCTTTCCAAAGCTGCCATATCATATTGAATAGGAATGCTTTGTTTTTCCCAACGCGCTGCGCCTTCAAATGTCCAATTGCGCCATTTGAATTGTTCCAAAGCGAATACGCCAAATTGCTTATTGGTGTTGTGAACCAAAGGACGGCGTTGGCTTACCTCTTTTTCGCCGAAGCTGTTGCAACGCTGACGTGGTTTTTGTTTTTTATCGTCAGTGTATTCAATATTGCCATTTTCATTGCGCACCACTTCGCAATCATTTGGATTGGGCGCAGGGCGTGTGGCATAACTTTTTTGCGTTTGATATTGCACACCCAATAAACCATTTAAGCCTTTGAATGGTTGATGATGGACTTCCAAACGACTATTGAAACCTTTGTTGCCAAAAAATGAGTTAGGACGACCTTTATTGCGTTCGCGTTCCCATTTAATGTGTTCAATGCGAGATTGTGGGGTGTTGTGGTCAAAGTGGGCTTTGCCATCGTCTTTTTCATCGTGGTAATAATCTGCCCACGCCAAACTCATTTTCAGTTTGTCCACGCCTTTGAATGGTTGTCGCCATTCGCCGCGCACATCGTAACGTTTGCTAATCATGTCTATCACAGGACCTTGACTGCTATGGTCGTGTTGATGTCCATACGGATTATCATGGCTGTGTTTGCCATTTTGGGCGTGCGCTGTACCTGTGTGGGCATCGTGAAAATCATTGCTGATGTCCATATCGGTCATCAAATGTGGATAGGCGTACAAATATTTTCTTTCAGGCTGCCATAGGTCTTTGGCGGTATTGAAAACGTGAAACGAGCCATTGTCCAATTGATGATTATGCCCTGGAATGCCGTAGTGGTCGCGGCGGCGACTGTAGGACACACCCAAATGTCCCTTGTCGCCCACCCATGAAATCCCCAATGTACCGACACGCGATTTATTGTGCGTATCGGGCAAATATTTCAGCGTTTCGCCCAATTTCACTTCGGGGACACGATAATTATCCGATTGGCGTACCAAACCTTCGGCACGAACGGCAACGTGATTACCCAAACCCAAAGTCAAACCCAAATTGATGGCTTTTTCTTTGGAAGCAGAATCCAAGCGTGCCGCCCATTCGCCCTCTATTTTGTTTTTGGGCATTTGCGTGGGAATGCGCTTGTCCACCACATTCACCACGCCTGCGGGCGAGGCGGTGGAATACAATAAAGTGGGCGTACCACGTACCACTTCCACTTGTTGTGCCAACAGAGTATCCGCCGCTACAGCGTGGTCGGGCGACATGGCAGACATGTCCACCACATCAGAGCCATTTTGCAAAATTTTAATGCGCGCGCCCTCTTGTCCACGAATAATTGGCGCACTCGCACCGCCACCAAATGGATTGCTGTGTATGCCCAATTCTTCTGCCAAAGCGTTACCCAAAGTAGCAGAACGCGTTTTAAATGCTGCACCATTAACCACTACATCACTGGCTTTATGCCCGCGTTTAAAGGGTAAAGCAGTATTACTTTTACCTCTTACAATGACTTCTGGCAAGGTTTGTTCCCTAATTGGATTATTGTTCTGATTGGTAACAGATTCTGCATAAGCAGCATGAAAACCAATGAGACACACCGATAAAAACAGTATTTTAGGATGAGACATAATCATTATACCAAGTTACAAAATTGTTATAATATAACATTATTGTAAAAAGTCAGTAAGCAATCGTCAATGCAAATCGGATAAATTCTTATTGAATGTTTATTCAAAATAATTTTATATTATTGATTTTTAAATATATTTTATAGATAAACTAAATGAAAGATTTGAAGATTTCAGTTAATTTCAATTAATACAGTAAAAAAACATTAAGAAATGGATTGTATTTTTACAAAATCTATTCAGGCTGCCTGAATAAGTTTTGCACAGATTTCAATCTGTATTCGTAAGATTGATAATTTGATTTTATGAAAAATATATAGTCGTAGAAATGAAAATGCAGTACGGCGTTACCAACGCCCTTATGTACTATTCGTACACGGCGGACGTTGTCGCCTTGTACTGCATTTTCATTTCTACGACTATTACTAACGCGAACTCGGGATAAGAAAAATTAAAAATTCTATGAAAATAAATGACTTGCGTAGGGTGGGTGCTTGCATCCACCATGTTCAGGCAGCCTGAAATCAAATTCTCAATAATGCTACGGTAAACTCGTGGGTGCAAGCACCCACCCTACGGAAGATTTTTTATTAAAACAAATGCTTAATTTATTTCTTATCCCGAACTCGCGTTATACTATGTGTACACAACGGTCTCTGTCGCCTTGTTCTGATTTAAATTGAATCCACTACAATTGCGAAAAATAAGATTTCAGGCAGCCTAATCAATGATTTAGGCACTAAATGTATGCTCTTTTGCAGGAAAACTTTTGTTTTTCACAGCTACCACATAAGCTTCTACGGCAGCCTGAATAGTCGGCGCACCTTCCATGAAATTGCGTACAAATTTCGCCGTTTTGCCGTGATATAACCCCAGCATATCGTGCATAACCAAGACTTGCCCATCACAATCTACACCAGCACCAATACCAATAGTCGGGCAAGAAACGGCTTCGGTAACTTGTTTACCCAAGTCAGCAGGTACACATTCCATCAATACAATCGCCGCGCCTGCTGCTTCATGGGCTTTGGCATCTGCCAATAATTGTTGTGCCGCTGCATCGCCTTTGCCTTGTACTTTATAACCACCAAATACATTAACTGCTTGTGGCGTTAAGCCAATGTGTGCACATACTGGGATGCCACGTTGCTGTAAAAATGCTGTGGTTTCAGCTATCCATGCACCACCTTCTAATTTAACCATATGTGCACCTGCTTGCATCAATTTAACTGATGCTTCAAAAGCTTGCTCTTTACTTTGCTGATATGCACCAAATGGCAAATCTGCCACAATCAGCGCGTTTTCGTTACCTCGTGCAACAGCAGCGGTGTGATACATCATGTCTTGCAATGTAACAGGCAAAGTACTACTGTATCCCTGTACGGTCATACCCAAAGAATCGCCAACCAATAACATATCTACGCCTGCACGATTCATTAAGGCAGCAAAACTGGCGTCATAACAAGTCAGCATGGCAATTTTTTCACCATTGGCTTTCATGTTTTTTAAAGTATTAATCGTAATCATGGTGATGTTTCCCCAGAAAATAAATGAATAGAGATTATAAAACTTTCAGGCTGCCTATTCTTATTAAATTGAAAATTTAAATAAAAAAAACCGAAACAATTATGTTTCGGTTTTGATGTTTATTGTTGTGTTTCCGATGCTTTTGCTTGTCTAGCCAAACGACGTTGGCGACGTTTTTCTAGCAATGCCATTTTACGAGCCAATAAAGCTTGACGGCGTTTCCACCAATATCGCGCAAAACCAACTGCACCAAGAATCAACACAATGTATAAACCATGTTGAAAACGATGAACTTGTTGCATCAGCCAATCTTTATTTTCTGCACCATAATTACCCAAATAAACCCATACAGGTACAGAAATTAAAGCGGCAAATCCGTCCATCATCAACCATTGCCAAAATGATATTTTGCCACTCATACCAGCCGTTAAGAAGATGGGGCTGCGCAACCCAGGTAAAAATCGGGCAACAAATAATACGCGATTACCATATCGGTCAAATTTTTGTCGCACTTGTGCATAGCGTTTTGGTGGCATTAATCGTGCAACAGGTTTAAAGCGCAAAATGCGTTCACCATAAAATTTACCCAATAAAAACATGATGCCATCACCAACCATGACACCACCAAAACCCACTATCGCCATAATATGTACATTGGTATAGTGTAGCCCTGAAATTACCCCTCCAGCCACCAATGTAATATCTTCGGGAATGGGCACACCAAAACCACACAGCACCAAAACAAAGAATACGGCGACATATCCAAATTGTATGAAAAAATTTTCCAATAGTGCGAGCATAGCGGCTTTCAAATTCAAAATAGAAAATTAAACAAAAAGAATTTCAGGCAGCCTGAAATCCATGGATGATAGAATCTGTATTCATTATTAGATGAATGAATATTTATTCTTATTTTTCAGGCTGCCTTAAATATGAAGGCAGCCTGAAAAATATCAAGCAGCGCGAATGGTATCAGCCAAACGATTGGCACATTGTTCTGCCAAAACGGCTTGTTCCGCCTCCACCATAACCCGTACCACAGGCTCTGTACCAGAAGCGCGCAATACCACACGACCACGTTCGCCTAATTCCGTTTCCACTTGCGCTAATACTTCTTGGGAAGCTGTTTGCCAATCTTGACCTTTTTGAATGCGCACATTAATCATGGTTTGTGGATATGGTTGCCAATCAATCGCAGCATGCAAATCCTGTCCTAAAATATTCAATGCTGCCAAAACTTGCAATGCGGAAATGGTACCATCGCCTGTATTGTGTTTGTCCATACACAAAATATGCCCAGAGGCTTCTCCACCAATCAGCCACGCACGTTCATGCAGTTGTTCCAATACATAGCGATCGCCTACTTTGGCACGCGCAAATTCAATACCACGTCCATTTAGTGCTTTTTCCATTGCCAAATTGCTCATTACTGTGCCAACCACGCCACCAAACGATAAACCTTGTGTTGCTCGCGCTTTGGCAATGACATAAATCAATTTGTCGCCGTCATACACTACGCCATGTTTATCCACCATCATTAAACGGTCACCATCGCCATCCAAAGCAATACCGTAATCTGCATCGTTTTGTAATACGGCAGCCTGTAATGTTTTGGTGTAAGTCGCACCCACTTTATCATTGATATTGAAACCATTGGGTTCATTGCCAATAGCAATGACTTCTGCGCCCAATTCGTGAAAAACTTTGGGAGCAGTATGATAACCTGCACCATTGGCGGTATCCACCACCAATTTCAAACCACGTAAATCCATATTTGAAGGGAAAGTGGATTTACAAAATTCAATATAGCGGTCATCTGCACCACTAATACGGCGTGCACGTCCTAATTGTGCAGATGATAATGTGTGCATTTCCTTTTCTAATTCCGCTTCAATCGCCAATTCCATTTCATCACTTAATTTAACGCCACCTTCGGCGAAAAATTTGATGCCATTATCGGAATATCGGTTATGTGAAGCAGAAATCATGACACCACCATCTAAACGAAAAGCACGAGTCAAATAGGCAATCGCGGGAGTAGGCAGAGGACCAGTTTGCAATACATTAACACCCGCTGCTGCGAAACCTGCAACCAATGCAGTTTCCAGCATATAGCCTGAAATGCGCGTATCTTTGCCGATAATGACGGTTGGTTGATGATGTTTACCACTTTGCATCAAAATTCGCCCAAATGCGCAACCTAGTTTCATTACAAAATCAGGCGTAATGGGAAACTGTCCCACTTCGCTGCGTACGCCATCTGTACCAAAATATTTTCTTGCCATTTTCACGCTCCTTATCGTTTTTCAGGCTGCATTCGTGTGTATTGGAGTAAAATTATATTGTAAAGAAATTGCGGTTGTTACGCTATCAAATGCACCGATTTTTACGGTTTTTAGCACAATGTAAACTAGATAATAAAAGACAGCCTGAAAACCATATAACCATGTAAACCACTCGCTTTACATCATTTTGTATAGTGAATTCAATTTTCAAAAAACAATAATCTGAATATAAAACAAAGCAAGCCTAAACAATTGTTTAGGCTTGCTAAAATCTGGTGGGTCGTGAGCGATTCGAACGCTCGACCAACGGATTAAAAGTCCGCTGCTCTACCGACTGAGCTAACGACCCGAATAAATTTGAATTATATAAACCTTGATACCATTTGTCAATAAAATAATCCTAAAATATTTTCATTTTGCTTAAAATAAATCATTAATCGCACTCGTATCTGAATTTTTAGGCTGCGTGCGTGCTGGACGGGCATTAATTGGCTTCAGTTCTCGCTCTTTATTATCCGAAGCACGTTGCGCAGGCTTTTTAGGTTTATTAATAGGTTCAAGCGGTGTTTCTACTGCAACAACATCATTGTTATGATTGTTTTTTCGCGTTACAGAATCACTATTTTTCTTGGGTGTTGTATTAGTTTTTTTTGCAGTTACACCATTACTCAGAGCAGCATTATTAATTTTTTCTACTGGCTCAGATGCCACCATTTCAACAGGCTCTGGGCTCACAGCTTCTTTAGGTGTATCCAGCACTTGTGGAGCCGAAGCTTGTTTATCCCGATAAACAGGATTATCTCCCATTTTATCATTGGGTGAGAGAACTTGTACTTGTGATACTTTCTCTTGCTGACGTTGATAATTGGCAGCAGTAGTTTCAGGTGTTCGCGATAGCTCTAAATAGAGCATAACCATCAAGCCAATAACGACAAATAAGCCCAATACAAGTAAAGAAAGCAAAAAATTACCAAAGGTAAAACTGCGTGATTTTTTTTCTGTTTTTGCCATGAGTATTTCCAATTTAGGCAGCCTGAAAACTACCTAAATCCTACGTTAGAATATGATTTATTGATAAGTATTGGTTGGATAATAAGTTTCATACAAAGTAACAACTTGGCGCACACCAGAAGTCGTACGAACAACCTGCGTGGTTGCTGCTTGCTGAGCAGGTGTTAATAAACCCCAAACATAGGTAATACCATTGAATGTTGCTACTTTTACATGACCTGGATACACACCACCAGAAGCCAATAAGCGCGTACGTACTTTTGAAGTTATCCATGTATCATGATTGATATTAGCAACGGTGCGTACCGTAGGCAAAATTTGGATAAGATTGTAAACACTGGTAGCTTTGGTTTCTGTGCGCGCAGCTTGTTCTACCAACAATCGCTCCTGCTGATTAGCAGCTTGTCCAATCAAGAAAATTTTACGGTTATAGCTGATAACCGAAAACGTTGTTGTACTTTGCGGATTAGACTGTTTTACAAGTGATGAAGCGCGTTGTTTAACACTCAATTCCATTGCTTGATCATCAAGTTGCGCTGTAGCTAAACGGCGATCCACTGCAAAATCTGCTGCCGCACCTGCTGCAATACCACCACCAACAAGAGTAGCAGTGCTACATGCGTTTAATGTACCTGTGATTACGCTTGCCAATATAAACACTTTCAGGCTGCGTGGTAATTTAGTCATAAAATATTCCTCATTAATTATTTTTCAGGCTGCCACATTAAGTAAATTAAGTATAGATTTAGACAAATGTAATCAAATACCTTCGGTTAGCATAGTATCAATACAATCGCACATTGCATGAATCAATAAAATATGCACTTCTTGAATGCGTGCAGTACGCGGATAAGGGACATTCAGCAAAATATCACCGTCTTTTAGCATCGCTGCGATTTTGCCACCATCGCGTCCCGTCATGGCAACAATATTCATACCACGTTCATGAGCAGCTTTAATCGCCTCAATCACATTAGCGGAATTGCCAGATGTGGAAATCCCTACCAGTACATCATTTTCACGACCTAATGCACGAACTTGTTTACTAAAAATATGGTCAAAGCCATAGTCATTACCAATGGCTGTGAGTGCAGAAGTATCGGTACTCAATGCAATGGCTGCTAATTCCATGCGTTCTTTTTCAAAACGCCCTGTCATTTCGGCAGCAAAATGTTGTGCATCAGCTGCGGAACCACCATTGCCACAAATTAGGATTTTGCCATCGTTTGCCAATGTATTGAACAGTAATTCGGCTGCTTCGGCAGTAGCATCCGTCATCACTTTTTGCGCTAACTGTTTGGTTTTAATACTTTCTTCAAAGTGTTCGGCGACACGTTCGTTTAATGTAGACATTTGTGATTATCCTGTAATATTGTGAATCCATTGCGGTGCTTGATTGCCTTGTAGCAGCACTGCATCTAAACGACAAGCGCCTGTATGTGGATTTTGTTGCAAATAAGTTTCAACAGCGCGTTGCATTTTAACGAGTTTTGCAGGTGTAATGCTGTATGCTGCGCCACCAAATTTATCATTTTTACGAAACTTTACTTCTATAAATAACAATGTGTTGCCTGAACTCATAATCAAATCAATTTCACCATAGCGACAGTGCCAATTTCGGGCGACGAGTTCGCAACCTTGTGTTTGTAAAAATATCAGTGCTGCATCTTCGGCAGCTTGCCCTACTCCATGATTCAATTTCATATTTCAGGCTGCCTGTTGTTTGCGTGCTGCTTGTTCGGCAGCGGTTAAGGCGATTTTATCACGGACATATAATAATTCTGCGTGTTCTGGCGTTGTTGCGACATATCGCCCTGTTTTTGCCAATGCTAAATAATCGGCGGCGGTTGGCATAAGAGGGCAGCCTGAAAATGGCGGTACATTTGCCAATGAATAAGCATTACCTACGCCACAAACTTGGTCAGCTGTCATATTTTCAGGCTGCCTAATTTCGCTGGCCTTCCCTACATGATAATCGCTTAATCGGATATGATTTTGTGTATCAAAAAATACATAAAATACTTCGCCCATGCGTGCATCGGTTGCAGCAAGTACGCACGTTTTTTCAGGCTGCATATAAGCAACTGCATCTTGGCACGGTATGCCGATAAGTGGAATATTAAATGGTGTGGCTAAGCCTTGTGCAATGCCAATGCCGATGCGTAATCCTGTGAATGCACCCGCACCCTTTGCGTACACAATCGCGCCCAAATCGCTTATATGAAGATTGGCTTGCACCAATAATTCGCTGATTTGTGGCAAAATCATTTTGGATTGTTGATTGCCTACTTCTTCATGATGAAGATGCACGTTTTTATCATTACTCAATGCTAGTGAAAGGTAATTTGTGCTGGTATCTATGGCAAGAATGGGACGCGTAAAATCGGGTTGCATGGCTATGTATAAGGCATAAATACCGATAATTGTAACATAAACAGATAAGTATAGTGGATTAGATTTAGGTTGAGGAAAGGCGTATCTTGTACAGTATGGAATATGCCAATATTGTATAGCTGCATAAAATAAGACAGCGTTGCTCGTTCATTATGACTCTTTGTTCATTATGACTCTTTAAAGTAGTACACGGTAACTAAATATGTACACTATCTTTCAGGCTGCCTATTTATCAATAATATAGAGGCAGCCTGAACAGTTTTGTAACGGTTTTAGCCTGAAAATATTTCGGTTATAAAGTAGAAAAAATCAGCATGAGAAAGGGTGCAGCTAGATTGACGATAAAACCAAAACTGATGGCTACAGGGACAATCATTAATCCGCCAGATTGTTGGATGATCGGTAAGGTAAAATCCATGCTGGTTGCGCCGCCAACACCTACTGCGGTGCTTTGATAGCGTTTCATAATCAATGGAATAAAGGCTAGCGCAAAAAATTCACGCATGAGGTCGTTGAGCAATGCAACACTTCCCCATGTGGCACCATAGGCTTGGGTCATGATGATGCCTGATAGCGAATACCAGCCATAACCTGATGATAATGCTAATCCCTGTGTTAATGAAACATCGGGCAAGATGAGTGCGAAAATGCTGCCTGCTAATAAGCAGGATAGAATGAACCATAATGCAGTATGAAGACCACGTTTGTTCAGCAATACTTGTTGCAGAGGAATGCCGTTGCTGCGTAATTGTATGCCGACAATTAAAATCAATAACATAAGTGCATATGTGCCTGTACTTTCGGGTGGATGCATACTTGTTGGGAGTAGTTGTCCGATGATGATACCTAAACAGGCTGTGGCGAGTTGTTTCAGGCTGCCTAATATGCCGATTTTGTGTGATTTTGTTGTGCTTTTTTTGACGTATTCAAAAGGATGTATTTTGTCAAATAAACCTAAAATAAATAAGTTGCAAGCGATGGTTAGAATAAATAAAAGTATGCTGTAACCTGCGATGTGGTTGAGTTGTGCAAATAGATTGTCTATCCGAGCTAATCCGATGCCTATGAGTAATAAGATTGTGTAAACCAATAGATTAAGTATTTTGTCTAATATTTTTAGATAGGATTGGGGTAGTTTGACACAAAATCCGATAAACATGGGTGTCAATACCAAGATGAGTGTTTTCAGGCTGTCCATTTTGCGCTCCTTGTGAGGTGATTGATTATAGCGCAGGCGGTGATTGTAGTCTTGTATTGTTGGATGATGTGTCGTATAATCCACAGCTTCTTTGCACTTGGGTTGGTAGCTCAGGGGTTAGAGCAGGGGACTCATAATCCCTTGGTCGTGGGTTCGAACCCCACCCGACCCACCAAATTTAAACCGCGTGAAATCAATTATTTCACGCGGTTTTTTGTTTTCAGGCTGAAACCTTACAAAAATCAAACTTATAGGTCAGAGTCTTGAATTCAACATTTCTCATACTGAACACAAATATTTGTTTTTATTAAAAATGTTAGATACGAGAATCCGACCTACGCGTTTTCAGGCAGCCTGAATAGGTCTTGCAAAGGTTTCAGGCTGCGTATTATTTCGATTTTAACCAACTACCATACATTTCAATTAGCCCAAATATATAGTTTAATGTAGATGCTTGACGATAGAATAAAAAATGGGTTAGGATTACATTAGATTGAGTAAAAACTCAATCTTCTTTTATAAGTTTACAAATTTAGGAGCTTTGAAGTGAGAAAACAACAAATTATTTGGAAATTAGGTACTTGTGCTTGTGCAGTTTTATTAGCTGCATGCGGTAGTAGTGGTCGCAATAATAATGCGCCAATCAACAGCGCGAATACAAATGTAACAGTAGCCCCCAACACAAATGCGAGCAACAGTTCAAATAGCAGTACCAGCAAAGATACACCTGCTACCCCAAAAAATACCAGTGCAGGCAACAGTTCAAATAGCAGTACCAGCAAAGATACACCTGCTACCCCAAAAAATACCAATGCAGGCAACAGTTCAAATAGCAGTACCAGCAAAGATACACCTGCTACCCCAAAAAATACCAATGCAGGCAACAGTTCAAATAGCAGTACCAGCAAAGATACGCCTGCTACCCCAAAAAATACCAATGCAGGCAACAGTTCAAATAGCAGTACCAGCAAAGATACACCTGCTACCCCAAAAAATACCAATGCAGGCAACAGTTCAAATAGCAGTACCAGCAAAGATACACCTGCTATCCCAAAAAATACCAGTGCAGGCAACAGTTCAAATAGCAGTACCAGCAAAGATACACCTGCTACCCCAAAAAATACCAGTGCAGGCAACAGTTCAAATAGCAGTACCAGCAAAGATACACCTGCTACCCCAAAAAATACCAATGCAGGCAACAGTTCAAATAGCAGTACCAGCAAAGATACGCCTGCTACCCCAAAAAATACCAGTGCAGGCAACAGTTCAAATAGCAGTACCAGCAAAGATACACCTGCTACCCCAAAAAATACCAGTGCAGGCAACAGTTCAAATAGCAGTACCAGCAAAGATACACCTGCTACCCCAAAAAATACCAATGCAGGCAACAGTTCAAATAGCAGTACCAATAAAGATACACCTGCTACCCCAAAAAACACTAATAGCAGCAACAACACCAACAAAAATTTTAGTGGCATCATAGTTCAAGCTACAGAGAGTAGTAAAAACAATGTACTTACCAAATTTGGTACGCAACAAAACATTTCAGGCAACAACTTGAATACTGTTATTATTGACGGTAAAACGGTAACTTTAGTTCCGCTCAACATAAGTGATAAATGGATTAATACAAAAGATTTACAAGAGAAACGCCTGATTAACGCATCTTTGAGCTATACACGCTTTGGTGTTTATACCCAAAACAAAGATCAAGACATTCATGGTATCAATTTAATTGCACACGGTCAAATTACCGATACCAGCAAAGTACCTACTACAGGTAAAGCCACTTATATAGGCGAGGCAGTCTATGGCGATACCTATACAACTAATAATCTGGATGTAACTAATAAAATTAATCCTGTATTAAAAGAACAAAATGGCTGGGCAAAAGGTC
The DNA here is from genome assembly GCF_022354465.1 of Wielerella bovis. NCBI lineage: Bacteria > Pseudomonadati > Pseudomonadota > Betaproteobacteria > Neisseriales > Neisseriaceae > Wielerella > Wielerella bovis. The sequence goes on along the minus strand of NZ_CP092361.1, from coordinate 1,121,440 downwards.
AAGCTGTTGTTGAAGTAGATTATGGTACAAAAAATGTTGCTGCCAGTATTACCAGCCTAAATCGTCATTTTCCTGCAGTAAATCTAAAAGGTACAATTTCAGGCAACACCTTTAGTGGCACATACGATAACTATAAAATGAATGGCCGTTTCTTTGGACCTAATGCCGAAGAAGTTGGTGGAACATTCCACAAAGGTACACCAAATAATCCTGAGGCCATGGGCGCATTTGGTGCAAAAAAACAATAATTTGAATAGAACAACCTATATTCATAAGATTGATAGCTTAATTTTACTGCCAATTCGTTCAAGTTGGTGTGAAAAGCCAACCCAGCAGAGTGATAAAATAAAGCTATTACAATGATGAATATAGGTTTTTAGCATCTATATAGAACTTGACGATTTTGTCAATTTATGGAAATTAAAAGTACTTTATATCTTTATATACTGAAACCAATAGCATTAAATCATAATTAATTGAAATATAATAAAATATTTTTTTAAACTATAAGTTATATTCTCAAATATAGGTTTTAGGCTGCCTAAAACAGGCTTTGATTAAGTTAAAATTCAAATAATTGATTTATTATGATTATTTTACAAATTCAACTCATTAATTGCTTAATATTAAAGCAGCTTTAAACCTTAATTTTGTAAAAATACAACAAACTTCCTTTCTTTTCTTTATAACTCTTGACGCCCCATTTTTAACTACATAACATTACACGCGATTGAGCGCTAGCTTAATCATCCTATGAATTTATTTGTGTTTATAAAACAGGAGTTTTGCCATGAAAACAAAACAAATTTTTTGGAAACTAGGGGCATGTGCATGCGCAGTTTTTCTAACAGCTTGCGGTAGTAGTGGTGGAGGTAGCCCAACAACAACCAAACCTGCTCCTCATAATGGTGCAAATCAACAAAATCCAACAGTAAATCAGCCAAATAACAATGGCTCAAATAGCGGTTCAAATCAACAAAACACAACCGCAAATCAAAATACTACCAAATTTGGAGGTAGTGCAACGAAATTCATAGATAAAAATGGGAATTTTAGTGAATATGGCACAAATAAACCCATTTCTGGCAATAATCTAGATAAAATCATAGTTGATGGCAAAGAATTAACTTTGATTGATCCTGGTATTCAAGTAGGTTCTTGGTACACCATTAATGCAAAAAATCAAGATTACAAAAAAGTACATGGTGGATACAGTTACACTCGTTTTGGCGTATATGAACCTCACAATGAAGACTCTTTCTATTTAATTTCACATGGTCAATTTACCGATGCCAATAAAGTTCCAACAACAGGTACTGCTACCTATGTTGGTCATGCTGTATATGCTAGCAATCAAACAGATGGTTGGGATACAGGTAGTGCTAAATTTAATGTGAATTATGGCAATAAAACGATTGATGGAACAGTGAGCATTCCTAAAGCCAATAGCGTAGCATTAAAAGGCACGATTTCTGGTAATGCATTTAGTGGTACACATAATGGCACAAATATGCAAGGTCATTTCTTTGGTTCTGCCGCAGAAGAATTGAGTGGTACTTTCCACAAAGGAACAAAAAACAAACCTGACTTTGCCGGTGCATTTGGCGCGAAAAAACAATAATTCAGGTTTATAATAATGGTTTCAGGCAGCATAATTGAATATAGCAGCCTGAAACCGTTTTTGACTTTATGGAAAATCATTATGAAAATAAAAATATTGTCGTGTTTGATGTATTCAGTAAGCTGTGGAGTTGCAACGGCGCAAACTTCTATTGTATCTAACCAACCCAACGAACATTGGGATATTGCCTTGCCTGAAAAATCACAATTAAATCCAAACATATATATACACGAAAACGCATCAAAAACGGAACATGCATCTGAAATACATTCACAAGATTTATTGAATACCGCTCAAACATGGCAAGATACTTTGAATACAGTGCAATCTAGCGGATATAAAGACTTTGCAGTATTAAAAAAACAGCACCAAAATCCAGAAATACACATGGAGATAACCGCATCAGATATAAAAAATATGCCCGAAATACGTTCTCCAAATTTACCCAATGCCCCACAGTTATTACAACATACTTTAGATACAATTCAACCTAGTGAGCATTGGGACATTGCCTTGCCTGAAAAATCGCAGGAGATGTCACTTATTCCTACAAAAGATGACACATCAAATACAGAAAATGTGCGTGAAATACGGTCGCAAGATTTATTAAATGAACCTGAACTACTCCAACACGCGCTGGATTCAGCCGTTCTGACACGAGATATGAATGCAGTACGGCTGTTGTTACCTTTATATTTACAGCTTACCGAAAAAGATGAAATTTTAGCGCAATATGCACAAGCACGTTTGGCTCAATCCGATGGACAACTCAATAAAGCAATTGGTTTATATGAAAATATTTTAGAAAATCAAAATCATATTGCACCTGTTCGCTTTGATTTGATGCAAACTTTATTGCAAGATGCTCGTTATCTTGATGCAGAAGAACAAGTTGAAATTCTCAATCAAGACTCCAATCTTCCCCAAGAAATTCATCAGGTTTTACAACAACATAAAAAGTTTTTTCAAGAACAAAAAAAATGGAAATTTTCAGGCAGCCTGAATTATTTAAGTGAGAATAATATCAACAATGCACCTAATCAAACAGTTGTAGAAACAACAACTGGGGCTTGGAATTTTCCACCACCAGAAAAAGCTCGAGGCATATCTTATGATTTCACTGCTGACAAAAAAATTCCATTAAAACAAAATTGGTCTCTGCTTATGGGTAGCCAAGTTTATGGTAAACATTACCAAAACAAAAGCAAATATAATGATTTAAATATCGGAGTGCATTTAGGTATATCACACCGCAATGCCAAACGAGAATGGCGTATTTTACCTATTTACGAAAAACGCTGGTTTGGTGGCAAAGCATATTCACAGCAATATGGCATGCGTGTGCGACACAACCGCCCACTCTCGCAAAAATGGTATAGTTTTACCAATGTACGCGCAGCCTACAATAAACACAATCAACGCAATTTTTTGGACGGTAGCAGCTTTTTAATTTCACAAACTTTTCAATATCAAGTTAATCCAAGCAATATCTTATTGTTTGGTGCAGACTTTTTGCGTGAAAATGCACGAGATAAAAGTTCAGCTAATTCTCGTCGAGCAACACGATTAGGCTGGATAAATTATTGGAAAGGCCTAGAAACATCAGTTAATATAACAGCATCCACACGACGTTATGATGCTCCTGATTGGTTTTTGAATGAGCGACGTAAAGACCGCCAATTAAGTAGTTACGTTACTTTTGCACACAATAAAATACAATGGAACGGCTTAATGCCCAAATTAGCGTGGGTTGCTAGTCGACAACAAAGTAACCATCTTTTGTATCGCTACAACAAACAACAATTTTTTGTAGAATTGGGTAAAGCATTTTAAGAACCTGTATTTATAAGATTGGTGGCTTGATTCTATTGACACACTTGCGAATACAAGGCAGCTTTTCATGCCTATATTGAACATATTGGCATGAAAAGCCAACGCAGTAGGCGCATGAAGTGGCGATAAAAGCAAGCTATTAAGATTGTGAATACAGGTTCTAAGAATCCATATTTGCCATATTAATATAATGCAACGCAAATTTTCAAGCCAATTTCGGGTCTATTGGCTTGAAAAGCAATATTGTAGTCGTATGAAGTAAGATAGTCGCTTCAAATTAACACGGACAAAGCGACAACACTAGAGTGTTGGCAACACTGTAGCACTATTTGTATTTGAAACAACTATAATAAAGAAGAAAACTTAAGATGATGAATACAGGCTAAAACCTTTGCAAAACTCAAATGGTAGCACCTGTATTTTTAACCCTAATAAGAGTTAAAAATACAGGTGCTACAAAATTTCAGGCTACCTGAATGGATTTTGCAAAATTTTCAGTTTCCCCGAAACCTATTCGTTCTATTCTAGCAACACTTTCGCCATCAATTCTGCGTATTCCCAATCACCAATAGTATCAATATCTTGCACACGATAACGCGGCAATTTCACACCCACACTTTTGCTGTTAAAAATTGGTTTTTGCGCGAGCCATGCGGTGCTTGTTCCCCAATAAAATTGCCCTGCATCATGCCAAGCGGTTGCCAAATCTTGCGAGCGCACGGCAAACATTTCAGGCTGCCACATCGCCACTTCGCCCACATCATCCAATTTCAAAGCGCGTTGAATGGGAAAAGCGTAATCGGTTACAGAAAAGGCAAAATCCGCGCCCGTTTCACGCAATTTTGTTGCGCCAATTTGCAAATCGGCAGCCTGAATAAAGGGCGAGGTGGCATAAATACAGCAAGCGATGTCGCCGTGCCAACCTCCTTGTTTTTGCATAAAATCAATTGTATGGGCGATAACCGCGCCTGTGGTGGCAAAATCATCGGACAATTCGGCTGGGCGCGTAAATGGCACTTCCGCGCCATATTGTTGTGCAATTTCGGCAATTTCCGCATCATCGGTGGAAACGATAATGCGTTCAAAGCAGCCTGAATTTTGCGCGGCGAGTATGCTGTGAGCAATCATGGGTTTGCCGTTAAATAATTTAATGTTTTTACGTGGAATGCGTTTGCTGCCACCACGCGCTGGGATAATCGCTAGGGTCATGTTCAGGCTGCCTGTAATGCACGTTTCAATGTCTCAACCACTTGTTTTTGTTCATCATCTGATAAATCAAAATACAAGGGCAAACTGATTGCTTGTGCATAATAATGTTCCGCATTGGGAAAATCGCCGTGCGCGAAACCGAATTGTTCGCGGTAATACGGTTGCGTATGCACAGGAATATAATGCACATTTACGCCAATGCCATTTTGGCGCAAATAATCAAATACTTGTCGGCGTTTTTCAGGCACAACCAGTATGGGATATAAATGCAAAGCCGATACATTTTCAGGCTGCCTGAATGGCAAACCCACAGGTAAATCCGCTAATAAATCATCATATTGTGCTGCCAACACATGACGGCGCGCCACAAATTCATCCAAACGCGATAATTGGCTCAAACCCAGCGCGGCTTGCATTTCAGTCATGCGGTAGTTATAGCCTAAATCTATTTGCTGATAGTACCATGAGCCATCTGGCTCACCTACCATTTCGCTGCTTTCGCGTGTAATGCCATGCGAACGCAGTCGCGCCATTTTGTTTGCTAAATCAGCATTATTGGTGCTTGCTAAGCCACCTTCGGCGGTGGTGATGATTTTCACAGGATGGAAACTGAATACGGTGATGTCGCTGAATTCGCAATTTCCCACTTTGCCACCACGATAGCTTGCACCAATCGCGTGTGACGCGTCTTCAATGATTTTAAAGCCGTATTCGTCCGCCAATTGTTTGATGGCTGCCATATCGCAGGGTTCGCCACACAAATGTACAGGCACAACAATTTTCGGTAAGCAGCCTGCAATTTTGGCTTGGGCTAATTTTTCAGCCAAATGTTGAATGGAAATATTGAATGTTTTCGGGTCAATATCCACAAAATCCACGCTCGCGCCACAATACAAGGCGCAATTGGCGGAAGCGACAAAGGTGGTGGGCGTTGTCCACAACACATCGCCTATGCCCAAACCCAGTGCAAGACAGGCAATATGCAGCGCGGAAGTCGCGCTGTTGACGGAAACGGCGTATTTTGCGCCACAATATTGTGCCAATGCTTGTTCAAATTCGGGAACTTTATTGCCTTGAGTTAGATAAGGAGACTTGAGTGTGGCGACAACGGCAGCGATGTCGGCTTCGGAAATGGTTTGTTTACCGTAGGGTATCATGTTGTTTTTCCTTTTTAATTTAGGTTTCAGGCTGCCTGACAAATGGGTAATGAGATAGTATTCAATAGAATACAGGTTTTCCGCTAATATAATCCAGTTTATATACTCATTGGTTTTACACAGCTATATATCAACAATAAAGGCTGCCTGAAAATAGCAATTTACCTTCACTGCGTGTAAAATCCACCTTCATAATGTTCATATTTTACGAATCTTAAAATCACAGTTCAAACCATTGCCTAGAAAGAGCCATATTATGAAAAATTTGCAAACCTATTTTTGCCCTAATCACCCTGTTTGGGCGATGGCATTTCGCCCTCTGTATTTACTGACATCATTGTACGCCGTCATTTCCATTTTATTATGGGGTTTCGGCTATACAGGCACGCGTGGCATGCCCGCTTATTTTTGGCATGCGCACGAAATGATTTGGGGCTATGCTGGTACGATTGTCGTCGCCTTTTTGCTAACCGCTGGTGCAACATGGACAGGACAAGCACCAACGCGAGGTAAAATGTTGATGACATTGGTATTTTTATGGTTATTAGCTCGCCTAACCACTTTTTTACCCAGCGCATTTTTAACAGGATTATTTGGTACCGCATTCTATTTTCTCGCTGCACATTGCATGGGAACTGCCATTTGGCGTAGCCGAAATTCGCGCAACTACATTGCCGTTTTTGCTCTTGTAATGCTCGGCTTCACGCATTTATGGTTTCACTTTTATCTATTCAATATGAACGGCAGCGCATTAAACAATGGTTTATTCGCTGGTTTAATGATGGTATCAGGTTTCATCGGTTTAATCGGCAATCGCATCATTCCCTTTTTTACCTCACGCCGCTTGAACACGCCACAAATCAGCAGCCCAGCATGGCGCGTTCATTCCGCGCTTATCGCACCCATGCTTGCCGCAATCTTGATGATGACACAAACTGCCGTTGCCCTGTCATTTTATCTGCTTATGTACGCAGGAATTTTAGGTTGCTTACAAACCAAACGTTGGTTTCAAAAAGAAATTCTGTCCGAACCAATGTTATGGACATTGCACGCAGGTTATGGTTTAACTTCACTCGGCATGATAGGCATGGCATTAGGATTTATCGCACCACAATTTACCTCGCTGGGCGTACACTTAATTGCGGTTGGTGGCATTGGTTTACTGACCCTCAGCATGATGACACGCACCGCATTGGGACACACCGCACGACAACTTTACCCTGCCCCCAAATATTTGCCTACCGCATTTTGGTTAATGATTGCAGCCACTATTATGCGAGCATTCGCTGCTATTATGATGTTTATTAACGAAACAGCGTATGTTCATTCTCTTCGATTATCAGCCGTATTGTTTGCCGCATCATTGTTGATTTATTTTATTCGTTATGCGCCATGGCTTACCACCCCCCGTTTAGACGGACGAGAAGGCTGACTGAAACCTTGGTCAAAGCCATTCAGGCTGCCTGAAAACTTGTAGGTCAGATAGTCGTATCCGAAGATTTTAAATAAAAAAACAAATATTGGATTCAAGAATCCGACCTATAATTTTGAGTTTTAGAACCTGTATTCATAAGATTGATTGCTTGATTTTATTGCCAATTTTTACGGATACAAGGCGACTTTTCATGCCAATATTGAACATATTGGCATGAAAAGCCAATGCAGTAGGCGCATAAAGTGGCGATAAAAACAAGTTATTAAGATTGTGAATACAGGTTCTTACAAAGTTTTGGCTTAAAATGACCAATCGCCACGCTTCATTTTATCCAATTGGCGGCGGTCGCGTTTGGTGGGGCGACCATCTGGATAAGCAGCGGTAATGCGGCTGGCTTGGTCTAGTGCTTTTTGCGCTTCGCGTTGGGCGACAGTTTGCACGTCTTCTTCATAGAGTAAACGGGCTTCGGGCGCGGGTCTGCGCTGATGATTGAGCTCAAGGATTTTCAATTTATAGGGCAATGAATTTAAAGTTAAATCCACCACATCGCCCACGACGATGTATTTGCTGGTTTTGGTTTTCACGCCATTGACCGACACGCGACCCAGCTCAATATGCTTGCTCGCCAAAGAGCGCGTTTTGAAAAAGCGTGCCGCCCACAACCATTTGTCTAGGCGCATGGTGTCTTCACGGTTGTCGTCATCTTGTTGTTTGCTCATGGTTTTTCTTTCATGTTAATTTTCAGGCTACCTTTCAGTAACGACAAAAATCTTTCAGACTGTCTGAAACCTGTTCCCTCCCACGCTAGCGGGGGAGGGTTAGAGTGGGGGTGGTTCGTTGATTTTCAAAAAATTCATTTGCTCCACCGATTTCCCCCTCCCTAGCTCTCCCCCGTTTAGGACGGGGGAGGGACAGCTTGTTGGCAAACAAAATTTGTCGTGTAGTGAAAGGCTACCTGAAAATTCAGGGTACACGATAAAATAAATTTTCCACCAAAATAAAAATACCAATTATCACAATGGGATACAAAATAAATTCAATCAATAATAGCCAACTTAATTTCACATGATTGCGCCATTGTTCAGGGGTGTGCTGTTTTTTCTGGCGGTGGCTGCTGATTAAATGGTATAAAAAAGCGCAAAATTGCCACAATGCCGTCAAAAATAAGACCAATACGGCAAAAACAAAACCAAAATCTGCAGCAAATTCATGTTCTGAAACCAATAATTGCGGCGGATTCATGATTAAATCATAAGCTCGCCAACACGCCATCGCCAACATTATCGCAATCGGCAAAACATAGCCAATAAGCCAAAATCGCCATGATTTTATTTTTAAAAATAGATATTTACTCATTTTCAGGCAGCCTGAAACGCCTTCTCCTGCAAAACCGTCAATGCCGCAATCCCCTTTTGCCCCAAGGCAATCAATTCCGCCAATTCCGCCATGCTGAACGCAGCGCCTTCTGCCGTGCCTTGAATTTCAATGATTTTTTCCGCATTGAGCATGACCAAATTCACATCGCTGTCGCAGCCTGAATCTTCGGGGTAATCCAAATCCAGCAAAGGCACACCGCCCACCACACCCACCGACACAGCCGCCACGCTACCTGTAAGCGGGTTTTCAGCCAGCCTGCCGTCCGCCAACATTTTCGCCACCGCGATTTTCAACGCCACATACGCGCCCGTAATGCTTGCGGTGCGCGTGCCGCCATCCGCTTGAATCACATCGCAATCAATCAGAATTTGGCGTTCGCCCAATTTTTTCATGTCCACGCAAGCGCGTAGGCTGCGCCCAATCAAACGCTGAATTTCTTGCGTGCGACCCGATTGTTTGCCTGCCGCCGCTTCGCGTTTCATGCGCGACTGGGTGGACGCGGGCAACATGCCGTATTCTGCCGTTACCCAGCCTTCGCCTTTGCCACGCAAAAAAGAGGGGACATTTTCATCAATCGTAGCGGTACAAATGATTTTCGTGTTGCCGCAAGCAATCAAAACCGAACCGTCCGCGTAGGGCAGAAAATTCGGCGTAATCTGAACATCGCGCAAGGCATTGGCAGCGCGATTTTGGCGTGTGTCAGTCATTGTATATTCCTCATCTTAAAATCATTTATAAAATCTTGTTTTTTTCAGGCTGCCTTTCAGTATACAACAAAAATTTTCAGGCAGCCTGAAATCCATCTCCCCATGACTATTTGGAACAAACCTGCCAAGTTCTCCGTAGGTCAAATATTCGCATCCAACATTTTCCGATGAAATCACAGAATTTGTCAGATACAAATATCCAAACTACCTATATTTTTAGGCTACCTCTTCAGTTTCATAAAAATTCATGTATATACTTCAAAGTGGCAAGCTAAATTCAAGATTACTCTATCCTAGAATAATCTACTATAATTTTATTTTGTTGTGAAATGATATATATGATATCACTCCATTTTCATATTACATATCTTTCAGAATATCCTTATAATTTAAATATTTCCTTTTTACAAAATTTCACGCTATAATTAACAAAGATGGTCGGGAAAATGCTTAACAAATATTACGTTTGACGTTTATGGCGTTTGGCGTTTGGCGTTTGCATTAACATCAATTTTTGAAATTTTTGGAGTTTACATCATGACAACACGATTTTTAGGAAAGTTAACAATTTGTGCTTGCGCGGTACTATTAGCAGCTTGTGGCGGTGGTGGTAATAAAGGTTTATCATTATCAACAAGTTCTGGCGGCGGTAGTAGTGCTTCAAGTGGTTCTAGCAATTCAGGCACTGCTAGCAATACAGATAGCTCAACTACCAATACAAATACCACAGCACCTTCTACTTCTAATAACAGCAGCTCCGTAGTTAAATATACTGATGCCAACTTTGATAAATCAATGAGCTTTGATACAGAATTTAATTGGGGTGGCGTGGCGACACAACAACCACAGTTGCGCAATACCAAACATGTATTAAGTGGCGACCAATTGGATAAAGTGATTGTTGATGGCAAAGAAATCTTGTTGATGAAAGCTGCGCAAACACCTCGTTTAAATGTATTAACTGAAGGTGAAGGCAAAAAAGAAAAAGACCCTATTACAGAAGAAGAATATATCTTGTTCTCTCCTGAATCTGTTTTCCAATCTAGTCGTGGCGGCTACAGCTATACTTGGTTTGGTGTTGTAAATCGTGTACGAGAAGATATTAAACCAACGAACAAAGCTGAGTTCATTGACACCATGATTGCACATGGTAAATTGACTGATAATGCTGATATGCCAACAACAGGTAAAGCAGAATACAAAGGTCACGCTATTTATTATGCAAATGGTACAACCAACTCTCCATTAGACCCTAATAAAATTATTGGTACAACTCAATTCAATGTGGATTATGGTGCGAAAACAGTTACTGGTACAATTAAAGCCGATGTTGATGCAACAAAATCTGCTATGAGAAATGCCATTATTGAAAATACTGCCAAAGGCTATGGTGTTAGCGATGTTACTGTTGATGTTAATAAAGTTAAAGACATTGCGGTAGAAGGCAAAATCTCAGGTAATGGATTCTCTGGTACTAAAAATGATGTAGAAGTACAAGGTCGTTTCTTCGGTCCTAAAGCTGCTGAAATGGGTGGTGTGTTCAATTCAAAAAGCACAGACGACATTTTGGGTGCATTTGGTGCGAAAAAACAATAATCTATATTTAGGATAAAAGTTTTCAGGCTGCCTAACATATTAGGCAGCCTGAAAACTTTGTAAAATCTAAAATTGTAGGTTAGATTTTTTAATCCAACATTTTCTATATTTATCAATCAGTTGTTTTTATTTAGAAAATCTTTCAAATATAAGAACCTGTATTCATAAGATTGATTGCTTGATTTTATTGACAATTTTTGCGGATACAAGGCGACTTTTCATGCCAATATATTGAACATATTGGCATGAAAAGTTAACACAGTAAGCGCATAAAGTGGCGATAAAAGCAAGTTATTAAGATTGTGAATACAGGTTCTAAGTATCTGTCCTACAACTTCAAGCAGACTGAATAGGTTTTGCAAAGTTTTGTACCTGAAATAATTTGCTGCCCCATTCTGTTAAACCTAATCCACTATAGAAACACTTTGTAATTACCAGCTATGGTACAATTCACTCGCTTTTTTATTTACACAAGGACAAATTCATGGCACAACATCACAAACTCATCATTCTTGGTTCTGGTCCAGCAGGCTACTCCGCTGCGGTTTATGCTGCACGCGCCAATTTACAGCCTGTCATCATTACTGGCATGGCACAAGGTGGTCAATTGATGACAACCACCGACGTGGACAATTACCCCGCCTTTGCTAATGGCATACAAGGTCCAGAATTAATGGAACATTTTTTAAATCATGCACAACGTTTTGGTACAGAAATTGTATTTGACCAAATCAATGCGGTGGATTTACACAATCGTCCATTTAAATTGACTGGCGATATGGGCGAGTACACTTGTGATGCATTGATTGTAGCGACAGGTGCATCCGCCAAATATTTGGGTTTACCAAGCGAAGAGGCTTTTGCAGGGAAAGGAGTTTCTGCGTGTGCAACTTGTGATGGTTTTTTCTATAAAGGTCAAGATGTGGCTGTTGTCGGTGGTGGCAATACTGCGGTGGAAGAAGCTTTATATTTAGCCAATATTGCCAATACGGTTACACTGATTCATCGCCGTGATACATTCCGCGCTGAAAAAATCATGGTGGAAAAATTGATGAAACGTGTGGAAGAAGGCAAAATTATGCTGAAAACCAATGCGCAACTAGCAGAAATTTTGGGCGATGATATGGGCGTTACAGGGGCTCGCTTGCAACATAACGATGGTAGCAGCGAAGACATTGCAGTCAAAGGTGTGTTTATTGCGATTGGACACAAACCAAATACTGATATTTTCAAAGGTCAGTTAGATATGGATGAAACAGGTTATCTCATCACACGCGGTGGTAATGAAGGCAATGTTGGTGCAACCAATATTGAAGGTGTGTGGGCGGCTGGCGATGTGAAAGACCATGTGTATCGTCAAGCCATTACCAGCGCAGCCAGCGGTTGCCAAGCAGCTTTGGATGCAGAACGTTGGTTGGATAGTCAGGCATAACTGGATATAGCTGGCTAAAAAATAGTACAGTGTTATTTCTATTTTTGACAACTATGAAAAAAGGCAGCCTGAAAAAATATTTTTCAGGCTGCCTTTTTTCATGGATTATATTTAATTTATACCACAATTTCTTCTTTTTCAGATTCTTGTTTAACCACATTACTGCGATTCAAACCTAACATCAATAGCAAAGGACTTGCCACCAAAATAGAAGAATAAATGCCAAACACAATCCCAATCGTCAGCGCGGTTGCAAAGCCTTTCAACGCTGCCCCACCAAATATCAGCATGGAAATAACCATAGCCTCCGTAGAACCGTGTGTAATCACCGTACGACCCATTGTGGCAGTAATGGCATTATCAATAACTTCATTCACTGATTTGTTTCGCATTGACCCTTTGCGGAAATTCTCACGAATACGGTCAAACACTACCACCGATTCATTCACGGAATATCCCAAAATCGCCAACACACCAGCTAATACAGTCAGCGAAAATTCCCATTGAAAAAAGGCAAAACAGCCAAGAATAATCACAATATCATGCGCATTGGCAATAATGGCAGATATGGCAAATCGCCATTCAAAACGCATCGCCAAATAAGCAATAATGCCTAAAATCACCACAACCAGTGCAGTTAAACCATTGCTGACCAATTCATCGCCCACCGCAGGTCCAATAAATTCCACTTGACGCAAAGACACATCACTACGTTCTTTTTTCAGTATATCCATTACCTTATTAGACAACTGGGCAGATGATAAATTTTCAGTATTAGGCAAGCGAATCATAATATGCTTATTTGTACCCAATGCCTGTACTTGAATTTCGCCCATACCCAAACTGTCTAGGCTATGGCGCACTTGATTTAAATCCGCACCTTGTTGTTGTGAATATTCCACTTCCATTAAGGTACCGCCCGTAAATTCTACCGACAGATTCAAGCCGCGCGTTAATAAAAATACTACTGCCAAAATGAAAGTTATTAAAGAAATCGCCGTAGTGAGCTTACCATAGCTCATAAACGGAATATCTCGTTTAAAATGAAATAGTTCCATATTTTACTCCTTCACAGATGGCAGCGTTTCGGGCGCATCAACTACAGCTGGCACGCGAATACCAATAGACAAGTGTTGCAATTTACGGCGACGACCATACCACCAGTTTGCCATCATGCGCGATACCACCACCGATGAGTAAATAGACGTGATAATACCCAAGCAATGCACAATCGCAAAACCTCGCACTGGCCCAGAACCGAAAATTAACAATGCTGCACCAGCAATTAACGAGGTTAAGTTGGAATCCAAAATGGTATTCCACGCATGGTCATAACCTTCTTTAATCGCCACTTGTGCTTTTTTGCCTTCGCGTAATTCATCACGAATACGCTCATTAATCAATACGTTAGCATCAATCGCCATACCCAAAGTCAAAGCCATTGCGGCAATCCCTGGCAAAGTTAAAGTGGCTTGCAATGCTGACAAAATAGAGAATAAAAACAGCAAATTGCATGCTAATGCAATCGTTGAAAAAACACCAAATAGACGATAATAAATCATCATAAATACAGCAACGACCACAAAGCCCCATACAGTTGAATTGATACCTTTAGCGATGTTTTCCGCACCCAAAGATGGGCCAATCGTACGTTCTTCCACAATTTCCATTGGTGCAGCCAGCGAACCTGCGCGTAACAATAACGCAACATCATTGGCTTCTGCCGTACCTTGCATACCTGTAATTTGGACACGTCCCCCTGTAATGGTATCGTTGATACGCGGCGCAGTAATGACTTCAGACTTCCCTTGGTCAATCAAAATCATCGCCATGATTTTGCCTTTATTGGCAGCAGTCAAATCCGCAAAAATAGAACTACCCGCACCATCTAATGCCAAATTCACAGCAGGACGATTAGTTTGTGGCTCAAAACCTGCTTGCGCCGAGTTAATATTATCGCCCGTCAATTCCACTTGTTTACTGACCAAATAAGAATGACCTTCTTTGTCTTTCAGCAATTCATAGCCAGCGGGAACATTCCCTGCTTGCGCTTGTGCAAACTGAGTCGCATCCATACTCACCATGCGAACTTCCAATGTTGCCGTGCGCCCAATAATATCTTTGGCTTTGGCAGTATCGGTCATACCTGGTAACTGCACCACAATACGATCTGCACCTGCTTGTTGAATCACAGGTTCAGAAGTCCCCAATTCATTCACACGATTGTGCAATGTCGTAATATTTTGTTTAACCGCATCAGTACGAATTTGTTGCAACAAAGTTTCAGGCAGCGTAATAGTTACATTATTGTCTTCAGTACTCAATGTTGCACCTTCCAACAATTTTTGTAATTCAGGATACGCTTTTTGCAAATCAGCCGCATCTTGGAACGGAATGACCAAACTATCAGCTGTTTTACGAATTGTGCCAGAACGAATGCCTAAACTACGTAATTGACGGCGCACATCACCTGCATAACGGTCAAGCGTTTTTTCCAAAGCCGCTTTCATATCCACTTGCATTGTAAAATGCACACCGCCACGCAAGTCCAAACCCAAAAACATCGGTTTCGCACCAATTTTTTCCAGCCATTCTGGGCTATCTGCAATTTGGTTTTGTGCCACAATATAACCTTCGCCCAATGCGTTATCAATCGCATCACGCGCCGAAATTTTGTTGGCATCACTAACACGAACTTTCAGGCTGCCTCCTGCAAAAAACATACCATCATGAGCAATATTTGCTTTTTGCAGCGCCTCAGTTACAGTTTTTTCAGTTGCTTCATTAATCACCAGCGACTGACGATTAGTGGAAATTTGAATTGCTGGGGTAACACCATATAAGTTGGGCAATGTATAAATAATCGCCACAATAATGGTAAAAATAATCAGCAAATTTTTCCAAAGAGGATAACGGTTCATTTCAAATCAAACCTTTGTTTGGAAGATAAAAATCGGTTTTCAGGCTGCCTTTTTGATAGATAAGGCAGCCTGAAAAATTATTCGGCAGAAACTTGTGTGTTTTCAGCAGGAACTTCTGCTTTAGACAAAATAGCATTACGTTCCACTTCCACTACAAAACCTTTGCCCAATTCAATAGAAAAAATATGTTCGCCCGTTTTAACCACGCGACCATAAAAACCAGATGACAGTAAAACACGGTCGCCTTTTTTCAAAGTACTAATCATGGCTTGACGTTGTTTTTCGCGTTTTTGTTGCGGACGAATCATAATAAAATACATTACCGCAAAAACAGCAAGCCAAGGCAACATACCCAGCCATGGATTAGGTTGTGTAGCATCATTCATTTTATTTTCCTTATTTAATAATTGAAAAACGTAAACGCGGATTTTAGCAGACTGCGGCTTGATTAGAAACACCTTTCAGGCAGCCTGAAAACATATAGCAAAATAAAGACCAAAATAAACTGTTGTTCACCGCCCTACCCTAGTTTAATCATCAAAATCACCAAAGCAGCCTGAAAAAAAGATTTACCCTATTTTCAGGCTGCCTGAAAACACAATTTCATGTTAAAATCCAATCGTTTTTTAACTCGTTCGCAGCCTGAAATACTACCCATGCACATTGGCAAAAAGTGTGCATCAATAGTGTTTTAGTGCGCGAACATTTATCTACTTTTATTAAGGACACATAATGTTCAACAAACACATTAAATCTTTCCAATACGGCAATCACACTGTAACACTAGAAACAGGCGAAATGGCACGCCAAGCGGCAGGTGCGGTTAAAGTTTCTATGGGCGATACCGTTGTTTTCGTTGCCGTTACCACTAATAAAGAAGTTAAAGAAGGGCAAGACTTTTTCCCATTAACAGTGGATTATTTTGAACGTACTTATGCCGCAGGTCGCATTCCGGGTGGCTTTTTCAAACGTGAAGGCAAACAAAGCGAAAAAGAAATTTTGACCAGCCGCTTGATTGACCGCCCTATTCGCCCATTGTTTCCCGAAGGTTTCTACCATGATGTGCAAATTGTTGCCATGGTAGTTTCATGCGACCCTGAAATTGACAGCGATATTCCTGCCATGATTGGCGCATCTGCCGCTTTGGTGTTGAGCGGCGTACCGTTTGCAGGTCCAATCGGCGCAGCGCGTGTCGGTTATGCCAATGGTCAATATTTGTTGAATCCAAGCAAAACCGAATTGCGCACTTCACAATTGGATTTGGTGGTGGCAGGTACCGCGCAAGCCGTGTTGATGGTGGAATCCGAAGCCGACATCTTGCCCGAAGACGTGATGTTGGGTGCGGTGGTGTACGGTCATGAACAAATGCAAACTGTGATTCGCGCCATTAACGAATTTGCTGCCGAAGTGAACCCCGAAGTTTGGGATTGGAAAGCCCCTGAACCAAACACCGATTTAATCGCCAAAGTGAAAGACATTTCAGGCAGCCTGATTGCCGAAGCTTTCAAAATCCGCCAAAAACAAGCGCGTGTGGCGAAATTGGACGAAGCATGGGCAGCCGTTGAAGCCGCTTTGATTAACGAAGAAACCGACACGCTCGCCAAAAACGAAATCAAGGGCATTTTCAAACAGTTGGAAGCGGACGTGGTACGCGGTCAAATCTTGGCAGGTCAGCCACGCATTGACGGTCGTGATACGCGCACCGTGCGCCCATTGAACATTCAAACCAATGTTTTGCCACGCACACACGGTTCAGCATTGTTCACACGCGGCGAAACGCAAGCCTTGGCGGTAGCAACTTTGGGTACGGCGCGTGATGAGCAAATCATTGACGCATTGAGCGGCGAATACACCGACCGCTTTATGTTGCACTACAATTTCCCACCGTATTCTACGGGCGAAGTGGGTCGCGTGGGCGCACCGAAACGCCGTGAAATCGGTCATGGTCGCTTGGCAAAACGCGCTTTGGTAGCCGTATTGCCCAAACCCGAAGATTTCAGCTACACCATGCGCGTGGTTTCCGAGATTACCGAATCCAACGGTTCGTCATCTATGGCGAGCGTGTGTGGCGGTTGTTTGAGCTTGTTGTCGGCAGGTGTGCCTTTGAAAGCGCACGTTGCAGGCATCGCCATGGGCTTGATTTTGGAAGACAATAAATTTGCCGTATTGACCGATATTTTGGGCGATGAAGACCATTTGGGCGACATGGATTTCAAAGTAGCAGGTACGACCGGAGGCGTAACCGCTTTGCAAATGGACATTAAAATTCAAGGCATTACCAAAGAAATCATGCAGGTAGCCTTGATTCAAGCCAAAGAAGCACGTTTGCACATTTTGGCGCAAATGCAGGAAGCCGTTGCGGGCCCACAAGAATTGTCGCAACACGCGCCACGTTTGTACACGATGAAAATCAACCCCGATAAAATCCGCGAAGTGATTGGCAAAGGCGGTGAAACCATTCGCGGCATCACTGCGGAAACAGGTACAGAAATTAATATTGCCGAAGATGGCACAGTAACCATTGCGGCTACTACCGCCGAAGCAGGCGAAGCAGCAAAAGCACGCATTGAAATGATTACTGCCGAAGTGGAAGTGGGTAAAGTGTACGAAGGTCAAGTGATTAAATTGCTGGACAACAATGTTGGCGCGATTGTAACCATTATGCCAGGCAAAGATGGCTTGGTGCATATCAGCCAAATTGCGCATGAACGTGTACGCAATGTGAGCGATTATTTGCAAGTCGGTCAAACCGTGCAAGTGAAAGCATTGGAAGTAGATGAGCGTGGTCGTGTGCGTTTGTCTATGAAAGCATTGTTGCCACAGCCTGAACAACAAACTGCTTCTATTGAAGAATAATCATCAAATAAGGCAGCCTGAAACTAAAAAATCCCCTATTTTCATCATGAAAACAGGGGATTTCCTATTTTTTAAATCAATGCATTAATTACACAATACCTTGCAATAACATAGCATCAGCCACTTTCTTGAAACCAGCAATATTCGCACCGTTTACATAATTCACAAAATCGCCTTCTTTACCATTGGCGACACAGTTTTCATGAATATCTGCCATAATGTTAAACAAGCGAGAATCCACTTCTTCGCGCGCCCAAGATAAACGCATTGCATTTTGGCTCATTTCTAAACCAGAAGTTGCTACGCCACCCGCATTAGAGGCTTTACCAGGAGCATACAAAATTTGTGCTTTAATAAATGCTTCAACCGCACCCAAAGTAGCAGGCATATTAGCACCTTCTGCCACACATTTCACGCCATTTGCCAACAATGTTTTCGCATCATTTTCGTCCAACTCATTTTGAGTCGCGCAAGGCAATGCCACATCACAAGCCACACCCCAAGGTTTTTTACCCTCAAAATATTCTAAACCTTGTTCTTTTGCATATACAGACAAACGTTCACGACGAACTTCTTTCAATTCAATCAATGCAGCCAGTTGTGTTTCATTCATGCCACTATCAGCAAATTTTACAAAACCATTGGAATCAGATACAGTCAATACTTTCGCACCCAACTGAATAGATTTTTCAGCCGCATATTGCGCTACGTTACCACTGCCTGAAATGATGACACGTTTACCAGCCATGCTGTCACCTTTGGTTTTTAACATGCTGTCAGCAAAGTAAACTGTACCGTAACCAGTTGCTTCTGGACGAATCAGGCTACCGCCATATACCAAACCCTTACCAGTTAATACAGATGTGAATTCATTAGACAATTTTTTGTATTGACCAAATAAGAAACCAATTTCACGACCACCCACACCAATGTCGCCAGCAGGTACGTCTGTATCCGCACCAATATGGCGGTACAATTCACTCATAAATGCTTGGCAAAAACGCATTACTTCGCCATCAGATTTACCTTTGGGGTCAAAATCTGAACCACCTTTACCGCCACCCATTGGCAAAGTAGTCAAAGCATTTTTGAAAACTTGTTCAAATGCTAAAAATTTCAACACACCCAAATTAACGGTTGGATGGAAACGCAATCCACCTTTGTAAGGACCAATCGCTGAACTCATTTGCACACGATAACCACGATTTACTTGCACTTGACCTTTGTCATCTACCCAAGACACGCGAAACATAATCACACGTTCAGGTTCAACAATGCGCTCTAACAAACCTTGTTGTGTGTATTTAGGATTTTTTGCCAAGAAAGGTTGCAAACTACCAAATACTTCTTCTACTGCTTGGTGAAATTCAGGTTGATTGGGGTCACGTTGTTTCAGTTGTTGGAATAAAGCGTTCAAATCGCTCATGATTTGCTCCTATTAAAAATATTGGGAGACAATTATCGTCTCGTTATAAAAATTTTACTCAATTACAATATTTGCATATTTTAACAATATTCTCGTAATTTGTGTAGTACTTAACAAATAAATACAATATTTAACAATTATATTGTGTAGTAAAATTATCATCGCCTGTAAATAAATTATTTATGAACTTATTTAAAAAACTTTATTTCAAAATTAAGAAAAATTAAGAATTTTAATTTTAAAAAATCTTTTATTATTTATTTTTACGGCTTATATCATAGTCGTTTCAAATTAAAATTAAGATAAGGCAACAGCAACCGCTGTGTACAATAAACTAAGTACATAAGAAAACTAGCTATACTACTTTATTTTTAACTAGCATAAAATCATACAGAACTATCAACTCTTTATGTAATGTACTATCTGTCGCTGCTACTTTGAATTTATCTACAAAATCAATATCACGTCCAGCATAGCTACACAGCTATTAGTTTCTAGTTGCATATAATCTCCTTTCAAAATATATTCAATTTCATCTTCCAAGTGTAAAATAACTGATGAATACAACGCTTTTTCCCAAACAATCCACTTAAGGAGTGCCATCATGAAAAAATTAATAGCTACAATCGCTTTTTCTACTTTATTATTAAATGGTTGTGCATCAAATTTTGATAATAAAGCAGAAACAATCCATGCAAATAAGCAGTTACAACAACATACGCTATTCGGTATTAACTGGGTGCAGCAATCAGGAGAGTATCAAGCATTGGCACATCAAGCATTTAATGTTGCCAAAATGGCGTTTATGCACAGTAAAGCCAGTGAAGGCAAAAAACGTGCTGTTGTGGTAGATTTGGATGAAACCATGCTAGATAACAGTCTGCATGCAGGTTGGCAAATTCGCAATGGTATGAGCTTTGATCCTAAAGTGTGGACTCGTTGGGTCAATGCGCGACAAAGCCGTGCAATTTCAGGAGCTGTAGAATTTAGTCATTTTGTTAATAATAACGGGGGTAAAATTTTTTATGTATCTAATCGCACAGATACTGATGAAAAACAAGCGACAATTGATGATATGAAACGCTTGGGATTTAGTGGTGTTGATGAACAATCATTGTTATTGAAAAAAGATAAATCCAATAAATCGCCACGTTTTGCTGAAATTGAACAGCAAGGCTATGAAATTGTGTTGTATGTTGGTGATAATTTAAATGACTTTAGTGATGCGCCTTATAAGAAACAAAATGCCGAACGCAAAGCTTTTGTTGAGGCTCATAAAGATGATTTCGGTAAAAAATTCATCATATTACCTAATCCAAGTTATGGAGATTGGGAAGGTGGCTTGGCACCCGATTATTTCAAAGGTGATGCTCTCAATCGCGTTAAAATTCGTGAACAAGCCATTGAAGCTTGGGATGGTAAATAAAATGAAATAAAGCAGCCTGAAAAGTAGTTTGGATACTTTTCAGGCTGCTTTATTTTACTCATCATCAGTTGGTAAAATGGTCAATGTTTCAGGTAACACCAATTCACCCAATTCTGTAAGCGGCGGCAAATCAGCGAGTGTTTCCAGTTGCAAATCAGCTAAAAATTGCTTAGTGGTCGCCCATAATGCGGGTTTACCAATCGTATCACGCTGCCCAATAATTTCAATCCAGCCGCGTTCTTGTAACGTCTGTATGACATTTTGTGATACGCTGACACCGCGAATGGCTTCAATATCACCGCGTGTAACGGGTTGTTGGTACGCAATAATCGCCAAAGTTTCCAAAACAGCACGTGAATAACGAGGCGTACGCTGTTCGTGCAGACTACCTAATCGTTCAAATGCGCTTGGTGCAATTTGAAACCGCCAGCCTTGTGCGCTGTGCACCAGTTGTAGAGCACGATTATGCCAACGTAATTTGAGTGCGCTTAATACGTCAATCAATTTGTCTTGCGATAAATGAGGGTCGCATAATTCGCGCATTTCACGTTCACTTAAAGGTTCGGTATGGGTGAGCAAAGCAGCTTCAATCAGCGCATCGGGCGTGGGAGTTTGATTCATAAAACAAAATAGGCAGCCTGAAAAAAGGGCATTATTATAAAATAATTTGTACATTTGTATGTGATTTTCAGGCTGCCTATTTAGAAAACATATTTCTTTGTAAAATTTGATACGTTTTGTTGGGAAATCTTGTACCATACTCATCAATAAGGCAGCCTGAAAATGGCACAATTTTTATAATGAAAGGAAAAGCATGATGAAAAAATGGCTTGTACTAACAGCTGCATTGTGTTTGGCAGCATGTGGCAAGGAAACAGATAAAATTGGCGAGGCTTCTACCGTATTCAATGTGTTGGGTAAAAATGACCGCATTGAAGTGGAAGCATTTGATGACCCAGATGTGCGTGGTGTCTCATGCTTTTTATCTTATGCAAAAAAAGGAGGCTTAAAAGAAACAGTTAATTTAGAAGAAGATGCGTCCGATGCCAGCGTTTCTTGTGTGCAAACTGCGCCAATGGTGGAATACAATGAAAATGCGGTGGCTAAACCACGTAAGGTATTTAAACGTAACGCAAGTTTTGCATTTAAGAGTTTGCAAATCGTGCGTTATTATGATGCCAAGCGTAAGGCGTTTGCGTATTTGGTGTATAGCGATAAGATTGTGCAAGGTTCGCCAAAAAATTCTTTGAGTGCATTTAGTTGTGCTGGCGCACCTGCTATCAATCCACAAGTAGTGCAAAATCAGCCAAATAAACAAATACATGGTGGCTGCATTGTGGAAGTTTCAGTAAATAAATAGGCAGCCTGAAAAGAGAGAATGATGAATACAACTTTGCTTGATGCAATTAAGTGGGACGCAAATGGTTTGGTGTGCGCCATTGCGCAAGACTGGCAAACGCACCGTGTGTTAATGGTCGCATATATGAATGCTGAAGCATTACAACAAACGGTGGAAACTGGTTTGGCGCATTATTACAGCCGTTCGCGCCAAAAACAATGGCAAAAAGGGGAAGAATCTGGACATATGCAAAAAGTCCATGAATTGCGTTTGGATTGTGATGGTGATGCGGTCATAATGTTGATTGAGCAAGTGGGTGGCATTGCGTGTCATACGGGGCGCGAAAGTTGTTTTTATCGTGTGTGGGACGGTGAACAATGGGTGGTGTGCGATGCGGTTTTGAAAGATGAAATGGCGATTTATGGTAAAACGCATATTTGATTTTCAGGCTGCCTCATCAGTACACGACAATTTTTTAAAATAAGCACGAATCTATCCCTTCCCCACCAGCGTGGGAGAGGACAAGTTACAGGCAGCCTGAAAATATATTTAACACAATAAGGATAAATCAATGTCGGAAATTTTAAGCGAAATTCAAAATGTATTGGAACAGCGCAAAACTGCGAATCCAGAAGAATCGTATGTCGCGCAATTACTACACAAGGGCGAAGATAAAATCTTGAAAAAAGTAATTGAAGAAGCGGGCGAAGTGTTGATGGCAAGCAAAGATGGCGGTGGTGAGCATTTGATTTATGAAGTGGCGGATTTGTGGTTTCACGCGATGATTTTGCTGACACATCATGGTTTGCGCGTGGAAGATGTGTTACAAGAATTGGCACGGCGACAAGGTTTGTCGGGTTTAGTGGAAAAAGCATCGCGTGCAGAATAAGTATAAAAAGGCAGCCTGAAAACTTTTTCAGGCTGCCTTTGCATTATTCAATCACAATTTTCGGAAATTTACTGCTGAAATCGCGCCCTTTATCTGCCACCGCCAAAGCAACGGCAAACGCGGCTTGTGTGTAAATGTCGGCAACACTTGGATTTTGTTTCAACAAATCACTTGCAGCGCCCTTGTCCATTGCTTCGCGCACAGGCAAACTTAACGGCAGTTGTCCCAATAATGGCACGTTCAATTTTTCTGCTAGATTTTTGCCACCATCTACGCCAAAAATGGCTTCGTGATGTCCGCAGTTGCTGCAAATGTGTACCGACATATTTTCTAAAACACCCATAATATCAATGTTCACTTTGTCAAACATATCAATGGCTTTGCGTGCATCAATCAACGCAATATCTTGCGGCGTGGTAACCACAATCGCACCTGTTACGGGAATTTTTTGCGACAAAGTCAGTTGTATATCACCCGTTCCTGGGGGTAAATCCACAAACAAATAATCTACATCATCCCATTGGCTTTGAAACAATAACTGTTGCAAGGCTTGCGACACCATCGGTCCGCGCCACACAACGGCTTGGTCGGGATTAACCAAAAAACCAATGGACATCACTTGAATACCATCTGCATTTGTTACAGGAATAAAATGATTATCACGTTGTTCAGGCTGCCTATTTGCCACACCAAGCATGGTTGGTTGGCTGGGACCATATAAATCTGCATCCAATACGCCCACGCGTGCGCCCATTTTTGCCATTGCGCTGGCGAGATTGGCGGTGGTAGTGGATTTGCCTACGCCACCTTTGCCCGATGCAACGGCGATAATATTTTTCACGCCTTTAATAGTGGCAATGCCGTTTTGAACTTTATGAGCAACAATGTTGGTGCGAATAGTCAAATCCACATTTTTGCCTGTGGCTTGGGCAATTTCAGCACGGATTTCATCGGCTAAATGTTGTGCTGGAAAACCAAATGATAATTCAACTTTCAGGCTGCCTGCGGCTTCTTGTGCTGAAATTAATGCTTTTTCGCTGCCGATGGTGCGATTGGTGTGTGGAATGGAAATGGATTGGATAAGATGATTCATAGTAGATGTGTTGCTGTATAAAAAATATAAGGATAGTTTTCAGGCTGCCTGAATGCAAGCATGAATATTCCAGTAATTTATAGGGTTTATTTTTTGATGAATTGATTGAGGCAGCCTGAAAAATATATTTTAGTTTTTTCAGGCTGCCTAATTAAAAGCACAATCAATGTTGATGATGATTGTGTTCGTGATGATGACCATGATGATGGTCGTGATGATGTTCATGCGAGTGCGCTGCATTGGCCTTATATTGCTGCTCACGCACGGTTACGGTTACGGTTTGCGCTTTATTGCGACGATATTTCAAGGTTACAGGGAAAGTATCACCCACCGACAATGGTTTTTTCAAACCCATCAACATCACATGATAGCTACCGCGTTTTAACTCTTGCGTTTTGCCAGCAGGCAATGTTAAACCACCTTTTAATTCGCGCATACGCATCACACCGTTATCGTTAATGTGTGTATGGATTTCAACTTTTTCCGCCAATGTGTCTGCCACACTTGCACCGATTAATTTATCAGCACGCGCATCGGTATTAGTCAAACTCAAAAACACGCCACCTGCATTCATGCTGCCAACGGTAGGATAAGCATAAGCATCGCTAACTTGAATGCCTTTGGCAAAAGCGGTTTGGCATAATGCAGCACTTAATATAGTGAACAAGACTTTTTTCATGATTTTCCCTTTTACTATCAAAAAATATAATAGGCAGCCTGAAAAATATTTTTCAGGCTGCCTAATTTGAGACATACCCGAGTAATATACTCGGAATTATATAAATAAATTTATCAAATTATTTTGATATATATCAATCCGAACGAAATAGCCCAAATAACCACGCCACAAAACGCAGTAATAAAGAAACTAATTCGTACAGTCCTTCCACTTACTGCCCCCATTTAGGTACGAGTGAATGCGTAATATGCAGTTGGTCCAAAATCTTGGCAACCACAAAATCCACCATATCATCAACTGTTTGTGGATTGTGATAGAAACCAGCGGCAGGTGGCAAAATGGTGCAACCCACTTGCGACAATTTCAACAAATTTTCCAAATGAATGGTAGACAAAGGAGCTTCACGCGGCACAATCACCACAGGACGACGTTCTTTAATCATAACGTCTGCCGCACGTTCCATCAAACTATCGGAAGTACCGTGTGCAAGCGCAGCAACCGTTCCCATGCTGGCAGGACAAATAACCATTGCATCTGCCGAACCATTGCCAGATGCAATAGGAGCAAACCAATCATCGTTGGCAAATACGCGCAGTTGTGCAGGTTTCACTGCAAAACGCGTGCACAGAACATTTTGTGTAGCTTTGGCACTTTCAGGCAAATCCAGTTGCAATTCTTGTTTGGCAACCGTACGCGCCGCTGCCGAAATCAATACATAAACGGTTTTACCTGCCGACAATAAACATTCCAATAACCGCATGCCATACAATGCGCCAGATGCACCTGTCAATGCTAAAGTAATTGTGCCATTGCTTTCTTTTAATTTGCCTGTTAGCGCAGGTAAACCTGCAGTTGAACTATGGTCCACATCCATCCAGCCAAAAGGTTTACCCATACCACGTTCCAAATTGGCACAAATGCGTTTTCCTAATTGCAAAGGTTTGCCATTGGGTTTAATGGTTTGGCTACGCACTTGGTAAAAATACGCAGGTTTATTATAACCACATTGACGCGCCAATTCTGCCACGCTACCTGCCTCTTTGATGAGTGTTTCAAAATTTTCAAAGCGAATTTGATGTAATGTTTTCATAATATGTACCGTCTTTCTGCATATATTTTAGATGTGATTTAAAGATATAGTGAATCAAATTTCGATTAAAATCAAGACAAACTAACTCTATTTTGGTCAATATATAGTCGTATACAAATAAGTACACAAGGAAACTGGCAACGCTGTATTATTTTTATTTTAAACAACTGCCATTCACTATATATTCCATGTAGTGATTATATACGCAACTTGTTGAAAAAAATAGTTTCAGGCTGCATTTATATGATATATGCAGCCTGAAGAGATAAAATTACCACACCATTATAGAATAAATTGTATATTCCTGCGTAACTAAACATAGATAGACTGGATATTTACATCTGACATTTTTATTTATAACTATTTATTTTCATTAAAATTTTATCAAATTAAAAAAATCCAAGCCACTCCCACCTCACAAGAATGCTGATAAAATAAAAGAGAATAAATCACCTCTATTTTGATTAACCGAATTAACATTATCAATTTATTTTTTCAGGCTGCCTGAATATTATAAGTAATCTTGTAAACTGGTTTGCAATAATTCTATTAATTCTGCGTCCATATAACGGTAATCATCGGGAATATCCAGTACCGTCAAAGGTTTATATTGCAAGGCGCGGGCAAATTCTGCTTTCAAACGTGCTTGGTGTTTTTCTTCCATCACAAAAATATGATCAGCCCACGCAATATCGGTGGCGGAAACGGTGTGCCGCGCATTTCTGCTCGTGCCAGCAGAACGCGCTTGATGGGTGGGGTGGCGATAAAACAATTGTTCAGCAGTAGGACTGCGCCATTGATTGCGTGAACAAATAAACAGTAAATTCATAGGTTTCCTTTTTCAGGCTGCCTGAAACATCGGGTTATTGTTGGGCGTGTTGTCATTTTGTGAATGTTGGTTTGGAAAACCGACCTACGCTGTTTATCAAAAAAGTAAGCCAAATGAAACAAGTCCAACAGTCTCATTCACAAAAATAAAATAGTTCAGGCAGCCTAAAATTTCAAACCATTTGAATTTGAATAATATTTTTTGATTTTATTGTTTGGCTTACTTTTCTAAAAAGTAAGTCGCCGCGCGGCGATAGAGCGCACGCCGTAGGCAAACTTTAATTTTTTTGTACTATCAGGCTGCCTGAAAAATTATTCAAATACTGTGCCAATGCTCAATTCGCGCCCCGCCAAAAACGCCGCCGCCGTCATCCGTTTCGCGCCAGCAGGCTGCAATTCTGTGATTTGTACCGCGCCATCGCCACACGCCACCACAATGCCGTCCGCGTTTGCTGCCAAAATGGTGCCAGCCGTGCCGTGTTGCGCCACTGTGTTGGCTGCCCAAATTTTCATCGGTTTGCCTTGCCAGTCTGTCCACGCAGTCGGCACGGGATTGAACGCGCGGATTTTGCGGGCAACCACATCTGCCGATTCCTGCCAATTGATTTTCGCTTCTTCTTTGGACAATTTTTGCGCGTAGGTAACGCCATTTTCGGGCTGCGCGACACTTTTCAGGCTGCCTGAACGCACCAATTCACGCAAATCCGCCACAATCGCCGCCGCGCCTATGCTCATCAATTCATCGTGGACTTCGTTGGCGGTGTCGGTCGGTTTGATGGCGTAACGGTGTTCGCTGACCACCGCGCCCGTGTCCAAACCCACGTCCATTTGCATAATGCACACGCCTGTTTCCGTGTCGCCCGCTTCAATGGCGCGTTGAATCGGCGCAGCACCGCGCCAACGCGGCAAGAGCGAAGCGTGGATATTCAGACAGCCGTGTTTGGGCGTGTCCAACACATCTTGCGGCAAAATCAAGCCATACGCCGCCACCACCATCACGTCTGCGCCCACATCGCGCAACATCGCCAGTGCTTCCGCATTGCCGCGCAATTTTTCAGGCTGCGCCACGCGTAAACCCAAATCCAACGCCGCTTGTTTCACGGGCGAAGCTTGCAATTGCATGCCGCGACCTTTCGGGCGGTCGGGTTGCGTTAAAACCAATGGAATCTCAAAACCAGCCGCGTGTATCGCTTGCAATGCGGCGGCGGCAAAATCGGGCGTACCTGCGAAAATCACTTTCATATTTGTATCCTTATTCAATTGATATTTTTCAGGCTGCATTTTACAACAGGCAGCCTGAAAACCAAAAATAGCTTATTCAACAAGCAAAATTTCAGGCTGTCCTACCCCGTCAAATACGACAAAAAAATCATATAAAAAAATCTTCTAACATACATGAAAATATAATCTTTATTCAAGCTGTCTATTTTGTTATGATGCTTGCATCAATTATTTATTTACAAGGAAAAATCATGGCACGTTTACCCGTACACACTGTAGAAACCGCTCCCGAAGCCGCTAAACCACGCGTTCAGGCTGCCTTAAATGCCAACGGCTTTTTGCCTAATTTGATTGGCGTGCTGGCAAATTCGCCCGAAGCATTGGCGTTTTATCAAGAAGTGGGCAAATTAAACGGCGCGACCAGTTTAACAGGTGGCGAACGCGAAGTGGTACAAATCATCGCCGCACGCCGCAACGCTTGTGGTTTTTGCGTGGCAGGTCATACCAAATTGGCGACATTGAAAAAATTGTTGTCCGAACAAGCGATTCAGGCCTCTCGCGCGGTTAATCCAGCCGAATTTGATGATGCCAAATTGGCGGCATTGGCGAGTTTCACGATTGCCGTGATGGAAAACAAAGGCGCGGTTTCCGATGCACAGTTGCAAGCATTTTTTGATGCGGGTTACACGCAACAGCAATCGGTAGAAGTGGTTTTGGGCGTGGCGTTGGCAACTTTGTGCAACTACACCAATAACTTGGCGCAATCGGAAATCAATCCAGAATTGCAAGCGTTTGCTTAATCACATCATCGCCTTGCTGATTGAATGGTGGGGTGATTTTTTTGTTTGTATAGTCGTTTCAAATACAAATATAGTGAATTAAAATAAGAAAGATGCAAGGCGACCACGCCTGCCGTGTACAAATAGTACATAAGGGCGTGGGCAACGAAGCAGATTTCTTATTTTAATTTACTATAGTACAGCGTTGCCAACGCCCTTATGTACTATTTGTACACGGCGGGCGTTGTCGCCTTGTACGTGTTAATTTGAAACGACTATATTTTCAGGCTGCCTTTTGCAGATTTAAATCCAGCAAAAATCCACAAATCGGGGTAAAATTTCCCCGATTTTTTTATTTTGGACAATCATTATTATGACTTTATCTCGCACTCCCTTATTATCAGATTTTCAGGCTGCCAAAGTGTTGGTGGTGGGCGATGTAATGCTCGACCGTTATTGGTTTGGCGATGTAAACCGCATTTCGCCCGAAGCTCCTGTTCCTGTAGCAAAAATTAACAAAACCGACCATCGCGCTGGCGGTGCGGCAAATGTGGCGCGCAATATTGCCGCTTTGGGCGGACAAGTCGCCTTATTATCGGTAGTGGGCGATGATGAAGCAGCGGATACTTTGGCAGATTTGTTGCGCCAAGATGGCATTGCCGATTATTTGTTGCGCAGTTCATCGGCTCCAACCACATTAAAATTGCGTGTTTTATCGCGCAATCAACAATTGATTCGTTTGGATTTTGAAGAAACGCCCGATACAGGCAGCCTGAAAATCGTGGCGCAAAAATATGCTGAATTGGTGGCGCAATACGATGCGGTAATTTTGTCGGATTATGGCAAAGGTGTGTTGGGCGATGTGGCGGTGATGATTGCGGCTGCGCGTGCTTTGGGCAAAGCGGTGTTGATTGACCCCAAAGGTGCGGATTATGATAAATATGCAGGCGCGACTTTGCTCACGCCCAATCGCGCTGAATTGCGTGAAGCGGTCGGTGGCTGGTCATCTGAATCCAGTTTGACGGAGAAAGCACAAAAATTGCGTGATGATTTGGATTTAGATGCGCTATTACTTACCCGTAGTGAAGAAGGCATGAGTTTGTATCGCGCAGGACAAATTGACCATCAACCCACGCGCGCGCAGGAAGTATACGATGTTTCGGGTGCAGGCGATACGGTGATTGCAACGATGGGTTTGTGTTTGGCGGCGGGATACGATTTGCGCGATGCGATGCACACGGCAAATGCGGCGGCTGGTGTAGTGGTGGCAAAATTGGGGACAGCGGTGTGTTCGTTTGCAGAATTGAGTGCGGCGTTGGCAGAATAATGGGATTTTGGGTTTTCAGGCTGCCTTTCAGTACACGATTTATTGTAGGTCGGGCATTCATGCCCGACATGATGAATCACGGCACATGGTTTCGGGCATAAATGCCCGACTTACAGCAATGATTTTTTGTCGTGTACTGCAAGGCAGCCTGAAAACGGAGTCAATCATGTCTTCTCAAAAAGATTTTTTATTGGATTATATCGCGCAAAAATACGATACGCAGCCTGAATATTTATGGGCAAATCATCCCGAATTTGCTGTGTTTCGGCATCGCAAAAATGGTAAATGGTTTGCGATTGTGATGCGCGTTTCAGGCAGCCTGATTGGTTTAGCAGATACAGCGATGGTGGATATTGTTAATGTAAAATTGCCGCCTGAATGGGTGGCGCATTTGAGTGGGCAAGCAGGTTTTGCGCCTGCGTATCACATGAATAAAACGCATTGGCTGACGCTGCGTTTGGACGATTCGCTGCAACAAGATGAAATTGTGCGTTTATTACACGAAAGTTTTTTGCGTACTCTGTGATTTTCAGGCTGCCTGAAATAGGAAAAATATCATGAATATCAAATTTTTACTCTTTTTATTGATTGCAGTGGCAGGCAATTGCTCATACCACATCGGACAAAAATCGCTGCACACGGAAACCGCTAATCCCATGTTTATGTTAAGCGTGTTTTATGGCTTGTCTATGATGTTGTGCATACTGGCTATCCCCTTGTTTGGTAAAGTAGAAATATCTTATGCGGCAACTTTATTGAGCAACTGGCGCGTGTGGTTGGTATCGTTTGGGATTATGTTTATTGAGTTGGGTTTTTTGTTGGCGTATCAAGCAGGTGGTTCGGCACAATGGGGTGGCGTGGCAGTTAATGGTGCAGCAGCTTTATTGTTGATTCCATTGAGTATTGTATTGTTCCATGAACATTTTTCGTGGTCAAAAGTATTGGGCATTGTGATTACGCTGACAGGTTTGTATATTTTGGTGCGTAAATAATTTTTCAGGCTGCTTTTTGTGTGTCAATACAAAAGGCAGCCTGAAATTTTTCTATCTATTTTCCGTATCTATAAAGGAGTGATGTGATGAAACCTGCGTTCATTTTTTTGATTATTTCAGCTTGTGGCAGCGCAACCTATCATTTGTCGCAAAAAGCATTGAATGGTGCCACTAACGCGCAGCCGATGTTAATTTTGAACTTGATTTATGGTGCGGCGTGGTTGATGACTTTGCTGCTGATTCCGTTTTTTGGCAAGGTTTCGGTGCAGGAAATTCACCAAATTGTGCTGGATTGGAAAGTGTGGACGGTGGCATTTGGCACGATGTTGGTGGAATTGGGCTTTGTGTTGGCGTATCACAGCGGTGGTTCAGTGCAATGGTCTGGCGTGGCGGTGGGCGGCATGGCAGCTTTACTGTTATTACCTGTGGGTTTGTTGGTATTCCATGAGCCATTTTCGTGGACAAAATTTATGGGGATTTTACTGACTTTGTCGGGTTTGTATTTTTTGATGAAGAAATAGTTTTCAGGCTGCCTTTTTAAAATAAGGCAGCCTGAAAACTATTGTGGCAAGGTTATTTTTTGATGCGGTTCTATATTCAAAACATAACGCAACCAATTAGTAAACCCATATTTTTCATAGATTTTATCGTCTAATGGCTGATAGGGTTTTGCCAAAAACTCGGCAACACCAGCGAAATTATCAGCTGTTAAAATATAAATATTATTTGGGTGGTAAAAATCGTATGTGGCAACATGGTGATTGGTTGTGATGAGTTTTTTGCGGTAGCCGAGTGCTTCAAACGTTCGCAACGACAAACCATTATGCACATTTTCCAGAAAATCCACCAAAATACCTGCTTGTTGCGCATCGGTTAAGTATTCTGCATACGTCTTACCACGATGCGTTAAGCGTATATTTTCACAAGGATAACATCTTCTTGCTTGTTGCATATTGCGGTTATCTGCCCACATTATCCGAAAATCCACTTGCCAACCTGCATCGCTGGCAAATTGCGCAAAATCTTGAACTATTTTGGCACGATGTGGTTGATGAGAACCTGCAAAGAACAAGGTTTGTGATGAAACCGCACTTGGTGTTATGCAGTGGTCAAAATAAAAACTGGTCGCAGGTAAAAATGAATAATCTGGACGATTTAAATCATCAGAATCAAATACATAAAATCTATCAAATTCAGCAATACATTGCCAAATTTCAGGATACCGTTCCAAACCGTCCCATTGATAATTAACTACGCCATGTCGTGATTTGCTACGAATATAGCGCAATATTTCTGGATGGAAAAAATCGCCACTAATCAGTAAGGCAAAATCCGCCCCCCCCCCCCGAGTAAGTGGCTAATTTTTTATCCAAGCATTGTTTTAAATAAGGAACTTTGGCATAGCGTTTTGCTGTTTTATCTTTCAAAACATGTTTTCGCCATTGTGTTTTCAGTCGCGCCCATAACGATGGATAGCGAAATTGACTGTCATCTTCCGTCAAGTTGATGACTTCAAAGCCGCAAAATCGTAAATTCGCTTCCACCATTTTATGTACTTCATGAAAATGGGGCATGCCCATAATAATCACGGGTTTACTGTTCATTACTTGGTCTTCTTAATTATATGCAGCCTGAAAATCAATGCGCTGCAATAAACGCATCAACCGCTTCTTGCGATACCAATGCGCTGCACACCGCTTCTTTTTCAATGCGTTTTGCCAAACCAGCCAATACTTTACCCGGTCCACATTCCGCCGATTGGGTTATGCCTTCGCGCACCAATAATTGCACGGTTTCTGTCCAGCGTACAGGCGAATACAACTGGCGCACCAACGCATCTTTAATTTGCGCCGCATCATTGTATGAAGTCACATCTGCATTGTGAATCACACGAATTTCAGGCTGCATAAACGCCACATCTTGCAATGCTACCGCCAATTTTTCCGCTGCCGCTTGCATCAAACGACAATGCGATGGCACGGAAACAGGCAAAGGCAAAGCACGTTTTGCACCAGCTTCTTTTGCTGCCGTCATGGCACGTTCTACCGCCGCCGCATTGCCTGCAATCACAATTTGTCCGATGGAATTAAAATTCACCGCTTCGCACACTTCGCCTTGCTCGGCATCGGCACAAATTTGGCGCACCACATCATCATCTAAACCCAAAATTGCCGCCATCGCGCCCACGCCTTGTGGTACGGCAGATTGCATTAACTCTGCACGCAACCGCACCAATTTCACCGCATCGGTAAATTTCAGGCTGCCTGCTGCCACCAACGCGCTGTATTCACCCAAACTGTGTCCAGCCACAACGCTGGGCAACGCACCGCCAGCCGCCAAATAAGCACGATAAGTCGCCACACCAGCCGTCAGCATCAAGGGCTGCGTATTGACCGTTTGCCCAATGATTTCAGCATCTTCGCCATTCATCATTGCCCACAAATCTTGATTGAGCGCGTCCGATGCTTCGGTAAAAGTATCGCGTACCACTTGCACGCCGTCAAAACCGTCCATCATATGCAAACTTTGTGAGCCTTGCCCAGGGAAGAAAAATGCAAAAGACATAAAATTATCCTTCAAAATAGAGTCAAAAAATCGCCAAAATGATAGCACACAGCATGATTTTCAGCAGCTTTTATTGCTTATAGCGTGGATTAGATTGGGATTGGAGATAAAATATCATTCGTTATATAGTGAATTCACTATAAAAATAGCTTTCAGGCTGCCTTTCACATACAATAGGCAGCCTGAAAATACGAAAGGAATATTTATGTCACAAATCCCTGAAAATTTGGCTTATACCGCCACACATCAATGGTTACGCACCGAAACAGACGGCATTGCCACCATTGGCATTACCGATTATGCGCAAGAAACTTTGGGCGATATTATTTTTGTTGAGTTGCCCAAAATTGGCGATATGCTTTCCGCGCAACAACACGCTGCAACGGTGGAATCAGTTAAATCCGCATCCGATGTGTATTGTCCTGTGGCAGGCGAAGTAGTTGCCATCAACGCTGCGTTATTGGACGCGCCAGAATTAGCCAACAGCCAACCTTATGATACAGGCTGGTTTTTTCAAATCCGCCCAAGTGTGGATGCAGATTTTGATGAATTGCTGACAGCGGAACAATATGCCAAAGAAATTGACGAATAAATCATAAAAGTACACAAGGCAGCCTGAAAAACACATTTTCAGGCTGCCTTTTCCTTATAAAAATTGTTTGCTTTCAAAAACACAATACTCCCCCGAAATGGGGTCGGTAAATTCAATGCGTTTTGCCAATAATTTTAATGGCTTATTATAATCTTCCGTGCCCACTTCATGCACAATTGGATACAACATATCATTCAACAAAGGCATGCCCAATTTCATCATGTGCACACGCAATTGATGTTTTTTTCCTGTGATGGGTTTCAATTCATACAAGCTCATTTCACCGCGATTTTCCAATAAATTCACAATGGTATGTGAATTGGGTTCGCCCGCTTCTTCTTGGGTGAGGAAAAACGCATCACCGCGCACCAAACGCGATTTGACTTCCAATGGGTAATGCAAATCCGTGCGGGTGGGTGCAAGGGCGTGATAGGTTTTTTGTATTGTTTTATTTTCAAACAATTTTTGATAAATGGCGCGACTTTCGGGATTGTGCGACAACAACATCACACCAGCCGTATCTTTATCCAAACGATGAATGGGCGTGATGTCTGCCACATTCAAATGTTGCAAATCGAGGTGCAAACGCAAGCGCGTTAAAAGCGTTTCACGCAAAAATCGACCGCTTGGGGTTACGGGTAAAAAATGGGGTTTATCCACCACAATCAAGTGATTATTTACCAATAATATTTCTTCATCAAATGGAATGCGCGGTTCGTCTTCACGGCTGATTTCGCGATAATAAAAAATCTTGCTGCCTGAAACAAATGGCGTGTGTTCATTGAGCATTTCGCCATTTTGGTTCACCACCATGCCGCTGTTTAACCGTGCTTGCCATGCACTTTCGCTCACAAATGGAAAATGTTGGCACAGAAAATACAACAGCGTTTTGCCGTCAAAACGTTTGTCGTGTGGCAGAATCAAATAGCTGGGTTTCACGCCGTTTAAAATAGGTAAAGGATTGTTGTGTTTCATAAAATATTATTTTCAGGCAGCCTCACAGTACACGACAAAAAATCATTTCCGTAGGTCGGGCATTCATGCCCGACATTGATGAATCACGGCGCATTGTGTCGGGCATCAATGCCCGACCTACAACTTCAAAAAATTGTCGTGTACTGTAAGGCTGCCTAAAAAACGGTTTGAGAAAAACAGTATAATAACGCATTTTCACATAAGGAAAATCATCATGAAAAAAACACTTTTATTGTGTGCGCTGTGTTTTCAGGCAGCCTGCGTCAGCACGCCCACCGCTACCAAAACAGTAGATGTTTTTAAACACGACGGTTCACGCCAATGCCAAGGTGGTGGCATTTCGCCCGAAACCATGCAAACACAATTATCTGGCATTCAAGTTTACCAAGCCCGAAAAGATGTGCAACGCGGCGTGATGTTCCCTGCCGTTTGTGGCGGTGGCACGCCACACATCAATGTTTACACCATCGCCGCCGATGATTTGGAACACGCCAAACAGCGCGGTTTTGCGCCATTGGTTCAGCGTGAATGGGATTGAATTTTCAGGCTGCCTGAATTACCCCAATACCGTTTGAATCTGATTTCAAGCGGTATTTCCCATTTCAGGCAGCCTGAAAAGCGTCAAAATCGGTTATAATCATACCCATTTTTCACTATTTTCATTTTCAGGCAGCCTGAAAAATATTTTTCATTGGAAAAACAAAATCATGGGACAAAAAATCCAATCCGTTAAAGGCATGAATGACCTTCTGCCCGTAGAACAAAAAGATTTCAAAATCACCGCCGCTTATTGGCAAGCCTTTGAAAACAAAATTCAAAACTGGACACGCCGATTTGATTACAAACAAATCCGCACACCCATCGTGGAACAAACAGGTTTGTTTGTGCGCTCCATCGGCGAAGAAACGGACGTGGTCGGCAAAGAAATGTACACCTTTTCCGACAGCAACGACACATTGAGCCTGACCCTGCGCCCCGAAGGCACAGCCAGCTGTTTACGCGCCGTAGTGGAACACAATCTCTTGCACGAAGCGCCACGCAAATTGTGGTATATGGGCGCGATGTTCCGCCGCGAACGCCCACAAAAAGGGCGTTACCGCCAATTCCACCAAGTTGGCATTGAAGCACTCGGTTTTGCTGACCCCGATATTGATGCGGAAATGGTGGCGATGTGCGCCGATTTGTGGCGAGAGTTGGGTATCTTGCAATATTTAACTTTGGAAATCAACAGCTTGGGCAATCGAGAAGAACGTGCCACCTACCGTGCCGCTTTGGTCGCCTATCTGACTGAATTTGAAGACAAATTGGACGATGACAGCAAACGCCGTCTCCACACCAACCCATTGCGCGTTTTGGACACGAAAAATCCAGATTTGCAAGAAATTTGCAATAATGCGCCGCGTTTGATTGATTATTTGGGCGAAGATTCCCAAAAACATTATCAAACATTCAAAGATTTGCTGACGGGTTTGGACATTCAATTTGTGGAAAATCCGCGTTTGGTGCGCGGTTTGGATTACTACAATCACACAGTTTTTGAGTGGACGACCGATAAATTGGGCGCACAAGCGACCGTGTGTGGCGGTGGACGTTACGATGGTTTGATTGAAGAATTGGGGGGCAAAGCCGCGCCGTCTATTGGTTTTGCGATGGGGATTGAGCGTTTGTTGTTGTTGGTGCGCGAACACGGCAGCCTGCAAGTAGCTGATGTGCCTGATGTTTTCGTGATGCAGCAAGGCGAAGGCTCAACTTTACAAGCGATGAAATACGCAGCGCAATTACGCGAAAACGGCTTTGACGTGGCTCAATTTTCAGGCAGCACCAAATTGAAAAATCAATTTAAACGCGCCGACCAATCGGGCGCACAATTCGCTTTGATTATCGCGGAAAGTGAATTGGCAAATCAAGAAGTTACCTTGAAAGATTTGCGTGGCGAGCGTGGGCAAATCACGATTCCCGCCAATGAATTAATTTCAAAATTAAATGAATGGAAAGCATAATGTCAGCACATCATGATGAACAACAGGAATTAGAAAACGCCAAGCATTTGTGGCACAAAGGTGGCAAATGGGTATTTGCGGTTTTGGTAGCAGCGGCTTTGGGTTATTTGGGCAATGTGATTTACAAGGGGCAAGTGGAAAGCAACAATCAAAAAGCAGCAACACTTGCCGCACAAGTTAATGGCGACAGTGCAAAATTAGCAGCATTGCAACAATCACATGCTAAATCATCTGCTACTGCACTCGCCACCTTAGAATCCGCTAAATTATTGTTTGATAATGGTAAACTTGATGAATCTGCCTCCGCCTATCGCTGGATATTGGATAATAATAAAGAACCCTTATTTCAGGCAGCCGCCGTGCAAAATTTGGCGAATGTTTTCTTGCAACAAAAGAAATTTGACGATGCTTTGGCGATTTTAAATACGCCTGTTGATGATAGTTTTGCTCCTATCATCAACGAAATTAAAGGCGACGTGTACAGCGCACAGGGTAAAAATAAAGAAGCCGCAGATGCGTATAAATTAGCATTGGATAAATTGCCTGAAAATTCTGCCAATCGTGAATTGGTAGAATTGAAACTTGGGCAATTATAATGTTTTCAGGCTGCCTATTCATAACAGGCAGCCTGAAAACGTTTTAGCCTGAAATAGCAGCGCACAGAAAGGCATTTACAATGAATATCATCAGTAAAAAAATCGCCATAATTGCTCTATTACTGGGCATGGTACTGATAACTATGACATTGTGGTTTGGCTTGGTCGCATGGCAAAACCATGATGAACGCCAACATTTGCCAGAAGGTTGGCATACTTTAATGGATGATGTTCAAAATGTCAGGGCAAATCACAAAAATGATGCCAACAAAATGCGTGAAACCAGCAAACGGTTGCAAAAAATATTGCAATCTTGCCCTGTGAACAATCGCCAATCGTGTGAATTGGCAATGGCTTATGATTTATCGCGTCATCGTTATTTTCCCAAAGCCGAAATTTTGGCATCTTATTTATATCGTGGCGTGATTGAGCAATATATACGTTCACAACCAATTGAAAAGAAAAAGGAATTAGTTGATATTATAACCCGACACGCCAAATCAGGTATTTCTGCGGCACAAGGCAATTTAGGCTTGATGTACGCAAATGGCAATTTGGTTGAGAAAAGCAACAAGAAAGCCCTGTATTGGTTTGAAAAAGCAATAGAAAAAGACAATCCCATTGCCTTAACCAATATGGCAATCGCCTATTCACAAGGCACAATCGTCCCAAAAGATGAACAAAAAGCAAGCGAGTACATGAGACGTTCCGCCAAACAGGGCGAAGAAAACGCCAGAACGGCTGTGTGGTACGGCATGTGATTTTTCAGGCTGCCTGAAAGCCAAATCCATGCTAAAATGATGAAATAAAACTTGATTTTCAGGCAGCTTATTTTTTCAGGCTGCCTGAAATATTTTGATTAACCCTGTGTATTTTCAATAATACACCTGCTTGTTGCCTGAAAAACCTTTTTCGCTGCACGCGCAGCATTTTCAGACAGCCTGAAACAGAGAAAGCAAGAAACATGAAACCAACAATCGCATTGGTGGGTCGCCCAAATGTCGGCAAATCCACCTTATTCAACCGTTTAACGCGCACCAAAGACGCGCTTGTCCACGATTTACCGGGTTTGACACGCGACCGCCATTATGGACACGGACGTGTCGGCACCAAACCCTATCTCGTTGTGGATACAGGCGGTTTTGAACCTGTGGTGGATAGCGGCATTTTGCACGAAATGGCAAAACAAACCTTACAGGCAGTCGATGAAGCCGATGCCGTGATTTTTTTAGTGGACGCGCGTACAGGTTTAACGCCACAAGACAAAATCATCGCCGACCGTTTGCGCCAAAGTCCGCGCCCCGTGTTTTTGGCTGTAAATAAGGGCGAAGGCGGTAACCGTGCCGTGTTGTCTGCCGAGTTTTACGAATTGGCTTTGGGCGAACCGCGCGTGATTTCGGGTGCACACGGCGATGGCGTTTACCATTTGATTGAAGATGTGTTGGAACATTTTCCCGATGCCGAAGAAGAAGTTAACGAAAACAAACATCCGACTTTTGCCATTATCGGTCGTCCGAATGTGGGCAAATCCACGCTGGTCAACGCGATTTTGGGCGAAGAGCGCGTGATTGCGTTTGACATGGCTGGCACAACGCGCGACAGCATTCACATTGATTTTGAACGCGAAAACAAGCCGTTCACGATTATTGACACGGCTGGTGTGCGCAGACGCGGCAAGGTGGACGAGGCTGTGGAAAAATTCTCCGTCATCAAAGCCATGCAAGCGATTGAAGCGGCAAATGTGGCGGTTTTGGTGTTGGACGCGCAGCAGGACATCGCCGACCAAGACGCGACCATTGCAGGTTTTGCGCTGGAAGCGGGGCGCGCGTTGGTGGTTGCCGTGAACAAGTGGGACGGCATTTCCGAAGAACGCCGCAACGACATCAAGCGCGATATTGCGCGTAAACTGTATTTCCTTGATTTTGCGAAATTTCACTATATTTCCGCGCTGAAAGAAAAGGGCATTGACGGGCTGTTTGACAGCATTCAGGCTGCCTACGATGCGGCGTTTATCAAAATGCCGACCCCGAAAATCACGCGCGTTTTGCAAACGGCTGTGGAACGCCAACAGCCACCACGCGCAGGTTTGGTGCGCCCGAAAATGCGTTACGCGCACCAAGGCGGCAGCAATCCGCCTGTGATTGTGATTCACGGCAATTCGCTGCACGCGATTGGCGACAGCTACACGCGCTATCTCACGCAAACGTTCCGTAAGGCGTTCAATTTACAGGGAACGCCGTTGCGGATTCAGTGTAATGTGAGCGAAAATCCGTATGAAGAAACGGCAAAAGAAGTGAAAAACAAGCCGTTGAGACGTGTGAGTTTGAGTAATCGCATTGCCAAACGCGAAGGGCGCAAAGATGAAAAAGCGCGTAATAGCGGTGGCAAAACGAAGAAACGGCAAGTTTCTAGTAAGAAATCGCATCAGAAGTAAGTGAAATTCAGGCAGCCTGAAATCCCTTTCAGGCTGCCTATTCATTATTTCTCAACACATGAAATAATCTTAATTTTCCCATTGTAACGAGCTTTAATTTGCTCTTTTGCTTGTGCGGCACTGCTGGCAGTTACAATAGTTGAAGTAGTTCCAGAACTACCATTATGTTGGTATTTTACTTCGTAACGTTTCATTATTCATTCCTTAAAAATAAAAAAGAAAATTAAAAATGGGATTTTTTTGTATTTAACTTTGTTTCTTAATCCTCCTTATTGTTCTGTTTTGCTTCATAACGAGCAATTACACGCTCTGCTTTTTCTCGTTGTTCGCCTGTTCTATAATTTGGATTATTTTCTAAATTATGCTTGGCTGCGTGATAACCAGCAGTTTCAACTGCACTAATGGTTTTTTTAACTGCTGGAACACCATATTTAATCCCAACTTTAATAGTGGTATCCAAACCGCTAATAATCTTATCCATAAGAGACATGTCATTACCTCATCATCAGTTATTTCAAAAGACATAGAATTTTTCACTTACTTCGCTTAAAATAGCGTTTCGGTAAAATAATTTTACTGAAATTAACCATTTAAACCAGCTACTAAAAAGGCAGTTTTTGAACTGTAAGGACAAAATCATGGAAACCCACGAAAAAATCCGCACCATGCGCGAACTCAATCAACTCACACAAGAAGAAATGGCAGAAAAATTGAACATTACGGCTGGTGGTTATGCAAAAATTGAGCGAGGGGAAAGTGCAATCAATTTAAACAGATTGCAACAAATTGCCCAAATATTGAATATCAATGTTTCTGAATTATTAAAAAATGACGCTGGATTGGTTATCCAATTAGGTGGCGATAATAATCATCAAACTTCATTCTATGGGACATCATCATCTGATTTGATTTCTGAAATTGAAAAACTCCAACTGATTATCCAACACAAAAACGAACTGCTTGCCCAAAAAGACCGCGAACTTGCTGCCAAAGAAGAAATCATCACATTATTGCGAAAATAATGTGTAGGCAGCCTGAAAACCTTACGCAAAAATCTCAAAACAAGGAACCCAAAATGTCTAACTTCCATCAAGATTTTCTTAACTTTGCCCTGCAACAAAACGTCCTAAAA
This sequence comes from Wielerella bovis, assembly GCF_022354465.1. Lineage (NCBI taxonomy): Bacteria > Pseudomonadati > Pseudomonadota > Betaproteobacteria > Neisseriales > Neisseriaceae > Wielerella > Wielerella bovis. Next base: position 1,079,913 of record NZ_CP092361.1, on the reverse strand, counting down.
TTTGGTAAATTCACTACCAAAGCAGGTCGCCAATCTCCTTATTTTTTTAATGCAGGCTTGTTTAACGATGGTGCATCCACACTGCAACTAGCACGTTTCTATGCCCAAGCGATTTTGGAAAGCAACGTGCAATTTGATATGCTGTTTGGACCTGCGTACAAAGGCATTATTTTAGCCGCCGCCACCGCCATGATGTTGGCAGAACACGGCGTAAACGTGCCTTTTGCCTACAACCGCAAAGAAGCCAAAGACCATGGCGAAGGTGGCGTTTTAGTCGGCGCACCACTCAAAGGTCGAGTGCTGATTATTGATGACGTGATTTCGGCTGGTACTTCGGTACGCGAAAGTTTGACATTTATTGAAAACGCAGGCGCACAAGCGGCTGGCGTTGCAATTGCACTTGACCGTATGGAAAAAGGGACAGGCGAACTTTCTGCCGTGCAAGAAGTGCAACAACAATACGGTTTACCAGTAGTAGCGATTGCCAATTTATTGGATTTATTCAAACTATTGGAACAAAATGACAGTCCAGAATTGGCGCAATTTGTTGAACCAATGAAATCGTATCGCACAAAATATGGTGTGGTGTAAAAGTCCACATTCACAATCTAAATATAGTCGTTTAAAATATGGTGAATTCAATTTAAACCAGTACATCGTTACCAGCTCCCTTATGTACTATGTGTACATGGCGGTCGCTGTCGCTTTCTCCTGATTTAAATTGAATCCACTATAAAATAAGACAAGGTGATTGTGACCACCGTGTCTTATTTTATTTTAAACGACTATACAGAAACATTTCTGTATCATTCATATTTTTTCCGATAGATTAATCATGAAATCCACACCTCGCAAGCAACATCTTGACCGTATTCAGCAGAAAATTGGTTATACTTTCAAACAAATTACCTATCTCAATCAAGCGCTAACACATCGTAGTTATGGCTCACAAAACAATGAACGTTTTGAATTCATTGGCGACAGTATTTTAGATTATGTCATTGCCAAAATGCTGTTTGATGCATTCAAACAATTGCCAGAGGGACGTTTATCGCCCCTACGTGCGCAATTAGTTAAAGAAGCAACATTGGCAGAAATTGCCCGTGAATTAGGATTAGGGCACGCTTTATTATTAGGTGTTGGTGAACTTAAAAGCGGTGGTAGCGACCGCGCCTCTATTTTGGCTGATGCACTAGAAGCGTTATTCGCTGCAGTTAGTTTAGATGCCAATTTTCAGGCTGCCGAACAAGTCATTTATCGATTATTTGCCGAACGTATCAGACGGTTAAATCTGGATACGCAAATCAAAGATAGCAAAACGCAGTTACAAGAGTTTTTGCAAGCGCGTAAATTTGCTTTACCTAAATATCGCATTGAAAAACAAACAGGCGAGGGCAATGAAGCACGATTCGATGTATCCTGTGATTTGGGCGAATTGGGACAAGTTTTTTATGCAACTGGAAATAGTCGCCGCGTTGCTGAACAAGATTGCGCCAAACAAGCTTTGGCGTGGCTAATACAGCAATTTGGAAAATAATGATTTATTTGTGAACTTTGGTACAAAAATCTAAAATAGTAGGTCATATTCTTGAATCCAACATTTTTTATATTTAACAACTTTTTGCTTTGATTTCAAAACTATCAGGTATAAGTATCCGACCTACAACTCTTCAGGCAGCCTGAAGAGGTTTTGCCAAAGTTTCAGGCTGCCTTTTTATCTATTTTTTCAATTAATTCAGCAATTTCTTTCACATCGGGTGTTTCACCAACTTTCCAACGTATCATGGCGACACCAGCGGTTAAAGTCGCCTTATCCTTGCGAAAATCAACTTCTTGACGTTCAGGCAAATCATGGCTGCTGTCGTCAATTTCAATCGCAGCAATCGGTGTGCTGTCGGTGCGGCAAATCACGAAATCGTAACTCAATCGGCTGACGAAATTGAACCAATAATAGGTTTCTTTATTGACGGGTACATCCAATACGCGTGAGGCTTGCACTTGGCTGAATATCATATACTTGGGCAAGGCTTCCAATAAGATGGCGTACACGTCTAATTCAGTCGGTGTCATCAATGGGCGACGAAAATATGGCAAGACACGTTTTTTGTCTTTAAACGGATTTTTTTCTTTGCGTTTTAAAATGATACAAGGCAATAGCAATAAGAAAAAAATCAACAATAACAATGCAATAAGCCAATACATCACGCCTCACTTCGGCTGACAATCAGCGGCATGGTGCCATGTTCAGGCATATTCAAAATGGTTTTCAGGCTGCCTAACTGTTGTCCGATGCGCTCGGTTACGGCTTGGGCTTCGCGCATATTTTCAGGCTGCACATTGCTGTCGTGGATACCAAATAATTCCGCATCCAATAAACGTTCAGCATGCATGCCTTCGCGGCAATAATGCAACACAGCAGGTTCGTTCGCATCAAATAAAGTTCCGACCACGCTGTTATGCACGGTAGCGATGCCTAATGCGCCATCTTCGCCACCAAATGTGCGAAACAGCGCATCTTGTGGAAAACCGCCACAAGCAAGCAAAAAGTTGCGGCGAAACACGGTATTGCCGCCAACAGTCATTTCCAATACGCGCCAGCCACGCGCCAATTTGGGATGTGTGGCATATTTTTCGGGCAAACCAACGGGCTGCAAACGTAAACGTATCAAACCGAGATAAGCAAAATGTTGAAACGAGAAATAAGCGGCGGAAAGTGCGTTATCTTGATAGGCATCGTCTGCATCCAAAAATGCGAGTAAATCGGCTTGACTTTGCAATGCACCCCAGTTTCGTGCGCGTGCTACGCCACCATTTTCAGGCAGCCTTTGTGCTTGAATTTTATTGGGATATTGTTTGACAAGTGATTGAATTAACTGCCACGTATCATCTGTTGATGCGTCGTCAATCAGCCACAATGTATTCAGTTCGGGTTGTTTCAGGCTGCTTTCTACAGCACGGCGTAATGTAGTGGTAGTGTTGTAACAAGGGATAATGATGTCTAGTTTCATAGATTTTAAGTTTTCAGGCTGCCTTATCTTGTGGCAAAATTATAGCTGATTTATTTATCTATAAGGAGAATCTTGATGAACGACAGTAAATTAATTGACCACACTTTATTAGCTGCCAAAGCAACACAACCACAAATTGAACAATTATGCCGTGAAGCGGTTGAACACGATTTTTATTCAATATGCGTGAATCCAACTTGGGTGGAATTTGCCGCGCAACGATTGGCTGATTCTGGCGTAAAAGTATGTACCGTAATCGGCTTTCCTTTGGGTGCGAATACGCCAACCATGAAAGCCTTGGAAACAGCAGATGCAGTTCGCAATGGTGCGCATGAAGTAGACATGGTGTTAAACATTGGCTGGGCGAAGAATGGCGAATGGGACAAAGTCCAACAAGATATGATTGGTGTCGTTCAGGCGGCAGGCAAAGATACAATCGTGAAAGTGATTTTGGAAACTTGCTTGCTGACCGATGATGAAATCCGTCAAGCCTGTGCTTGTGCTATTGCAGCAAAAGTGGATTTTGTGAAAACATCCACAGGTTTTTCTACCAGTGGCGCAACGGTGGAAGCAGTGAAATTGATGCGCGAGTGTGTGGGTGATAAGTTAGGTGTGAAAGCATCAGGTGGCATTCGTACTGCGCAAGATATGGCGGATATGGTCGCTGCTGGTGCAACACGGATTGGCGCATCGGCTGGTGCGGTGTTATTGGATAATATGGATAATGCAAAAAATGAAAATGATGAAATTGAAATAGATATTTCAGAATATTGATATTGAGGCAGCCTGAAAATGTTTAATTGATAAAATTAAAAATGTTTTCAGGCTGGAACCTTTGCAAAACCCCAGATTTGAGCACAGTTCAAAGCGATAGTATCGCAAAATGCGCAGACATATCATATAGATAGGCAAGCGTTTAAGAAACGCATCGCGCAGAAATGTGCCAAAGATGGGGATTTTGCAAAGGTTTCAGGCTGCCTTTCATCCAATAAAGGCAGCCTGAAAATTATTTTAGCTTACAAATAAACAATCTCACCACTGCGACCGCGACTCTGCTCGCTCATCCACCACACAAATTGTGGTGCAACTTCTGCTACGTTTTTGCGCTCTTCCGCTGCTTCACCAGGGTGCGATTTAATCCGCTGCGGAGAATTGATGCTCCCCGGAACCAACACATTTGCACGCAAATGTTCAAAGCGTTCCCATTCATCTGCCGCCACTTTACACAAATAATTCAACGCCGCTTTAGATGCGCCAAATCCACCCCAATAGGCTTGCGGTCTTTCGCCATGCGTTTCGCCCACAAAAATCACCGAAGCATCGGGCGATGCTTTCAACATCGGCAAAGTAGCGCGTGTTAAAGCCATCGGCGCAACCGTGTTGATGCGATATTGATTGACCCATTCGCCCACCGTTTGAAAATCCAATGGCGACAAAGCATAAAAATAACTTGCTGAATGAATAATGCCGTCCAATTTGCCACCTGTGGCTTCGGCGATAGTTTGCGCCAATTGCTCAAATTCTTTTTCTTCGGCAGAAATCATATCAAAACAAATCGCAAACGGTTCGGGGCAGCCTGAACGCACGATTTCGTCATATACTTTTTCTAATTTTTTCTGACTACGCGCCATCAAAATCACCGTTGCACCTGCTTTGGCACAGGCTTTGGCGACTTCCTCGCCCAAACCCTGCGATGCGCCTGTTACCAAAATCGTTTTGTTTTCTAACACTTGTTGACTCATGGCGATACCTTTTCTTGCGTGATATATTTTTTCAGGCTGCCTTATCATGAAATGAAATAGGCAGCCTGAAAACCAAATTTTCAGATTTAACATCTTAAACGAATGCGCCCAATCGGGCAATGTATTTCTTTACAGAATTTTACAGCTTATCCATTATTTTTCAGGCTGCCTGATATTTAACAACGCAAAATCTGCCGTGCCACTTCCTGTCCACTCAACACCGCCGCTTCCAATGTCGCAGGATAACGACTGTGTAACCAATCGCCTGCCAACCAAATACCACGCGCATTCAAATCCGCCATATCAGGCGCGACACGATGCACCGTACTGGCAATGGTCGCGCGTTTTTCGGTAATCACTTGTTGTGCGATTGGCTCGCCAATATCGGGACACACACGCAACACATCAGCCTGTACACGCGCCGCCCAATCGGTTTTCAGGCTGCCTGAAACATCGTCCGACATACTAATCACCGCCGCAATTTCATTTGCCCCATTCAAACGCGAACGGTCAATCAACCATTGCGCCGTACCTTGTGCCAAACCCGTCATCAAAGCAGGCAGCCTGAAAGATTGTGCGTATTGCAAATAAACCGTTGTAATCGCATGATATTTCAGTGCATCAATCGCCGCACGCACCGATTGCCCTAATGTTTTGGGCAACAATTGTGCCGCATGATACGGCGCAGTCGCCACAATCGCCGCATCAAAATCCTGTCCATTAATTTGCACACCTTGCGCCGATAAACCCAATTCACGCACCCGTGTTTCAGGCTGCCATTTTACGCCCTGCTGGCACGCATAATGCAATACAGGTTCAGCAAATACGCACCCTAAATCCTTGCGCGGAATCAAATAATCGCTCGCCGCACGACTCGCCCACACACCATCTGCCAGCACATGACACAAACGCTGCAAACTGGCGCGTTCCAAAGGCGTATTCAACGCGCCCCATACCATCGGTAACCAAAATTCATCGCGCCATTTTTGGCTGACACGCTGCGCATCTAACCACGATTGCACCGATTGGTCGGGCAGATTTTTTTTATGATGCGTTTGCAATACCTGCATTTGCTTCAACAATGAAAACTTGTCTGCCCATGTTGCATTTTGTGCCGTCAAAATTGCCCACAATAAATTCAATGGTGCAGGCAAACCAGATGCAGCCTGAAAACGCACGCCATCATGCAAATACCATTGCAAAGGTTGGCGTACAAACGCGGTATCCATGTCCACGCCCACTTTATCCAATAGCGCAAAAATCGCCCGATAGGCGCCAATCAATAGATGCTGCCCATTGTCCGCAAACGAAAATGGCGCAACCGCCACGCCACGCGCACGTCCACCTGCCACGCGACTGGCTTCAAATAAAGTAACATCGGCATGTGGCGCAAGTTCTACTGCGGCTGCCAGTCCTGCCCACCCAGCTCCAATAATGGCTATTTTTTTCATGGTAACTTTCTGTTGATGTGTTTTCAGGCTGCCTTTTTGTTTGTTTATCCCAAAAAGGCAGCCTGAAAATTATTTCACGGTTAATTATGGCTTAAAACCAAATAACCAAGTCCACAAAGCAATACGCATTTTGCGTGGACTGGGAATTTTAATTTTATATTTCAACACATTTTGCAGACCATCACACTCAATTTCCAGCAATAAAGCATGGTAAATACTGCCCATGACCAAACCTGCTTTTTGCGATTTTTTGTCCGCATCGGGCAGCAATGCCACCGCTTCACGATAAATTTGCTGTGCGCGTTCAAATTGAAAACGCATCAACGCTGCAAATTCAGGCGTAGTTGTGTAGGATAAAATGGTATTGGCTGGCACATTAAATTGCTGTAATTCGTCCATCGGCAAATAAATTCGCCCCATTCGCGCATCTTCGCCCACATCGCGGATAATATTGGTTAATTGCAATGCCAAGCCTAATTTTTCTGCATATTCAAGTGTTTGCTTGTATTGAAAACCCAAAATACGCGCAATCAACCGCCCAACTACGCCTGCCACGCGATAGCAATAATATTGCAAATCTTCAAATGTTTGATATCGTACATGATGCAAATCCATTTCCATGCCGTTAATCAATTCCACCAACTCATCTTGCGGCAAAGCAAAATCCGCTACAACATTTTGCAATGCCTGATTGACAGGGTGTTCTGGTACAGAGGCAGCCTGAAAAACCTTTTCCAAATCGCTGCGCCACCAAATCAGCGTTTGTCGTGCTACATTGACATCGCTGCATTCGTCCACCACATCGTCCAATTCACGACAATAGGCATACAAAACCAACATGGCATCTTGTTGTTTTGCAGACAAAAATTTAAAGCCAGCAAGAAAACTAGAACCGCTGGCTTGGGCTTTTTCACGGCAATAATCTATCGGTTTCATGGTTGCATTCAAATCATTTTTATTGACAAGATTGTAACGTTTTTTATTGATATAGACCAAATGATTTGTTTTTCAGGCTGCCTGTTATAGTTTTGAAAACATTTTATGTTTACAAACAATATAGGCAGCCTGAAAACAAGGCTATATAAATTAGAGAAATCTTGATAAAATGCGCAAGTTTTAACCCGTAGTATCTTATCATTTCAACCGTAGTATCTATTAACAATGGAGATAAATATCATGGCTATTGAACGCACTATTTCTATCATTAAACCCGATGCTGTTGGTAAAAACGTGATTGGCAAAATCTACGACCGTTTTGAAAGCAAGGGTTTAAAAATTGTTGCCGCCAAAATGAAGCATTTGAGCCGTAGCGAAGCGGAAGGTTTCTATGCTGTTCATAAAGAACGTCCTTTCTTCGGCGAATTGGTTGAGTTTATGACCAGCGGTCCTGTGATGATTCAAGTGTTGGAGGGCGAAAATGCCGTTGCCAAAAACCGTGAAATCATGGGTGCAACCAATCCTGCCAATGCCGATGAAGGCACTATCCGCAAAGATTTTGCTGCCAGCATGGGAGAAAATGCTGTTCATGGCTCGGATAGCTTGGAAAATGCTGCGATTGAAATTGCGTATTTCTTTGCGGCAACCGAAATTTGTCCTCGTACACGTTAATTTCAAAACCTGTATGCAAACACAAGGCTGATTTTCAAGCCAATATCAGAACTATTGGCTTAAAAATCAGCGCAGTAGATGCATGAAGTAACAATGGAAACAAACTACTAAAATCCATGAATACATGGTTCTCAACATTTCAGGCTGCCTGAATGGTATAAACATCATATTTTTTGATACCCAAGCAGTTTGTTGATAATAAAAATAATGATTGAATATTTTATACGGAGAAATAATTATGATTTATAAAATAATCAGTTTATCTGTATTAGCTTGCGTTTTGAGCGCTTGCCAACAGAGTGAAACCAATACTACTACCCAATCTACTGCTACTAACAATGATACCAATACAAACAAAACGGTATATTATGTCAGTAGCGAAATGTCAAAAGTTCCTATGGTTATGCACGATGGGAGCGGTATGGCATCTGGCTTTGAAGCTGAATTATTGCAAAGTATTGCTGATAGCCAAGGCTTTACTGTGAAATATAATATTGATTCTTGGGAAGGTTTATTTAAAAATTTAGATTCAGACAATACCAATATCCTTGTTGGTTCGATAACAATTACAGATGAACGAAGAGAACGGATGGATTTTACTCAACCTGTCTTGGCATATCAAACAGGTATTATGGTGCAGCCTGAATTATCTAAAGTAAAATCATTCAATGAATTACGTGGTCAAAAAGTGAATTTACGCAAAAATACTGTATACGAAAAAATGGTACCTATTTTCAGCGTAGGTGAGGGAGAGAATATCGTTTACCCAGAAACCGTTTGGGAACAAGTTCGCAGTTTAATATCCAAACAATCTGATGCAATGGTAGGTGCAAGCGTCACACTTGAGTATTATCAGAATCAATATACAGACCATAACTTCCATATTGTATATGAAAATAATGCACCTAAATCCTATTATGGCTGGGCTGTGAAAAAAGGAGACACTATATTATTAAATAAATTAAATGCTGGCTTAGAACAAGCAAAACAAGATGGTACTTACGAACGTTTGTACAAAAAATATTGGCCTAATGTACCATATCAATTGCCTTAAAATAAATATAATAGACTTTCTATGAAATAAACCGACCCAAAATCTAGCCACCACGCTAGAGATAATCACAGCAAAACGATGTTAGGTACAATTGGATTTTGCACTAAAATCATCCAATTCTGCGTTGAAAATACTTGTCAATGAATAAAGCATTGGCTTACATTTTAGCTGTACTCATCGTATTTTTGATGCTTACCTTTAGATATTGAGCGTATTATCTGCAAAACTAATATTGTGCCTAACGCCGCTACGCTATTAGCTCATACTTTAAAGAAATCCAACTTTAAGATTTCACATTAAAGTTTCAATAATTTATTGATGAGGAGATAAATCATGAAACAACAATATGTTTTTTTAGCTATTAGTGTTTTAGCATTAGCAGCTTGTAAATCAGAAACAACTACAAATACAGCCGAATCTACAACAAAAGAAGTGGACGATAATCGCCCTACTTATGTTGTAATGACAGAATTAAACACCATTCCATTCATTATTCGTGATAGTCATGAAAAAAGTGGCTTGACAGGTTTTGAATATGACTTACTAACCGCCATTGCGGAACAACAAGGTTTTAAATTGCGCTTTGATGTCCATCCATGGCAAGGTTTGTTTCAAAACCTAGATACAGGTAAAGCTGATATTTTGGCTGGCGCAGTAACTTATACCGATGAACGCGCCAAAATAATGGATTTTTCCAATCCACATTTTGAATATCGCTACACCATGTTGGTACGGAAAGATTTGGATAATCAAACCAACTTTGCTGCATTTCGCGGCATGAAAGTTGCCTTACAAAAGGGCTCTGTATCGGAAAGTTTAGCACCGATGTTTGCCTTACCCGATGAAAGCAATATTCAACGCACCGATACTATTTGGTTAGCCACAAAAGCCGTTTTATCTGGCGAAGCTGATGCCGCAATCGGCAGTAGCGCACCATTGAGTTATTACGCCAAACAATATGCCAAAGATGAAGTAAAATTAATTCAAGATACCAGTTTACCAGCGCAAAATTATGTATTTGCCGTCCGCAAAGGCAATGCAGAATTGGCACAAAAATTAAACGATGGTTTGGCAAAAGTGAAAGCCAATGGCACTTATGACCAATTATATAAAAAATATTGGTAAACATTTTTTCAGGCAGCCTGAAAAATAAATATTAATTATTTCAGGCAGCCTGAAAACTTAATTTATCCCAAAATGATTTAAAGAAACACAAACACATGAAAACCAATCTGCTCAATTACAACCTTGCACAATTAACCGACCATTTCGCACAAATGGGCGAAAAGCCTTTTCGCGCCAAACAAGTCATGCGCTGGATACACCAAGGCAGAGCAGAAAATTTTGAACAAATGACCGATTTGGCGAAAAGTTTACGCGCCAAATTGGAGCAGCAAGCTGTTGTCGGCATTCCCGATTTGATGGCAGCACAAGAATCCAAAGACGGTACACGCAAATGGCTGTTGGACGTAGGCACAGGCAATGGAGTGGAAACCGTATTTATCCCCGAAGCGGAACGCGGTACTTTGTGTATTTCATCACAAGTTGGTTGCGCTTTAGAATGCACCTTTTGTAGTACGGGACGACAAGGGTTTAACCGCAATTTGTCCGCTGCCGAAATCATCGGACAATTGTGGTGGGCAAACAAAGCGTTGGGGGTTACCCCAAAAAATGAACGTGTGATTTCCAATGTCGTGATGATGGGCATGGGCGAACCGCTTGCCAATTATGATAATGTGGTTACCGCCTTATCTATTATGCTGGACGACCATGGTTATGGTTTATCGCGCCGCCGTGTTACCGTATCCACATCGGGCATGGTGCCGCAAATGGACAGATTGAAAGAAGACATGCCTGTTGCGCTTGCCGTGTCTTTGCACGCGAGCAATGATAAAGTGCGCGATGAAATCATTCCATTAAACAAAAAATACCCACTCAAAGAATTGATGGCAGCCTGCAACCGTTATTTAGAGAAAGCACCACGCGATTTTGTTACGTTTGAATATGTGATGCTGGACGGCGTAAATGATAAACCCGAACACGCGCGTGAATTGATTGAGTTGGTCAAAGACACGCCGTGCAAATTCAATTTGATTCCATTTAACCCATTCCCAAATTCGGGGTACGAGCGTTCCACCAATAAAAACATCAATATTTTCAAAGAGATTTTAATGGAAGCCGACATCATCACGACTGTGCGCAAAACACGCGGCGATGACATTGACGCAGCCTGCGGTCAGCTGGCAGGACAGGTACAAGATAAAACTAAACGCCAAGCCAAATGGCAGCAAATTTATTTGGAGACAAAATAATGATAAACAAACGTTTATTAACAAAATGGATGATTGCTTGCTGTGTGGGCGCATGGCTTTCAGGCTGCGTTACGGTAGATAACAGCGGTAGAAACATTACTCGATTTAAAGACCGCAGCCGTAGTGAAATTGAACAAGAATCTATGCGCATTAAAACACAATTAGCGGTAGAATATATGAATGCACGCGATTACCGTGCAGCAACGCGCACAATTGAATCTGTTATCCAACAAAACCCTTCTTATGAGATGGCTTGGTTGATTCGCGCTCAAATCTATCAACATTTGAAAACATTTGATAAAGCTGAAGAAAGTTTCAAAAAAGCTTTGGCATTGAGTCCTAATAATGCAGAAATCAACAACAATTATGGTTGGTTTCTGTGTGGTGTGATGAATAAACCAACAGCAGGTATTGCTTATTTTGATAAAGCATTAGCAGACCCAACCTACCCAACACCTGAAATTAGTTATTTAAATAAAGGTATTTGTACTGCCAAATCGGGACAAAATAATATGGCAGACGCTTATTTTGAGCGTGCCTTGCAAAATAACCCCGATTTCATACCTGTTTATAAGGAACGTGCGCGTGCCTTTTTGGGCGCAGGTAAAAACATTGAAGCTGACCAACAATTCCGTCAGTATCAAAGTAGAGTGAATGCACTCAATCCAGATGATTTATTGCTTGGCTGGAAAATTGCCAATGCCAATGGGGAAACGCATGCTGCATATGAATATGAATTGCAACTAAAAACCAATTTCCCATACTCCGATGAACTAAAATTGCTTAGCACAGGAAATGCCGAATAATGAAACCGACAGAGCAAACCCCAACTATTATCCATTCTGCTGCTGAATTGGGTAACGAATTGCGCCTCCAACGTGAAAAGAAAAATTTATCCATTGGCGAAGTATCAGAACGTCTAAAATTGCCCGCACGTCAGATTGAAGCTTTGGAAAGCGGTCAATATGAAAACTTGCCCGAACCTGTTTTTGTACGCGGTTTCTTGCGTAGCTATGGTCGCTTTTTGGATTTAGACGAAAATGTTTTGGATAGAGCATTAGAACATATTAATCCACCTGCTGCGGGCACAAAACATACACATTTAGGTCATCATACTGATTTAAATTTCAGTAATACTAAACGTAAAAAACCATTCCCAACATGGATTTTAGGTTTATTGGCAATCGGTGCTATTGGTTATGGTGTGTACGCTTGGCAAAACAAATCCAATAAAGACAATGCTGAACAGGAAGCCAACAACAGCATTCTGACTAATGTTATCGCCAGCAATCCTGCTGCATCAGCACTTAACAATAGCAATGTCATTGTGAAACCGATGACAGCTAGCGATACGCAAACCGAAACAGCATCTGCACCACCAACATCGGGCAATCCATTGTTACAAACGGGTGTAGCAGGCGAATTAGTCATCAATACACGCTATCGCACTATGCTGACTGTTACCAACGCAAATGGTGAGATTTTAATCAATCAAATTGTGCCAGCACGCAGTGAACACCGCTTTAAAGATGGTGCGCCATTTGAAGTTCGCTTGGGTTACGCAAGTGGCTCAACTGCAACTTTTAGTGGTGAGGAAATTGATGTACAAGCTGCACGCAAAGGTGGCAAAACAGCCGTATTTACCGCAGGTGGTACCACAACTCAATAATCACATTAAGGCAGCCTGAAAATATATTTGCCTATTTATTTTTCAGGCTGCCCTATCAAACGAAATTTATTATAGAATTTCATATTTTCAGGCTGCATTATGAATAGGCAGCCTGAAAAACTATATTTCATATATTTCAATCATTATGCCAAACATTATTCGTCGTCAAACCCACCAAGTTCACATTGACCATATTACCGTTGGTTCACAAGCACCCGTTGTCGTGCAATCCATGACCAATACCGACACAGCTGATGCGATTGCCACCGCCCAACAAGTAAAAGAATTATCAGACGCTGGCTCGGAGTTGGTACGCATTACCGTTAATTCACCCGAAGCCGCGTCCAAAGTGGCGGAAATCCGCAGCCGTTTGGACGACATGGGTTGCAGTACGCCATTGGTGGGCGATTTCCATTTCAATGGCGAACGCTTGTTGGCGGAGTTTCCTGATTGCGCCAAAGCCTTGTCCAAATACCGCATTAACCCCGGTAATGTGGGCAAAGGCGCGAAAGGCGATGAGAAATTTGCCTACATGATACGCACCGCCGCCGAACACGACAAAGCCGTCCGCATTGGCGTAAACTGGGGCAGTTTAGACCAAAGCCTTGCTAAAAAAATGATGGACGCAAATTTGGCGTCCGCCAACCCCAAATCGCCCGATGAAGTGATGAAAGAAGCCTTGATTGTGTCGGCTTTGGAATCGGCGCAAAAGGCGGTGGATTTGGGGCTGCCTGAAAACAAGATTATTTTGTCGTGCAAGGTTTCCAATGTGCAGGATTTGATTCAGGTTTACCGCGATTTGGGTTCGCGTTGTGAATATCCATTGCATTTGGGTTTGACCGAGGCGGGCATGGGCAGCAAGGGCATTGTCGCATCAACCGCAGCCTTGTCGGTTTTGTTGCAAGAAGGCATTGGCGACACGATTCGCATTTCTTTGACACCCGAACCCAATTCATCACGCACACAAGAAGTGATTGTCGCACAAGAGATTTTGCAAACAATGGGTTTGCGCTCGTTCACGCCTATGGTTACGGCTTGCCCAGGTTGTGGGCGCACCACGAGTACGGTTTTTCAAGAATTGGCGCGTGATATTCAGCAATATTTGCGCGAACAAATGTCGGTGTGGCGTTGGCAATATCCAGGGGTGGAAAGTCTGAATGTGGCAGTAATGGGCTGTGTCGTGAATGGACCAGGCGAAAGCAAATTGGCGGATATTGGCATTTCTTTACCAGGTACAGGCGAAACGCCAGTCGCCCCCGTGTATGTGGACGGCGAACGCAAAGTTACACTTAAAGGCGACAATATGGCACAGGAATTTTTGACGATTGTGCAAGAATACGTTGAAACAAACTATGGCGAAGGTGGCAAAAAACGTGCCACTAATAAGATTATTCCGATTCAGGCAGCCTGAAAAAACCTATTGGATTTAAAACATTGTAAGGAAAAAATTATGCCCACTACCCCTTTGGCTGATTTACGTAGCTTAATTATTGCAACTGTATCTCAAAAATAATCCCAAGCTGGAACACCAAGTATTTATTTACAGCTATTGCGGCATCGTAGATGTTTCTACCAATCCGTTCCACTATGTCAGTAGCGCCCTCCCCTATACCGCGAAAAAAAACATTATTTTGCAAAATTTACCATCAGGAGAAATGATGCAAGCATTTATCACGCCATTTAAAAAAGATGGTAAAACATTGTATCAAATAGAAAATACGGTAATATATGGGAATAAAACAGGAACTTTACTTGAAATCAGTTTAAGTGGAGAAAGCATCAGTAAATCTGAAAAATATCGACAATTTACTGCATTTGCACAAAGTTTATTGGCACAGTTTAACTAAACGCTACATACTAAGGGCTAATGTAGCGTAGCGGTGTTAGTTTTGCAGATAGAAACTTTTGCCAAACCTATTTGGATTGAAACAAATTTAACACAAAACAACTGTATACGAATTATAGTGAATTCAATTTAAACCAGTATAGTGTTGCCAACTCCCTTATGTACTATGTGTACACGGCGGTCGCTGTACTGGTTTAAATTGAATTCACTATAAAATAAGACAAAGCAACAGCGACTGCTGTGTACAGCTAATAAGAGAGCTGATAACGCTGTATTATTTTAATTTTAAAAAAAAGACTATAAAATTATATTTTAATCAAGTTATCAAAAAGCAGCCTGAAACCTTTGTCCATCTGCTACATCAACACAATATCATATTGCTCCTGTGAATATGAACTTTCTACCGCCAACGAAATGGGTTTACCAATAAAATCAATCAACATCGCCAATGATTGCGATTCTTCATCTAAAAACAAATCAATCACTTGTGGCGACGCAATAATCCGAAATTCGCGCACTTCAAAACGACGACTTTCACGCACAATTTCACGCTGAATTTCATAACACAATGTTTGCGCTGTTTTCAGGCTGCCTCTACCCTGACATGTTGAGCATGGTTCACACAAAACTTGTTGCAAACTTTCACGACTGCGTTTGCGTGTCAATTCCACTAAACCCAAGCTAGTAAAACCATTCAAAGTAACGCGTGTGCGGTCAAAACTTAACGCTTTTGCCAATTCCTGCAATACGGCTTCTTGATGTTCTTCCAACATCATGTCAATAAAATCAATGATGATGATGCCGCCCAAATTACGCAATCGCAATTCTCGCGCAATCGCGTGACACGCTTCCAAATTGGTTTTAAAAACAGTCTCATCAAAATTTTTAGCACCTACAAATCCGCCTGTATTAACATCAATAGTGGTCATGGCTTCGGTGGTTTCAATGATGAGATAGCTGCCAAAATTCAAATTCACACGCGGATGCAAGGCATAGGCGATTTCGTGTTCCACCCCAAACGTCTCAAACAAGGGACGCTCACCTTTAAAAAGTTGCAATTTATCTGCTGCATTTTGTACATACAGTTGAGCAAATTGCTGCATGCGTTCAAAATTACGGCGCGAATCCACCAAAATTTCTCGCGTATTATCATTAAACATATCACGCAACACACGCAACACCAGCGGCAAATCTTCATACAACAAGGTTTCAGGTGCACTCACTTTGGCTTGCGCTTGGATATTGCGCCACACTTTGGTCAAATAATCTATGTCTGCTTGCAATTCTGCATCGGTTGCCGTTTCCGCGCTGGTACGGATAATGTAGCCATGGCACGCATTTTCAGGTAGCAAATTATTCAAACGTTGCCGCAACAAATTGCGGTCATCTTCCTTATCAATGCGCTGCGAAATGCCGATGTGTTCATCTTGTGGCAAATGCACCAAAAATCGCCCTGCCAACGAAATTTGCGTGGATAAACGCGCACCTTTGCTGTTAATCGGGTCTTTGATGACTTGCACCAACACCGTTTGCCCTTCAAACAACACATGCTCAATGCGTTGATGCGAATCGGGATTTTGCCGCTGCTCAATAATATCCATAATATGCAAAAATGCGGCACGTTCCAAACCAATATCAATAAACGCACTTTGCATACCAGGTAATACACGGCGCACCAAACCCAAATAAATATTGCCGACCAAACTGTGTCCGCTATTGCGCTCAATGTGCAGCTCGCACATTTTGTTTTCTTCCAATATCGCCACACGCGTTTCTTGCGGCGTAATATTCACCAACACCGTTTCTGGTGGACGAGGCATATCTTTGGGCAAAGGGATGGTTTCAAATAGCATAATAATTTCTCTTTGATTTTAAAAACATTTTGCAATGACTGTATGCAAATAGAGTCATTGCAAAATGTTTTCAGGCTGCATTATACCGCTGATTTGTTTCCTATCAGATGCACTTTTACGTTAAAATTTCCATTATCCCACTTGAAATATTTCCAATACACCCCAAATAGCGGCTACACATCAAACAATCTTTTTAGGAGACAACTATGTCTGACGAATCCCCAATCATTTTCACCGAATCTTGCTGCAATAAAGTGGCGGAACTGGTGGCAGAAGAAAACAATCCTGATTTAATGTTGCGCGTTTTTGTTAATGGCGGCGGCTGTTCTGGTTTCCAATATGGTTTCACTTTTGACGAAATCAAGAACGATGATGACTTTGAAATTCAAAAAAATGGTTTAACCTTTTTGGTTGACCCGATGAGTTATCAATATTTAATCGGTGCGGAAATTGACTATACCGAAAGTCTGCAAGGTTCGCAATTTGTGATTCGCAATCCCAATGCAACCACCACTTGCGGTTGTGGTTCATCATTCTCTGTGTAAAATTTGTGCAAAGGCAGCCTGAAAATACTTTCAGGCTGCCTTTTTGCTTGTATGATTAAACTTGTTTTGATTCTTGTTAAATAGGATAAATATAATGAAAAAAACTTCATTTTCAGCTATTTGTGTGGCAATGATACTTTCAGGCTGCACAGGCGTTGGTGTCAATGGTAGTGGTGTATCATTAGGTGTCGGTTTGGGTGGCATGATTGGCAACCATGTGGGCTTGGGGACAAGCATCAATATTCCGCTGACTTTTGATAAAAATAAACCAACGGTTAGCAGCGAAACGGTCAGCAATGGTGGCATTCATGTTACCGAAACACAAATTTTGACCTATTTTGACACACAAGGCACACCAACCGATAGCGCAGTTAAAGGTGGTTTCTATCGTAAACTCATCAGCAAACAAAGCGATGGTTTCTTGGTGCAAGATTTTTATGGCACAGGTGAAAAACGCACTGATGTGATGTTGTTGCCACGCGACAGCGTTTTTGAATTTCGCGCGCACCCCAAAGATGGCACATATACGGTGTACGCCATCAATGGTAATGTGATGCAGCAATATAATTATAAAAACGGTTCGGTAACTCAACGTTAATGAGGCAGCCTGAAAAAAGACCAAAACTTTTGTTTTGGTCTTTTTTCAAGCCAGCCATTATTTTTGCCCTATATCCAGCGTATAATTTTGCGCTTGTCCGCACAACACAAGAAAGGAAACCGTATGCTCACGCCCGACAATACATTATTATTGGTGGTGGATATTCAAGAACGCTTGCTACCCGTTTTACATCAAAATACCGAATTTACCGCTGCTAGTCGTCGCATGATTGAAGGTGCAAATATTTTGGACGTAGCTATCGCCATAACCGAGCAATATCCCAAAGGTTTAGGCGCAACGCTGCCTGAAATTATCACCTTAATACCCGATGCACCCATATTTGCCAAAATACGTTTTTCGGCGTGGATTGATGATATTCATGCCATTGTCCGCACAAGGCAGCCTGAAAATATCATCTTAATTGGCTGCGAAACCCATATTTGCGTGCTGCAAACCGCATTGGATATGCGCGATGCTGGCTTGAATGTTTATGTGCCACAAGAATGCGTTACCTCTCGAGCGATTGAAAACAAAATCAATGGCTTGGAGCAAATGCGTGCAGCAGGTGCAATCATCAGTAATATTGAAAGCCTATTGTTTATGCTGATGCAAGATGCGAAACATCCGCATTTCAAAGAAATTTCTCAGTTAATTCAATAAATGTTTTCAGGCTGCCTTTTATGATTTATGACCAAAAAAGGCAGCCTGAAACTGTTGCAATACCTATTCAAGCCACCTAAAAATCACAACAAATCGCCAATAATCAATATAGGCAACATAATCGCACCACCCATCACATCTATCGCCAAACCCAATGGTGTAAGCAATACATTACGCGCCAATTTTTCAGGCTGCACTTTGGTTTGCATGCTTTTCATGGTTAATGCAACAGGAATGCGTTGTGTTAAAACTTGCACCTTTTGCGCCGCATAATCAGGTTTAGCATACACATCGCCCACTAAGGCAAAACATTTACGCCAATGCGTATCCGCTATTTGCTGCTGAAACCCCATTGCTCGCAATGTTTGTGCCGAATTAGGTTCATTTGCACGAACCCAATAATCCAAGCAAAAATCACTATGAAACTGATACTTATCTTGCACTACCACAGGTAATTGGCGCAATACATTACCTCTATACGGTGCCACAATCCGATATTGGCGAGGCAATTTGGTTTGTAAAACATACGTCAAATCACGCGACACATCCGCTCGCACCGCATACCAATAACGCACGCCTTGCAAGACCAAACGACCCGATAATGGCTCATTCGGCGTTTCCGTTACTACAGAAACGCCTACAATCATATCGTTTTCGGTATGCTGCGTGATGTTTTCCGTATCAATCGCACGGTCGGCATCGTAAATACCACCATTCCAAATCACCGAAGTACACGCTGCTTGCGCACACAATAATAAAATTAAAATAATCTTTTTTATCATTTATTTATCTTTTCAGGCTGCCTATTTTGATTACACCTTTTTCACAAACAAAATAATCCATACGCATATCATGTGGTTCACACGGCAATTCTGCTACCGCTTGACAGGCAAAACCGAACGCAATTTTCTGTGGCACACGTTTGCCCATGCACGATGCCAATGTGTAATCATAATAACCACCGCCCTGCCCCAAACGATAACCATGCTGGTCAATCCCAACCATCGGCAACACCAGCGTATGCAAACGGTCAGCACGGATTTTTTTCCCTGCAAACTGGGGAATATGCAACTTATTTTTCACACGTTGGCGTTCAGGTTTCAGGCTGCCTTTTATTTTTGTGGGTAACGGTGTAAACCATAAACGCAAAGAATGTGGCTCAATATATGGCAAATAAATGTATGCGCCGCGCTGTTGAGCAGCCTGAATAAACGAATCCAAACGCATTTCGCTACCAATCGCCCAATAAACCGCAATTCGTTTTCCACGTTTAATCCATGGTTTTAAATAATGATTAGCACGTTTTTCCGCTATTTTGCGACTATTTTCAGGCTGCCTTTTACGCAGTTGGCGCAAATAATGGCGCACGTCTTTTTTGTTTGACACATTTTCCAATGGGGCAAACATTACGCGCGTCCTGTGCTACCAAAACCACCTTCACCACGTTCACTTGCCGCAAATTCATCTACCAATTCAAAGGCTGCCTGAACCACAGGCACAATGACCATTTGCGCGATGCGTTCCATTGGCTCAATCGTAAATGCAGTTTGTCCACGATTCCACAGGGAAACCATCAATTCGCCTTGATAATCCGAGTCAATCAAACCAACCAAATTGCCCAATACGATGCCATGTTTGTGTCCCAAACCCGAGCGAGGCAACAACATCGCCGCCAAATTGGGATTGTCTAAATAAATGGCAATGCCTGTTGGAATTAATTTAGTTTCGCCTGCTTGCAAAGTGATGGGCTCGTCCAAGCACGCGCGTAAATCCAATCCTGCACTACCGCTGGTAGCATATTGCGGCAACTGTTGAGCCATTTTTGGGTTGATAATTTTTAATTGTACTGTAGGTTGAGCCATGTTTTTTTTCCTCAAAAAATATTCCGAATCTATATTTATCAAATTGATAATTTGATAAAAACTGGTTTTATAGGTGTTAAAATAAAAACAATACAGCATTATCAGCCAGTTTATGTACTATTTACAATGGCGTAGGATAAGCACCCATTGCTCATGCGACTTTATACATCCACATCATTTCATTTTTTCAGGCAGCCTAAAAGCTCTTGTGTGGTATCTACGCGATAAGTTAGTTAATTTTAAAAATGTATAAGTCGTTTCAAATTAACACATACAAAGCGACAACGACCGCCGTGTACATCTAGTACATAAGGGAGTTAGCAACGCTGTACTATTTGTATTTGAAACGACTATATCATTTAAACTGGCGTTATTTACAGCAAATCAACGAAAATACCAATATCATTCAATAACACCCAATGTAAAATTGAAAATACTTACCAATAAACAGTATTAACTTGCATTTTAGCTACACAAATCAATTTGCTATCTTTACTCAAATTGGATATATTATCCTACAAAATCAACATCACACTCAATATCACTAAATAGTATCATTAGCCTCTAGTAGAAATTAAAATCTGTATCCAAGCCCATCTTTAGGTACATTTCTTTGTCATGCACCACTAATCCACACAATTCATATATAAATTCTTTTTTAGAATCATCAATTTGAGTTGAATGCAAATCTAGGAGATTACAAAAATTTCAGGCTGCCTTGAAATACACAAATTTGTTATTTACCTCAATTTTTAGCAAAATTTATAATATTGTGGGTATGGGTATTTTGTGGAGGATAAAGAAAGTTTGATTGATGACTATGATTTTATTGCTCAATTGACGACTAAATCAGAAAAAGAAATTGCCGAAACACTGGGTAAAAACCAGAACGCTTTTATATCAGAACATGGTTTCAATAAAGATAACCCAGAAAATATGAAACAATTAGTGAAGTTGATTTTGAATAATGAAACTTTAAAAAATTATATTGATAATTGGCGCAATCAAAGTGATAAAAATAAAGTGAAAACTGTTAAGTTGATTGATAAATACCAATCTTAAAATTGTGCTGTAAATGCAGATTTTCAGATTAAAATCCCTGCACAATCTATTTAGGCAGCCTGAAAACTTGTAGATTTGATACTTGCATCTGACAATTTTCAAATATAGTCGTTTCAAATTAACACGTACAAGGCGACAACGACCGCCGTGTACATCTAGTACATAAGGGCGTTGGCAACGCTGTACTATTTGTATTTGAAACGACTATAAAATAAATTACTGTTAAATATAGAAAATATTAGATTAAAGAATCCAAACTACCTTTTTGGATTTTGCAAAGATTTCAGGCTGCCTTAATTTTTTATATAAAATTTATGCACTAAACCCAGCTGCTGCAACTGCTGCTTTGAATGCAGCTTCATCAAAATCATCGCCATGAGTGACAATAACAAAACCTTGCTCATGGTTGGCATTGACAAATTTAACACCTGCTATATTGCTGGTTTGTTCTGCCACTTTATCGCCATCTTGCTTACTGTTCATACCACTTACCATAATTTTTGATTGTGCCATTATTTAGCTCCTTAACTTGATTAAATGTATGTTATTAAATGATATTTAAGATTTCATGCTTTATTTTCAGGAAATCATGTTCTCAATTTTTCGCATTCTACACACATTTTTTAGACTGTCTAGCCAAATTAACAATTAGGCAAATAAAAAGTAAACTTTACTGAAAATTTTGCAAAAAGTGTCTCATTTTTTCCAATAAGTCGGTGTAAATAAAATAAGAACTGTAAAAATTTCCAATCGTCCTAATAGCATGACAATGGTACACAACCATTTCTGAATAATACTTAACTCGGCATAATTCTGACTAGGACCAACCGACCCTAAACCTGGCCCAGCGTTGGTAATACAAGCAATAATAGCAGTTAAACCTGTAACCAAATCCATCCCTGTCATCATCATCAAAAATGTAAACAATACAACGGTTACAAAATAAGCAAAAATAAATGCCATAATTGCCATTGCTACATGGTCAGATAATGCCCTACCATTTACTTTAACTGTATGAACTGCATTTGGATGTTGCAATAACGTTGTTTCACGAAGAAAAATTTTTGCCAATGCAATAACGCGAGCGAGTTTAATGCCGCCACCCATTGAACCTGTATTGGCTAGCAAATTCGCCAATAAAAACATCCATAGTGAAACTAATAATGGCCAAGTAGCAAAGTCAGCATTGGCAAATCCACTTGCTAGACCAATAGATACATAGTTAAAGCTGACATAACGTAAGGCATCGGTAAATGTGTAAAAACCTTTGTAGGATAAATACCAACTTGCAATCAATATGCTACTAATCAAAACAGTTGTCATGACCCTAACTTCTGCATCGCGCCAATATATACGCAATTTTTTCTGCCTTAATACCGCAAAGTGATTGGCAAAATTAATCCCTCCTATTAATGTTGCTGTCATAATCACAATTTCTATCGCAACGGAATCAAAGTACGCAATACTATCATCATGCGTAGAGAAGCCTCCCAAAGCAAATGATGACATAGCATGACAAATCGCATCAAACCAATTCATGCCTGCCCAACGTAATGCCAAACAAACCAATAATGTACACATTACATAAAATTGCCATAATTGTTTAGCAGTTTGCGAAATGCGTGGTGCTGTTTTGCTGTCTTTATCAATACCTGCAATTTCTGCTTTAAATAATTGCGTACCACCCACACCCAATATTGGTAAAACAGCAACCGCCAACACGATAATTCCCATACCGCCGAGCCAATTGAGCATGTGTCGCCAAAAATTAAGAGAAGGTTGCAATGTATCCAAACCTGAAATGACGGTTGCTCCTGTGGTTGTTAAACCACTCATAGCTTCAAAAAAAGCATCGGTAAACGACATATCGGGAAAATAAAAATAGAATGGAGTCGCGGCAATGATGGCAAATCCCACCCAAAGCATAACAACAAGCGAGAAACCATCCCGAGGACGCAATTCACGCTGATATTCGCGTGTAATAAACCAAATACCAAATGATATTATTTCTGTTATTGCTGCAATACGCCAAAAAATAGAAAACGCGGAATCATCATAAATAAATGAAACGATTGCTGGAAACGCCATTAGCAAGGCAAATAACATACCCAGTTTAGACAAAATATGAATAATGGGAATAATTTTTCGCATAAAAAATAACCAAGTACCTTGCAAAAGAAAAACCAAGAATTGTGCCACATTAACTTCACAACAAGCAAATAAATTCCTTGTCAATGTACCCTATTGATACAAAGAAACAAATAATTTCATTTTTTATGATAAAAACTGAGTTTTATGACACAAAATTAGTTTTCAGGCTGCCTCAATTTGAATTTATATCAAATTAGGAATACAATCTACAAGTTTTTCGTCTGCATGAATACAAATGATTCAAGATATAATTTAATCTTCATTTGTTACCATGCAACTATTACAACTAAATTGAAGTTTTATTTCAACTTCGCACTTGATTTTGAAGGATAGACAATATGTCTCAAACACACAATGCAGTTCATGATGTTGACCCTATTGAAACCCAAGAATGGTTGGATTCATTAGCGTCAGTTCTGCAAAATGAAGGCGCAGAACGCGCTCATTTTATCTTGGAAAACTTGGTTAAATACACCCGTCGTCGCGGTGTGCATTTACCTTTTGACGCCACTACTGCTTATTTGAATACCATTCCTGTTGGTAAAGAAGTCAAATCTCCTGGCAATCATGAATTGGAACACCGTATTCGTTCTGCGATTCGCTGGAATGCTGCCGCAATGGTACTGCGTGCAGGTAAAAAAGATTTGGAATTGGGCGGACACATTTCGTCTTTCGCATCATCAGCAACTTTGTATGATGTTGGTTTTAACCACTTCTGGAAAGCCAAAGGCGAAAATGGTGAAGAAGGTGACATGATTTTCATCCAAGGTCATGCTGCACCAGGTGTGTATTCTCGCGCGTTTGTGGAAGGTCGTTTGAGCGAAGAACAATTGAACAACTTCCGTCAAGAAATTGAAGGCAATGGTTTGTCTTCTTACCCACATCCACATTTAATGCCTGATTTCTGGCAATTCCCCACCGTATCTATGGGCTTGGGTCCACTCATGGCGATTTACCAAGCACGTTTCTTGAAATACTTGGATTCTCGTGGTTTGAGCAAAACCGCTGGTCGCAAAGTATGGTGTTTCTGTGGCGACGGCGAAATGAGCGAACCTGAATCTTTGGGTGCGATTTCATTGGCTGCACGCGAAGGTTTGGATAACCTGATTTTTGTGATTAACTGTAACTTACAACGTTTGGACGGTCCTGTTCACGGTAATGGCAAAATCATTCAGGAATTTGAAGGCACA
This sequence comes from Wielerella bovis, assembly GCF_022354465.1. Taxonomy (NCBI): domain Bacteria; kingdom Pseudomonadati; phylum Pseudomonadota; class Betaproteobacteria; order Neisseriales; family Neisseriaceae; genus Wielerella; species Wielerella bovis. Next base: position 1,055,302 of record NZ_CP092361.1, on the reverse strand, counting down.
TTCCGTGGCGCAGGTTGGAATGTGATTAAAGTAATTTGGGGTCGTCGTTGGGATGCTTTGCTGGCAAACGATACTGACAATCTATTGAAACAACGCATGGAAGAAGTATTGGACGGCGACTACCAAACTTACAAATCAAAAGACGGCGCATATGTACGTGAACATTTCTTCAATACGCCTGAATTGAAAGCCATGGTTGCGAATATGTCAGACGATGAAGTATGGGCGCTGAACCGTGGTGGTCATGACCCACACAAAATTTACGCTGCTTACCACGAAGCGGTGAATAATGCAGACGGTCGTCCTACTGTGATTTTGGCAAAAACCATTAAAGGTTATGGTATGGGTGCATCTGGTGAAGGTCAAAACGTAGCACACCAAGCCAAAAAAATGGACGTGGCATCCTTGAAACAATTCCGTACTCGTTTTGGCATTCAAGTTACTGATGAGCAAATTGATAGTGGCGATTTGCCTTACTTCCGTTTCCCAGAAGACAGCGAAGAAATGCGCTATCTGCGCGAACGTCGCAATGCTTTGGGCGGTTATCTGCCAGCGCGTAATCCTGTAAACGATGCCTTGCCAATTCCTGCTTTGGAAACATTTGATACACAATTACAATCCAGTGGCGACCGTGAATTTTCTACCACAATGGCATTCGTTCGCATTTTGAATACTTTGTTGAAAGACAAACAACTGGGCAAACGCATTGTACCGATTGTGCCAGACGAAAGCCGTACTTTTGGTATGGAAGGTATGTTCCGTCAATACGGCATTTGGAACTTGAAAGGTCAGTTGTACACGCCACAAGACAAAGACCAGTTGATGTTCTACAAAGAATCCATTGACGGTCAAATTTTGCAAGAAGGCATCAATGAACCGGGTGCAATGGCAGACTGGATTGCCGCGGCAACTTCTTACGCGAACAATCGCTATGCCATGATTCCATTCTACATTTATTACTCAATGTTTGGTTTCCAACGCGTAGGCGATTTGGCTTGGGCAGCTGGCGACATGCATGCACGCGGTTTCTTGATTGGCGGCACGGCTGGTCGCACGACTTTGAACGGTGAAGGTTTGCAACACGAAGACGGTCACAGCCACATTCAGGCAGACTTAATTCCCAACTGCTTGTCTTATGACCCAACATATCAATACGAATTGGCGGTTATTGTACAAGACGGTTTGCGCCGCATGTATGTGGAACAAGAAGACGTGTTCTACTACTTGACCGTGATGAACGAAAACTACAAACACCCAGCTATGCCACAACGCGAAAACATTGAACGCGATATTTTGAAAGGCATGTATTTGTTGCGTGAAGGTGCAAAAGCCGATAAAAAAGTTCAGCTGATGGGTTCTGGCGTGATTTTGGAAGAAGTGATTCACGCAGCAGATTTGTTGAAAGCCGATTTCGGTGTAGAAGCTGATATTTGGTCTTGCCCATCATTCACATTATTGGGACGCGATGCAATGGAAGTGGAACGCCATAACCGTTTGCACCCAACTGGTGAACAAAAAGTGGCATTTGTGGCAGAACAATTGAAAGGTCATGCAGGTCCTGTGATTGCCTCAAGCGACTACATCCGCAGCTTTGCAGACCGCATTCGCCATGCCATTCCAAAAGAAAATGGTGAATTTGTGGTATTGGGTACAGACGGTTTTGGTCGCAGCGACAGCCGTGCCAACTTGCGCAATTTCTTTGAAGTAGACCGCTATCACATTGTGGTTGCTGCATTGAATGCATTGGCAAATCAAGGTACTGTGGACAAGAAAACCGTGCAAGTGGCGATTGATAAATACGGCATCAAAGCCGATGCTGCGCCAAGCTGGAAACGCTAATCTATACTTTCAGGCAGCCTGAAAAATCAATCAGAATTTGTAGGGGCGGATATTCAGTCAGTCCCTACAAAAAATGATAATAAGACAATAGGTTGAAAATGAAAAAATGGCTTTTAATCATTGGTGTATTGATGATTGCCTATGGTGCATGTGGTTTAATTTTTGACGAAAAAGACCATTGCTTGGATGATGGTGGTTCGTATAACGTGCAGACCAAGCAATGCGAAAAGTAGTTTTTATTAGGCTGTATCCTAATTTCAGGCAGCCTGAAAAAATATTTTTAAAATATTTTAAGATAAATCAACATGAAAAAACTGGTAATTTTGGCAATCGTCGCCACTTTGAGCGCGTGTGCCACATCATCACACAACGATGAACCTATGGTCGGCATGGCAAACCCAGCATCTGTATTTTGTGAAAAACAAGGCGGTCAGTCCATTAATCGCAAAAATACAGATGGCTCTGAATACGGTGTATGCGTATTCTCAAATGGCAGTGAAATAAACGAATGGGATTATTTCCGTGCCAATCATGCAAAATGATTTTTCAGGCAGCCTGAAAGTTTAAAAATTATTTTTTTGGGAAAATGATGATATGGTATTTTGTGGCATCTGAATTGCAGTCAATTTTCAGGCAACCTGAAAATGTACCACAAACTCATTTTTCTCATTAAAACAAAAAGAAAGTCAAATCATGAGTTTAATTGAAATTAAAGTCCCCGACATCGGCGGACACGAAAATGTAGATATTATCGCTGTTGAAGTGAAAGTGGGCGATACCATTGCGGTTGATGATACTTTAATCACATTGGAAACCGATAAAGCCACCATGGACGTACCTGCCGATGCCTCTGGTGTCGTGAAAGAAGTTCGCGTTAAAGTGGGCGACAAAATCTCTGAAGGTGGTGTGGTTGTGGTGGTTGAGGCTGCTGGTGAGGCTGCTCAATCTGCGCCTCAAGCCGAAACCCCTAAAGCAGCTGAACCTGCTCCTGTTCAGGCAGCCCCTGCTGCAACAACTGGTGCAGCAAAAGTCGTTGTTCCTGATATTGGTGGACACAGCAATGTGGACGTGATTGCCGTTGAAGTAAAAGTGGGCGATACCGTTGCGATTGATGACACTTTAATCACACTGGAAACCGACAAAGCCACCATGGATGTTCCAAGTACCGCTGCAGGTACGGTTACTGCCGTTCACATTAAAGTAGGCGACAAAGTTTCAGAAGGCGCATTGATTATTGAAGTGGCAGGTGCAGCGCAAGTTGCAGCACCTGTTCAAGCAGCACAACCTGCGCCAGAAGCACCGAAACCTGCGCCTGTTGCTCAAACTGCCCCAGCTCCTGCACCAACACCTGTAGTATCGAGTGTGGCAGCGGCTTACGGCGTGGTAAATGAAGAAGCTTTTGCTAAAGCGCATGCTGGCCCATCAACACGCAAATTGGCGCGTGAATTAGGTGTAGATTTGGGCTTGGTAAAAGGTACTGGCGCGAAAAATCGCATTACAGCAGAAGATGTGAAAGCATTTGTGAAAGGCGTGATGCAAAATGGTGGCGCAACACAAGTTGCTTCTGTGGCTGTTGGTGCATCATTGGGTGGCGGTTTGGATTTGTTGCCTTGGCCGAAAATTGATTTCAGCAAATTTGGCGAAATTGAAGTTAAAGAATTGTCGCGCATTAAGAAAATTTCAGGTCAAAACCTGTCGCGCAACTGGGTGATGATTCCACACGTTACCGTGAACGAAGATGCTGACATGACGGAATTGGAAGAATTCCGCAAAGTATTGAATAAAGAATGGGAAAAAGCAGGTGTGAAAGTGTCGCCATTGGCGTTCATCATCAAAGCCTCTGTCAGCGCATTGAAAGCATTCCCAGAATTCAATTCTTCTTTGGATGGCGATAATTTGGTATTGAAAAAATACTACAACATCGGTTTTGCAGCAGATACGCCAAATGGCTTGGTTGTGCCTGTGATTAAAGATGTTGATAAAAAAGGTTTGAAAGAAATCTCCATCGAATTGACTGAATTGTCCAAAAAAGCCCGCGAAGGCAAACTGAAACCGCAAGAAATGCAAGGCGCGTGTTTCACGATTTCCAGCTTGGGCGGCATTGGTGGCACAGGCTTTACCCCGATTGTCAATGCACCAGAAGTAGCCATCTTGGGTGTATGCAAATCGCAAATGAAACCTGTATGGAACGGTAAAGAATTTGAGCCACGTTTGATGTGCCCATTGAGCTTGTCGTTTGACCACCGCGTGATTGATGGCGCGGCAGGTATGAAATTTACAGTATTCTTGGCAAACTTGTTGAAAGATTTCCGCCGCGTATCCCTGTAATTTAATATTTTAAAATAAAAGGCAGCCTGAAAATATTTTCAGGCTGCCTTTTTTCATACCAAATATTGCTAAAAACGGTAAAATATCGTTTTTTTTTCAAAAATACGATAAGAAAGTTAAAAATGACAGTTACCACTCGTTTTGCGCCCAGCCCAACAGGTTATTTACACATCGGTGGGGTGCGTACCGCCTTGTATTCATGGGCGTTTGCACAACATCATCGTGGCAAATTTTTGCTGCGAATTGAAGACACCGATTTGGAACGTTCTACACAAGAATCCGTGGAAATCATTTTACAAGGTCTGAATTGGGTGGGTTTGCACGCAGCCAATCAAGACAAAATTGTTTACCAAACGCAACGTTTTGACCGCTACAAAGAAGTGGTTAAACAATTACTGGAACAAGGACACGCTTATCTCTGCTATTGCAGCAAAGAAGAACTCGCCGAAATGCGTGAACGTGCTGAACGCGAAGGCACGGCAACTTACGACCGCCGCTGGCGACCCGAAGTGGGCAAAACACTGCCTGAAATCCCACAAGGTATTGAGCCTGTGGTTCGCTTCAAAAATCCATTGGACGGCGTAACGGCTTGGACAGATTTGGTTAAAGGCGAAATCAGCATTCCCAATGCTGCGTTGGACGATTTGATTATCGCGCGCGCCGATGGCACCCCAACCTACAATTTCTGCGTGGTGGTGGACGATTTGGATATGGGCGTTACCCATGTGATTCGTGGCGATGACCATGTCAATAACACGCCAAAACAAATCAATATTTTCAAAGCATTGGGCGCGAAATTACCTGAATTTGCACATTTGCCCATGATTTTGAATGAACAGGGTAAGAAAATTTCCAAACGCAGCGGCGACACAGTGGCGATTACCGAATATGAAGACATGGGGATTTTGCCCGAAGCCATGTTGAATTATTTGGCGCGACTGGGTTGGGCGCATGGCGATGATGAATTTTTCACTATGGAACAATTTACACAATGGTTTGATTTGAAAGATGTTTCTGCCAGTCCAAGCCGCATGGACAGTAAAAAATTATTGTGGATTAATGGCGAACACATCAAAGCAGCCGATAATGCGCGTTTGGTGGATTTGCTGATACCGCGTTTGCAAAAATTAGGTGTACCTATTTCAGGCAGCCTGAAATTGGAAGATGTGATTGCATTGGTCAAAGACCGCGCCCAAGATTTGAATGCTTTGGCAAACGAATGTGCCTATTTTTATGTGAAAGCCACGCCAGACGAAGCGGACGTGGCGAAACATTGGGACGAAGACGCAGCGGCGCGTATGCAGCGTTTTGCCGATAAATTAGCGCAATTGGAGACATGGTCAGCGGAAAGCATTCACGATTTGTTCAAACCATTCTGCGATGAAGAAGGGATTAAGATGGGCAAATTGGGCATGCCCTTGCGTTTAGCAGTATGCGGCACAGCAAAAACGCCAAGCGTGGATGCGGTGTTGGCATTGATTGGTAAAGAAGAAGTGTTGCGCCGTATGCGCGGATAAGGTTTTCAGGCTGCCTATTGTGATTGTTTATCAAAATAGGCAGCCTGAAAAATGAAAAATAAGTTAATCAATCAAATTTTATTTGCTATAAAGCAGCCTGAAAAATGCCGCTCCCCATCCACATTCTATACCAGTCCCCTACCCTTATTGCCGTTGACAAACCAGCAGGTATGTTGGTGCATCGCTCATGGCTGGACACACGCGAAACCGTATTTTTAATGCAAACTCTACGCGACCAAATCGGACAATATGTCTATCCTGTCCATCGTTTAGACCGTCCCACATCAGGTGTCATGTTATTCGCACTCAACAGCGACACCGCACGCGAATTGACACAACAATTTGAAAATCAACAGATTAGCAAAACCTATCATGCCATTGTTCGTGGCTGGACAGCTGTTTCAGGCTGTATCAATTATCCGCTCCAAGAAGAATTAGACAATATTGCCGATAAATTCGCCCAGTCCAATAAAGCTGCGCAAGATGCCATTACTGATTATTGTACCCTAGCACAAACCGAATTACCTTTTGCTAGCAGCAAACATTTTCCTACATCGCGCTACTCATTGCTTAAAATCACACCACACACAGGGCGAAAACACCAAATCCGCCGCCATTTAAAACATATTTTTCACCCGATTATTGGCGACACTACGCATGGCGATTTGCGACAAAACAAAGCCATACAGCAATTTTGTGGCAACACGCGCTTATTATTACACGCCAGTAGCCTGACATTTAGGCAGCCTGAAACCCAAGAAATGCTTACCATCAACGCACTATTTGATGATGAATGGCAACGCATCAGTTACGCGATGGGTTTTATAATATGATTTTGTTAGACAACCACCTTTCAGGCAGCCTGAAATTTTGTTAATATTGTTGCGGTTTTTCAATAAATTAAATAAGGAAAAAACGATGGCTGTAAGAAGTATGACGGGATTTGCCAATGCAAGCAGCGAGTGTGCAGGAAAACACATTTATCTGGAAATTCGCTCGGTAAATCATCGTTTTTTGGATGCACAATTCAAAATTCCCGATGATTTGCGTGCTTTGGAAAGTCCAATGCGTGAACTCATTGGTACTAAAGTATCACGCGGTAAACTAGAATGTCGGGTGCAACTGAATAATTTACCTGACAATTCAGGCAGCCTGAATATCAATCAAAATTTGGTGGCAGAGCTGGCAGATTTAAATGAAAAATGGCGCAAAAAATACGATGTTGCCAAATTGAGCGTAGCAGATATTTTGCGTTACCCTGGTGTCATTGTTAGCACGGAAAACGACAGTGAAGCATTAGAAAAAGAGGTTTTGGCATTATTAGAACGTGCATTGAACGATTTTGTGGCTGCGCGTGAACGTGAAGGCGAAAAATTGCAAGCGCATATTTTGGAGCGTTTGGATTTGATGGACGACATCATCACGGCATTGGAAAGTTTGTTCCCTGGTCTACTGAAAACGCATATGCAACGTGTGCGCGCACGTTTGGCAGAGGCGGTACAAAATATTGATGAAGACCGTTTGAAACAGGAATTTGCATTGTTTATGCAAAAAGCGGATGTGGATGAGGAATTTAGCCGTTTGCATGGACATATTGCGGAAGTTCGACGTATTGTAACGGAACAAAAAGGCAGCATTGGTAAGCGTTTGGATTTTTTGATGCAGGAATTGAACCGTGAAGCCAACACACTGGGTAGCAAAGCGATTGCAACTGAATGTACGCAAGTTTCTGTGGAATTGAAAGTGTTGATTGAGCAAATGCGGGAGCAAGTACAAAATATTGAATAATTAATTTTTTATCAAAAGGCAGCCTGAAAATATTTTCAGGCTGCCTGAAATTTATTATTTTACTAATAATGAAATAATTTTTGGAGCTGTCCTAGATAACTAGAAAACAAATCCTGATTTAAATCGAATTCACTATAATACGGTTGTTACAAAGCTAAGATTATATAGTCGTTTCAAATTAAAATAGGACAAGGCGACAACGACCACCTTGTACAAGTAGTACATAAGGGCGTTGGCAACGCTGTACTATTTGTATTTGAAACGACTATACCATTACATGTCAGATGATATCCAGTAATAAACAGGGAGATAAAAAGCTTTTAGCGCTCACTAAATTAGTGTGTATTGTGCGCGTGCGGATTGTTTTTGGTACTGTATGTACATTTCTTTTTTTTGCTTATTTAATACTTGCATAGAATTTAAGAATTTTTGATATTTTACTTATTTTATTATAGAATATAAGAATATGTTTATATTGAGTTGGTTTTATAAAAGTCATTAGTGTATTAAATTTTAAAGGGGGGAGTAGCTAAAACTACAACTGCTATTCATCTAGCTAGAGCATTATAGCTACGCAATTATAATGTTGTTATTGATAGATTCTGTTCCTCAAGGAAGTCTCCGTGATTGAGGTCGTGTTGATGCTAACCAGCAGTTGAGGTTACTGGAATCGATCGCCCCACATTTAAAGAATTTAGGGCTGTCCTAGATAACTAGAACAAATCCTGCTTTACTAATTGTTTTAAAATAAAAATCTGAACTTTTATCTCACTGTTATTAAAACGCCATTCGCACCCCTTTAAATACAACTCAAACTGCTCTTTAGGAATGCCATTAGGCTTATGTAAATGGCGTTTTGCTTGACTCCAAAAGTTCTCAATTACGTTAATATGATTTTGCCGTTCCGCAAGATGTGTGCTGTGATTGATGCGAAAATGGCTAAATTCACTTACATCAAGCACATCATAACTTTTATAACAATCGGTATAAACAATGACTTAAACGACTTTTCCTCATAGGGATTATTCTAACCTGAAATTAGATTTCCCTAGTTATCTGGTACACCCCCTTTTTATTTAATACATTTAACTATGTCCAAAAAATCCAAAACAGAATTAGAAAACAATAAACTAAACAAACGTTTGCGCCACGCAGTCGGTGATGCAATTAATGATTTTAATATGATTGAAGATGGCGACAAAATCATGGTTTGTCTGTCGGGCGGCAAAGACAGCTATGCTTTACTGGATATTTTGCGCCAATTACAAGCCTCTGCACCGATTGAATTTGAATTGGTGGCGGTCAATCTTGACCAAAAACAACCAGGGTTTCCCGAACACGTGTTGCCTGAATATTTGGACAGCATCGGCGTGCCATACAAAATTGTAGAAGAAGACACCTATTCCACTGTCAAACGTGTCTTGGAAGAAGGTAAAACCACTTGCTCTCTGTGTAGCCGTTTGCGACGCGGCATTTTGTATCGTACGGCGAAAGAATTAGGCTGCACCAAAATCGCGCTGGGTCATCATCGTGATGATATTTTGGGAACTTTGTTTTTAAATATGTTTTACGGTGGCAAATTAAAAGCCATGCCACCGAAACTGGTTTCCGATAATGGTGAGCATATTGTTATTCGCCCTTTGGCGTATGTGAAAGAAAAAGATTTGATTAAATACGCTGAATTGAAACAGTTTCCAATTATTCCATGTAATTTGTGTGGCTCGCAGCCAAATTTGCAACGTCAAGTGATTAAGGAAATGCTGAATGATTGGGACAAGCGTTTCCCAGGTCGGATTGAGAGTATGTTTTCAGCTTTGCAAAATGTTGTGCCATCGCATTTGGCGGACATTGAATTATTTGATTTTGCTGGATTGCAGCACGGGCAAAATTTGAAACATGGTGGCGATTTGGCGTTTGATGGCGAAACGGTCTCTTACACGCCTGAATTGGACGATGATGACATCAGGCAGCCTGAAAACAAGCCTGAACGAAAAATCATTAATATTTTAGCTAGTAAACCCAAAGCAGATTGTGGTGAAATTGGATAAGAGGTTGCTTGATTTTAGAACCTGTATTCACAAAATTTTAAAGTTGTGGATATGGGTTTTAATATTTTTCAGGCTGCCTTTCCATATTAATATAGTCATATAGTCGTGTAAATAAAAATAATACAGCATTGTCAGCTTCTTAACTCGGACAAGGCGACAGCGACTGTCGTGTACACCTAACATTAAGGGAGCTAATAGTGCTATATGTGTTAATTTCAAACAACTATACTTATTTGTATATAGTGAGTCGCTGTCGCTTTGCCTTATTTTATTTAAATGATTATAAAAGGCAGCCTGAAAAATATTTTATTTGAAAAGTTAAGCAAATATTGTCATTGCAAAAAACATCAGTTATATTGTAAACACATGACTACAATGGCTAGTCATTAAAATTTTTATCTCAACCCACACTTGTGTTCATGGATTGGTAGTTTGGCTTATTTATATTGATAAGTTATGCCTATACAATCAGCAAATTATTTTTAGATTATGAACATAGGTTCTCAAATACAAGAAAAAGGTTTCCTTATGGACACGAACCAACATTCATCAGAAGGTTTGCAACGTAACCTTAAAAACAGACATTTACAACTTATCGCTATTGGCGGTGCAATCGGTACAGGTTTATTTTTAGGTTCAGGTAAAACCATCAGTTTAGCAGGACCTTCTGTTTTACTGACATACATTATCATTGGATTTTTCTTATTTTTCGTGATGCGAGCGATGGGGGAATTGTTGTTATCCAATCTGGAATACAAATCCTTTACCGACTTCACACACGATATTTTGGGGCATGGCGCAGGTTTCTTTGTTGGCTGGACATATTGGTTCTGCTGGGTTGTCATCGGCATGGCAGACATCATCGCCATTACAGGTTACTTCCAATACTGGTTTCCCAACATTCCCCTTTGGTTGCCTGGATTATTCTGCATCATCGTTATGACCACATTGAATATGCTCACGGTTAAATTATTCGGGGAAATGGAATTTTGGTTTGCGCTGATTAAAGTGATTGCCATTTTATCGCTGGTGTGCATAGGTTTTTACTTGGTAGTAACAGGATTTGAGAATCCAACTTCAGGTGAAAAAGCCTCTCTAACCCATTTATGGGCACGAGAAGGCGGTATTTTTCCAAATGGTATCAATGGTTTCTTTTCTGCATTTCAAATTGCACTTTTTGCCTTTTTAGGTATTGAGTTGGTCGGGACTGCCGCAGCAGAAACCAAAGACCCATACGAAAATCTACCACGCGCCATTAATAGTATTCCTATTCGTATTATCATTTTTTATGTATTGGCATTAACCGTGATTATGACGGTAACGCCTTGGGACATGGTCAATCCCAAAGTAAGCCCGTTTGTTAATATGTTTACCCTGATTGGGATTCCAATCGCAGCCAGCTTGATTAACTTGGTGGTTCTCACTTCCGCATTATCATCAGCCAATGGTGGTATGTTTTCCACAGGGCGAATGCTGTATGGTTTGGCACAAAATGAAGCCGCTCCTAAAATTTTCGGTAAATTAAACATTAATGGTGTGCCATCGCCTGCTTTATTATTTTCATGTTCATTCTTGTTTATTGGCATGATTTTGACGTATTTAGAAGGCGATGTGATGAATGTGTTTACGATTGTAACCACCATTGCCAATATTGGGTTTATTTTCGTGTGGAGCATGATTTTGCTGGCATACATCAAATATCGCAAAATACGTCCCGAATTACACGCCAAATCCATCTACAAAATGCCTGGAGGCGTGGTCATGGCGTGGACATGTTTGGCATTTTTAGCATTTGCCTTGTATCTGTTCTCACTTGACGAGAATACCTTGAACGGCATGCTCTTCTCGCCAATTTGGTTTGCTACTTTGGGAATTATCTATTTGATTAAATTTAGAAAAGAATAAAATAAATGCAGCCTGAAAAGATTTTTCAGGCTGCATTTTATATGATGTTTATTACAAAACAGATTTCACGGCTTCAACCACATTTTCCACAGTAAAGCCAAACTCTTTAAACAGCAACTCGGCTGGCGCGGATTCGCCAAAACGGTCTAAACCGACCACTTTGCCATTCAAACCAACGTATTTGTACCAACCATCGGTAACGCCCGCTTCCACCGCCACTTTCGGCAAATTCGCTGGCAACACGGATTGACGGTACGCCAAATCCTGTTTGTCAAACACATTGGTGGACGGCATGGAAACCACGTTCACGGCAATGCCTTGTTCCGCCAATGCTTTTTGCGCGTTCAATGCCAATTCCACTTCCGAACCAGTCGCAATCAGCACCGCTTGCGCGTTCAGGCTGCCTGAAATCACATAGCCGCCACGTTGAATGTTCGCCAAAGTCTGCTCATCACGTTGAATAAACGGCAAATTTTGACGGCTGAAAATCAAACAGCTTGGGTGGTCTTTCGCTTTTGCCGCGTGCGACCACGCCACCAAACTTTCCGCCGTGTCGCACGGACGCCAAACCGCCATATTCGGAATCAGGCGCAAAGTCGCGGTTTGTTCAACAGGCTGGTGTGTCGGGCCGTCTTCGCCCAAACCAATGGAATCGTGCGTGAACACGAAAATCGGGTTGATTTTCATCAAAGCCGCCATACGCAAAGCATTACGCGCATATTCGCTGAACATCAGGAAAGTCGCGCCAAACGGCTTCACGCCACCGTGCAACGCCATGCCGTTCATGATTGCCGCCATGCCAAATTCGCGCACGCCATAATGCAAATAATTGCCGCCCTGACGCGGTTTCACGGAAACGCTGTTTGACCAATCCGTTAAATTTGAAGGGGTTAAGTCTGCCGAACCGCCCACCAATTCAGGCAACACTTGCGCCAAAACTTCAATGCTGTTTTGACTGGCTTTGCGCGTGGCGATTTTTTCCGCTTTTTCGCAAATTTCTTTTAAGGCAGCCTGAACGTGTGCGTCCAAGTTTTCAGGCAGCGTGCCAGACATTCTGCGTGTGAATTCAGCCGCTTTTTCGGGGAATTTTTGTGCATATTGTTGGAATAATGCGTTCCATTCGGCTTCAATTTTCGCGCCTTTTTCGGCAGCGTTCCATTGCGCGTACACGTCTTGCGGTACTTCAAATGGGGCGAAATTCCAGTTCAAATGGGCGCGTGTGGCGGCAATTTCGTCTGCGCCCAACGGTGCGCCGTGTGTTTTGTGGCTGCCTTCTTTGTTGGCTGCGCCTTTGCCGATTAAGGTTTTGCAGCAAATAATGGACGGTTTTGCCGTTTCATTTTTGGCAGCCTGAATGGCAGCGCGGATTTCATCGGGATTGTGTCCGTCCACATTTGCCACAACGTGCCAGCCGTAGCTTTCAAAGCGTTGCGGAATGTTTTCTGTGAACCAGCCGTCCACTTTGCCGTCAATGGAAATATTGTTATCATCATACAAAACAACGAGTTTGCCCAAGCCCAAAGTCCCCGCCAAAGATGCGGCTTCGTGGGAAACGCCTTCCATCAGGCAGCCATCGCCCAAGAAAACGTAGGTGTGATGATTGACGATGTCCAAGCCATCTTGGTTGAATTCTTTTGCCAATAATTGTTCCGCCAAAGCCATGCCGACCGCGTTGGCAATGCCTTGACCGAGTGGGCCTGTGGTGGTTTCCACGCCAGCCGCGTAGCCGTATTCGGGGTGTCCTGCGGTTTTGCTGTGCAGTTGGCGGAAATTTTTCAAATCGTCCAGCGACAAATCGTAGCCGCTCAAATGCAACACGCTGTACAACAAAGCGGACGCATGACCGTTGGACAAAACAAAGCGGTCGCGGTTGAAAAATTGGGGATTTTGGGGATTGTGTTGCAGAAATTCGCGCCACAATACGTCTGCCATGTCTGCCATGCCCATGGGCGCACCGGGGTGTCCCGAATTGGCTTGTTGAACCATGTCCATAGACAAGAAACGGATTGCGTTGGCAGTTTGGGAAAGTGATTTTGCAATAGTCATTCAAATTTTCCTTTGGTTAAAATATTTGGGTCAAAGAAATGTTAAAGATGTCATAGTGCCCTAGGGGCTGTAGTTCGATTATGGCAGTTTTACAAGATGATGACAATGTTATGTTAAAAACTTTATTTTCAGGCTGCCTTGTATCATAAATGCAGCCTGAAAATACAAAATTTCGTGCAGAATATGGCAAAATCGGTTAGCATTTAGCTGAAATTGAGCAAGTGTTTATTTTAAATAGGAAGACAAAATGAAAGCTGTGAATATTGGGATTTTAGGTTTGGGAACGGTTGGTGGTGGTACTGCCAAAGTGTTACAAGACAATGCGGAGGAAATAAAGCGACGCTTGGGACGCGAAGTACGCATATCGGCGGTGTGTACCCGAAATGCTGTTCGTGTGAAACAACTGTGTCCACAAGCTGTGGTGGTTACGGAACCTACTGATTTGGTTAATCGTGATGATGTGGATATTGTGGTGGAATTATACGGTGGGACAAGTGTTGCCAAAGATGCTGTATTGCAAGCGATTGGAAATGGCAAGCATGTTGTAACTGCCAATAAAAAATTATTAGCAGAATATGGTAATGAGATTTTTGCGTTAGCAGAACAAAAAAATGTCATGGTATATTTTGAAGCAGCGGTAGCAGGCGGGATTCCCATCATCAAAACTTTGCGCGAGGGTTTGGCGGCAAACCAAATTCAATCTATCGCAGGCATTATTAATGGTACCAGCAACTTTATCTTGACCGAGATGCGTGAAAAAGGAGCAACATTTGCTGATGTACTGAAACAAGCACAGGATTTGGGTTATGCAGAAGCTGACCCGACTTTTGATATTGAAGGACATGATGCAGGGCATAAAATTACGATTATGTCAGCTTTGGCATTTGGTACGCCTGTTAATTTTGATGCTTGTTATTTGGAAGGCATTAGTAAATTGGAAAGCCGTGATATTAAATATGCGGAAGAATTGGGTTATCGTATCAAATTATTGGGCATTACACGCCGTACTGAAAAAGGCATTGAATTACGCGTGCATCCAACATTGCTGCCTGAAAGTCGTTTGTTAGCAAATGTTAATGGCGTTATGAATGCAGTGCGTGTGAATGCGGATATGGTGGGCGAAACTTTGTATTATGGTGCAGGCGCAGGTTCACTGCCAACCGCGAGTGCCGTAGTGGCAGATATTATTGATATTTGTCGTATTATGGGTGCAGATAGTGATAATCGTGTTCCACATTTGGCATTCCAACCTTCGCAAGTCAAAGAATTGCATTTTTTGAGTATTGATGAAATTACCAGCAGTTATTATTTGCGTGTACAAGCACTTGACCAAGCTGGTGTTTTGGGAAATATTGCAACATTATTGGCGCAACAAAATATTTCTATTGAAGCCTTAATCCAAAAAAGTGTTATGGACGACCAACATGCAGAAATGGTGATTTTGACACATCATACGGTGGAAAAAAACATCAAACAGGCGATTCGGGCGATTGAACAAATTCCAATGGTTACTGCACCTGTAACGATGATACGCATGGAGAGCCTAAATGGCTGATGTAGAAAAAGAAGATATGCAGCCTGAAAATGCAGCACAAATTGAACACAGTCGCAAAAAACGGCGTACGATAATCATTTGGTTGCGTGTGATAGCATTGTTATTTGCCTTGTTTTTCCTATTGAGCCAATGCGGTATGAGTAAACCCAAAGCGAAAGCGATGATTGTAGAAAGTTGTATCAAAAATGTGCCATTTGCGGAAAAATGGCAGCAAGATTTGGCACAACTCAGCCTGAAAGATGACAATGGCAAATTGGTTGCACAATATTGTGTATGTATGTGGGACGAGCCATTGCAAAAATTGTCAGCAAAGCAAATTCAATCTTTTTCCAAAATCTCGCCACAAGAGCAGTTGGCGTTATTGGGTGGAGAACAAGCATTTGTGGAACGTGATAGACAATGCGTTGCAAATTTGAAGTAGTCTTTCAGGCTGCATTTTATAGTGGATTCACTAAATCAGGACAAGACGACAGCAACCGCCGTGTACACCGAGTACATAGAGAGCTGGCAACGCTATACTGGTTTAAATTGAATTCACTATATAAATTGAATCCACTATATTTTAATTTCAAACAACTATAATAAGGCAGCCTGAAACTATTTTCAGGCTGCCTTATCTTGATAGCATTACTTTATTAAACTCAATTTTCCTGTTAATAGATATTCTATTGTTTCACGCACTGATTTAATTGCCGTACCAAATGGAAGTGGGTCTTTACCACGGAAAAACAAACCCTTATCCACTTCGCCACGAAACGCTTCCGCCAATTTCAAATCAATACAAAACTGCCCCGCATTGGGCAAACCATCGCGCAAACCGCAAGTCGTCAAACAATTAATGCCTTGCGTGCAACGGCGCGGGTCGGCTTTCGCATTGGCTTGCAATTTGTCTTCGCGCTTGATGTAGCTGGACAAAAACCGTGTGGACACACCACGCGCAGGCAAACCCGCCACCGACATAAATTCCACCACTTGCTCGCGCTCTGCGCCAGCCAGCGTGTTTTTGAAATTGATGTGTGCATCACCTTCTTTGGTTACCGCAAACGCTGTGCCAACTTGCACCGCATTCGCGCCCCATTCACGCAAAGCCGTTGAAACTTTTTGGAAATTCGCCATGCCACCAGCCAAAATCAGGGGGATTTTTTCGCGTTCCAAATCCAATTGTTTAAACAATTCAAAGGTTTCTTCTAAAACACGTTTGAAATCAAATTTTTCATTGTTCACGCCTGCCACCGTCGCCGCGCCCAAATGTCCTGCGGCGTGGGCTGGGTGTTCAATCACGATGGCATCGGGCAACACGCCTTTTTTCATCCAGCGTTTCAATACAATACCAATACCGCGCGATTCCGACAAAATCGGAAACAACGCCACATTTTTGCGGTGTTCGCCCACCAATTCAGGCAAATCCAAAGGCAAACCTGCACCCATCACAATCGCGTCCGCGCCCGATTCACAGGCTTGGCGCACGAGTGCGGCGTGGTCTTTCACGGCTTTCATCACGTTTACGGCAATCATACCACGCCCTTCGCTTTTTTCTTTGGCAGCCTGAATTTCGCGGTCAAGCGCGATTAAATTCAGGCGCGTGTATTTTTCTTCGGTGGGGTTGATTTTGCTTTCTGCCAACAAATCTTCGTGCAAATGGCGCAAATCCACGCTGGCAATGGTGCCAATGCCGTTTTCACGCGCCACTGCGCTAGATAAACTGGACGCAGAAATACCCACGCCCATACCGCCTTGCACAATGGGAATGAGTTCTTTGTTGCGAATGGTTAGCGTGTTGAAAGGAATGTGCATGATGAAACCTTAATGATGTTATATTCTAGGTATTATACTCTATTTTTACTCTAGATTAAAATATCTACTCTAAAATTTTTACATTTTAATACAACTTCATGATGCACTCACTGATACTTTTTCAGGCAGCCTGAAAAAATAAACTCAATCCAATCAATACGGCGGCAACAATCGCCGCAAACCATGTGCCAACACAATCACCACAAACACCGCATTTCGCAATATTGTCCGTACGCCGCCCTATCGCACAGTTTTTTCAGGCTGCCTTGTTTGGGCAACGCGTGCCGCTTGCGTGGCTAATTGTTCAAAAAAATCAGGGCGTAACACAGGTTCACACCATGCGCCCGCCATTTCGTCAAACAGGGTTGCGCCGTGTTTGCCACCGACCACGCCTGCAAATAGGGCGCAAGTGTCGGTGTCGCCACCGCATTCGCATAAAAAATCCAATCCTGCCAATGGATTATCCCGAAATTGTCGCCACGCCTGAAACACCGCCGCCACCGTGTGATAGGCGTAACCCGTAATGCCGTGTTTGGGGTCGGGCTGGTAGGCGTGAATGTGCGCCCACAAATCGGCGTGAACGCGCTCGCCCAGCCACGCCCATTTTTGTTCAACTGATTGATTGGACAAATAATATTCTGCGTGCGCCAACAATGCCAACGCATACGCGGCGTGTTCCGCTTGCGGGTCACGGTGGGTGGTGGCGGTGCTGATGTGGACTAATTCGGCTAACTGATTGACATCATTGCACAAAATACCCAAAATGAGCGCGCGCATCGCCGCACCATTGCCTGCCGACCAAGTGCCTGTGTTTTGCAAACCCAAGCAGATTTTCAGGCAGCCTTTGAGCGTAGCCATGCCACAATTCGCGGGCAAAGCGAGCAGCCACCCACGCAATTGTCCGCGCAATTTGCGCCGAAACGCGCTGGGTTCGCCTGCGCTGGCGATGTAGGCTTGCACGGTCAAAACAGCGTGTTCGGTGTCGTCCGAAACCATGCCGCCGTGAATAAACGGCAGCAGCGCGTAACGGCGTGGGCGCAACCATTTTTTTGCGCGGAGCGGCGAGAGATTTTCATAGGGTAAACCGTAGGCATCGCCGACTGCTGTGGCGAGTAGGGTTTGGTAAAGGGTTGTTTTCATAGTGATTTAATTTTATTTCAGGCAGCCTGAAATTCACACCGCCACCTGTTCCAAAATTTCCGCCAAAACCTTGCTGCTGTTTTGCTGCTGTAAAGATTGTAAACGGTGGTTGCCGACCGACACCCAAACCGCTTTCACGTCTTCGGGCAAGACAAAATCGCGTCCGTCCAAAAACGCCCACGCTTTTGCCGCATTCGCCACCGCCAAACCCGCGCGTGGACTCAAACCCAGCGCAAATCGCCCCGCTTGGCGCGTCGCCGCCACCAAACGGTAAATATACGCCGCCACCGCTTCGGACACGGTAACTTGCTGCACTTGCGCTTGCCATTGCGCCAAAATTTCGGGAGAGCCAATCGCTTGAATTTTGGGGACTAATTGGCGGCGGTCGCCCATGTGGTACAACATTTTTTCTGCTTCTTCAACAGGATAACCCATGCTCAAGCGCATCATAAAGCGGTCAAGCTGACTTTCGGGCAAGGGGAATGTGCCAAGCTGCTCCGATGGATTTTGCGTTGCCACCACCAAAAATGGTTGCGGCAGACGATAAGTTTTGCCGTCCACCGACACTTGCCCTTCTTCCATCGCTTCCAACAGCGCGGATTGCACTTTGGGCGAAGCGCGGTTAATCTCGTCCGCCAACACAAATTGGTTGAACACAGGACCGGGGTGAAATTTAAACGCCGCTTCATTCGGCGCAAACACGTTTACGCCCAACAAATCGGCAGGCAGCATATCATTGGTAAATTGCACGCGCTGATAATGCAAACCCAGCACCGCCGCCAAACTGCTTGCCAATGTGGTTTTGCCCACCCCTGGTACGTCTTCCAGTAAAACGTGTCCGCCCGCTAAAATACAAGTAATTAATTGTTTTAGAACGGATTCTTTTCCTAAAATAATGGTATTAAGTTGTTTAAATAAGGGGGTAAATTCAGTATTCATTTTGTTCCTTGTTTTCAAATTGTGATGGATGTTTCAGGCTGCCTGAAATGAAATTTTGTATTAATCAAATAATAACGATATATTTTGTTGCACTATTTTTTATGATAATAATGAAAATATAAATTTTAACAAAAATTAGGCAGCCTGAAATGCGTTTTCAGGCTGCCTTTGTGATACTATCAATAAATCAATCATTCAGATGTAAAATTGCAATATTCAAGCATTCTGAAAGTGCTAGGTTTCAACGAAGTTAAAACTATTTTCTACAAAAATCAGAAAGGAAATCCCAATGTCTCACACCAATTATCAAGCCCCCGACCAAAACGGCTTTTTCGGCGAACACGGCGGCGTGTACGTTGCCGAAACCCTTATCCCAGCCTTGCAAGAACTCGCGCAAGCCTATCAAGAAGCCAAACAAGACCCCGAATTTTGGGCAGAATTTCATCGTGATTTGGCGAATTATGTGGGTCGCCCCAGTCCCGTTTACCACGCGGCAAGGCTGTCTGAAAAACTCGGTGGCGCACAAATTTGGCTCAAACGCGAAGATTTAAATCACACAGGCGCGCACAAAGTGAACAACACCATCGGTCAAGCCCTGCTCGCCAAACGCATGGGCAAAAAGCGCGTTATCGCCGAAACAGGCGCAGGACAACACGGCGTAGCAAGTGCAACGGTAGCGGCGCGTTTTGGCATGGAATGCCACGTTTATATGGGTGCGGACGACATCCAACGCCAAGCACCCAACGTGTTCCGCATGAAATTGCTCGGTGCAAATGTGGTGAGCGTATCAAGTGGAAGCCGCACACTCAAAGACGCGATGAACGAAGCCATGCGCGAATGGGTGGCTCGCGTGGACGACACCTTCTACATCATCGGCACGGCAGCAGGTCCTGCGCCCTATCCCGAAATGGTGCGCGATTTCCAATGTGTCATCGGCAACGAGGCGAAAGAACAAATGCAAGCCGCCATCGGCAGACAGCCTGATGTGGCAGTAGCGTGTGTGGGCGGCGGTTCAAATGCGATTGGCTTATTTTACCCATATATTTCAGAAACTTCGGTGCGATTGGTGGGTGTGGAAGCGGGCGGACACGGTGTCCACACGCCCGACCATGCCGCGCCCATCACATCGGGCGCACCGATTGGCGTGTTACACGGTTTCCGCAGCTATTTAATGCAAGACGAAAACGGACAAATTTTGGGAACGCATTCGGTTTCCGCAGGTTTGGATTACCCCGGAATTGGACCCGAACACAGCCATTTGCACGATTTAAAACGCGTGGAATATCATGCCGCCAATGACGAAGCCGCTTTACAAGCCTTTGATTTATTGTGCCAATATGAAGGCATTATTCCTGCACTGGAAAGCTCGCACGCGCTGGCGTGGGCGGTGGAAAACGCGCCAAAAATGGGCAAAGACCAAGTGATTTTGGTGAATTTGTCGGGGCGTGGCGATAAGGATATTAATACTGTTGCGAAATTGAAAAATATTGAGTTGTAAAGGTTTTCAGGCAGCCTGAAAGGGGAAAATTCCGTTTTCAGGCTGCCTGAAATCCATTTTTACGAAAGGAAAAGCCATGAATAAAATACAAAAAATCGCTTGCTTGATTGGCATGATGGTTTTGTTGAATGCGAATGCGTTGGCATATGCTAGTTTATCGGCTGAAATCATCATTTATGGTGTGTTGATACTTGCTTTTATATACTTTATTCTTATGCCTTATGTGGGCATGCACTTATCGTGTTGGATTTATGGTATTGTTAAATTTATTTTTAAAAGAAAAATAGATAAGTGGAATAGGAATTTAATTATTTTGGATATTCCCATGTTTTTTTGTGCTTTTTATTTAACGAGTATTACATTAAACCCCAAATCCGTGAACGGGCAAAAAGTTTAAGCTACATCACACTATCCCAACCACAAACCATTTCAGGCATAACCATGCCAGCAGGAACAAAAATTGAAACAGATTTTGATTACTACAGAAAGCAGCCTGAACCTGAAAAATTTAGATATGCCTCGTTTCCGCAAGCAATTATGTGGAATAATCTTCCCATTACGCGCTTAAACAAGAATTTACCCAAAATGGAAGTGAGGTCGGAAAAATATGTGGCTATTGGAAATTGGATTTGTGATAACTCATATGATATTACTTTTAAACTTTTACCGATTTATGATGGAAAACGATTAAATAATGAAAATTTTGAGCAATTATTTTATTTAAATGAGTGTTTTTTAGAACGAGGGCAAACTGTATTCTTACCCAGTTTAGGGATAAACTTTACCTTAAGCAATCGCAGTTTAAAACGTACAGAAGATAAATTTCGTGATGTAGAACAAGGTTTTTGGTTCATTCATGCTAATCGCTATGATATTATTAAAGCCACGATAAAAATGGATTTTGATGGATTTGATTTGGTGGTAGACAGCAAAAAAAACTGTGCATAACTTTTTAATTGAATTAAATGATTCCCCTGAAAAACATTGCGGTTTACCGAAAAATACTTTGCTGGGGTGGCGCAAATCGCAGCCCAAAACCATTTTGGTTGTTACTTATCCCACACAAAATGTCCCCCAAACGTGTTGGGACAGGAAATTACAGAAAGTTTCGGTAGATGAAATGCGCGATGCGCTACCACAACAGGACGGTTGGTCTTTGAATATGGCAAAACATCACTTTGAATCTCAATCAACACAGCCATAAATTGCGTTTCAGGCAGCCTGAAACCTTTGCAAGAATCCAAAAATTTGATATTTAAAAATTTTAATTTTTTTGAATTTTAAGAAATTTATTTTTCAAAAAAGTTCAAAAAATAGGGTTTTGCAAAGGTTTCAAGTTGCCTATTTATTGATTACAAAATCATACCAGCGGACAATCATCTTAATTCTAAATTAAAATGATATAAATATGGTGCAATAAAAACACTGTTACTCAAAAATAAAAATACCAAATAACTATATGAAAAACAAAGAATTAATTGAAAAAATTAAGAATGTTAAATTAGCCCTTGCGCCGATGGCAGGTATTACTGATTTGCCCTTTCGTCAAATCGCCAGACAATTTGGTGCAGACTGGGCAACCTGCGAAATGGTTACCGATAATCCCAGTATGCAGCACACACGCAAAACTCTGCATCGTCAAAATCACGCAGGGGAAAATGGCGTGGTTGTGGCACAAATTGCGGGCAGCGACCCTGAACAATTAGCATCGGCTGCACAATACAATGTGGCATTAGGCGCACAAGTGATTGATATCAATATGGGTTGCCCAGTCAAAAAAGTATGCAATGTATTATCTGGAAGTGCATTGCTGCAAAATGAACCTTTGGTGAAAAAAATTTTGCAAACAGTGGTGCAAGCGGTAGATGTGCCTGTTACCTTAAAAACACGTTTGGGTTGGGACGATGAGCATAAAAATATTTTAACCATCGCACAAATGGCACAAAATGCTGGCATTGCAGCTTTGGCGATACATGGACGCACACGGGCGCAAATGTATCGTGGCGAGGCAAATTATGATTTGATTGGCGAAGTTAAACGCAATTTGAATATTCCCGTATGGGCAAATGGCGATATCGTATCGCCCGAAAAAGCAGCAGCAGTTTTGGCGCAAACAGGGGTAGATGCTTTGATGATTGGTCGTGGTGCGCAAGGACAACCGTGGATTTTTGCCGATATTCAGCATTATTTGCAGCATGGCACAATGCCGCCACCCATGCGTTTTCAGGCTGCCTCCAAAATTGCATTGGGACATTTAGCAGCAATTCACGCGTTTTATGGTGCCAAAAGTGGCGTGCGTATTGCACGAAAACACATTGGCTGGTATCTGGCACGGCAGCCTGAAAGCGAGTCTGTCCGCCAATCTATTAATCAGATTGAGGATGCGGAACAACAATATGATATGTTAGCGGATTTTTTTGAAAAACGTGCGATAGAACAAGAATATTGGTGTCGTGATTATGGGTAAAGTACAGCAGTTTAGATTGATAGTCGTTCAAAATTTTAATAGAAAATACCGCGTTGCCCACCTCTCGTACGATTTGTACACGGCAACCACTGTTATTTTGTCTTATTTTTATTTTAACCGACTATAACATGAATTAAGACAAGGTATGAAGTACCTGATTAATATATAAGGCAGCCTGAAAATATACTTGAGATAACACGATGTATTTTCAAAGCTCATTTCGCACAACACTGCTATAATATCGCCTTTTTTATTTGACCATATTGCCCATCATGTTACACAACTCCACTATTCTCATCACAGGCGGCACAGGCTCGTTTGGTAACACTTTTGTTCCTATGACTTTGGCAAAATACACTCCCAAGAAAATCATTATTTTTTCACGCGATGAAATGAAACAATGGGATATGGCAAAAAAATTTGAAGGCGACAAACGTGTCCGCTTTTTCATTGGCGATGTGCGCGACAAAGACCGCCTGTATCGCGCTTTGGACGGTGTGGATTATGTCGTCCACGCCGCCGCCACCAAAATCGTGCCAACCGCCGAATACAACCCCTTTGAATGTGTCAAAACCAACATCAATGGCGCGATGAATCTGATTGATGCTTGCATAGACAAAGGCGTGAAAAAAGTGGTCGCGCTGTCCACCGACAAAGCCAGCAGCCCCGTGAATTTGTATGGCGCAACGAAACTGGCTTCCGATAAATTGTTTGTCGCTGGCAATGCTTATTCGGGCGAACACGGTACGCGTTTTGCGGTGGTGCGCTATGGTAATGTGATGGGGTCGCGCGGTTCTGTTATTCCATTTTTCTTGTCCATCAAAGATAAAGGCGTTTTGCCGATTACCGACAACCGTATGACGCGCTTTATGATTTCGCTAGAACAGGGTGTGGAATTGGTTTGGCATGCGTTTGATGATATGGTGGGCGGCGAAATTTATGTGAAAAAAATCCCGTCCATGACCATTGGCGATTTAGCGACGGCGGTCGCACCTGAATGTCGCCACGAAATCATCGGCATACGCGCTGGCGAAAAATTGCACGAACAAATGATTAGCGCGGAAGATTCCTTCAACACCTACGAATACCCTGAACATTTTAAGATTTTGCCCGCAATCAATGGTTGGAGCGACAGCCCCGAACGCATTAAAGATGGTGTAAAAGTTCCCGAAGGCTTTGTTTACTCTAGCGATAATAACCGCGAATGGATGTCGGTGGAGGAATTGCGTGATTGGATTGCAAAAAATCAACACAAAATTGGTGCAATTTAAGTTCTCTGCGCTTTTCAGGCTGCCTTTATTTGTTATCAATCAATTAGGCAGCCTGAAACCTATTTCCACAATATTATTTATCACAGAAAGAAATAAACACTATGAATAAATCTTTAATTTTGATTTTAGCTACTGCACTAACTTTAACCGCTTGTGGTGGCGGTACGCAAAGCAGTGACAAAGACAGACAAATAGCTGAAAATCAAAAAGAAATTGAATTATTGAAACAGCAAGCTGAAATTCAACGTTTGCAAAATGAATTGAAACAACCACAAGCGGCTAGCGCATCCGATGCACAAGTATATCAACTGGTGGCATCAGAAGTTGCCAGCACCATTCCACAAGCAGCTCAAGCCAATGCCAAAGCAGGTGAAATCGTGCAAGGTACAGACGGACAACAATATACTTTTGACCCTGATACAGGCAGTTGGTTGTTATATGGCGCGATTGGCGCCGCTGCGGGTTATTTGGCAGCCAATGCAATGAATCAACGTAATGCAGCAAAGTATGCGCCAGTCAGCAAACCAACTGCAGCAGTTACGCGCGTACACAATGATTATCGTGCCAAATATCCAGAAGCACCGCGTGCCGCACCTAGTGCCAATAACCAACAACAAGGTACCAGCCCACGACAAGCGATTGCACCAACACAAAATAGTGCGACTCAAAAAAGTGCAACACCAAACTATCGCCCAAGCAATCAGGGATACAGTAATACTCGCCCTACTTCGCCGCAGCGCAGTTTTGGCGGTCGCCGTAAACGTTAATAATTGAATGATAAAATAAGGCAGCCTGAAAGCCTTTCAGGCTGCCTATCATCATAAAAATACTATCAAAAAACCGTAAATTTAAGTAAAATTCTCTTTTTTCAGGCAGCCTGAAACCCATTTTTTATCACATGATTGGAAAACACCATGACCCAAGAATCTTTAAGCTACCGCGACGCAGGCGTGGACATTGACGCTGGCGACCAACTCGTTGAAAACATCAAACCTTTCGCCAAACGCACCATGCGCTCCGAAGTGCTGGGCGATTTGGGCGGCTTTGGCGCGTTGGTGGAAATCAGCAAAAAATACGAAAACCCTGTTTTGGTGAGTGGCACGGACGGTGTTGGCACCAAATTGAAGCTGGCGTTTGAGTGGGACAAACACGACACGGTCGGCATTGATTTGGTGGCGATGAGCGTGAACGACATTTTGGTACAAGGCGCAGAACCATTGTTTTTCTTGGATTATTTTGCTTGCGGCAAATTGGACGTGGCGCGCGCCACCGATGTGATTAAAGGCATCGCGCAAGGTTGCGAAGAATCAGGCTGCGCCTTAATCGGTGGCGAAACGGCTGAAATGCCAAGTATGTACCCCGATGGCGAGTACGATTTGGCAGGTTTTGCTGTGGGCGTGGTGGAAAAATCGCAAGTCATCAACGGTCGCAATATCAAGGCGGGCGATGTGGTGTTGGGTTTGGCGAGCAATGGGGCGCATTCCAACGGCTATTCGCTGGTTCGCAAAATTTTGGCGCGCGATAATCCCGATTTGGACGCGCCTTTTGATGGTGACAAAACCTTGCGTCAAGCGATTATCGCGCCAACCCGTTTGTATGTGAAACCGATTTTGGCAGCCTTAAAAGAATTTGAAATCAAAGGCATGGCACACATCACAGGTGGCGGCATCACGGAAAACGTGCCGCGCGTGTTGCCTGAAAACTGCGTGGCGCAAATTGATGCAAAAGCGTGGGAATTGCCCAAATTATTCCAATGGTTGCAAAAAGGTGGCAATGTGGAAACGGCTGAAATGTACCGTACCTTCAACTGTGGTGTGGGCATGGTCGTGATTGTGTCGCCCGAAAACGCGGACAAAGCCGAAAAATTCTTGGCGGAACAAGGTGAAACGGTTTACCGCTTGGGCAAAATCCGCGAGCGCGTGGGCGATGAACACCAAACGCAAATCGCGTAAATCTTTTCAGGCTGCCTTTTTATTTAAAGGCAGCCTGAAACTTATAGACAATTTGTAGGTTGGGCATTTATGCCCGACATGATAACGGTATATTGTGTCGGGCATAAATGCCCGACCTACGGAAACTGGAATAAAAAGCCATTAATTGACGCTATGAAAAGAATGAGGCTTTTTAGTTTGTTTTCTCCTGATTTAAAATTAGTTTTAACTGAACAAGAAGATAGCAAAGACCCTAGATTTGTTAGTACCCCAAAAGATAAAGAGGTTGTAATGGAATTAGTTAGGCGAAATCTTGCGACACTCTCATCAAGTTATCAGCATGCACAATATATTCCAGGTAAAGTGGCAACGAACGAAAAATTTCGTGTTGAAGATGTAGAGCAAAGAATGGTATGGATTGTAGAAGCTGCCAAAAAATATCACGAATTGATGAATACTGATACTGATAAAATGTTGGCTTCATTAAATAAATTAGCGAATTGGTATTCTGATAAACTTACACCGAAATCATAGGTTTGGTATGAATTGGCTAAAAAACAATGGAATTATATTATTTAGTTTTTTATTTATTATGGTCATTTATGTACCATTTTTTATGAATACGGAGAACATGAAAATGTATGATGGTGTGAAAAAAATTTATTTGCGCGAAAATGAACAGAAAATGGCAAAAAGACTGAATGCCAGTTATGAACCCATTTATAGTGTAACGTTTATGAGTATACCGATGTACCATCGTATGCGTTTTGAGCATGGGCAATACAGTTTTATATTGCCTGAAAACAGCAAAATTCTGGCAACGAGCCAAGAGAAATTGGGTTTTGGTGTTACAAAATTGGATATTGATGCACCATTCTATCGTTCTTTTGAATCCAATGCCCATGAAATCACAAGAAATAAATTCTATCAATTTATACATGATTTACAAAAATTGGGTTGGAAAGAATATTATTATTGGGACTCGCCACGTTTAATTGGTACTCAAAAAACTTGGGAAAGGGAAATAAAGAAAGGTTATGGCATTTATTATGCCTCAATAGCTTATCAACCAACTTTAGAAGAATGGGAAAGTGTATTTAAAAATAATGTTACTACACTAGTTTATAAACTATATGCTGATGATATTATCTTGTTTATTAGTATAAAAGGGGAGCAAATGGCATTTCTGAGAGGTGAAGCTATTTATACAGTTAATTTAGTTTTTCAAGCGATGGAGCAAGAAATATACCGCGATGCTTGCGATTATGATGAAAAAAATAAAAATCATGCAGAAGCTGCATTATGGTTACCGAGTGTAGAAGAGTATTATATTCAAACTCAACAAAGCCGTATTGAAAAAGAAAGGAAATTGAAAAAGCAAGGTTTTTTAATTGATGAAAATTATAAAGATCCTTTACCAAAAATTTATTTAGATTATATTCGTTCTAAGTAACGCGAACTCGGGATAAGTCTTTCTTACTTCATTGGTAACAAAGACTTTTTTCCAAACATCATTGGCTTATAAGGAAACAGGCAATAGGCAGTCAAACCTGAAATCAAATTCAAGATAAAACCACGCTCCAAACGATGCCGAGTATGTTCAATTTGACACAAATTTTTCAGTTGCCCAAAAATGGTTTCTATAACACCACGTTTTTTAAGCAGCTTTTTCTGCTCACTTGTGTATTGTTTGGGTTTCATGCCTTTTTTGATACCCGTTAGTAAAGTAATGCCATATTTCTCTTTAAGCCAATCACTTAAATCTTTTCCAATATAGCCCCTATCCGCCACCAAAATGCCGAATAGGTGCTTTGCCATTTGTTTTAAACCTTGACGGTCATCCACATTGCCTGCGGTTAAGCAAAAATTGACCAGCTCACCCAAGTGGTTAAATACCGCATGCAATTTGAAACCGTAAAACCAGCCTGTACTGCTTTTGCCCCTTTGCGCGATGTTTTTAAACACTTTATGCGAGTGAATACGGCGATTGTGGCAAACCGACAAAGTGGTTGAATCCACCACACCTATACCTGTGCATTTGCCCATTTGGGTGGTTAAAAATACCAACATAGCAGGTAAGGCTCGTGTAGCCAGTTCCAAAAAGCGGTTGTAGCTGGGCATATTGGGGCAGTCTCGCTGCCAAATGGATTGGACTTGCCATTGGTAATAGGTTTTGAAATCACGCATGCGATATTGATGAAAAGCAATCAGTACGGTCATGATTTCTGCGGTACTGATACAACTTGGTCTATTACGAATTTTATTGTTTTTAATCAATTTGCTATTGAATTTGGGTTCAAATTCTTTGCAAAAATCATCAATTTGGCAGAAAAGTGCGGTAAGATAATCCATGTTAAAGGGCTTTCGTGATACTTGGTTGTGTGCAAACAATAGATTATCACGTTTGCCCTTTAATTTTTATGAAATTTCTTATCCCGAGTTCGCGTTAAACTAGTACAGCGTTGCCAGCTTCCTTATGTACTCGGTGTACACGGCGGTCGCTGTCGCCTTGTCCTGATTTAAATTGAATCCACTACAAAACAATTATTTGAAAAATATAGGATTCAAAAATCTAACCTACCATTTTAAGTTTTGTATAGATAAAGAAATTAAAATTCGGTACACAACCAAGTAAAATAAAAAAACAAAGAGTGAATGCAATCCAATAACCAATCTTGACGTAAATGTTTAATCCAAGCCCAAGTGTGCTCAATTAAATTCAAATCAGGACAGTATGGCGGTAACCATAAAATCACATGCCCTGATAAAACAATAAGCTCTTGAATGTCCTGGCGTTTGTGAAAAGTCGCATTATCCATAACCAAAACACTGTTAGGTGGTAATTGTGGCAGTAAAACGTTTTGAACCCATGAATAAAACACATCTGAATTGATGCTGAATTCATACAAACCCACTGCAATCAATTGATTTTGGTACAGTGCGCCAATGGCATTGGTTGTGTTTTTGATTTGCCAGTTGTGATTGCCATGACAAACTTGTCCTCTTGGCGCATAGGCATAAGGACGATAAGTTTGGTTTTTAAAACCACTTTCATCAATATAAACAATAGGACGTTTCTCTTGCTCATACTGTTGTTTTAATGAGAGAAATTGTTCAATTGTTTCGGGTTGAGCTTTGGGGTGTTTAAGAATCTTTTTTTTGAGTGATTTTTAGCCGTTTAAGTGCCACACCAATGGCTCTTTGTGAACAGTTAAAGCGAACAGCGCGTTCTCTTTGAAAATCATCAGGAAATTGTTCTACGTCTTTTCGCAATAATTCATCATTGATTTTATTGGTTCTTTTGGGGTAGGGTTTACGTTCAATGCATTTTTTCCATAGTTGAATGGTACTGCGACTGATGCCATATTCCGCTGCCAATTCACGGTAGCTGTAACCCGAATTTAATTTTTCTAAAATCATTTGGCGATAATCTTGTGAATAAGCCATAACTGTTCTCCTGTGTGTACCGTTTATTTAATTCTACACCTATAAAGGTTTTTGCTATTAAAAAATATGTGAAGCATATACCGTATATGCAAATACTGTTATAAAAAAGCAGCCTGAAAAATTTATATTTCTGTTTTCAGGCTGCCTATGAAAGATTATTTTACGTTAGAATGTATAGTGAATGATACTTAACCGAACGGAATTAGCCTCCCAACGTGCCTTGTCTCGTTAAATCTAATCATTTGCCCCATCTCATTTTCAGGCTGCCATCCAAATATAGTCTAAACCACATCAATGACAATAAACAAAGGAACGCATCATGACCGCCATAACGTATACACCAGACCAACGTATCCGCGAAATTCCCTACAACTACACATCTTATTCTGACAAAGAAATTATCAGCCGTTTATTGGGCGAACACGCATGGCAAATTTTGGAAACCTTGCGCCAACAACGCAAAACAGGACGTTCTGCGCGCATGTTGTTTGAAGTATTGGGTGATATTTGGGTGGTAATACGCAATCCATATTTAATTGATGATTTGCTAGAAAATCCCAAACGTCTGACCGCGTTGGTAGAAGCCATGCACCATCGTTTACAGGAAATCAACAAACGCCGTGATGATAATTCCGATGTTTTGAAATTGGTTCAGGCTGCCGAAAGTGCCGTAAACAGATTTGAACACAGTTTTGCTGCAACCAAACTCAAACGTGAACAAATCATGGCGCGTTTGTCCAAAATCACGAAAAAACACAACATCATGTTTGACGGCTTGGCGCGCGTTACCCACGTTACCGATGCGACCGACTGGCGCGTGGAATACCCCTTTGTTGTCATCAATCCCGATACCGAACAGGAAATCGCGCCACTTGTCCGCGCCCTGATTGAATTGGATTTGACCATTATCCCACGCGGTGGTGGCACAGGTTACACAGGCGGCGCAGTCCCATTAGACGCGATGTCTGCCGTCATCAACACAGAAAAATTGGACAAACACAATGGCGTGGAATACGTTGAACTGGCAGGTTTGGAAGGCAAACACCCGATTATCCATTGCGGCGCAGGTGTGGTAACGCGCCGCGTAGAAGAAACCGCGTCTGCCGCCAAACTCGTGTTTGCCGTAGACCCGACTTCCGCAGACGCATCGTGCGTGGGCGGCAACGTTGCCATGAACGCAGGCGGCAAAAAAGCCGTATTGTGGGGCACCGCTTTGGACAATCTCGCTTGGTGGAAAATGGTCAATGCACAAGGAGAATGGCTGAAAATTGAACGTGTTAAACACAATTTCGGCAAAATCCATGACGAAGAAGTCGCCCTGTTTGACGTACACACTTTGAAAGACGATGGCGAAACCATTGCCAAAACCGAGCGTTTGGAAATTTCAGGCAGCCTGTTCCGCAAAGTCGGTTTGGGCAAAGACGTTACCGACAAATTTTTGAGCGGTTTGCCAGCCGTGCAAAAAGAAGGCACGGACGGCATCATCACGAGTGTCGCATTCGTGTTGCACCGCATGCCCGCGCACATTCGCACCGTGTGTCTGGAATTTTTCGGCACGGTTGCCAACGCCACGCCGTCCATTGTGGAAATCCGCGATTATATGCTTTCACATCAAACGGTTAAATTGGCAGGTTTGGAACATTTGGATTGGCGATACGTCCGCGCGGTCGGTTACGCCACCAAAGCGGCTGGCAAAGGTCGCCCGAAAATGGTTTTGTTGGCGGATTTGGTTTCGGACGATGAAAATGAAGTCGTGGCAGCCTGCGAACACATCATCAAATTGGCAAACGCGCGTGATGGCGAAGGCTTCATTGCCGTGTCGCCCGAACAACGCAAAACATTCTGGTTAGACCGCAGCCGAACCGCCGCCATTGCGCGCCACACCAACGCCTTTAAAATCAACGAAGACGTGGTTATTCCATTGGAAAGATTGGGCGAATATTCGGACGGCATTGAACGCATCAACATTGAATTATCCATTCAAAACAAGCTGAAATTGTGTGCCGCCTTGTCCGATTATCTTTCAGGCAGCCTGCCCGTTGAACAACTGGACAGCGATTTGCCCAAACACGAATTATTGGGCGACCGCGCCAAACACGCGCTGGATTTTGTGCATGCGGTACAAGCACGTTGGCAATGGCTGTTGGACAATTTGGACGCGCCTTTGTCTGAATATTCAAAACGTTATCCCAAAGAAATCGTGGTTACGCCCGAAGCGGATTTTGCGGCAAGTTGCTTTATTGCATTCCGTGATTTCAGGCTGCGTGTGTCGGTCAAAGAAGACATCATGAAGCCTTTGGAAGACATTTTCAGCAGCCAAGCCGACACGAAAATCATGGCAGGTTTGGGCAAAATCCACGCCAAAACCGTGCGCGGTCGCGTGTTCGTTGCCCTGCACATGCACGCGGGCGACGGCAATGTTCACACCAATATCCCTGTTAATTCAGACGATTATGAAATGTTGCAAACGGCACATCATGCCGTTGCGCGGATTATGAAATTGGCACGCAGCCTGAACGGTGTGATTTCGGGCGAACACGGCATCGGCATCACCAAATTGGAGTTTATGACCGATGAAGAAATGCAGCCGTTTTGGGATTACAAACAACGCATTGACCCGAAAGGCAATTTCAATCGCGGCAAATTGATGAAAGGCGCGGATTTGCGTAACGCCTACACGCCATCGTTTGAATTATTGGGCTTTGAAAGCCTGATTATGGAACAATCGGCTTTGGGGCGGATTACCCATGCCGTGAAAGATTGTTTGCGTTGTGGCAAATGTAAACCCGTTTGCTCAACCCATGTTCCACGCGCCAACTTGTTGTATTCGCCAAGAAATAAAATTTTGGGCGTGGGTTTGCTTGCCGAAGCGTTTTTGTATGAAGAGCAAACGCGGCGCGGCGTGTCGCTGAAACATTTCCATGAATTAGGCAATATTGGCGACCATTGCACGGTGTGTCATCGTTGCGTGAAACCGTGTCCCGTGAAAATTGATTTTGGCGATGTAACGGTGGACATTCGCGCCTTTTTGAAAAAATCGGGCAAGGCGAAATTCAATCCTGCGGTGGCAGCAGGCATGGCTTTGCTCAACGCGAAAGACCCGACTGCGGTCAAAATCCTGCGTAAAGGCGTGGCGGAAACGGGCTTTAAATTGCAAAATTTGGGCTACGATTTGGCGCAAAAATTCAATGTGGGTGCGAATAAACAAAAAGCCGCCCCCAAAGCCACCACGCAAAAAGCGCATATTCAAGAACAAGTTGTGCATTTCATCAACCGACCTTTGCCGCGCCATGTGCCGTTGAAAACGTCTCGCGCCCTGCTGAATATTGAAGACAGCAAAACCATTCCGATTATTCGCAATCCGCAAGTGGGCGAAGATGCGGAAGCGGTGTTCTATTTCCCTGGTTGTGGTTCGGAAAAACTGTTTTCGCAAGTGGGTTTAGCCACGCAAGCGATGTTGTACCACGCAGGTGTGCAAACGGTGTTGCCGCCGAGCTATTTGTGTTGTGGTTATCCGCAAAATGCGGGTGGCGACAAAGACAAGGCCACACAAATGGTTACGGAAAACCGAGTGTTGTTCCATCGCATGGCGAACACCTTGAATTATTTGGACATTAAAACGATTGTCGTGAGTTGCGGAACGTGTTACGACTCATTGGCAGGTTATCGTTTTGAAGACATTTTCCCGAACAGCCGCATTGTGGACATTCACGAATTTTTGTTGGAAAAAGGCATTCAATTAGAAGGGGTTAAGGGGCAACAGTATTTGTACCACAACCCTTGCCATACGCCGATTAAGAGCATGGACGGCGCGAAATTGGCAAGTGCCTTAATGGGACAAAACGTGGTCAACAGCGACCGTTGTTGTGGCGAAAGCGGTATGTTTGCGGTGAAACGCCCCGACATCGCCACGCAAGTGAAATTCCGCAAACAGGAAGAAATCGCCAAAAATTTGAAGCAGTTGCCCGAAGGCGAACCTGTGAAAATGCTGACATCGTGTCCAGCGTGTTTGCAAGGTTTGAGCCGCTATTCGGACGACAATAATTTGCCTGCGGATTACATTGTGATTGAAATGGCGAAGAAAATTTTAGGCGAAAATTGGCAAAATGAATTTGTGGAAAAGGCGAATAATGGGGGGATTGAAAGGGTGATGTTGTAAAAATGGTAGATTGGGTTGCAAACCCAACATTGGGCGATAATGGCGCGTAATGTTGGGTCAAGACCCAAGCTACATTTTCAGGCTGCCTGAAAATCATGTAGCAATGAGTATTCGGTTTTTACGAAGTAAAATTTTTCGTGGTAAAATATCCGACATAATTAACATAAAGAATTGGGGTTTAATAACAATAGGTAGTACTGTCAAGAATGTCCTAAATCAGTATGGCATTACACCCAAAATTGCTTTTTCAACCGATAAATTGGAATTAGGAATGGAGGTTTCAATGGCAACTGTATGGTCAATTCTCAATGTTACTATATCTAGTATTGGTGCGATGGTAGGTTTTGGCTTTGTGGCTAACTGAGGGTGTTTTCATTGTAATAATGACAAACCAAACTGACGGGACATCAGCAGTACAATCTTTTGTTATTACCAATAGTTTAGCCGAAGGTTAAAGTCCTTCCACCCTCACCGAATTTGTTAAGCCCATGCTACTTAAAAATAATAATGTGGCATGGGCTTTTCTCATGTTCTAACTCATTTTCAGACAATCCGCATAGGGTGCATACCACGCACCAACTTCCCCACCATTTTATTTCAGGCTGCCTGAATTTCGGTGCGTAGTACGCACCCTACAAATAAAAGGAAAAAAACATGCAAGAAAACCAAATCCCACGCGGCATCTACCGCCATTACAAAGGCAATCTCTACGAAGTGTTGGAAATCGCCACCCATTCCGAAACGCAAGAAAAACTGGTGGTTTACCGCGCTTTGTATGGCGAATACGGTGTGTGGGTGCGACCGCTCGCCATGTTCGCCGAAACGGTGCAAACCGAAAATGGCACACAAGCACGGTTTGAATTAGTACAAGCGTTTCAGCAGCCTGAAAACCAATTTATGTTTTCAGGCTGCCTAAAATATCTTCAAAAACGAATTATTGGATGATTTCCAATCTATCCACTTCAACTTCCATAGCGCGATTGAAAGAATCTCGGTCTACCTCACCCCAAATGCGTACTTTAGTTTGTGGAGAAACTTTTTGACCACGCCACACATCATCATCAATTTCCACTTTCAAGCTACCCGTTTCATCTTTAAAGAAAAATTTTTCCGAATCCACATGACCAGCTCTACCAGTAATATAGCCTTCCAAAATAACATGATAACCATCGCGCATATTTTGTGTTGCTTGCACCGTATTCATCTGCATATCTGAACTACTTGGCATGTTTTCCACAAATTCAGCGTGCGCAGAAATACTTGCAAAAACCAAAGAGATGATTGCCAACTGCTTCATTTTCATATTTTTGACCTTCCATGATTGAAAAGTAAGATTTTGTTTTTTTAAATTAGAAACTGTCAATAAAACTAACATTTTATTGCAACATTTAACGTTTTCAGGCTGCCTAATACAATGTTTTAATGTAAAGACAGCCTGAAAAAATCACAACGCCTTAAACGTGTCCACAAACACTTCCGCGCGATGAGCATAACCCTTAAACATATCAAAACTCGCACACGCAGGACTTAACAACACAATCTCGCCCGACTGCGCCGCCGCAAACGCCTGTTGCACCGCTTGCGGCAAAGTGTCGCAAAACACCAAATCCACGCCGCAGCCGTCCAAATCACGCGCAATTTTCGGTGCGTCCACGCCAATCAAAAACACCGCTCTCGCCTTGCCGCGCAATACATCGCGCAAAGGCGTGAAATCCTGCCCCTTGCCCATGCCGCCCGCAATCAGCCAAATTTTTTCGCGCAAACCCGCAATCGCCGCCACCGTTGCGCCCACATTCGTGCCTTTGCTGTCGTCAATAAAAATCACGCCGTCTTTCTCACCCACTTTTTCCACACGGTGCGGCAAACCTTTGAATGTTTTTACATTTTTCAATAAAACTTCACGCGCCAAACCAATGCTTTCACACAAAGCCAATGCCGCCAACACATTCGCCGTATTGTGGCTGCCCTGCAAAGAAATGTCATTTTCCTGCATTAAATCAACGCCTTCACATTTCAGGCTGCCTGAAACCGTGTCCAAATAATAATCTGTTGATTTATTTAATGAAAAATATTTTACCGTCCGATGTTCACGCTTCATCGCGCTGCAAAACACATCGTCCGCATTCAAAACCTGCACCGCTTTTCCATTGAAAATCATGTCTTTGGCGCGCGCATAATCCAACAAATCATCGTATCTGTCCAAATGGTCTTCCGACACATTCAAACACGCTGCCGCGTCCGCATTCAAATCATCTGTGGTTTCCAATTGAAAACTGGACAATTCCAATACCCACACATCCGCCGCCTTGCCGCCACGCGCCAACCATGCTTCCAACACAGGCGTACCGATATTGCCCGCCACTACTGTGTCCAAACCTGCGCGTTCACACAAGTGCCCAACCAAACTGGTGGTGGTGGTTTTGCCGTTGCTGCCCGTGATGGCGATGATTTTATCCGATTGATTTTTCAGAATATCCGCCAAAATCGCCACATCGCCGACCACTTTGCCGCCGCGTTCTTCAAATGCACGGATTTCAGGCTGCCTGCGCGTAATCCCTGGACTCAACACCAGCACATCATAGCCCATCAAAGCATCTTTCAGGCTGCCTGAAAAAATGGGAAATTTTGGGAATTTATCTGTTAAATCAACGCGTTGATTATCCGATACATTCGCATCATAAGCCGCCGCGTCCACGCCAATATGCGCGCAATACGCTAACACTGACACACCCGTACCGCCCAATCCTGCGACCAATACTTTTTTGTTGTGTAACATTTTTTGTCCTAATTATTTTGTGAAATCATTTTCAAGCAGCCTAAAACGCCATTTTGCAAGATTGGTTGGATTCAAAAATCCACCTACTTTTCAGGCAGCCTATTTCGTTTTATCTGCGTTTATTTTCTTTCTACACGAACTTCGTGCGACAAAATACGCGGTTCGCCCGTTGGTAGATTCAATTCTTCATCACGACGATACATTAAATCTTCATGCGAAATAAACGCTGATTGCGGCGTAGACGCGACATCAGGAATAGGCGGCGTACTGATTTGTTCCGATGGCGACGATGCAGCATTATTTGGTATCTCATCATCGTCATTTTCAGTTGGTATCGGTTCATTCATTGTTTGACTGCCCGACCAATCATTTTTTGTTTGCGTTAGCATGACACCTTCACTAATTTGTGGATAATCGGTGCTACCGTTGCTGGTGTCGCCCACCGCCACAATTTGCGCCAAAATACGCCGTTTTTGTGCTTGCGCGACTTCTGGACTGCGCCATGCCACGCCTTCTGCTGGCACATGAATAATGGTTTCGCCACCCGATGCTAAACCACCCTCCAAAGTAACGGGCACGCCAATTAATTGTGTTGTGGGTTTGCTATTATCGTCCAAATAAAGACTCAAACTGATGTACACACTGGATGCGGTAAATGAACTTTGATTTTGAATGGCTAATTGAATATGCGGTTCGCCATGAATATAGGCAAAATCTCCTGCTTGTATCGCAATATCATTGCCATTGGTTGGCGATGAATCAAATATCGCCGCAAAGGGAAATGATGCGACATGACTTGTGGATTCATCGGAAGGGCGTAAAGGTGCATTATCATTTAAAGGCTCTTTGAGGGGAATGTTGCTGTGTATATTGGCAGCACTTTCGCCTGCTTTTTGAATGAAGTTATACGCGATGTAACTCATACCGCTGCATATTATAAAAGCAATGAGAAAAATAACTTTTTTATTCATGCTGTGCTTTCTACACTCAATAAGTGTTGTATTCTATCAAAGATTATTTGTTTTCAGGCTGCCTTGATGATGAAAATTTGTGTATGAAAGCAGCCTGAAAAAATGAATGAAGCCTAACCATGTTTGGGTAGCAAGATATTTATGGGAACGCTAATGTAGTAAGAATAGGATTGGGGCTGTTATAATACGCGCTATTTTTCAGGCTGCATATGATAAAAGGGCAGCCTGAAAACCAGAATTTTTTCCATATTTTAACGATAATGCAGCCTGAAAATCTGTTTTCAGGCTGCCTATACATTTATTTCAATATCAGAAAGACCAAAAATGACTTGGGAAACCGTAATCGGACTGGAAATCCACGTCCAACTTAACACCAAATCCAAAATTTTCAGTGGCGCAAGCACCGCTTTTGGCGCAGAACCCAATGCCCACGCCAGCGTGGTGGAATGCGCTTTACCTGGGGCGTTGCCCGTGATGAACCGCGAAGTGGTGGAAAAAGCCATTAAATTGGGCTTGGCACTCAATGCGACCATTAACCGCAAAAATGTGTTTGACCGCAAAAACTATTTCTACCCCGATTTGCCAAAAGGCTATCAAATCAGCCAGTTGGCTTTGCCGATTGTAGAACACGGCAAATTGGATATCGTGGTGGGCGATGAAGTTAAAACGATTAACGTAACCCGCGCCCACATGGAAGAAGACGCAGGCAAATCCGTCCACGAGGGCTTGAATGGCGCAACAGGCATTGACTTGAACCGCGCTGGCACGCCACTTTTGGAAGTGGTTTCCGAACCCGAATTGCGTTCCGCCGCCGAAGCGGTCGCCTACGCCAAAGCCTTGCATGGCTTGGTAACGTGGTTGGATATTTGCGATGGCAATATGGCGGAAGGCTCGTTCCGTGTGGACGCGAATGTGTCGGTACGCCCCAAAGGTCAAGCGGAATTTGGTACGCGCCGTGAAATCAAGAATTTGAATTCGTTCAGATTTTTGGAACAAGCAATCAGCTACGAAGTGGAAGCACAAATTGAAATTTTGGAAGATGGCGGCAAAGTGCAACAAGCCACCATGTTGTTTGACCCTGAAAAAGGCGAAACGCGCGTGATGCGTTTGAAAGAAGACGCGCACGATTACCGCTATTTCCCCGACCCCGATTTGTTGCCCGTCATCATTTCAGACGCACAAATGGACAAAGCCAAATCACAAATGCCTGAATTGCCAAAAGAAATGGCAGCGCGTTTTGTCGCAGATTTTGGCGTGAGCGAATACGATGCGCGTTTGCTGACGGCATCGCGTGTTCAGGCAGCCTTTTTTGAAACGGCGGCGCAAAATTCCAATGGCAACGGCAAATTGGTTGCCAACTGGATGAATGGCGATTTGGCATCGCGTTTGAACAAAGAAGGCATTGATTTACAAGATAATCCGATTACGGCAAACCGTTTGGCGGATTTGGTCAAAAAAATTGCAGACGGCACATTAAGCAGCAAATTGGCAAAACAGGCGTTTGAAGCAATGTGGGCTGAACCCGAATCCAGCATTGAGCAAATCATTGAAAAACACGGTTTGCAGCAAATGACGGACACAGGCGCGATTGAAGCGATTGTGGACGAAGTGTTGGCGAACAATGCCAAAGCCGTTGAACAATTCAAATCGGGCAACGAAAAAGCCTTGAATGCGATTGTCGGTCAAGTGATGAAAGCGTCCAAAGGCAAGGCAAATCCGACCCAAGTTCAGGATTTAGTTAAACAAAAATTGGCGTAATCCTATTTTTGTCAGCAATATGCGGAAAATAATCTTTCAGGCTGCCTTTTGATGAATTAATATTCTATTATGGTTTATTTACCAAGTTATATATTAAGGCAGCCTGAAAATATCCATTATTAAGGATACTAGAAAAGTATGAGTAAAAAACGCCGCAGACATACAGCGACACAATCTTCCCTGTCATTGCGTATTATTTGGTTTTGGATACCAGTGTGTATTGCAATTTTTAGTTTGGTTTATTTATCACAAAAGCGATTTAATCCGCAACGTGAAGCACAAGCTGGCTTGCAACAGTTGAATTATTGGCGTAATCAAGCAGGTTTGATGCCATTGACACGATATGAAATGTTGGAGGAATCGGCTCAAAATCATGCCAAATATTTGAGCAAAGATGCGCATGGACACGATGAATTAAATACCAGCAATCCATTTTTTACGGGAGAAACACCGCAAGTTAGGGCGACGGCTGTGGGATATTCCGCACCAATTGCTGAGAATTTAACCATTGGTAATTTTGCGCGTTCGGGTAAAAGCAGCATTGATGGCTTAATGACGGCAATTTATCATCGTTTATCGCTGCTCAATCCCAATCACGATGAAGCAGGTGCAGCATGGGCAAACGGCAAATACAATGCATTTGTGGTTAATCAAGGCAGCAGTTACGACCGTGAGGTGTGCGACACTCCGCCCAATGGTAAACGCTATATTATGACGATGCCTTGTCGTGGGAAAAGTGTAGAAATTCATTTAGATACACCTCCTCCAAGTCAAGAAATTGCGGTTAAATTTCCCATTGGCGAGAATGCAGAACCTAAATATGATGGCAAGGAAACCCCCAATCCCATGCCACATTATGATAAAACAGGTAATCCTGTAAGCATTGCATTTTATGGGCAAAAAGGCGATATCCGCATGGAGGATTTTCAGATTTTTGCGCCCAATGGCGAAATCACAAAAACAGAAATTTTAACGGTTTCCAGCGACCCAAATAATTTGTTATCTAAAACCGAATTTGCTCTTTTCCCGATTGAACCATTGGCATTTGATACAGAATATCGTGTGGCATTTCATTATCATATGAATGGTGAAAAAAAACTTGAAGAATGGACATTTCGTACACGAAAAAAACGACATTGGTTTGAGTGGTAACCTATTTTCAGCTTAAAATCATGACACAATTTGATTAGCAAAGGTGGATTTTATCTCCGCCTTTTTTACAGTCGTCCCCAAAATATAGTGGATTCAATTTAAATCAGGACAAGGCGACAGAGACCGTCGTGTACACCTATGAAACCTTTGCAAAACTCCTAAAATTTGATATTTAAAAATTTTAATTTTTTGAATTTTAAGAAATTTATTTTTCAAAAAATAGGGTTTTGCAAAGGTTTCAATCCACCTCTACATCAGTTGCAAAATAAATTCTGTAAAAGTTTCAGGTAAAAACCTTTGCAAAACTCAAAATTGCAGGTCGGATTCTTAAATCTGATATTTTTTCATATTTAACAAGTATTTAATTTGATTTAAAATGTCGAATACGATTATCCAACCTATGAGTTTTCAGGCAGCCTGAATAGGTTTTTCAAAGCTTTCTACTTGAAAACAAGTTTTATCTATTCATTTCGCTGCCACCCACAGTCAAGCCTGCATCAATGCGTAAAGTGGGCTGACCGACACCCACAGGCACACTTTGACCGTCTTTACCACAAACGCCCACACCTGTATCCAAAGCCGTATCATTGCCTATCATGGCAATGTGGTTCATGACTTCCGAGCCGCTGCCGATGATGGTTGCGCCTTTTACGGGGTATTGTAATTTGCCTTTTTCCACCCACCACGCTTCGCTTGCGCTGAACACAAATTTACCGCTGGTGATGTCCACTTGTCCACCACCAAAATTCACCGCGTAAATGCCTTTATCCACGCTGGCAATGATTTCTTGTGGGTCATGGTTGCCATTTTCCATAAATGTATTGGTCATACGAGGCATGACAACCGATGAGTAACTTTCGCGTCGTCCATTGCCTGTTACGGGCACACCCATTAAACGTGCGTTGGTTTCGTCCTGCATGTAGCCTGTCAAAATGCCGTCTTCAATCAAAACGGTGCGACCAGTCGGATTGCCTTCATCGTCAATATTCAGGCTGCCTCGTCTATCGGCAATATTTCCTTGGTCAATCACGGTCACGCCTTTGGCGGCAACGCGCTCGCCTATTTTCCCTGAAAATACACTGGTTTGTTTGCGATTGAAATCACCCTCTAAACCATGCCCTACTGCTTCGTGCAGCAATACACCGGGCCAACCATTACCCAATACCACCGTCATGGCACCAGCTGGAGCAGGGCGGGCTTCCAGATTAATCAAGGCTTGTTGTACTGCATGGTTCACATATTCTTTGATTTTGGCATCGTTGAAATAGTTTAAATCTACGCGTCCGCCACCGCCTGCGCTGCCTTGTTCACGGCGTTCGCCTTGTTTGGCGATGACAGTTAAACTCAAACGCACAAGTGGACGAATATCCGCTGCGTGTTTGCCATCCAAACGGGCGATGTAAACCATATCGTGTTCGCAAGTTAAACCTGCCATGACTTGCACGATGCGTGGGTCGGCGGCTTTGGCAAGCTGTTCAATTTTTTGCAATAAAGCCACTTTTTCAGCCGATTGCAGGGTATGAATGGGATTGAATGTGCCGTGAACAGGCTGGCTGAAAGTTGGCACAGGTACGCGAATGGGGGTGTGATTGCCTGCTGCACCAATGACTTTGACGGTTTCTGCAGCGCGTTTGATGGCATCGGCGGTTAAGCTGTCGGCATAGGCAAATGCGGTTTTGTCCCCCGATACGGCACGCACGCCTACACCTTGGTCAATTTGAAAACTGCCAGATTTGACCATGCCTTCATCCAAATGCCAGCTTTCAAAAGCGGTTCTTTGGCAGTAAATATCGGCATAATCAACATGATAGCTGCCAATGATGGACAATGATTTGGCAAGTTCTTCGGCATGGATGTGATTGGCATGTAATAAATTATGGGTTACAGTATCAAATGTATTTTTCATTGTGTGTGAATGTTTCAGGCTGCCTGTAATGAGATAGGCAGCCTGAAACATTAGGAGTGATAAACACCTTAAATTATACGATATTTTGTGTAAAAAATGGCATATAGATATTTAAAATAAACATAACTATAGTGGATTCAATTTAAATCAGGACAAGGCGACAGCGACCGCCGTGTACACATAGTACATAAGGGAGCTGGCAACGCTGTACTGGTTTAAAGTGAATTCACTATAAATAGAATTTGAGTAATAACTACGCAAGCATTCCACCTGCACCATTTGTTTATTGAACTTTGGGAAAGTCAATCTGATTTAGATGCATATTTGCCAAACGATTTTTTGGTTTAAATTGTAGCTAAATTGCTGGCAATCGCAGAGAACAGTATTGCTATTCACACTTTGAAAATTAATAGTTTAATGTTTCAGGCAGCCTGAAATTTATTTTCAGCTTAAAAAAGTCGCCATTTTCGCCAACACTTCATTCATTAAATCAATCGGTAAGGTTTCCAATTTCCTGCCATTTCTTGCGTTAATGTCCAAAGCGCGTGGCTGGTCGGTGCGGATAATGCCTTGTGTTTTGGTGCGCTCGTC
This sequence comes from Wielerella bovis, assembly GCF_022354465.1. NCBI lineage: Bacteria > Pseudomonadati > Pseudomonadota > Betaproteobacteria > Neisseriales > Neisseriaceae > Wielerella > Wielerella bovis. Next base: position 1,012,476 of record NZ_CP092361.1, on the reverse strand, counting down.
CAGATGTACAGCAAAACCTTGTGTTCGCGCAAACTGACTTTTGGTCGTAATCGGCAAAACAATCGGCACTTGAGTTAATATGTTAGATTAGATACATTCTCAAAAGAACTATCAGGCAGCCTGAAAACTTTTTTTTCGCTAAAATAGCCCAGATTATGAATTATTGATTAAGAGAAAATCATCATGCCCATCCAAAACTATCTCCAAGAATGCCACACTTTATTCAATTCAGGTAAAGCCACTGAACACAGTTATCGCCCAGCTTTGCAAAAATTAATCGCCCAACTTGCACCTGAAATTCAAGTAACCAATGAACCCAAACGCATTGCCTGTGGTGCACCAGATTACATTCTCACACGCAATGATTTACCCATTGGCTATATAGAAGCCAAAGATATTGGTGTAGATTTACACCACAAAATCTTGCAAGAACAGTTTGCGCGTTACAAAAGTGCTTTGGATAATCTGATTATTACCGATTATTTACAATTTGAATTTTATCGGGACGGCGAACGTATTGCCCATATTCGTTTGGCAAATTTCTTTATGGGGCAAATGGAAATTTATCACGAAGAATTTGAAAAATTTACCCAACTTATTCAAACATTTGTGCAATATCAAGGGCAAAAAATCAATTCGCCATCGGTTTTGGCAGAAATGATGGCAAACAAAGCTCGCATGATGGCAGATGTGATTAAAAAAGCATTGGAACAAGACGCCAAAAGCGATGGAATCAGCGAATTAGAAAGCTATTTAGAAGGTTTCCGCGAACATTTATTACATGACTTAACTGAAAAGGAATTTGCTGATTTATACGCACAAACATTGGCTTACGGTATGTTTGCTGCACGTTTACACGATGATACGCCCGAAACATTCAGCCGCCATGAAGCAGCCCGACTGTTGCCCAAAAGCAATCCTTTTTTGCGTGAACTCTTCCAAAAATTGGGAGAAGAAAACTTGGATACACGCATTGTGTGGATTGTGGACGTACTTGCCGACATTTTTCGTGTGGCAGACGTGCCAAAAATCTTGAAAGATTTTGGTAAAAACAAACTCACAGACGACCCATTTATCCATTTCTATGAAACCTTTTTGGAAAAATACGACCCCAAAATCCGTAAAGAAAATGGCGTATGGTACACCCCCCAACCTGCCGTACAATTTATTGTCAAAGCCATAGACCAAGCACTCAAAACCCATTTGGGCATCAAACAAGGCTTGCGTGATAACAGCAAAACCGAAATTGCTGTAGAAACCACAGCCAAAAAGCAAGCCAAAGGTGGTGGCTACAAAAGAATCATGACGGACAAAGAAATCCACCGTGTACAAATTTTAGACCCTGCCACAGGTACAGGCACGTTTCTCGCCGAAATCGTACGCCACATTTACGCCCAATTTGGCAAACAAAAAGGCTTATGGCAAAACTATGTACCCACAGATTTAATTCCACGCTTAAACGGTTTTGAATTGATGATGGCAAGTTATGCCATGGCACATTTAAAATTGGACTTGGTTTTGCAAGAAACCGATTTCAGGCTGCCTGAAAACAGCAAACAACGCTTAAACGTTTTCCTAACCGACACTTTGGAAGAACACCACCCCGACACCAACACATTGTTTGCCCAATGGTTGAGCAATGAAGCCAACAGCGCCAATGCGATTAAACGCGACAATCCCATTATGGTGGTAGTCGGTAATCCGCCCTATTTTGGCGAAAGCAAAAACAAAGGCGAATGGATTATGGGTTTAATGGACGATTACAAAAAAGAACCCAATACCGACCAAAAATTAAAAGAACGCAACAGCAAATGGATTAACAACGATTATGTGAAATTTCTTCGCTACGCCCAGCACCATATTGAAAAAACCAAACAAGGCGTTATCGGTTTCATCAATATGAACAGCTATTTAGATGGCGTGATTTTTCGCGGTGTGCGCTGGAATATGCTACAAACTTACGATCAAATCTACATTTTGGATTTACACGGCAACAGTAAAAAGCAGGAAACCGCCCCTGATGGTAGCAAAGACGACAATGTTTTTGATATTACCGAAGGTGTGTGCATCAATATTTTTGTGAAAACGGGCGAGAAAAAGAAAAAAGGCGAATTGGCAAAAGTGTATCACGCCAATTTATTTGGAAAACGTGCCGATAAATTCACATTTTTACAAAATTATGATTTGAATACAGTTTCATGGACAAAATTGCAGCCTAGTGCTCCCGATTATTTCTTTGTGCCAAAAAGCTATAATGCAGATGAATTGGCGAATTATCATAAAATGATTGATTTAATGGAATTATTCCCAATAAATAGTGTGGGAATTGTTACTGCTCGTGATGATTTGTGCATTCAAGCAAGCAAAGAAAGAATGAAATATATTTTAGATGAATTTGTGAATTTGGAAACAGAAAGTGCACGAACACGATTTAATTTAGGTAAAGATGTGCGCGATTGGAATGTATAGTCGTAGAAGTGAAAAAACAGTACAAGGCGACAACGTCCGCCGTGTGTGAAAACACATAAGGACGTTGGCAACGCTGTAATGATTTTTCAATTCTGCGACTATAGCAGATGCACAAACAGATGTGAAAAATCATTTGGAAACACACCAAATTGTGCCGATTGCCTACCGACCATTTGATACACGTTATACATTTTTCACAGGTAACAGCAAAGGTTTTCATTGTATGCCACGTGGTAATGTGATGAAACATTTTGTAGGAAAAATAAATTTAGGTTTATGCCTAACAAAACAATTTAAATCAGGCTCAACTTATCAGCATTGTTTAATTAGTGAAACTATCATGGAATCTGGTTATGTTTCCAATAAAACCAGTGAGATAACAAGTATTTTCCCTTTGTATGTGTACCCCGATAACCAATCCTTAAATTTTTCAGGCAGCCTGCAACGCCAGCCCAATATCAATGAAACCATTGTCAAAAAAATCGCCAAAATCATCAAAAAAGATTGGGGAAGTGATGATTTTACGCCTGAAAATTTATTGGACTACATTTATGCCGTATTACACAGCCCCAACTATCGGACAAAATACGCCGAAATGCTGAAAACCAATTTCCCACGCATTCCTTATCCCGAAAATGCAAGCGAATTTTTCCGTTTAGCAGATTTGGGCAAAGAATTGCGTTTGTGGCACACGCTCAAACACGATGATTGCGATATGGCAAATTTCATCACCGAATTTAACGCCGAAAATCCTGATATGACGGTGGATAAATTGAAATACGAAAATGAAACCGTGTTTTGGAGCAAAACAGGCAGCCTGAAAGGTGTGCCGCAAACCGTGTGGGAAATGTATATTGGCGGTTATCAGCCAGCGCAAAAATGGCTGAAAGACCGCAAAGGGCAAACGCTGACTGTGGCTGATTTAGAGCATTATCAAAAAATGATTTTGGCTTTATCCAAAACGCTGGAAATCATGCAACAGATTGATAAATAAAAATTTCAGGCAGCCTGAATTGTTGTTCAGGCTGCCTGAAATTCATTTTTCGCTGGACGCGCAGTCCTTACGCCAAGATTTTTTCCACAATCTCCCGCACATCTTTGGATAAATTTGGCAATGCCTCAATCGCCTCCAATTCCCCACGCATCAAGGCTTGACGTTGCGGCTCAATCCGTTTCAGCAAATTAAACGCGCGCGCCAAACCTGCCGCCACTTGCGGATTGAATTCATCAATTTTTTTGATGTGTTCCGCCACAAAAGCGTAACCCGAACCGTCAAGTGCATGAAAATGCGGCACATTCCGCGCAAACGTGCCAATCAAAGCGCGAACTTTATTTGGATTGGTCAGCGCAAAACGCGGATGATTTAAGGCAGCCTGAACCTGCGCCAAAGTGTCCGCACGGCGACTGCACGCAATCAGCGAGAAATATTTATCCATTACAAGGGCTTGGTCATCAAATTTCGCGGCAAATCGCGCCAATAATTCATCGCGTTTCGCGCTCGCATTGCTGTTGATGGACGACAACACGCCCCATTCGTGGGTCATGTTTTTCCGCGCCATTTCATCATAATGTTCAAACACTTGCTCAATGGTTGCCGATTCATCAAAACGATGAATCAATGGGAAACACGCATATTGCAAAGCGCGTAAACCTGCATCTTGCGGATTGTATTCATAAATTTCAATTTCTTTGCCGCGTTTGTCCGCGTTTTCCGCTTCACGCGCATTGAGCGCATTCGCCAACAATTCGCCATGCAAAGCGTGGGCGATTTCGTCCAACAAGGCTTCACGCGCCATCGCCACCAGCACGGGGTTGATGTTGTCGCGCTCGCCCCACAATTCGGCTTCGGCTGGCACTTGCAACAGCATGGCTTTGAATGCCGCGTCCATGTCATTGTCATTCAAAATATTACGCAAGGCATGGATTAACAAAGTATGTTCGGGCGGATTATTGCCGTTTTGCAAAGCGGTTTCGTTTTCGGCAATAGCGCGGCGGAACAAAGTTTGCCCCGCTTCCCAACGCGCAAATTCATCGTCATCGTGCGCCAACAACAAGGCAAGTTGTTCATTTGTATAATCAAATTGCAAATGCACGGGCGCAGAAAAACCACGCAATAATGACGGTGTAACGGCATTCGCGTTTTCAATCAAAAATTCAAATGATTGCTCGGTTTGATTGAGCGTCAAAACGATTTCTTGGCGTGTTTCATCATTTTCAGGCTGCCTGAAAGCGATTTTTGCGCCTTTTTCATCAAAAAATGCGATAGAAAGTGGCATCATCATCGGCTGTTTCGCTGATGACGGCATATCGGGCGTGTCGGGCAAACTTTGTTTCACATTCAAAATGTATTTGCCGTCTTTCAGGCTGCCTGAAACTTTGAGCGTGGGCGTACCCGCTTGCGAATACCACAATGCAAATTGTTCAAAATCAAAGCCATTTGCGTCCGCCATTGCCGCGCGGAAATCATCGCAGGTTACGGCTTGACCGTCATGGCGTTCAAAATACAATTTCATGCCTTTTTGGAAACCTTCTTCGCCCAAAAAAGTGTGGTACATCCGCACAACTTCCGCGCCTTTTTCGTACACGGTCATGGTGTAAAAATTGTTCATTTCCACATAGCTGGCTGGGCGGACGGGGTGTGCCATTGGCGATGCGTCTTCGGCAAATTGATGTATTCTCAATAATTTCACATTTTCAATGCGGCGCACGGCACGGCTGGCGCGGTCGCCTGAAAATTCTTGGTCGCGGAACACGGTCAAGCCTTCTTTGAGCGACAGTTGGAACCAATCGCGGCAGGTTACGCGGTTGCCTGTCCAGTTGTGGAAATATTCGTGGGCAATCACGGCTTCTACACCTTCAAAATCCGCGTCTGTGGCGGTGCGGCTGTCGGCAAGGACGTATTTGGTATTGAAAATATTTAAGCCTTTGTTTTCCATCGCGCCCATATTGAAATCGCCGACCGCCACGACCATGTAGATGTCCAAATCGTATTCCAAGCCGAAACGTGTTTCGTCCCATTTCATTGAATTTTTTAATGCTTCAATGGCGAATGGCACTTGTGGCGTGTCTTCGGCGCGGGTGTAGAACTCAATTTCTACGCGGCGACCGCTTTGTGTGATGAAAAAATCCGATGTCAAAGCCAAATCGCCTGCCACCAGCGCAAATAAATAAGTCGGTTTCACATGGGGGTCGTGCCACACGGCAAAATGTCGCCCGTCATTCAGGCTGCCTGAACGGATTTTGTTGCCATTTGACAGCAAAACGGGGAATTTGTCGGCATTTGCGCGAATTTCTGTGGTGAATTCGCCCATCACGTCTGGGCGGTCGGGGTGGAATGTGATTTTGCGGAAACCTTCGGGTTCGCATTGGGTGTAGAGATTGCCACCACTTTCGTATAAACCATTGAAAGATTTGTTTTTGCTTGGCTCAACGCGCGTTTCAATCGTTAAAATAAATGGAATATTCGGGGTATTTTTGATGATGAGTGTTTCGTTGGCGGTATCTAATTGGTATGCGTTTTCAGGCTGCTTTTCGCCGTTGATTGCCAATGAAATCAACTCGGCATCGCCGGGTAGTTTCAGGCCGCCTTGTGTGCTGGTTTGGGGTTCAATGTGCAGCGTGGCGGTTACGTAAGTGTGCGTGTCTTCAATTTCAAACAATAAATCGGTTTTGGGCACAAGATGAGTCGGTGCGGTGTAGTCTTTTAAATATTTGACGATTTGGGTCATGTTTTTTCCTTAAATGTATTTTTCAGGCTGCCTGAAAAGCAAAAAGCGTTATCGCTAGGGGCTGTTGACAATTTGGGCGCGGAGTTGGTTTTTCAGGCAAAATCGCCAAATTCAAGGAAAAAATGCGAGCCAATGCCGTCCATTGGCGAGTATTTTTGACGCAGAAGTTGGCGATTTTGATGAAAAAACAACCGTGAAACGAATTGTCAACAGCCCCTACTGGATAACGCTTTATTGTAACAAATTTGTTTTATTCCATCGGCACATTTGTCCAAATATTCCGATATCCAACATACATGAAAGCGGCATTGATAATTGGGGCGGTTAATAATAAAACCAGAACTAAAAATCTGATTTTGGATACGGTTCTATCGCTTAAAATGTCTGCCAAGGATATGATGAGCATCACAAATCCGCCAATCGCCAAGATGAATATTAAAAAAGCGCATAAAATCGGCAAAATATTTTTCAGGCTGCCTAAAAAGCTCATTTTAATGGCGGTAAGTGGTTTGATATCTTGCAACATCATCAAAGGCAATGCGAGCCAACTGATTGAAAAAGAAATAAAAAATACAATCGGAACTATGACAGCTAGTGTTATGATATTGATACCAACAGCCATTAATATCATGTAACCGAGTCCGTTAAAAACACCTGAAATCAGAATTACATAGATAGAGAGAAACAGTAATTGCAAAAATTTATATTGAAAACCTGCGAACAAATAAGATGTCGCTAAATCATCTTCTTCTATCAGCGATGCCATAGAAACTACCAAACCGCCTGTAAATGAGAGCAGCAAAAATAATGCAATAAATTCACGCAAAATATTGATGGGAACATCGTATAGAAAAAAGCCACATAATCTGATGCATAGGCACATGATAAAAGACATCAACAGCCATTTACCCGCGCGTTCTTGGCTTAAACCACAGGCTTTTTTATCCAAACCCAACCATCGCTAAATGGGCGACTGGCTGCCTTATCCAATAATTGAACTTCATTTTCCATAAAATACACCCTACCCGATTGATTTATAAATGTGAAAGGGTAGAATACTACCCCCCCCCCCCGAATTGTCAAACTCTTTTCAGGCTGCCTTTATCGTACAAAATATATCAGGCAGCCTGAAACTGTTATAATCCGCACAAATTATTTTATTGATTACATTATGACTTCCCTATCCAAATCCCTACACAGTTATTCAGACCGCCGCGCCATCATCATGCTGTTGCTCGGTTGTGCCGCAGGGCTACCGTTTCCTTTGATTTTCGGCACGCTTTCCATTTGGTTACCCGAAGCGGGCGTAGAACGCAAATTGGTAACCATGTTTAGCTGGGCAGGCTTGGGTTATTCCTTCAAATTTTTGTGGGCACCGTTGATTGATTCGCTGCAACTGCCCCTTATCGGTAAATTGGGCAAACGCCGCAGTTGGTTGCTGTTGGCGCAATTATTGATTATCGCCGCGATTATACTGATGGCGTCCATCAATCCCGCGCAACAATCGCTGTTATCACTTATGGCTGCATCTTCCGTGTTACTCGGTTTTTCCGCTGCCACGCAAGATATTGTGATTGATGCTTATCGCATTGAAGCCGCACCGAATAATCCTGCCATGTTATCTGTTATGTCATCCACCTACACTATGGGTTATCGTATCGGCATGATTGTCGCAGGCGCAGGTTCACTCTATTTAGCAGACTGGCTCGGTTCCAGCCGCGAGCATTATGTGTATGACGCATGGCGCAGCACCTATTATTTCATGGCAGCATTTATGGCGATTTTGCTCACGCTTACCATTCGGTGCGTGCGCGAACCAGAAGTCAATCAACAACGCCCAGCACGATTAAACGCGCAAGAAAATGTGCGTTTATTGCTGATGTTTGTGTTGTTTATTATTGGATTTATTTTTGCATTCAAACAAATTGGCGTCATGCAGCCTGAAAAACCCACACCTATTATCGCATTGGGCTGGGAAATCATCCGTTTATCGGGCTCTATCGCAGTGGGCGCTGTTTTAGCAGGCATCGCCATCATCAGCAAAATCACGCCCAAACACATTGCCTATCAAACTTGCGTAGAACCGATTGCCGATTTTTTTACCCGATACGGCAAAAAAGCCCTGCTGCTGCTTACCTTGATTGGTTTGTATCGCATATCTGACATTGTTGCAGGCGTGGTTTCCAATTTATTTTACAGTGATTTAGGATTTAGCAAAACCGAAATTGGCAACGCCGTTAAAGTATTTGGCGTATTGATGATGATTCTGGGTGGCATATTAGGCGGCGTATTAGCACAACGTTTCAATATCATGAAAATGATGATGCTGGGCGCAATTTTATCCGCCGCCACCAATTTATTATTTGTGTTATTGGCGATGCGAGGGTACGATATTGCTATGTTGTATCTTGTGGTTTCTATTGATAATTTAGCCGCAGGATTGGCATCTACTATTTTCGTAGCGTTCTTATCCTCGCTGACCAATATTCAATTTAGTGCAATGCAATACGCCCTATTCTCTTCTTTGATGAGTTTGCTGCCCAAAACACTGGGCGGCTATTCGGGTGCGATTGTGGAGCATATTCAATATACGGGATTTTTCACGTTTACCGCCGCGCTAGGCATTCCGATTGTGCTATTGATTGTGTGGACAAATAAAGTTTTGTTTCACGAAAAATAAAGTATAAAAAGGCAGCCTGAAAATGTTTTCAGGCTGCCTTTTTAATTCTCAATCAATTATTTTTTGCAGCTTCAATTTGAATATCCAAGCGTACTTTTTTGCTCATTCCTGCGCTAACCAAATAATCCATGCCCCATTTGGTACGGTCAATCGTGGTTGTGAAATCACCACCACATACTTCGGTTTTCAACATTGGACTGTTATAGCAGTTAAATTTGTTGGCGCGCAATTTTACAGGATGCGTTTTACCCAACAAAGTTAGATTACCGCTTACCGCTACCACTTTTTTACCAACAAAATGAAATTTGGTAGATTGAAAACGCATTTCTGGGAATTTGTCGGCATGGAACAAATCCGCAGATTTCAAATGTCCCGTAAACGCATCAGAACTACTGCGCAAGTTTGCCAATGGTAAAGTGATGTCCACACTACCTATACGTTTAGCTGGATTAAATTCCATGCTACCTTCAATTTCATACACGCCACCTACGTTACTTGATGTACCAAAATGGTCAATCATAAAACGAGCATTGGTGTGTTTTGGGTCAATTTCGTATGATGCAGCGGTTGCACTGACTGCGGCAAATGCCAAAACGGTTGCAGCGATGATTTTTTTCATGTTATTTATCCTTGTGTGAGTGGTGTAAAAAATTAACTTTTGAATCATAACATAAAATTTCGTGATATTGATTCACTGATTTTTAAAACCATATTTCTTACTGGTTAATGTTTTTTCAAACTGAAACCTTTGAAAAATCGATTCAGGCAGCCTGAAAACTCGTAGGTCAGATTCGTGTATCCGACATTTGTTATAGTCGCTTAAAATAAAAATAGGACAAGGCGACCACGCCCTTATGTACTATTTGTACACAGCGGGCGTGGTCGCCTTGCATCTTTCTTATTTTACTTCACTATACCAAGATTTCAGGCTGCCTGAAACAAATTCTCGCCACGCGGATATTCACGCCATTGTGCCGTTTGAGCAGATAAGGCAGCCTGAATGCTTTGCGCTGCAATTTGCGGTTGTAGGCTGCCACATAAAAACACATCCACAGCTGCAAAACCATGTTCCGCCCAAGTGTGGATAGTGATGTGCGACTCTGCCAACAATACCACACCTGTTACGCCACCATGTCCACCAAAAGTATGAAAATGTGCTGATAAAATCGTAGCTTGTGCATTATGGGCGGCTTGACGCAAAGCTTGTTCCAATGCAACCGCATCACGCAAAATATCCGCAGGACAACCGTATAAATCCAGCAAACCATGTGCGCTGGGACGATAATCACTCATTTATGCCCACCTGAAAAACCGCCCACATAACCCGATGAACCTGTGTAACCGCGTGAACTTTTACTTTCGCTAACCATAGAATAATTAGTAAATGTGCCAAACATAATGGAAAGCACAGCAACAATAATATAAGTCGTACGAGACATAATGTTTCCTTATGTTTTCAGGCTGCCTTGAATAGGGCAGCCTGAAACTTTAAATTCCCAATTCAGGTGCAACAACGTTCAACATATCAAAATACATTGATGCAGCTTGGCGAATTGAATCAATCTTCGGATGTTTATCAGGTATATTTTTCACATGATTGCTATCAATCAAAAATTGTCCCTTTTCATCAAAAAGATAATGTTTAGATTGTTTATTCTTCGCAGTGGAATACGCCAATAATTTACCATTGGGATAATATGCCCAAATGCGTTCTGTATTGGGCAAGCGCTGATACGCCATCTGTAATTGCCCATTATTATAATGGGCTGCACGCGTAATACTGCCTGTTTGTACCCACACAAATTTGCTTAAATCACCCATTGGGGTATACCAAATCACGCGTCCTTCTGCTGCTCGTGTATCTGAATTGGTTAATTCCGATTCTTGCGCAATAACAGATGGATCAATTTGTTTGGTACGCGTATCTTGATAAAAATCTTGTATAACCGATTTCCCCGTCGCCGTTTTACCTACCAACATCCGATAATAACCACCCTGTACAGGCATATCAGATTTTTGCCATTGCGCATCGTAAAACGCTACAACACGCGTTTCTTCCTGTTTAATTAATTGTTTTGTCGCCAAATCAGATTGTATTGCCAACGTTTTTGCAGATGCAGGGGCAACTGTTTGCACAGGTATTTTCGGGACAGTTGCAGGTGCTGCATATGCAAAATTTTGCAGCACCACAGACAGGCATGCAAGCGCAATCATTTTCTTCATGATACGTCCTTTTCAAGCTGCCTATTTATTATCTTCTAATAAATTAGCTGCCTGCATTTCTTGTTTTAAATCTTGAAAAGCACTCATTACACGTTGAATTGCGCGTGCTTTAGGGCTATTGGCATTAATAGGCATTTTATCGCGGCGACTGTCATAAACCACCTGACCACGCGTATTAAACATTTTGCCATGCATTTTACCATCACGTTCCACCACAATCAGCATCGGCTTACCATTAGGATAATACGCATATCGCCCAAACTCGCCAGTTACTTCATTTTCCACCAAGCGCAAACGTCCTTTGGCGTAATATGCCGACCTCTTACGTTCACCATTTTCATATTCTACAAACGATTGTAATTGTCCTGTTGGTAAATATTTAGAATGGAAACCTGCCCATGTTGTTACCTGAAACTGATTTAAATGTGTTTTTTTCGGAACAATAAATGGATCAGTATATTTGGTTCGTGAAGATTGATGAAAATCTTGAATCACAATTCGCCCATCAGCTGTTTTTCCCAACTGCATCCGAAAATAACCTATGCCATCAGCTTGCGCTGTTGCTTGTCCATTTTCATCAAAATAGCCCACAAAACGCAATTCTGGCTGCACAATGGCACGTTCCATTTCAGTTGCAGAATGTTTTGCTAAAACATCAGCTTGCCTAGGTGCAATATGTTGATAGCGCAAGCGTGGTTCGGCTTGCACACTAATAACTGCAGTTAGCGCGGTAGCAAATATCCATTTTTGCACAATAATATCCTCAAATATATTCTGATATAGTAGAAATTCTAGCATATTTTATGTATAAGGCAGCCTGAAAACATATTTTCAGGCTGCCTATTGTTGGATTTATGTCATTTTCACATCTATTTTTATTGTTTTAGTACAAATCAAACTCCATCATCAAATCAAAATATATTTTAGCAGCTTCCACTGCCTCTTCCACAGGTTCTCCATCTAAAGGTTTTTGACTGTCAATCAATATATTTCCATTTTTACCATACATGAAAATATGTGGCTCAGTTTCATTGGCTTTTTGTTTAGCATACATAAATAATTGCCCATTAGAATAATAGCCCCATGTTTCTTTGTTCTGACCCATTAGTTCATGCGCCAATAAACGCAATTTACCATCCCTGTAATAACCTTGCTCCAGCATTTTGCCTTTTTCTATCACAACATAATTTTTCAGCTCACCTTCAGGCGTGTACCATGTGGTACGTCCTTCCGATGCATATACAGAAAAATCTTTCACATCGCTGTCTTTGGACATAACCACAGGGTCAATTTGCTTGGTACGCGTATCTTGATAGAAATCTTGCACGACTGCGCGACCATCTGCCGTATAACCCAACAACATGCGATAAAAACCGCCTTTGCTTTCCGTTTGGGTTTCTTCGCCATCTTTATCATAATACGCCACCACACGGCTTTCGGTTTTACTGACCAATTTTGCCGTTTCTGTTTGTGAGCGTTGCGCCATTTGCTCCGCAGCCATCGGTGCATATTTTTGTGCAACAGGGGCAGCTTGAATCGCTAATGTAGTTGATAACGCAATTGCTAAAATGATTTTTTTCATGATAATCCCTTTATAAATGGTTTTATAGTGGATTCACTAAATCAGGACAAGGCGACAGCGACCACCGTGTACACATAGTACATAAGGGAGCTGGCAACGCTGTACTGGTTTAAATCGAATTCACTATAAAAACTATTAGACACAAATCTCTGACCTACAAGATTTCAGGCTGCCTTTTTATCAAGCTGTCAGCGTTCCTTTGGTAGACGGCATTTTTCCTGCCATACGCTCATCATATTCCACCGCCATACGCAACGCACGTCCAAACGCTTTGAACACCGTTTCCGCTTGATGATGTGCATTTTTGCCACGCAAATTATCAATATGCAGCGTCATCATCGCGTGATTGACCAAGCCGTGAAAAAACTCGCTGAACAAATCCACATCAAATCGTCCAATCAAAGCACGAGTAAAATCAATATTATATTCCAAGCCAGCACGCCCAGATAAATCCAACACCACACGACTCAATGCCTCGTCCAATGGCACATAAGCGTGCCCATAACGGCGAATACCCACTTTGTTGCCCAATGCCTCTTTAAGTGCTTGCCCCAGCGTGATGCCAATATCTTCCACCGTGTGATGGTCGTCAATGTGTAAATCGCCTTTGCAAACAATATCTAAATCAATCAGACCGTGTCGCGCGATTTGGTCAAGCATATGCTCCAAAAAGGGGACACCTGTATCAAAATGTGCTTTGCCTGTGCCGTCTAAATTGATAGATACGGTAATTTGAGTTTCGCTGGTATTGCGTGTAATGGTTGCGGTTCGCATAAAGTTCCTTTCATGATGTGATGTATTTTTTCAGGCTGCCTGATTTGTTTTATGGTAAAGGCAGCCTGAAAAATAAATTTAAGGATTAATGGTACTAAAATAAATCACGCCAACAAAAATACTAAACACTAAAAAAATCGCTAGCGTAATCAAAATATTGCGCATCAATTTTTGATTGTTTACTTTTTGCGTTATCGCCATTAAACCACGATGCTTTTGTTGATTATGCTCGGCAATCACATCGCGCAGTACACGCAAAACATGAGCATTTTCAATCGGTGTCCCAATGGTAAGACGCAAACAGTTAGCTAAAAATGGGTGAGCATTATGTAAATTTTTAACTAAAATTTTGTTTTCTTTTAATTTATTAAATGCATACTGTGCATCTGGCACTTTGATGGTTAAGAAATTGGCTTGGCTAGGATACACAGTTACATCGTCCAATAATGCCAATTCAGTAAACAAATGCTGGCGTTCATCTTTCAAAGTTTCAATATTTTTTTCAATCATATCAAAATGCTGTAAGGCAAATTTTGCAGCCGTTAGGCTCAACTGATTGATATTGTAAGGTGGCAGAATTTTTGTTAATTCGTTTAATACAATCGGGCTGCCAACCGCGTAACCTAAACGCAATCCTGCAAAACCAATTTTGCTCAATGTACGCATAATAATTAGGTTTTCAGGCTGCCCTGCTTGTGCGATAAAACTATCATCGCTGAATGCACCATAGGCTTCATCAATCACAACTAAACCCGATGCAGCCTGAATAATTTCTTCAATATCGCTACGAATAAAGGGAACGCCTGTGGGATTATTGGGATAGGCAATGAAAATAATTGCAGGATTGTGTTGCGCAATCGAATCTAAAACCGCTTGTTTATTCAGAGAAAAATCAGGCGTAAGTGGTACGCCAACATATTGCATACCGAATAATTCAGCGTTGCGGCGATACATGACAAAACTGGGTTCCAGCGCCAACATCACGGCATTGGGCTGCGCAACCAATAAAGTGAGAAATTGAATCAACTCATCCGAACCATTACCCAAAGCGATGGCGGTGGTTTCGGGAATGTGGAAAGTTTGACGCAAGGCAGCCTGAATGCCACTGCTGGCAATATTGGGATAGCGATTAATGGGCGTATTGACTAATTGTTCCGCCAGTTGTTTTTGCAACTCTTCGGGAAAAGTGTAGGGTACTTCCATGGCATCTAGTTTGATGAAATCGGCGGGAACATCGGCAACTTGATACGCGCTTTGTGCGAGAATGTCGGGACGGATAAAATGGGTACTCATGGTATTTTTCCTGTTTTGATATTTGGGCGAGTGCAAAGTAATGTATCACAAAAAAATATTTGATAATAGATATTTAGAAAAAGATACATCTATATTTATTAAGTCATTTTCAGGCTACCCTTTGCATTCGTTGTCGCTTTGCCTGATTTCTATTTTAAACAACGATATTAAGGCAGCCTGAAACCTTATTTTTAATAAACAGAAACTTCGCCTTCGGGACGGGTTTTGAAGCGTTTGTGTAGCCAATAATATTGCGCTGGCTGTTCACGAATACGCTCGGCGATAAAATCATTCATGCGCTGTGTATCTGCCATAACATCTTCGCTGGGGAAATTGTCCCACGCGGGATAAAACTGCAATGTTACCGTGCCATCGTTTTCGCGCGTGGGAATGGCGGGAATCACTTTGGCATCGGTCATTTTGGCGATGCGCGACAAACCTGTAATCGTGGCAGCCTGAACGCCCATAAAATCCACAAAAATACTGTCTTTCGCGCCAAAATCTTGGTCAGGCAAATACAAAAAAGGCGCATCGCTGTTGCGAATGTGTTTGATAATGGCGCGTAAACCTTCGGTGCGCCCAATCAAAAAGACATTGTTGTAGCGGTGTCGTCCATGCAAAATTTGTTTATCCAGCTCAACATTTTTTTGGTGCGAATACACGCTGGTCAATGCCACGTCTTGATTGAGCGCGTAAACGGCGGCTTCAAACGCAGTAAAATGCGGATACAACAAAATCACTTTTTCTTTATTTGCCAATGCCTTATCCAAAATTTCTTTATCTTGATAGCGCACGGCATTTTTCAGGCTGCCTGCATCGGCATACCAATATCGCCCATATTCCAATACCAATAATGCCATATGATAAAAATGTTCACGCAAAATTTGTTCGCGTTCGGCGGCGGATTTTTCGGGGAAACACAGTGCCAAATTGCGCTGCCCGACTTTGCGGCGCGGCACAACCAGCCAATAACACAAAAAACCGACAACACGCGCTATTTTTTGCAGCGTGCTAACAGGAAATCGGGACAGGAATTTGAGAAAAAGAAAGGCAAATTTCATGATGTGGACTTTAATGGGTTTCAGGCTGCCTATTCGCAACCTAAATTCATGGCGACAGAATTAAAACTCTGGTTCAGCGCGTGGCACGTTGCTTCATCGGGATTTTCACGCATGACTTCAATTTTTGCTTCTTGATTTTGCGCACGCAAGGCATTGGCATCATCGCCTTGTCGCGCAAAACAAGCATCAACGCGTTGATAATATTGCTCGCAAATCGGATGCAATGGCGGTAAATTTTCAGGCACAGAGGCAGCCTGAAATGTATCAGGCACATATTCTGGCAACATATTCATTTGCGTCGCCATTTCGGCAATATCCGATGCACTAACTTCAGCTTTTGCCTCTTTTCGCGCTTGTAAAATATCGCTGCGAGGCTCGGCATCCGCCAAAATTGCGCTGGCAATCGCCGCTTGATTAGCCTCCACCGAAGCAGCGATGATATGCGAAGTTTGTGGCGCATCATCTTGATTGGGCGAACAAGCAGACAATAATACGCACAGCAAGCCAATCCAGCGGATATTTTCAGGCTGCCTACGCATTAAAATAGCTTCCGAACTTCGGCGGTAATATCGTCTGCACGCATAAACGTTTCGCCGATGAGAAAAGTATGCACGCCTTGTTCACGCATAAAATCTACATCTTGTTTATCGCGAATACCGCTTTCAGTAACGGTAATGCAGCCTGAAAGATGCGGCAGCAGTTGAATCGTTTGCTGCAAATCTACGTCAAATGTCCGCAGATTGCGGTTGTTTACGCCGCGCAAAATGGTGTTCATTTTGGCGCATTTTGCCAACTCGCTCGCATCGTGCAATTCCAGCAAAACCGCCATGCCCAACTCGTGTGCCGTGCGTTCCAAATGCAGTAAAGTCGCTTCGTCCAATGCTGCTGCAATCAATAAAATCGCATCTGCGCCCCATGCTCGCGCTTGATAGACTTGGTATTCATCAATCATAAAATCTTTGCGTAACACGGGTAGCGATACGGCGGCGCGTGCTTGGCGCAAATAATCGGGCGAGCCTTGAAAATACGGCTCATCGGTCAAAACGGATAAACACGCCACGCCTGCCGCTTCGTAATCACGCGCATGGTCGGCAGGACGAAAATCGGGACGAATCAAGCCTTTGGACGGACTGGCTTTTTTGATTTCGGCGATAATAGCGGGTTGATTGAGTTGATGTTTGGCGGTAATCGCGCCAATGAAATCGCGTGGCGGTTCGGTATCGTGTGCCATGCGTTTGATGTCGTCCAAAGAAATAGCGGCTTTTTGCGCGGCAACTTCTTGGGCTTTGGTAGCGAGAATTTTTTGTAGAATATCAGACATAATAATTTGATTTAATGTGGTTTTCAGACTGGCTATTCAAAATATTGAATATAAGGAGCTTTACGGTACACGACATGAATCTTTAATATTACCTGAAATCTATCCCCTCCCACGCTGGCGGGGGAGGGTTAGGGTGGGGGGTGGCTCGTTAATTTTCAGAAAAATAAATTTGTTCCACCGATTTCCCCCACCCTAGCCCTCCCCCGTTTAGGACGGGGGAAGGAACAAGATTCGTGCTTATTTCAAAAAATGTCGTGTATTGTGAAGCAGCCTGCAAATAATGTTTTATTCGGGTATGACGATTTTGTCGCCGCCATGTCGCGCGGTTTTGCCTGTCCACACGTCCAGCAGCATTTTGACTCGCGCGCCATATTCACGCAGTTGGGTTTTGAAACCGTTATACACATCCACATCGGTGGCGTTGTAGCCGTAGGCTTCTATGCCATGTGCTTGCGCCAGATACACCGCGCGTTCGTTGTGAAATTTTTGCGAAATAATGATGAGACGCTGTTGCCCAAAAATTGCGTGCGCGCGCAACACGGAATCCAAAGTGCGAATGCCTGCGTAATCGGGATAAATCCGTTCTGCAGGAATGCCTTGTGCGATGAGCGCGGCTTTCATGTAATCGGGTTCGTTGTAGCTGTTTTTGCGATTGTCGCCGCTGACGATGATGTAGCGGATTTTGTTTGCGTGATACAAATCGGCTGCGGCGCGAATGCGGTAGTCAAAATACAAATTATTGCGCCCATCTTTGAGTTTGGGGTTGGTACCCAGTAGCAAGGCGGTTTTTTGCGTGGACAACTGGGCTGGATTATCAAACAAATAGGGGGCAGTAACGTATGCGGTGTAACAACGAATAGCGTACACAATCAGGCAGCCTGAAAGCAAGATAAACAATGCATACCACATTTTCAGGCTGCCTTTTTTTACAATATTAATCAATGCTGTAACCATTTAAGTATTCTATGCGTTCGCGTGTCATACGAGTATCGCATTGCATTTGCAAATAACGACTTTCGGCTGCGTCCGCACCTTTGGCGGCTGCGCTACGGCATGATTGGCGTTTTTTACTTTCCCATTCACGTTGTTCTGCCACCAAATCTTTTTGGATTTCGGGCGCAATTTTACGCCATGCGCCTTTGATGTTTTGTGTGGCATCATCATTGGCTTGGCGCGCATTATCCAAATCATTATCGGTAATGCGACTTTGTGGTTTGCTGTCAGGAGGCGTTAAGGTTTCAGGCTGCGTTTGTGCGTTTGCATTTTCAGCAGGTTGAGATTCTGCTGGTATAACTTCCTCTTTTGGCATTTGCACATCGGCAGGTGGTGTAGGAATTGGTTCGCCAATCGGCTCTACTTGTTTAATTTGGGGTACTACAGCGGGCGTTGATGCGGTATTGGGTTTGGGCTCGGCTGATTTTGTCAGCATACGCAAAGCATCTTCGCGGCGGATTTCTTTGCCATTAACAGTCAGCAAATCACGCACCGCATAGGCCATAAGTGCATCGGTCAGCAGATTTGCCACACCATTTAAATTTTTATCGGTCAATGCAAATTGATTGTTTTGCATGGAGTAATTCAAAGGTAGAGATAAGGTATTGTTGTCAAATTTTGTGTTGCTGCCAATGATGCCTTTGGTAATGACATCTACGGGTGCTTCAATTTGCAACAAAGGTGCATTGGTTTTGGCTTGCGCCAACACGTTTTCTGGAATGTTAATGCTGACTTGGGCTTCACAAGTATGGGGCATTTTACCTGCTTGAACATCGCTTATATTGATGCCTAATTGCGCTACAATGGCGATGAGTTTATCCGAATCCAAAATACCATTGCTGTCATTTTTATTGATAAAACCTTGTGATTGTGTTGCGATGGCTTGCTGAATGATTTGTTGAACCTGTGTAGCAACAGTAGGATGATTACAATCTGTTGCCACAGCTGCGCTAGATGCCACGGCGGTGTTTTCTTCTTTATTAGAACAGGCGGACAAAAGCAAGGCAGCGCAAGTAGCAGCAATAAGGGTTTGTTTCGTCATTTAAATATCCTTCGTAAAAATTTAAGCGTGCATCATATCAAAAAAATAGCTTTAAGGCAGCCTGAAAAATAAGTTTTTCAGGCTGCCTTAATTTTTAAATAGTATTAACCAAAAAATGCCATCATACGGTCAAGAATAGCAGCATTGACCAAGTCAATGAAGAATGCGCCGACCAGTGGCACAATCAAAAACGCTTTATGTGATGGACCGAATGTCCCTGTTACTGATTGCATATTGGCAACCGCGGTTGGCGTTGCACCCAAACCAAAGCCACAATGTCCTGCTGTCAAAATGGCAGCATCGTAGTCTTTACCCATGAAACGGAAAGTAACAAAGTAAGCATATAAAATCATAGCCGCAGTTTGTGCCAACAAGATAACCAACAATGGACCTGCCATGCCAGCCAGTTGCCACAATTTCATGCTCATCAATGCTATTGCCAAGAATAAACTCAATGATGCGTTACCAAACACGTCAATCGCGCGGTCAAACATATCAAATTTAAACATACCTGTCAGTGCATTACGCAATAATACGCCAAAACCTAATGCCCATACGAATTGTGGTAATTTAAAGTTTGGAAAGTGTTCAGTCATATAACCGTATGCAAATGATGAGAATGCCAAGCAAGCAGCAAACAAAGCCATTGTTTCAATCGCAGATTCCGCAGTAATCAAACGCATGCGTGCAGATTTTTCAAATGTTTGATTATCGTATTCGCCTTTAAGGTCTCCAGAATCCACCTCATCTGCCAAAGGTTTATGACCCATTTTATTTAACAAATGACGTGCTACTGGACCACCAACCAAACCACCTGCTACCAAGCCATAAGTCGCAGAAACCATAGCCATTTCTACCGCGCCTTGCACACCAAATTGTTCAGACAAAGTTTTACCGTATGCCGCACCTGTACCATGACCACCTGTTAATGTGATAGAACCTGTTAATAAACCAACCAAAGGATTTTGTCCCATTAAAGTTGCCAAACCAATTCCAACAAAGTTTTGCAACACAATAAAGATACTCACAATAATCAAGAAAGCAACTAATGGAAAACCACCTTGTTTCAAACGCGAGAAATCGGCAGATAAGCCGATTGATGAGAAAAAAATCAACATGAAAGTTGTTTGCAAAGCGGATTCAAACTGGAAAGTAATGCCTGCCGTGTAATATAGTGTTGTGATAATAGCAGCTGCAATCAAACCACCCGAAACCGGTTCAGGAATATTGAAATCGCGCAAAAATTTGATATTCTTTACCAATATGCGCCCCAGCAACAAAACCAATGTTGCCGCAATGAGCGTGTAGTAGCCATTCAAAATAATTGGTTCCATTATAAACATACCTCTTTGATTAAAAAGATAGAAAATAGAAAAGCCGTGAGCGTTTTGTGAAGCGTTCTAACAGCAACTGGAACTCATCATAAAACATTTGTTAAAATATGTCAAAGTTTGACAAGATTTATTAGTGTAAATTTTTACTTTCAGGCTGCCTATTAAAGATTTATTTAAACGTAATACAATGATAACTAATTGAAAATATTTAAATTAATAAACTTTTTTGGATTAAATATATGAAACAATAATTTTAATTACCACCATGTGCAGTCATTTAACATAGAAATTTAAGATAAAGTAACAGCAACCACTGCATCTCAAGTAAATATAGTTCAGTTAAAATACAATAAGTAGCAACAGTATAGTGGATTCACTAAATCAGGACAAGGCGACAGCGACTGCCGTGTACACCGAGTACATAAGAGAGCTGGCAACGCTGTACTGGTTTAGTGAATTCACCATATTATTTTTACTTAGAACCTGTGTTCGTAAGATTGATAGCTTGATTTTATTGTCAATTCATGCGAATACAAGGCGGCTTCCCACGCCAATATTGAACATATTGGCGTGGGAAGCCAACGCAGTAGTCGTATGAATTGGCGATAAAAGCAAGCTATTAAGATTATGAACACAGGTTCTTAAACATAATCATTCCTTAGGATAAATCCAAGCCTAAATAAAATAGGCAGCCTGAAAATACATTTTACATTTTCAGGCTGCCTAAAACATTACAATGCCGCAATTACTGCATCGCCCATTTCCGAGCAAGACACCAATTTTGTACCCTCTTCAAAAATATCGCCCGTGCGCAAACCTTGCTCCAATACTTTTTGCACGGCATTTTCAATTTGCTTGGCGCGATTTTCATCATTCAAACTGTAACGCACCAACATCGCCAACGACAAAATGGTCGCCAAAGGATTGGCTTTGTTTTGCCCCGCAATATCGGGCGCAGAACCGTGAGACGGCTCGTACAAACCCTTGCCCGTTTCGTTCAAAGACGCGGACGGCAACATGCCAATGGAACCCGTCAGCATGGACGCTTGGTCGCTCAAAATGTCACCAAAAATATTGCCAGTCGCAATCACGTCAAACTGTTTGGGCGCACGCACGAGCTGCATGGCGGCGTTGTCCACATACATATGACTGAGTGCCACATCGGGATATTCAGGCGCAATTTCATCAAAAATTTCGCGCCACAATTCTGTGGTTTCCAATACATTTGCTTTCCCCACCGAACACACTTTTTTGCTGCGTTTTTGTGCTGCTTTAAACGCAACGTGGGCAATACGGCGGATTTCGCTTTCGCTGTATTTCATGGTATTGAAACCTTCGCGCTCACCGTTTTCCAAAATGCGGATGCCACGCGGTTCGCCAAAATAAACATCGCCTGTCAATTCACGCACAATCAGAATATCCAAACCCGCCACCACTTCGGGTTTCAGCGTGGACGCATTTGCCAATTCTTTGTACAACACGGCTGGGCGCAAATTGGCAAACAAATTCAAATCTTTACGAATGGCAAGCAAGCCGCGTTCTGGGCGCAAAGGGCGTTCCAAATTATCATATTGTGGCGAACCCACCGCACCGAGCAACACCGCGTCCGCTTGACGGCACAGATTTTGCGTAAATTCAGGGTAAGGCACACCGTATTGGTCGTAGGCTTCGCCGCCCAAAGGCGCGTAGTCGTATGCCACGTCCAAGCCTTGTTCAATCAATTTATCCAATACACGCACGGCTTGGGCGATGATTTCTGGGCCGATACCGTCTCCGCGTAAGATAGCGATTTGTTTGGTCATGTTGTTTTATCCTTGTTTTTGTTTAAGAAAAGTTGAAAAAATATTTTTTCAGGCTGCCTGAAATATCATTCTTCTGGTTTGGGTGCATGATGTAATAAAGAACCTTTGATTTTGTTAAATAATGGTTTAGAAATGCGTAAAATTAAAGATTCAACGTGTTTCGGATAATCAGAAAATTCTGTTTCGCCAACATAATAAGCTGAAATATATTTAACTAATTCCGCCCGAATTTGAGGTCTATCTTTTTCACCAATATTTTTAAAATTAGGTAATTTTTCTACTGGAATCGTGCGCTTTAAAGCATCTTGAATTTCTGTTAATAAGTCAGTACTGGCTTTGCCAACATACAACAAATTACCGAACGCATCATAAAAAGCATAAATACCTGCATATTTATAACGATTACCCAATAACTCTTTAATTTGAGTTTGTAGTGCTTTACTATTATCAAATGGAAAAAATTCATTAATGATGTAAAACTCGGGAGCTGTCGCACAATGAATAATGTATTTCAAGGTTGCTTTCTGTGGCTGAGTTTTTCCTTCTAGCCAATTTTTAATTTGCGATTCTTTATAACCTGTTATTTCTGCAACTTGTTTTACATCATTATCAAAGTATTGTTGCACAAAATATTTCAATACAACTGTTCTATCATTTGAAATCATAATCTTACTCCTATGCTTACATTTACAAAAATAATTTAAATAAATTTTCAGGCTGCCTGAAAAATGCCAAATCCTTCAATCAGGCGTATGTTCCCAAGTTTTATTTTTAAAATCATAACCATATCGGGAAAACGGGCTTAATGATGACGAATAAATCAAAATGGGCAAATTTTGATTTTTCACACATTCTTCAAAGCAAATGTAGCGCAAATGATATTGTCTGGGTGCATTGTAGGCATTATGTTCGGGATAATGTCCGTGTTTTGTGCGATAAGCATCTAAATCATCGGCAATTTTTTGGGCATGAATCCGCGCATTGTGATTGTAAACATAGTGCATGCCACATGATATAGCAAACGCCACCAACCAACACGCCACTCTAATTCGCCCAAGTTTTGGCGATTGTTTCTTGCGCCCGATTAGTTCATCTACCAACCAAGCAAAAACAAAAATAATCGCAAATGCCCCACCTAATGCATTAGGGTGAGTAAAAAAGAGAAAAATGGCAATGCCAATCAAAGTCTTAATTATTGAAATCATGCTGTTTTTATCCATATTTTTCCCCATTTGACACTTTCAGGCTGCCTGAAAATTCACAAACCCAATTCGCTATGACTGCCCAAACGAACCAACGTAATCGTGTCATCATTTTTGGCGTAGAACAAAACCAAATCGAGCTGAATATGACAATCGCGCAAATCACACAAATTGCCCGTTAAAGCATGGTCGCGGTATTGAATGGGAACAGGTAAATCATTGATTAAACAATACATCACTTCCGTCCATTGAGCCGTTGCCAATGCCAAAAAATGCTTTTTTGCATCGCGTTTAAACTGGTTGGTGTAATCAATTTTTTTCATTCAAGCCGTCCATTAAATCGTCCAATGATGAACAGCTTTCCACGCGCCCTTTCCGATAATCTTCAATGGCTTGCATGGTGGTGGGATTGGCTTCGTAATTGATGTTTTGATAATCCAAAGACAAGGGAATGGTGTTGGTGTGCGCGATTTGGGTCAGAAACATTTTGAACGCTTGACTGGGGGTCATGCCAAAGCGTTCAATCACCGCAAATGATTGTTTTTTCAAATCATCATCAACGCGAATATTGATGTTTGCCATATTCACACGCTCCTCTAAATGTATTGCAAATGTTTTACATTGTAATGCAAAATGACTGATTTGTGTTTTCAGGCAGCCTGAAAACTCACGGCACAGGTTTGCCCACAGATGCGCTGTAAATCTGAATCCAATCTTCTTCGCTGAAATTCAGGCGCAACGCATCCACAGCATTTTGAATGCGCGACAACTGACCGCTGCCCACAATCGGCATGATTTTCGCGGGGTGGTTGAGCAGCCACGCATAAGCCAATGTATCCAAACGGTTTTCGCCATATTTCTCGCCCACTTCGCGCAAGGCAGCCTGAACCCGTTGGGCGCGTTCATCGTTGCCGTCAAACAATTTGCCGCCCGCCAATGGCGACCAAGCCATTGGTTTCATGCGTTTTTCCAGCGCAAAATCCAAATCGCCATTGTCAAACGAAGTCAGTTGCAAAGGCGAAATTTCAATTTGATTCGTTACCAAATCTTGCCCCAAATACGATTGCAACATTTTGATTTTACTAACCGAAAAATTGGACACGCCAAAATGTTTCACCAAACCACGACCATGCAAATCGTCAAACGCCACCGCAATTTCTTCGGGATTGGTGCAAGGCGATGGGCGATGTACCAACAAAACGTCCAAATAATCGCAATTCAATTCGCGCACGGAACGCTCGGCAGACCAAATAATGTGTTGGCGCGTGTGGTTGTAATGCTTGGTTTTCATTTCGCTAAATGTCTGATTGGGAAACAAAATCCCAAATTTGCTGACAATTTGCATTTGTTCGCGCAAACTGGGTTTTGCCGCCAATGCTTTGCCAAACGCGGTTTCATTGGTAAAACCGCCATAGCAAGCCGCATGGTCAAAAGTCGTGATGCCCAAATTCAGCACATTTTCAATTAAATCAATGTATTGCTCGGTATTTAAACCCCATTCGTGCGCGCGCCAATAGCCGTGAATAATGCGACTGAAATTCAGATTTTCATTTAACGAAATTTGCATGATGATTCCCTTGTTTTAATTAAGAAAAAGTTTTCAGGCTGCCTGAAAACAAATATAACAAAGTTTCTACCAATTTGATTTATCAAAAAATAATTTCAAATTCATTTTTTTTGCAAGACTCTCTAATAAATCATCGGTTTGTTTTAAAAAGCGCGCATCTGTTTGACCAAACAAAGGAGCTGTTTCCATTTCCAAAACCGTGTGAGCTTGGCTATTTTTATCATAAACTTGTAATACAATCAATTTATTAGCACGGGATAAAAACAAAGGTTTTTGTTCGCACATCAAAGATGAAACCAAGCCAAACTCTATGGTCTCAACCAATTTATTTTCATGAAAAATCATGATATTACGTTGCAAAAAATTGAAACGAACGAGCGGATTTTTTGGAGGCTGGCGCAATAAAAAACGATGCAAAGGTGCGATTATATACACCATCAAACTTATAATTATTATCAATAAAATCAATGGAATAATTAGATAACCCCCACCAACCAAAGAATAACCTAGCCATTCTGACATTTGTCTCACAACTTGTGTTTGATACCATGAATGCGAATACATCGGCGAGTTGTATTGTTTTTGATGAAATTCAATACTTTCATTATGTTCAATTTCTTGTGTAATTCTAGCAATCGTTTCTGATGAAATTGGAGACAACATGATTTTCCTTTTTTGAACTGAAAAATATTTTCAGATTACTTTTTAAATATATTTAGGCAGCCTGAAAATATATTTTATCTAAAAATACAACTTTGATTATGATGATTCTCATCATCATACCAACAAAAAAGCATTGCCATGCGTGGCATTTTTCTTTACATTGCAGGTTCATTTAATTGTCCAATTAATAAAAATGTCCAAACTTTCACGTCGCCAATTTTTGCTCACAGCAAGCACCTCCCTACTCTGCCCTAAATTTGTTTTTGCGGGTGCACAACGAGAAGAAACTTTATCCGATGATGTTGCTAGCATTATGCGTCAATCGGTGGAACACGCTAGTCCGCCGCGTTTGGTGTTTGATAAAGCATCGGAGGGACAACGTTGGCTCAATGAAATGTCAGGACGGCTCACACGATATGTGGATAACGAGTGGTATCGTCGCCGTTTACTGACTATGATTCATTATGAAGCCACGCGTGCAGGCTTGAATCCCCAAATTATTTTGGGCTTAATTGAAGTGGAAAGCGCATTTCGGCAATACGCCATCAGTAATGTGGGCGCAAAAGGTTTGATGCAAGTAATGCCGTTTTGGCAGCGCTATATCGGCAATGAAAATCACAATTTATTTGATGTTCGCACTAATTTGCGCTATGGCTGTACTATTTTGCGCCACTACAATAATGTGGAAAATGGTAATTTACGCCGTGCATTGGCACGCTACAATGGCAGTTTGGGCAGCAATAAGTATCCCAATGCAGTATTGAACGCATATCAACGTCGCTGGTCTTGGGAGGCAGCCTGAAATTTGTGTTTTTTATTCTATGAAAAAGCTGCTATCTCAATAATTAATTTGTCAGATTTAGACATCTCTTGACATGATTTAATTTTAAGAACCTGTGTTCATAATCTTAATAGCTTGCTTTTATCGCCAATTCATACGACTACTGCGTTGGCTTCCCACGCCAATATGTTCAATATTGGCGTGGGAAGCCGCCTTGTATTCGCATGAATTGACAATAAAATCAAGCTATCAATCTTACGAACACAGGTTCTAAGATAAGCAATATAAATTATTAATTTACTCAAATAATTAGGCAGCCTGAAACCTCTATTAATCAGAATTTTCAGGCTGCCTATTTTTTATCCTACTAAAAAAATTGATAATAATTTGTATTCTATATTAAAATACATATTTTTACCTCTCTTCACAAAATATAGTTATTTATTATGAAATTAAAATATCTACCACTTGCATTATTCAGTTTAAGCGTAGGCATCGCTTCTGCTGAAACCACACCTCATCAACAAGAATTACAAAATGTTGTTGTCAAACGTGTTCGAGCACTATCCAAAGCTAGCGATGGTAATCTGCGTGATACAGCAAATCTGGGGCTATTGGGGAAAGTACATGCTTTCCAAGTGCCGATTACGGTTGTTAATTATGATGAAAAATATCTCAATGATTCGCAGCAACGAACATTAGTAGATGCTATTGCAAAAAAAGATGCTTCTACATGGCAATTTGGTGGCGAAAGCAATACGCTGACAGGTTTGTATTTCCGTGGTTATCAACTTGATGCACGACAATTTAGCGTCAATGGTCTGGCTGGTATGTATGGCACACAAGGTACGGCAAGTGTCCACATTGGTTCAGCACAACTGATTAAAGGCGCATCAACCGCTGTTACGGGTATGGATCCAGAAGGTGCGGTTTCGGGTGCAGTTAATATGGAGACGAAAAAAGCGTCCAATAAAGGTAATCGCAAAATTAGTACAGCCTGGTTCAGCGACTCGCGCGGACAAGTTGCGGCAGATTTGGGACAACGTTTTGGTGAACGCAAAGAATGGGGTGTTCGTGTAAATGGCTTGATGCGTGCAGGTGATACGCCACGCGAAGGCTATGACGAAAATAATAAGGAATTTTCTGTGAATGCTGATTATCGTGGAGAAAGACTGCGTGCATCAGTAGACAGTATTTATGCAAAACGTAAAACACATGGTGGTCGTGCGCGCATTCAGGATATTCAAAATGCACAAGGTCGTTTGTTTGATGCACCAAGTGGCGATGTGAATTTGGCACCAAGTTGGCAGGCACAAAATACGCGCAGCCAAACCAATATGGCGACATTTGAATATGATGCTACTGATAACGTGCAAATTACAGGTGGTATAGGCTACAACGATGCCCGTTATGAGGGAAATTTTGCTTCACCCACCGCATCTAAAAGTGGCTTAACATATCAATCTGGCCGCGCACGTTTAACCGACCAACGGTTTAAAACATTGAGTATGAACTTGGCAGCGCGTGGCGATTTTGATTTAGAAAGTGTGAGCAATAGCTGGAATGTGGCGTATGACCGTATTATCCGCAAACGTTTAACTTATCAAGGCGCACGTCAAACCACTGCTGCCACAATTAATCCTGCGTTGGATATTCCCTCACAATTAGCGGCTTTGGATAGCAATGTAGGTACAGCTTGGAATCCCAATCCAAGCGTCCATTCCAAAGTAGTGGTGGATAGCTTGGCATTGGCGAATACTTTTGGCGTGATGGACAATCAATACCGACTCACTTTGGGTGGACGTTATCAAATGATTAAACAAGATAATTACATCAGACAAACGTCGGTAGATGCGTCACGTTTCAGCCCAATGGCTATGGCAGCATGGGTACCTAATCCCAACTTAACCGTGTATGCAAACTACATGGAAGATTTGGAACCTGGTGCAGTTTCTACCGATATCACAACAGGGGATACCACTATGGCAGACCCTCGTGTCAGCCGTCAATTTGAAATTGGTGTCCGCAAAAACTGGGGCGATATTGTAACCACATTAAACGCATTCCAAATCACACGTCCTGGCTACTGGCGAGGTGGCAATGCATCGAATACTGATTACGCACGTCTTGCTGCAACAGGCTCTGTTTACGCAGGAAAAGAGCAAGGCAAAGAGCGCAATCGTGGTATAGAATTGAATGCCTATGCCAACCTCATGAACGGCACATTGCGTCCCAATTTTGGTTTGATGTATTTGCAATCTCGTGTGCACGATTATCCAAATTATGCAGATAATTTAGTAAACGGCGTACAAGTTGCCAATCCGCGCATCATCGCCAAAGCAGGCGTTGAATGGGATACGCCTTATGTAAACGGTTTAACTCTGAACACCAGCATCAGCCATTTTGGTAAATCGTATCAAGATACACAAAAACAATACGCTTTCCCTTCATACACATTAGTTGATGTTGGCGCAAAATATGGCTTAAAACTAAAAAACAATCAAAATGTTACCATTAGTGGCGCAGTAGAAAATGTATTTAACAAAGCCTATTGGCAAGTACAACGCGGACAATATGACCGCAGTTTCGCTGTAGTTGGTATGCCACGCACATTCTGGTTGAAAGCCGATTGGTCATTTTAATTAACATTATCAAAAATAGGCAGCCTGAAAACACAGTGGATACTATTTTCAGGCTGCCTATTCTTAAAAAATACCATGCAAAAATGGCAAATTACTTTGAATGCCACCCCATTGTGGTTACTACAAACCTTTGGTGGAGTTACACTCATACTCATCATTACCACTGTTTTACTGGCATATTTTACCCGTTTTGGTAAACAATTCAGCCATGTCCTTGCCCCCTGCCTAGACACCAAAAGCAGCCTGAAAATCATAGGCTTCATCGCCATAATGATTCTTTTGCTGCTAACCGAAATCCGCCTAAATGTATTAAGCACGTTTATGTCAAGTGGTTTATATACATCCATGCAAGACATGAACGTTAACGCATTTTGGCAATTCGCCGCCATGAATGCCAGCGTTGTTCTGCTACGCACATTTAACGGCGTCATCAACGACTTTTTTGACCAAGCTCTTGCCATAAAATGGTCAGAGCGACTCAATCGTGTTCTCATTACACGCTGGCTCGCCAACAAAAACTACTATCGCCTACAAAATCGCCACCATACCCCTGACAATATTGACCAACGTATTCAACAAGATGCACAAGAATTTATCGCCAACACCATAGAATTTGTGCGAGGTATGCTCAATTCCGTCATCTCGTCGCTAGAATTTGGTATTGTTTTATGGGGCTTGGCAGGCGTACTCAATATATTTGGCATCAGCATTCCACACGGGCTGGTTTTTTTCGTCTTTATTTTCGTGATACTTGCCACCTTTGCCGCCATGTGGATTGGTAACCCATTAATTAAATACCACTATGAAAATGAACGACTGAATGGCGACTACCGCTATTCACTCATTCGCGTACGCGACCATGCCGAAAGTGTCGCCTTTTATCACGGCGAGTCAGTAGAACAACAACGATTATCGCAACGCTTTGCCGATATTATCCGTAATCGCTGGCGCATTGCTCGTCAAAGCGTAACATTAAGCGGATTTAACGACATGTTCAGTCAAGGTATCCAACTGCTGCCCATTATTTTACAAGCACCGCGCCTATTTGCAGGACAAATTAAACTTGGCGATATTCAACAAACCGTACAAGCATTTGCCCGATTACAACGCGCCTTATCATTTTTCCGCCTATTTTACGAAAACTTTACTGCCTATCGCGCTCGCTTGGAACGTTTAAGCGGCTTTCTCGCCAGCACCGAAACCGACCCACATCCCATGCAGCCTGAACGCGAAATCACACAAGGCAGCCTGAAAATTCAAAATATCGCATTATTACGTCCACATGGCGATATTTTGATTGATAACATCAACTTATCTGTTAAAAATGGCGAAAGTCTACTGATAAAAGGACCTTCAGGCTGCGGTAAAACCTCGTTACTACGCTTACTAGCAGGATTATGGACACATGGTGGGTCAGGATACATCGCTGCCCCCGATATGCAAGAAACCATGTTTGTACCGCAACGTGCTTATGTCCCACAAGGCAGCCTGAAAGAAGCCATTTGTTATCCCAATTTATTACCAGACGAAACCACTTTACACGCTGCCCTACACGCCTGTTCACTCGCCTATATGCGCGAACATTTACACAAAATCAAAGATTGGCAACATATTTTGTCACCAGGTGAATTACAACGCATCGCCTTTGTACGCATCTTATTAGCAAAACCCAAATTGATTTTGTTAGACGAAGCCACTGCCGCATTAGACGAACCAACCGAAGCAGCACTTTATCGCCTAATCCGCGCCAAATTACCCGACAGCATCATCGTCAGCGTTGGACACCGCAGCACATTAGACAAATTTCATACGCAAAGTGTCAATATTGTAGGAGGATGCGAATAAAGGCAGCCTGAAACCTTGTATTCATATTTATAGGAACGATTAAAGTTAGAAAACTGCATCAAAGAAAAACAACACAAACGTTTCAGGCTGCCTTTTATCTGCCATAATCAATAAAAATCGCTATAATAATACTTTTATTTTTTCCCTAGCCACCATGTCTCATCAAACAAACAACCTACCCACTTCCGAAGAAGACCCATTCATCGCTCACTTGGAAAACCTGTTTACCCAAGCCGAAAGCAGCCTGAAAACCGTGCGCGATGTTTTGCGTTTCGCCGTCAGCCGTTTTAATCAAGCACAATTATCGTTTGGACACGGCAGCGACAACGCTCACGATGAAGCCGCTTATTTGATTTTGCACACGCTCAATCTACCATTGGATACACTGGAACCCTATTTGGATGCCGTTTTGCTGCACGATGAGCGTGTAGAATTACTGGACAAATTGTATCGCCGCGTCATTGAACGCGTGCCAGCCGCGTATCTTACCAATCAAGCATGGCAAGGCGATTACGATTTTTATGTAGATGAACGGGTCATTGTACCGCGTTCATTTATCTACGAATTACTTGGCGAACCACTCACACCATGGATTGAATATCCCGAATTGGTGCATCGCGCTTTGGATTTGTGTACAGGTTCAGGCTGCCTTGCCATTCAACTTGCCGACCACTATCCCGCCGCCGAAATTGATGCGGTGGATTTGAGTTTAGATGCGCTGGAAGTTGCCGCCATCAACGTGGAAGAATACGGCTTGGAAAACCGCATCAACCTGATTCATACCGATTTATTTGAAGGCTTGGAAGGCACATATGATTTGATTATTTCCAATCCGCCCTATGTGGACGCACAATCTGTTGCCGATTTACCCGATGAATATTTGCATGAACCCGAGTTGGCACTTGGTAGTGGCGAAGATGGTTTAGATGCTACACGCCAAATCCTGCTCCACGCAGCCAAATACCTCAATCCAATGGGCGTATTGCTAGTAGAAATTGGACACAATCGCGAAACATTAGAAGCTGCCTATCCAGAATTACCGTTTATGTGGCTAAACACCAGCGGCGGCGACGGCTTCGTTTTCTTGCTAACACGCGAACAATTATTGGGACAAATCAAATAATTTTTTTCAGGCTGCCTATCCCAAAAAAGGCAGCCTGAAAACCTGTTTTAAACAATCCAATTATGAAAAAACAAACCAAATATTTCCCTTTTTTATACATTCAAAAACAACGCTTTTCTTTGTATTATCAAAATGATAGCCAAGAAAATAATCTGCCTAGCGAAAAACAATTTTATCAATGGATTTGGCACGCCCTGAAAAACTTTTATCGCCGCGCCGAAATTTCATTGATTTTGTTGGACGAAGCCGAAGCGCGTGCTTACAACCATGATTATCGCGACAAAGATTACGCCACCAATGTATTGAGTTTTGCTCACAATGAAGGCGAATTTTCTTTTGTAGAACAAGATGATGTTTTACGTGGCGATTTGATTATTTGCCCACAAGTTGTTGCTCACGAAGCCGCCGAACAAGGCAAATCGCTGCATGACCATTACGCGCATTTAGTCATTCACGGCACGCTTCATTTAATCGGTTTTGACCACATGGACGATGCCGAAGCCGAAGAAATGGAAACTTTGGAAACCGATTTATTGGCACAGTTACATATTGCCGACCCTTATGCTTAATTTTCAGGCGGCCTTTCAGTACACGACATTTTGTAGGTCGGGCATTCATGCCCGACGATGTGCCGTGATTTCTGATGTCGGGCATAAATGCCCGACCTACGGAAATGTTTTTTGTCGTGTACTGTAAGACAGCCTGAAAAATAAAATACTTTTATTACCCAGAAAAACCACAATGGACAGTCAATCCCCCAGTTTGCTCAACAAATTGTTTAAACATGTTTCAGGCAGCAATACGCCCGACAGCACCGACAAATTGCGCGATATTTTACGCCGCAGTACCCAACACAATGTCTTGGACAGCGACACCTTGTCTCGCATAGAAAATTTGTTTAAATTCAAAGAAATGAATGTGCGAGATGCCATGATGACTCGCGCGCAAATGGACGTGATTAAAACCACCGACAGCATGGAGCGTATCATCGCTTATGTGGTGGAAACCGCACATTCACGTTTTCCTGTGATTGAAGAAGACAAAGACCACATCATCGGCATTTTGCACGCCAAAGATTTGCTGAAATACACGCTCAATCCCGAACATTTCAAATTGGAAAATATTTTGCGTCCTGCGGTGTTTGTCCCAGAAAGCAAATCTTTGAATATTTTGCTTAAAGAATTTCAAACACAGCGCAATCATATGGCGATTGTGGTGGACGAATACGGTGGCATTTCGGGCTTGGTTACCTTTGAAGATGTGATTGAGCAGATTGTCGGCAAAATTGAAGACGAGTTTGACGAAGATGACAGTGCTGACCAAATTTTCCCTGTATCATCAGAACGTTGGCGTATTAAAGCCACCACCGAAATTGAAGACATCAATGCCTATTTTGGCACCACATTCAGCACCGAAGAAGCAGATACGATTGGTGGCTTAGTCATTCATCAGTTGGGGCATTTA
This sequence comes from Wielerella bovis, assembly GCF_022354465.1. Lineage (NCBI taxonomy): Bacteria > Pseudomonadati > Pseudomonadota > Betaproteobacteria > Neisseriales > Neisseriaceae > Wielerella > Wielerella bovis. Next base: position 978,887 of record NZ_CP092361.1, on the reverse strand, counting down.
CCTGTGCGTGGCGAAAAAGTGGTATTGGGCGATTTGTTGTTCAATGTTGCGCGTGCAGATAATCGCCGTTTGCACACGCTCATGGCAACGCGCATTAAAGAAAAAGAAATGGAAGAATAATGCCATATAGGCAGCCTGAAAATATTTTCAGGCTGCCTTTTTGATAATGTTTATACAGAACAACCCTGAAAAAACTTGGTTTTCCAAGCAATTCACACTACAATCCACAAATTCTATTCCTCATTTGATTTCAAAGCCATGACCACCCAATATACTGTTTTCGGCAACCCTATCGCCCATAGCAAATCTCCTCAAATTCACAGCTTATTCGCCGCACAAGAACAGGCGCAGATTTCCTACACACGCACTTTGGTAGAAAATAATCGTGAAGCGTTTCAGGCTGCCTTAAATCAATTTTTTGCTAACGGTGGTTGCGGTGCGAATGTAACCTTGCCTTTCAAAGAACACGCATTTTCCCTGTGCGATGCATTGAGCAAACGAGCCCAAGCCGCTAGCGCAGTCAATACGCTGATACCGCAAAGCAATGGCACGATTTTGGGCGATAATACCGATGGTATCGGCTTGGTCAGCGATTTACGCGACCATTTGGGCATCACACTTTCAGGCTGCCGTATTTTGATTTTAGGCGCAGGTGGCGCAGCGCGTGGCGTAATTTTGCCGCTATTATCATGTGAACCAGAACGCATTGTGATTGCCAATCGCACGCACAGCAAAGCCATTGATTTAGCCAATCAATTTGGCATACACGCGCAAGAATTCGCCACTTTGAAACCCGAATTTGACTTGATTATTAACGCCACATCAGGCAGCGTATCAGGCGATATTCCCCCGATTTCGCCCCCAATATTTTCAGGCTGCCTGTGGGCGTATGATATGTTTTACAGCGCAAAACCAACCGCATTTTTACAATTTGCCGCCCAACATGGCGCACAAAATACCGCCGATGGTTTGGGTATGTTGGTCGCACAAGCCGCCGCCGCCTATCAATTATGGCGCGGATTTACGCCGCAAATTGCCCCCGTTATCGCAACACTACGCGCGGAGTTATCAGCATGAAATACCTGAAATGGCTTTTGGCAGCCCCGTTTGCCGCACTCATTTTGTTTAATGTGTATGCCTATGGCACCATCATCGGCTATCGCGCCCTTGCACCCAATCGCACCGCTTTCATGACCATGCGTATGGACGAATTGGCGAGCAGCAAACCCAATGTCAAACTGGATTATCGCTGGGTCGCATATGACAAAATTTCCATCAATTTGAAAAAAGCCTTGATTGCTTCGGAAGATGCGACTTTTGCTGAACACAATGGCTTTGATTGGAATGGCATCCGTAATGCGATGAAACGCAATGAACGCGGTGGCAAAATTCGTGCGGGTGGCTCAACCATCAGCCAGCAATTAGCCAAAAATTTGTTTTTAAACGAACAACGCAGTTATTTTCGCAAAGCAGAAGAAGCCGCTTTAACCGCCATGTTGGAAGCCACCACCGATAAAGACCGCATTTACGCGCTGTATTTAAACGTGATTGAATGGGGTTATGGCGTATTTGGTGCCGAAAGTGCAGCGCAGTTTTTTTATCACAAATCAGCAGCCGATTTAAGCAAAGTTCAAGCGGCACAATTAGCAGCGCGTGTGCCTAAACCCTTGTTTTACATTGACCATCCACGCGACAAAGGCTTGCGTGCTAAAACCAATATTATTTTAAAACGCATGGGATCGGCAACATTGCCTGAATAGTTTTCAGGCTGCCTGAAATAAACATTTTCTTTACTTTATCAAATAGAAAGATAAAACATCATGAAAAAATTATTATTAAGTACACTTGTTACTGCATTGGCTTTAACTGCTTGTGGTAAACAAGAAGAAGGTGTCAGCCAACTGGCTTCACAAGCAGCACAAGAAATTCAAGCAGAATCTCCTGCTTCCGCCACTAATACGTCTGCATCCAATACAGCCGACAACAACATTGTTTCGGTTGGTGTGGATATGCGTAAAGAAAACTTGGGGGGCGATTTCACGCTAACCGATGGCAAGGGTAAACCATTTAGCATCAGCAGCCTGAAAGGGAAAGTGGTTATTTTGGCATTTGGTTTCACCCATTGTCCCGATGTTTGTCCAAGTGAATTGCTGACATACAGCGATACGCTCAAACAACTGGGCGAGCAAGCAAAAGATGTAGCGGTGGTATTTGTCAGCGTGGATTATGAACGTGATACGCCTGATTTAATTGGCAAATATGTGGCACAATTCAATCCTGAGTTTATTGGTTTAACCGATACAAAAGGGGGACGCGACATCGCACAAATCAAACAACAATTCCGCATTGTGTCAGCAAAAACTGAAATTAAATCAGATAAAATATATAATGTTGACCACACTTCTGGCGCATATTTGTTGGACAAAAATGGCAATGTTGCCATACAAGAACGTTTTGGCGCAGAAGCACCGCAAATTGCGGCAGATATTCGCAAATTATTAGCAGAATAATGTTTTCAGGCTGCCTTCTAGCTTATTTTCAAGCAAAAGGCAGCCTGAAATATAACCATATTTCTTTGGTATACCCCTACGAAAGGACACTACATGACTCAATTAACCATCGCATTATCCAAAGGACGTATCTTTGAAGAAACGCTGCCTTTGCTAGCGGCGGCAGGCATTGTGCCAAACGAAAATCCTGAAAGTTCGCGTAAATTGATTATTGGAACAAATCACGATAATATTCAACTGGTTATTGTGCGCGCATCAGATGTACCAACCTATGTACAATATGGTGCGGCAGATTTTGGTATTGCAGGAAAAGATGTGTTGATTGAACATGGTGGCGAAGGTTTGTATCAACCGTTGGATTTGAATATCGCCAAATGCCGCATGATGGTGGCTGTATGCAAGGGTTTTGATTATGCAGCGGCTTCGGTCGCAGGCAGCCGCTTGCGTGTGGCGACCAAATATCCCAATATTGCGGCGGAACATTTCGCTAAAAAAGGGGTGCATGTGGACATTATCAAATTATACGGTTCAATGGAACTTGCGCCGCTGGTAGGATTGAGCGATGCAATTGTGGATTTAGTTTCCACAGGTGGCACACTTAAAGCCAATGGTTTGGAAGCCGTTGAACATATTGTAGATATTTCCAGTCGCTTGGTAGTCAATAAAGCTGCGTTAAAAACCAAATACGATGTACTCTCCCCTATTCTAACGGCATTTTCAGAAGCTGTTGTTGCCTGATTTTCAGGCTGCCTACTCAATATGCAGCCTGAAACCTTTGCAAAACCCCAGATTTGAGCGCAGTTCAAAGCGATAGTATCGCAAAACGCGCAGACATATCATCTAGATAGGCAAGCGTTTGAGAAACGCATCGCGAAGAAATGTGCCAAAGATGGGGATTTTGCAAAGGTTTCAGCCTGAAAATATCTTCTTATAACATGGAGAACACCATGAATTATTTATTGATTGACCTCGCCAAAACCGATACCAAATGGCAAGATATTCCATTTGAAGATGCCAAAGTCGGTTTATTCGCCACCTTAAAAGCAGCCAAACGCATGATTGCGCCCGAAGAACCACACAGCATTTATGTGTTGCCGAAGAAAAACGCAGCGTTCAGCATCATCGCTGCAGCCGAAGAAATTTTGTCGCATCATCCCGATGCTCGTATTGCCATTGTTTCACCACGCAAGAAATTACTCCCCGCGCTGGAAGATTTGCAAAAAGCCTATCCCGAAGCAGAATTATTATTGAAAAAACGTTTGGGCAAAAAGACTTATCGTTTTATTCAATATGCCGATAGGCAGCCTGAAAACGATGAATATGAAGAAATCGCTGAAATCAGCACAGATAATGAACAGCGCAGCGATGAACACGCATCAATCGTTGTCGCTCCGATGTCTGCCAAGTTCAACAACAATAATCCAGATATTGAACCCGATGTGATTGCCGCCTTATTGTTGCTGAAACATAATCGCCCAAAAAAGAAAAACGATTTGGTGCGCCTAATTGCTAGCAGCGTTCGCCATGATACGCAACGTGCCGATAATATTTTGTCGCAACTGCAACACAAAGGCATCATAGAAATTGATGTAGCTGAAAATATCCGTTATCTCTGACATTGCTTTCAGGCTGCTTTTATATGGAGGCAGCCTGAAAAATAAGTTTTAAAGATATTTAATTTATTTTATTAGCAAGAGGAAGCAAACCATGCAATTTTTAAACAAACAATCCCCCAATTTCCAAACCGAACTGAAAAACTTGCTCGCCTTTGAAACCGCGCAAGACCCGAAAATTGACCAAATTGTTGCCGATATTTGCGCCGATGTGCAAAAACGTGGCGATGCGGCGGTGGTGGAATACACCAACAAATTTGACGGCACGTCCGCGCAATCCATGGCGGATTTGACTTTATCGCAAGACGATTTGCGCGAAGCCTTTTTCAGGCTGCCTGAAAATATGCAAAATGCATTAAAAATATCTGCTCAACGCGTTGAATCGTATCATCAAAAACAAAAAATGGAATCATGGACGTACACCGATGAAGATGGCACGCTGCTCGGTCAGCAAATCACGCCACTTGACCGTGTGGGCATTTACGTCCCTGGGGGCAAAGCTGCTTATCCCAGCAGCGTGATTATGAATGCCATGCCCGCGCACGTTGCAGGTGTGCCAGAAATCATTATGGTCGTGCCTACACCCAAAGGGGAGCGCAATGATATTGTGTTGGCGGCAGCATTTATTGCTGGTGTAACAAAAGTTTACACGATTGGTGGCGCACAAGCGGTGGCAGCTTTGGCGTATGGCACCGACACCGTGCCACAAGTGGACAAAATCACAGGGCCAGGCAACGCCTTTGTGGCGGCAGCGAAACGCCGCGTGTTTGGCGTGGTGGGCATTGACATGGTGGCGGGTCCAAGCGAAATTTTGGTGATTGCGGACGGTAGCACGCCAGCCGATTGGGTGGCAATGGATTTGTTCAGCCAAGCGGAACACGATGAAATCGCGCAAGCCATTTTGATTTCAACATCAAAAACGTATCTGGATGAAGTTCAGGCTGCCATGAATCGTCTGATTGAAGAAATGCCACGCCGTGAAATTATTGAAGCCAGCCTGAATAATCGTGGCGCGATGATTTTAGTGGACAATTTGGACGAAGCTTGCGAAGTTGCCAATTATATTGCGCCCGAACACCTTGAGTTGTCGTTGGAAAATCCCGAACAATGGGCGAAAAAAATCCGCCACGCAGGCGCGATTTTCATGGGTCAATACACCAGCGAAAGTTTGGGTGATTATTGCGCGGGCCCAAACCACGTTTTGCCGACCAGCCGCACAGCGCGTTTTTCATCGCCACTTGGCACTTATGATTTCCAAAAACGCAGCAGCTTGATTCAAGTATCAGAAGCGGGGGCGCAAAAATTGGGCAAAATCGCCAGCGTGTTGGCGCATGGCGAAATGCTGACCGCGCACGCTCGCGCGGCGGAAATGCGTTTGAAAGATTGATGTGAATTTTCAGGCTGCCTTTACCATTCTACAAGACTTTGGAAAGGCAGCCTGAAAAGTTTTTTTATCCCAAAATTCTGAAATATAGTGAATTCAATTTAAACCAGTATAGCGTTTCCAGCTCCCTTATGTACTATGGCGTACATGGCGGTCGCTGTCGCCTTGTCTGTGTCAATTTCAAACGACTATAAAAAATATTTGTATTAGAACACCAGCTCAAACCCTTACCCATATCTCCGTTGAAACTCTGCCATAAACGCCACCAATGCCTCCACGCCAGCCAAAGGCATCGCATTATAAATACTCGCGCGCATACCACCCAATACAGGATAGCCGCGCAAAAACATCAAACCACGCACAGCGGCTTGCTCAATAAACCGTTCGTCCAAAGTTTTATCGCCAGTCGTAAAAATCACATTCATATACGAACGCGCTTGTGGCTGAATCGGATTGCGATAAAAACCACCGCTGCCATCAATCGCATCATACAAAGTTTGCGCTTTGAGCGTGTTGATTTTTTCCATTTTCGCCACACCACCTTGCGTTTGCAACCAACGGAACACCAAACCCGCCATATAAATCGGATAGGTTGCAGGCGTGTTGTACATACCATCTTTTTCAATATGTTTTTGATAATTCCACACATTTGGCACACGTTCCGAACAGCGTTCCAACAAATCTTCGCGGATAATCACAATCGTTGCGCCACTTGGGCCCACATTTTTCTGTGCGCCCGCATAAATCACACCAAAATCCGCCACATTGATTCGGCGCGACAAAATTTCTGATGACATATCACAAATCACAGGCGGTGCATCTTTGCCTAATTGCGGAATATCGCGGTATTGCAAGCCATGCACCGTTTCGTTTATCACATAATGCACAAATGCTGAATCAGGGCTGATGTCCCATTGCGATGCAGGCGGCAAATCATTGTAGTGATACAAATCGCCACCATGCGCCACCAAATGCACTTTCACATCAGACAATTTTCCCATTTGCGAATGCGCGATGCCCGACCAATTTCCTGTTACCACGCTGTCTATACGTTTGAAACCATTGGCAAAATTCAGCGCAATTTGCGTGAAATGCGCCGATGCACCACCTTGTAAAAACAAGACCTTATAATTGGATGGAATCGCCAATAATTGACGCAAATCCTGTTCCGCATGATACAAAATACTGTGAAACATATCAGAACGGTGCGACATCTCCATCACAGAAAAACCTGTGCCGTTGTAATCCAACATATCTTGTTGTGCGGTGCGTAACACACTTTCGGGCAACACGGCGGGTCCTGCGGAAAAATTGTATGGGCGCATAAATAATCCTTTAACTGAATGAGATTTTGATTGTAGTCTTGATGATGACTGTTTTACAAGATTTTTTAATATTATCGTTATTTAAATATAGTCGTAGAAATGAAAATGCAGTACAAGGCGACAACGCCCGCCGTGTACGAATAGTACATAAGGGCGTTGGCAACGCCGTACTGCTTTTTCAGTTCTGCGACTATATGATGCAAAAGGCAGCCTGAAAACCAGTATGCAGTTTACCCGATTTTAATCAGATAAAAATCATTTGAGTAGAAAAACTAACTGCTATAATCCCATTTTTATTTTCAGGCTGCCTAATGGTATCTACGACTGAAAAATAGGTGATTTCATTGATATAGTCGCAGAATTGAATCTGCAACTATAGTCGCAGAACTGAAAAAGCAGTACGGCGTTGCCAACGCCCTTATGTACTATTCGTACACGGCGGGCGTTGTCGCCTTGTACTGCATTTTCATTTCTACGACTATATATATCTTTAATATTTGATGGCTAGGCAGATTCCGTAGGTCGGGCATTAATGCCCGACACAACATACCGTGATAATGTCGGGCTACAACTGAAAGGCAGCCTGAAACTCATTTTCCCATTTTAAAACAAGGATTTGAAACGATGACAACACAAAACTTAATAGGCAAAATCGCTTTGGTAACAGGCGCATCTCGTGGCATTGGCGCAGCGATTGCGGACACGTTGGCGCAAGCTGGTGCAACCGTGATTGGCACGGCGACTTCGGAAAACGGCGCGACGGCGATTGGCGAGCGTTTGGCTCAATGGAACGGCGTGGGTCGCACCTTGAACGCAGCAGACAATGGCGCGATTGAAAACCTGATTGGCGAAATTGAAAAAGAATTTGGCAAACTGGATATTTTGGTCAATAACGCAGGCATTACGCGCGACAATTTGCTCATGCGCATGAAAGACGATGAATGGGACGACATCATGAATGTGAACCTGAAATCCGTTTACCGCGCCAGCAAAGCCGTCATGCGTGGCATGATGAAACAGCGCAGTGGTCGCATTATCACGATTACATCGGTGGTTGGCACGATGGGCAATGCAGGGCAAACCAATTACGCCGCCGCCAAAGCCGCCTTGCAAGGTTTCAGCAAATCCTTGGCGCGTGAAGTGGGCAGTCGCGGCATTACCGTCAATTGCATTGCCCCTGGATTTATTGACACCGACATGACCCGCGCCTTGCCCGAAGAAACGCGCAAAATGTTTGAAAATCAAACCGCGCTGGGCAAATTTGGCGAAGCGCAAGATATTGCCAATGCCGTTTTATTCTTGGCTTCCGAGCAAGCCAGCTATATTACGGGGCAAACTTTGCATGTGAATGGCGGTATGTTGATGCCGTAAAAATACAGGCAGCCTGAAAACAAAATCATGTTTTCAGGCTGCCTTTTTATATTGTGAAAATATTGTCGGCATCATTAAAATAGAATAGAATATCTACTTTATTCCACGCAGGAAAATCTGATATGAAAAAAATTTTCGCAGCAACTTTGAGCTTTATCATCGCCACTACCGCTTCTGCCGCAGGCATTGAAGGCAAATGGCGCACCATTGACGATGAAACCAAAAAACCCAAAGCCATCGTGCAAATCAGCCAAAATGGCAACCAATTCAATGGCACGATTGTCGGCTTGGCGCAAGGCGTGGACAATGTTTGCCCTGCTTGTGGCGGCAATAAACCTTTGGTCGGTTTAACCGTTGTGCGTGGCTTGAAATCCAAAAACAGCAATGAATACGATGGTGGCACGATTTATGACCCAAAAGGTGGTAAAACCTATCGTGTCAAAGCAACTTTATCCGCCGATGGCCGCACCTTGAAAGTACGCGGATTTATTGGCGTGTCGGCATTGGGTCGCACGCAAACTTGGACGCGCGTTCAATAATTTCATCTCATTATTTTTAAACAATAGGCAGCCTGAAAATGCGATAATTCGTTTTTCAGGCTGCCTTTTAAGTTATGAAAATCAGGGAGAAATCATGATGCAAGCAAAATGGTTTTTGGCTATCAGTTTGGGCATTGTTTCGCTATCGGTGGGCGCGGAAACGCTATCGCCTAATCAAAAAGAATTATTCAATCGCATCAACGAATTTCGCAGCCAAGCGCGACAATGTGGCGGCAAAATCATACCTGCCCGACAAAAATTAAGGTGGAACAAGCAATTAGCACACGCCGCCGCGCAACATGCTTTGGATATGGCGAAAAATAATTATATGGCATACGACAGCCCGCGCGGTGTTACGCCGTGGCAGCGCATCATGGCAAGCAATTATGCGGGTTGGGACGCGCGGGCGGCGATTGGCGCAGGCTATCACAATGTCAATGATATTTTGGCGCAATGGACAAATTCACAATTTTGCGCCTACACTTTGATGGACGAACACATCAATGAAATTGGCATCGCGCAAGTTCGCGCAGCAGGTTCATATTATGGGAATTATTGGGTGATGTATGCAGGCGTTTCGGCACAAGATTATTCATCAGAACAAATGCTTAACGCGGTGAATCGTATCCGCTTGCAAGGTAGAATGTGTGGCACGCGCCGTTTTCAGGCTGCCCCACCTTTGCGCTGGAATAAATTATTACAATCTTCGGCACAAAAACACGCGCAAGATATGGCAAACAACGATTATTATGGACATGTTAGCCGCGATGGGCGAACTTTGCGCCAGCGTATCAATCAAGAAGGTTATGTGTTTTTGGAAGCGGCAGAAAATGTGGCGGCTGGGCAATTATCGCTGCAACAAGTTTTGGATAATTGGCTCGCCAGTCCGCTGCATTGCGAAAATTTAATGGACCCGAATGTAAGCGAATTGGGCATGGCATATGCCTATCGCGACAATGCGCGTTTTAAAATTTATTGGGTACAAAATTTTGCTGCGCCGCGTCCACCCAAAACTTTGCCACAACCTACTCCTTAAAATGTTTTTCAGGCTGCCTTGATTTTTTTTAATAGATAAAATCAATCTTTTCAGGCTGCCTGAAACCATTTTTGCCGTTATAATCCGCGTTTTTTAACCCCAATATATTTGAATATAAGGACATAAAATGGCATTTGCTTCCCTGTTCACGCTGCTAGACGACATTGCTTCCATGTTGGACGATGTTGCCTTGATGACCAAAATGGCAGCGAAAAAAACGGCTGGCGTAGTGGGCGATGATTTGGCACTCAACGCCAACCAAGTAACAGGCGTGAATGCCGACCGCGAAATTCCGATTGTGTGGGCGGTGGCAAAAGGCTCGTTTATCAACAAAATGATTTTAATCCCCGTTGCCTTGATTTTAGCGGTGTTTGCCCCTTTTTTGATTAAACCCTTATTGATGATTGGCGGGGCTTATTTGTGTTTTGAAGGCGTAGAAAAATTGCTGCACAAATTTCTTCATCGCGATGATGCCAGCCACGAAATTGCTTCCGATACTTTGGATAGCGAAAAAGACAAAGTCAGAGGCGCGATTCGTACCGATTTTATTTTGTCGGCAGAAATCATCATCATTGCGCTGGGCGTGGTGGAAAATGCCAGTTTGGGCGTGAAAATTGCCGCACTTTCTGCGATTGGTATCGGCATTACCATTGTGGTTTATGGCTTGGTTGGTTTGATTGTCAAAGCAGATGACTTGGGCTTTTATTTGATACGCCAAACCAGTCGCATCAAACAATGGTTGGGGCGCGGCATCATCGCATTTATGCCGTGGTTTATGCGTGCTTTGAGCGTGGTGGGTACGCTGGCGATGTTCTTGGTGGGTGGCGGTATTTTTACCCACAATGTCACATGGTTGCATCATTTCCAATGGCATAACGTGTGGCTGGATACTTTGTTTACCTTATCGGTCGGCATCATTATTGGCGCGATTGTGTGTGCCATCGTGTTGCCCTTGGTCAAATTATTCAGCAAAAAAGCGCATTGATTTTTTTCAGGCTGCCTTATTTTGATTTGATTAACATCATTTCATCAAATAAGGCAGCCTGAAAATATGGATTGTCTTAATCATAATAATCAATTATATTGAACAGCGCAGAATTAGCTTGTCTTGTTAAACTTAATCCACACAAGAAAACCTTATCATGAAAATCCAAAAATTCTTTTCTCTTTCGTTGATTGCTGTTGCCTTGATGACCAGCGCGTGCGCGACACAAACCGCAAGCACCGCTACGCCTACCAGCAGCACCATACAACAATTCGCTCGCGCCGATGGCAGCAGCATGGCACAAGCCATCAAAATCCGTGAAAACGACACCATGCGCGGCATCGCCGCCGAAAATGCGTGGTTACAATCCAATTTGCCGCAATATCGCAAAATCGGTCAAGCCCTATTGAAAGAAGAAACAGGCATTTACGATGAAATCACGGTTCAGGCTGCCAATGGTTCAACACGCAAAGTGTATTTTGAAATCAGCGATTTCTTTGGTCGCATGGGTGGCACATTCTTGCAATAAACTTCCCAAATAGGCAGCCTGAAAACACAGTATATAGTATAAAAACACTATTTACTTGATACACACTCGCATTTTGCATACAATAGCGCGTTTATTTATTCGCACAGTTTCAGGCAGCCTGAAACGCATCACAAGAAAGAATCTTAATGGCAGCATTCAATACCCAAGAAGTTCTATCCGTACACCATTGGACAGACGCTTATTTTAGTTTCACTTGCACACGCGATGAATCCTTGCGCTTTGAAAACGGACAATTCGTGATGATAGGTTTGATGGTGGACGGCAAACCCCTTATGCGTGCGTACAGCGTTGCTAGCGCAAATTGGGAAGAACACCTTGAATTTTTTAGCATTAAAGTACAAGACGGTCCATTAACAGGACGTTTACAACACATCAAAGTAGGCGACGAAATTCTCATCAGTAAAAAACCAACAGGTACACTCATCGCCAGCGATTTGAATGAAGGTGGCAAACATTTATATTTATTGTCCACAGGCACAGGACTTGCCCCATTTTTAAGCGTTACCAAAGACCCTGATATTTATGAACAATATGAAAAAGTGATTTTGGTACACGGCGTGCGTAATAAAGCAGATTTGGCGTATTACGACCACTTTACCCAAGAACTGCCCAATCACGAATTTTTAGGCGACATGGTGCGCGAAAAATTGATTTACTATCCCGTTGTTTCACGCGAACCGTTTGAACATCAAGGTCGCCTAACCGATTTGATGAAAAGCGGTAAAATGTTTGATGACATTGGTTTACCGCCCATCAATCCAAAAGATGACCGCGCCATGTTGTGTGGCAGCATGCCGATGAATGCCGATACTTCCGCTATTTTGGACAGTTTTGGCTTGGTGGCATCGCCCAAAACAGGTGTGCGCGGCGATTATTTAATTGAACGCGCATTTGTAGAACAATAATCTATTTTTAAACAGGCAGCCTGAAAACGAAATAACACGTTTTTCAGGCTGCCTAAAACGCTATAAACACAATAAATATGGTACAACGTTCCAAATCTTCTCCTGCTTGGATGCACGAACACGTCAATGACCCTTATGTCAAACGCGCACAAAAAGATGGTTATCGCGCTCGTGCAGCTTATAAGCTATTAGAAATAAATGAAAAAGACAAATTAATTAAAAATGGCACCGTTTTAGCAGACTTGGGCAGCGCACCAGGTAGCTGGTCGCAAATTGCCGCTAAATTGGTTGGCAAACAAGGTAAAGTTTTTGCTTTGGATATTTTGCCAATGGATGCGCTGGACGGCGTAGAATTTATTCAAGGCGATTTTCGTGAAGACGATGTATTGGCAAAATTTGAAGAATTACTGGGTAATCGTCCGTTAGACCTTGTAATTTGTGACATGGCACCCAATATGTCGGGCAACGGTACCATTGACCAAGCACGCAGTTTTTATTTATGCGAATTGGCTTTGGATTTCGCCAATAACCATTTGAAAACAGGTGGTAATTTCTTGGTTAAAGTGTTTCAAGGAACGGGTTATCAAGAATACATGGCAGCCATGCGCGAAGTTTTCACAAGCGTACAAACGCGTAAACCCGATGCTTCACGCAATCGGTCTAACGAAATTTATCTATTAGGCAAAAATAAACGCTGACAAGGTTTTCAGGCTGCCTTAAAATTAGCATTCAATTTATATCACACATTTAGGGAGCGTGTTTCTGTGGGGAGCAACATAAAAAATTTACTATTATGGTTGGGTTTAGGTGCAGCAATTATGTTCGGCATCAATTATGCCCAAGAGAAAAAACCTGATTCACAACAAATTGAATATTCACAATTTATTCAACAAGTGAAAGAAGGACAAGTCAATAATGTAAACATTCAAGGTTCATTTATTGGTTATGAAATCACGGGAGAACGCACGGATAAAACCACATTCCGCACCAATGCACCTGTTGATGACAAAATGGTGGAAACGCTGATTAACAATAAAGTCCGCGTCAAAGTGACACCTGAAAAGAAACCAGGAATGCTCCAAAGTTTGTTTATGAGTTTGTTGCCTGTTGCCTTGTTGATTGGCGCATGGTTCTGGTTTATGCGTATGCAATCGGGTGGTGGCAAAGGCGGCGCATTCTCATTTGGTAAATCGCGCGCCAAATTATTGGATAAAGATGCCAACAAAATTACTTTTGCCGACGTGGCAGGTTGCGATGAAGCCAAAGAAGAAGTCCAAGAAATCGTGGATTATTTGAAAGCCCCCAACCGCTATCAATCTTTGGGCGGACGTGTGCCGCGCGGCATTTTGTTGGCAGGTAGCCCTGGTACGGGTAAAACCTTGTTGGCAAAAGCGATTGCGGGCGAAGCGGGCGTACCGTTTTTCAGCATTTCGGGTTCGGATTTTGTGGAAATGTTCGTGGGCGTGGGCGCGAGCCGTGTACGCGATATGTTTGAACAAGCGAAGAAAAACGCGCCTTGCATCATTTTCATTGACGAGATTGACGCGGTTGGTCGCCAACGCGGTGCAGGTTTGGGCGGTGGCAATGACGAGCGCGAACAAACATTGAACCAACTTTTGGTGGAAATGGACGGCTTTGAAAGCAATCAAACCGTGATTGTGATTGCCGCCACCAACCGCCCAGACGTGCTTGACCCAGCTTTGCAACGCCCTGGACGTTTTGACCGTCAAGTGGTTGTGCCGCTTCCCGATATTCGCGGTCGCGAGCAAATTTTGAAAGTGCATGCGAAAAAAGTGCCTTTGGACGAAAGCGTGGATTTGGTTACCTTGGCGCGTGGCACCCCTGGTTTTTCGGGTGCGGATTTGGCGAATTTGGTCAATGAAGCGGCTTTGTTTGCAGGTCGCCGCAACAAGAAAAAAGTGGACCAAAGCGATTTTGAAGACGCCAAAGACAAAATCTACATGGGACCTGAACGCCGCAGCATGGTCATGCACGAAGACGAAAAACGTGCCACCGCTTACCACGAAGCAGGTCATGCGATTGTGGCGGAAAGTTTGCCGTTTTCCGACCCCGTTCACAAAGTTACGATTATGCCACGCGGACGTGCCTTGGGCTTGACGTGGCAACTGCCTGAACGCGACCGCATTTCCATGTACAAAGACCAGATGTTGAGCCAGCTTTCTATTTTGTTTGGCGGTCGCATTGCAGAAGATTTGTATGTGGGACGAATTTCCACAGGTGCATCAAATGACTTTGAACGCGCTACGCAATTAGCACGTGAGATGGTAACGCGCTTTGGTATGAGTGAAAAAATGGGCGTGATGGTGTATGCGGAAAACGAAGGCGAAGTGTTTTTGGGTCGCAGCGTAACGCGTTCGCAACACATTTCCGAAAAAACGCAACAGGAAGTGGACGCGGAAATCCGCCGCATTTTGGACGAGCAATATGCCGTTGCCTACAAAATTTTGAGCGAAAACCGCGACAAAATGGAAACCATGTGCAAAGCCTTGATGGATTGGGAAACGATTGACCGCGACCAAGTACTGGAAATCATGGCGGGCAAACAGCCTTCGCCGCCGAAAGATTACAGCCACAATGTGAAATCGGAAGCGGAACAAGCGCAAGATGCGGACAGCGAATTTGCTAAATTGCCCGAAGCGGACAAACAGCCTGAATTTGAACCTGCCGCCCAAAGCGAAACGGTCAAATCCGACAATTCGGACAATAATCAAAATAAAGCGTAATTTTTGATTCAGGCAGCCTGAAAACTGGGAAAATGGGTTTTCAGACTGCCTTTTCATTTTTGGGATAAAACTAGGACGTAATGTAGGGTGCAACTTGTTGCACCAAACTCATGTCTCATCAGAAAAATGGTGCAATAAGTTGCACCCTACACTTATACCTTTTTAAATGGGTTGAAAATCAATATGTTTTGGCAAACCAAACATTTTCAAATTGAATCCACTATAAATGCACTCAAATCATCAGTATTGTGAATGTTACGCCCGATTCATTTTCCGATGGCAGATAATATTCAGGCAGCCTGAAATTGTTTTCAGGCTGCTTTTTCTGTTAAAATCATTGTGCTAACAAGGCAATAGGCATCTAGAGCGGTTTGATGTTTTCCCATAAGCCTGTACGAGTGGCATGCCGTACCGTATACAAGATAAATATGATGAATTGTTATTGTATTCAGTAGGCGGTACGCTGGCAGGCTGGGCTACACCCAATACATGTGCTTATTTCTGGCGACAAGCTGCTGTGCCATACTCTATTCAACATATTGATTTAATAAAAGGTTTTCAAATTTCTGCCGATGTTATCGCGCAATTAAAAGCCGCTCATTGGACAGAAAATAATTTTAACGCGAACTCGGGATAAGTCTTTCTTACTTCATTGGTAACAAAGACTTTTTTCCAAACATCATTGGCTTATAAGGAAACAGGCAATAGGCAGTCAAACCTGAAATCAAATTCAAGATAAAACCACGCTCCAAACGATGCCGAGTATGTTCAATTTGACACAAATTTTTCAGTTGCCCAAAAATGGTTTCTATAACACCACGTTTTTTAAGCAGCTTTTTCTGCTCACTTGTGTATTGTTTGGGTTTCATGCCTTTTTTGATACCCGTTAGTAAAGTAATGCCATATTTCTCTTTAAGCCAATCACTTAAATCTTTTCCAATATAGCCCCTATCCGCCACCAAAATGCCGAATAGGTGCTTTGCCATTTGTTTTAAACCTTGACGGTCATCCACATTGCCTGCGGTTAAGCAAAAATTGACCAGCTCACCCAAGTGGTTAAATACCGCATGCAATTTGAAACCGTAAAACCAGCCTGTACTGCTTTTGCCCCTTTGCGCGATGTTTTTAAACACTTTATGCGAGTGAATACGGCGATTGTGGCAAACCGACAAAGTGGTTGAATCCACCACACCTATACCTGTGCATTTGCCCATTTGGGTGGTTAAAAATACCAACATAGCAGGTAAGGCTCGTGTAGCCAGTTCCAAAAAGCGGTTGTAGCTGGGCATATTGGGGCAGTCTCGCTGCCAAATGGATTGGACTTGCCATTGGTAATAGGTTTTGAAATCACGCATGCGATATTGATGAAAAGCAATCAGTACGGTCATGATTTCTGCGGTACTGATACAACTTGGTCTATTACGAATTTTATTGTTTTTAATCAATTTGCTATTGAATTTGGGTTCAAATTCTTTGCAAAAATCATCAATTTGGCAGAAAAGTGCGGTAAGATAATCCATGTTAAAGGGCTTTCGTGATACTTGGTTGTGTGCAAACAATAGATTATCACGTTTGCCCTTTAATTTTTATGAAATTTCTTATCCCGAGTTCGCGTTACTATAATATATTTCTGTACCAAAAATAATCATAAAAATAGTTTTCAGGCTGCCTTTTTATCAAAAAAAGGCAGCCTGAAAATATATCACAACGATTTAATACATTCCGTAACCAATCCTGCACCACGATAAATCATACCGCTGTAAATCTGCACCGCTGCTGCACCCAGCTGCATTTTTTCACGCGCATCATGCCCACTCAAAATACCACCAGCACCAATCACAGGCACTTTGCCGTCCAATTCGCGCACCAGTTGTGCCAACACACGATTACTCGCTTCTCGCACAGGCGCACCACTCAAACCACCTGCTTCTTGCGCTAATGGCGATGCGCCCAATGCGGTTTTGTCAATCGTAGTATTAGTGGCAATCACACCGTCCATTTCCGTTTGCAAGACAATATGCGCGATGTCAGCGATTTGTGTTTCGTCCAAATCGGGTGCAATTTTCACCGCCAATGGCACATAACGTCCATGCACGGCGCGAAGATGCGCCTGTTTGTCTTTCAGGCTGCCTAATAATTTGCTCAATTCATCGCCACCTTGCAAATCACGCAAATTTTTGGTATTCGGCGATGAAATATTAACCACAATATACGAAGCATACGCATACGCTTTTTCCAAGCAAATCAAATAATCATCAACCGCATTTTCTATTG
The DNA here is from genome assembly GCF_022354465.1 of Wielerella bovis. NCBI lineage: Bacteria > Pseudomonadati > Pseudomonadota > Betaproteobacteria > Neisseriales > Neisseriaceae > Wielerella > Wielerella bovis. The sequence continues at coordinate 961,651 of NZ_CP092361.1, read as the reverse complement.
GCGTCGTGGCATTTTTGCCGATGTTGATACCCAACACACCCGTGTATTTGCTGCGTTGCACATTCGCAATCAACGCATCAATGCCATGATTATTAAAGCCCATACGGTTCACAATCGCTTGGTGTTCAGGCGAACGAAACAAACGCGGTTGCGGATTGCCCTCTTGCGGACGCGGCGTTACCGTGCCCACTTCAATAAAACCAAAACCCAATGCCGCCAAACCGTCAATCGCTTCGCCATTTTTATCCAAACCAGCAGCCAGTCCAACAGGATTAGGCAAATGCAATCCCATTAGCGAAGTGGGCTTACTATGCGGATTCACGCGTGGCATCATACCACCGAATGTATGCAATAATTGAATCGTTAAATGATGTGCTTGTTCAGGTTCAAGTTTGAACAAAAGTGGTCGGATTAGAGTTTCGTACATTTCAGGCTGCCTTTAATATGGGAAATCAATATTTTATCATAAAATTCAATAGCATCATTTTTATTCATAGTACAGAGACTGCTAACAGCGCAACGATGTTGTTCTTGCACAAAATAAGTGTGAAACAACATCGCTTGCAATCATAGTACAAAATACCGTACTACTTAACCATTCCAAAAATACCGCACAATATGAAAAAACACTGGCGCAGCGAAACACACCGAATCCACGCGGTCAAGCATGCCGCCGTGTCCTTGAATCATATTACCCCAATCTTTCACACCATAATCGCGCTTGATGGCAGACATCGCCAATCCTCCCAAAAAACCCATCACACAAATCACAAAACCAATTAAGGCAGCCTGAAACGTGGAAAATGGCGTAATTGGCGACATCAAAGCAGCCAATACAGTGGCAGACAAAATACCGCCCACCGTTCCCGAAATGGTTTTTGACGGCGATACGCTGGGCAAAATTTTCTTGCCACCGACCAATTTACCCCAAATATATTGCAAAACATCGCTGCATTGCACCACCGCAATCAGAAAAATCAGCAGCAAAATATTGTTTTCTGGCAAAAATCCATCCAGCTTCAAGGTCAGCAAAGCGGGAACGTGCGATAAACAGAAGATGCAAATCATCGCCATCCATTGCGTTTTGGCGGTGCGTTCCAAGAAATTGGTGGTGCTACCGCTTAAACTGGATACAATCGGCAGCAATAAGAATCCATAAATCGGAATAAAAATGCTGAACATGCCATACCATTGGTCTAACACAAAATAATATTGCACAGGCAGCAAAATATAGAAACATACTGCCATATTATTGTAATCTATGCGGCGGCGATAAATCAGCGTCATAAATTCGCGCAAGGCGGCAAACGAAATCAGGAAAAACAAGACGGTTGCGCCAATGCGCCCAAACCAAAAGGCGCACAATAACACAATTGTCATCAGCCACCATGCGTAAATCCGTGCGTTGAGATTGCTGATGGTGTCGCTGTTGCCGTATTGGCGTTTGAGCATTTGTCCGATGAAACTGGCGATGGTCAGCGCGATGAATACGCTGACAAAAATATAGCCTGCTTGTGGTACTAATTGCGGCGCAAGATTCATGATGCTTCTCCTGTGGGATTTGAGGCAGCCTGAAAATGATTCGGTGCTAAATTGAGCATGGCTTGGCGACAACGTTGCAAAAATTCTTCTTTATTTTCATTTTCTTGCAATTTAATCGCATCGCCAATTTGTACATGGCAAACCAATGGAATCGGCAAGATTTTGCCTTTGGGCAACACGCGACTGATGTTGTCTATCCAAATCGGTACAAATTCGGTATCGGGTTTGGCTTTGGCAAGATGATAAATGCCGCTTTTAAATGGCAACAGCAGCGTGTTGTCATCGGTGTTGCGCGTGCCTTCGGGGAAAATAATCAGCGAATCGCCCTGTGTCAGCGCGTTTGCCATTTGTTCGGTAATGGCTTGGGGATTGTCGCTGTTGCGCGGAATCAGCAAGGCATTGAAAACATTTTGAATAATAAATCGTTTCAAGCTGCTGGTCAGCCAATAATCTGCACCAGCAACGGGGCGCGTGTGCATGCGCCATTTGCGTGGCAGCGAAATCCACACTAAAACGAAATCGCCATGACTGTTGTGGTTGGCAAAATAGACTTTTTGTTGTGGTGTGAATGGCAGCGTGTCGGCGCGTTTGGGGCGCACGCCTGTGATAAATGCCACGAATAAACAAAGCAGTTGGTCTATTAACCACGCAATGTGTTTTTTGAAAAATGACATGGTGCCGCTCCTTGTTGATGAAGTTTCAGGTTGCATTATGGCATGATATGGCGCAAAAATGCAGCCTGAAACAATCTTTCAGGCTGCATTGAATTTATTTTTGCACAGCAGAAATTTTAATTTCCACTTTCCATTCCGTTTTCGCCAATTTTGCTGCGACACACGCACGCGCTGGCGAATGTTGTTTATCCACCCACGCATCCCACGCCGCATTCATGCCATCGTAATCCGTCATATCAGACAGAAAAATGGTCGCTTCCAAAATATGCGCTTTGTCCGAACCACATTGCGTTAACCAATGGTCAATTTGGCGCAACACATCTGCCGTTTGCGCGACAATATCTCCGTCTATTTCTGGCACCATGCCCGATAAAAAGACAAAACCATTCGCCACCACAGCTTCGGATAAACGCTCATAACAACCAAATCGTTGAATTTTATTCATTTTACTATTCCTTATTATCTTTAAGGCAGCCTGAAAATAGTTTTCAGGCTGCCTATGGATTTAAATCACTTGATTACAGTGAATAATACATTTCAAATTCAAGTGGATGTGGAGCCATTTGCATACGGCGTACATCCTCGCTTTTGAATGCAATATAGCTATCAATCCAGTCTTGACTGAACACGCCACCGCGCAACAAAAATTCATGATCAGCTTTCAATGCTTGCAAAGCTTCTTCCAAAGAAGCACAAACGGTTGGCACTTGTGCATCTTCCTCAGGCGGCAAATCATACAAGTTTTTCGTTGCAGGGTCGCCAGGATGAATTTTGTTTTGAATGCCGTCCAAACCCGCCATCAACAAGGCAGCAAAACACAAATAAGGATTTGCAGTTGGGTCAGGGAAACGCGCTTCAATACGCATCGCTTTGGTACTACTCACAGCAGGAATGCGAATGGAAGCCGAGCGATTTTTCGCTGAATAAGCCAATTTTACAGGTGCTTCAAAATGCGGCACAAGGCGTTTGTAGGAATTGGTAGAAGGATTGGTAATCGCATTCAAGGCTTTAGCATGTTTGATGATGCCGCCGATGTAATACAACGCCATTTCGCTCAATCCTGCATAGCCATCGCCAGAGAACAGATTTTTGCCATCTTTCCAAATGGATTGATGCACATGCATACCGCTGCCATTGTCGCCCATCAAAGGTTTTGGCATAAAGGTCGCGGTTTTACCAAAATTATGCGCCACATTCCAAATCACATATTTCATGTCTTGTGTCCAGTCAGCACGTTTTACCAAAGTGCTGAATTTAGTACCCAATTCCATTTGAGAACCTGTACCCACTTCGCCATGATGCACTTCCACAGGAATGCCAATTTCTTCCAACACATTCACCATTGCTGAACGCAAATCTTGCCCTTGGTCAACAGGCGCAATTGGCGAATATCCGCCTTTTACCATTGGGCGATGCCCCGTGTTTTGTCCATCATAATGTTTGCCGCTAGACCATGCAGCAGTTTCTGATGTGATTTCAAAACGTGCTTGGTGCATATGCGTTTCAAATTCTATGCCATCAAACACAAAAAATTCTGGTTCGGGTCCAAAAAATGCGGTATCGCCAATGCCTGTTGATTTCAAATAATTTTCGGCGCGGCGTGCGATGGAACGTGGGTCGCGGTCGTAACCTTTGCCATCAGCAGGGTCAATCACATCGCAAGTCAAAACCACGGTAGCATCATCATAAAATGGGTCAATGTATGCGGTTGTTGGGTCAGGACGCAACTGCATATCTGATGCCTGCACGCCTTTCCAGCCACCCATTGATGAGCCATCAAATGGATGTCCATGTTCAAACCATTCTTCTGGGTCTTCTAACACGACGCGTGCTGGAATGGTGAAGTGATGTTGTTTACCTTTGGTATCGGTAAAACGCAAATCAACGAAACGTACTTCGTTGTCTTCAATTAATTGAACGACTTTTTTTACAGACATGAGGAGTTGCTCCTGTGAGAAACATAGAGATGAGAAGTTTATATGGTTTATTGTGCCACACCAGAATATCTCATGACAACATTATTTAACAATTTTTTTACATTGATAGAATTTATCGAAAATTCATCAAATAAAAATATAGTCGGTTAAAACAAGACAAAGTGGCAATAACTGTCCACACTGTATTATTTAAACCGACTATTCTTTTAAAAGAAAGCCATTTTGCCTTTTCAGGCTGCCTTTTTTATACGATTTCTGCTTTTGTAATCACAACCGCATCAACTGGCACATCATCGTGGTAACCATGACTTTTGGTTTGCACGCCTTCAATCGCATCTACAACGTCCGTGCCTTCCACCACTTTGCCAAATACCGCATAACCCCATTCTTGCACCACATTTTTACCGTGCAATTCTTTGGCGCGATGATTCAAAAAGTCATTGTTTGCAGTGTTGATGAAAAATTGAGCACTGGCAGAATGTGGTGCAGAAGTACGCGCCATTGCGATGGTGTATTTTTCATTTTTCAAGCCATTATGTGCTTCGTTTTCAATCGAATCACGCGTTGGTTTTTCACGCATTTCTGCGTCCATACCGCCACCTTGAATCATAAAACCTTTAATCACGCGATGAAAAATCACGCCATCATAAAAGCCATCTTTCACATATTGTTCAAAATTCGCAGCGGTAATCGGTGCTTTTTCGTGATTCAGTTCAATGCCAATCACGCCGAAATTGGTGTGCAATTTAATCATTTTGTGTCCTTTAAGACAGGGTTAAAGATAAAACACAAAATATAGGCAGCCTGAAACAATTTCAAGTTTTCAGGCTGCCTATTTATTCAATTATTTAATGATGCGTACTTTTTTAATCACAACAGGGCGAACAGGCACATCTTGATGTACTATTTTATTAGTGGTTCGAACTTTGGCAATGCGATTAACCACATCCATGCCACTTTCTACTTTACCGAATACGGCATAACCGTATTCTGCCGCATTTTTGCTTTTATGATTCAGAAAATCATTGTCTGCCACATTGATAAAAAATTGGCTAGTCGCAGAATTGGGGGCAGCAGTACGCGCCATTGCAATCGTGCCAATGGTATTTTTCAAACCATTATCCGCTTCGTTATTAATAGCCTTGGCGGTTGGTTTTTCCAGCATATCCACTGTGAAACCGCCACCTTGAATCATAAAACCATCAATCACGCGATGAAAAATCGTGTTATCGTAAAAACCTTTTTGCGCATATTGCACAAAATTAGCAACGGTTTTGGGGGCTTTTTGCTCATCTAAAACCAGTTTAATATCGCCCATATTGGTTTCAATAACGGCATGCGTTTCTGCATAAGCTGACACAGTTGCCATGCCCAAAGCAGTTGCTAACAACATTTTTTGCAGATATTGTTTCATTTTATTTTCCTTAATGTGTTTCAAAGTTGCGATTGTAACAAGGCTTTATGTAAGCAACTGTAAACATAAAGAAAAGGCAGCCTGAAAAAGTATTTATACTTTTCAGGCTGCCTTTTCTTATTCTGCACTTTTCTGTTGTTGATTTTCGCGAGCTTGTTTGGCTTCTGCACGGCGTGCATCTTGCTTTTCAATCGCCTCTTTAATACCTGGTTGCGCTAGCGCATGTGCCTGTTCTTCTGCACTCACTTCACCTTGAAAACGATTATTCAAATTAAATCGTTTACCGCCACGCGCAATCGCTTTGATGTACTTGGGACGGCGACAATGATTAGACAATACTCGATTGATTAATGCGGCATCAAATTGCGGTAAAGCTTCCACCAAATCTTTTTCAATTCCAACCGCCAAGGGTTTGCAGCGGCTGAATACTTCGTATTTACCGTAAATGTATTCCGCAATCATTTCAGTTTGTTTCTTTTTGCTCATGGTTTGCACAGCATTTTTAAGTGCTGCACCCAATGCGGTTTCCTGTGTCATTAGATAGATTCCTTAAAACAAAATAAAAATTATTGAGACAAATAAGCAGCAAGAGTTTTGCGCAAAGGCTGCTCATCTTCAATCGTGGTAATGGTTGCTTGTCCCAATTGTTTAAGCGTGATAAAGCGCATTTTACCACTTTGTACTTTTTTGTCATGACGCATATGCGCCAACCAACGTTCAAATGCAAATTTTGGCGGTGTATCAGGTAAACGAGCCGCACGGAAAATGGCTTTAACACGTTCTGTATCAGCAGGTTTCAGGCTGCCTATTTGTTCCGATAAAATACAAGCTAATACAGAACCTGCTGCAACTGCTTCACCATGTAACCATACGCCATAGCCCATTTCAGTTTCAATCGCATGTCCAAATGTATGTCCCAAATTCAACAAAGCACGCACATCTTGTTCGGTTTCGTCCTGTGCAACAATATCCGCTTTCATCTGGCAACAATGGCGTACTGCCTCTGCTAACAATGTTTTATCACGCTGCATCAAGGCAGGCATATTGTCTTCCAGCCATTGCAAAAATTCAATATCGCCCAATAAGCCATATTTAATTACTTCTGCCATGCCTGCCGATAATTCACGTTCAGGCAGCGTATCCAATGTCGCCAAATCAATCAATACCACTTGTGGCTGATAAAATGCGCCAATCATATTTTTGCCAAGTGGATGATTAATCGCGGTTTTTCCACCAACAGAAGAATCTACTTGACTTAATAAAGTTGTCGGAATTTGTACAAATGGCACACCACGTTGATAGGTTGCCGCCGCAAATCCCGCCATATCGCCAATCACGCCACCACCTAATGCGATGATGGTAGTTTTTCGGTCGGCATGATGACTTAATAAAGCATCATAAATTTGATTGAGTGAATCGTGATTTTTATATTGTTCACCATCAGATAAAATAATGGTAAAAAAATCTATACCATTATTTTTCAACAAATTTTCCAATGCTGGCAAGTGTAAGTTTGCAACTGTTGTGTTACTAACAATGGCGACTTTTTGATTAATATGTGGTTGTAATAATTCAAATTGCTGTAAAAGATTATTACCAATATAAATAGAATATTGATGTGAAGGGGTATCAACCGATAATGTGTACATAGATAACCTTTATGATGCGCGAATCATATTAAGAAGAGTTTGGAGCGTAGTATGGCAGCCTGAAAGTCCTACTTCTACAATGATATGTGCTGTTTGCCGATAAATAGAATCCCGTATTTTGTACAACTCACGGAATTTTGCAAGTGGGTCAGCTACTTGTAATAAAGGACGATTACGGTCATTTTTAACACGTTCATATAAAACTTCAGGCTGCACATGTAAATAAATAACTATGCCATGTTGGCGCAAATATTGCCTGTTTTCTTCACGTAAAACTGCACCACCACCTGTCGCCAAAACAATATTGGGTAATTGGCACAAATCTTGAATGACCACACTCTCTCGCTCACGAAAACCCTGTTCTCCTTCCAATTCAAAAATGGTAGGAATGCTAACGCCCGTTCGTTCACACAGAACTTGGTCGCTATCATAAAAATTAAACTGGATTTGCTGTGCAAGCTGGCGACCCAAAGTTGTTTTGCCAGAACCCATTAATCCGACTAAAAAAAAATTGCCTGTCATGTTTTCCATGACAGGCATTTTAACCTAAATTTGCACAATGTGCAGATTCTTTTTAGTAACGTAATACGCTGGTTTCAGAACCCATAATACGCGGTGTAATGAAGAACAGCAATTCATTGCGTGAACTTTTACGCACTCGCGCTTTAAATAAATTACCAACAACTGGAATATCACCCAGTAAAGGTACTTTACGAATTGAATTAGATGTTGCTTCTTGATAAATACCACCCACAACCAATGTGCCACCATCTTCAATCATTGCTTGTGTTTTCACATAACGTGTTGCAAGACCTGCTTCACCTGTGATTGCGGTATAAGTACCATCAGGTTCATCTTTTTTAATTTCAATATCCAAAATAACTTTGTTATCTGGTGTAATACGAGGTGTTGTTTTCAAGACCAATTCCGCAGCTTTCCATTCGATAGAAGTTTCACCATCTTCCCTTTTTGTATAAGGAATCTGATAACCTTGACGAATTTCCGCTTCTTGACGATCTTGAGTTAATACGCGTGGCGTAGAAATCGTTTTACTGCGATTTTCCGACTCTGATGCCGACAATTCCAAACCCAATGCACCTGACGACACAGCTCGCACAATACCGATAGAACTTGTTGATGCAGAAGAAGGTAATGCAACATTTGGATTTAAAATACTTGATGTAGCCGACCCATAACCAACATTCGCATTATTAATACTATTAGACCAATTTGAGCCTACAGAAGTATGTGCTCCTGAACGCTGATAACCAAATTGAACACCTAAATCACGCGAAAATCCATCAGCAGCTTCAACAATACGAGCTTCAATCATTACTTGACGAGAAGGAACATCCAATTCTTCAATTAATTTATTAAATTTCGTAATTACAGATTGAACATCGGTAACGATCAATGTATTTGTTGCAGGATCAATCAACGCACTACCACGTGAACTAAGGATTGAATTTCTATCAGAAACTGATGCAGAATCACTGATGCGTAAAATTTTTCTAAATTCCTCAACATTTTTATATTTCAACTGAAAACTTTGAGAAATCAGAGGACCCAAATCATCCAATTTTCTTTGAGCTTCAAGTGCTTCTGTATCACGAGCCAACAAATCTGAACGTGGTGCAATATTGATAATATTACCAACTTTACGCATATCCAAATTGCGTGCATCCAAAATCAAATCTAAAGCCTGATCCCAAGGTACATCTTTCAATGACAATGTCATTTTACCTGTTACATTATCACTCGCAACAATATTCATTCCTGACTCTGTTGCTAGAATCTGCAACACAGTACGAACATCAACATTTTGGAAATCTAATGAAACATTCTTTCCTGTAAATTTCTGATCATTCTTCCGACTTAACCCAATAGTAGAAATATTTTTCGTTGGAACAATATGAATTGTTTGGCGTCCATTTCTACCAGAAACTTTATGCTCCCATGTTCCCTGACTTCTGATAATAATCTGCGCATCATTACCAATACGACGAACATTAATAGTACGCACAGGAGTAGAAAAATCAGTTACATCTAAATTGCGTTGATCTTGAACCGACAATGGATAATCTTTTAACAAGATAATCAATCGATCACTTTGCACTCTCATTTGAGGCTGACCCGAATAATTTGATGAATACTCAATTACACCTGATCTATTTGCGCCTTTATGGAAATCAATATTAAATGGCGCTGTTATTCCAGAAGATTGGTAAGATTGTGAATTTTTAGGAGCTGAGTTTACAACAGATTGTGCAGCAGCAATTCCAGCTGTATTAATTGATTCAGCTTCACTCAAATATACCCAAACCTCATTTCCTTTAATTTCAGTACTATATTGTCCTTCTTTACCCAACCCCAACAGTACACGAGCATGCTCACTACCTTGTGCAGCAATAATCTGTTTTAGCAGTTGATCATTAAAAGTTAATTGAGATTGTGAAACTTTAATATCTGTTGCAGGAAAATCCAAAGCAATACGAGCAGGAGCTGATGTAATAAAACCACTAGGTTCAACCACACCACTATCAAACTTGAATTTAATTACACGTTGTTTATTTGGAAGTACCGAAACATTAATATCAGTAATACTTCCCGCATTTGCAGCTTGAAATAATAAACCTAATGCTACTGCTGACATTATTTTGATAGAATTTATTTTCATAACATGAAACCTCTTTAAATATAATACACCGTATTCGTTATTTAGCACCTGAACCTTCAGCTTTAGCATCAGCTTTTCTCAATTCAGTTTCTCGATCTGTCCATCTACCAGATGTATCTTCAACTGTTTCAACAATCTTAATTAAATCTGGTGTAATAGAAACAATTCTACCAAAGTTCTGCCCTAAACGATTACCTATGCGAACTGTATACACATGACCATCTGCACTGATCATTGCAGATAACTTCTCATTAGTTCCTATAGAGCCAACATATTCAAGATTTTCTAAACTGAAATTCTCTAATATTTCTTTAGAACGATTCAAATCTGGAACACTACCATTTGGATAGGCTGCTTTCAGACGTTGAACATCAAATGCATGCGGTCCTGATTCAGGAGGTGCAAAATAAGTAACACGTTCAACAGGAGCTGGTTTTTCTGCTGGCTTAATTTTAGATTTTGCGGCTTTCCGCGTATTAGACATCCAGCTTTGCAAATCTCCATGCTCTTCGGAACACGCAGATAATGCAATAAGCGATGATATCAATAAAAGTTTTACTTTCATTATTGCTTCCTAAGTTTACATGAGATTATTTAGACTTACCTTCCACACCAGCAGCAGAAGCAGCAGAAGCCATTTTCTGCTCATCACTTGCTTCCATTGCCTTATAAGTATTAGCTACTGCTGAAAACATTAATTTACCAACATTTTCTTTATTACTGTTACTAGGAATCTCAAAAGTGATATTTGACAAAGTTACAATTCGTGACATCTGTCCCACATCACGAGCAAATTGCGCAATTTGCTCATAACGACCTACAACAGAAATAGAAAAAGGCAATCTTTCAATTGGCTTTTCTGAAACAGGTGGACGCTGAATAACACTACTCATCGTCAATCCATTTTTAGCAGCAGCCTGATGCAATTCTTGCAATAATGTTGGCACTTCTGCCGTTGTTGGCAACTGCTTCAATAAAACTGCAATAGAAGCTTCCAAATCCACCAACTCTTGCTTCAAATTATCCAGATTAGCAGCTTGAATACTTTTCCTTTCGTATTCTTCTTTTAGCTCAACTTCTTTAGCTACATTAGACTGATAACTCTCCCATTGACCTTGAAAAATCAAAAAATAACCAATCACAACCAAGGCAATAGCTAAACATGCAGCAATAAAAAATTGTATAAATATATTCTGCAAATATAATTTTTTAAAATCAATTTCATTTAAATTCATTTCTCACCTCCCTTATCCTTCGCTGGATCAACTGATTCAGGTACAGATGCAACTTTCTGCTCCACTAAGACAGTTTTCAATGTAAACTGCTGACCATCATCTGTTTTCTTAATATCTACTAACTGAGGAGCTTCAAAAACACCAGTACTAGGCAAAGCCGTCATAAACATTGCAACTTTATTATCACTAATCGCCTTACCGATAATTGTATAATCAGTACTAATTGCAGCCCCATCGCCTCTACTGTTACTTTTAATAGAAGATACATAAGCACCATCAGGAACCAATTGATTTAAAGTATCAATCATACGAGCACCTTCAAATCGCTTATGATCTAACTCTTCCACTTTAAGTTTTCGAGCTAAAAAATTTTGCTTTTGTTTTTGCAACTCTTTAATTTCAGCTAAATCTTTATCCAGCACTTTCAATCCAGCCTGCAAGCTCTCATTACGACTATCTTGCCGACTAATCATACCCTCTAACCCAAGGTAAATCATGCCACACAAAGCCAAACCTGCAGCTGCACCAATTCCCATAATTACCGCAAATCGTTTCTTTTGCTTCTGTTCTTGAATTTCACGATACGGTAATAAATTAATCTTGATTAAATTCATTTTAAACCAACCCTCGTAATGCCAAACCAAATGCGATAGTTAATGATGAAGCATCCTTCTTCAACTGCACATCATCAACCTTCGTTTTATTCGTTGCTAAAGTTACAGGGTTTAATTGCTGTGTCGCAATATTAGTTTGCGAATAAATCATATCAGCAACATTTGAACCCGCAACACAAGCACTTCCACTAATGAAAATATGTTTAATTTCTGAATTATTATCCATATTTTGCGTCGCATAGAAAAACTGCATTGTACGCTGAACTTCTTGAGCAATCTGCATATTGAAGCCATCTGATATCATATCTTTATAATCAGCTGGACGTGGCGCATCTCCATTAATCATAGCTATAGCCTCACCCTCACTTACCTGATAATTCCGCTGAATAAGTTGAATCAGCTGTTCCAAACCAAAATTACTCTCTTGCTTATAAAGAATTTTCCCATCTTCAATAATTAAAGCTTTCAATGCCACATCACCAACATCAAATACAGCAATTCGCTCATGAGCAAACTCTCCACCCTCATTTACATCCGCATAAGCAAAAGCATTGGCAACAGCAAATAAATCAACATCAACATTAGATGCTGATATACCAACATCATCCAGCAAATCTACATATCGATCAACCACTTCCGTTTTAGTAGCAACCATCAGTATTAATTGATCTTTCCCTGAACTAGGCAATTCTTGCCAATCATAGTTCATCTCATCTAAATCACCAACCTGCGCAACTGAAGATTCCACAAACTCCTGCAACGATAATTCACCCTCATCTGAAGAGTAATTCAAACCCTCTTCAATTGTTACCAAGCTTGCTGGCAATGCAACATTGGCTTGCTTACAACTAGTTTTCATTTTTCCATAACACTGTTGTAAAAGAGAGACAAGCTCATCATAATTATTAATTTCATGCCCAGAAATTACATTCTGCGGCAATGGCACAATGGCATATTTATCAAGCTGGACTTGGCTTAATTGGCGCCCAGATAACTGCACCATACGAATATGATGCGGAGTAATATCTACACCAATAACACTTCGCCCAGACGTGGCAACAGTAGATTTATTAGTTTTATTACTTGTATTCTTTTCAGTTTTCTTAAAGCGCATAATTTTAAATCCTTACCTGACGCATAAAACATTTATAATGGCAGCTACTGCACGAAATTAGTTAAACAACAAAACTTTTGCGACATTTTACTTGATTTTAAAATACAAGGGTAAACTTTGTTACAAAAATAATATTGGAAGATTATGATTAAGAATTTTATTGCCACTATATTGGGACTGCTTTTAGGTTTATTTTTATTTGCAGTTGGTTTGGTTGCAGTTGCTATTTTAGTAACTTATCCCAAATTACCTGATTTGATTGAAGTCCAAAATTATCAACCACGCGAACCGCTGACAATTTATTCGGCAGATGGTGTCATTATTGGTACATATGGCGATGAAAAACGCGCTTTTACTCCTATTGATCAATTTCCTGACATTCTGAAAAATGCAGTCATCGCTGCTGAAGACAAACGTTTCCATGAGCATTGGGGAGTTGATGTAATTGGTGTAGGTCGTGCCATTATCAGTAACGCTAAAGGAGGTCATCAACAAGGCGCCAGTACCATTACACAACAAGTTGCGCGCAATTTTTATTTAACCAATGAACGTACTTTAACTCGTAAATTTAACGAGGCTTTATTGGCTTATAAAATTGAAAAAACGTTAACCAAAAATCAAATTTTGGAATTGTATTTTAACCAAATTTATCTTGGTCAACGTGCTTATGGTTTTGCCGCTGCTGCAAGAATTTACTTTAATAAGCCTGTACAAGATTTAACTTTGGCAGAAGCTACGATTTTGGCAGGTTTACCCAAAGCACCTTCTGCTTACAATCCAATTGTAAATCCAAGCCGAGCACGCTTACGCCAAGAATATATTCTTAATAATATGGTTGAATTGGGTATGATTACAGCCGTTCAACGTCAGGAAGCCTTAAATGAAGAATTAATCTATGAACGTTATCGTTTAGCCATTGACCAAAATTCTCTATATGTTGCAGAAATGGCACGCCAAGAATTATTTGAGCGTTATGGTGAAGAAGCTTATACCCGTGGTTTTAACGTTTATACAACGGTTAAGATTGCAGACCAGAGAGCGGCAACTCTTGCTTTGCGCAAAGCCTTATTACGCAATGATAGAAGTAACGTTTATCATGGTGTTGAGCAACAATTAGATTTAGCAGAACTAGCTATGGAAGAACGAGAAGATGCCGCTGAACAATTTCTAGCAAATACCTATACCGTAGATGGCATGGTACCAGCTGTTGTATTAGAAGCTAACAACAAAAAAGGTATTACTGTAGCCATGCAAGGTGGTACAAAAGCTGTCTTAGGCATAAATGATATGGGTGTTGCAAAAAATGCGATTGGCAATAAACGACTGGGTGATAAAGCCATTCAAGTAGGCTCTGTTATTCGAGTACGAAAAGTTCAAAATGGTCGCTGGACAGTAACGCAACAACCTGCATTACAAGGTGCATTGGTTTCACTAGATGTTAATACAGGTGCAGTACGAGCAATGGTAGGGGGTTATGACTTTCATGCAAAAGCATTTAACCGTGCTACGCAAAGTATTCGCCAACCAGGTTCCACTTTTAAACCCTTTGTGTATTCAGCAGCCTTATCCAAAGGCATGACTGCTTCCACTATGGTTAATGACGCCCCTATCACCATTGGGAATTGGTCACCACAAAATGCTGGCGGTAGTTATTCAGGTATGATTACTTTACGTCAAGCATTAACGTATTCTAAAAATACCGTTTCGGTTCGGATTACACAAGCCATGGGATTAAACTATACACGTGATTACATTAAAAAATTTGGTTTCCGTTCTGAACAAATCCCTGAATCTTATGCTTTGTCGTTAGGCGCAGGTTCAGCCACACCTTTGCAAATGGCAGAAGGTTACGCAGCCTTTGCTAATGGTGGTTACAAGGTATCAGCTTATGTGATTGACAAAATTTACGATACCAAAGGTAATCTGCGTGCTGAAATGCAGCCATTAGTTGCAGGTAAAAATGCACCAAGAATTATTGATTCTGGTAATGCATATGTCATGACATCAATGTTGCGTGACGTGGTACAACGAGGTACCGCAACTGCCGCAACTGCTTTGGGGCGTAACGATTTGGCAGGTAAAACAGGTACAACTAACGATTTCAAAGACGCATGGTTTGTGGGTTACAACCCTCAAATTGTTACCGCAGTTTATGTCGGTTACGATACACCACGCAAAATTGGCGACCGTGCATTTGGTGGTACGCTGGCTTTACCAATTTGGGTGGAATATATGCGACACGCACTTAAAGGTACGCCCGTTAAAGGTTTCGCAACCCCACGAGATGTTGTTAAACGAGACAATGGTGAGGTTTATATCAAAGGTCAGCAATATACGGGCGATAACATTCCTATCAATAATGCGACCGATAAACCAGAAGCCGTTCGTAAAACACCTGTTAAAAAAGAAGAGGTTGACCCGATGGAAGCAGAAGAAATTCCATTAAAGCCCATCAACTCACAACCTACACCACAACCACAACGTCCCGCAGTGCGTGATACTAATACAGATGCCACAAATGAATTATTTTAAGGCAGCCTGAAAACCAATCCCCTTTGATTGAAGTATTGCAATCAAAGGGGATTTTCATCACGCTTAACTTGTATAGTCGTAGAGGACAAGGCGACAGAGACCGCCGCATACGAGTAATCGTGTACGAGTAATATAGTGAAGTAAAATAAAAAAGATGCAAGGCGACCACGCTCGCCGTGTACATCTAGTACATAAGGGCGTGGGCAACGAAGCAGATTTCTTATTTTAATTTACTATACATAAGGAAGCTAGCAACGCTGTACTGGTTCAAATTGAATTTACTATATTTTTCAGGCTGCCTTTCATCTAATAATTGTTGCTATAATCTTACATCAACCACAAAAGGCAGCCTGAAAACCATTTTAAGCAAACAATCCAATATGAAACTCAATCCCCAACAACAAGAAGCTGTAGAATATCTCGGCGGCGCACTATTTGTACTTGCAGGCGCAGGCAGCGGCAAAACACGCGTCATTACCGAAAAAATCGCCTACATGATTACCCAAGCCAACTACAAAGCCCATCACATCGCCGCCATCACGTTTACCAACAAAGCCGCCAAAGAAATGCAAGAACGCATCGCCCATCGTTTAGGCAAAGAACAAACGCGCGGCTTAACCGTTTCCACGTTTCACTCATTAGGCATGCGTATTTTGCGCGAAGAAGCCCCCCATATCGGTTACAAACGCAATTTCTCCATTTTAGACAGCTCCGACAGCGGCAAAATCATCAGCGAATTACTCGGCAGTTCTGGACGCGAACCCGTCTTCAAAGCCCAACACCAAATTTCTCTGTGGAAAAACGATTTAAAAACACCCGAAGCAGTTTTTCAGGCTGCCTCCGATGACTGGGAAACACAAATCGCACAAATTTACGCATCGTATCAAGCCACTTTGGAACATTATCAAGCCGTTGATTTTGATGATTTAATCCGTTTGCCTACGCTATTATTGCAACAAAATACCGAAGTACGCCTAAAATGGCAAAAGCGGCTGCGTTATTTGCTGGTGGACGAATGCCAAGACACCAACGCCTGTCAATACGCCTTGATGCGCTTACTCACAGGTTTGGAAGGCATGTTTACCGCAGTCGGCGATGATGACCAATCCATTTACGCATGGCGCGGCGCAAATATGGAAAATTTACGCCGTTTGCAAGACGATTATCCGCAACTGAAAATCATCAAATTGGAACAAAATTATCGTTCTACCGCACGCATTTTGCGCGTGGCAAACCAAGTGATTGCCAACAATCCCAAATTGTTTCCCAAAACCTTATGGTCGCAACTGGGTGAAGGCGAGATGGTGCGCGTGGTGGCGTGTAAAAACGAAACACACGAAGCCGAATATGTGGTCGGACAAATCGCGCGAAATAAAATGATTTATGGCGCAAATTACGCCGATTTTGCCATTTTGTATCGCGGCAATCATCAAGCCAAATTATTTGAAGATGCCTTGCGCTCGGCACGGATTCCGTATCAAATTTCAGGCGGACAAAGTTTTTACGACAAAGCCGAAATCAAAGACGTATTGGCGTATATGCGTTTGCTGGCAAATCCCAACGATGACCCCGCGTTTTTACGCGCCGCCACCACGCCCAAACGCGGTATCGGCGACACCACTTTGGGCAAATTGAACGATTATGCCAAATTACACGAATGCAGTTTGTACCAAGCCGCAGGCAGCCTGAAAGCTTTGGCGGAATTGCCGACCAAAAGTCGCGAAAGTGTGCAGCAATTTATGGCATTATTGGGCGATTATCAAACGCGTGCGCAAAGCGATGATGCAGGCACGGTCATTCAAGATTTATTGCAAGATATCCAATACGAAGCGCATCTTTCAGGCAGCCTTGATGAAAACAGCAAAATGGCAGAAGCACGTTGGCGCAATGTGCAAGATTTATGTGCATGGTTGGCACGCAAAGGCGAAGATGGCGAAAAAAATTTGGTGGAATTGAGCCAAACCATCGCGCTGATGACCTTGTTGGAAGGCAAAGATGGCGAAGAAATAGATGCGGTCAAATTATCCACTTTACACGCATCCAAAGGCTTGGAATATCCATTTGTGTATTTGGTTGGCTGCGAAGAAGGCTTGTTTCCACACGCTGATAGTTTGGAAAATGAAGCTTTGGAAGAAGAACGCCGCTTGATGTATGTCGGCATTACCCGCGCCAAACAGCAATTAACCATGACGCATTGCATCAAACGCAAACGTCAAGGTGTGTGGCAATTTCCCGAACCAAGTCGTTTTTTTGATGAAATGGCAGGCAATGATGTGGAAATTTTGGGGCGCAAAGGCGGTGCGCCGATTGTGTCCAAAGCGGAAGGACGGGAACGATTGGGTAATATGTTGGATATGTTGAAAGGCAAATCAGGGCAATAATTTTCAGGCTGCCTGAAACCAACAAACATAGAATAAATTCAAATATTTATACTACTTTTAAACAAAAAATCAAAAAGTTAAATGAAAAATGGATGCTTTCATCAAATCTCTACACACCCTGCTTTCTAAAATTCCACTTTCAAATGAATGGATTTATTCTTTGATATGGATTCCTTTGGTATGGGCTGCACGACATATGTGGTTGCGACTCTATTTCCAAAGTCATCCAACTTGGGAAGTGGAACGCAAACGCCGCGCCTTAGTCATGAGTCGCAATGTTGCATTGATTATCGGCTTACTTGGGCTGTTTATGGTTTGGGCGACACAAATCCAAACCTTTGCTTTGTCTATGGTGGCATTGGCAGCGGCAACCGTTATTGCAACCAAAGAATTGATTATGTGTCTTTCAGGCAGCCTATTGCGTTTTGTTACACGCCAATATTCGGTTGGTGATTACATTGAAATTGGACAAATTCGCGGACGCGTGGTGGACATCAATTTGTTTAACACGCTGATGATGCAAATTGGACCCAACGCCCATGTGGGACATTTATCGGGACGCTCCGTATCATTTCCCAACAGCTTACTATTGAGCCTTGCCGTTCAGCGCGACAATATTTTGGGCGATTATGTGGTGCATACGTTTGATATTCCTGTGCCAATTCATTTGGATTCAGACGCGATTATTCCACGCTTGCAAACCGTATTAGATAAACATTGCTCGCCCTATACGCAAGAAATCGCCGCTTATTTTGAAGCCGTGAAAGTGCAACAATTTTTCATTACACCTGCCGCCCGAACACGCATTAGCCGCGTGCCACATGATGATAAAGTGTACTGTTTGGTAGTGCGATTTGCTTCGCCCATCAGTCAGCGATTGGATATTCAGCAAGCAGTATTAGATGAATTTATTCGTGTGCAATATCAGTTACTTAATAAATAATAAAGGCAGCCTGAAAAATGTTTTTCAGGCTGCCTTTCAATTCATTATCTAAAACCCATTTTCCAAAATAATCTGCCCTGCTAATTTATTCCTGTGCATGGCAAACCCTTGTTCCAACAATGTTTTAAAAGTATCTTGCACCATTTCTGGATTGCCACAAATCATAAAACGACTGTGTTCACGACTAAACTCCAAACCCAATGCTTGTGCCAAACTACCATTTTTCAAACTTTCAGGCAGCCTGAAATGCAAAGTTTCGGCATCATTTTCGCGCGTAGTAATCGGTACAAAACGCAATTTTTCAATGTATTCGCCCACCAAAGGATGTTCAGATAATTTTGCAATAAAATCATTAAAAATCAAATCACTCCGATAAGAAACACTATGCACTAATGCCAAAGTATCAAAACGTTGCCAAATTTCAGGCTGCTGTAACATAGACAAAAATGGTGCAATCCCTGAACCTGTGGACAACATAATCAAATCGCGTCCATCGGGAAAACGTTGTGGCATGAAAAAACCTTGCGCAGTTTTATCCAACAATACCGTACTACCCGCTTGAATCTGTGCAAAATAACGCGACATTGCCCCATCTTCAATCAAAATCACAAAAAATTCTAACTCCTCCGCGTATTCCGCAGAAGTAATCGAATACGCGCGCCAAATATAGCCCTCGCCTTCACGAAAACCTAAACGCGAAAATTGCCCCGCAGCAAAACGATAATTCTCGGGGCGTGTGATGGCAAAAGTTAGATGTTTCGGACTATGTTGTTTGACCCATACAATTTTTTCTTCGGTAAATTTTTGTTCGTTTATCATATTTTTTTCAGGCTGCATAATGATGAATATTAAATTATAACAAGCCTAGGCAGCCTGAATGGAGAAAAAAACCATGAACATGATGTGGAAATGGTAAAGAATATTTCTCCTATTTCCTATTTTCAGGCTGCCTTAAATATTTATTCATATTAAAAAAACACAAATTTCGCGTATAATTCCCACCTTAAAATTTTCGTTTTTTAACCCTCATACATTAACGAGTCATATCTACCATGTCTGTCATTACTGCTTTGCGTGGCGCATCGGCGCTGTCGCCTTTCCGTGTGGAAAAATTGTTGCAAAAAGCCCAAAATTTGGGGCTGCCTGAAAGCCAATTTTCCAGTGAATTTTGGTATTTTGTGTCATCACCAGCCGCTTTGAGCGATGAAACTGTGCAAAAATTGCAGGCTTTGCTGGCAGCTGAACACGTCCAAACACCTGAAACATCGGGTCATTTTTTCCTGATTACACCGCGCATCGGCACGATTTCCCCATGGGCGAGCAAAGCCACCGACATCGCACAAAATTGCGGCATTTCGGGTGTTGAACGCATTGAACGCGGCATGGCGGTAACGCTTTCAGGCAGCTTGAATGATGAACAACGCCAACAATGGGCAAGCTTATTGCACGACCGCATGACCGAATCTGTGTTGCCCGATTTTCAGGCAGCCGCCAAATTGTTCATTGAACACGAAAATCAAACTTTTGAAACCGTTGATATTTTGGGTGGTGGCAAAGCAGCTTTGGAACAAGCCAATAAAACCATGGGCTTGGCATTGTCGACCGATGAAATTGATTACCTTGTTGAAAATTATCAACAATTGCAACGCAATCCGTCTGACGTTGAATTGATGATGTTTGCGCAAGCCAATTCCGAGCATTGTCGCCACAAAATTTTCAATGCCGATTTCATTTTGAATGGCGAAAAACAAGACAAATCCCTGTTCCGCATGATACGCGACACGCATGAAAAATCGCCCAATGGCACAGTTGTGGCATACAAAGACAATTCGTCCGTGATTGAAGGTGCGAAGATTGCGCGTTTCTATCCCGATGCGGATAAATCTCAAAGCTATGATTTCCATGATGAAAATACACACATCATTATGAAAGTGGAAACCCACAACCACCCCACAGCCATTGCTCCATTTGCAGGTGCGGCAACGGGTGCGGGTGGCGAAATCCGCGATGAAGGTGCGACAGGTCGCGGTTCACGCCCCAAAGCTGGTTTGACGGGCTTCACGGTTTCCAATCTGAATATCCCCGATTTCAAACAACCATGGGAACAGGCTTACGGCAAACCCGAACACATTGCCTCGCCTTTGGACATCATGATTGATGGGCCTTTGGGTGGCGCAGCGTTCAACAACGAATTTGGTCGCCCGAATTTGTTGGGCTATTTCCGCACGTTTGAAGAAAAGCAGGGCGATACCGTACGCGGCTACCACAAGCCGATTATGATTGCAGGTGGCTTGGGCAACATCAATGCCGAGCAAACCCACAAGCAGCAAATCCCCGAAGGTGCATTGTTAATCCAATTGGGCGGCAAGGGCATGTTGATTGGTTTAGGTGGTGGTGCGGCATCGTCTATGGACACAGGCAGCAACAGCGCGGATTTGGACTTCAATTCCGTACAGCGTGGCAACCCTGAAATTGAACGCCGCGCCCAAGAAGTAATTGACCGTTGCTGGCAACTTGGTGCGGACAAAAATCCGATTATTTCCATTCACGATGTGGGTGCGGGTGGTTTGTCCAATGCTTTCCCTGAATTGGTTAATGACGCAGGTCGTGGCGCGAAATTTGCTTTGCGCGATGTGCCTTTGGAAGAACATGGCTTGAATCCTTTGCAAATTTGGTGCAATGAATCGCAAGAGCGTTATGTGTTGTCCATCCTGCCTGAAAATTTGGATTTGTTTAAGCAAATTTGCGAACGCGAACGCTGTCCATTTGCTGTGGTGGGTACGGCAACCGATGATGGTCATTTGCAAGTACGCGACGATTTGTTCAACAACAATCCCGTTGATTTGCCATTGAATGTCTTGCTCGGCAAACCACCGAAAACCACGCGCACAGACGAAACATTCAGCCAGCCTGTCAAAGCATTCCACGCAGAAAAATACGATGTGCGTGAAAGTGCGTATCGCGTGTTGCGTTTGCCAGCCGTTGCCGCCAAAAATTTCCTGATTACCATCGGCGACCGCAGCGTGGGCGGCATGACCCACCGCGACCAAATGGTGGGGCGTTACCAAGTGCCAGTTGCCGATTGCGCCGTAACCATGATGGGTTTCCAAACACATCAAGGCGAGGCGATGAGCATGGGCGAAAAACCCGCTTTGGCATTGGCAGACGCGCCTGCATCGGGTCGCATGTGTATTGGCGAGGCAATTACCAACATCGCCGCCGTGAACATTGGCGACATTGGCAACATCAAACTGTCCGCCAACTGGATGGCTGCTTGTGGCGTGAAAGGCGAAGACGAAAAATTGTATCGCACAGTTGAGTCGGTTTCGCAAATGTGTCAAGCACTGGGTGTGAGCATTCCTGTGGGCAAAGACAGTTTGTCCATGAAAACTGTG
The DNA here is from genome assembly GCF_022354465.1 of Wielerella bovis. NCBI lineage: Bacteria > Pseudomonadati > Pseudomonadota > Betaproteobacteria > Neisseriales > Neisseriaceae > Wielerella > Wielerella bovis. The sequence continues at coordinate 939,544 of NZ_CP092361.1, read as the reverse complement.
TGGCAGGAAAATGACGAAAACAAAGCCGTTGTGTCGCCTTTGAGCCTGATTATTTCTGCATTCGCGCCTGTGCAAGATGTACGCAAAACCGTTACCCCCGATTTGAAACCAGTTGAAAACAGCGTTTTGGTGCTGATTGATTTGGGCTTGGGCAAATCGCGTATGGGTGGTTCGGCATTCGCGCAGGTGTACAATGAATTGGGTGGCGAAGTTCCCGATATTGATTCAGGCAGCCTGAAAAAATTCTACGATTTGATGCAGCAACTCATCAACGAAAACAAATTGTTGGCATACCACGACCGTTCAGACGGTGGTTTGTTTGCCACTTTGGCGGAAATGGCGTTTGCAGGACGTTGTGGTTTTGCCATTGATTTGGAAGAAGATTTTGCAATGGAACGCTTGGTCAATAATTTGACTGACGCGCACATTTTGTTCAATGAAGAATTGGGCGCAGTGGTGCAAATCCGCAAAGAAGATTTGCAATACATTCAAGCACTTTTTGAAAACAACGATTTTGGCGAAACCCTGTATCAATTGGGTAATGTGCTGCCTGAAAGTGGCGAAATGGCATTTGGTGCACACAGTTTCAATTTGGTGGAAATGCAAAAAGTATGGCAAGAAACCTCTTACCAAATCCAAAAATTGCGCGACAACCCTGCGTGTGCCGACAGCGAATTTGCCTTGATTGGCGATGAAAAAGCGCGTTTGTTTGCCGATTTGCCGTTTGATGTGAAAGAAGACATTGCCGCGCCGTACATTTCAGGCAGCCTGAAACCGAAAATCGCCATTTTGCGTGAACAAGGTGTAAATGGTCATTTGGAAATGGCAGCAGCGTTCCACAGAGCAGGTTTCCATGCGATTGACGTGCACATGTCCGATTTGATGGCAGGTCGCGTGAATTTGGCAGACATGCAAATGTTGGCAGCGTGTGGCGGTTTCAGTTATGGCGACGTGTTGGGCGCGGGCGAAGGTTGGGCGAAATCCATTTTGTTCCACCCGAAATTGCGCGATGAATTTGCCGCGTTTTTTGCCAATCCAAACACACTGACTTTGGGCGTATGCAATGGCTGTCAAATGGTCAGCAATTTGGCGGAAATCATTCCCAATTCAGAAGGTTGGGCGAAATTCCGTCGCAATGAATCCGAGCAATTTGAAGCGCGTTTGAGCATGGTTAAAGTTGCCAATTCGCCTTCTGTGATTTTGCGTGAAATGCAAGGTGCGATGTTGCCTGTGGTGGTGAGTCATGGCGAAGGTCGTGCGGATTTTGCGCATTTGGGTGGCGAAATTTCAGGCAGCCTGAACATTGCTTTGCAATATGTGGACGGATTAGGCGAAGTAACACAAACTTATCCGTTGAATCCAAATGGTTCGCCAAATGGTATTGCGGGCATTACCACCACAGACGGTCGCGTTACCATCATGATGCCACATCCAGAGCGCGTGTTCCGCACAGCGCAAATGTCGTGGTCGCCTGATGAATGGCGCGATAGCGAGTTGAGTGGGTGGTATCGTTTGTTTGCGGGGGCGCGTAAGGCATTGGGTTAATTTGTGAAATAGAATAAGGCAGCCTGAATATTCAAGATTGAAACCTTTGCAAAACGACTACGGAAACTTTTCACGCCGTCATTCCCGCGTAGGCGCACTATTGTCCAAAATAAAACTGAAAAATTTTCAGTAACTTGCTCCCTCCCCTGCTTGCGGGGGAGGGTTGGGGCGGGGGAAAACCCGAAGAACCACCCTCTCCCTAGCCCTCTTCCGCCAGACGGGAGAGGGGATAGGCTGCTGAATATCCAAAAGTTGCAATGCTGAAATTGATTTTGGACAGTAGTGCACGTAGGCGGGAATCCAAAGTTGCATGACACAAACTTTTGTTTCTTAAAGTTAACAATGGATTCCCGCCTATGCGGGAATGACGACAGTTTCTCTATTTCAGACAGCCTGAAAGGTTTTGCAAAGGTTTCAGATTGTTCATCAATTCAGCATTAAAGGTTCACCATGACACACCAAGCCGAAATAGCGCAACTTTATATCGAATACGCCCTTGCCGCGTTTGCCAAACAGCATGTTTTATCGTATTTCAACGGCAAATACCTGTTGCCGATTACCAAACAGCCTCCTGCACAAATGGATTGGCAAACAGGCAACCTGAAATTCGACAACGGTTTTACCACACAAGCACAATGCATGGGGCGTTTTGACGACCAAGGTATGTGGCATTGGGCATGGGCAGACGAGACTTTGCCAGAAAGCTTGCGCCAAGATGCGCTTGCACTCAAAGCCTACGGCGAACAGCATCATATAAACTGTTTCAGGCAGCCTGAATTGCCCATAACATGGCAGCAACGCGAACAACTTGCCGCCATTGCGACAGTATTATGTGGTGCGGATGCGTATCATATTGAACAGAAAAGAAAACTGCCTGAATCGGGCAATCGTGTGTTTACTTTGCGCCAACCTGAATTGGCAGCAATCGGGCAGGACAACAGCCGCGGTTTTCACAGCCACATCATTGCCGAATTTGCCTATTATCATCAATATGTTGCCGATAAACGTGCGCCGTATCGGCAAGCCGTTGCCGCTTATCTGACACAACAGGGGTACGACGTGCAGCAAGATGGCAGCAATTTGTCTGCACGGCGCGGTGATGATGTGCTGCATTATGTGTTTCATGAAAACGGTCGGGCGCACAACTGCTGGGATTTTGACAAGCAGAAAAACGGGGCGCCCGTATTGTCCGATGTGTGCGAAGTGCTGCCGCAAATGCAACTTTATCCTGATATTCAAGATGTTTTCCAAGCACAGCAGGCTTCTTGGGTGGGCAAACATTTGCTGCCCTGTTTTACGCTGGATTTGGCGGTATTGCGCCCCGATTGGGCAGGCAGAAAAATCCACATGCTGCTGCCCTGCGAACCCGAGGAAGGCTACATCGGCGAAGCCACCGAAGTCGCACACAACGAATTTTGCGGCACCAATTGGCTGGCATTGCGTTTGGATGAACAAAACCGCTGTGAATTTTTGGCTAGCGAAGCGTATTTTCAGGCTGCCTGCGAACCTGATAATGATTCATTACAGGAACACATTGCCGCCCAACACGATACATTCCAATCCTACCGCGCCGAGCGCGAAGCAAATGGCAAAGACGATGAAACCGTACTCATCAACCGCTTGGGTGGCAAAATCCAAGAAGGCAATTGGACATTTGACCCGCCACTGCCCACCGCATTTGCGTGCGACACCAATGCCGAGTATTACCGTTACGAAAACAGCCGCCAAAACGGCATCAAATTGTTGCAACAGCAAATTGACGGCACCGATGCCGTGCGCATCAGTTATCAGGGAAAACCGTTTTATTTTATTTGTTCCAGCTCAGGTTGGGCATGGGCAGAATACGGTGCAGATGATATGCTATTGTTTTATGAACCAGAAAGCCGAACTGTTTTAATGACATTTGACTACACTTGATATTTTTGAGTTAATGGCTTTTATAGTGGATTCAATTTAAATCAGGACAAGGCGACAGCGACCGCCGTGTACACATAGTACATAAGGGAGCTGACAACGCTGTACTGGTTTAAATTGAATTCACTATATTTACCAAAACCGCCCACATCATCACAATGTGGGCGGTTATTTTAATCATATACAATTATTATTTAGCAGCATCAGCAGATGGTGCGCCATCATCGCTACCTAACCATTTATTATAAATTTTGTCATAAGTACCATCAGCACGAATTTGTTTCATACCATCATTCAAAATATTCAACAAATCTGTATTACCTTTTTTCACAGCAATACCGATTAAATCAGCTTTACCATCTTCATCAGGCAATGCACTAACAGAACTTTCATTTTTATATTGATTGTGGAAATATAAAATCACACCTTTATCTGCCACAAACGCATCTTGCTCACCAGACAATACAGGTTTCACACCTGCCCAAGCAGAATCATAAGCCGAATGTTTTAAATTATATTTATTCAGCAAATCTTGTTGCAATGTATCCGTTTGTACAGCAACATTTTTATTCGCCAAATCTTTCCAAGTGCTTACCTTATTACCACTTTTTTGTAAAACATAGCTACCAGATTCAAAATGTGGCGTAACAAAATCATATTTTTGTTGTCGTTCAGGTGTAATTGAGATATTAGAAGTAATAATATCTACCGAGTCAGAATCCAAACTAGCAAACATTTCATTCCAACTTTTTGGAATAAATGTTAAATTGAATCCTTTTTTCTCTGCAATGGCTTCTAACAAATCATATTCAAAACCAGATACTTGACCATTTCCATCACGTGTAACAAACGGAGGATTAGAACTTTCCGTTGCCACCATGTACGTTTTACCCTCACGTTTCGCAGGTGCAGAAGTAGTTTGCGTTTGAGTTTGCTCTTCAGCTTTCGGTGCAGGCGTAGTTTCTTGCCCCCCCCCCGCAAGCAGCCAATAAAATACTTAAGCTTAAAATACTTAATGATTTCTTCATATGTGTTTCCTCATTGATTATTGAAGGGTGTGAAAAAAAGTAAAACTATTTTTAGAATAATTAATTTATGTTTATGGCTGATGATTCTATCAAAAACCTATTGAATAACAAAACTCTCATACCATTTAGTTACCATTTATTTTACATTCAAAAATATTTTTTAAAAATAATACAAATTAAAACAATATATTACAATAAAATAAACAACTTAAAACTTTCAGGCTGCCTTTAATCAAAAATGAGACAGTTATAAAAAACTAAACCCACAAATCAAATGTTATACTATAACCTTTTGATTATACAAAAAATAGCAATAATTTTTATTTGACAAAATCCGCCATTGAGATAACAATAGATACTGAATTAACGCAAATTTAAGTTAAGGTAATAAACTGATACCTTAACATTGTGATTTTAATTCATACCTCAAATTTGTCTTTATTTCTTTATTAAATTAATGGCAAATTATTCTCCCCTACTGAATAACCTAATACAGGAGTAACCCCATGAAAGCAATGGTTTATTATGGCGAAGGCGATATTCGTTTTGAAGAACACGCAAAACCTACCATTATTGACCCTACTGATGCTGTGATTCGTATTACAAAAACCACAATTTGCGGTACAGATTTGGGCATTTGGAAAGGCAAGAATCCTGAAATCACACCAGGACGCATTTTGGGACACGAGGGTATCGGTATTGTGGAAGAAGTCGGCTCTGCTGTGAAAAATATCAAAGTGGGCGACAAAGTAATTATTTCTTGTGTATCAAAATGCTGCACTTGCGATAATTGTAAAGAACAACTTTATTCACATTGCCGCAATGGTGGCTGGATTTTGGGCTATATGATTGACGGCACACAAGCTGAATTTGTTCGCACACCTTATGCAGACAACAGTCTGATTCCAGTACCAGATAATGTAAACGAAGAAGTAGCATTATTGCTGTCTGACGCTTTGCCAACCGCGCATGAAATCGGCGTACAATATGGCGATGTGAAACCAGGCGATACCGTATTCATCGCAGGTGCAGGTCCTGTAGGTATGTCTGCTTTGCTGACAGCACAATTATACAGCCCAGGCGTATTGATTATGTGCGACATGGACGAAAACCGCTTGAAATTGGCAAAAGAATTGGGGGCAACTCATGTGATTAACCCTGCTTCTGGCGATGTACAAAAACAAGTATTTGATATTGTTGGTACCGATGGCGTAGATGTTGCGATTGAAGCCGTTGGTTTACCAGCTACTTGGGAAATGTGTCAAGACATCGTCAAAGCGGGCGGTAATATCTCAGTTGTGGGCGTACATGGTAAACCAGTTGATTTCAAACTGGAAAAATTGTGGATTAAAAACCTAAAAATTACCACAGGTTTGGTAAATGCCAACACTACAGAAATGTTGATGAAAGCTATTTCAACCAGCAGCGTGGATTACACCAAAATGCTGACTCACCATTTCAAATTCAGCGAAATGGAAAAAGCTTACGATGTATTCAAACATGCAGCAGAAAACCAAGCTATGAAAGTGGTTTTGACTGCTGAATAAGCTATATAAGCTATTCTTTAAATAAACAAAATAGGCAGCCTGAAAAGTTTTCAGGCTGCCTATTTTATTGAATATCCCTATTTATTAGCAATAATGAATATCTTCTCTATCGAGCATTATCTACACACAAAAACACCCAACTCCCTATATAATAAGCAGCCTGAAAAAATATCCAAGCATAAAGAAAATCCAAATGAAAAAAATAATCCCATTTGTTTTATTATTCAGCATCTTGCCCATACACGCCAGAACCAACACCGCCACACCTAATTCGCCCATTCTTGAGCCAATGAAATTAGAACGCGGCGTGACGGTAGAACGCGATTTAATCAGCAAAGATGGGCGCTATTTATTTTGGGTCAATACAGGAACGTGGCGAGTGAACGGTATCATGCTCAATCGCGCCAATAATCATCAACTGAATTTTATCGGCACTCAAAAAGGCTACAATCTCACACTCAAATCGCCCAGCAATGCACAACAAGCAGACGAGTTTATTTTCACAGGCACGCTTAATCTGCCCAATAATCGCATTGACGGCGTATTAACCACACCCAATAAACAACAAGCCATCACGTTTGAGCCATATATTCCCATCAAAAATCGCCCACAATTTCAGTTTAAATTTTTCGGCGTAACCGACCCCAATGCCAGTTATATCCGTACCATCAAACAAATTCAAGTCATCAGTCAAGGCAAAGTGGTACAAACATTGAGCGGTTTTGAAGCGCGTGATTACGAAGCGATTTATGCCGATTACAATTTTGACGGATATTTTGACTTGCGCCTAGACATCGGCGAACAAGCCACTTTGGATTCGTGTCATCAATATTGGCTTTACAATCCCACCAGCGGCAAATTCGTGCGTGATGAATTATTAAGCTCAATGACTGGCTCGCCAAGCCGCTATCCTGAAAAAAACATTTTACGTTTTAACAATACCTTATTAGAAATGCGCAATGGCAAATGGTATGACTTACCGTGTTGCGCTGCACTTAACTAAATCTATTTTTTTCAGGCTACCTATTAAATCATGCAGCCTGAAAACACGAAAAATCAAAAAATATGCAAACGCTTTTTATTGCCGACCTTCATCTTTCAGACAACACCCCCGATTTAAACGCCCTATTCGCTCAATTTTTGCGCGACCATGCAGGCAAAGCCGCCGCGTTGTATATTTTGGGCGATTTGTTTGAAGCATGGACAGGCGATGATGACGATAGTGCAACCGCCGCACAAGTTGCCACCGAAATCCGTGCATTCAGCCAAACTGCGCCCGTGTATTTTATCGCAGGTAACCGCGATTTTTTGCTTGGTAAACACTATGCCGCGCAAGCCAATATGACGCTGCTGCCTGAAAATCATTTGATTGAATTATTTGGACAAAAAATTCTGCTCACGCATGGCGATGAAATGTGTACCGATGATGTGGCATATTTGCGCTATCGGCGTGTGATGCGTTGCGCCATAGTACAAAAAATATTGCTTGCGCTACCGTTTCGTAAACGCAAACAAATCGCTGAAAATCTTCGTGCCAAAAGTCGGTCGCGTAAACAATACACCAATGTGTATGCGATTTCAGATGTAACCGAAGCAGGTGTTCAGGCTGCCTTGCGTCAATTTTCGGATATTTCTTTGATTATTCATGGGCATACGCATAGACCGAATACGCATCGCCATCATTTTGCCCAACGTAAAATCACGCGCTATGTACTGCCCGATTGGTATGATGGCGCCGGTGGTTATTTGGCAGTTGATGAAACGGGAATTGCGTTTTTCAGGCTGCCTGAAAAAATATAATTTGTTAAAATAAGCTCATTTTTGTTTTCAGGCTGCATTCATCTTTCATGCAGCCTGACAGTACACGACAATTTTTTGAAGTTACCACCAACCTGTCCCCTCCCCCGTCTCCAACGGGGGAGGGCTAGGGTGGGGAAATATGTGAAAACAAATTTATTTTTCTGAAAATCAAAGAACCCCCCCACCCTAACCCTCCCCCGCTAGCGTGGGAGGGGATAGATTTCAGGTAATATTAAAGATTTGTATCGTGTAACTGTAATGCAGCCTGAAAAATATTCATTATTTCTTTAAAAAGTACCATTATGACTCACCCTTTCCGCCGCAATCGTTTTTTTCGCAACACGCTGCCCGATGCCAATGTGTCCGAACTGGGCAATATTCGCTCGCTGCATTTGGGTACGCCAACCATTCAAAGTTCCATGAATATCCACAATCCACCTGAATTGGTGTTGTCGTATAGCCGTGTAATGATGGCATGGCTGCTGTTTGCGAACGAGTTGCCCAAGCACATCACACAAATTGGTTTGGGTGGTGGCTCGTTTGCGCGTTGGTTGCATGCTTATTTGCCTGATACGCATCAAGTAGCAGTGGAAATTAATCCGCAGGTTATTCATATTGCACGAACTTCGTTTTGCCTTGATTTTGAAGGACAAAATTTTGATATTGTGGAAACAGATGGTGCGGAATATGTCCAAATTTTGCGTGGTAATGTAGATGTGATGATGGTGGACGGATTTGATGGCGTGCAGATTATTGATGATTTGGTCGGCGAGCCGTTTTTCCATGATTGTCGTTATGCGTTAAGTGGGCATGGTATTTTTATCACAAATTGGTGGAGTGGCGACAAGCGTTATCCTTTGTTTTTAAAGCGTTTGCGTGATGTATTCAACAATCGCGTGCTGGAATTTCCTGCGGCAACGCATGGCAATGTGGCAGTGTTGGCTTTCAATTTTATGCCTGAACTGAATATTGAAAAATTAAAAAAACGGGCAGATAAATTATCGGATAAATATGAATTGGATTTTTTCCGTATGTTGTATGATGCCAAAGGAAAAAATGCAAATAATGGAAAGCAATTTTTGTTTCATAAATAAACTCAAAAGGCAGCCTGAAAATTTATTTTCAGGCTGCCTTTACTTTATTGCGCAGATTGTGAAGCCGAAGTTGGTGTTTGTTTCAAAAACCATTGCCATTGTTGCTTCAACGCATCGCTAACTGCTTGTTTGCGTTCTTCTGGCGATGTAATCCCCGATGTAATTTGTTGATAATTCAAACTAACCGCAGGCTTAACAATATCGCCACTCACGCGAATCGGTAACGGAATGCTACTGTCAGCACCTTGAAAAACAATGTCTTCCAAAATCCGCGCATTTGCAAAATCCATTTCGCCTTTGCTGTTCATAGTAGCAGTTGGCGATACCAAATCCGCTTGCGCTTGATGGCGACTTACGCCATTTTTGATATTGGCATTGAGAACAAAATGAGCAAATGGCATGGTTTGCTCGGTATCATCTACGTCATCGCCCTGCCCGATTGGGCTACCAACCAAAATATTGCGTAATCGTGCCAAACTCAAACCCGATAATTCGCCATCATTAATATCCAAATTTACTTTACCATTCAACTGGCTCAACATTTCTTGATGTGTATTACCCGATGTTTTTAAATCAAATTCAGCTGTCCCCTTACCTGTAATACGGCTGATTTTCAACAAATCTTGTATTAAGGGGCGGATTTGTACATCTTGCGCTTTTTGTTGCAAATGGTAATTCATCGGCGCGGTATTGCTAATCAATAAGCTGCCTGTCGTGTGTCCGCTATACAAATCGGCTGACAGCGGCTTGAAAAGAGCGCGTTTGCTATCCACATGAATATCGGTATGAATATTATCCACTCGCGCAGCTGGCGTTTCCAATGTATTGATATCCAATCCAATTTTCCATGAAACATCTTGCTTGGGAAACAGGTTAATATTGGGTATGCTGTCATCCAAATGGCTCAAATAATTGTTAATATTGAGCTTGGAAAATTTCAGGCTGCCTGAAACAATATTGCCTTCACGACGCAAATCAATGGTGCTGGGCTGGCGGTCAAATAGACCGTGCAAATTAACTTGCCACAAAGTAGGCGTGGGAGCATTCAGGCTGCCTTCCCATTCGCTTGCAAAACGAGGTAATCCTTGTGTTGGCGTTTGCAGCGTAACAATTTTGGCATTATGAAACTGCACTCCTGCTTGCATAGACCAATCCACATTGGCTTTAACCGATGCATCAAAAATGCTATCCAAACTACGCGCCGTAAAACCTAAATTAACTTCGCTACTATGCAAATGATAATCGCGCCATGAAACTTGTGCGGCAGATAATGTACCGTTGGGCTGATAATGCGCATTGGGTGCGGTAAACACTGCGTTAATGCCTGTTAAATTAGCATTACCATGCCGACTATTGAATTTATTGACTGTCGCGTTAAAAGTGCTGTTGTAGCGATGGCTTGCCATTTCCAAACGCGTATTATCTGCCATAAAATCTTCGCCTTGCCATTGAGCATCGGTTTTCAGGCTGCCTGAAAAAGTATAACCATTTTCTTTACCATTAAATTGCATATAAACATCAGGCAGTTTCAGGCTGCCTGAAGCTGTTTGCGCATTTCCTTTGGCATTTAAAGTCAGCGTTTCCCAATATGGAGATTGACTATTAGCAGATAATACATAAGATAAATTTTCGCCCAAGCGCGACACAGCCAAATTCATTTGCCCAAGTTTCAGGCTGCCTAATTGCTCATCACGCAAAATGAGTGTACCGTTATGTAGTTGCACACGATTGAATACAATTGTACGTTTATCACTAGTGCGCCACAAATCGCTGATGTTCCAATAGCCCGAAGCATCACGCGAAAATTGCACTTCAGGGTCGTTTAATACCAATTTTTCTACTGTTGGCTCGCCCCACAAACTTGTCCAAGCAATCCCAACACGCATTTCACGCACTTTCATTGCTGGCGTTGTGCCGTCCATTTCGCTTAATACCGCATTACGAATAATCACCGTTGGACGTGGGAACAAGCGTCGCCCTACATCAGCATCAAAATTCAGCGTTCGGTCAGTGCCAGATAGCCACTTTTGCGCATGTTGCTGCAAAACATTTGCATCCGACATACGATAAAGTGTGGCATATCCGCCCACATACAAACCAAGCACCGCGATAATCGCAATCGCGGTTTTACTGATATGTGAATGGCTGATTTTAGAAACAAGCGACATAAGTAATAAAAAATAGGATAATTTAAGGGAATATTCTAACAAAATAGGCTGAATCTGTGTAGATATGCTACATGAAGACTAAATGAAAACTAAATAGAACAATCTATTTATTCAATTATAGTCGGTTAAAATAAAAACAAGCCAAATTATGGCGACTAATGACAGTCAAAGCAATTTTAGGCATAAAGTTGAATTTTCAGGCAAAATCGTCAAAATAAGATGACGAAACGGACTGGCGCAGCTAAAAAGTAACCGCAAACAACATTAATAGTGGATTCAATTTAAATCAGGACAAGGCGACAGCGGCCGCCGTGTACAACCTAGTACATAAGGGAGCTGGCAACGCTGTACTGGTTTAAATTGAATTCACTATACTATGCTGTCATTATCCCCTAATACCCAATATTTTCTACAGAAATATTTGTGTTAATTAATCAATTTATCGGATTCAAAAATTCAATTTACTTCTGTCTCATAGACTATGATATTTTTTAACGTGGCAAGGCAGCCTGAAACTTTTGCAAAACCCATTTTAGGCTACCTTAAAACGCGCAAGTTGGATACTCGTATCCAACGTTACAAATCAAAACAAATATTTAATGTCGGACTCAAGAATCCGACCCACAATTTTGAGTTTTGCTAAAAGTCTTAGCCTGAAAATAGCGAATAAATACACAATTTCGAGTCAAAGCAGCGTGGTACGCGGCGCAACGCGTGTACTGAATACGGTTGCGCCTAATATTTTTTCAGGCTGCCTAAATACTAAAAAATCATTGCTAAAACAGCATAAATTAAAGGAAATACAAGTGAAATCAACAATATTTCTCGCCAATTCAAATCATCATTGTGCCAAATAATTTGCCACAATAATGTTGCCAGCGTACCTAAAAATCCGATTGCAAAATGCCAAGTAAATGATAATTCTGTTTCCATGATTTTTTTGCTAGATAGGCTGCCTGAAAATTATTTCTGATACCAAGCCACCATTCTTTCCGCTGCTTCCACGCATTTTTCCACTTCATCCACCAAGGCGATACGTACAAAACCTTTACCAGGGTTGCCGTGCTCGGTATCACGCGCAAAAAATCTACCGGGTAAAACTTGCACGCCTGTGGCACGGAATAATTCTTGCGTAAAGGTTAAATCATCGCCATCGGGAACAGGTAGCCACAAATAAAACGATGCTTCTGGCATACGCACATCAAATTTTTGCTGCAAAATCGGGACAACGCGGTCAAATTTCTGTTGATATTGGCGGCGATTTTCTTCCACATGCGCTTCATCGTTCCATGCGGCGATGCTGGCACGTTGTACGGGATAGCTCATCGCGCTGCCGTGATAGGTGCGATACAACAAAAATGGTTTGATGAGTTTTTCATCGCCTGCCACAAAACCTGAACGCAAACCAGGGGCATTGGAGCGTTTAGATAAACTGGTAAACATGATGATGTTGTCAAACGAGCGTCCACATTCTGCGGCAGCTTGCAGACAGCCGAGCGGTTTGTGTCCGTCAAAATAGATTTCAGCATAGCATTCGTCTGACGCGATGATGAAACCATATTTATCTTGTAAATCAAATAATTCCGCCCAATCTTCGCGTGTTAATACGCTGCCTGTTGGATTATCGGGCGAACACACAAAGACGATTTTGCAACGCGCCCATTTATCGGCGGATACGCTTGACCAATCGGGTAAAAAACGTGGTGCATTGGTGTTGGCAAATACGATTTCGCCTCCAGCAAACAAAGTTGCGCCTTCGTAAATTTGGTAAAACGGATTGGGCGATACAATAACGGGTTTTTCATCCGCCAATGGGTCTATGGCAGCCTGAACAAAGGAAAACAGGGCTTCACGGCTACCCAAAACGGGTAAAATTTCGGTTTCTGGATTGAGTGTCAAACCATCGTAACGACGGTGTAACCAGTCGGCACAGGCTTGGCGCAATTCAGGCAAACCCAATGCGAGTGGGTATTTGGCTAACTCGTTGAGCGATTGAACCAACGCATCGGTCAGTACTTTCGGCGTAGGGTGTTTGGGTTCGCCAATGTGTAAAGGAATAGTGGAAAGATTTGCAGGTGCATCAATTCCCTGCATAGCTTCACGCAATCGGGCAAACGGATACGGTTGGAGTTGATTAAAATGACTATTCATACAATTTTCCTTTGAGTTGAGGTATTTTTCAGGCTGCCTATGATTGGATGACGATTATCGTCATTTAAGAATAATACAGCGTTGCCAGCTCCGTTAAAATACTATTTTGTACACGGCAATCGCTGTATCTTGCCTTAATTTCCATTTTAAAACGACTATAAAATCAAGTGGATTATAAACTTTTTCAGGCTGCATTATATGAAAATTTTGGATTAAGGCAGCCTGAAAGCATATCAATCATTTAATTTATAGTTGTTTCAAATTAACCCATACATCGTTACCAGCTCCATTATTACTAGATGCACACGGCGGTCGCATTATCTTAATTTCTATTTCAAACGACGATACATAGAAACTCAATCTAATCCACGCTATCAAACAAAAATTTCGCGATTATTTGATGTAGGCGTATAATAGTGTGTTTTTTCAGGCTGCCTTGGTCTGATTTTGATGAAATGTAAGCACATACAGAAAGGTTTAATATGAGCTTAATAGAGCTGAAAGTGCCCGATATTGGCGGACACGAAAATGTGGACATCATCGCTGTTGAAGTAAAAACAGGCGATACCGTAGAAGTAGAACAAACTTTAATTACTTTGGAAACCGATAAAGCCACCATGGATGTGCCTGCTGATGCTGCTGGTGTGGTAAAAGAAGTGCGCGTGAAAGTAGGCGACAAAATTTCTGAAGGTGGCGTGATTGCCGTGATTGAGGCGGCTGGCGCAACAGCATCTGCTCCAAAAACCGAAACAAAACCAGCACCTGCAGCGGAAGCTCCAAAAGCCGCTGCTCCTGCACCACAAGCAGCTAATTTTTCAGGCAGCGCAGATTCTGAATACGATGTTGTGGTATTGGGCGGTGGCCCTGGTGGTTATTCAGCCGCATTTGCCGCAGCAGACGAAGGCTTGAAAGTGGCTATTGTGGAACGCTATGCTACTTTGGGTGGTGTGTGTTTGAATGTGGGTTGCATTCCATCGAAAGCTTTGTTGCACAATGCCAATGTGATTGATGAAGTGCGCCATTTGGCTGCCAATGGCATTAAATATCCAGAACCTGAAGTGGATTTGGATATGTTACGTGGTTACAAAGACAAAGTGATTGGCAAATTAACTGGTGGCTTAGCAGGCATGGCAAAAGCACGCAAAGTAGACATCATTCAAGGTAACGGTCAATTCATCAGCCCGAACCATATTGAAGTTGCCCTGACCACCAGCAGCGAATACGAGCAAGCCAGCGAAACAGGCGAGAAAAAAGTGGTGGCATTCAAAAACGCGATTATCGCCGCAGGCAGCCGCGTGATGAATTTGCCATTTATTCCGCAAGACCCGCGCATTATTGATTCATCAGGCGCGTTGGCATTGAAAGAAGTACCGAAAAACATGCTGATTATTGGCGGTGGCATTATTGGCTTGGAAATGGGTACGGTGTACAGCACTTTGGGTACGCGTTTGGAAGTCGTGGAAATGATGGACGGTTTAATGCAAGGCGCAGACCGCGATATGGTAAAAGTATGGCAAAAAGCCAACGAGCACCGTTTTGACCGCATCATGATTAACACCAAAACCGTGGCAGTTGAAGCCAAAGAAGACGGCATTTACGTTACATTTGAAGGCGAAAACGCACCAAAAGAGCCACAACGCTACGATTGCGTGTTGGTGGCAGCAGGTCGCGCACCGAATGGTAAATTGATTGGCGCGGAAAAAGCAGGTGTTGCCGTAACTGAGCGTGGCTTTATTGAAGTGGACAAACAACAACGTACCAATGTGCCGCATATTTATGCGATTGGCGACATTGTTGGTCAGCCGATGTTGGCGCACAAAGCGGTGCATGAAGGACACGTTGCCGCCGAAAACTGCGCGGGACACAAGGCATATTTTGATGCGCGTGTGATTCCTGGTGTAGCGTTTACTTCGCCAGAAGTGGCTTGGGTCGGCGTAACCGAAACGCAAGCAAAAGCACAAGGTTTGAACATCACAAAATCTGTTTTCCCATGGGCGGCTTCGGGTCGTGCCATTGCCAATGGTTGCGATAATGGCATGACAAAATTGATTTTTGATGCGCAAAGCGGTCGCATTATTGGTGGCGCGATTGTTGGACCAAACGGCGGCGACATGATTGGCGAAATCTGTTTAGCCATTGAAATGGGTTGTGATGCGACCGATATTGGCAAAACCATTCATCCACACCCAACTTTAGGCGAATCCATTGGTTTGGCAGCGGAAGTGGCATTGGGCGTATGTACCGATTTACCACCGCAACGCAAAAAGAAATGATGTTTTGAAACAGTGAAGTAAAAAGGCTGCCTGAAAAATTTTTCAGGCAGCCTTCACAATAAAATACTTGGGATATTTTTAAAATGGTACTTTGGCTAAAAATGCTTTGATGTATGCAGGGGAAACGGTGTAATTTTCGCCACCATTTGAGCCGCTAACTCGGAATTTGATGCCTGTATTTTGGTGCTGTTCCAGTACATAGCAATCGCTATCGTCTTGTCTTATTTCTATTTTAAACGACTATAAAAATTTCAGGCTGCCTAACTCATTTAGACAGCCTAAAGACCCATTACACAAACGCAAAATGTGCCGCAATCGCACTCAACCACAACCAACCAATTTGATTATTAGACAAAAATGTTTCAAAACATGCTTGTCTATCACGCGAAAAAATACGCTGATATTGTTGCCATTGCCACATAATCACAATAATCAATGCTGTCCAAATGACCCAATTTGCGCCCAGTAACAAACCTACGCGTATCATCAGTACATCAAACACAAAATGGCACAACATCGCTACTTCCGCATCAAAAATACCAAAAGTAATTGCGCTGGTTTTCATGCCAATTTTTACATCATCAGGCTTATCCGCCATCGCATAAATCGTGTCATACGCCAGCGTCCAAAACACATTCGCAGCGAATAGCCACCACGCAATGGCTGGCACTTCGCCACGAATCGCCATAAACGCCATTGGAATACCAAATGAAAATGCCAAACCCAAATAAAATTGCGGCACAGGAAAAAATCGCTTCATAAATGGATAGGTAAATGCCAAAAATAAAGCAGGTAATGCTAAAGCCCAAGTTTGCCAAGAAAATGGAATCAAACACATTGCCGCGCACGCACACAATGCCACAATTAACATTTTCGCCTCTTTGCCACTCACAGCACCTGTTGCAAAGGGGCGATTTTTGGTACGCTCCACATGCCCATCAAAATTTCTATCCGCCCAATCATTTGCCACGCAACCTGCGCTACGCATCAAAAAAGTGCCCAAACTAAACATGGCAACCGTTAAAAATTCAGGCTGCCCTTCCGATGCAATCCAAACTGCCCATAAAGTTGGGTACAATAATAATAAAGTGCCAATCGGTTTATCCGCACGCATTAATTTTATATAAACATTCAATCGTTTGCGCCAATCGTTTTCAGGCTGCATCCATATTTTGCTATTTATCATATTGAAAAGATAAGTGATTCAAAAAAAACGTATGATAACATTTTACTGGATTTTAAACAGATTTTCAGGCTGCCTATCCCCACAATAGGCAGCCTGAAAAAATACACGCATTTGATGCCACATCGTTTAAAATAAGCGCATTTATCACCATACATGGCACACAATTATGGCTACCATCCGCTCACTTTTGGATTGCGATTTATACAAATTTACCATGCTGCAAGTCGTGCTGCACCAATTTCCAGCCGCACATGGCGTGTATGAATTTCGCTGTCGCAACAAACAAACCGCCTATCCGCTCGCCGAAATTCTGCCCGATTTGGAACGCGAATTGGATCATTTATGCGAATTGCGTTTTCAAGCAGATGAACTGGATTATTTGCGTAGTCTGCGTTTTATTAAAAGCGATTTTGTTGATTATTTGGAACTTTTTCAACTCAAACGCCGTTTTGTTAGCGTTTGGGCAAATGAACACGGGCAACTCAATATCCATGTGAAAGGTCCATTGATTCAAGCGATGTTCTTTGAAATTTACATTTTAGCGATGGTCAATGAATTATATTTCCGCCGTTTGGAAACACCTGCAGTACTGGCAGAAGGCGAACGCCGTTTACAAGAAAAAGCAAAATTTATCAAAAATTTATCTAATCGCCAACACCCTGATGATAATCCATTTTTGGTATCCGATTTTGGTACACGCCGCCGTTATCATTTTGCATGGCAAAAACATGTGGTGGAAACCTTGGTTCAGGCTGCCCCCGAAATTTTTCGCGGTACCAGCAATGTGTATCTTGCCAAAGAACTCAATATCACGCCAATCGGTACAATGGCTCACGAATTTTTGCAAGCTTTTCAAGCGCTTAATGTTAAATTGCGCGATTTCCAAAAAGCCGCATTGGAAGCATGGGTACACGAATATCGCGGCGATTTAGGGATTGCGCTGACCGATGTGGTCGGCATGGACGCATTTTTACGCGATTTTGACTTGTATTTTGCCAAATTATTTGACGGTTTACGCCACGACAGCGGCGACCCCTATGTTTGGGGCGACAAAGCCTACGCGCACTATCGCAAATTAAAAATTGATAGTCGCACTAAAATGCTGACTTTTTCCGATGGCTTGGATTTACAAAAAGCGTGGGATTTGCACCAATATTTCAAAGGTCGTTTCAAAACCAGTTTTGGCATCGGCACCAATTTAACCAATGATATGGGACACGAACCTTTGAACATCGTACTCAAATTGGTGGAATGCAATGGACAATCGGTTGCCAAATTGTCCGATAGCCCCGGTAAAACGGTTACGCAAAATGATACGTTCTTGGCATATTTACGCCAAGTATTTGATATTCAATCAGAATAATCATGCTTACCGACACACATTGTCATTTAATCGCGCCCGAATTGCGTTTCAGGCTGCCTGAAATTGTGGCTCAAGCGGCGGCAGTTGGCGTAACAGGATTGGTTGTGCCATCAGTAACCGTTGGCGATTGGAATGCGATTTTGCAATTAAGGCAGCCTGAAATTCGTGCAGTAGCGATTGGTGTACATCCTTGGTTTGCCGATGAATGGCGGCAGGAAACCGAAGGCAGCCTGAAACAAATTTTGCAACAAAATGCAAATGCTTGGGTCGGCGAAATTGGCTTGGATTTTTTGCATGATACGCCACGCGAAACACAAGTCTCTGTTTTCAGGCTGCAATTACAACTGGCACAGCAATTTTCTCGCCCGATTATTGTGCATAATGTCAAAGCCAGCGCGACGTTGGCAGACATTATCCGTGCGGAAAAATTCACTTGTGGTGGCATTATTCACGCGTTTTCGGGCAGCTTGGAAGAAGCGCGTGTTTTTATCCGACACGGTTTCAAAATCGGCATCGGTTCCTTATTGCTCAATCCGCGTGCCAAAAAAGTCCGCATGGCTGCACAATCTTTGCCACTAAACAGCATTGTTTTGGAAACCGATAGCCCGTATATGCAGCCTGAAAACCGTAATACGCCCGCCAATATACGCCGAATTGCTGAAATCGTGGCAGATTTGCGTGGTATTTCGGTGCAGGATTTGGCAGCGGCTTGTGAAGAAAATTGGTGTAATTTGATGGCAAAATAAAGTTAGGCTGCCTGAAAAAATACGCCGTTTAATTTTCAGGCTGCCTTTCAGTGATAATGTCGGGCATGAATGCCCGACCTACAACTGAAATACAGTCTTAAATTTACTAAAAAATATAAACACATCAGCCCATTTTCAGGCTGCCTTATTTGAAAACACGCAAACCATGTCTGAATTTTCCCAACGCCTGATTGCATGGCAAAAACAACACGGTCGCCACCATCTTCCATGGCAAGTGAGCGACCCCTATTGCATCTGGTTATCCGAAATCATGTTGCAACAAACCCAAGTCGCCACCGTCTTGGATTACTATCCGCGCTTCATCGCCGCTTTTCCAACCGTGCAAGATTTAGCCGCCGCCGAACAAGACCAAGTGTTGCAACTGTGGGCAGGCTTGGGTTATTACAGCCGCGCACGCAATTTGCATCACGCCGCGCAACAAATCGTCCAACAATTTGGCGGACAATTTCCCACACAACGCATTGAATTAGAAAAATTAAAAGGCGTGGGACGCAGCACAGCCGCCGCGATTGCAGCTTTTGCTTTCAGGCAGCCTGAAACCATTTTAGACGGCAATGTTAAACGAGTTTTGTGTCGCGTTTTTGCCAAAGATGGCGACCCCGCCAACAAAAAATTTGAACAAGAATTGTGGACACATGCCGAAACCCTATTGCCCGATAATCACGCCGAAATGCCTGTTTATACACAAGGTTTAATGGATTTAGGCGCAACCATTTGTACACGCAGCCAAGCCCGTTGCAACATTTGCCCAATGCGCGATATGTGCCAAGCCTATGCACAAAATCGTGTTGCCGAATTGCCACGCAAAAAAACCGCCGTTGCCGTTAAACAACAAACCTTGTTTTGGCTGATTGCACAACACGAAAACGGCAGCATTTGGCTGGAAAAACGCCCACAACGCGGCATTTGGGCAGGCTTATATTGCGTCCCTACATTTGCCACACTCGCCGATTTAAACGACTACATAGGCACACACGATGGCGAAGAATTGCCGACTATTACCCATCGTCTCACCCATCGCCTGTTGGAAATTATCCCCTATCGAGTGGCATTTTCAGGCAGCCTGAAACACGGAAAATGGGTCGCACCACATGATTTAGCTGACTATGGTTTACCCAAACCGCTTAACGAATTACTACACAATATAAAGTAAAATTACCCACAGAAACTGTGGATAATTCCAGCGATTTCCACAACTGTGCTCATAAAAACCTTATGAAATCAGTCGTTACAATCATTTTGCTTAAAAAATGAGCAAATTTTAAAATGATTAAAATAATCATAATGTTATGACAAAATTTTAGCTGTCAAGCAGTTGAATAACATTTTTATCGCAAAGTTTTCAGGCTGCCTTTTAGCCATTTTGTCAAGAATATTTTGCTATCCATTTATTCCAGTACAAAGGTAAATACCATGACTCCATATCGTATCGCCCCCAGCATTTTGTCCGCTGATTTTACCCGTTTAGGCGAAGAAGTTCGCAACGTCATTACCGCAGGTGCAGACTTAATTCACTTTGACGTGATGGATAACCATTATGTCCCCAATTTAACTTTTGGCGCGATGATTTGTGCCGCCCTGCGTCCCCACACCAGCGTGCCAATTGACGTGCATTTGATGGTTGAACCTGTGGACGAAATGATTAAACAATTCGCACAAGCAGGCGCAGACATCATTACCTTCCACCCCGAAGCTAGCCGTCATGTGCATCGCAGTTTGTCGCTGATTAAAGATGCGGGCAAACAAGCAGGTTTGGTGCTCAATCCCGCCACGCCCATTCACGTTTTGGAAGATGTGTTGCCCTATCTGGATATGGTATTGCTGATGTCGGTAAACCCCGGTTTTGGTGGGCAAACATTCATTCCGAACACGCTGGACAAAATCCGCCGCACGCGCGCTTTATTGGACGAATATACCCAACAAAGTGGTCGCCACATCGCATTAGAAGTGGACGGCGGCATCAAGACTAACAATATTGCCGAAGTTGCCGCAGCAGGTGCCGACACATTTGTCGCAGGTTCTGCCATTTTTGGTGCGGACGATTATGGACGTGTTATCAAAGAAATGCGGGCAAATTTGGCGCAGATTAGCGCGTGATTTTCAGGCTGCATCAGTCAATATATAGTCGTTTCAAATTAACACAGACAAGGCGACAGCGACCACCGTGTACAAATAGTACATAAGGGAGCTGGCAACGCTGTATATGTTAATTTCAAACGACTATAAAATCATTAATCCAGTTTTCAGGCAGCCTGAAAAATGGCATAATACAAAACTTTACATTATTTTGGAGACGCAGCCATGACTACCCCACAAAAAGGCAATGTATTCATTATTTCCGCTGCATCTGGCACAGGCAAAACCACGCTGGTTACTCGCTTGATTAATCATAATCCAGACATTCGCGTTTCCGTTTCCCACACCACGCGACCAGCGCGTGAAGGCGAAACACATGGCAAACATTATTATTTTGTTTCACGCGAAGAATTTTCCCAACTGATTGAACAAAGTGCATTTTTAGAACATGCTGAAGTTTTTGGTCATTTTTATGGCACAAGTGCCGCAGCACTGAAAGAAATGTGTCAGCAAGGTTTTGATGTGATTTTGGAGATTGATGTTCAAGGCGCGGAACAAGTACGCAAAGCCATGCCCGATGCGGTCAGCATCTTTATTTTGCCGCCATCTATGGAAGTTTTGGAACAACGTTTGCGCCAACGTCAAAGCGACAGCGAAGAAGTGATTATGCGCCGTTTGAACGAAGCGGAACAAGAAATCCAACACGCTTTTGCCTTTGATTACATCGTAACCAATCGTGATTTGGTGCAAGCCGAAACCGATTTACTGCATATTTTCAAAGCTGCAAAATTAAGTTTGCGAAATCAAACAACTGCCGTTGAAAAAGTATTGCAAAATCAGTAAAATCCAATCATTGTTTATTTTCAGGCAGCCTGAAAAACATTTTCTATTTATCCTAATTATCAGAAAGAACCCCAATATGGCACGAATTACCGTTGAAGATTGTATCCCTCAAATCCCCAATCATTTTGATTTAACGCTAGCTGCTGCTCGCCGTGCGCGCCAACTGGAAAATGGTACGCAGCCTTTGGTTGATGATGTACGCAATAATAAACCTACCGTAACTGCCCTGCGCGAAATTGCAGCAGGTCAAATCGGCGTGGACATTTTGTCGCGCAATAGATAATTTATGTTTTTTCAGGCTGCCTTTTTATTATTTAAAGGCAGCCTGAAATATCTTTATTTAACTTGTATATACGAGTTCTGATACACAAGTCGTATGATAACCGTATTTTATTATTTCTCTCTTTTCTTGATACTTTTCTTCATACACAAGCCATATAGCTAACGTGCTTCACTCAATCAGTTTCGGTATTGGCTATATTTGCAGCTCTACTTTTCAGGCTGCCTGAAACTCCAACTATAATAAGGATGACTGCCATGCACGCTCCACAACCTACTGCTCCCTATGATGCTCTAACCGCCGAATACCGCGAAAAATTGTTTCGTGAGGCGCGTTATTTGTCCCATGACGAATTGCAACAATTGGAAAAAGCCTGTGCTTTTGCGTTCCATGCACACGATGGTCAAATGCGTAAAAGTGGCGAACCTTATATCACACACCCAATCGCTGTAACCACCGAATTAGCCCATTGGCGCATGGACATTCAAACATTAAGTGCTGGCTTGATGCACGATGTCTTGGAAGATACCCCCGTAACCAAATCGCAAATGACAGAAATTTTTGGTGAGACGATTGCCGAAATGGTGGATGGTTTATCCAAATTGGAAAATTTGAAATATGATAACAAGGCGGAGCATCAAGCCGAAAGTTTTCGCAAACTGATTTTAGCGATGACCAAAGATGTGCGCGTGATTATCGTCAAATTATCCGACCGTTTACATAATATGCGTACATTGGGTGCAAAAAGCACCGCTAGTCGCCGCCGTATTGCAACAGAAACGTTAGAGGTCTATGCACCGATTGCCAATCGTTTGGGCTTGAATCAGGTTTATCGAGATTTACAAGATTTGTCGTTTTATGCCATGCACCCTGCTCGTTTTGTGGTGCTGCAAAAAGCGATGACAGCATTCAAAAAAAACCGTCATGATGTTATCAATCGCGTCATGCACGAAATGAATATGTGCTTGGTCGGCGCCAATATTGAGCCACAAATTCGTGGACGTGAAAAAAATCTATACAGCATTCATCAAAAAATGGTATCCAAAAAGGCGAAATTTGAAGAGATTTTGGATATTTATAGTTTCCGTGTCATCGTGCACAGCGAGCAGCAATGTTATGCCGCATTGGGTGCATTGCATAGTTTGTATCAACCCAAACCTGGGAGGATTAAGGATTTCATCGCTATTCCCAAATCCAATGGTTATCGTTCGCTACACACCACTTTAAATGGACCTTTTGGTTTGCCAATTGAAGTACAAATTCGTACGCGAGAAATGCATGCGGTGGCAGAAGTCGGCATTGCTAGCCATTGGGCGCAGGAATTTGGTGGACAACACCGTGGAGATGAAACCACCATGCGTACAAATGAATGGTTGCGCAACATCCTTGATTTACAAAAAAATAGTGATAATGCGATTGAATTTTTGGAACATGTCAAAGTGGATTTGTTCCCCAATGAAATGTATCTGATGACACCCAAAGGGAAAATCATCACATTGCCGCGTGGTGCAACACCGATTGATTTTGCCTATGCCATTCACACCGATATTGGCAATCGCTGCGTAGGCGCACGCGTCAATAAAGTAACTGTTCCTTTGAGAACGCAGTTGCGAACGGGCGATTCGGTGGAAATCATAACCGCCCCTTATGGTAAACCCAATCCAACTTGGTTAAACTTTGCCAAATCAGGTCGTGCGCGAAGTGCCATTCGCAGTTACATTAAAAATGCCAGTCGTGAAGATGCTTTGGTTTTGGGCGAGCGTTTATTGATACAAGCATTGGGTAACTTGCTGCCACGCAAAATTGCACAATCAGATGAATTGCTTGAAAAATATTTGCAACATCTGCAAAACAAACAGCAATCTTGGGAAAATGTGTTGTATCAAGTTGGCATCGGTGCCTTGATGCCTGTATCAGTGGCAATGGAAATTGCAGAATTAGCAGGTGAACATTTAGGCAGCGAAGTAAAATTGAGCGCTATTCAAGTCAATGGCAATGAAACACCACATGTACATTTGGGTAAATGTTGTTTACCTGTGGCAGGTGATGCAATTCGTGCCGTCATCGTACGCGACCAAGGTTTAATGATTCATCGCGATACTTGTTCTGTTTTACTGAAATCCGATGTGGAACATCAACTAGATGCAGATTGGGCGACCTTATCTGTTGATGATAAACAAACTTACGAAACAGCCATAACCGTATCCGCAGAAGATAAACATGGGTTATTAGCAATGATTGCTGCTGCTATTTCCAATTCAGGAGGCGATATTGCCGCCGTAGAAACATTATCCAAATCGCAAAGTGGTGTGGAAGGTTTCATTGAATTTCGCTTTATCTTGAATGTGCGCCATACAACGCAGTTACAACAAATTATTGCTGCATTACACAAAATTGTTTTGGTACGAAAAGTAACTCGTGTTTAAAATTTTCAGGCTGCCTTTATAGTTAAAGGCAGCCTGAAATAGGTTAAATACTTGTATCTGGCAGTTTTCAAATATAGTGAATTCAATTTAAATCAGTACAGCGTTGCCAGCTCCCTTATGTACTAGGTGTACACAGCGGTTGCTGTCGCCTTGTCCTGATTTAAATTGAATCCACTATAAAAAATCATACAGCACTGCCAATTCCCTTATGTATAGTTGTTTCAAATTAACACAGACCGCCGTGTACATCTAATGCTGTATTATTTTTATTTTAACCAACTATATTTTCTTTGCCACATTATCCAATATCCTGACTTTCAGGCTGCCTACATCATCCATATCTTGAATTGCCATATCATTTTTTGTGTAAACAACACAATAATTAAAATTGGTTTTTATGCAGCCTGAAACCCCAAATCGCGTTATAATCTAAACATCAATTTACTCAAATTAACGTAATTATGTCTATTACCAGCACCAGCATCATCACACCACAAACCATTGCTTTTGACCACCCGTTTACCCTACAAAACGGACACACACTCCCCCGTTTTGATTTAATTACCGAAACTTACGGCAGCCTGAACGCCGACAAATCCAATGCCGTATTGATTTGTCATGCCCTATCAGGCACACATCACGCCGCAGGTCGCCACAGCGAAAACGACAAAAATGCAGGCTGGTGGGACAATATGATTGGCTCAGGTAAACCGATTGACACCGACAAATTCTTCGTGGTTGCACTCAACAATTTAGGCGGCTGTGCAGGCAGCACAGGGCCAACCAGCATCAATCCCGAAACAGGCAAAACCTACGGCGCAGATTTCCCAATGGTTACCGTGCGCGATTGGGTACGTTCACAAGCTCTACTCGCCGACCATTTTGGCATACAACAATGGGCGGCAGTTGTTGGCGGCAGTTTGGGCGGCATGCAAGCCCTGCAATGGACTATTGACTATCCCGAACGTTTGCGCCACGCACTTGTCATTGCATCCGCGCCCAAATTATCCACGCAAAACATCGCTTTCAATGATGTCGCGCGTCAAGCCATTCTTACCGACCCTGATTTCAACGGCGGACATTATGCCAAACACAACACCCTGCCCCGCCGCGGTTTACGCATTGCGCGAATGATGGGACACATTACCTATCTCGCCGAAAACGGCTTGGGCAAAAAATTCGGACGCGAATTGCGTGGCGACCAATACAAATACAGTTACGATATTGATTTTGAAGTAGAAAGTTATTTGCGTTATCAAGGCGACAAATTTTCCGAACGCTTTGATGCCAACACTTATTTACTGATGACCAAAGCCTTGGATTATTTTGACCCAGCCGCCGAATACAACAACGATTTACAGGCTGCCCTACAAAATGTACAAGCCAAATTTTTTATTGCCAGTTTCAGTACCGATTGGCGTTTTTCGCCCAAACGTTCGCGCGAAATTGTTAGAGCATTGATTGCCAATAAAAAATCCGTACAATATGTAGAAATAGAATCAGTACATGGACACGATGCGTTTTTAATGGAAGACAGTGCATACATCAACGCCGTCCGTGCCTATATGAACAATATTCAGGTGGGCGCATGAAAGAAACGCTGATTGGCATCACATCCATCATCTTGATTGTTTGGGCTTATTTGTTTATGCCGCTACAATGGCGTCGACACAAAGACATTGAGCATGGCGACAAACTCATCGCCAAAGTGGAACAATATCGCGCCCAACATTTCAGGCTGCCTGAAAACAACGAAACGCAGGTTTTGGAACAACTTGGTTTTAAGAAAAATAAACTGGGTTGGCAGCCTGCGTATCAAAAACAAGATGCGGATAGTTACCGAATTATTTATGCCGATGGTTACGCTGCACCGTTTTTATATTGGCAATCCGATGAAAAAAAATGGGCATTGACTGCGCAATAAGGCAGCCTGAAACAACCTTGCCATCATACGCAAACAATCTTTCCCCTATTTTCAGGCTGCCTATACTATATATAGTGAAGTAAAATAAGAAAGATGCAAGGCGACCACGCCCGCCGTGTACAAATAGTACATAAGGGCGTGGGCAACGAAGCAGATTTCTTATTTTAATTTACTATAAATGCAGCCTGAAAACCCAACTATTTAAATAAAGAACAACATCATGATGAAATTAAGAGACGATTTACAACTTATTTATGACTGGATTCCCGACAACTCACATGTATTGGATTTGGGTTGCGGCAATGGCGAATTGCTGCACGAACTGATGATGAAAAAAAACTGTACAGGCTATGGCGTAGAAATTGACGTAAACAGCGTTCAGGCTGCCATTGAACGCGATGTCAATGTGATTCAAGCTGACTTGGAACACGGTTTAGCCAGCTTTGGCGATAATAGTTTTGACGTGATTGTGTTGAGCCAAACCATTCAAGCGATGCAAAACACCGAAACCATTTTGCGCGATTTAACCCGTATCGCCAAGCAAGCGATTGTGTCTTTCCCCAATTTTGGTTACTGGAAAAACCGCTTGCAAATCGCGCTGGGCGGACATATGCCCGTGAGTGAGCGCATGCCGTATCAATGGTATAACACACCCAATATTCATTGGTGCACGCTGCACGATTTTGACCGTTTGTGCGAGCAAAATAATATTCGTGTACTGGAACGCGCTGTGATGACGGGCGATAAGCGTGTGGACATTTTGCCCAATTTGCTGGGCAGTTTGGCGTTTTATCGGGTTGGTTAAAATTGGATTTTTATAAAAGGCAGCCTGAATAGGTTATGTAAGATTTCAGGCTGCCTTTATATATAGTGGATTCAATTTAAATCAAGACAAGGCGACAGCGACCGCCGTACACATATAGTCGTTTAAATAGAAATTAAGACAAGTCGCTGACAACGCTGTATTATTTTTATTTGAAACGACTATATTTTTACTGAATCACAGATTGCATCGCAACATTGACCAAAAATCCCACCACCATCAACCAAATCAATACGCCCAAACCCAACAATAACGGTCTCACTCCCGCTTGGCGCATCGCTTTAATGCGCGTAGTCAAACCCAAAGCTGCCATCGCCATCATCAAAAAAATATCATCTATTTGCACCAACACGCCGACAAACGATTTGGGCAACAAGTTCAAAGAATTAAACAACGCCACACCCAAAAAATACACCGCAAACCATGGCAAAACAATTTTGCTTTTTTCGCCCGACTGATTGCGTTGCAGATACCATGACAATACCATCAAAAATGGTGCTAGCATCATCACGCGAATCATCTTTGTGATAACTGCCGTATCCGCCACCACCGAATCCAACGCGCTGCCTGCACCATAAACTTGTGCCACTTCGTGTACTGAAGAACCGATGTAAATTCCATATTGATGTGGCGACAACCAAGTATTCAATACAGGATACAACAAAGGATAAACAAACATCGCCACCGTGCCAAATAACACAATCAATGCCACGGCAATAGACACTTTATGTGCAGGTGCTTTGACAACAGGTTCAGTTGCCATAATCGCCGCCGCACCACAAATACTGCATCCAGATGCGGTTAAATATACCGTTTCGCGGTCAATTTTCAGCACGCGAATCCCCAACCAACACGCAAACAAAAATGTGCCACACAACATCAAAGCATCGCTTACCACCGCATTCACGCCCACTTTGCCAATATCGTGTAGCGTGATTTTGAAACCATACAACACAATTCCCATACGCAACAAAAATCCTTTGGCAAACAACACACCCGCAGCAGCGCGATGTTCCACTTTATCATATACACTATTGCCCAATAGCATACCCAATACAATCGCAATCGTCATCGCGCCAATATGCCAATGTTTTGCCCATGCCGTTTGCGCCAAAAAACTGGCAGATAACGCCAATAAACCAACCAATAATAAACCTGTACTTTTGTTCATTTGTGCTCCATTTATTTTGGACTACGCATATAAAGGCAGCCTGAAAACGCCGTATTATACGTTGTGAGTAAACATTATTAAAATTTACTGATAAAATATGACACATAAACAAAGATTGAGATAAAGAGAAGCAATACTTATTGATTTCAAATATTTGATAAATCCCCCTATATTAAGGCAGCCTGAAACACAAATAACTTATTTTCAGGCTGCCCTATCAACCAAACAAGGATAAACCACTATGAACAAAATGAACACATGGCGTACCATCGCAATCGTGGCGTTATGCTTACCCTGTGTCACATGGGCACAAGGAGAACAAACCATGACCTCAACACCAACATCCGCAGCCCGTTCACTCAAACAAGATGCCAATCTGTATCAAGTAGACGATAAACTGTTTCGCAGCGAACAATTAATTGCCGAAGACAAATTGGCGGTGCAATCTTTGGGCATCAAAAGCATCATCAATTTGCGCTTTTTCAATCGCCGTGGCAACGAAAAATTATTTACTGGCGATGATATAGAATTACTCAATCGCCCTTTATTGACTTGGGATGTCAAACCCGCTCAAATTGCACACATTTTGTGGACGATTGAACAGCAACAAAAAAAAGGCGCAGTATTAGTACATTGCTACCATGGCGCGGACAGAACAGGCACGGTTATTGGCATGTATCGCATCATTTATCAGGGCTGGACGATTGACGCTGCCAAGCGTGAAATGCAACAAGGCGGATTTGGCTATCACAGCATTTGGAAAAATTTGGAACGCTTATTTACCGAAGAAAATGTCCAAAAAGTACGCGTAGAATTGCAAAAATTGCGTGCCGCACAATCATAATTTTTTGGTATAAAGGCAGCCTGAAAACGAAAAATTATTTTTCAGGCTGCCTTGTTTATTTGTATCGTCCATTCACATAAACAAACTTATGAGCTTCTTTGCCATCGTTATTTTAGCATTGGGTATGTCGGTAGATGCTTTTGCCGCTGCACTCGCCAGAGGCGCAGCGCAACCCAATAGCAGCCTGAAAACCATCATCAAAACAGCATTAATTTTTGGTGCAATAGAAACCATTGCGCCAACGATTGGTTGGTTAGTTGGCAAAGCAGCCGTTCCGTTTTTTGAACAATACAATCACTGGCTCGCTTTTTTTATGCTGCTGATTTTGGGTGGAAAAATGATACACAATGGCATTTTTTCTACGACAAAAGCCCAAGAAGCATCGCCTCAAAATCATGGTTTCTGGCTAACTGTCAGCACCGCCATTGCCACCAGCATGGATTCACTTATTGTTGGCATGGGCTTGGCATTTTTACACGTCAATATTGTGATAACCGCACTGGCGATTGGTACGGCAACCACAATCATGTCGGCATTGGGCTTATTTTTTGGGCGAATATTGGGAATCGCAATGGGTACGCGTGCAGAAATATTGGGGGGTATCGTATTAGTGAGTATGGGAATTTTTATTTTGATTGAGCATATTGGCTTGATTCAATAAATTTCTTGCAAAATAGAAGCGAGTTGGATATTTGTATCCAATCTGACAAAATTTCAGGCTGCCTGAATGAGTTTATGGCGGTCGTTATCGCCTCATCTTATATCACGCCTCTACTCACACAATAATCCACGTCATCATAAACAGCAAATCAGAGTATAATTACGCCCGTTGTCGCGCTTTGTTCTGCGACATCAACAAGAATTATTGGCTATTCATTTTGCGCATGGTATTTATTGTGCTGGATACATTTAAATATTATCCGTCATAATTGTAATTAAAATCCAGATAAGCTAATTAACGAAAAAATGAATGGGCAATTTCTTTTTGTTATTGAAATGACATGGTAAACAACTATTTTTTGTAAATTAGGAAAACAAAACAATGGCAAATATTTTAATTCTTCCAACTTGTGCACATGTTGATGCTGTTGCGGCAACACAAGCCGTTACAGCGCTCTTGGACGATGCTGCATCATTTAACCCACTGGCAGATTTTGCGCGTGCAGAAAACATGATTGCTGCAGGTAAAGCAGATGATTGGTTGGAAGTTTTGGTAAGTGAAGTATTCACTTTGGGTAAAAAAAATGTCGTGATTCAAGGCATTACACCTGATGCTGAAAATGCGTTTTTGGCAACACAAAATGTAGCATTAGCAACTGCCTTCAATGCACAAATCATTTTCTTGGCTGCCGATGAAGCAGGTGCAGATAAACGTGTTGCTTTGGCAAAACAAGCATTCAATGGTTTCCCTGTTCATTTTGCAGGCGTAATTGGCAATGCAGCAGCTGCAACCGCCAATGGTTTAGCAGATTTGGGCAATGTAGGCAGCCTGAAAGCAGCAGATTTAGCCCAAATCGCAACTTTCACAACCGACCGTATGTCGCCAGCACAATTCCGTTTCAATATGATGGATGCGGCGCAAAAAGCAAATAAACGTATTGTGTTACCAGAAGGTTCAGAACCACGCACCGTTCGCGCAGCCGTGATTTGCCACGAAAAAAATATTGCACGTTGCGTTTTATTGGCAACTCGCGCCGAAGTGGAAGCAGTCGCCAAAGAATTCAATCTAACGCTGCCTGAAAGTTTAGAAATCATTGACCCTGCCTCTATTGTGGAAAATTATGTTGCGCCAATGTGTGAATTGCGCAAATCCAAAGGCATGACACCTGAACAAGCGCGTGAACAACTGCAAGATACCGTTGTGCTGGGCACCATGATGATGGCACAAAACGATGTAGATGGTTTGGTATCTGGCGCGGTTCACACAACTGCCAATACCATTCGTCCTGCTTTCCAGTTGATTAAAACAGCTCCAGGCGAAAGCATTGTTTCTAGCGTATTTTTCATGTTGTTACCTGGCCAAGTGGTGGTTTATGGCGATTGCGCGGTTAATCCTAATCCAACCGCTGAACAACTGGCAGAAATTGCCATTCAATCAGCCAATTCTGCCAAAGCATTTGGCATTGAGCCACGCGTGGCGATGATTTCATATTCAACTATGGATTCAGGAACAGGTCCAGATGTAGATTTGGTGCGTACTGCGACCAATTTGGTGCGCGAAAAACGTCCTGATTTGGCGATTGATGGTCCATTGCAATACGATGCATCTGTGGTGGAAAGCGTCGCTAAATCCAAAGCACCAAACAGCAAAGTAGCGGGTAAAGCCAATGTTTTCATCTTCCCACATTTGACAACAGGTAACTGCATTTACAAAGCAGTACAACGCCATGCCAATGTGTTGAGCGTAGGTCCAATGTTGCAAGGTCTGCGTAAACCCGTGAATGATTTGTCTCGTGGTGCATTAGTGGAAGACATTGTGTACACCATCGCTTTGACAGCAATTCAAGCAACACAAAAATAATCATATTAATGATTTAAAATAAAAAAGGCAGCCTGAAAAACTTTCAGGCTGCCTTTTTTATAATCATTTATAGTCGTTTCAAATACAAATATAGTCGCAGAACTGAAAAAGCAGTACGACGTTGCCAACGCCCTTATACCAGATACACACGGCGAGCGTTGTCGCCTTGTACGTGTTAATTTGAAACGACTATAATTATAAATTATTCAAATAAACCCACCACTGGCGCATGGTCGCTTGGGCGTTCCAAACCGCGTGTAACCGTATCCACTTGCACATCTTGCAAGCGCATTTTCAGCGTATCGCTAATCAACAAATGGTCAATCCGCAAGCCCAAGCCCTTTTGGAACATCGCACCACGATAATCCCACCAAGTATAAAATTTGCCCGTTGGATGAACATGGCGCAGCGCATCGGTTAAACCCAAATCCAACAAATTTTTCAGCCATTGGCGTTCTTCCGATGAACAATGGATTTGTTCATACCATTTATCGGGCGCGTACACATCTTCATCAGACGGCGCAATGTTGAAATCACCCAGCAACACCAATTCTGGATAACGTGTCATTTGTTCGCGCACAAATTGCGTGAGCGCAGCAAACCATTCGCGTTTATAGGCAAATTTAGGACTATCCAATGCCTCGCCATTCACGCAATACACATTAATCACGCGTACACCATTGGCGGTAGCAGCAATCACACGGCGTTGTGGGTCATCGGATAAATCAGGTAAACCGATATGCACATCTTGCAATTCGTGGCGGCTGATGATTGCGACACCATTATAGGTTTTTTGTCCGCTCCACTCGGTGTGCCAGCCCATCATGCGAATCGCGGCGGCTGGATATTTATCTTGTTCCAATTTCAATTCTTGCAACACCAGCACATCAGGCTGATTGTCCGCCAACCAGTTCAAAACGTGTGGCAAACGCACATTCAGCGAATTAACGTTCCATGTAGCAATTTTCATATTTTCTCCTGTGATGTGATTTTTTCAGGCTGCCTATATTTCAATGCAGCCTGAAAACTATTTTCTTTCAAGCGGATATTGTGGCAAAGTTTTCAACACACTACGCACAATATCCGATGTAATCCGATACTGCACAATACGCATAAATCGGGTGTAATCCACCATGCCCAACTGTCGCATTTTGGTTAAATGTGCTGATAATTGGGTTGGCGATAAACCCGTGTATTGGGATAATTCTTGCAAACTGGCTTCATTGCGCGACAATTCTAACAAAATTGCCAATCGTTCTGGGTGCGACATTGCTTTGAGCATTTGCGCCGTGTGTTCCAATGTGTTTTGTGTGTCCGTTAAATTAGTTTTTAGCATTTGTAATTTATTTTGATTATTGTTTACTAAACAAATATAACAATTCAGGCAGCCTGAAACATAGTTTTCAGGCTGCCTGATAAACAAAATTATCATTATTTTAAATTAAACTAGGAGCTGATGACAATTCGTTTCCCAAATTATCATCAGCCCCTAGTTTAAATCCAATTCATTCTGCAATCGTTATTGCAAATTCAAAGCCGCTTGGCTTGGATTAATCAACAATTCCACACGACGATTTTGTGCGCGACCTTCCACAGTTGCATTGCTGGCAATCGGCTGACGCGAACCTTGACCTGCAATGCTCATGCGATTGGCTGCTACGCCACGTTGATTCAAATAAGTTGCCACAGATTGCGCACGATTGTAAGACAATGGATTGTTAATCGCATCGTTACCTGTGCTGTCGGTATGACCCACGATGCTGATGGTGGTATCCACATAAGTTGCCAATGTTTGTGCCGCTTGTTCCAAAGAAGTCATCGCTTGTGGCGACAATGCTGCGCTATTGGTTGCAAACGTTACATTTTCAGGCATGGTCAATTTGATTTGGTTACCTTGACGTTCCACAGTTACGCCTGTACCTTGCAACTGTTCACGCAATTTTTGCTCTTGATAATCCATGTAACCGCCCACGCCTGCACCAATTGCACCGCAAGCTAATGCAGAGTTACGCGCACCTTTACTGCCATGTGTCAATGCGCCCACAATACTACATGCTGCAGCACTGCCCAAACCGTACATTGCAGTTTTGCTCATGGTTTGCTGACCTTGCGCGTTGGTTACACAGCCGCTCAAACCCAAAGCTGCGGCAACGGCTACTACTGTCATTTTTGTCAAGATTTTCATATTGCATTTCCTTGTTTGATTAAGTTAAACACATTTTCAGGCTGCATAACATATCATACAAATAGCAAAAGGCAGCCTGAAAACAAATAAACAGGTGTCAATATACCGCATAATTTTGTTTTCAGGCTGCCTATTAACGCTAAATTACTTTTCAGGCTGCTTTTTTAACCAATTGCACACGCGAAAAATACCACAAACACATTGCACCGCATAAAGTGGATACCATCATTGTCCCTACCATCACGAAAACTGTGCCATTATGCAAAACCGTTACCAAGAAACCAATCATGGCAGCAATCAAAGATTGTCCTGCCGCTAAAATGGCGTTGGCACTGCCTGCAATTTCTGGCTTAAAGTTCATCATAAACAAAGTTTGCGTGTTTGCCACAATCAAGCCTTGTGTGCCAATAGAAACCATTATCATGGGGATAAGCAGCCATAATGCTGGTTGTTGATACAGCAAAACCAATGTTACCAAAGAAAAATTGGCTACTTGCTGAATACCAACGCCAATTTTCAACAAAGTTGCCGAAGTCCAATTATGACGCAAACCGAATGCCGTTAATCGGTTGCAAAACATCATCATAATAATATTAGAACCAAAAGCCCACGCGTACTGTGTTGGCGTTAAATCATAAAGCTGCATATACACAAAGGGCGATTCTGACAAAAATGCTAGCATTGCAGAAAATGATGCGGCTTGATAAATCAAAAAGCCCAACGCAGGTTTGGTTGCCAAAACTTGACAATAACGAACACCCATTTGTTTGATTTGCGCTCGATTGATGGGTTCGGCTTCCTTGTTTTTGGGTAAAAAGCGGTAGAGCAAATAACACACCAATGCACTATATAACAACAAAAAAGCAAACACCGTACGCCAACCACCCAAATACTGTAATTGCGCACCCAACATCGGTGCAACCAAAGGTGCTGCCATCAAAATAATCCCAATCAAAGCAAACATTTGCGCCGCTTGTTTACCCTGATAATTATCGCGCACCAATGCGCCTACGGTTACCGCCGACATCCCTGCCCCCAATGCTTGTAACACGCGCAACCCCAGTAATTGTTCCACCGTTTGCACAAAAATCAGCAACAAGGTACTGAATAAATAAATCCCCAAACCCGACAAAGCAATATTGCGCCGTCCTTTAATATCCGACAGCGAGCCACCAATCAACTGACCCATCGCCACACCAAAAATAAACGTACTCAAACTTTTTTCTATGTGATGAATATCAGTATTCAGCGATTGCGCGATTTGTGGCAAGCTGGGTAAATAAGCATCAATGGAAAAGGGCATAATGGAAATCAGCATGGCCAATAATGCCGCCATTTGTTTGGTGGATAAGTTTTTCTGGATTGAGGGAATTTGTGTCATTTATATTGCCTATTTATTGTGATACCCATCAATTTAGGCAGCCTGAAAACATTTTTCAGGCTGCCTAAACGGTAATAAAACAAAATCATACACCGCATTATTTAATGTAACAAGATTTCAGGCTGCCCTAATTGCATCTAAAACCATTTGTGCATGCCCAGCCACTTTCACTTTGCGCCATTCATGCAGCACATTGCCCTGCGCGTCCAACACAAATGTACTGCGCTCAATGCCAATATGCTCTTTGCCATACAATTTTTTCAGTTTCAAAACATCAAATTGTCGGCATACCGTTTCGTCCGCATCGCTCAATAATTCAAATTGGAAACCTTGTTTATGACAAAAATTTTGATGCGATTTGACCCCATCGCGTGAAATGCCCACCACCGTATAACCCGCAGCCTGAAATTCGGGCAGCAAACGATTGAAATCCAAGCCTTCTGTGGTGCAACCAGCGGTATTGTCTTTTGGATAAAAATACACCACCAGCGGCAAATGTTCCGCGCTGTGGAAGATTTCGCCCGATGAAGAGGGAAGAGAGAAAGTGTAGGTCATGATGTTTTCCTTGTGATGATTTTTCAGGCTGCCTGACAGTACACGATAAAAAATCATTTCCGTAGGTCGGGCATTCATGCCCGACATGATGAATCACGGCGCATTGTGTCGGGCATGAATGCCCGACCTACAACAAATCGTGTACTGTAAGGCAGCCTGAAAAGATTTATAATGGCATTATTTTACGCCATCCCACACAGGTTTGCCATGTTTCCCAAAATCGTTCTCGCCAGCAATAATGCAGGCAAATTAAAAGAATTTTCCGCGCTATTTGCCGCACAACACATTGAAATTTTGCCACAATCCGCATTCAACACACCCGAATGTCCCGAACCATTTCACACATTTGTGGAAAACGCGCTCGCCAAAGCACGCCACGCCAGCCAACACAGCGGTTTGCCTGCATTGGCGGATGATAGTGGCATTTGCGTCAACGCACTCGGCGGCGCACCAGGGGTATTGTCGGCACGATTTGCAGGCGATAATCCCAAATCCGATGCGGCAAACAATGCCAAAGTATCGGCAGAATTGGCCAATCAATCCGACAAATCATGCTATTACGTTTGCGTATTGGTTTTCGTACGCCACGCCAACGACCCACAACCCATCATCGCTGAAGGCATTTGGCGCGGACAATGGCAAACGCAAGCTGCTGGTAAAAATGGCTTTGGTTACGACCCACATTTTTATCTGCCTGATTTTGCTTGCACCGCCGCCGAATTATCTGCCGAACAAAAAAATGCCATTAGCCATCGCGCCTTAGCGTTGCAAGAATTGTTTAGCAAAATACAAGCAGCCTGAAAAGGCTTAATTTGATACAATCATATTATTTTTCAGGCTGCCTTATCCTATAAAAAAGCAGCCTGAAAACCTATAATGAATTCACTTAAACCAGTACAGCGTTACCAGCTCCCTTATGTACTATGTGTACACGGCGGTCGCTGTCGCCTTGTCCTGATTGAAATTGAATCCACTATAATTTTTGATTTTCAGGCTGCCTATTTTTTAACTTTTATCTTTTTACAAATACCATGAAATCCATTATTGAACATCTGTCTCTTGCCACACAACAGTTGGGTACACCAATTGCCGAAGCCGCTTTGGCTGCCCAAGTTTTGCGCGATAAAAATCTGCATGTGAATTACGCATCGCTTGCCGAAGTGCTGTCCAGTCATGGTTTTGATAATCAACTATCTAAACGCAGCCTGAACGATATTCCCACGCTTGCCGTGCCGTGTGTGATTGTGTTGAAAGATGAACAAGCGGCGGTTATCACGCACATTTCAGGTTCAGGCAGCCTGAAACGCTATCGTATTTTGCAAACAGGCAATGTGGCACAAGAATTGTCGTACGATGAATTAAATGAGCATTATTTGGGCTATTGTTGGTTTATCAAACCGAAAATCGCCGCCGATGGTCGCAGCGATTTGCCTGAATACACGCTGCCCAAAGCATGGTTTTGGAAAGTGATTGCGCGTTTTCGCAGCTATTATTATCAAGTCATTTTGGCAACTGTCATCATCAATTTTTTGGCTTTGGTCAGTTCTTTGTATGTGATGCAAGTGTATGACCGCGTGATTCCGAATAAATCTTACGAGACTTTAACTGCGTTGAGTATTGGGGTAGTTATTGCGGTTTTGTTTGAATTAATCACCAAATTGATACGCGGACATTTGACTGATATTGCGGGCAAAAAAGCTGATTTGATTATCAGCTCTGCGCTATTTCGTCGCGTGATGTCGCTGCGTTTGGCAGAAAAACCCACATCAGCAGGTTCATATGCCAATAATTTGCGCGATTTTGAAGCTGTGCGCGAATTTATGACCAGCGCGAGTTTATTGGCAATTGTAGATTTTCCGTTTTTATTGTTATTTGTGAGTGTGATTGGCTTAATTGGTGGCATAAAACTGGCGATTGTGCCATTTACCATTATCATGATAGTGGTTGTAGTCAGTTTCATCATGCAACGCCCTTTGTCGCGCTACATCAATCAATCCATGAAAGAAAGTTCACAACGTCAAGGGTTGGCAGTGGAAGCGATTGAGGGAATTGAAACGTTGAAAGTGAACAACGCAACCAACTGGGCACAACAAAAATGGGATTTGTTCACCGCTAAAACGGCAGCAGCATCCATTAAAGTGAAAGACACAAGCAACTTTATTGTGAATTTTGCAGTGGCGATGCAACAGTTAAATACAGTATTTTTAGTGGTGGTCGGCACATTTTTAATTCACAGTACCATGCCAAGTGAACAAATCACAATGGGTGCATTGATTGCATCGGTGATTTTGTCGGGACGCGCCCTTGCGCCGCTGGGACAAATTGCAGGTTTGGCAACACGTTATCAATCGGCAAAACACGCTTTGGAAGGCGTGAACAAAATTGTGGAACGCCCGATTGAGCGCGCACCTGACCGTCAATACATTACGCTGGATACGGTTTCAGGCAGCCTGAATATCAATCAAGCAGTATTTACATACAGTAAAGATGCGCCGATTGCGGTAAGAGGTGTTAATTTAACCATTCATGCAGGCGAAAAAGTGGCGATTTTGGGGAGTATTGGCAGCGGCAAATCTACTTTATTGAAATTGTTGGCAGGTTTGTATGAGCCACAACAGGGCAATATTACGCTGGATAATGTGGATTTGCGCCAGCTTGACCCGAATTTCTTACGCAATCAAGTCGCTTTGTTAAACCAATCGCCGCGTTTATTTTTGGGAACATTGCGCGAAAATATGGATTTGGCGCGTTCTGATGGCTATGTTTCATCTGACCAAGATTTACTCAATGCTTTGGCGCGGTTTGGTTTGGATAAAATCATTCAAAATCATCCCAAAGGTTTGGATATGCCTTTGGGCGAAGATGGACAAGGTTTATCGGGTGGACAAAAACAAATTGTGGCATTGGCGCGATTGACTTTGAAACAGCCGCGTGTGGTATTGTTGGACGAACCGACTACGGGGCTTGACCCTGCCACCGAAAATTTGGCGTTGCGCGCGCTGCAACAATGGGCGCACGATAAAACCATGATTGTGGTAACGCATCGCCCACAGGTTTTGCAGATGGTGGACAGAATCATCATTATGGAAAATGGCGTGGTAGCGATGGATGGTGCGCGTGATGTGGTGTTACAAAAATTGATAGACAATGAACGGGCGCAGCAACAAGCGGCATCGTGAAATAAGATTCAGGCAGCCTGAAAAGTGATTTTTCAGGCTGCCTGAAAGCTTATTTTAATCATTGGATTATTGATACAAGTCATGTTTATATCAAAAATAGGAAAGATATTTCTGATTATAGGCAGCCTGAAAAGGGGTTAAGGGTGCTGTGGTTATTTGCGTGGGCAACGAGTTACCCACCCTACGCTTGCTCCAACAGGAGTAAGGGAAGGTTTAGTAGAATACCGACCAAAATGAAATCATGAAAAAAATATATAAACACATTAAGCTTATTGTCATTTTATCTTCAGTATTATTGATAGGAATATATTTAATGGAGCAAAAATATCAAATGTATGTGATAAGACGCGACCAAGAATCAACAGATATCTATCCATACACAAAATATTGGTTCAGTGCAAAGCAATGGTTAATAGATGAAGAAAATTATTTAAAAGTTTCTGATTGTTATCTTATTTACAAAAAAGGTATGAAAATTCCTGATATAAATCAAGACCTTTATCGTACTTTTCTCCGTGAGAATGAATTGACTCAAGAAGAATTACCTTACAAAGCATTCATCAAAGAAATGGGTTCAACTTTACAAGGTGTTTACCTATTTTCAGAATTTGATAAAGATACTTTGAAACCAAATAATCATTATTTTTTAGTCACTTTTAAACTCAAAAATCATACTTATGAAACTCGTATTTCATGGGAAATGGATAAAAAACTGATTTTGGTATCAGGATTTTCTGAACCTGGTACCTATCATAGACTGTATTATGTCTATACTTATAGCGACTATCTTAAAGGTAAACCAGTTCCCTAATGATTATTATTCATGACAGTAACCATTTACTAGGGGCTAATTCGCATTGGTCGTTTAAACGAACTCATCAACGAAAACGGCAATATTTACCGTTTTGCGTATGATGAGCGTAACCGTTTATTGAGTGAAACTGGGTTTGACGGCAAATTAAGCCGTTACACCTACAATCCTGCTGGCGAATTGGTACAAGAAAACTGTTGCTACCATCAAAATTACCAATGTTATAGCAAGCATAGTGTGGGTAATTCATTGCCTATGCAAACAACAGCAAAATTATTTTTCTAGAACCAAATTCTCATTTTTCAGGCTGCATGAATTTAATGATTAATGGCTGGCACTATACTACACGCATGCCAAACATCATTCACTTTGCTATTTAAAAGCAAGTAGGGTGGGCAACTCGTTGCCCACGCGGTTTGATACACGCCGTGTTATTTTATTTTCAGGCTGCCTGAAAGCTCATTTTAATCATTAAATTATTGATAAAAAATAATATTTATATCAAAAATAGGAAAGATATTTCTGATTATAGGCAGCCTGAAAAGGGGTTAAGGGTGCTGTGGTTATTTGCGTGGGCAACGAGTTGCCCACCCTACGCTTGCTTTTTTGGCAATCGCATTGAGCAAATCCATATCCAACCCAATCATTTCACCTTTATCGCCACGAGTGGCAAATGGTGGATAAGATGGTTGGCTCATCACGATATAGGTTTCACCACCATTATTGGATTCTTGCACAGTTGCTGTAGCTGAACCTGCGACAGTTTCTGTAGTAGCAGCCGATTTATTTTGTTCTTGCGCTGCAGCAAGAGTAGGGTGGGCAACTCGTTGCCCACGCGGTTTAACGCAATTCTCCAATTTTTCAGGCTGCATAAAATTCCATTGTAACCATTGAATTATTTAAACAAAAAAATAATGTTAATATGACCATTTCATTCTTATAGGCAGCCTGAAATCATGTCCCATTATCGGCGTTCGCAACAAAAAGGCGGTACATTTTTCTTTACCGTTGCATTAGCCAATCGCCAAAGCAATTTATTGGTTCAACATATTGATTATTTCAAACAAGCCTATCGCAAAGTTTGGCAAGATTATCCTTTTGAATCAGTTGCAGTATGCGTATTACCCGACCACGTTCATGCCATTTGGACTTTACCGCCCGATGACTGCGATTATTCATTGAGATGGCAACTGATTAAACGCTATTTTTCGCGTCATTTTGATGCCAGCCAAACGCGTAGCCACAGCAAAATCAAACACAGAGAAAAAGGCATTTGGCAACGCCGATTTTGGGAACATGAAATCCGTGATGAGCAAGATTTACAGCGTTGCATAGATTATGTGCATTTTAATCCTGTGAAACATGGTTATGTGGCACAATGCGTGGATTGGGAATATTCAACCTTTCATCGTTATGTGCGCTTGGGTATGTTGCCTGAAAACTGGGGTGGCACAGAGATTGTGCGCAACCAAATGCAGGTAGGGGATTGGGATTAAACCGCGTGGGCAACTCGTTGCCCACGCGGTTTGATACATACCGTGTTATTTTATTTTTCAGGCTGCCTGAAAGCTTATTTTAATCATTGGATTATTGATACAAGTCATGTTTATATCAAAAATAGGAAAGATATTTATGATTATAAGCAGCCTGAAAAGAGGTTAGGGGTACTATGGTTATTTATGTGGGCAACGAGTTGCCCATCCTTGTATCTACTCTTGCTTATTTGACTTTTTTTCCTGACAGGTCAATGCGATACACGGCAAAACCTGTTTCATCCACTTTTTCAAATGTGTAGGAGCGCACGGCTTTTTCTTTGATGAATTGTCGTGCCAATTCACTATTGGCAGTTTCAAAATAAACATGCAAATTAGGCTGTGGCAAAGCTTTGAATGTCCAGTTTTGGTCGGCATTGGGGCGTATTTCGCCGTGTTGCTGACTATATTGACTGATGTATTGCGCCAAAACTTGGCGGTTTTCATCAGGGGCGGCGTAAATGATGTTGTTATCGCCTGTGCCTGCAAAACTACCTCCTGTAGCACGGTAGTTATTGGTAGCAACAATAAATTCGTCACTATCTTTCACGGCTTTGCCTTGATGAGTCAGTTTTTGAATACGGCGACTGCCTGAATTGACCAATTTGCACGAACCATCGTAACGGGCAGGTTGGCTGACATCAATTTCGTATTCCACTCCATCTATCACGTCAAAATTATAGGTTCGGAAACCGTTCCAATTCAGCAAGGCTTGGGGTTGGCTGCTGTTCACATCAATGTGGTTGAACATGCCTGCAGAACATTCCAGCCATTCGCGTAATTCTTTGCCCGACACTTTAACCGCATACAGGGTGTTGGGATACAAATACAAATCAGCGGCATTGCGGAAAGTCAATGTGCCTTTGTGGACTTCGGTGTAGCTGTTAGGGTCGTTTTTGCGTCCACCCGCCTTAAAGGGTGCAACGGCACTCAATACAGGCAGGTTTTTGTATTTGGGGTGGTCCTGAAAGACTTTTTTCACATAATCGATTTGGGCTTGGCTGACGATTTGCATAGTGGGATCATCTTGCACCAATGCCAAAAAGCTGAACATATTGTCAGACGATTTGCCTATGGGTTTGCCAACAAATTGACGAGTGGCTTCGTGATAAGGCTGCATCAATTTGACTATTTGTGGGTCATTTTCCACCAAAGGTTTTTTGTTTTTACTATCGTAAATGGAACGCAAATGCGATTGACTATTGACCACTTGCCATTTGCCCGAGCGATTATCCAAAGTCAAATCCATGATACCGATGTGACTGCCAAATTGACCAGGCATGGTGGCTGCTTTACCGTGAATCGTACCGTTTTGGATGTTAATGGCGGGCAGATTGGCAAATTCTTCGCTAGGAAATTGCCCGTGTGCATGACCGAATGCCACCGCATCCACGCCTGCAATTTTACTCAATTCATAGGTGGTGTTTTCTTGTTGAGCTTGATAGGCTTTTTTGGTGTCACCCAAGCCACTGTGATTCAAAACAATGACCACATCTGCACCCTGTTGTTTCATGTGCGGCACCCATTTTTTCGCGCTTGCCACAATATCATGCACCAACACTTTGCCTTCCAAATGTTTTTTGTCCCATTGCAAAATTTGAGGTGTTACCAAACCCAAAATACCCACTTTCACATTGTGTTGTTTGCCATTTTGGTCTTTCAAATTCATGAGATAAATGATGAAAGGCGTGTATTTATTTTTTCCTGTTTTGGCGTCCACCACATTGGCATTGAGTATGGGAATGTGGGTGGATTCCATCGCTTGATGCAAAAAATCCAAGCCGAAATTGAATTCGTGGTTGCCCAAAGTACTGGCATGGAACCCCAAATGTTCCAAAGCTAAATAGGCTGGGTGTTTTTCACCTTTTACCAAGCCTTTGCTTGCCATGAAATCGCCCATGGGCGCACCTTGAATCAGGTCACCATTGTCCAACAAAATATGGTTGGGATTTTCTTGTTTAGCTTGATTAATCAGCGTAGCGGTTCGAGTTAAACCGTATTGGGGATTGACTTGGTCTTTGTAATAATCAAAGTCGGTTAAATTGGTGTGGATATCACTAGTTTCAATAATGCGAAATTGAATGGGGGCGGCTACCACGTTGTGCGCCAACAATGCGCTTACAACCAAAGTTAAAGCAGTTTTTTTCATGTTTAAGACCCTTGTTGATTCAGTTATAAAAATAAGAAAAACAAACGCATTATATATGTGAATGTAAAAATATAGTTAAAGAAATTAAAATTCAGCAAGCGTAGATACAAGGCTAGGTAATTTGTTGCCCACGCGGTTTAATACAATTTTAATGTTTTCAGGCTGCCTCAATCTTATTTCCCACTCAACAAATACACCAACAATCTTTTCTCTTCCGCACTCAAATCCTCCCCTTTTTGTCGCAACCAATTCACTTGTTCTTTTTTCAGCATTTCCACCAATTTCAGCATACCATCTTGAAATTCCTGCAATTTTTCTTCACTCGCTTCACTCAAATCTTCATTGCTTTGCATCGTATTGCGGAAAATATATTCAATGATGGACGCAAACGGTGTATCACGAAAATGCTCAATCGCTTGCGCCACGCTGATGCCACCGTGCGCGCGATACATATCCGCCAATGCCAATAAACAAGCAAAATCGCCCTGTACACGCAAATAATCTGGAAACACGACATATTCCGCCCATGCTGGATTCAGCAATAAAGTACGAATTTGTTTTTGTACCAAAGTCGGCGTTTCAGGCTGCCTGAAACTTTCTCGCGGTAATTTGTAATTTTTTGCCGTAATATGCCGTTGTGGTGCAGCTTGACCCATTAAATATGCCAAATTGCTCGCATCAATGCCCGTGATTTCACTCAAAGTTTGTTTCAGCAAAAATGCCAAAGTCGGCGCGGTAATTTGGTTGAGCAAAGGTGTGGCGCGTTTGACCAATTCGGCTTTGGCTTCTTGTGTTGCCAAATCCAAATCCGCCGTCAGTGCGTCCCAAAAATAACGTGATAATGGCTTGCTTTCGTGTAACAAGGCTTCTTCAAAACGTGCTTTGCCAAATTCGCGTACAAAACTGTCAGGGTCATGTTGTTCGGGCAAAAATAGGAAATGCAGCGATTTATCGTCTTTCAACTGTGGCAACGCATTTTCCAGCGCGCGCCATGCGGCTTTTTGTCCTGCTATATCGCCATCAAAACAAAAATAAATGCTATCGGTTTGACGCATCAGCAATTTAATGTGTTCTGCGGTTGTCGCTGTTCCCAATGCTGCCACCGCGTAACCCACGCCAAATTGTGCCAATGCGACCACATCCATATAACCTTCTACCACCAAAATTCGCCCCGCATCTTTAATCGAAGCGCGTGCTTCGTATAAGCCATACAGATTTTTCCCTTTGTCAAACAAAGGGGTATCAGGTGAATTAAGGTATTTGGGTTT
Source organism: Wielerella bovis (assembly GCF_022354465.1). Lineage (NCBI taxonomy): Bacteria > Pseudomonadati > Pseudomonadota > Betaproteobacteria > Neisseriales > Neisseriaceae > Wielerella > Wielerella bovis. Next base: position 894,740 of record NZ_CP092361.1, on the reverse strand, counting down.
ACTGTCGTCCAAAACTCGTCCGCCAAAACCAATCACGCTGCCTGAAAGATTGCGAATAGGGAACATGAAACGATGGCGAAAACGGTCATATTGTTTACCTTCTTGGTCAATGACCATGCCGCTGGCAATCAGTTCGCCATTGGGATACGGTTGAAAAACCTGCGCCAGCGGTGTCCAGCCTTCGGGCGCGTAACCAATGCCATAATGCGCGATGATTTCGGGCGATAAACCGCGTTTGCGAGCGTAATCCATCGCTGACAGACTGCTTTTGAGTTGTTGCGCGTAAAATTGTGCGGCGGTTTGCACGGTGGTTTCTAATGTTTGTTGCTGCTGTTTGCGTTGTGCACGTTCTGCGGCATTTTCAGGCTGCATATTGCGGTCTTGTGGCACTTTCATGCCAACTCTATCTGCTAAAATTTGCACCGCTTCGGGAAAAGTTAGCCCTTGATGTTCCATCACAAATCCAATCGCTGAACCATGTGCGCCACAACCAAAACAATGGTAAAACTGTTTGGTTGGGCTAACAGAGAAACTGGGCGATTTTTCTTTGTGAAACGGACAACATGCCATGTAATTGGCACCGCCTTTTTTCAGCGGAACATATTGGTCAATCACGTCCACAATATCGGTTTTGGCAAGTAATTCGTCTATAAATGAGTGTGGTATCATAATAATGATTTTCAGGCTGCTTGTAGAAAGAAATTATAATTATAAGAGGAAAAATTTCAGCATATCTATATGTTGCAGAAAAGTAACAACAGCATCATAAACTTATCTAATAAATACATGATTATAGGGCATTCATCAACCTTATTCTATACAAGAGTGAATACCCTACTCTATACTTTTAAAGTTCCATTCTCCAAATGGAATGTATCTCTAATTTTTACACTCATCATTTAGTTACAAAGGAACAATTATGAAGAAAAGTATTTTAGTTGCTGCTTGTTTGCTGGCTTTATCTGCATGTAGTAATGAAAGTCAAACTTCTACAAGTACACAACCAACCGAAACACCAACCTCGGCTGTTACTTCTGTAAGCAGTCAACAAGAAAGTTATATTGTCGGCACAGATGCCAGCTATCCTCCATTTGATTTTAAAGATGAACAAGGTCAAATTGCAGGTTTTGATGTAGACTTACTTAACGCCATTGCACAAAATCAAGGTTTCTCAGTGAGCTTCGTTTCACAAGCTCGCAGTGGTTTGTTTGATTCTTTAGGTTCTGGAGAATTTCAAATTTTGGCAGCTTGTTTAGGCATGCGCCCTGAACGTTTAGAAAAATCAGAAATGTCAGAACCTTATGCCTTTGCACCTAATGTGATTATGGGTAAAGAAGGCGGTACTGCCAAAACTTTGACAGATTTAAAAGATAAAAAAGTAGGTGTACAACAAGGTTCGCATTCTCAAGATTCACTCAAACATGCTGGTGTAAGCAATATTGTGCCATTTCCTAGTGTTTACGCTGCATATACCGCTTTTATACGTGGCGAAGTAGATTACGTTGCGGGTGATGCAGGCGTATTAAGTTATCACCACAGCCACCACGACACCAATGCTGCATCAGCAACAGATATACCTAAAGTCTACACATCGGTTTATGACCCAAATGAAGATGTTCGTATTGCCTTTGCTGTACAAAAAGGCAATACCGAATTAATTGGTAAAATCAATGCTGGCTTAAAAGCACTAAAAGCTGATGGTACATATGACAAAATTTATACTAAATGGTTTGGCGATGACAACAGTTTACGCGCACCAGAGAAAAAATAAGCATTTCTGACTGTATAAATACATTTTACATTTATATAAAATAATTTTAATCGATTATTTTTAATGAAGTTTTCAGGCTGCCTTTTAATTGAAAAGCAGCCTGAAAACTTTTATACACTTTTTGAAACTTTTGCAAAATTATTGTTTTCAGGCTGCCTGAACATTTTTTATCATATCTTCTGCATTTATCTCAGAACCTGTGTTCGTAAGATTGATAGCTTGATTTTATTGTCAATTCATGCGAATACAAGGCGGCTTCCCACGCCAATATTGAACATATTGGCGTGGGAAGCCAACGCAGTAGTCGTATGAAGTGGCGATAAAAGCAAGCTATTAAGATTATGAACACAGGTTCTCAAAACATCAGTAAACTAATCATGCTTATATACCAAAAAATGATTCAGGGACAGCCTGAAATGCTGCGACTTGCTGCAATAATTCTGCCCGATTATTTGGATACATGCGCACCGTATCTTCCACAAAACCAAACTCTTCGTTTATCCACATCACAGTCAGCACAAATACCGCTTCCGTTTCCGCCCAAATTGCATCATAAATAAATTGTCCATCGTCCGATGCGCCACTTAATAATTGCGGATGAGCGTATTCAACGCGATTATTTTCATTGGGTTCGCTTGCAGGCAGCCGATGATTGCTTGTCCATTTCATCATAAAACTTTCTTTTTTAAAACAAATAAATAAGTTGTCTCGCGTGCACGTGCAAATGCCAAAGGGTCGCGTAAATCGTGCGCTTTATTATGTTGTGGCGTAGTTTTCAGGCTGCTTTCTATTTCCCAACCATATTTGTCCAACCAATGTGGCAAATCATCTTTGCTACGCAAGCCCAAATGTTCCGCTAAATCCGACAAAATCAGCCACACGCGTCCATTTTCGCGCAAATGTGCCGCTGCACCACGCAAAAATGCGTGCAACATACCGTGTTCGGGGTCATACAAAGCCGTTTCCACCGCCGAAGTGGGTTTGGCGGGTAACCATGGCGGATTGCATACGATTAAATCTGCCATGTCATCGGGAAATAAATCTTGTTCTATAACCGAAACTTGTGCAGAGAAACCTAATCGCGCGATATTTTCACGCGCACATTGGGCAGCGCGTGGGTTGGTATCGGTGGCGATGATTTTTGCGATGCCGCGTTTTGCCAATAAGGCGGCTAATACGCCGCTGCCTGTGCCAATATCAAACGCAAATTGGGCGTTTTCAGGCTGCTTTGCTTGCATCAGTAAGGATAAATATTCGCCGCGAATAGGGGAAAATACGCCGAAAGGGACATGGATTTTGTCGTCCAATTCAGCGATGGCTACGCCTTTTTTGTGCCATTCGTGTGCGCCAATAAATCCAAGTAATTGATTGAGTGGTAACAGGAATTTTTCGCTATTGTGTTCGCCATAAACGTCCAATAAGGCAGCCTGAATATTGGGTGCGCGTGGTAAATTCAGTTGCAAATCGGCTTGGATTTCTACCAATAACATATTGACCAAACGGGCGGTTTGCGATTGTGCCAAGCGGTGTTTGTGAAACGCGGTAGTGGGGTCGGTTTCGTGTTTGGGTTTGGGCTGCACACGCTTTTTGATGGCGGATAGGACTTGTTTGGCATTGTGAAAATCGCCCTGCCAAACGGTGGCGATGTTGTTGCGTGCATTTTGAATGATGTGGTCAGCAGAAGTTTCACGCACGGCGATGGCTTCGCGGGGTGGTTTTTGTGTGCTTTCGTTGCGGTATTCGCTTGGGGTATTTTGGTAGAGTAGGGTTGCCATGATGCAGCCTGAAAAAATGTGGATGGTTGTGGATTATAGTATAGGTAAAGGCCTTTGCAAAACCTATTCAGGCTGCCTGAAAACTCGTGTATCAGATACTTGTATATTACAATTTTTAAATAAAAATAGACAGTTATAATAATATAAGAAATGTCGGATTCAAGAATCAGACCTACAATTTCGAGTTTTACAAAGGTTTCAGCCTGAAAACCAATTTTTAAGCTTTCAGGCTGCCTAAAACGCAGTATAATCTTATCTCATCAAATTTATAAACCAAGGAGTCATCATGTCTCGTTCTGTTTTGACTGCCACATTCGCCACACTATTATTATCCGCCTGCGCGCTCACGCCCGAAGAACAAGCACAGCGCGCTGCCGAACAAAAAAAATTTGAAGAAAATCTACAAGTTGCCCTTGCTGAACAATGCGATAAAGATACCGCTGATTTGATGCGCGAACAATTTGACCAACGCGAATACGCATCCGAAAAAGAAAAACAAGATTTCAAACTGCGTTATGTAGAAAAAATCAATGAACCGATGTTCCAATCGTGCTACAAAATGGCATGGCAAAATTATTTGGCGCAACAGCGTTTACACGAAATCCGCAACGCCTACTATCACGATTGGCGCTGGCGTTCGCCTTTCTGGCATCCATGGTATTGGTAATTTTCCCGATAATAAAATTAGGCAGCCTGAAACCTTTCAGGCTGCCTTTCACACCGAAATAAATCATGCAAAAAACACTTTCACAATGGCTCGCGCATTTAGAAACCGCGCATTCTAATGGTTTGATTGATATGGGTTTAACACGCATCACCCAAGTCAAAAACGCCATGCAACTTACCCCCACCTGCCCCATCATCATCGTGGGCGGTACCAATGGCAAAGGTTCAACCTGTGCCTTTTTGTCGCACATTTACCGCGCTGCAGGTTACACGGTCGGCACGCTGACCAGCCCACATTTATTGCGTTTCAACGAACGCATCGCACTCAACTGCCAAGCCGTTGATGATGCCAAAATTGTCGCCGCCTTTGAACGCATTGAAGTCGCACGCGGCGACATTTCGCTGACTTATTTTGAATTTAACACCCTTGCCGCCGTAGATATTTTCCAACGAGAAAATGTGGACGTGATGATTTTGGAAGTCGGCTTGGGCGGACGTTTGGACGCAGTCAATATTTTTGATGCCGATTGCACCATCATCACCAGCGTGGATTTAGACCACCAAAATTTTTTAGGCGACACCATAGAACAAGTGGGCTACGAAAAAGCAGGCATCTTCCGCGCCCACACACCCGCCATTTGTGGACAAAATCCACCACCACAAACCATGATAAATTACGCCGCAGAAATCGGCGCAGATTTACACATCGTACAACACGATTTTACTTATCAAATTCATGAAAACACATGGGATTTTTCAGGCAGCCTGAACATACAATCTCTGCCCCACCCTGCCCTACACGGCTCGTATCAATTCAACAACGCCGCCTGTGCGCTACAAGCCATAGGCAGCCTGAAAACACAGTTGCCCGTTTCAACAAACGCCATCGCACAAGGTTTACAAAGCGCAACCAATATTGGGCGCTTCCAAATTGTACAACAAAATCCGATGGTTATTTTAGATGTCGGACACAATCCACACGCCGCACGCGCTTTGTCGGATAATTTCAAAAACTTACCCACCGCCACAAAACGCATTGCCGTATTCAGTATTTTGGCAGATAAAGACATTGACGGCGTATTAGGCAGCCTGAAAAACGATTTTGATGATTGGTATATCGCCCCATTGGATATGCCACGTGGCATGAATAGCACAGATTTATTGGCAAAAATGCAGCAAAATAATATTTCATCTATCAAAATATTCCAGAATATTCAGGCTGCCTATCAAGCTGCCTTATCCGATGCACAAGAACATGATAGAATTACCATTTTTGGCTCATTCCACACCGTGAGCGAGATTGCTCAAATGCTTATTGCTTGAAAGAATTTCCATGAATCAACCCAATAAAGACCAACAATACGAATACGAAATTATCTCTGAATATGAGTTGCTCAAACGCAAAAACCGTCGCCGTTTGATTGGCGCAGGTGCGATTACTTTATTGGCAGGTAGCCTATTTGCTGCCGTTGCTAGCAATGAACCCAAAGAGCAACCTCAACCAATTGTTTATCAACAACAAAAACCAAAAAAAATACAAAAAGAAGTTTTACGACCAACTGACTTAAGCAAGAATCAAGCATCAGATACAGTAACTGCAAGTTCAACTGATAATGTGCAACAAACAACAAATAATCATGCCATTAAAAATACACAACAACAAACTGCTGATGAACACACCAATCGTAAAAATACGACCATCACACCTAAATTAACCACATTATCAAGTAGTAATGCTTTACGCGCCGATGAAATGATAGCCGAAGCACCACAAACGGAAAATAAACGTTCTGTTCCCGAAACTGCACGTCAATTAACCGAAATTGCCAGTCCTGCACCATTGACAAAATCAACTACGCCTAAATCAAACATTCGTGATGACCAATTACGCACAACTGATTCCGTTGCAAAGAGTGCAGATGGTTCACAAGAAACGGCTGCACAAGCACGCAAACGCCGTCAAGAAGAACGTCGTTTGGCGCGTGAAGAAGCGGCGCGTAAAAAAGAAATGGAAAAACGCGAACGTGAACTGGCTAAACAACGTGCCGAACAAGCGCGCATTGCCAAAGCACGTGAAGATGAACGCCGCCGTCGAGAAGCACAAGCCATTTCTGCCAAAGCGGAAGCCGAACGTTTAGCACGACAACGCGCAACTGCGGAACGTGCGCGTCAAGCACAATTAGCCGCAGAACGTGCGCGTCAGGCAGAACGTGAAAAAATTCAAGCACAACAACGTGCTGCCAATGAGCAACAACGTCGTTTGATTGCTGCTCGTGCCGCCGAACAACAGCGAAGTCGTGCTGCAGAAGAAGCAGCTCGTAAAGCAACCGAACGCAAAACAGCAACCGCTTCTACCAATAAAAATAGTAGTGGCAAAGTAATTGTCCAAGCTGGCGCATTTCGTGAACGTGACCGTGCCTTGCAAGTACAACAAAAATTACGCAGCCTGAACTATTCTTCACGCATTGAAGAAATTAATACTTCTAAAGGTAAAATGTATCGTGTTCAGACAGGTACATTTGCCAACCGCAATGAAGCAGAACAAGCTGCTGCTAAAATGAAAAGCCGTGGCTTAGGTGGCATGGTAATTGAACATAAATAATTATGACGACTTTTGACTTAATTACATTAGGCATATTGTTATGCTGCATTATCGTATCAGTCATGCGAGGGCTGGTAGGCGAAGTTCTTGCGTTTGCCAGCTTCATCATTGGCTTACTGATTGCCAAAATGTTCGCTGCCGATGTTGCTGATATTATTTTTACATCCATGCGCCCTCGTGAAATAGCGGTTATTTTCGCTTTTGTGATAACCTATATCGTGGCACGAGTGTGCGTGGCTATTTTGCATGAAATGCTGGATTTATTTATCAAAAAAACTCGTCTATCACATATTAATCGCATATTGGGTGGTATTTTGGGTGCAATTAAGGGGGTGATTATCATCAGCATCGGCACACTTGCTTGTTCATTTAGTGAATTACCCAGTCATCCCGAGTGGGTTAATGCCAAAACTTCCCCTTTTTTTGAAAAAACGGCTATGTTAGGCACACCCTATCTCCCTTCTTTTTTAGCTGACCAAATTCAATTTAATCATGAAAAAGACAGCCTGAAATAACCCTCTTCCGATGATAAAACCAATAGAAAATTAAATTCATCACACAAAAAATCTTCCTCTACAACACCAACGGAGTAAAACCAATATGTGCGGCGTATTAGGCATCATTGCACACGAATCTGTTAATCAACTGCTCTATGATGGTTTACAAATGTTGCAACATCGCGGTCAAGATGCGGCAGGCATTGTTACCACACAAAATGGCAGTTTTCATATGCACAAAGGCAAAGGCATGGTGCGCGAAGTATTCCGCACACGCAATATGCGCGATTTGCACGGTAATGCAGGCATCGCGCATGTGCGCTATCCTACCGCAGGCAATGCAGGCAGCCCAGCTGAAGCGCAACCATTTTATGTCAGCTCACCTTTCGGTATTGTCTTGGCACACAATGGTAATTTGACCAATACCGAAGAATTGTATCAAGAAGTGTATGCCAAATATTTACGCCATGTGAACACACAATCGGACAGCGAAGTATTGCTCAACGTATTTGCACATGAAATTCGCAGTGCCGTTGCCGCCAACGCCGACCCTTTGCGTTTAACAGTAGATAATATTTTTGATGCCGTAGAAAAAGTGCATCAACGTGTACGCGGTGCATACGGTGTCGTTGCCATGATTGCAGGTTATGGCTTGGTAGCGTTCCGCGACCCCAAAGGCATTCGTCCGCTCGTGTTGGGCAAACGTGAAGATAAAGGCAAAACTTCATGGGCAGTTGCCAGCGAAAGCGTGGTATTTGGCGGTTTGGCGTATGATTTGGTGCGCGATGTTGAGCCAGCCGAAGCCATTTTTATTGATTTTGATGGCAATATTCACAGTCGCAAGTTTTCAGGCAGCCTGAAACCTTGTTTATTTGAATTTGTTTATTTTGCCCGACCCGATAGTGTGATTGATGGTGTATCCGTGTACCAAGCGCGTGCCGATATGGGCGTTACTTTGGCAGAAAAAGTCAAACGTGCCATTTCTTTGGATGAAATTGATGTAGTGATGCCGATTCCAGACACCAGCCGTCCCAGTGCGATGGAATTAGCGCATCATTTAAATAAACCTTACCGTGAAGGGCTTATCAAAAATCGCTATATTGGACGCACGTTTATCATGCCAGGGCAAGCCACGCGCAAAAAATCTGTTCGTCAAAAACTCAACCCCATTCCTAGCGAATTTGTGGGCAAAAATGTATTATTGGTGGACGACAGCATTGTGCGCGGTACAACCAGTCGCGAAATTGTGAATATGGTGCGTGAAAGTGGCGCAAAAAAAGTTTTCTTGGCATCCGCCGCGCCCGAAGTACGTTTCCCCAATGTGTACGGCATTGATATGCCCACACGCGAAGAATTGATTGCCAATGGGCGTAGCGTGGAAGAAATTGCCGCAGAAGTTCATGCCGATGCAGTTATTTTTCAAGATTTGGCAGATTTAGAAGCAGCAATTATCAAACTCAATCCTAAAATTGAAGGATTTGATGATTCATGTTTTTCAGGCTGCTATATCACTGGCGATATTGATGAAGCATATTTGGATAATTTATCTGCCAGTAAGCATCAACCGAAAACACGCCCACAACCCTCTATCATTGATTACAGTGTGAATATTGATAATAGTGATACGGATGAATAGTGTGAAACTATTATAAAAAAACGTTTCATTAAAAACTAAAAACAACTACTGCTACTATAATTATAGTAGATTCAATTTAAATCAGGACAAGGCGACAGCGACCGCCGTGTACACCTAGTACATAAGGAGCTGGCAACGCTGTACTGGTTTAAATTGAATTCACTATAAAGGCAGCCTGAATAGGTTTTGCAAAGGTTTCAGGCTGCCTTTATTCTACGGAAACTCTATTGATGCCTCTCCTTTCTCAACCTATCTTGTAGTACAATCCCACCCAATTTTATCTATTACACGCAACAACAAATCATGAATACGCCCTTACTTGACCAAATTAACTCCCCTGCCGACTTGCGCCAAATGAAAGAAAACCAGTTGCCCGCAGTTGCAGCTGAATTACGCCAATTTTTATTAGACAGCGTTGCCCAAACAGGCGGACATTTTGCCAGCAATCTTGGCGCGGTAGAGCTGACCGTTGCATTGCATTATATTTACAATACGCCCACAGACCATTTGGTTTGGGACGTGGGGCATCAGTCGTATCCACACAAAATCTTAACAGGGCGCAAAAATCTGATGCACACCATGCGGCAATACGGCGGTTTGGCAGGTTTTCCCAAACGCAGCGAAAGTGAATATGACGTATTTGGCGTGGGACATTCTTCTACTTCCATCGGCGCGGCGTTGGGCATGGCTATTGCCGACAAATTGGCAGGGCGAGACAATCGCAGCGTGGCAATTATTGGCGATGGCGCGATGACCGCTGGACAAGCCTTTGAAGCCTTAAATTGCGCTGGCGATATGGACGTGAATTTACTCGTGATTTTGAACGATAACGAAATGTCTATTTCACACAATGTCGGCGCATTGCCCAAACATTTGGCACGTCATGTGATGCGTGATATGCGCGGCGTGTTGCATGAAATCAAACAACATTCCACCAAAGTGTTGGACAAATTACCCGTTGTCAAAGAAATCGCCGAAAAAGCAGAAAGCACCATTAAAACCATCGCCAGCGAAGGCGAACATCTGCATCAATCCTTGTCTTTATTTGAAAATTTTGGTTTTGAATACACAGGCGCGGTAGATGGGCATAATGTGGAACAACTGGTTCATGTTTTGCGCGAATTGCGTGAGAAAAAAGGACCGCAACTGCTGCACGTCATCACCAAAAAAGGACAAGGTTACAAATTAGCCGAAAATGACCCAATTAAATATCACGCGATTGGTAAAGCACCTGCCAATACAGAAGGCAGCCTGAAAACGCCGCCGACTTATACCCAAGTATTCGGGCAATGGTTGATTGACCAAGCCAGCGCAGATGAAAAATTGGTGGCAATTACCCCTGCCATGAGCGAAGGCAGCGGTTTGGTAGCCTATGAAAAACAATTCCCAAGCCGTTTTTTTGATGTAGGCATTGCTGAACAACATGCCGTTACCTTTGCCGCAGGTTTGTCCACGCAAGGCGCGAAACCTGTGGTTGCCATTTATTCCACCTTTTTGCAACGCGCTTATGACCAATTGGTACACGATGTTGCCTTGCAAAATTTGCCCGTCTTATTCGCGATTGACCGAGGTGGCATTGTCGGCGCAGATGGTCCCACTCACGCAGGTGTTTATGATTTGAGCTATTTGCGTTGTATTCCGAATTTGGTTATCGCCACACCGAGTAATGAACAAGAATGCCGTGATTTATTAAGCACTTGTTATGCATTAAATCAACCAACAGCGGTGCGTTATCCGCGTGGTACAGGCTTGGGTTTAACCGTAGAAAGCAGCCTGAAAACCGTGCCTGTTGGCAAAGGCATAGTACGCCGCGAAGGAAAACGTGTGGCATTTATCGCTTTTGGTAGCATGGTACAAGCCACATTGACGGTTGCTGAAAAATTGGACGCAACGGTGGCAGATATGCGTTTTGTGAAACCAATTGACGAAGCATTGTTGCAACAATTGGCGCAAACACACGATTATTTGATATGCGTGGAAGAAAATGCCGTGCAAGGTGGTGCAGGCAGTGCAGTTTTGGAAACATTAGCCGCCCAAGGCAGCCTGAAACCAATTTTATTGTGTGGTATTCCCGATGTGGTTACCGAACATGGCGATGCGGCTTTATTGCTGGATAAAATGGGATTAAGCGCAACGGCTTTGGAAGCGCGCGTACGAGATTGGTTAGCGGATAAATAATATAAAAGGCAGCCTGAAAATGAAATATGGGTTTTCATGCTGCCTATAATCATTATATTTTTTGATATTAAGATGTTTTTTGTATAAATAACTCAATAATTATTGTGGATTCAATTTAAATCAGGACAAGGCGACAGCTACCGCCGTGTACACCTAGTACTAAAGGAGCTGGAAACGCTGTACTGGTTTAAATTGAATTCACTATCAAATAAGTTTTCAGGCTGCCTTACGGTACACGACAAAAAATGATTTCCGTAGCCCGACATAATGACTGTGAAGCAGCCTGAAACTTAAAAGTTTTGTTTTTTCAATCTTAAAGCATTGCCCAACACTGACACGGAACTCATCGCCATCATCGCCCCCGCCATCACAGGCGTGAGCAGCCCTATCGCGGCAAATGGAATCCCCAGTAAATTGTAAATAAAGGCAAAAAATAAATTTTGTTTAATCGTGCGTACGGTGGCGCGTGCAGTCAATAAACCGTCCGCCAATTGTTGGATGGACGGTTTGACCAACACCGCGTCCGCGCTCTGTTCTGCGATGTCGGTGCTGCCGCGTACGGCAAAACCAACGTCCGCCAACGCTAAAGCGGGCGCGTCATTTATGCCATCGCCCACCATGGCTACGCGTACGCCTGTTTGTTTGAGTTGTTGGATAAATTCGGCTTTTTGGCGCGGCGATTGGTTGCCGTGCGCCATGTGTTCGGGCAACCCCAGTTGTTGGGCGATGTGTTGGACGGTGGCGGCGTGGTCGCCACTCAAAATGTGGACGTGTATGCCGTGTTCGCGCAAACGGGTGATGGCGGCGTGGCTGTCGGGTTTGAGTGGGTCGGCAAGGGCAAATGCGCCCAGTGCTTGATTGTTTAATGAGACGGCAACTAGGCTGGCGATTTGCCAAATGTTTTCAGGCTGCCTGAAATTTGCTCCCTCCCCCGACTGGCGGGGGAGGGCTGGGGTGGGGGTGGAGTTTTCAGGCGCAACCCAATTGGCATTGTCTGTGCTGTTTTGCCCCCACCCTAACCCTCCCCCGTTTGAGACGGGGGAGGGGATAGATTGCTGATAATTATTCAGGCTGCCTGAAACGCTCACATTCTTGTTTTCCAATAAAAAATCAGGCAGCCTGAAACCACAAAAATCTAATTTCCCCACTTTCACATTACCCATGCCCACAATGTCCGCGCTAATGCCTTCGCCCGCGACTGTGTTCACATTTTCTATGGGCAAATCAGCCAGTTCACGCTTATCCGCTTCTGCGACAATCGTCGCCGCCAAAGGGTGCGCCGCGTGACGTTCTACCGCCGCCGCGATTTGTAATAGTTTGGTTTCATCTGTATTGTGTGCTGTCCAAATGGCGGCAATATCGGGTTTGCCCTGTGTGATGGTGCCTGTTTTGTCTAAAATAATGTGTTCAATTGCGCCAGCGGCTTCCAACGCCGCCGCATTTTTAAACCACACGCCATGTCGTACCGCCACGCCCATGCCCGCCATCATCGCGGCTGGTGTTGCCAAACCCAAAGCGCACGGACACGCCACCACCAACACCGCCACCGCACGCACCAACGCCGCCGTCAAATCGCCCAAAATAAGCCAAGTTAAAATCAATGTGATGGCGGAAATGGCTAACACGGTTGGCACAAACACCGCTGCCACTTTGTCCGCCAAACGCGCAATCGGAGCTTTGCTGCCCTGCGCGTCCGCCAACGCCGCCACCATATCGCCCAATAGCGTGTCGCCGCCCAAACTTTCGGCGCGATAGTCCATGCTGCCTGAAAGAATGGAACCTGCTAATACTTTGTCGCCTAGTGTTTTGTAAACGGGTTGGCTTTCGCCTGTGAGATGACTTTCGTCTGCCCATGCTTCGCCTGCAATCACTTCGCCGTCTGCCGCGACACGACCGCCGTGTACGCAACGTAAAATATCGCCAATTTTAATTGTGTCCAATGGCTGCGTTATCCAGTTTTCATTTTGGTAAACAAGGACTTCACGCGGCGTGAGTTGCAGCAATGCGCCAAGTGCGTTCAGGCTGCCACGTTTGGTTTTCGCTTCCCAATATTTGCCCAGCGACACAAACGCCAACACCATCACCCCTGCTTCAAAATACACATGATGGCTGCCATGTCCCGCCAGCACCATGCCCAGCGAATACAGATAAATCGCCACAGTCCCCATAGAAACCAGCACGTCCATATTCGCCGCACCGCCGCGCACACTCGCCACCGCGCCGTGATAAAAGGGCAAGGCGAAATAAGTTTGCGCTGCCGTTGCCAACACAATTTGCGCCCAAAGCGGCGGCATCAGCGCGTGTGAACCAAACATCATGCCCAGCATACCCCACATAAACGGTGCAGCCATCGCCAGCAAAGCCCACACGCGCCAATGGGTTTCGTGGTTGTTTTCAGGCTGCTCCGTATTGGGTAAGGCAGCCTGAAAACCTGTTTTTTCAATGATTTGGATTAGTTCATTGGGCGTGGTGCGTGTGTCATCAAATGCAATTTGTGCGGTTTCGCCTGCAAAATTGACGGTGGCGGATTGGACAAAATCTTTTTTATTCAATACTTTTTCAATGCGATTGGCGCAAGCTTGGCAGGTCATGCCGCGTATGTTTAGGTTGATGTGTTGGGTGGGCATTTTTTGGGGTCTCCGAAAATGGGTTCAGGCTGCCTAAAAGGGGATTTTACTCCTTATCAGGCTGCCTGAAATATAAAGGGCGGATATAAAAATCCATCCCCTGTTTTTATGGTTAAGTTTTCTGAAAATGATGTTTTTCGTTTCAGGCAGCCTGAAAACCTTTCAGGCTGCCTGTTTTGAGTTTACACCACTACATCAAACCCAGCGTCTTCCACCACATCAATTAATGCCGCCACATTGGTCTGCGCCGAATCAAATTGCACCACTGCCGTGCCACTTGCCAAATCCACTTGTGCGTTTGCCACACCAGTCGTTTCGCTCAAAACACGCGTTACGCTGCTAACACAGCCACCGCAGGTCATGCCGTCAATTTTTAGGGTTATCGTTTCCATACGCCAAACCTTTCTATCACGATTAAAAAAACACATCATAAACCTAAACCACAGGTTAAAGTCAAATATTTTTATTTTTTCAGGCTGCCTCTATTCCAATGCAGCTTGAAAAATATTTGCGTTTATACAAAAAAATCACACACAGCACTTTGCAATTCACGCAATTAGGCATACAGTTCTATTATCAATCACACGACAAAGGATTTACCATGAATTACCGCGTTCCCCTAACCGAACTCCGTTTTGCACTCCATGTCAATGGCAGGCTGCCTGAAATCTTAAATTTGCCTGCCTATCAAGAAGTGGATACCGACACTGTACACGCTATTTTGGACGAGGCCGCTCATTTTGCCGAACAAGAATGGGCACCCACCAACCGTACTGGCGATTTGAACGGCGCAAAACTGTCCGATGGCCATGTACACACCCACGAAGATTTACAACGTGCCTACCAATCATTCTGCGAAACAGGTTGGGCAGGATTGCGTGCACCCACCAAATTTGGAGGACAAGGTCTGCCATCGTTGGTTTCCGCTGCTTGTGAAGAAATGTGGTGTGCAGCAAATTTATCACTGTCGTTGCTACCGATGCTGACCATTGCAGCGGTGGACACCTTGTCTAAACACGGTAGCGAAGCACAACAGCAAACATATCTGCCCAAAATGTGTACAGGCGAATGGGCAGGCACGATGAATTTATCCGAAGCCAACGCTGGCACGGATTTAGCCCAAGTCGCTACTAAAGCCGTACCGCAAGACGATGGTAGTTATCGCATCACAGGGCAAAAAATCTTCATTACTTGGGGCGAACACGATTTAGCCGAAAACATCATTCATCTGGTTTTGGCGCGTTTACCCGATGCCGCGACAGGGGTAAACGGCATTTCTTTGTTTATCGTCCCCAAATATTTAGTCAATGATGATGGCAGTTTAGGCGAACGCAATTCAGTACAAGTGATTGGTTTGGAACATAAAATGGGCATTCACGCCAGCCCAACTTGCACCTTGCAATTTGACAATGCACTCGGCTATATGGTAGGACGTGCAGGCAAAGGCTTGGCATACATGTTTACCATGATGAAACAAGCGCGTTTGAATGTCGGCATTGAAGCGCATGCGGTGGCAGAACGTGCTTATCAAAACGCGCTTGCCTACGCCAAAGAACGTGTACAAGGACGCGATGTCTCAAGCGACAATCCGCAAGCCGTGCCGATTATTCATCATGCCGATGTGCGCCGTATGTTATTGACACAAAAAGCAACTTTGGCAGCACAACGCGCTTTGTATGTGCGTACAGCCGCATTAAGCGATTTGGCAAGTCATTGCGAAGACAATGTAGCGCGCAAACAATATGAGCGCGAATTGGATTTACTCGTGCCATTGATTAAAGCATGGTTGAGCGACAATGGCGTAGTTTTAAGCAATTTGGCGATGCAAGTATTTGGCGGCGCAGGATTTGTGGAAGAAACAGGCGTGGCACAATTTGTCCGCGATGTGCGTATCACGCCGATTTACGAAGGCACCAACGGCATTCAAGCGGAAGATTTTGCAGGGCGCAAAACCACCGCCAAAGATGGCGCATTGCCATTGAGTTTGTTGCAAGAAGGCGCAGATTTGGCGATGCAATTACACGAAACCGATGCGTATAGCGCAGCGAATATTTTGTCCGCGATTGATGTAGCACAACGCAGCATCGCCAAATTGGTGGAATGGTCAGGGCAGCCTGAAAAAATCGGCGCGGCAGCAAGTGTTTATTTGCAGCAAATGGGTTTGACTTTGGGCGCGATTGAATTGATGCGTGGCGTGTTGGCATTGCGTTCAGGCAGCCTGAAAGATGAATTGGATTTATCCGATGATTTTTGCACGGCTCAAACGCAAATTTTCCAAGCGTATAGCGCGTATGTGTTGCCACAAGTACATGGTTTGTATGAACAAATTGTGGGTAGTGAAACGATTTTAGATGTAGCATTGGATAATTTTTAATCAATCATCATAAAAAGGCAGCCTGAAACCTTTGCAAAACCCCATTTTTTGAACTTTTTTGAAAAATAAATTTCTTAAAATTCAAAACATTAAAATTTTTAAAAATCAAATTTTAGGGGTTTTGCAAAGGTTTCAGGCTGCCTTTCATTTTGGATACGATTTACGCTGTTTCAGCGCATGATTGCAATGTTTGAAAAACGGTTGGCAACAATCCATTTATCATAATTAATTGATAAAAAAGAACATTATTTTGAGTTTGCTCATTTTCTTGCGTTTCTACCCAATGATTTAATTGATTTAATTGGGTATGTAATTGGGTTAAGGCAGCCTGAAATTTGTTTTCATTCCATGTGTTTATATGGCGCAAGATATGGACGATGCTGTTAGCAGCTGGATAAAAAAGCAACAAAAAATGTTGTTCCGTTGCATCATCTGTATGGATTTTATCGCGATATGAACCCAGCGCGGAAATATGGCTAATCAAGGCGTAATTGGTTTTCAATAATTTGAAACCGTTATCTAATTGTTGCTGGTGTTTATCGGGATTGAGTGCCATATCGGATAATACGCTGGATAAAGTGGCGGCTTGTTCGTGGCTATTACGGCGTGCTACTCGGTAAGCAACATCGTTGCTGATGCCGTTTTGTAATTCGGCTAATACAGCTTCTAAATACGCAGCATTGCTGTGTATGGCGTGTACACTGGTTTTGTCTAGTGAAAGATATTTCCAATCTGCCCATAAATAATATACGGCCAATCCTGCAACGGCTGCACCCAATAGGGTATCAATGATGCGCGGCACAAAAAAGCCTGATACATCAAAACCCATAATGGCGAAACCCATCATGGCTTGTATGGTAATGAAAAAAGTGGAATAGCTGTATTTATTGGTGCGTGTGAAGAAAAACAGGGTTAGCATCAACACGGCAATAGTCATTTGAATTGCCATGCTCATGGGAATGAGTGCAATGGTTGAACCGACTAATACGCCGCCGACTGTGCCGTAAATGCGGTGCAGTAAGCGTGTTTTGGTGGTGGTATAGTTGGGTTGGCAAACAAATACGGCGGTCAATAAAATCCAGTAACCAAAGCTCAAATCATTTTGATTGAGTTGAAATTTGGCGATGATTTGCACGCTAATACAGCATATAAAAGTAATGATTGCCATGCGAACGGCGTGGCGGAAAGTGGCGGATTGTAAGGTGCTGTGCTGGCGTAATGTGCGCCATGCATGATGAAAATTGCGCGCATCGCTGATGTGTATGCGTGTTTTTTCGTTGGTTTGGACGAGATTTTCGCTTTTCAGGCTGCCTAATTGGCTAAATTGCAGACTAATGCGCGATAAGTTTTCTAATAATTGTTGTACGCTATAAGGCGAGGCACCATTGTCTGGTGTATGCGTGGCGTACCAGTTGAGTGATTTGGCTGCACCTTTGGTCGCGCGGTCAAGTTGTGGTGGATTTTGATAGTCGTGGTTTTGGCGTAGATTTTGTGCAAATGTACGGCAGGCGTTCGCTTGCAATTTAATCAAACGTTGTATGCGGTAGATTAAATCGGTGTGGCGCATTTGAGGCACGAACACTTTGTAGTTGATGTAGCTGGAATTGATGCGCTCATGAATATCTTGGGCAATGAAATAATAATGCAGCATTTGGGTGGTGCGTGGGTGGCGATGTTGTCCGCGCATACGATAAAACAAGGCCTCACGGCATTGATTGAATGCTGTGATGACTTGGGAATTACTCATAGCAAGTTTGATTTGTTGTTGTTCCAGTTGTTCCACTTCATCAGGGTCAAAAAAGTCGGCTTTGGCATCAAGGCAGTCTGAAAGCGCATCGTAAGCATTTGCCATATTTTCTTGCACAGGGCGATGAGGAAAAAACAGATGTGTCAGCAAAGTACAACCGCTATACAAAGAAGTACCTACGACAAGTGACAGGGAATTGAGATACCAAGTCATTTTCGGGTCATGAGTCAAAATGGTGTAAATCGCAACCGCTAATACACCAAATGACACGGTACGAAAACGTACGCCAGCCGCACCAAGCATGGTAAAAATAAAGGCAGTGGCAGTGAGCGTGAGTATGAGCAGAATGGGATAGGGATAGGTGATTTGTACTGCCAACGAAACCACGCTAAACGCCACAATGGCATAGAGAATATTTTTGAATTTACCCGTTAAACCATTGTCCAAATCTACCAAACCGCCCGCGATGATACCCAGCATGACAGGTGCAAAAAAATGATACACCTCATAATAGCCAATCACGCAAGCGGCGATGCTCGCGCTGATGAGTACGGGAATGGAGTTGATGATTTTGGTATCAATGGGTGGGGTTTTAAATAACATGATAGATGATATTGCGCTGGACAGATGAATAATAAAATGATGAAAAAATATCGTTTTCAGGCTGCCTTTTATTCATATAAGGCAGCCTGAAAACCATTTACAACACCGCTTTTGGATATGCACCCACCACTTTGACAAATGCTGCGCGTTTTTGCAATTCATCAATCGCCATTTGCACTTTGGGTTCGTCAATATGTCCTTCAATATCAATGAAAAACACATATTCCCATAAACCTGTGCGACTGGGTCGGCTTTCAAATTTAGTCATAGAAATACCCACGCGACTAAATGGCTCAATCATATTTTGCAACGTGCCAACTTTATTCGGCGCAGACACAATTAACGAAGTTTTGTCGCTGCCACTTGGCGTGGTTGTTTGATGACCGAGTACCAAAAAGCGCGTGGTATTATTAGGTTCATCTTCAATATTAGTCGCCAATTTGGTTAGCCCATAAATTTCTGCCGCTGCTTGGCTGGCAATCGCGGCTACTTGCGGATTTTGTTGTGCCAAATGTGCCGCTTCCGCATTGCTGGATACGGCCACACGTTGCACCGTTTTGGGCAAATGATAATTCAACCATTGCTGACATTGCGCCAATGCCTGCGCGTGCGCATAAACCGTTTGCACATCTTTTAGGCTGCCTGAAATATTCATCAAATGATGATGTACGCGCAAAATTACTTCGCCACAGGTTTTCAATGGCGTAGAAACCAACAAATCCAAGGTTCGCCCAACCGAGCCTTCGGTGGAATTTTCCACAGGCGCAACCACATAATCCGCTTGTCGCGCTTCTACCATGCGCATACTATCATCCACCGTTGTACAAGCTACCGTTTTGGCAGCATGACCAAAATGCTTTATTGCTGCCAGTTGCGTAAACGTACCTTCTGGGCCCAAATACGCAATGGTTAAAGGACGTTCCACCGCCAAGCATTCGCTCATAATTTCGCGAAACAAACGTGCCACACTTTCATCGGGCAACGGCCCCATGTTCAAATCTTGAATACGGCGCAAAACCTGCGCTTCGCGTTCAGGACGATACACAGCTCCCGTACCTTTTAATACACCAATCGCATGCGCGTGTTCGGCACGTTGATTCATCAATGTTAAGATTTGTTGGTCAATCGCATCAATCGCTTGACGATGGGGGAGCAGTTTAGTTTCGTCTGACATGGTTGGCTCTCGTATGAATAAAAATAAAAGTTTCAGGCTGCCTTTTCATACCCGATAATCAATACAATACATTTTATGATTTATAGGCAAATATCTATTGAAGGCAGCCTGAAAATATAAGGATATTTTAATTCACTAAAATTGACAATACAAAAAAACAGGCAGCCTAATCACAAGCTGCCTGAAAATACCTCAAATCAGAGATTTTACGCTTCACAAACATGTAGGCTGAGCCTACCCTTTGCGCCATTGCCCGAAAGGAGAGAAAAGACAATGTCACAAAGCTGGAATTTCAGGCTACCTATACTAGGAGCTAATAAAGGTAGCCTGAAAAATACGATACAAAAATAAGCGTTTATTTGCGCCATTAATTTGTAATTGAATGTAGCGAAATATACGCTTATTTGCATCATAAACCAAGTATGCCAAGTGAATAAACAATAAATTACCAAACTTTTTTGCATTGCAACTTATTTATTGCTAGATGAAAAATATATTTTTTGAAAAATGTCTCAATATTCACATCTCGGAATGATTTAATTACATTTAACAACAAAAAAAACAGAAATTAAGACAAGGCGAATACTGTGTATCAACAAGAGAATTTCTGCTCCATGAAACTTTTATAGTGGATTCAATTTAAACCAGTACAGCGTTACCAGCTCCCTTATGTACTATGTGTACACGGCGGTCGCTGTCGCCTTGTCCTGATTTAAATTGAATCCACTATACAAAACCTATGAGACAGCCTGAAAATGCTAGAAACTAGAAACATTGTATCATTTTAATTTTAAATAACTAAGTTTCAAAAAATCATTTTTTCAGGCTACCTTATCATGAAAATGATGATAAGGCAGCCTGAAAATTAAAATTCGCTGTCGCTGCTTTCGCCTGAACCGAAAAAACCTGTACCAAAATCGTATGTCGGTGGCGGTAACAAAGCATTCAAATTCAGTGCGGCGGCATTAAGTGCAGGATAGTCGCTGAATGTAACCGTGTATCCGCCCATATTATCGGGCTGGATTTTGGCGCGCGCACCCAATGGAAATGAAGTTTTGTTGGCAATATGTCCAAATGGAAAACCTGTGAACACAGGAATATTGGCAACACGAGACATGGTTTGCGCCACCATATTCAAATCATAACTGCTGTCGTAGCTATCACGGATATTGCCCATGCGAAAATCGCCCAACACAATGGCTTGCTGTTGGCGCAAAATACCTGCCAAATGCAGCGTTTGCAACATACGTTCAATGCGATATGGTTGCTCAGACACATCTTCCAAAAACAAAATTCCACCTTGCACACGCGGCATATATGGCGAACCAACCAGCGATGCCACCACGCTCAAATTACCACCCCACAACATACCTTCTACGGCGCGTGGACGTTGAATTTGGAAACTGGATACGGCAACGGTTAATTGTGAAGATGTGGTGGTGCGGATAAAGCTGTCCATCGTGTAGGTATCAGCGACGGGTTTGGCAAATTCGCTGTACAACATAGGACCTGCGAAACTGGGTACGCCACTTTGCGCCAATAATGCCATTTGAATGGCGGTTACATCGCTGAATCCAAACAATAAAGTGCCTTGTTCACGCATACGCGCACCCAAATTGCCCCAATTAATGTGTGGCAACAAACGCGCTGCGCCATAACCACCGCGTGCGCCCATCAATACTTTGGGTGTGGGTACGCGACCATCGGCGACTTCTTGCAAATCGGCAATGCGTTCGGCATCGCTGCCTGCAAAACGTTGGAAACGGCGATACGCTGCGTGATGATTGCTGATGACAAAACCTGCGCTACTTAATCTATTCAAGCCTGTTTGAATGCGCGAAGGGTCTTCGCAAAAACCCGATGATGCGAAAATACGCATGGTATTGGCGTTGCCTTGTGAGACAACACGCGCAGGTTGTACTTGAATTTGTGGACGTTGGGCAGTAGGAGTCATGGTTTGTGGTCGGTTGCTATTGGGTCGGTTAGGAGATTGAGGCGATGTGCCACCACCGCAAGCAGTCAATAAACCACTGCCAGCGGTAATGAGAGAGCCTTGCAATAAGTGGCGGCGAGATAGAGCAAAAGTCATGCGTGTGTCCTTATTTATTTGAAATATGGGGCGATTATAGCGTTTTCAGGCTGCCTATCTATTTGTTTTTACCTGATTTGACGGTTTTCAGGCTGCTTTTTCTAATAAAACTTTTACTTGACTTGTCCAATTATCAGGCAGCCTGAAACCATGTTCACGCACAGGATTTGCCCAAATTGGCGCAGGAAAACAAGCATCATCGGCAAATCGCGCAATCACATGCCAATGCAGATGTGGCACCACATTGCCCAAACTAGCGAGATTGATTTTGCTTGGCTGCAAAACTTCGCGCATGGCGGCTTCCACGCGATACACCATATCCATGATTTCATGGCGTTGCGCGGCGGATAGATCGGTCATTTCGGCGACATGGTTTTGCCAAATCACACGGCAAAATGCAGGTGCGTTGGCTTCGTTGTGTACCACAATCACGCGCAGATTTGGGGTTTGCAATAAAATTTCTTCGTTTTGGGTGGAACAAATAGGGCAAGTGTTTGTCATAATTAGATATTTTAAAGAAAGGGAAATATGAGAGTGCTAATGTTACAACAATTTGCGGTATCAAATAAATAGGCAGCCTGAAAACTCGTATAGAGATACTCGTATCCAACGTTTCAAATTATAGTGAATTCAATTTAAACCAGTACAGCGTTGCCAGCGCTCTTATGTACTCTGTGTACACGGCGAGCATTGTCGCCTTGTCCTGATTTAAATTTAACCCACTATCACAGTTGTTTCAAATTAACACATACAGCATTATCAGTTCCCTTATATACTCGGTATACACAATGGTCGCTGCCGCCTTGTCTGTGTTAATTTAAAACGACTATAAAACAAATGTTTGTTAAAGCAGAGAAATGTCAAATTCAAGAATTCAACCTACCTTCTAGTTTTGCAAAGATTTCAGCCTAACAAATGCAAAAAGCGTTTTCAGGCAGCCTGAAAACCGAAAAATGTTAAAATCCCCCTTATTTTCCCGATTTTTTGGCTTATGAAACTATCGCGCACTTTAATTTTATCGGTTTTCATCGTGGCGAGCTGCGGCTTGGCATACGAGCTGATTATGGCGGCTTTGGCGAGCTATTTGCTGGGCGACAGCATATTTCAATATTCGTTTATCATTGGTTTGTATTTGTTTTCAATGGGGATTGGGGCGCATCTCACGCGCTACATTTCAGACGAACACGCGCTCACACGCTTTATTGAAATTGAGTTGCTGGTCGGCTTGCTGGGTGGCGTGTCGGCATTGTTTTTGTTTGTGGCGTTTGGCTTTGCCCTTGCGCCGTTTCGGACTTTGCTTTACGCGCTGGTTTTCATTGTCGGCACGATTGTTGGCATGGAAATTCCGCTCGTCATGCGCGTATTGAACAATCAAGATGCGGATTTTAAAGAAATCGTGTCGCGCGTTTTGACTTTTGACTATTTGGGTGCCTTGGCGGTTTCCTTGCTGTTTCCGCTTATTCTTGCGCCAAAACTGGGCATGGCGCGGTCGGCTTTGCTGTTTGGTTTGTTGAATGCGGCTGTGGCATGGCTGACGGCGCGCGTTTTTAGGCAGCATTTGCCGAATTACAAATCTTTGAATTTTCGTGCTTATTTGGTTTTGATGATATTGGCTGTGGCGTTTGTGTATGCCAACCGCTTGGTTTTCACGGCAGAGCAAAAATATTTTGGCGACCCTGTGGTTTACGAAAGCCATTCGCCCTATCAACGCTTGGTCGTTACCCAATGGAAAGACGATATCCGCTTGTACATTAACGGGAATTTGCAATTTTCATCGCGTGATGAAAGGCGTTACCACGAAGCACTCGTTATCCCAGCCATGCAAATGGCGGCAAAACACGAGCGCGTGTTGATTTTGGGCGGCGGAGACGGTTTGGCAGCGCGAGAAGTGTTGAAATACCCGAATGTTCAACAGGTTACATTGGTGGATTTGGACCCCGACATGACCAAAACCTTTCAGACAGCCGACAAATTGACCAAGCTCAACGAAAACGCGCTCAACCACCCCAAAATGACGGTCGTGAACACGGACGCAGCCAAATTTCTGGAAAATCACACGGATAAATTTGACGTGATTGTGATTGATTTGCCCGACCCGTCCAATTTCGCGCTGGGCAAATTGTATTCCGTGCCGATGTACCGCATGGTCGCGCGGCGTTTGGCGGACGGTGGCAAGGTGGTGGTGCAATCCACATCGCCCTATTTTGCGCCGAATGCGTATTGGTCTGTGGTGGCGACTTTGGAAGCGGCGGGGCTGCACACCGCCCCCTATCACGCTTATGTGCCGAGTTTTGGCGAATGGGGTTTTGTGTTGGCGAGCGCGAAAAACGATTTCAGGCTGCCTGAAAAAGTGGACGTGCCAGCCACCTTTCTCAATCCGACTGTTTTGGCACAAATGTTTGATTTTCCGCCCGATATGGCAAGGCGAAACGTGGAACCCAATTATTTGAACAATCAAAAATTGGTGGCGTATTTTGAGCAGGATTGGGCGGATGTGATGCGTTAAATTTTCATTGTGCTACCAACCTACCCCCTCCCCTGCTTGCGGGAAGAAAACAAGTTGCTTGTAAATCAAAAATGACCTATTGCCATCTGCTAGGACTTTTCAGGCTGCCTTTCATTACCCTACAAAATAAAAAAACATCGTCATTCCCGCGCAGGTGGGAATCCAACGTTGAGTTACACAACCTTTTGTTTCTTAAAGTTAAAAATAGATTCCCGCCTACGCGGGAATGACGGCAGCTTTTTCTGTTTCAGGCAGCTTATTTCAGTTTTGTAGGGTAGTGAAAGGCTGCCTGAAAATTTTTATATAATATTTCAGAATTTAAGTATCCGACCCACAAGTTTTCAGGCTGCCCATTATTTAAAGATAGGCAGCCTGAAAAGTTTTTGGCAAAAGTTTGAGCCTGAAAAAATAAACTCAGATATTGATATCCAACTTATCCTATTTCACAGCACTTGTACTTCACATGGTTTCGCGTGCGCGTTTTTTCAATTTTGTTTTAATACGATTTTGTTTCAATGGCGACAAATATTCCACAAATAATTTACCTAACAAATGATCAAGTTCGTGTTGAATACAAATTGCCAGCAATCCATCAGCATCCAGCGTTTGTTTTTCACCATTTACATCCAAAAATTCTACTGTTATTGTTTCCGCGCGTGTAACCGTGTCGTAAATCCCTGGCACAGATAAACAACCTTCTTCGTAAGTGGTTTCGCCATCTTTTTTGGTAATCACTGGATTGATTAAAGCCAGTAACTGATTTTTTTCTTCCGATAAATCAATCACAACCACGCGTTCATGTACATCAACCTGCGTCGCAGCCAAACCAATACCACGCGCAGCATACATAGTTTCCGCCATATCTTCCACTAATTTGCGGATGCGGTCGTCCACTTGTGCCACAGGTTGTGCCACAATATGCAAACGTTCATTTGGATGAGTTAAAATAGGTAGTAATGCCATGTTTTAGTCTTTCTATATCATATGTTAAAATGTGTGTTTTATGTAAAGATGTGGCGTTTATGCCATTTTTCTTAACATTCTATCATCATAAAACTAGCCGAAATACCTAGAAATGCACTATTATTACGGCTGTTTAGTTAAATATTGTAATCCACAAGGGGATTGTTGATGAAAAAGTCTATTATAACGCTGCTGTGTGCAGCAGGTATGATAATTTCTAACTCTGCGATAGCTGAAAACTTACGTGTTAGACCAGGTGCACCTTCACGTTACACCGTGAAACAAGGTGATACATTATGGAGTATTTCAGGTAAGTATTTGTATCGCCCATGGAAATGGCATGCTTTGTGGGGCGCAAACCGCAGTAAAATTCGTAACCCACATTTGATTTATCCTGGTCAAACATTGGTGTTGAGTTATGTGAATGGTAAACCACGTTTGGGCGTGGATCGCAGCCGTAGTGGTGGTATTCCAACCATCAAATTAAGCCCTCGTGTACGTGATTTAGGCTCTGGTTATGGCATTCCATCTATTAATGTGGATTTCTACCGTATGTTTATGAAAACGCCACAATTTATGAGTGCGGAAGAATTAACCTCATTGCCACGTTTGGTCAGCTCAACAGACAATCGTTTGTATTTCTCTGATGGTGACCGTGTGTATGCTGACGGTATTGATGAACCAGGTACTTATATGATTTTGCGTGCCGTACGCGAATTGAAAGACCCTCGTACCAAAGCAAGTTTAGGTATGTTGATGGAATTTGCTGGCGAAGCATCAACATTAAGTACGCCTAATAGCGCATTATCACACCGTAGCGCAGAAGCACAAGCTGCCTTGCATGACGATGAATATTTTGTAAAAAATCCAAACGGCAGCAGAAAACCCATTGCTGTTCGTACTGCACAACCAATGATAATTACGGGTGCATTGTCCGAAATTCGCAAAGGCGATTATTTGGTAAAACGCCCAAGCAATTATGCTAATTTCCACTTTATGCCACATGAAACAGAAGGTCGTATTGATGCAGATATTGTGGACATTATGGATGGCGTAGCAGAAAGTGGTACCATGCAAACACTTATCCTAAACAAAGGTCTTGCTAATGGTTTAGAGCCTGGTTCTGTTTTGGGTATTTATCGTCGTGGCAAATTGGTTCAATCTGACTGGGAAAACCGAGATTTAAGCAAATCACCTTATGTGGTTACACCTAATCAAGAAATTGGTTTAGCCATGGTGTATCGTGCAAATCAAAATGTTTCTTCAGCTATCATTATTGAAAGTATTGCAAATATTAGCCGTGATGACTTATTGTCTAATCCTGGACAAGATTTGGATACTTTTGGCAATGAACCGAACGAAGCACTTAAAGACCCAACTCAAGAACCTGTCAACCGTTGGACACGTTCTTTAAAACAATACCAACAAAATCGTGAACAATCTAAATAATATTTAGATAATACTAGGCAGCCTAAAAACTTTTTCAGGCTGCCTTATTGTTTCAAAATACACTATCGTATAGTACAAAATAATCTTAATGCAGCCTGAAAAACCTTTTACAATATATTTGTTTTGTTTCTTAATTTGGAGATAGTTATGTTTAAAAAAGTAATTTTGAGTACAACTTTTGCATTGATGTTGGCAGCTTGTGGACAAGATGGTGGTTCTGCATCAGCACAAAATCAAGCATCACAACCTACATCTACACCAACAGAAACGGTCAAATTAATTGATAAAATCAATAATAAACAAACACTATTGGTTGGCACAATGGGAACGTATGCACCCTTCACTTACCATGAAACAGACGGTAAATTAACGGGTTATGATGTAGAAGTTACTCGCGCCGTAGCTGAAAAATTGGGCGTGCAAGTGGAATTTAAGGAAACACCTTGGGATGCCATGATGGCTGGTTTGAAAGGTGGTCGTTTTGATATTGTGGCAAACCAAGTTGCGCTGACCTCACCCGAACGTCAAGCCATGTTTGATAAAGCTGAACCATATAGTTGGAGTGGCAAAATGATTGTAGCACGCGCTGACCATGCGCCAATTGCCAAAATTGAAGATATTAAAGGTGTTAAAACAGCAGTTATGCTGGCTTCTAATTATGACGAAGTTGCAAAACAAATGGGTGCGGATTTAGTGCACACCGATACCATGGCGCAGGGTTTATTATTAGTACAACAAAAACGTGCAGATATTACGCTGAATGATGAATTGTCGTTGTTGGATTACTTGAAGAAAAATCCAGATTCAGGTTTAAAAGAAGTTTGGCGTACTCCTAGTGCTGAAAAATTGGGTGCTGGTTTGGTTATCAATAAAAATGAACCTGAAGCATTAGCGAAAATCAATGAAGCAATGGCTGAATTAAAAGCCGATGGAACGTTAAAAAAATTGGGCGAACAATTTTTTGGGGAAGATGTTAGTCTACATTGATATTTTAGAACCTGTATTCATAAGATTGATGGCTTGATTTTATTGACACACTTGCGAATACAAGGCGGCTTTTCATGCCAATATTGAACATATTGGTATGAAAAGCCAACGCAGTAGGCGCATGAAGTGGCGATAAAAACAAGCTATTAAGATAGTGAATACAGGTTCTTAATTTAGGCAGCCTGAAAGCTAAAAATACTAAATAACTAATTTATTAGTTTTATTTATGTTTTTTGGCTTTCAGGCTGCCTTTTATCCAATTTTCACACAAAAAGCACAGTTTTCATACAATGGGTTATAATTCTGCCTATTCCTATCAACGATGATGTAGGCACAAATACAGAGGACTCAAACAATGGAAAAAATCTGGTTAAGCAGTTACGAAGAAGGCGTTCAGGCGGAGATTGATTTGACGCAATACCGCTCTATTGTGGACGTGGTACAACAAAGCGTGGAGAGATTCGGCAACCAAACTGCATTTTGCAATATGGGTAAAGAATTGAGCTATCGTGAAATTGGTAAGTTAGCAACTGATTTTGCTAGTTTTTTACAAAATGTTTTACAGTTACCTCGTGGTGAACGTGTGGCAGTTATGATGCCAAATGTCTTGCAATATCCCATTGTTACCTTTGGAATTTTGCAAGCAGGTTTGGTGGTAGTTAATACCAATCCACTTTATACGCCGCGTGAATTGGAACATCAGCTGAATGATAGTGGCGCAACAACGATTGTAGTATTAGAAAATTTCGCCAACACTTTAGAATTGGTTTTACCCAAAACTCAAATTAAACATGTGATTGTAACAAATCTGGGTGATATGTTTGGTGCATTAAAAGGCACCATCATGAATTTTGTGGTGCGTAAAGTGAAAAAAATGGTGCCAGAGTACCGTATTGCGCAGGCGATTCCATTTAAACAGGCTTTGTCGCAAGGTGCGACACACACGTTTAAACCTGTGGAGTTGACACGCGATGATTTGGCATTTTTGCAATACACGGGTGGTACAACAGGTGTGGCTAAAGGAGCTATGTTATCGCATGGTAATATTTGCGCCAATATGTTGCAAGCTACTGAAGTCATTAAGCATAAGCTGGTAGATGGGAAAGAAGTAGTCATTGCTGCTTTACCGCTATACCATATTCTCGCACTAACGATAAATTTATTATTGTTTTTCAAAGTAGGGGCAAAAAGTATTTTGATTAGTAATCCGCGTGATTTGGATAGCTTTATTGCAGAATTAAAGAAATACCCTGTCAGCGTATTTATTGGCTTGAACACTTTGTTCCGTGGCTTGATGGCAAAACCTGAATTTAAACAAGTAGATTTTTCCACATGGAAATTAGTGGTAGGAGGTGGAACGGCAACACAAGAATCCACAGCCGAACAATGGGCAAAATTGGTAGGTTCGCCGATTGTCGATGCTTATGGCTTAACTGAAGCCAGTCCTGGTGTGTGTGTCAATCCATTGAATATCACACATTATACAGGCAGTATTGGTCTGCCTATTCCCAGTACCGATGTACAACTGCGTGATGGACACGGTGGCTTAGTACCGATTGGTGAAGCAGGCGAATTGTGGATTCGTGGACCCCAAGTCATGCGTGGCTATTGGAATAAGCCAGAAGAAACCGCCAAAGTAATGGACCAAGATGGCTGGCTAGAAACGGGCGACATTGCCATTATGAATGAAAAAGGTTGGCTAAAAATCGTTGACCGTAAAAAAGATTTGATTATTGTATCTGGCTTCAATGTCTACCCAAATGAAATTGAAGAAGTGGTGGCGCATCACGAGAAAGTACAAGAAGTAGCTTGTGTAGGCGTGAAAAGTGATAAGACAGGCGAAGCATTAAAATTATTCGTGGTAAAAAAAGATGCCTCGCTGACCAAAGATGAGCTGATTGAATATTGCCGCACACAATTAACAGGCTACAAAGTACCCCGTGATATTGAATTCCGTGATGAATTGCCTAAATCCAATGTAGGCAAGATTTTGCGCCGTGAATTGCGTGAACAATAATTCAATTTAGAAAAAAGGCAGCCTGAAACTTTCAGGCTGCCTGAAATCACACAATCAACGTCCCATTTTCATGCTGAAACAACAAATAATCCGCGATTTTGCCCGTATCAAATGCCACACGTTGTCTTTGCTGCTCATCGCTGAAATCGGGGACATTTAAGCGACTATCTTGACACAGATATTCCAAAATATGCGCCATACCGTCTTTTTCAATTTGCAAACGACACGTTTCGTCCGTCAAAACACATTCCCGAATCACAGCATTTTGCAAAACCGACAACAAAGCCGTTCCGTCTTCATCTTGCTGATTTAGCCAAGCCATTGTTTCTAATTGAATAAAATGCGGTTGCTGAATCGGGCGATTGTCCAATAAAACAAATTCCCCCGCACCCCAAACCGCATACACCAAATATTCCTGATTATCCAAAAGTAAACCAAAAAAGCCCGCGCCACCCATGCCATAAGTACCCAAATGCGTGCAAAATCCCACAATTTTTTGCCCAATCACACTGTGTTCCGCCAACATTTTCGGGCGATTAAACATCAAAATTTCCCGAAAACTGAACCAGCCATACATCAAATAAGCCGCCCGCGCTTACCATTGGGGTAAACCGATTTCCTTATAAGTGCGCCAACCCAATGCACACCATTTTTGCTTTTCAGATTTGGGAACAAGCATGCAATATTGCTCAATACTGCCCAATTTTAAATCATAATAATCATGTTGTTTTTTCATATTTTTTCCATAAAAATATTCAGGCAGCCTGAAATAAAACTATTTCACATTAGATGCAGAAATTTTATTGTCTTTACTTGCATCAATTAAAACAATATTTTCTTGTCCTTCTAATTTTAAATCTTTTAATACCTTTAATACTTTTAATAATTCACTTTCGGAAAAATATAAAATTACTTTAATTGATTTTTTAGTTTGGTTGGCATCTTCATATACCCCAACCTGATGTTGTAAATTTTGTTTCAATTTAGAATTGCTTGCTAATTTAAATTCAACGATTGTACTGTCTTTTGAACCACGAGAAATTTTATAATCAACAGGACCTCTCCCATTATTTACTTCAGCATTGACATCATCATCAGTAGCATACCAAGTAAGTCTATAAATAACTTGTAAATCAGATTCTCGTTGAATGGGATTATTTTTGTAATAAAATAATTTATATCCATCGTTATTTTCTATGACTTGTTTCAAAAAATGAACACGTTTTAATGCTGCTTGATAAGTATCATCAATATTTTGATAAAAATGGCTATCTTTTAAAAGATGAACAAAACTTCTAATGTTATCAATCAATAATTGTTCAGTTTCATTTAATTTTAATTCACTTAACGCAACAGCTTCATCTCCGTTATCTTCTTTGAATTTCATATAATAATCAATTAAGTAAGGAAATTTCTTAAATGCTTGTTGAATTGCATGGTCTTTCTCTTTTTTATTTGGATTATCGGATAATACGCCCTGTAAATAACTATTAATTTGGCTGCGTAAGCCATCATTTGGTAATGAAGCCACAATTTCATCAAAATCTCTAATCATATCAGAGCGATTAATCCATTCCTCATCTTTTGTAAGAATATCTTTTGGTGTTAATAAGATGAAATCACCATCAATATAAGGTAGGATAAATCGTTTAGTTACCCAAGATTTTGTTTGATAATTAAATTCCACATGTGAAACAGCTATTTCTTTTAATCTATTTGGTTCAATATATTGGATTGCAAATTTTTGTGTATATTCACACAAAAAGCCTTTAATCAAATTTGTAGTAAAATCACTAATATTATCTCTACCAATGCCACTTTCAACTAAACACAGTTTCTCTAAATGACTTCCTTTAGTAATCTGCTCTTCTCCGAAGTTATGAAAAATTGTATGCAAATTTTCATGAAGGGCATTACTAAATTTTTTACCCAAACCAGAACCTCCATTACCGATTTTGCTATAACCTAACCAATTTTGTTTAACTTCAGGAAATTGGTACAATGTTTTTAATAGCCCTTTATCCATATCAGATTGAGCCGACATATCCCGTAAAAACTTTACATAATCAATAATTTGATGATGTAATTGTTGATATTCAGATTTATCGCTGTTAAATAATAAAAAGGGGTCAATGAATGCTGGTAAATCATTGATTAATGAAATATTAAATGCACCATAATTACTTAAATCAATCGGAGATACATTAAAAAAATCAGTAAAATAAATTTTCATATTATTCCTTTCCAAATTTTATAATTTAGGCAGCCTGATTTGTCGTCCGCTAGGACTTTCAGGCTGCCTGTTTCAGTATTAACGCAATTTCGCGCCAATTTTCTCTGCTGATTCAATTAATTGCTGCACAATCGGCTCAACCGTTTCATCATTCAATGTGCCGTCATGGCTTTGCAACACGATTTTGACCGCCAACGATTTATGCTGTTCAGACAACCCTGCGCCGCGATAAACGTCAAACAATTCAATCGCTTGAATATAATCTGAACGCACCGCCCACAAAGCAGCTTGCAAAGCCGCAAAATCCACATTTTCAGGCAGCACAAACGCCAAATCACGGCGTACAGGCTGGAATTTGGACACCGCCTGATAGCGCGTTTTTTCGGTCGCCAACACAGCCGCCATGTCCAATTCAAACAACAAAGGCGCATTGGGCAAATCGTATTTTTGCAACCATTTTGGATGCAATTCGCCGATAAAGCCGACATTTTTACCGCCAATCAACACATTTGCGCTGCGCGTGGGGTGCAAAGCAGGGTGTTCCGCACGAACATATTGGACATTTTGTCCAGACAACAGGCTTTCCACATCCGCTTTCACATCGTAAAAATCGGCTGGACGCGCTTTTTCGCCCCATTGTTCAGGCTGCGCTGAACCGTAAACCAAACCGCCAACTTGTTCATTTTGCACAAAGTTACCGTTTTCTTTGCGGAACGTCCGCGCCACTTCAAACACGCGCACGCGGTTTTGTTTGCGGTTCAAATTGTTTTGCAAAATCTCAATCAAACCGCCCATCAACGTAGAACGCATTACCGAATATTGCGCCGCCAACGGGTTTTGCAAACGGATAGGGTCTTGATTATTCGCAAAATCCTGTTCCCATTCTTCATTCACAAAAGCATAGCTGACCACTTCCTGAAAACCGCGAGCCGCCAATTTCTGGTACACACCAAAACGCGCATGGCGCGTTTCAGGCAGCTTCAACATCGCCAATTTGCCCGAAGTGTAATCGTCTGGAATGTTTTCGTAGCCGTAAACTCGCGCGATTTCTTCAATCAAATCTTCTTCAATTTCAATGTCATAACGGAAACTCGGGGAAGTTACCGTCAAGCCATTTTCATTTTGGACAGGCTGTAAACCCAATTTGTCCAAAATCGCCTGCATTTTGTCCAAAGCGATGTCCACGCCCAAGACTTTTTTCACGCGCTCGGGGCGCATGGCAACGGTTTTGCTTTCAGGCAAAATGCCTTTTGCTTCAACGATTTCGCCTGCCTGACCGCCACAAATTTGCACAATCAATTCACTAGCACGTTCAATCGCGTCTTGTTGCAAAGCAAAATCCACACCGCGCTCAAAACGGAATGAACTGTCCGAACCAAAACCATATTGTCTTGATTTTCCAGAAATCATTTCAGGCGTAAACCACGCGCTTTCCAAAACCACATTTTTCGTTTCATCACCAACCGCGCTGGACGCACCGCCCATTAAACCTGCGATGGACAAAGCCTGTTTTTCGTCCGCAATGACCAATGTATTATCTTGTAAAGTAACGGTTTTTTCATTCAAACACGCCAAAGTTTCGCCATTTTGGGCGCGGCGAACGTGCAGGCTGCCTGAAAGTTTGTCCGCGTCAAAAACGTGCATGGGCTGACCCAATTCCAACATCACATAATTGCCGATGTCCACCAGCGCGGAAATGCTGCGAACCCCTGCGCGTTCAAGGCGTTGCGTGAGCCAAGCGGGGCTGGGCGCGGTCGCATTCACATTTTCAATCACGCGCGACAAAAAGCGTCCGCAATCTTCGGGCGCGTCAATTTGTACGGCTTGGGTGCGGCTGCTTTCGGATTTAACCGATTGAATTTTTGGGAAATTCACTTCACACCCCGTCAAAGCCGCCACTTCACGCGCCAAGCCTTTGATACTCAAACAATCGGTGCGGTTGGGCGTGATTTTCAACGTGAAAATCGTGTCGTCCAAATCCAAAAATTCGCGGATATTTTGTCCAACGGGCGCGTTGTCGGGCAAAATCAGCAAGCCGTCCACGTCTTCGGGCAAGCCCAATTCTTTGGCGGAACAAAGCATGCCGTTGGACACCACGCCGCGCATTTTGGTCGGTTTGATTTTGAAATCGTTGGGCAACAAGGCACCGTCCAAAGCGCACGGCACTTTGATACCCACGCGCACATTGGGCGCACCGCAAACGATTTGCAATAATTCGCCTTTGCCCACATCCACTTGGGTAACGTTCAGGCGGTCGGCATCGGGGTGTTTTTCCACCGATTTGACTTCGGCAATGACCACGCCCGAAAAATCAGGCGCGGCTGGGGTGGTTTCTTCCACTTCCAGCCCTGCCATGGTCAGCAAGTGGGCGAGTTGGTCGGGGGATAGGTTGGGGTTGGCTTGGGTTTTGAGCCATGAGTAGGAAAATTGCATTGTTTTTATCTCTTTGTTTTTAATTTAAAAATGGTTTTCAGGCTGCCTGAAAATATTTATAAAGGCTGTAATTTTCTTAATTTTTCTAACCAAGCACGAAAATGATGACATTCTCGTTCAATTGTTGTTAGAGTAATATTTTTTGCAGCTAATGGACCGTGCCGTGTTTTTCTATATTTAGGATACAAATTATCTTCTAATCGTTTAGATGGTTTGGTTTCATAGCTGTTATTGATGTGTTCAGGTGTCTCAAATTGTGAACGTATGTTTTGCAAAATAATCAACGAACGTTTCCAATCGGGTTCTTGTTGGCTCAATATTTCTACATCAGAAAATAATAATCCTTCAAATTCATATGGTTGAATATAAGGAATAAAGCGTTCAGGTTTACACGATATCTGTTGAATAACTGCATTTGCCAAACCCAATTCTAATTTTTCTGCTTTTTGATAAATATCGGTATGCGATAATGCTTCATTATAGTCAGGAAAATCTGTATCTAATCCATATAAATCAAACATGGTTGTTACATAAGTATCTTTACGTTCATTCAAAGTATTACGAATATAACGCATAAAGCGGTCAAATGTAATCGCCCCACCTTTACTGTTCTTGGAAGTTGGAATACAGCGCGGTTGAAGATAAATATTCAAATGATAAAAAGCAGGTGCCACAACATCACGAATAAATGTTTCTTCGCATTGTCCTTCGGTTAAAACAATAACTTCTACCATTTATGGTCTCCCACCGAAAACATTTTGTTTCCATAATTCGCCCAAAGAATAATCTTCAAGCCAATCGGCAAGTTTTTCTTCGGATAAACGTTCAAATGTAGAAGCGCCATTTTTTTGATTTACAACAACCACATCTTTGGGGTTGAATTCATTGACCAATTCAACAGATTGTGTAGATACAATTAATTGTTTTGTTTCAGCAACTTGTTTGAAAATATCAGCTAAAACTGTAATCGCATAAGGATGCAAACCGAGTTCAGGTTCATCAATCAAAACCGTGTCAGGTAATAAACTACTGGGCTGCAATAAAAGTGTTACCAAACAAATAAAACGCAAACTGCCGTCTGAAAGCATATGCGCTTTTAAAGGCGTATCCGTTTTACTAACTTGCGTCCACTCTAATTCTATTGTTTCAGGCTCGCCATCACGATGAACAAAGTCATGAAAAAATGGCAAAACCAAACGAATATTTTCTATAATTCGTTTGTATTCATCGGGATAATTTGTATAAATTCTATGTAAATACGCAGCCAAATTTGCAGCATCGGGTTTAAAGGTTAGATTATCATTGCTTGCGTGTTTTTGTTTCATTTTTGCGGTTTCACTGGTATCGTGAAAATGGTAAACACGCCAACTTTTGACTGCTGGGCGTACATAATCAGAGAAAGTATCCTGCGCTTCTTTTAATTTGGATTCTTCATGCCCATAGCCCAAAGTTCTATCAAAGCTACCATGAGGCCCTGTATACCAAACTATTTCTTTTTCAAAAATTAGTCTATTATCATTAGTAGGGATGAGATTAAATTTATATCCATTTGAATTAAAATAAAATTCTGCATGAATTTTTTCTGTTTCCTTTCTCCCAAAATGCAATAAAGCATCTGGACCACCTTGTTTTTGTAAATAAAGTTGCAGTTGCTGTTCATACATTGCATTCAGCATACGAAATAAGCTGATAAAATTACTTTTACCTGCACCATTGGCACCAATCAAGATATTCAAATTGGAAAAATGAAAATTCTGTAATTCTTGAATGGATTTATAACCATTAACAGTCAGTGAAGAAATTTTTGCCATTTTATTTATCTTTAAAAGTAATTATTTTTCAGGCAGCCTGAACCTCTTTTTACCCACATTATTCAAGCGCTTTGCCTTTACCACTTTTCGGCTTCAATTTGGCTGGCAACTGATTTTCCACCCAAGCCAAAGCCCCTTCGCATTCCAACCAAAATTGCCCAAATTCTTCCCAATAAACAAAAGCATGTTCTGGCGTATTGGGCAAAAACAAACCGCCATACCAGCCCGTTGGACGGCGATGTTTCTTTTTGCATAATTCTTTGGCAATCAATGGGTAAGTTTCAATGGCAGCTTGCAAAAAATCATTTTGTTCTTTGTGTTTGTTTTGAAATGCCGCCAAAGCGCGCCCAAACAACATTTCCGCATTCTCATCTTTGGGATATTTTTTGTATAATAACAAGGATTTATTCGGCAATTTCGCACGAATATACGCATAAATTAACTGAAAACGCGTACCCAAATTATCATTGTGCCACACTTTTAACAAGCGTTCGGCGTGATAAATGGCTTCTTGGATTTCATTTTGTTGCATTAAATGAATAATATAACTGTAATACACACGCATAAACGGGCGATTATTCACATTGTCCCAGCTCAAAGTGTCTTTTTGCCAATCAAAACCAGCCTGTTGCAAAGCATTCAAACCAATAAACACGCCACTGCGCGCCATTTGAAAAGCAATCGGTTGATAATCAATGGGTTGGTTTTCACTGGCGAGCAAATGCAAAGGAATGAAATTCGGATACCGATAACACGCCCCCAACAAATCCTGATAAATTTTCTGATATTGAAAAGCTGACAAAAAGTGGGCATTCAATCGTTCGGTGTATTCATTTAATGCTGCGTATTCTTCGCTTTCCTCGACCATGTTTTCATGAAAATCATTCAGTAAATCAGGGTGTTCCAATACAAACTGTTCAAAAATTTCAAAGGCTTCTTTTTCATTATCATTTTTACCCAACATAAAGTCCATGATTTTAGGGTCGTTCATAATAGACATGAAATCGGGCATATTTTCTTGGCTAATACCCTGATGTATAGGGGGAAGGAACTCTGGCAGATTGGGATTGCCATATTGCAGTTCCCAATGTTTTTTACGAAATTCAATGGCATAAGTTTGTTTCATCAGAAAATCCTTATCAAATTGAAATATTTTTCAGGCAGCCTGAACATTCACACCAACACCGAAATCAAAACATAAGCGCAAATTGTGCAAAACACCAACGCCAGATTTTCCCACTTATCCCGAAACGGCGCGAATGCCCCAGCCAAAATCACGCTAAACAAACCAGTCAAAAAAGCCCATTCCGCGTGTGCCAGCCACCATTCGCCCATTGCCTGATTGTCGCCCAATCCTGCTTTGAAATCAAAATATTGCAGAGATTGTCGCTCGCAATAACTTTGTACAAACAAGGCGGCAATCGTCAAAAAATAGCCAATCATTAAGAAATGGGTGCGTTTCATGTTTCAGGCTGCCTTTCATTACCCTATAAAATAAAAACATCGTCATTCCCGCGCAGGCGGGAATCCAACGTTGAGTTGCACAAACTTTTGTTTCTTAAAGTTAAAAATGGATTCCCGCCTACGCAGGAATGACGGCAGCTTTTTCTGTTTCAGGCAGCTTATTTCAGTTTTGTAGGGTAGTGAAGGCTGCCTGAAAATCATTTCTGAAATTGTTTCAAGAAATTCAAGTCATTATCAAAGAACAAACGCAAATCGTTCACGCCATAACGCAACATAGCAAAGCGGTCTAAACCAATGCCAAAGGCGAAACCCGTGTATTTTTCAGGGTCAATGTTCACGTTTTTCAAGACGTTGGGGTGTACCATGCCGCAGCCGCCCACTTCCAGCCATTTGCCGTTGTCGCCCATGATGTCAATTTCGGCAGACGGCTCGGTAAACGGGAAAAAGGACGGACGGAAACGCACTTGCAAATCATCGCGTTCAAAGAAATTGCGAATAAAATCAGTGAACACCGCTTTCAAATCGGCAAAACTCACGCCTTCTTCCACCCACAAACCTTCGGCTTGGTGGAACATGGGCGAGTGGGTCGCATCGCTGTCCACGCGGTACACGCGCCCTGGGGCGATGATGCGAATGGGCGGATTTTTCTTGTCCAGCATATAGCGGATTTGAATGGGGGACGTGTGGGTACGCAACACATCGCCATTTTCCACATAAAAGGTGTCTTGCATGGCGCGCGCAGGGTGATTTTGCGGAATATTCAAGGCTTGGAAATTGTGGAAATCGTCTTCAATTTCAGGGCCGTCCGCCACTTCAAAACCCATGCCGTGAAACAATTCTACCACGCGCTGCAAAGTCAAAGTTACGGGGTGCAAACCGCCCAAACTTTGCCCACGCGCAGGCAGAGTAATGTCCAACGCCTCCGCAGCGAGACGGGCTTGCAATTTTTGTTCTTCTAATTCAGCGCGTTTGCTGTCATAGGCTGCCTGAAATTGGTTTTTGCATTCGTTGATGTGTGCGCCTACGGTTTTGCGCTCTTCGGGCGACATTTGCCCCAATTGTTTCAGTAAAACATTGAGTTCGCCTGTTTTGCCAAGGTATTGCGCTTTGACTTGTTCCAAAGCGTTTTGGTCGGCGGCGTTTTGAATGGCGGCAATGCCGTTTTGGGTGATTTGGGTGGCGTTGTTTTGCATGATAATTTTCTTGTGGGTAAAAAATAATTTAGCGCATATCGCAGTATTTTCATTTTGTCTATTTAAGTCTATTTAAAATGAAAATAGATACAGCATGCGTAGGAGAAAATAAAGAAAGATTGTGTATTTTAACGTAAAATCAAATGTTCCAAAACTGCTTTTCAGGCTGCATAAAAAATAAAAGACAGCCTGAAAAATATTATGTATAAAATTTAAAGCAGAGACTAAACAGGTATACACCAACGAATTGGAAAACAGTACACATATGGTCGTTTAAAATAAAAATAATTTCTATCAATGAAGCAAAACGCTTGTTTCGCTATCATCTTTACGCTATATTTCTCTATCTTAACTGATTTTTGCATAGGATTTTTTATGACACAAGCGCAAGAACGTATTCACCATTCTGGTTTACGCAACAAAATTATGACCGCCGAACAAGCTGCCGCGTTTGTACAAAATGGCATGTTGGTCGGTGTAAGTGGCTTTACAGGAGCAGGACACCCCAAAGTTTTGCCTGCTGCGATTGCAGAAAAAGCCAAAGCTGAGCATGCACAAGGTAAACCTTTTACTATCGGTTTAATTTCAGGCGCATCAACGGCTGCAGAGTGTGATGGGGTATTAGCGGAAGCGAATGCACTGAAATTCCGCTCGCCTTATCAATCAGATTCAGCTACACGCACCCACATCAACAAGGGTAATATCGCGTATCACGATGCCCATTTATCGCATATTGAGCAACAAGTGCGCTTGGGATTTTATGGTGCTATGGACGTCGCCATTATTGAGGTGGTTGGTATCACAGCAGAGGGAAAATTGATTCCTTCTATGAGCATTGGTACAAATAATGAATGGTTAAAATCTGCCAAGAAAATTATTTTGGAAATCAATACTGTGCAGCTTGAAAAATTAGAAGGCATGCACGATATTATCAACGATATTGGTACGCCTCCAAATCGCCAACCTATTATGATTACCGACCCTAATCAACGCGTGGGTTCAGCTTATTTAGAATGCGATTTAGATAAAATTGTCGCCATTGTTTTAACACATGCCAACGACCGTAACAGCAAATTTACTGAACCCGATGCCACTTCTAAATTAATTGCTGAACGCATGATAGATTTTTTTGCTTACGAAGTGAAACAAGGTCGTTTGCCCAAAAATTTATTGCCTCTGCAATCTGGCGTAGGCAACGTTGCCAATGCCGTGCTAACCGCATTACAAGACTCCCCATTTGAAAATCTAATGGGTTATACCGAAGTGCTGCAAGACGGTATGCTGGATTTGATTTTATCGGGCAAAATGAAATCCGCATCCGCAACTGCATTATCATTCAGCCCAGCCGCACTGCAACGTTTTAACGATAATATTGATTTTCTGCGCAGCAAAATTGTATTGCGTCCACAAGAATTGACCAATCATCCTGAATTGATTCGTCGTTTGGGTGTGATTAGTATGAATGCGATGATTGAAGCGGATATTTACGGCAACGTCAATTCTACACACATTATGGGCACAAAAATGATGAACGGCATTGGCGGTTCAGGCGATTTCACACGCAATGCGTCTTTCTCATTTTTTGTTACGCCATCGGTAGCGAAAAATGGCACGATTTCATGCATTGTGCCAATGGTATCGCATCATGACCATACTGAACACGATGTGATGTTTGTCGTTACTGAGCAAGGTTTGGCAGATTTACGCGGCAAATCGCCACGTCAGCGTGCGAAATTGATGATTGAAAATTGTGCGCATCCAGATTATCGCGATATGTTGCAAGATTATTATGACCGTGCTGAAAAAGCAGGTGGTTTGCATACACCACACTTGTTAATGGAAGCTCTGTCTTGGCATCAACGATTTGTAGATACGGGCGATATGCGCGTTAAATAATAAAAAGGCAGCCTGAAAATATTTTTTCAGGCTGCCTTTTAAATCACTTCAACAACTCAATCATCATTTTTTCATAAACAGCAGACAATTTGGGAATATCATCCAAAGAAATATGCTCATCAATCTGATGAATCGTTGCATTTACAAAACCCAATTCAATCAATTCGCGCGCAATCGCTTTAATAAAACGCCCATCTGATGTGCCGCCCGTAGTAGACAATTCCGTCTGCACACCACAAATTTCACCAATCGCCTGTTGCGCTACTGCGGTCAATTTACCCGCTTCCGTCAAAAACGGATTGCCCGACAAACTCCACACCAAATCATAAGTTAAACCATATTTATCCAAAATGGCATGCACGCGCTGTTTCAGGCTGTCTTCGGTTTGTTCGGTGGGAAAACGGAAATTGAATTTCACATTCACGGTTGCAGGAATGACATTGGTTGCGCCTGTACCGCCATTGATATTGGAAATTTGAAAACTGGTGGCAGGAAAATACGCATTACCCGTATCCCACTCGGTTTCAGCAAGTTCCGCCAAAGCAGGCGCAGCAGCATGAATGGGATTATGCGCCAAATGCGGATAGGCAATATGCCCTTGTTTGCCCTGCACTGTCAAGCTGCCTGAAAGCGAACCACGTCGTCCATTTTTCAATGTATCGCCCAAAACATGTACAGCAGTAGGTTCTCCCACAATGCAATAATCAATCAACTCACCACGTTGTTTTAATGCGTCCACAACTTTGGTCGTACCATCGTGTGCGTCGCCCTCTTCATCCGATGTAATCAACAAAGCAAGGCTGCCTGAAAAATCGGGATTTTGTGCCACAAATCGCTCACAAGCCGTAACAAAACAAGCAATTGCGGTTTTCATATCGGCTGTGCCACGCGCATAAAGTTTGCCATTGTGTTCGGTGGGTGTGAATGGGTCAAATGTCCACTGCGACACATCGCCCGTTGGCACAACATCGGTGTGCCCCGCAAAACACACCACAGGTGCGGTGTTACCCAATCGCGCCCAAATGTTTTTGGTTTGCCCAAAATACATTTCTTCAATTGTGAAACCGATTTTTTGCAAACGTTCCGCGATGATTTTTTGGCAATTTTTGTCATCAGGTGTGATGGATTGTTCGGATAATAATTGTTTGGCTAATGATAAGCTGTCGTTCATGTTCAGGCTGCCTGAAAAATCAAAAACATCATTTTAACGCGAATTTTGTTTCTAGACTATTGTTATAAAAAACTAATTTTTCTATAGTCGTTTCAAATATAGTGGATTCAATTTAAATCAGGACAAGGCGACAGCAACCGCCGTGTACACCGAGTACATAAGGGAGCTAGCAACGCTGTACTGGTTTAAATTGAATTCACTATATCATAAACATAAATCAAGGGCTAATGACAGTATAGCAATGTCATTAGCCCACAAGAATAAGAAATTCAAATATCAATGAATAATTTGTCATAGCGTAGACATTTATATCTACTTTAACAAAAATAACATTACAATACAAATATTTAAATTAAATCCTTCCCAAACTCACACAATAATCAACAATTTTGCGAACCATATTTTTCTTGACGCAATAATTCGCGTACCGCTTGGTCAAATGCTTGCAAGACTTCTTGTGCGTGCGCCGCCGTTTCGCCTTTCGCATCTAAATAGAACTTAACTTTCGGCTCTGTACCCGATGGACGCACAATCAAGCGACAACCGTTTGCCAAATAAAACACCAAAATATCGCTTTGACGGTCGGTGTGTAAATGGTCAATAAATTGCGCCACTTCTTGCCCACCGATTTGGTTTGGACGATGTTCACGCATCGCCGCCATCAATTTGGCAATATCAGGCAACTCATTGACACGAATGGAAATTTGCGAACTAATAAATGCACCAAACATTTGCGTAAAGTCATGCGCATAATCTAATAACGTTTTGCCTTGCGCTTTCAGGCTGCGTACCAAATCCAAGAAGACAATCGCCGCTGAAATACCATCTTTGTCGCGCACTTTATCGGGGTCCACCAAATAACCCAATGCTTCTTCAAAACCAAACAATAAATTTTCGGTTTTGGCGATGTATTTGAAACCCGTCAGCGTTTCTTCATTGGCGAAACCGTATTTTTGCGCGATGCTGGCAAGCGCGGGCGACGACACCAGCGAACACGCCAAAGTACCTTGTTTTCCTTGATTTTTTTGTGCTAAATACCACGCCAAATAGCAGCCGACTGTATTACCGTGCAAGGGTTTCCATTCGCCATTTTCATCGGCAATCGCTACCGCTAAACGGTCAGCATCAGGGTCATTTGCCAAAATAAATTCGGCTTGGTGTTTTTTCGCCAAAGTAATCGCTAAATCCAACGCGCCTTTTTCTTCGGGATTAGGGAAAGCAACGGTTGGAAACGCCGCATCGGGTTCGGCTTGCTCCGCCACAATATGCGGTAAAGGCAGATTTGCGGCATTCAAAGTTTTCAGCAATACTTCTTTGCCCACGCCGTGCATGGCGGTATAAACGTAATTGAGTTCGCACGCAGGTTCTTGCGCCAATGCTGCCGTTTTAGCGATATACGCATCAATCACAGTTTCGTCCAGCGTAATAT
Organism: Wielerella bovis; assembly: GCF_022354465.1. Lineage (NCBI taxonomy): Bacteria > Pseudomonadati > Pseudomonadota > Betaproteobacteria > Neisseriales > Neisseriaceae > Wielerella > Wielerella bovis. The sequence goes on along the minus strand of NZ_CP092361.1, from coordinate 851,449 downwards.
ATTGTGTGCTGCGTGGGTATTCATTGATAGGTGTTTCTGTCGATTTATCAATAAGTTGTGCAATTTCTTCATCAGCTGGCGACACAATTTGTCCACCACCATTGCTTTTACCCAAATACACTTTGTAGCCATTGTCGGCTGGTGGATTGTGGCTAGCGGTTACCATCACGCCTGCGCTGGTATCCAAATGTTGAATCGCATACGCCAAAACAGGAGTCGGCAAACAACGTGGCAACAGCCATGTTTTGATACCTGCCGCTGCCATAATTTCTGCGGTGTCTTTGGCGTAAATATCGGAATTTTTGCGTCCATCGTAACCAATCACAATGCTGGGCGTTTGTGGGTCAAATTGCAAAATATAATCCGCTAAACCTTTTGCGGCTTGCGAAACCAATACGCGGTTCATGCCCATGGAACCTGCTTGCTGACGACCACGTAAACCTGCCGTCCCAAACTGCAAGCGTCCATCAAAACGATGTTCTAATTCGGTTTGTGCAACTTCATCGCCTGCGCGTGCCGCATCTATCAGCTGCGATAATTCTGCACGGGTCTCTGGGTCAGGGTCTTGTTTCAGCCAGTTTTCAGCTTGGGTAAATACTGTCATCGTTCTATCCTTTAATAAATATGGTTTATTAGAAAAAATGATATTTTAACATTTTCAGGCTACCTTATCAGCAAAAGGCAGCCTGAAAAATATCTTGAATAGGTTGTTTAAATAGGTGTACACAGCGGTCGCTGTCGCCTTGTCTGTGTTAATTGAAAACGACTATATAATTTCTATTTTCAGGCTGCCTTAAATAAAAAAAACCGTCTGATAAATCATACGGTTTTTTATTACATTATAGAGCCAATTGTGCCATGTTGCCCAAAGTACGCGCATCATTAGCTCGGGTTGCAGAAGTCGCAGAACCCAATACCACAATCACAATTGGCTCACGTCCCATTTGTGCTTGCAATACCATTGAACGCCCTGCTTCGCGAATATAACCTGTTTTTTGCAATGTGATATTCATATCACCTTCACGCACCAAAGCATTGGTATTTTTATACTCCTGCAAACGCCCTGTACTGGTATACGCCTGACCATAATTAGATGTACTCAATTCACGGATTTTAGGATAACGGCTGGCAGCCTGAACCATACGGCTCAATTCCAAGGCAGTAGAAACATTGCGTGGGTCTAAGCCTGTGGGTTCATAAAAACGAGTGTTTGCCATACCCAAACTACGCGCTTTGTTGTTCATCGCCGCAACAAATGCACTCATACCCCCTGGGTAAGTACGTCCCAGCGCATGAATGGCACGGTTTTCACTGCTCATCAAACCCAAATGCAATAATTGCCCACGCGTCAAAGTTGTACCAATAGACAAACGGCTACTCGTCCCTTTCAAGCGGTCAATTTCACTCTCTGTGATGGTAATCTGCTCATTCATATCTAGATTCGCATCTAATAACACCATAGCCGCCATCAATTTGGAAATAGACGCGATAGAACGCACGCTATCCATATTTTTTTGATACAAAATCTGCCCTGTTTTCGCATTCATAATTAAAGCTGAACGCGCCTTAAGCATAGAATCTGCATAGGCAGATTGATATGGAATGCTATTTTGTGGCGCTTGAAAAGTTTGTGGTACAGATTGTGTATATATAGTCGGTGCAACATTTTGAGATGGTGCTGGCACATATTGTTGTGGCTGATAGTATTGTGCTTGCGGTTGTGTATACGCTTGTTGTTGTGGTTGCACAGGAAAATTTTGTTCTAGAAAACGACCCAGCACATCTTCGTTATCATATGCATTCGCAGGTGTGATGATGCTTAGACCAAGCAATGTGCCAAGACAAAAAGTTTTGCTGAATTGAAACAACGACATGAAATACTCTTTCATACAGATTGGTAAAAATAAAACACTCGGAAACCATTCCGCCAACATGTTTATATTATATCATTTGAGCATGAATCACGTCAGTAAAATACAAACTTAACTTTCTACTTAACGCTGCTTCAAAATGATTAACAGGAAAACATAAACGGAATTTTTGGATAATATCACTTTGATATGATAGATAAAAGGGGCGTATTTGTAAAATTACAGAAACCCATGCCTTTTTACATTCCTACATAAATGTAAAAAGGCAGCCTGAAAACCTAAATTCTATATTTTCATTCTTTATTTCAGGCTGCTAACCACGCCTGCAACAATAATCATGACCATACCCAAAATTTCCAGCCACCCCAATGGTTCGCCTGCAAATAACCAAGCATACAAGGCGGAAAACACGACAGCCAAATACGATAGCGATGCAACGGTGAATTTTCGCCCAACGTGATAAGCGCGTGTCATCGCCAATTGTGCAAACATCGCGGTAATGCCAATACCAAGCAAAATGGGTATGCTGGACAAAGTGGGTATATGCCAGCCGTGAAAAGTGGCAAACACCGCCGCAATCACGCCAGACATCAGCGAAAAATAAAACACCACGCGCCATGCAGGTTCACCTGCTTGCGATAATTCGCGCACTTGTAAATAGGCATAACCTGCAAACACGCCGCTGCCAAGTGCAATTACGGTTTGCATTGCCATACCTGAACTGAATGCAGGCTGCAATAATACGACAATACCTGCCAGACCAAATAGCAAACCAAACCACATTTTTGCGGAGGGTTTTTCGTGTAACAGAATAATAGAAAACAGTGCTAAAAATAAGGCGGAAGTATAGTTCAACGTTATCGCAGTCGCGAGTGGCAAATGAGTCAAGCCATAGAAAAATAACAATAAACTAATGCTTCCTGTGATGCCTCGCTCAAAATGTTCTTTAAGATAAGGCGTTTTCAAGGAATGTCCGCGCCAACGTGCTTGCGCCGCCAACACAATCACAGCCAATAAGACGCGCCAAAACACCAATTCATAATGCGTCATATTAAACTGCGTACCTGCTTGCTTGACCAATACGCCCATCAAGGTAAAGAAAAATGCGGCAACAATAATCCATGCCGAACCAAGTGGGTCTTTGGGTATAGTTGTGGGTTGCAACATATTTTCAGGCTGCCTTCTCTATCATTTTTCAGGCTGCATTAAATTAAAGGCAGCCTGAAAGATTTTGCGATACAATTTCACGATAAAAGTTTATTTTGAGACCATATATTATGCACCAATTTTCCATCCACACCCAAACAGGCGAACATTTGGGCTTTTTGATTATGCTGCCCAGCGATGAATATGAACCCACTTGCGGACAACTGGCAATCAAATTGCGCGATGATTTGCCGTCCACCCTGTTACCTGCCACACAAGCACTCAATGACTGGGCAGAGTCTGGCATGTTAAATTGGTTGATGGAAAGCGACCGTGTGCGCGTGTCCAATGAAGAAAATGATTTGATGGGCTACATTCGCCAAGAATGGCTGATTATTGACGGCACACGTTTCGTGCTAAACGATTTGGAAGGGAGCTTGTAAATGGAAAGTTTGTATATTTTGATTCCAATCAGCATCATTTTGGCATTTGCAATAGGCTATTTCTTTTGGTGGTCAGGTAAAAATGGGCAATTTGACGATTTGGAAGGCCCTGCTCATCGCATATTAATGGACGATGACCACACATTTGATAAGCAGCCTGAACAGGATAAATCATCATGAGTACCGATTTTGCTTTTGCCAAAACACGCCGTTTTGCGCCCTTGTTTACCACCCAATTTTTGGGCGCATTCAACGACAATTTGTTCAAAAATTCGCTGTTTGTGCTGATTAGTTTTTATGGCTTGGGACAAAACGCTATTTTGCCAGCCGAACAATTATTAAATTTAGGTTCATTGCTGTTTGTATTACCCTATTTTTTATTTTCCGCCCTATCAGGACAACTGGCTTCACGTTTTGACAAAGCGCGTTTGGCACAGAGTAGCAAAATTCTGGAAGTCGCCATCATGACATTGGCAGGATACGGTTTTTACACTGCTTCCGCACCTTTATTAATGCTGTGTCTGTTTATGATGGGCGTGCAATCCACCTTATTTGGTCCTGTCAAATATTCCATTTTGCCCGAATATTTGCATGAAAAAGAATTATTGTCGGGCAACGGTTTGATTGAATCAGGAACATTTTTGGCGATTTTATTCGGACAAATGCTCGGCACAGCGGTGGCGGGCGCAGGTGCAGGCGTTTTGACTGCCTTGATTTTGCTGGTTGCCATTACGGGTTTTTCAGGCAGCCTATTTATGCCACCCGCCCCCAGCAAAACACCCGATGCACCAATTGATTGGCACATTATCCGCAACACCAAACAATTATTGCAAACAACCCAAAGACAGCCTGAATTATTTACCGCGATTATTGGTATTTCGTGGTTTTGGTTTGTCGGCGCGGTTTATACCACGCAATTACCAACATTCGTCAAAATTCATCTGCATGGCAACCCCAATGTATTCAATTTAATGTTGGGTCTATTTTCCATCGGCATTGCAGTAGGTTCTATTTTGTGTGCCAAAATCAGTCATGGTAGCCTGAAACTGCGTTTGGTAACAGCTGGCGCAATCGGTTTGACAATATTTGGTTGCTTATTGGTGTGGCTATCGCGTGGCACATCATTTGCCAGCGATGGCGAATTGCAAGGCATTGTTTCATTTTTATCACACGGTGCCGCCTATCCTGTGATTATTACCATGCTTGGCATTGGTTTTTGCGGCGGTTTCTTTTCCGTACCGCTGTACACATGGCTGCAAACCGCTTCATCCGATGAATTTCGGGCGCACGCGGTGGCAGCGAATAATATTGTGAATGCCGTGTTTATGGTTAGCGCAGCGATTATCAGCGCGATTTTATTGGCGGTATTTGGCAGCATTTTGGTGTTATATGGCACGGTGGCGGTAGGCAATATTGTCTTGCTGGCATATTTGAGTAAACGTGCGCCACAATTATTTTTTGCACAATCCAAATAAATAATGCAGCCTGAAAACCAATAGGCAGCCTGAAAAAATATTTTTTCAGGCTGCCTATATTGATTGATTACATTAAAGTGAACGAATAATCGCTTGTACCATTTCCGCCGAATGTTCCGATGCCGTAACCACAAACTCATCAAAACTCACTTCTGCTGTTTCTTCTGCACCATCTGAAATCGCACGAATTACCACAAACGGCATATTCATTTGGAAACAAGTTTGTGCAATGGATGCCGCTTCCATTTCCACGGCTTGTGGGTCGGGAAAACGCGCCATGATATTTTGCGTGGTCGCTGAATCATGTACAAATTGGTCGCCGCTGACAATCAAACCACGCGAAATGGTGGCATTTTTAAACGCTGTTGCCGCTGTTTCTGCCGCATAAACCAACGCACTTTCGCAGGTATAAAACACAGGCAACTGCGGCACTTGTCCATGCGCGTATCCAAACGCCGTAACATCCACATCATGATGCGCGACATGCGTACCAATCACCACATCGCCCACTTTCAAACCTTTGCCAATACCGCCTGCACAGCCTGTATTAATCACACAATCAGGCGAAAAATGTTCAATCAATAATGTCGTTGCAATCGCCGCATTGACTTTACCGATACCACTTTGGCACAACACAATATCTTTGTCTTCATATTTACCCGTATAAAAAGTAAATGATTTACCAAAATTTTGTGTTTTCAGGCTGCTTAAACTGTTTTTTAAAGTAACAACTTCGGCTTCCATCGCGCCAATAATACCAATGGTTTCAGGCTGCAAAATCTCACGGCTCATGCAAACACCTCTTCCCATTCGCTGCGTTTATCCAACAAATAGCGAGCAATTTTTTGCGCCCCTTCCAAGCTATGACTTGCCGACCAACCGCATTGCACCACATTACACGCAGGCACTTCGGTCGCCACCACCACATCTTGCAAGGTTTTTTCAATCAAATCCACCGCATCTTGATAATCGGGTAAATTCAGCAAAGTAACATAAAAACCTGTTTGACAACCCATCGGGCTAATATCCACAATTTTATCAGAATGATTACGCGACAATTCCGCCATCAAATGCTCCAAAGAATGCAAAGATGGCATTTCCATATGGTCTTGATTGGGCTGACAAACGCGCAAATCGTATTTGTAAATCACATCACCATGGTCGCCATCGGTAACGCTCGCCAAACGCACATAAGGGGCTTTCACAATCGTGTGGTCAAGGTTAAAACTTTCCACATTCATTTTTTTTTCAGTTGTGATGGTTGTCATCGTGTTTAGTCCTTTGCCAAAAAGTCAATTAAATATAGTGGATTCACTAAATCAGGACAAGGCGACAGCGACCGCCGTGTACACATAGTACATAAGAGAGCTGGCAACGCTGTAATGATTTAAATTGAATTCACTATAAAACAAATTATACGCGATTTCAGGCAGCCTGAAAAACGCAATATTTTAACAATATAGATTATAGCCAAATAAACTTGACTGATTTACTAGGATATTAGACAATTCGCTCCCATTTAAATCAAACCAACCATCACCAAAAAAATCATGCGACTCACAACAAAAGGACGATTTGCCGTAACTGCCATGATAGACTTGGCAATGAACGCGCAATACAATGCCGTTAAACTCAACGCTATCAGCGAACGACAAAAAATTTCCCTTTCCTATTTAGAACAATTATTTAGCAAACTTCGCCGCGCGGGTTTAGTAGAAAGCATACGCGGACCAGGTGGTGGCTATATCTTGGGCAAATCTGCCGAACATATCAATATTGCCCAAATTATTGCCGCCGCTGAAGACAGTTTGGATGCCACATTATGCAGCGGTAAAGCTAATTGCCAAAGTGGCACGCCTTGTCTCACACACAATTTGTGGGAAAACTTAAACCAAACCATTCATACTTATTTAAGTAGCGTTACCCTCGCCAGTTTGTTGGAACAATCGCCATCGGATACGCAAACACAAATTGTCAAAATCACACACATTCATGTTTGATAAAAAATTTTATTTTCAGGCTGCCTGAAAATTATTTACAAAAATATATTTATTAATAAGGACATAAATCCATGAACAAACCCATTTATTTAGACTACGCCGCCACCACCCCATTGGACAAACGTGTTTTAGACAAAATGATGCCCTATTTGACCAATGAATTTGGTAACCCAGCTTCCAACAGCCACGCCTACGGCTGGACGGCAGAAGAAGCCGTAGAAAACGCCCGCAACGAAGTTGCCAAACTGATTAACGCTGACAGCAAAGAAATCGTGTGGACAAGCGGCGCAACCGAATCCAACAACTTGGCAATCAAAGGCGCGGCACAATTCTACAAAACCAAAGGCAAACACCTGATTACCGTAAAAACCGAACACAAAGCCGTTTTGGACACCATGCGCGAATTGGAACGTCAAGGCTTTGAAGTTACTTATTTGGACGTGCAAGAAAACGGTTTGATTGATTTGGACGTGTTGAAAGCAGCCGTACGCTCTGACACCATTTTGATTTCAGTAATGTGGGTAAACAACGAAATTGGCGTGATTCAGGACATTCCAGCGATTGGCGCATTCTGCCGCGAAAACAAGATTATTTTCCACGTTGATGCCGCGCAAGCTTGCGGTAAAACGCCTGTTGATGTGGAAGCAGCGCAAGTGGATTTGTTGTCCATGTCTGCCCACAAAATTTACGGCCCCAAAGGCATTGGCGCGTTGTACGTTCGCCGCAAACCACGTGTACGCTTAGAAGCGCAAATGCACGGTGGTGGTCATGAGCGCGGTTTCCGTTCTGGTACTTTGCCTACGCACCAAATCGTTGGCATGGGCGAAGCTTTCCGCATTGCGCGTGAAGAGTTGGAAAAAGACACTGCTCACGCTTTGAAATTGCGCGAAATTTTCTTGAAAGGCATTGAAGGCATTGAAGAAGTGTACATCAATGGCGATATGGCGAACCGCGTTGCCACCAATTTGAACGTGAGTTTCAACTATGTGGAAGGCGAGAGCTTGATTATGGCGGTAAAAGAAATCGCGGTATCAAGCGGTTCAGCGTGTACTTCGGCAAGTTTGGAGCCAAGCTACGTTTTGCGCGCTTTGGGTCGCAATGACGAATTGGCGCACAGCTCTTTGCGCGTAACCTTCGGTCGCATGACCACAGAAGAAGAAGTGGCATTTGCCGCTGATTTGATTAAAGCGAAAATCGGTAAATTGCGCGATTTGTCGCCTTTGTGGGAAATGTTTAAAGATGGTATTGATTTGAGCAAAGTGGAATGGGTGGAGCACTAATTCCATTTTGATTTGAGTTTTCAGGCTGCCTGAAAAGATTGAATATCATTTTAGACAGCCTGAAATACAAAAATAAATTTAAGTAAGAACTATGGAAATTAATAAAATACAATCTATGAGATTAAGGCAGAGGTGGTTAAATAGTGCCATAACTATTGGTTCATTTACTTTTTTTGTTGAGAATTCAGGAAATAACAATGCAGATTTATCATATTTATTTCTCATTAGTATGACCTTGTTTATTATTAGCATGACAATATCATCATATTTAGTCTTGATAGATATTTTAACTTTTCATAATGATGAAATAGATAAAGATATAGATGAAATAAACAAAGGGATAAGTCTTAATAAACAAGATAAAGCAAAATTAGAAGAAGAACTTGAAGAAGATTACTATAAGGCAACCCAAAATTTAGAAAAATTATCTCTAATTTCCACTTCTATATTTAGTTTTGGTATCTTTTTTGCATTATGGAATATTCATACTAGTTTAGCAGTAATATTGCTTGTAATTACACCATTGGTTATTTTTTCTGTTAGACGTCAGATTAAAGCAGCCTTTAATATTTAATACAATGTTGGGTTGAAAACCCAACATCAATAGCTGGAAATTTGAAATACGAAAATATTGGGTTTTGCAACCAAACCTACATCTTTCAGGCAGCCTGAAATGCAAAACAAATTCGCCCTAACCCTTGTCCAAAACCGTTTTCTCGCCAAGAAAAACATTGTGGAACTGATACACAGTATTTCGCGCTTGGAAAACGTGAATACCACCTTTCCGCAAACGCAAACCATAGTACCGTAGGTCGGGCATTAATGCCCGACATTCCCGAAAAATACAAAATTGTCGGGCATCAATGCCCGACCTACAAGACTTTGCGCGTTACCTTCGGTCGCATGACCACAGAAGAAGAAGTGGCTTTCGCCGCCGATTTGATTAAAGCGAAAATCGGCAAATTGCGCGATTTGTCGCCTTTGTGGGAAATGTTTAAAGATGGTATTGATTTGAGCAAAGTGGAGTGGGTGGAGCACTAATTCCATTGTGATTTACGTTTTCAGGCTGCCTGAAAAAGGTAAAATGGCGGTTTCAGGCAGCCTAAAAACAATATTTCAAGGAAATAATAAAATGAAAAAATACATTTATATTTTATGTTTGAGTGGTTTGGCTGCATGTACTTCCACTCAATCTGTACAAAATCAGCAAACTGATTTACCGAAATCTGTACAGAATCAGCGAACCGATTTACCGCAAAAAGCACTTGCATATAAACAAAGTTGTGAACAAGCGGGCGGGGAGTTTAATGTTTTAAAATCTACAGAGCCAGAAAAATATGCTTATTATGGCTGCATGGTAAATGGTGTTGGCAAAGCCATAAGAGTTGATTTTTAGTACCGTAGGTCGGGCATTGATGCCCGACATTCCCGAAAAATACAAAATTGTCGGGCATTTATGCCTGACCTACAAGACTTTTCAGGCTACCTGAAAACAATTTTTTCAACAAAAACCTTTTATAAACAAAACATAAGGAACATACATCATGGCATACAGCGATAAAGTGATTGACCACTACGAAAACCCACGCAACGTTGGCTCGTTCAACAAAGACGACCAAGACGTTGGCACAGGCATGGTGGGTGCGCCCGCTTGCGGCGATGTGATGAAATTGCAAATCAAAGTGAACGAACAAGGCATCATTGAAGACGCGAAGTTCAAAACTTACGGTTGCGGTTCAGCGATTGCGTCTTCCAGCTTGATTACCGAAATGGTAAAAGGCAAAAGCTTGGACGAGGCTTTGGCGATTAAAAACAGCGACATCGCTTCGGAATTGGAATTGCCACCTGTAAAAGTACATTGCTCCATTTTGGCGGAAGACGCGGTTAAAGCCGCGATTGAAGATTATCGCCAAAAACAAGCAGCATAATGTTTTCAGGCTGCCTTTCAGTACACGACAAAAATCGTTGGGCTGCCTGAAACCTGTTCCCTCCCCTGCTGGCGGGGGAGGGTTAGGGTGGGGGTGGCTCGTTGGGTTTCTAACCCTCACCCCAGCCCCCTTGCATAGAGGGAGGGAGTAGGTTAGTGGCAACATCAAAAATTGTCGTGTACTAAAAGGCAGCCTGAAAAATACTTTATCAATCAAATCAAAGGAAAAATATGATTAGCATCACACAACGCGCCGCCACCCACATCAGCAATTTTCTCGCCAAACGCGGCAAAGGCGAAGGCATACGCTTGGGCGTGAAAACAAGTGGCTGTTCTGGCATGGCATACACCATGGAATTTGTGGACGAAATCCAAGCCGATGATTTGGTGTTTGAAGATTTGGGCGTGAAAATTTTCATTGACCCCAAATCCCATGTTTACCTAGACGGCACAGTCGTGGACTACACCAAAGAGGGTTTGCAAGAAGGTTTCAAATTTGAAAACCCAAATGTGAAAGAAAGCTGCGGTTGCGGCGAAAGTTTCCATGTCTAATATTTTCAGGCTGCCTTTATTATAAAAAAGCAGCCTGAAAAAATAGCATCAAAATCAAAAAGGAACAATCATGTCAGGCAGCCTGAAAAAATGTTTCGCCATACTGATGGGCATCGGTGTGGCGATTTTGGCATTACTCGCCAGCTATTTATTTGCCGCATGGAGTTTGGGACAATGGCGCGTCAATCGTGAACAACCCGATGCCAGCCACCAAACCATTGCGGTGTACATTGTCAGCAACGGCGCACATAGCGATATTGTGATGCCGATGGAAACCGCACAATGGCAATGGCGTGATTGGGTCAGCGAAACCGATACCAAGCAAGCGCAATTTATCGCGCAATGGGTCAGCATCGGCTGGGGCGATAAAGGTTTTTATTTGGAAACACCCACATGGGCAGATTTGAAAGCCAGTACCGCCATCAAAGCCATTTCAGGCCTCAATCAAACCGCGTTGCACGTCAGTTTTCAGGCTGCCGAACCTGATGAACAAGATGCGCGTGTCGCCAAAATCATGTTGTCGCCCGAACAATATCAACGTTTAAGCCAACATATCGCCCAATATTTTGTGCGACAAAATGGCAAAAGCATCGCCATCAAAAATGTAGCGTACACCGATTTGGACGCATTTTATGAAGCACACGGACGCTATCACGCGTTTATGACCTGTAATACTTGGACAAATCTGCAACTGAAAAATAGCGGCGCACCCGCGCTGATGTGGACACCGTTTGCCCAATCCCTATTGCAAGCATTGGATTAAGTTTTCAGGCTGCCTTTTCCCAAATAAGGCAGCCTGAAAAACAAAAATAAACAAAGATAACACCATGAAATTTTTCTCTATTTTTACCCTTTTTATCTTACAACTGTTTACCTATTTTTTCGCCCGATTTGTGATTTGGTTGTTCGCTATCAACACGCCCATCAAACGCAAATTTGTCTATCTCGCCAGCTTTTTGTTAGGCAACGGCTTACTGATTTCCGCCCTATTTTTCCGTATTCACATCATGTTTCGCCTATCCGCCGTATGGATGGTTTTACTGTTATTCACATTGTTTACCAGTTTAATCATCTTATTTTTGGAATACGGTTGCCGCTTTATTTTCAGGCAGCCTGAAAAACGCGCACGCGGATTACGCATGATTTCCCCTTTGATTTTAATTGGCTTTTTTGCACTTGCTCTGTATAACGCCTATACACCCACCGTGCACCACGCCAAAATTGTCATCAATAAACCGCTTGCCAAACCCGTTCGCATCGGCATGGCAGCGGACACCCATTTGGGCGTATTGGTCGGCGCACGGCAATTGGACAAATTGGCAAACATCATGCAGCGTGAAAAAGTGGACGTGATTTTGTTACCAGGCGACATTATGGACGATGATACTGTGGCATACGAAGCGGAAAATATGAAACCGCATCTGCAAAAATTGCGCGCACCACTAGGCGTGTATGCCACGTTAGGCAACCACGATATTCGCCAAAACCGTGCCATTACGCGTGCGCTGGAAGACGCTGGCATAACGGTTTTAACCGATGAGGTCAAACTGGTGGACAATCGTTTTTGGGTGGTCGGTCGCCCCGATAATCTTGCACGAGACCGTGCCAAAACCGCACATTTGCTGCGACAAGTGAACACCCAACAACCCGTGTTTTTGATTGACCATCGCCCTGATGAAGTGAAACAACACAGCACTTTGCCGATTGATGTTCAAGTGTCAGGGCATGTACATAATGGGCAAGTTTTCCCTGCCAATTTTATTGTGAAATATTTAAACCATATTTCCTATGGTTATGGCAAAATCAACAATACACATTTTTTTGTTACATCTGGATTTGGCTTTTGGGGCGTGCCGTTTCGCTTGGGTTCGCAATCGGAAGTTTGGGTGATTGATGTAACGGGGCAATCCGCCCGATAATCCGCAAAAATAGGCAGCCTGAAAAGACAAAATTTGTTTTTTCAGGCTGCCTTAACATCTATTTCACGTTATAATCAAACATTTTTAGCAGAATTTTCTATTTTCAGGCTGCAATCTTTGCCAACTCCATACTAACCATTCAAAATCATGGCAACATTAAAAAATGTATGATAAAGAAATATGGCAAAGATAAAGATGAGGCATATATTTCAGGCAGCCTGAACACATATTGAGTTTTATTTATGATGAAAAAAATCTTATCTACATTTACATTAACATTTCTATTAGGCGGACAAGTCGCATGGGCTGCACCTGAAATCACGCCTGTACTCACACCCAGTAGCACCACCAAAACAGCTAACGCACCTCTCGTGCTACCCGTTGGCTCCATTGCCTTACCCGACATTGCAGCTACCGCTTATTTAGTACAAGATTTACAAAGCAATCAAATACTTGCAGTAAAAGGTTTGGAACAACAAGTTGAGCCTGCCTCGCTGACCAAATTGATGACTGCTTATCTGACTTTCAAAGCATTGGAAGAAGGCAAATTAACCGCTAATCAAATGCTGACTGTTTCCGAACGCGCTTGGAAAAGCGAAGGTTCGCGCATGTTTTTGGAAATGAATAAATCTGTTAGTGTCAAAGATTTGATTCATGGCTTGATTATTCAATCGGGCAACGATGCGGCAGTTACTTTGGCAGAAGGCATTGCAGGTAGCGAACAAGCATTTGTCGCCATGATGAATGCAGAAGCCAAACGCTTGGGCATGAATCACACACATTTTGAAAACTCAACAGGTTTACCAGGTAAAACGCACTTAACTACGGTCAAAGATTTGGCAATTTTATCGGCAGCGATTATTCGTGATTTTCCTAAAAATTACCCTATCTATGCGAAAAAAGAATTTACTTACAACGGCATCCGTCAACCTAACCGCAATTTATTATTGTTCCGCGACCCGAATGTGGACGGTTTAAAAACAGGTCATACCAATAGCGCAGGTTACAATTTAATTGCATCCAGTAAACGCGATGGTCGCCGTGTCATTAGCATCGTGATTGGTACGGCAAGCCAAGAAGCACGCGCTACGGAAAGCAGCAAATTATTGAACTACGCATTGCAAGGTTTTGATACACAAAAAATTTATCAAAAAGGTCAAGTGATTAATAATTTACGCGTCTACAAAGGCTCGGACAGCAATGTAGAAATTGGTTTCCAATACGATACTTTTGTTACTTTGCCACGCGATAAAGGGGCGAATACCAAGCATATTTTGGAAACCACTGAGCCTGTGTTAGCCCCTGTCAAAGCAGGTCAGCAACTAGGCGTATTGAAATTAATGGACGGCGACAAAGTGATTGTAGAACAACCTGTTGTAGCGTTAAAAGCAGTGGAAGAAGCAGGTTTCTTTGGTCGCTTGTGGGACGGTATGGTGTTGTGGTTTAAAGCGATTTTTTCAGATTAAATCGCGATAGGCAGCCTGAAAAGTGTTTTCATGGTTTCAGGCTGTCTATTCGTACCCGAAAAATGAATATGCCAATTTGTATTTGATAATTTTCTGATACAAATGTCCAAAACAACAAAGTAAAAAAGTTTCAGGCTACATTTTGATTTTTATTGTATACACAATAGGCAGCCTGAAAACATTATTTTTTGAATTTTTATCATGCAACAATTAAGTTATTCTCTCAATGATTTGGAAAACTTGGCACACAAACAAAGTGGCAAGGTCATACGTTTCACGCAAACAGGCGATAATCAAATCCGTGTCAATTATCTGCTGGAACTGCAATTAACGTTGATTGGGCATACTGATGATGCTTTAAAGTTTAAATACAGTTTTGGTAGTTGGGCGGCTGGCTTATTGGCAAAAGGGGCAGAACGTGTATGGGGCGATATTCGCACCAAAAAACTGACACTGGATACGCAAGCTAAAATTATACAAGTCAATTTAGCTGTATTCGCTGCGTTTGCACCCTATTTCAAAACACATCATATTCAGGCTGCCGTTATCCGCGATAATACTTTAATGGTGGATTTGATAGAAAAATAATGTGTGTTGAAACTGTATCTACAATATTTTTAGATATTTCTTAAAACTACATAGGCAGCCTGAAACAAATTTGCATCAATTTATATCAAGGCAGCCTGAAAACATGCACAACACTTGCCCAAAGTACACACAAAACGGTATGATTTCACTATTGTTTACGCACATGATGCGTTCGCGCTTGTATGCGCGTTTTGTTTCTTGAACCCGAATATTCAAAAGGTCCCCCCATGAAACCGATACAAACTCGCTGGCTGTTGTCTGCAACCGCAGCCATCATTCTTTCTGCATGTACCACTGCAGGCACATCTGCACCTGTTGTTTCTGGCATAGATGGTTACGGTTATAACAATGGTACAGTAACAACACCTTATGGCACGGCTACTGTTCCAACAACTGCAAATACTGCTGGTTATGGTTACAACAACGGCACAGTCACTACACCTTATGGCACGGCTACTGTTCCAACAACTGCAAATACTGCTGGTTATGGTTACAACAACGGCACAGTAACTACGCCTTATGGCACGGCCACCGTTCCAACAACTGCAAATACTGCTGGTTATGGTTACAACAACGGCACAGTAACTACACCTTACGGCACGGTTGCCACACCTTATGGCACCGCACCTGCAACAGGTACCGTTTATACACCACCTGCCGCCGTAGCTGACCCATATGGCACGGCTGCCACTTATACGCCTGATACAACTGCTTACACACAACCTGCATATACACAGCCTACATATACTGCACCTGCTAGTCCAGCTTATAGCACCGTTGGTAATTATCCACCTGTAGATGTAAATGCAACGCATCACCGCGTGGTTTCTGGCGACACCGTATTTAATATTTCCAAACGTTATGGCATCAGCCAAGAACAATTACGCTCTTGGAATAATTTATCCGATAACACCATCAAAATAGGTCAAACACTACGGGTAAAGCCACAGGGCTATACAGGTAAAAACAACACGTCTTCCAGCACCACCCTTGCTGCTGGAACGCACCGCGTTGTGGCGGGCGATTCCCTGTATAGCCTAGCGAAAAAATACAACGTTAGCCAAGACCAACTTCGTGCATGGAATAATTTGCAGACAGATAATATCCAAAAAGGGCAAATTTTGCGCGTACAAGGCAATTCAACCGTTGTTAGCCGACCACAAGTACCAGCGTATCAACCGCCACCAACACCTGTGGTAACGCAGCAACCTAGCATACCTACTTACCCAACACAGCCGACTGCACCAAATTACGCTACGCCTGTTGCAAACTCAACAGCACCCGTAATCACGCAACCGCCTGTATCCACCACAACTCCTGTTGTTGCAGCAGCTACTACGGCAACCACCGCACCTGTCGCAGTCAATAACACACCAACGCCAACAATTACGCAAGCTCGTAGTAGCACCAAAAATGGCATCACATGGCAAACGCCTTTGGTTGGTGGCAAAATCGCGCAATCATTTAGTGAAGCCTTGCGTGGTATAGAGTTGTCTGGGACACGTGGTACGCCTATTTTAGCGGCTGCTGATGGACAAGTTATTTACAAAGGTTTAGGTCCTCGTGGATATGGTAATTTGATTGTGCTCCAACACACGCAACAATATTTAACCGCATACAGTAATGTGGAAAATTTTGTAGTCAAAGAAGGCGATGATGTGAAACGTGGTCAGCAATTGGGCTTACTGGGTACACAAAAATTGCACTTTGAAATTCGTGAAGATGGCAAAGCCGTTAATCCAACAGGCTTTATCCCATTCTAACTAGCACATGCAAACAGGCAAAGTTATCTACACTTTGCCTGTTTTTCTTGTTTTATTGAATAATTTATTTTTCAGGCTATCTTTTGTGATACACAATAAACTTTCAAAGTTATTCTACCTATAGTGAATTCAATTTAAACCAGTACAGCGTTGCCAGCTCCCTTATGTACTATGTGTACACGGCGGTCGCTGTCGCCTTGTCCTGATTTAAATTGAATCCACTATAAAAGGCAACCTGAAAACCCAATCATAAGGAAATACCATGATAATCGTCATGCAAGCCAATGCCGATGAAACCGCCATCGCTCGCGTGGTGGACACCATACGTCAGCGTGGTTTACACGAACATATCTCACGCGGCAAAGAACATACCATCATCGGCGCAGTAGGCGATGAGCGCGTATTTGACCCCACCGAAATCGCCACCCTACCCCAAGTTCAACGCGCCATTAAAATCATGCACGACTGGCGCATTATCAGCCGTGAAGCATGGGTGGAAGACACCCAAATCAACATTCGTGGCATAACCATTGGCGGCGATGCACCCATGTGTTATTTGCATCACCCAATGAGCAGCCTGAAAAAACCAACGCACGGCGTATTACTAGACCCTTTTTATCGCCCCAGTAATCCTTACTTGCCCACACCAACTAACAGCGAAAAAGAACTCACACGCACCCTACTCCACACCAGCGAAACACATCATATCCAAAATCAACTGGTTGCCATTCGTCTTCGCGACCGCACGCATATTCAGGCTGCCCTTCATGCACAAGCCGATTTGCTTTATATAGGCAGCGATTTAGCCGATAATCGTACTTTGTTACACGAATTAGGCAGCCTGAATATTCCCGTTATCATTTGCAAAGCCCCACACCACAGCGTGCGCGATTGGCTAATGGCAGCCGAACAAATTGTTTTGCGTGGCAATCAATACGTTATTTTGGGCGAATCGGGTACATTCAATCCACACAGCGACCATCTGCGCCTAGATATAGACGCCATTGTCCAAGCCAGAAAACTCAGCCATTTGCCGATATTAGCCGATATTAGCCAACTGATTCATCATCATATGGATAGTGGCACGCTGCAACAACTCGCCCAAATAGCAGGCGCAAGCATGATTATCCAATAATCCCATTTTCAGGCTGCCTGATAACAAAAGGCAGCCTGAAAACTTTAAAAAACGTGTTTATAGTGAATTTAATTTAAACCAGTACAGCGTTGCCAGCTCCCTTATGTACTCGGTTGTACACAGCGGTCGCTGTCGTCTTGTCCTGATTTAAATTGAATCCACTATACAAGCCTCTAACCTATTCACTATTGAGAAGCATCAATACCATTTCCACACATAAAACCATATTTCTTTACAAAATCACAGAAAAAACTTGGTTTCTCGCCCTACTTCGCGTTAAAATCCAATCTCGCTTTTTTTCAGCGAGATAACTCGCATCTGTCCAAACCATAACAAATACGGAGTGAACAAAATGACAACCAAAGGACAATTACTGCAAGACCCATTTTTGAACGCGCTACGCAAAGAACATGTTCCCGTTTCTATCTACTTGGTAAATGGCATCAAATTACAAGGTCAAGTAGAATCATTTGACCAATATGTCGTTTTATTGCGTAATACATCAGTTACCCAAATGGTGTACAAACACGCTATTTCCACCATCGTTCCAGCGCGTGCCGTGAGCATTCAACATGACGGCAAACCCAATGTTACACGCACTACACCAACCTTACAGCAAGTAGAAACCATTGTTACTGAAACAACATCTGCTGAATAATTCAAAGGCATCCTGAAACCTTTGCAAAACCCCAACAAATCCTCTAAATTCCCACCAACCAAGAATTTAGAGGATTTTTCCATGAACAGCTTTTTCTACCAATCAGCCCAAACCCTGTTGAATCAATACACCGACCGATTTCCACTACTTAAAATCACCCAACTACTAGACTGGCAAGCCATTGAAAACACACTTGCCAGTAAAAAAGTAGCTTATCTGCGCGACAATGGTGGACGTCCCGCTTATCCACTGTTGCCAATGTTTCGTGCAGTATTACTAACGCGAACTCGGGATAAGAAATTTCATAAAAATTAAAGGGCAAACGTGATAATCTATTGTTTGCACACAACCAAGTATCACGAAAGCCCTTTAACATGGATTATCTTACCGCACTTTTCTGCCAAATTGATGATTTTTGCAAAGAATTTGAACCCAAATTCAATAGCAAATTGATTAAAAACAATAAAATTCGTAATAGACCAAGTTGTATCAGTACCGCAGAAATCATGACCGTACTGATTGCTTTTCATCAATATCGCATGCGTGATTTCAAAACCTATTACCAATGGCAAGTCCAATCCATTTGGCAGCGAGACTTCCCCAATATGCCCAGCTACAACCGCTTTTTGGAACTGGCTACACGAGCCTTACCTGCTATGTTGGTATTTTTAACCACCCAAATGGGCAAATGCACAGGTATAGGTGTGGTGGATTCAACCACTTTGTCGGTTTGCCACAATCGCCGTATTCACTCGCATAAAGTGTTTAAAAACATCGCGCAAAGGGGCAAAAGCAGTACAGGCTGGTTTTACGGTTTCAAATTGCATGCGGTATTTAACCACTTGGGTGAGCTGGTCAATTTTTGCTTAACCGCAGGCAATGTGGATGACCGTCAAGGTTTAAAACAAATGGCAAAGCACCTATTCGGCATTTTGGTGGCGGATAGGGGCTATATTGGAAAAGATTTAAGTGATTGGCTTAAAGAGAAATATGGCATTACTTTACTAACGGGTATCAAAAAAGGCATGAAACCCAAACAATACACAAGTGAGCAGAAAAAGCTGCTTAAAAAACGTGGTGTTATAGAAACCATTTTTGGGCAACTGAAAAATTTGTGTCAAATTGAACATACTCGGCATCGTTTGGAGCGTGGTTTTATCTTGAATTTGATTTCAGGTTTGACTGCCTATTGCCTGTTTCCTTATAAGCCAATGATGTTTGGAAAAAAGTCTTTGTTACCAATGAAGTAAGAAAGACTTATCCCGAGTTCGCGTTATTACTAGGACAATGGCACAGTCTCTCCGACCCTGAATTAGAACGCAGTCTGGTTACCCGATTGGATTTCATGATCTTTTGTCAATTTCCAGACGAAATGCATTTACCCGACCACAGTATAGTGGATTCAATTTAAATCAGGACAAGGCGACAGCGACCGCCGTGTACACCTAGTACATAAGGGAGCTGGCAACGCTGTACTGGTTTAAATTGAATTCACTATACACTCAACCGCTTTCGTAACTGGTTAATGCAAGGTGGTTTATTAGACGAACTCAATCAAGAAATCAACCACCAACTGGCCCAAAACAAACTGAAAGTAGAAAAAGCCCAAACAGCGATTGTGGATGCAACCATTATCCAAACAGCAGGTAGCAAACTCAAAAAAGCCATTGAAGTAAGTGAAAAAAACGAAAATCAAGAACAGCCCCAAGTATAGTCGTAGAAGTGAAAAAGCAGTACAAGGCGACAACGTCCGCCGTGTGTGAAAACACATCAGGACGTTGGCAACGCTGTAATGATTTTTCAATTCTGCGACTATACAAGTAAACAGCCCAGCCAGTAAAGACACAGATGCCAAATGGACGATTAAAAGCGGACATTGGCATTTGGGCTACAAACTGCATGCGCGTACTGATGCAGAGGGTTTTATTGAACAAATCCACGTTACACCGGCCAATGTAGTAGATGTCAATCATTTGGTAAGCGTATTAGATAAGATTGAAGAAGGCGTAACCGTGTATGCAGATAAAGGTTATGACAGCAAAGATAATCGGGCATTTTTAGAAAACAGCAAGTTAAAAGATGGGATTATGCGTAAAGCCCATCGCAATAAACCATTAAATCGTGATGATATTGAACGCAATAAGGGATTAGCAAAAGTGCGTTATCGTGTGGAGCAAAGTTTTGCCATTTTGCATCGTTTGTTTAAATGCAAACGTGCGAGCTATTTTGGTTTGGATAAGGTCAAAGGGCAAATGAATTTAAAAGTGATGTGTTTGAACTTGTTGAAAGCAGCTAACAAGTTAAGGCTTATTGTGCCTATTGCTGCTTGAAAAGGCGGTAGGCAGCCTGAAATGGGCTGTTAAGTGAGAGAATTTGGGCAAATATTGTATCAATTATCGTTATTTTCGTTGAAAACCCCAAAGCAGTAGAGCTGCTTTGGGGTTTTGCAAAGGTTTCAGGCTGCCTTTTTCTACACTTTAATTAACGAAATACACCATAAATCAGTATTGAAATAATCGTCATAATCAAACCAATCGCGCTTTCGTATGGAATGAGTTTCAGGCGTTCTTTAATGCTCATGTTCACGCTACCACCCGTTGCGTGGAAGAATGAACCGTGTGGCATATGGTCGGCAACAGTTGCACCAGCATGAATCATCGCTGCGGCAGCAATGCCTGTTACACCCAATTCTAACAAGGTTGCACCGAATACTTTGGATGCAACGGCTGTACCTGCGGTTGTAGATGCAGTTGCCAATGACATTAAAATACCAGACACAGGAGCAAGAATGAAATCAGGTAAACCCATTGCGGTTAATGATGAAATCAACACATCTTTCAAACCTGAATTGCCAATAATTCCTGCTAATGCACCTGTACCAAGCAACATAATTGCCACAGGTGCCATTTTGTTTAAACCTGTAACCGCAAAATGATTGGTATCTTTCATACGACCCATAACAGCTGCGCCAATTAAACCACCCACAGGCAAGGCAATTAATGGGTCAATGGTAATATCAGCAATAGGACGCAATGCCAGCAGAAAAATTGCAACCAATGGTGCAGTAATAGCTGCCATAAAACGAGGTAAATTGTTGGTATTGGAAACTACAACTTCGTTATCTTCCACGCGACTACCAGAAGTCAAACGTTTAGCTAACACATAAGTCAAAATCAAACCAAAAATAGCAGGAATAATCCCAGCCATCATCACATCAGTTAATGGCACTTTAAATGCGTCCGCAGCCGCAATCGCATTAGGGTTTGGAGAAATTAGGTTACCTGCCTTGCCACCACCAATCATTGCCAACAAAATTGCAGGTTTAGACAAGTTGGCACGTTTTGCCAATGCCAACGCAATCGGCGATACGGTAATTACGGCTACGTCAACAAATACACCTACTGCCGTTAAAATTAAAGTAGCAATCGCCAACGCCAATAATGCACGCGCTTCACCCAATTTTTTCACAATCGTTTCAGCAATAACCGTTGCTGCACCCGATTCAATCAAGACACCAGCTAAAACACCAGCCGCCAAAATACGCATCACAGCAGTTGTGATACCTTGCGCACCCTTAATCATCAAGCCAACTGTGGAAACCAAGTCAGCCCCACCAATCAAGCCGCCTAATAATGCACCTGCAATCATGCCGTATGCAGGAGGTACTTTTTTCAAAATCAAAAAGATAGCAATCGCTAATGCCACGACTGCACCCAAAGCTGATACCGTTACTTCCATAATATTCTCCAAAAATATAGAAACAATGGACTGGCATCATAGCAGTAGATAATAAATAAACTTTGATTTAGCGCAAATAATGCTTTCAGGCTGCCTTTTATGACAGTTAATATGTATATTTTTAAAATTAATAAGCTATAGTCGCAGAACTGAAAAAGCAGTACGGCGTTGCCAACGCCCTTATGTACTATTCGTACACGGCGGGCGTTGTCGCCTTGTACTGCATTTTCATTTCTACGACTATACAAAATATATTTGTTTAAAATAAAAATGATACTGCCGCTTTGTTTGATTTCTATTTTAATTAACTATGGTTTTCCGATAAAACCAAGTAGGCAGCCTGAAAAAATGTTATTTCATGACACAACACGGCTACTGATATAAGCGGTATCATTACTATTTTTGGAAACAGGAAACCACAATGAGCAAAATATTGATACTGTATTCCACTACCGATGGACACACCATAACCATTTGTCGTTACATAGCAAACGCACTACCCAAACACCACGCCATAAGCATTATACCTTTGCGTGAAGCAAACGCAGAGCAGCTCCATCAAGCCGATAAAATTCTCATTGGCGCAAGTATTCGCTACGGCAAACATCAACCCGAAGTCAAGCAATTTGTAGAACAACATTCAGCTTTATTACAAGCCAAGCCAGCGGCTTTTTTCAGCGTGAATGTGGTGGCGAGAAAACCACACCGCAACACGGTACAAACCAATCCTTACGCACGCAAATTTCTCAATAGCATCACTTGGCAACCTAATTTAGCAGGTGTATTTGCAGGACGCTTGGACTATGCGCGTTATAGTTTTTGGGACAGACGCATTATTCGGTTTATTATGTGGCTGGGCAAAGGTTTAACACCTATAGATACACCCGTAGAATTTACTGACTGGCAAGTGGTTGCTCAATTTGCCGAACAATTTGAACAATTATAAATTCATGTTTCAGGCTGCCTATTTAGATTAAAAATAATACATCGCTGCCAGTCTTCTTAATATGTGCGATTTGTACATAGTGGTCATGTTACGTTGTATCATTTTTATATTTATAGTGAATTCACTAAACCAAAAGGCAGCCTGAAAACATTATTTGTTACTATAAACAAAAATCCCCAATTAACTATGGTTTACACCGAAAAATATCGCTACAATGCTTTTTTGCCTCTTATGTAAAAAAATGTCAAAATTTGAAAGGAAATCCCATGCAATTTTCACTGCTCAACAATCCCAAAGATGCCGAGTTGCTTGCAGATGCGGAATTTATGACCACATCGTTCTACAAAATTTTGGACGAACATGCCGATGAAATTGTGGTCAATACACTCAAAATTCTTGCCAAATCCCATGATAGCAGCCAAATTATTACTGAAATCCTCCCTTCGCTAAACGAAGAGCAAACCGAAAATCTGATTACCGCAGTGGGTATTTTTGCACAAATTTTGAATATTGCCGAAGATGTGCATCACGAACGTCGCCGCATGGTTCATGAAAATAGTGGCGAAGATACGCAAGATGGCAGCATTGCTGAAACCATTTACAAATTTCAAACACAACAATTAAACGAAACCGATATTCAGGCAGCCTTAAATCAAGCACAAATTTCACCTGTTTTAACTGCACATCCAACCGAAGTGCAACGTCAAGCCACATTGGTTTCACATCGCAAAATTCGCGCTTTGTTACCGCGCCGCGAATATTGTCGCTCTGCCGATTCGCTTGCTGAATTGCAACGAGAAATGGATATTGTGTTGCTAACTTTGTGGCAAACCAGCGAAACGCGGCATTTCAAAATCAGCGTAAAAAACGAAATCAACAATGGCGTGAATATTTTCCCAATGAGTTTTTTCCACGCCTTGCCACAACTATATCGACGCATGGAAAAACATTTTCAGGCTGCCTATCCTAATATTCAAATTCCAGATATTTTAAAAATTGGTGGTTGGATTGGTGGCGACCGCGATGGCAATCCTTTTGTTTCTGCTGAAACTTTGCGTATGGCATTTACGCGTCATGCTGACGCGCTGTTTCATTTTTATCGTCGTGAATTAGAAAATTTATATCAAGAATTACCCGTGTCTATTCGACGCGTAAATGTGAGCGATGGTGTGATGATTTTGTCTGCCAAATCGCCCAATAACGAAGTCGCACGCCAAGAAGAACCTTATCGCCGTGCTATTGCTTATATTATGTCGCGCTTGGTTGGTAAAGCACATCAACTGGGTATTCCATTGGGTTATCGTTTTGGTGTGAGTCCTGAACCTTACGCACAACCTGCTGAATTTTTGGAAGATTTAAAAACCTTGCAAACATCTTTGCGTGATAATGGCAGCCAAATCATTGCCACAGGGCGCATCGCGGATATTATTCGCATCGCGTCTAGTTGCGGTTTCCATTTGATGCCTTTGGATTTGCGCCAACATGCGGAAAAACATGAAAGCGTGGTTGCTGAACTATTCCAACACGCAGGTTTGGAGGATTATTTCAGGCTGCCTGAAAATGAACGTCAAGCGGTATTATTGCGTGAATTGCGCAGTCCGCGTCCATTATTCAACCCATTTGTGGCATACAGCGAACAAACTTGTACTGAATTAGCTATTTTCCGCGAAGCCAATCAAATTAAACAGGAATTTGGCGAAGATGCCATTTCACAAAGCATTATTTCTAACTGCGAACGCCCGAGCGATTTGTTGTCTTTGGCATTGATTTTAAAAGAGACGGGCTTATTGCGCGTGGAAAATGGCTTGCCAATTTCGCGCATCAATATTGTGCCATTATTTGAAACGATTGAAGCCCTTGCTAGCGCGCGTTCAGTTATGGAAACCTTGTTCTCTTGCGATTGGTATCGTGCTTTAATCAGCAGCCGCGATAATATCCAAGAAATCATGCTCGGTTATTCCGATAGCAATAAAGATGGCGGTTACATCAGCAGCACTTGGGGATTGTATCAAGCAGAAATTGGCTTGGTAGAATTGTTCCGCAAGTATGATGTACGCATTCGTTTGTTCCATGGCCGTGGTGGTAGCGTGGGACGTGGCGGTGGCCCATCTTACCAAGCAATTTTGGCACAACCTGCGGGCAGCGTGGGCGGACAAATCCGCATTACCGAACAAGGCGAAGTGATTACAGCAAAATATGGCGATGCCAGCAATGCCGCGCGTAATTTGGAAACTTTGGTTGCTGCCACTTTGGAAGCCACCTTATTGCCAGCCGTACAAGACCCTGATATTGATTTGATGAATGCCTTGTCGGAAAGTTCGTTCAAACATTATCGTGCTTTGATTACACGCGAAGGTTTTATTGATTATTTCTTGCAAACCAGTCCAATTGAACAAATTGCCAGCCTGAATTTAGGCAGTCGTCCTGCCAGCCGCAAAACATTGGCACGCATTCAGGATTTACGCGCGATTCCATGGGTTTTCTCGTGGACACAAAATCGTTTAATGTTGCCCGCATGGTATGGTTTTGGTAGTGCCGTAGCAGAATTGTGTCAAAAAGATGCAGGCTGCCTGAACAGCTTACAACAACATGCACAACATAATCCTTTTTTCCGCGCCATGTTGTCTAATATGGAACAAGTTATGGCAAAAACCGATTTAACATTGGCAGAACACTATGCCGCGTTGAGTCAAGATGCCAAACACGGCGCTGCTATTTTTGCAACTATTAAGGCAGAATATCAGCGCAGTCTCCAAGCATTATTTGATATTTTGCAAACCGATGAATTGCTGTTGGATAACCGCGCATTAGCACGTTCTTTGGCATTGCGAATTCCTTATTTGAATGCGCTCGGAGGCTTACAAGTTGCTTTATTGCGTAAGTTACGCGAAGAGCCTGATAATCAACATGTTTTGCAAATGGTGCATCAAACGATTAATGGTGTAGCACAAGGTTTGCGTAATACAGGTTAAATGTTTGATAAATAGGCAGCCTGAAAAAATATTTTCAGGCTGCCTTTTACTTTTATAATTGTTTAAAATAAAAAATAAATATTTAGGTATAATAATCAAAATAAACAACACTTTGTAAAACTTTCGCAAACACAGCTTTACAGCCTAAAAAAATATGTTATATTCCGCATCATTGTAATAAACTTACACAACATGCATAAAAGGACATAACCATGCAAGTCAAAAATCAAGCCATGCTCATCACTTACTCCGACAGTTTGGGCAACAATTTGAAAGATTTAAAACACGTTTTGGAAAAACATTTGCAAGGCGTGATTGGTGGCGTACATATTTTGCCGTTTTTCCCATCATCGGGCGACCGTGGCTTTGCACCGATGGACTACACCAAAGTGGACCCCGCATTTGGCGATTGGAACGACATTCAAGCCTTGGCAAAAGATTACTACTTGATGTTTGATTTCATGGTCAATCACATTTCCGCACAATCGCCTTATTTCAAAGACTTTTTGGCGAAAAAAGACGAATCCGAATACCGCGATTTGTTCATTCGCTACAAAGATTTCTGGAAAGAAAACGGCGGCGAACCCACCGAAGAACAAGTGGATTTAATCTACAAACGCAAACCACGCGCCCCTTATCGCATGGCGGAATTTGCGGACGGCACATCAGAAAAAGTATGGTGTACATTTGACGAGCAACAAGTGGATTTGGACGTAACCACCGCCACCACCAAAAAATTCATCAAAGACAATTTGGAATTTTTGTCCAAACAAGGTGCAGCAATTATCCGTTTGGACGCGTTCGCCTATGCCAACAAACGCCTTGGCACCAATTGTTTCTTTGTTGAACCTGATATTTGGGAAACCTTGAAAGAATGTACCGATGTTTTGGATGCACACAATGTTACCGTGTTGCCTGAAATCCACGAACACTACACAATCCAATTAAAAATCGCGGAACATGATTATTATGTGTACGATTTTGCCTTGCCGATGTTGGTGTTGCACACGCTGTTTAGCGGCAATGTAGACCGTTTGGTAAACTGGATGGAAATCTGCCCACGCAAACAATTCACCACTTTGGACACGCATGACGGCATCGGCGTGGTGGACGTGAAAGATTTGATGACGGACGAAGAATGCGAAGCCACACGCGAAGCCCTGTACGCACAAGGCGCAAACGTGAAGAAAAAATACAGCTCCGCTGAATACAATAATTTGGACATTTACCAAATTAACTGTACTTACTATTCCGCTTTGGGCAACAATGACCAAGCTTATATTTTGGCGCGTGTGTTGCAATGTTTCGCCCCTGGCATTCCGCAAATTTACTATGTGGGCTTATTGGCTGGCGAAAATGACATTGAATTGTTGGAACGCACCAAAGAAGGTCGCAACATCAACCGTCATTACTACTCTTTGGCAGAAATTGACGAAACGGTTCAACGTCCAGTGGTACAACAGTTGTTCAATTTGTTGAAATTCCGCAATAGCTCTGCGGCATTTGACGGCGCGTTCAGCGTGAAAGCTTTGAGCGCGAAAGAATTGGAAATCGTGTGGGACAACCAAGAAGCTGGTGTATCCTCGAAATTGGTAGCGAATATGGATAGTCGCACCTTCGCAATTACTGAAACTGTAAACAACGAAACTCGTGAAATTAAATTGTAATTTATAGTCGTTTCAAATTAACACAGACAAGGCAACAACGCTCGCTGTGTACATCTAGTACATTAAGGGTGCTGGCAACGCTGTATTAGTTTAAATTGAATTCACTATAGTTATTTTGATGTTAATGGACAAAATGTAACCTAAAATTCCCAAAAATCCCTTAAATTCTTTATTAGAGAGAATCTAAGGGATTTTTGGGAATTTTGTAAAAGTTTCAGGCTGAAACCTTTGCAAACCCCCAAAGCAGCTCTACTATAGTGGATTCAATTTAAATCAGGACAAGGCGACAGCGACCGCCGTGTACACTGAGTACATAAGGGAGCTGGCAAACGCTGTACTGGTTTAAATTGAATCCACTATACTTTGGGGTTTTCAACAAAAATAATGATATAGATAAAGAAATTAAAATTCGGTACACAACCAAGTAAAATAAAAAAACAAAGAGTGAATGCAATCCAATAACCAATCTTGACGTAAATGTTTAATCCAAGCCCAAGTGTGCTCAATTAAATTCAAATCAGGACAGTATGGCGGTAACCATAAAATCACATGCCCTTATAAAACAATAAGCTCTTGAATGTCCTGACGTTTGTGAAAAGTCGCATTATCCATTACCAAAACACTGTTGGGCGGTAATTGTGGCAGTAAAACGTTTTGAACCCATGAATAAAACACATCTGAATTGATGCTGAATTCATACAAACCCACTGCAATCAATTGATTTTGGTACAGTGCGCCAATGGCATTGGTTGTGTTTTTGATTTGCCAGTTGTGATTGCCATGACAAACTTGTCCTCTTGGCGCATAGGCATAAGGACGATAAGTTTGGTTTTTAAAACCACTTTCATCAATATAAACAATAGGACGTTTCTCTTGCTCATACTGTTGTTTTAATGAGAGAAATTGTTCAATTGTTTCGGGTTGAGCTTTGGGGTGTTTAAGAATCTTTTTTTTGAGTGATTTTTAGCCGTTTAAGTGCCACACCAATGGCTCTTTGTGAACAGTTAAAGCGAACAGCGCGTTCTCTTTGAAAATCATCAGGAAATTGTTCTACGTCTTTTCGCAATAATTCATCATTGATTTTATTGGTTCTTTTGGGGTAGGGTTTACGTTCAATGCATTTTTTCCATAGTTGAATGGTACTGCGACTGATGCCATATTCCGCTGCCAATTCACGGTAGCTGTAACCCGAATTTAATTTTTCTAAAATCATTTGGCGATAATCTTGTGAATAAGCCATAACTGTTCTCCTGTGTGTACCGTTTATTTAATTCTACACCTATATCAGTAAAGTTGCCCAAGCTTACCAAATATCCAGAAATACGCTCTACCTATGGATACGCTTAAAAGAGCAAACAGGCAGCTTAAATCATCAAGTAAAGGGACAAAATGCAAATAAATTAAACAGTCAAAAATTGGCTGAATATGTGCAACAACACCCTGATGCTTATTTACATGAAATAGCTGAACTTTTTAATTGTTCAAAATCAGCCATTTTTTATGCACTCAAAAGAATGGGTATCACACGTAAAAAAAGACCACCACATACAAAGAACAAGACCCAAATAAAGTAAAGTGTAGAAATTACTAGCGTTGTTTACAGTATTGAAAGACAATACTGCCATGAATATCCATAAGAACACTCGCCTTACCCCACACCATCGTCAAGCCATTTGGCTAGCTTATACGCAAAACAAAGAAAGCGTTACTTCACTGGCTCGCCGTTTTATGGTTAGTCGCCAAACCATTTATCGTGTACTGAAAGCCGCTCGTCTTCGCCTACTTAAACCGCAAAACAGCACCAACAATCGTTTCAAACAAGCAAAATACGGTATGAAACGATTAGCCAAAGTAGAACGAGAAATTCAAGAGAAACTCAAAAAGCAAGCACAACGATACAATAAATCTTATCCTGGCGAAATGGTACATGTAGATACCAAACGCTTACCTTTACTTAAAGGACAAAAAGCAACGGATAAACATGAGTATCTGTTTGTTGCTATTGATGATTTTTCTCGTGAGTTGTATGCTGCCATTTTGCCTGATAAAACTGCTACAAGTGCGGCTAAATTTCTAACTGAACAAGTCATAGAGCCTTGCCCATACCAAATTGACTGCATTTATTCAGATAATGGTAGTGAATACAAAGGTGCGGCAAATCATGCGTTTGGTGTGGCGTGTTTTGAAAACAATATCAATCAAAAATTCACTCGCCCAGCACGTCCACAAACCAATGGCAAAGCGGAACGCGTAATACGAACGATTATGCAGATGTGGTATGAGAAAACAGAGTTTACTGATCCATTGCATCGGCAAAAGGAATTATGTCGTTTTGTGAATTTTTATAATACTGTAAAGCCGCACAGTTCCTTAAATGGCGATACGCCATTTGAAGTGTTACAAGCTTATTTTTCTCAACCTGTTGTGTAAACAACTCGGTTTATTTCTACACCTTATGTACTATGTGTGTACACGGCGGTCGCTGTCGCCTTGTCCTAATTCAAATTGAATCCACTATATTTTAACTGATTATAAATTATATAGTCAGTTAAAATAAGAATAGGACACTAACGTATCAGTAAAATGCCTTCCACAAGGTAACATGGTTCGCATATATCTCTTAATGTTTGCCCATGTTTGTTCTATGGGATTAAGCTCTGGTGAATAAGGCGCAAGCGGCAAAATTTTATGCCCCCATTTGTGCGCCATTTCACGCAAAATACCCATACGATGAAATCGTGCATTATCTAAAATA
This sequence comes from Wielerella bovis, assembly GCF_022354465.1. NCBI lineage: Bacteria > Pseudomonadati > Pseudomonadota > Betaproteobacteria > Neisseriales > Neisseriaceae > Wielerella > Wielerella bovis. The sequence goes on along the minus strand of NZ_CP092361.1, from coordinate 821,148 downwards.
ATGACAGATTTCTTATTTCTACAGGTAACATTGCTCAAACCATGTTTCAAAAAAAGCACTGGTCATTGTGTTTTGATAAATCATTGGTGCAATCAGTTTATTGCCGATTTGTGCGGCAACAAGCGATAAACGTTGGTACTTTTTACCACTGATTTGGGCTTTGATGACCTGTCCCTTTGGACTACGCGCATAAGGACGAAACAAGTAAGTATCAAATCCTGTTTCATCCAAATAAACATGCTGATAATCAAAAAATTCAGCCAGTTGATTTAAATAATGCTTTACTTTATTTAGGTCTTGTTCTTTGTATGTGGTGGTCTTTTTTTACGCGTGATACCCATTCTTTTGAGTGCATAAAAAATGGCTGATTTTGAACAATGAAAATGTTCAGCTATTTCATATAAATAAGCATCAGGGTGTTGTTGCACATATTCAGCCAATTTTTGACTGTTTAATTTATTGGCATTTTGTCCCTTTACTTGATGATTTAAGCTGCCTGTTTGCTCTTTTAAGCGTATCCATAGGTAGAGTGTATTTCTGGATATTTGGTAAGCTTGGGAAACTTTACTGATATTTTTGCATTGTTCATAATAATTTAATGCTTTATTTCGCAGTTCAGTTGAATGTGCCATTTTTTAAATCCTAGAAAATAGGGTATTGTACTATTTTATTTTGAATTGACTATAGTTGGTAGCAAGATGCGCATAGAAAAGTCCTCTAAATTCTTTGTTAGAAAGAATCTAGAGGACTTTTTGGGAGATTGGGAAATGTTTCAGATTATAACGAATCCCTGTAAATCAAATTTTTGAATCCGAATAAATTTTATGCTTCAAGGTCAAATGCAAGTATCCATGTGTTTATAGTGAATTCAATTTAAACCAGTACAGCGTTGTCAGCTCCCTTATGTACTAGCTGTACACAGCGGTCGCTATCGCCTTGTCCTGATTTAGTGAATCCACTATATTATTCAGAACGTGGAGATTTAATCCATTTATCAATCAACTCCTGCAATTCCCCATTCTGCTTTAATTTGGATAAACCTGAATTGATCTTATCTAAAATTTCAGTTTTGTCTTTACCAACAACAAAAGAAATCTTGTTAATTTTATTTTCATCATCAATATATTGAATAGAAAAAGGATATTTTTCTAACATATCTCCATTAGCATGATAACTCAATGTAACACAGTTCCCTACAGCAGAGTCAGCTTCATTTTTCATCAATGCAGATAATACTAAATAGTATGAACCAGCAGAAATAAATTGTTCTGGTTTAATACCTTGCTCAATCAGTTGTTTCTGCGAATGCACATCATCTTTAAGTACAGCAATGCGTTTGTTTATCCATGTATCAGAACTTTCATATCGTAACTCAATTACACAATTTTGAGATTCGTAATATGGTTGACTGAATTGAATATCATGTATTTTAGTCTCTGCTTCATTCATACCTGATGCAACGATATCTATCGTATCAATCTTCGAAGTATTGATAATTTGATTACGTGGATAAGAACGATAATTAATTAAAAATCCCTCTAATTCAGCAATTTTATTTAAAATCTCAATATCCAAACCTTGCATACTTCCCTTATCTGTCCAAAAACTATAAGGGGGATAAGCAGGATCTACTGCCACAGTATAAACTGGGAAATTATTTTTTAATGTTTGACCGACTGTTGGTTGGACATCTGTTTTCGCAGAAATACCAGTTTCAACTTTTTCAGTACAGGCATTTAATAAAAGTAAACTGATACAGCAACTTAATATAGATAAAGCACTTTTTTTCATGTTCATAATATACTTATTTTGTAGTAAATTCACCATAGAAAAAAATAGGTACTTGTTCCCAAATAGATGACAAACCCATACCTTCAACTAACTTTGAAACTTCATTAAGCATATTCATTTGTCTTACATCTAGAATAACAGGATGGCGTGTATTTACAATAATTTTATTTTTAGAAGTACGACTGATGAGTAAAGGCGCAATAATATCAATATCCTGCCCATGTAAATTTAATACCAAAGCTTGGTCTAATAATAAAATATCTATCACCTATTTTCATTTGATTAATGGCAACAGAATCCAATTTTCCTTTTACAGTTGCAGTTGGAAACTTACTGGTTTCAAAAAACCAATCTTTCAAACGTTGATTACGAATTTCAATATCCGTATTAACACTTTGTAAATCAATACTCATGCTAAATTGCCCATCTTTATCTAATTGAGCTGATGATTTAGCAAAATATGCAGGTTCGGTGATACTTTTTAATTTTGGTGTTACCTTCCCAATGAGGAAAGTTATTTTACTATCAGTAGACTGCCATAATTTAGATTCAGTAGAAAGCATTTCTGTTGCAGATTGCTCTTGAGTTTGAATAGTTGCTACATTATCTTGATGATTTTGACCACATGCATTTAATGCAGAAATTACGAATAACGAAATCAAAAGTTTTTGCATATTCATCAATATTTCTCCTTAAATTCTAGTTGTAGAAAATTTCATATTACTAGGAGCTGCTGACAATTCATTTCGCAGTTGTTTTGGGGTTAAAATTACCAAATCTCTGTGTCAAAAATACTCACCAATATCACCCATTGATGAGTATTAAATTTTGGAGAATTTAGCATCAAATCCAACCGCAAACGAATTACCACCAACCCTAGTATTATAACTCTACTCTAAAGATAAAGTAAATAATAATTGTTTTAAGAAAAATAAAGATAAACAATCTTATAAAGTTAAAAGATAGCTACAATAATCTATTGTTTTTACAAAAATAATATTAAAAAATCCTTTAAAATAGATTATCTTGCTCGAATCTTTTCTGCCAAATTGGTTTCAAATAATCCCATCTATTTTTGACAATTCGGGCAATAAAACGTGCCACGTTGCCCCAAAACCGATTTTTCAATCAAGCCGCCGCATTTCAGGCAGCCTGAACCTGCGCGACCGTAAACCTTGTATTCTTGTTGAAAATAGCCGCTTTTGCCTTCGCTGTCCACGAAATCGCGCAGGGTACTGCCGCCTGTGTCAATGGCGCGTTGCAGGATTTGTTTGATGGCGGCGACCAAGTTGGCACAATCTTGTAAATTCAATGATTTGGCTGGGCGATTAGGCAACAAAGCAGCCTGAAACAGGCTTTCATTCGCGTAAATATTACCCACGCCAACCACAATCGCGTTGTCCATAATCATCAGTTTGATGGCGCGGCTTTTGCCTTGCAATTTTGCCAACAAATATTCGGGCGTGAAATCGTCCGACAAAGGCTCAACGCCCAGATTTTTCAGTAAATCATGGTGTTCCGCCACGCCAGCGAGCCACAAAATCGCCCCAAAACGGCGCGGGTCGTGGTAGCGCAGCACCGTGCCGTCATCAAACACCAAATCCACATGGTCGTGTTTGGACGGCTCGGGCGCATTGTCGCGCCAAATCCGCAGGCTACCTGACATACCCAAATGCACAATCAACACGCCTGTATCAAACTGAATCAACAAATATTTGGCGCGGCGTGTGCATTCGCGCACCGTTTGCCCATGCAAAATTTCCGCCAGCTCGGCCGGAATTTGCCAGCGCAACTTAGCTTGGCGCACAAGGGTTTGGTCGATTTTTTTGCCCTTGATGTGTGGGGCAATGCCGCGTAGGGTGGTTTCTACTTCTGGGAGTTCGGGCATGATGATTTTTCCACAAAAAATAAAGGAAACGAAATTTTAACAGATTGACTTCATATTCAGGCAGCCTGAACACAAATTGATGATATGATTGCATTATCTTGTTTTATTTTAAAACACAGCCATGAAATCCCCAAAAAATATCCCTGCTGAAATCGCACAACGCGGTTACGCCTATTTTCAGCAAAATAAAGTCAAAAACATCATTAAAATCAATGAAAACCATTTTTCAGCCAGCGTACACGGTTCAGAAAACTACAATTGTGAAATCCAACTGAACGCGCAAGGCGACTGGAAAAATGGCACATGCGATTGCCCCTACGATTGGGGCGATGTGTGCAAACATCAGGCTGCTTTGTGGTATGCCATTCAAGAAAATACAGAACAAATCATTGATATGAAATCACAAATTAAAGAAATCAAAACCGAATTAGCCAAATTGGACACGGAAAAATTGCGCGAATTGCTGCTCAAACTCGCCCAACAAAGCCATGAAAATTGTGAGCAAATTCTGAATTTGCTGCAACTGGGCAAACCCAATGCACCCGAAAATTTCGCTAAAAAAGCCAAAACCTTTTTTTCGTATAATAAATACGTTGATTGCATTGAAGTTAATGAGCATGCTTGCAATAAGTGGTTGAATGAATTGGATAAGCAAAGCGATGAAATTTTGGCGCAAGGCGTTTTGGCATTGTGGGCGGAAGCGGATAATTGCATCGCAAAAAACGACTATGTTGATGAAGACATTCAAGATTGTGTAGACAATTTATCGTATTTTTTAGGCAAAGTGGTGAGTAATCGCAGGCTGCCTGAAAATCTACAAATGCAAATCGCCGCGCATTTGGATAACATTTTGGTCAATCCATACTATATAGATTATATGGATTATATTTATTCAGATTGCTATGATTATCGCACAATCATGTGGGCAAATCAGGAGAAATATGATGAATGGTTGGATTTTTTGAATACACAAATTCAGAAATATCAAAATGGTAGCACTTATTATTATGAAAAATATACTTTGGAAAAATGGAAACTGCTGAAAACATTGAATGCTAATGAAGCCGATGATTTTTTTGAAAAAAGTATGAATTTTCCTGCATTTCGGGATATGGCGATAGAAAATGCGGAAAAGGAAGGCAATTATCCTTTAATGGAAGCATTGATTAAGCAAGGCATTGTTTTGGCAGAAGAAAAACAAAAACGTGGCATTGTGGCGGATTTGCAAAGGAAATTGGTTCAAGCTTATGATAAGCAAGGGAAAATTCAAGAAAAATCGCAACTTTTGTATGAAATGATGTTTGCCACCATGCTGTTTGATGATGAATTGATGTCGCTGTATCGTGAATGGAAACAGACGATTACACCCGAAAATTGGGAACGTGAATGCCATAAAATTGCGCCCAAAATGAAAAAATTATCGCGCCACAATTATTTGTGCTTTTTACGAGAAGAATGCAGGCAGCCTGAATTATTGGAAATGTTGAAACAAAGCAAATCTTTATCGGAATTGCTGGAATTTGCACCGAGTTTGACCGAAAATCAAGTTTTGGTGTTGTTGCCACAATTTGTGCAGATATTGCGTTGGGAAATTGAACATGCTGGTTCGCGAGCTGGCTATCAAGATTGGGTTGCGAATATGCAAAATGTGGGCAGGCAATTTCCTGTTTTTCAAAAAGATTTAATGAAATTGCTGGAAACAGTTAAAGCGAAATTTCCGCGTAAACCTGCTTTGCAGGAGGAATTGAGGAAATTGAAGTTTTGATTGAGGGAGGCAGCCTGAAAATTTTTCAGGCTGCCTTAAACCCAGCCTATTCGCGTACCGTTTGTTTGTGCAAAGTTTCCGCCAAATCGGCAGGAATTTGCCAGCGTAATTTGGCTTGGCGCACAAGGGTTTGGGCGATTTTTTTGCCGCGTATGTGTGGGGCAATGCCGCGTAGGGTGGTTTCTACTTCTGGGAGTTCGGGCATTTTTATGATTCCTTTCAGACAACCTGAAAAATTTAGACATAATTTTTATTGATAAATTTGTTTAATTTTTTCAGCTAATTGACTTGATAAAGAAAAGGCTTCTTCGTCAATTTTTTGTAATGCCGCAAATGGTTTACCAGTTGTGCCAGCCTCAAAACCAAGCTCTTCTTCAATATCATTAATAAATACAATACTTTTTCCAAAATTGGTATCAATTAGTTCTTCAATTTTTCTAGAATCACTATCAGCCAGTTCTCGTGCCTGTTGATTCTTTCTAGTTTGGTGGTCTCTATCATACACGGCAACATATGGGATAGAAAATTTATTTAGCAATCGAATATATGCTGGAAGATTATTTTTTGAACCACAATCAATTACAGTGTAATCATATTTGAAGCATTGAAGTTTATTTGCTAATGCAGGAATAATAGCTTTTTCTGTTGCTCCTTCAACCAAGATTACTTTTGTTGCAAAAAATAGCTCACTTCTATCAGGATTTATCCAAGAAATTAAATCCCATTTTTTCTTTTCTCCACCATCAAATAATTCTTCTGTACATTGAATAACTTTACTACCTATTTCTTCACTTTCTTTTTTTACAATATAAATTGATTTATATTTCTCTAAATCAATTAAATTATTAGAATGAGTACACAAAACCACTTGATTATTATTAGATAAATCAGTGAACATTTTAAATAATGCACGTTGTGCTTGTGGGTGTAGATATAATTCAGGTTCTTCAAAAATAAAATAGCGAGATTTAGATACACTTCTATTGGTTATTTCATTATTTTGTGTTTCTTGTAATTGACGGTTCGCAATTAATTGAATTAAAGCAATGGTTACAGCTCGTTGTAAACCATGTCCTTTTCTTGCAATATCTGTGCGTGCGCCATCATTTATCCATACTGATGTATTTGCTTTAAATATAGCATCAATATCAGGCGGGCTGATATGAATGTCAAAATTTGCTCCCCATGAATTTAATTCTGCTGATAATTCATTTTCAAATTGAATTAGCTGCTGTGGTCTACTAGTATTCTCCTGTCCATCAATATATTTATTAAATTTAGCAAATAATTCAGCAACTAATTCTTTTGTACCATTCCAATCAGAATTATTTTGAGACATTTCATTAATTACCTCTCCTAATAATTTACCAAAAATACTTGTTTCTTTTGAAGAAAAATCATCACTAGCATTTTTAATTGCAGGCAAAAAGTAAACTTCGCCAAAAATTCCTTTGGCAACCGATTTCAAACCCATAAAATTTGTTGTTTCTAACTCATAATTCCATTGAATTTGGTCGGCATTATTTTGAATATAGGCTTGTTGTGCATCAATAATATTTTGTTTAGTAATTTTACCTGACGGTGGTAAATATTGAGCAAAAGGCAAACTTTCAGCAGTCTCGCGCTTTGTATAATTACTAGCGTTAGCTTCTTTTAAAAAGTCTTGTTCACATATTTCAATCCAGCCACGATAATCAAAGCTACCGCCAAAATATGCAGTTTTTCTAACTTTTACTGTTTGATTATTGGTTACATATTTACCAAAAGTACTCAAATCTTGCACATCAAGATTTTCAAATTCAATTTCTACAAATAATTCGCTTGAACCTTGCGAGAAATCCAAATCTTGGGGTTTTATTTCTCCAAAAAAGAATAAAATTGCAGATAACAGATTTGATTTGCCATGATTATTTTGTCCAATAATAATCATCAAATCTTGTGCTGTAATTTTTAATTCTTTGATAGAACGCCAGTTTTTAATTTCTAATATTTTAATTTTCATAAAAATTCCTTGTTAATTTAATGCAGGCTGCCTGAAACGCTTTAAGATGGCTAATCTATTCATCAAACAATGCTTCACGTTCTTCCTGAAATCCTTGCTCTCGTTCGGGAAAATCTTCAATTGGTAATTCTTTAAACCAATCTTCCCATAAATTTTCGTTCATTATAATCTCCTATTTATTTTCAGATTGCCTGAAAATTATTTTCCTAAATTTTCCCATTCTTTCATTAACCGCTTGATAGAAATAGGCTTCGGCGTCTTCAACTCCTGCGCAAACAACGAAACCCGCAATTCCTCCAAATCCCACCCAAAATCTTTCAGGCTGCCTGAAACCGCCAAATTCTGCCTTTGCAAACCAGCCACTTTCTCCGCCCACATCGTTTCCAGTTCCTGAATATCGGCTTCTCGCGCCATATCACGCGCAGGATTTGCGCTGTATTTGTCCACCCGCAAACTCATCGCCCGCAAATACACAGGCAAACGCGCCCATTGCGCCCACGGCGTGCGGCTGGCAAAACCCGCGCCCAGCAACACATTCAGTCGTTCACGCAACAAAGGCGTAAGTGGATGTTTGCCCAATTTGGCGTTCAATTCGGTGTAGGCGGCTGTAATCTCGCCCAAATAACGGCTGACCGCTTCTTTGACCGCAGGCAGCCTGCTTTTCGCCCTTTTAATTTGTTCTTTAAAGGCTTTTTCATTGCGTGGCAATTCGTCTTCGCCGATAAATGCGCGGTCGCAAATCGCGGCGGTCAAATCGTCTTTCAACACATCGGGCGCAATGTGTTTCAGCAACATCGCCGCCTGCGTGTAGCCCTGAATGCCCTTGTTCAAATCTTTCATGTGGTCTTTTAATTGCATTTGAATCAATTTAATCACGCCTTTACGGTGCGCCTGTTCCGCCGCCAATGCCGTGTCAAACAGGCGCAAAGACACCGTGCCGTCTTTTTGCGTTTGTAGTGCCAAGTAACCCGTCAGTTGCTGTTTGCCACGCGCAAATTTAATGCTTTCAGGCAGCGTGCCGATTGTCCAATCGCTAATGTTGTCGCGCTCAAATTCCTGCGTGTTGTCGCGGAAGGTAACGGCTGCTACTTGTCCAAGTTGTTGTTGTAAATGAATTAAATCGCGACTGCTGGCGAGTTCCTGACCGCCATCGTCCACCACGCGCAAATTAAAATAACAATGTTCAGGCAGCCTGAAAGCCGCCCATTCGTCCAAATTAATCTGTTCCAACAAACGCATATCGCCCGCGTGTTTGGCAATCGCATGGGCGAGTTGTGGCAAAATCGGTGCGCTTTGGTCGGGTTCGCTCAACAAAAATTGCGTTACAAAATCAGGCACAGGCACACACACGCGGCGGATTTGTTTCGGCAAGGCTTTGATTAACAAAGCGAGTTTTTCGCGCAACATGCCTTGCACCAGCCATTCCAATTCGTGCGGATTGATGCGGTTTAACACGGTCAGCGGCACGGTCAGCGTTACGCCGTCCAAAGGATGATGTGGCTCAAAACGGTAGGACAATTTGAATTTGCCGTCTGCGTTTTGCCAAAATTTCGGGAACTGCTCTTCCGTGATGTGCGCGGCGGCGTGTTGCATTAAATCTTCTTTGCTTAAAAACAAAGACTTGGGGTCGCTGGTTTTCAGCCACGCTTCAAAAGTGCGTAAATCGGCAAGCGGTTTGGGCAATGTAGGTCGGGCATTGATGCCCGACTGGTTGCTCGCATTGTCGGGCATCAATGCCCGACCTACTTGTTCTTGTTTGTGGTTTTCAGACGGCATATTTTTATCTGAACGCGTTGATTTGCCACGGCCTACCCCCTCCCCCGACTGGCGTGGAAGGGATGGGGTGGGGGTGGTGTTTTCGGCTGCAACGGCATTTGTTTTATCCGCGCCGTTTTGCCCCCACCCTAACCCTCCCCCGTTGGGGACGGGGGAGGGGACAGATTGCAGGCTGCCTGAAAGTTTGGCGGATTTTTCAGACGGCATCGTAGGTCGGGCATTCATGCCCGACTGAGTGGTTTGTTTTCTTTGAATCAACAAATATTTTTCTAAATCAGCCCAAACAGTTGGAAAAATCTCATCGGATAATTGTTGTGAATACTTGCGTAAACTTTCAGATAATTCAAAAAGTTCACGTTGTTCATTGCCAAATGTTTCAGGAGAAGTATTATTTTGCGCTAATACATCAATAATGGATTGAATACACTCAACACCTTGATGATTATTGATTATTTTAAGGGCATTATGTACATCTTTAAAATGATGGGCGGTGCTATTGCAAAGTAATCCTTCTAAACCAGACATTGACAATTCTGTTTCAAAATCAATTAAATAAGCACAAATGTAAAAATATTCAGGAATATTTTTTGATATTGGTTTATCTAACAAATGCCGATTTTCTTCATCATAAAGATGTTTAGCAAAATAAGCCAAAAACGCTGACGTATCTAACTCACTGGTTTTTTGTTCTATCAAAAGAGCTGGCGTGTCGGGCATCAATGCCCGACCTACGTGTTTCATTGGTTGATGATTCAGAGATTGGCGCGATGATTTTTCAGACGGCACATAATTTTCAGGCAGCCTTTTATCATAAAAATCAAACAACACTTCTTCATCAACCAACACATCTTGTTTACGCGATTTGTTTTCTAAATCAATAATTTCTTTGATTAATTTTTTATTGTGCGTAAAAAAGACAGCCTGCAAATCACAATCCTGCGCCACCAACGCGCCACGAATAAACAACTCACGCGCTTCGGCTGGCGCAACCTTGCCATACGCAATCGGGCGGCGCGGCAAAACCGTTAAACCATAAAGGGTTACGCGCTCGCTGGCGACCACTTCGCCACGTTTGCGCTCCCAATGCGGCTCAAAATAATGATAACGCACCAAATGCCGCGCTTCCTGCTCTATCCATTCAGGGTCAATTGCCGCCACGTCTCGCGCGTAAAGTTTTGATGTTTCGGTTAATTCTGCCGCCATCACCCATTTGGGCTTGCTTTTGAACAGCGCAGATGTGGGAAACAAATGAAAATGCGCCCCACGCGCCCCCGTATAATCGTGTCCTTCGGGTGATTTCATGCCGACATTCGCCACCAAACCCGTCAGCAAAGCACGATGAATTTGCTCGTAAGTGCTTTGTTTTTTCGCTTGAATTTGGGCGCGATGATTTTTTTTGTGGATTTGTTTTTGCTTGGCTTGCGCGGCAATGTCCGCATTTTCATCAATTTGCGCTTTTTCAAACACGGACAAATTTTCAGGCTGCCTGAACGCGTGTTCTTTCGCCACCAAACCCATTTCCACCGCAATTTCTGCCAATTGCTTGTGCAATTCGCGCCACTCCCGAATCCGCAAATGCGACAAAAAATATTGATGGCACCATTGGATTAATTGCTTATTGGTCAAACCCTTATCGCGCTCGCGCTGGAAACTGTCCCAAATATTCACATACGCCAAAAAATCTGATTGTTTGTCGGCAAAACGCTCGTGGGCTTTCGCTGCCGCTTCGCGCAATTCAAGCGGACGTTCGCGTGGGTCTTGAATGGACAAGGCGGACGCGATAATCAGCATTTCCGCTACGCAATCATGTTGTTGCGCGGCAATCAGCATGCGGCTGATTTTCGGGTCAATGGGCAGTTTTGCCATTTGTTTGCCGAGATTGGTTAATTGGTAACGCGGTTTTTTGGTTTTCAGGCTGCCTGAAAGGGTTTCAGACGGTATAGTTTGTTGATTGTTCATAATATTGTAGGTCGGGCATTGATGCCCGACAAATAGTAAATGTTTAAAATGTGTCGGGCATAAATGACCGACCTACGGTTAAATGTTGTATTGGTATTTTTCAGACGGCATCGGTAGGTCGGGCATTCATGCCCGACACAATTATTCGTAATCAAAATCTTGAATAACGCCACCCCAATCCTCAGGATAAACATCTTGTGCCACATATTTATGAAATGTGGAGAACCGCCAATCTTTGGCAGCTTGCACATAGCCATGTTTCACAGGGTTGTAATGAATATAATCCATGCAATTGGCAAAATCTTCGTCATCGCGTATGCAATGTTCCCAAAAACGCTGTTGCCAAAAGCTGCTTTGACGTTTTTTGATTTCGCTGGCGGTTTTGTTCAAATTATCATAATGCTTGCAATGATGGCTAACATAGCGTTTGATTTGATTCCAGCGAATTGAAAAATTCGCATCATTTTCAGGCAGTTGCCAAATGGTATGCAAGTGGTCAGGCAGCACAACCAATGCAATAATTTTAAACGGATATTTTTGTTGTACCGTTTTAAATGCTGCTTTTAAGATAGGCATTACATCAGGATTAGTCAATATCGGGCGGCGTTGATAAGTGACAACCGTGAAAAAATACAACGCGCCTTGTCGGTAAAATCGGCGATATTGCATGGTTACTCCATTATTGTAGGTCGGGCATTTATGCCCGACAAAATATTGAAATACTGGAAATATGTCGGGCATCAATGCCCGACCTACGGTTAAATATTGTGTCAGCTTTTTTCAGGCTGCCTGAAAGGTTTTCAGACGGCATTGTTTGTATGATTGTTCATCATATGTAGGTCGGGCATTCATGCCCGAAAAAACAAAATAGTGAAATGTTGGAAATGCGTCGGGCATCAATACCCGACCTACGGTTAAATATTGTGTTAGCTTTTTTTCAGGCTGCCTGAAAGGTTTTTCAGACGGCATTGTTTGTATGATTGTTCATCATATGTAGGTCGGGCATTTATGCCCGACAAAAACAAAATAATCAAAACATTGGAAATGCGTCGGGCATCAATGCCCGACCTACAGTTAAATATTGTGTCAGCTTTTTTCAGGCAGCCTGAAAATCAACGTTTTGCGATATTCAACATCGCGTCCCAATCAGCAAAGACTTGTTTAATCGGAATTTGCTGGTCGCGTTCCCAAAAATAACGCGCACTATTAAGCAGCAATTTAGCGAACATTTCGGCAGCAAAATCCCAATCGCGCCCGGTTTGTTGCATTTGGGCATATTTTATAAATCCTTGTTTAATCAAGTTTTCCATATCAGTGTAAACGTGTAATTTGCGCGTGTTAATCCGCCACAATGTCAAAATCAGGCGGCGTTTGGCAAACATCATCGGACTGATGTTGTGAATCAACTTCTGGAAATCATCGCTGAAATACACGGCAATCATTTGTTCGTATTCGCGTTTCAGATTACCTGCCAATTTGTTAGCAAGTCCTTGTTTACCATCATAGTATTTATAAAATGTATTGCGATTGATGTTGGCGCGTTGAATAATCGCTTGCGCGGTAATGTCTTCAAAATCATGCATTTGCATTAAATCTACAAACGCGGTTTCAATCGCCGCCAAAGTACGTTCGGCGCGTGGGTCTTGTGGCGTGTTCATGGTATTTGCTCCAATTTTTACAAATCTATTCATACACTATATCTGAATATGTCTGCTTTGTCAGACGGTTTGGCGCAATTTGCCTGTTTCAGGCTGCCTGAAAGCTGGGTAAACTACACTCATCTTTTTAAACAACACATAGCGAGTAATATCATGAATTTAAAGCAAGAATTTGACCAATTAAAAGCCCAAAACCGTTTTGAAGACGAAACCGTGTTAATGAATTTTTTTGACAAACTGCCGCCTGTGGGTGTGGAGGAAATTTTGTCCAAATGGCAAGGTGGCGACTTTGATACAGGGCATTGGGGTACGCCCGAATTAAAAAAACAAAAATGGTTCGGCAAATGGTTTCGCAGCCAATTAGACGGCTCGCCGCTCGTGTGCTACAACGAAGACGGCAAGTTGTACGCCAATCAACTGATGAACGGCGAATGCTCGCTGTGGATGATTGAATTTCGTGGCAAAGTTTCTGCCACAATGGTTTACGATGGTGCACCAATTTTTGACCATTTTCGCAAAGTGGACGACAACACGCTCATGGGAGTGATGAATGGCAAATCGCCCACAGGTTTCCCACCCGTTGCAGAAAATGGCAAATATTACTATTTTTTCTTGGAACGCATTGCTGATTTTCCTGTTGAATTTGTGCGTTAATTTTAATTGTAGGCTGCCTGAAAGTTTATTTTGTTTGGCTTTCAGGCAGTTTTGTTCATTTTCAGGCAGCCTGAAAAATCAAACTTCCGCAATCGCGCCCAATTCCAATAAAACCTGATAACCGTCATTGATATAGCGTGGGTCAGGCATATCCAACAGCGGAAATTCTTCAATATTACCAAAACCCAATGCCATTAACCGCAAAATCACCGCCGCCAAATTGCTGCGAATGATTTCAGGGTCGGTAAACGCAGGTCTTTGATTAAAATCACTTTCTTCATACAAACGCACTGCCACGCCAGCCGCCACGCGCCCACATCGCCCCGAACGCTGCCGCGCAGCCGCTTGCGAAATTTTCTCCACGTGCAACTGTTCCACTTTTGCCCTTGCGGAATAACGCTTGACGCGCGCCAAACCCGTGTCTATCACATATTTAATGCGCGGCACGGTCAGCGAAGTTTCCGCCACATTGGTCGCCAAAATAATGCGCCGTTGCGAACCCGTTGGGTGGAAGATTTTGTGCTGTTCTTGCGCCGATAATCGCGCAAAAAGCGGCAAAATGTCGTCATTTTTGCGTAATGGCGATTTACGTAAGGCTTCTGCCGCTTCACGGATTTCGCGTTCGCCCGCCAAAAAAACGAGAATATCGCCTTCGCCCAAACGCGCCAATTCGTCTGCCGCGTCCACAATTGCGTCTGCGATTTCAATTTCCGCTTCGTCTTCATCTAAAGTATTGATGGGGCGATACAAAATTTCTACGGGGAAAGTGCGCCCACTTACTTCAATCACGGGTGCGTTGTTGAAATGTTGCGAAAATCTATCCGCGTCAATTGTAGCGGACGTGATGATGATTTTTAAGTCGGGACGAGAGGGAAGTAATTGTTTTAAATAGCCTAATAGAAAATCAATATTCAGTCTGCGTTCATGCGCTTCGTCAATAATAATGGTGTCATAGGCGGTTAAAAAACGGTCGGTTTGTGTTTCGGCAAGCAAAATGCCGTCTGTCATCAATTTTATTGATGAATCGCGTGAAATTTGGTCGTTGAAGCGCACTTTGTAGCCGACCGCTTGACCGATGGGGCTGCCCAATTCTTCCGCAATCCGTTCTGCCACCGAACGCGCCGCCAAACGGCGTGGTTGGGTATGTCCAATCAAACCCGCCGCGCCGCGCCCCAATTCCAAGCAGATTTTGGGAATTTGCGTGGTTTTGCCCGAACCTGTTTCGCCACAAATAATCACAACTTGGTTGGCGGCGATGGCAGCGCGAATTTCATCGCGTTTGGCGTGGACAGGGAGGCTGTCATCAAAAGTGGGCGTTGGCAGATTTTGGCGGCGTTTTTGGTAGATTTCGTGGGATTTGGCGTATTTTTGTTGTACTTTTTCTATGCCACCGAATTTTTCAGGCTGCCTGAAAGCGGTTCTCAGAAAATGGCGGTCTTTACAGAGAATTTGGTTTAGGTCGGGTTTCATGGTTTTATTTTCAATAAAATTAAGTGAGTACAATTATAGCAAAGGTAGCCTGAAAGATTGCGGTCATATTATTCAGTAGTAGATCAGATTCTCAAATCCGACATTTTTTATTTTTAAACAAATGTTTCCGAAAATTTAAAGCATATTAAATTCTTAAATAAACCTACAAAAATTTGTTTCAATCCACAAAAACAATGAAACAAAATCACTTGGAACACGGCAAACGATTTTATATAGTGGATTCAATTTAAATCAGGACAAGGCGACAGCGACCGCCGTGTACACATAGTACATAAGAGAGCTGGCAACGCTGTACTGGTTTAAATTGAATTCACTATAGCTTTTCAGGCTGCCTGAAGATTATTTCCATTGACATTCATAAGCTTACAAATTCAAATGCAAAACAATTTATCCAAACGTGAATGATAAATCTGAAAATACCCAATATCGCGGCTGCTGAACCCACGATAATTGATTTTTCTGAAAGAACACAAATGGATACTTTAATTTTTCCCAATCAAACACGCAATCGTGCTTGGCGGCGTTGGCAAAGTCGTAAAAATAGCCATCGCCAACACGTTCAAAAACAGGTTTATTGTTGGAAACCTGAAAAAAATTGGAAACTACTCTACACGCGTGGCGTTAAAGCACATCGCGCTAGACAGTTGGGATTTATTTACCCTTTGAGCGAAAATGATTTTTATGCGGAATGGTTTGATTAATTTTTGAAATTTTCAGGGTATGGTTTTAAAAACCATACCCTGATGTTGTTTTTGGTTTACAGGCTGAAATTTTTGTGAAACCTATTCAGGCTGCCTGAAAACTTATTTGGTTTATTTCAATAGACCAAATTTATCCGCCAAAAACAGCAGCGTAAAGCCCGTCAAAAAGATTAAACCCACAAACGACAAATACAGCAAACCAGCCGATAAAGGTCGAGTACTGCCTTTGCGAATCAGCGACAAATTTAACCAAGCAAAAATCGGAGCACTCACAAATGACGCAACAGTCGCAAACGCCATCATTTTTAATACCGCACCTTTGAAGAAAATAATCACGCCCATGCCACTAATCGCCGCAAGCACAATCCACACAGCCAAAATGCGGTTATTACTTTTCTTTTGCTTGGTCAGCAAACGCATAGCCTCCATATTACTGCGCGAATAACCGTCCACCACCGTCAAAGTTGTGCCATACATGCACGCAAACGCAATAAATGCCACCAACCAACGCGACCATTCGCCGATTGTTTTAGCATACATATCAATCAGTTGCCCGATGTATGCTGCGCCCGCCATTTTCACTTCCACGCCCGAGCCGTGTTGTACCAACGCACCCAATGACAAAAACACCAATGCTAAAATTGCGGTAACCACATAACCCACATTGAAGTCAAAAATGCCGTCTTCATAGCTGACTGGGTTGAGTTGTTTTTTCGCAGCCACCCACAAGGAGTTAATCGCAGAAATTTCAATCGGCGCAGGCATCCAACCCATCAGCGACACGATAAACCCCAATGCCGCCAAATCCCAAGCCGATGGCGAAATGTAATCACTCGGCGCAACCGAACCGCGTGAGGCGGCAATCGCCACCGCCACCACCGTGGCAAATGTCAAACTAATCATGATGATTTTAGACATTCTATCTAATAAACGGTATGGGCCCACCAGCAACATCAGCACCGATGAACCCAAGACCATTCCCGCCAAAACATTGATGTCAAACTTCACAGGCAGCACGAAATTCAAAATTGCCGCGCAAACCATTGCCACCGCCGCCGTGTTAATCACGGTTGCAAACAAATTCAGTAACAAAAAGACACACAAATAAACAGGGCTTTTTTCGGCATAGCCTTGAATTAAGCTCTTGCCCGTTTCTAGCGTGTATTGTGGACCAAAGCGAAAAAAAGGATATTTGAGCAAATTCGCCAAAATAATAATCAGTGCAAGCTGCCAACCGTACAACGCGCCCGCTTGCGTAGACATGATGATGTGCGAACCGCCCACCGCCGCCGTTGCCATCATCAGACCTGGTCCTATGGCGCGGAATTTACTCGCCCAAGTTGATGGTGTGTGTGTTTGTGTATTCATGTTGGTTTTCCTTGATATGGATAAATAGAGAGGGAGAAAGTTTCAGAAAAGATTATAAAATGTTTTCAGGCTGCCTGAATAAAAAATTGCTTATATTGCTTGATGATAACGTTCGTTTATGCAATTTTTGTACACAATGATTTCAGAATATATAGTCGTTTGAAATTATAGTGGATTCAATTTAAATCAGGACAAGGCGACAGCGACCGCCGTGTACACCTAGTACATAAGGGAGCTGGCACCGCTGTACTGGTTTAAATTGAATCCACTATAATTTGAAACAACTATATTTTTTATTTTTCCCTGAAATCATAATCAAAAGGCAGCCTGAAAACGATTTTTCAGGCTGCCTTAATAATTAGAAAACAAGTTTAAAATTTACGATGATATAAACGCGCTACATTTTGCGCAGTTGAAACCAAATTATTGTGTGCAGCTGCCAGCGTTTCTGCCAATGTACCCAAATGACAAATACTTGGGAAAACCGCATCAATACCGTGTTCATATACCACTTCATAATCTTCACGCAAACAACCCACAATCGCAATCACAGGTTTACCAAATTGTTTGGCAACACGCGCCACACCAACAGGCGTTTTACCGCGAATACTTTGTCCGTCCATACGCCCTTCGCCCGTAATTACCAAATCCGCATCACGAATATGCGTTGCCAAATCCACGCTATCAATCACAATTTGCACGCCAGCATTTAATTTGGCTTGTGGCAAAGTCAGTAAACCTGCGCCCATGCCACCCGCTGCACCCGCACCCGCGTGTTGCGCGATTTCTTTGCCCAAATCTTTTTTCACGCAATCGGCAAAATTTTGCAAGGCTTGGTCTAATTGCGCCACCATTTCAGGCGTTGCCCCTTTTTGCGGACCAAAAGTTGCCGATGCACCATGTTCACCACACAAAGGATTGTTCACATCACAAGCGATTTCAAATGATACCTGTTGCAAACGCGCATCCAATCCGCTGTAATCCACTTTTGCGATTTTGGCTAATTCCGCGCCACCAAAGCCGATGTCGTTGCCATTTGCATCCAAAAATTTTGCGCCTAAGGCTTGCAACATACCCACGCCACCATCATTGGTCGCACTGCCACCAATACCCAAAATAAAGCGTTTGGCACCATGTGATAAGGCAGCCTGAATCAATTCGCCTGTACCGTATGTGGTTGTAATTAAAGGATTACGTTTTTCAGGCTGCACCAAATGCAAACCTGATGCTGCCGCCATTTCAATAATCGCCAGTTCTCCATCGCCCGATAAACCAAATTGCGCAGTAATACGATTACCAAGCGGTGCCGTCACCTCCACGTCCACCAATTTGCCACCTGTGGCATCAATCAGAGATTGCATGGTTCCCTCGCCACCATCTGCCATAGGAACTTGGACAAATTCTGCTTCAGGAACGATTCTTTTCCAGCCGATTTCAATGGCTTGTGCAACTTCTTGGGCAGTTAAACTTTCTTTAAATGAATCAGGGGCAATGACAATTTTCATGGTGTATCCTTTAAAAATAGAGAGAAGAAATAAAAAACATATAAATGCAGCCTGAAAAATATTTTCAGGCTGCCCTATTGTATTATGCTTCTTTATTTTCTGCAGCTTTGACACGCAAACGCAAACCAACTTCGCGCAACTGTTTATCATCAACAGAATTCGGCGCATTGGTCAGCAAGCATTGGGCGCGTTGCGTTTTCGGGAAGGCAATCACGTCGCGAATGGATTCCGCACCCGTCATCAAAGTAACCAAACGGTCTAAACCAAACGCCAAACCACCATGCGGCGGCGCACCATATTTCAAGTTATCCAACAAGAAACCGAATTTCTCTTGTTGCTCTTCGGGCGTGATTTTCAAGGCGGCAAACACTTTTTCTTGAATGTCAGCACGATGAATGCGGATTGAACCGCCACCAATTTCCCAACCATTCAACACCATATCGTAGGCGCGTGCCAAGCAATTTTCAGGCGCGGAAGTCATCAATTCTTCATGACCTTCTTTGGGCGCGGTAAACGGGTGATGCACGGCAACATAGCGGTCGGCTTCTTCATCGTATTCAAACATCGGGAAATCCACCACCCAAAGCGGTTTCCACTCGTCCACAAAATAGCCGTTGGCTGCGCCGTGTTCGTGTCCGATTTTGATGCGTAATGCACCCATGGCTTCGTTCACGATTTTCGCTTTGTCCGCGCCAAAGAACACGATGTCGCCATTTTGTGCGCCTGTTTGCGCGATGATTTCTTTCAAAGCATTTTCAGACAGGTTTTTCACGATGGGCGATTGCAAACCGCTGTCTTCGCCATTGCTGATTTTGCTCACATCGTTTACTTTGATGTACGCCAAACCTTTCGCGCCATAAATGCCGACAAATTTGGTGTACTCTTCAATTTCTTTGCGGCTGAATGTTGCGCCATTTGGCACACGCAATGCCACCACGCGACCGCCTTTCATGTCCGCCGCCGCACGGAAGACTTTCAATTCTTCCGTTTTCATCAATTCGGTCAATTCCGTGAATTTCAAATTCACGCGCATATCGGGTTTGTCCGAACCGTAGTAGAACATCGCTTCGCTGTATGGCATACGTGGGAAGTCGCCCAAGTCCACGCCCAGCGCGTCTTTAAACACTTGTTTTGCCATGCCTTCTGTGATGTCCATAATTTCATTTTCGGACAAGAATGAGGTTTCCAAGTCAATTTGCGTGAATTCAGGCTGCCTGTCGGCGCGCAAATCTTCATCGCGGAAACATTTGGTAATTTGATAATAACGGTCAAAACCCGCCACCATCAGCAACTGTTTGAACAACTGTGGCGATTGTGGCAAAGCAAAAAATTCGCCCGCGTGAACACGGCTTGGCACAAGGTAATCGCGCGCGCCTTCGGGTGTGGAGCGCGTGAGCATGGGCGTTTCAATGTCAATAAAGCCTTGCGCGTCCAAATAACGGCGCACGCCCATTGCTACTTGGTAACGCAAACGCAGGTTTTTCTGCATTTGTGGGCGACGCAAATCCATCACGCGGTGGGTCAAACGCACGTTTTCGCTGATGTTGTCTTCGTCAATCGGGAACGGTGGCGTGGCGGCGGCGTTCAAAATCTCGATTTCTTTGGCAAGAATTTCAATTTTGCCTGAAACCATTTTGTCGTTTTCCGTGCCAGCAGGACGGGCGCGCACACGACCTGTGATGCTCAATACATATTCGCTGCGTGAGCTGTCTGCCAATGCAAACGCTTCGGGGGTGTCGGGGTCAATCACGACTTGGACGATGCCTTCACGGTCGCGCAAGTCAATGAAAATCACGCCCCCGTGGTCGCGGCGGCGGTGTACCCAGCCTTTGACGGTTACGGTTTGTTCTAAATATTGTTCGCTGATTAAGCCGCAATAATTGGTACGCATATTGTTGGGTTTCCTTGTTTAAATATTTTTAAATTAAATCAAAATTTTTTGGTTTCAGGCTGCCTGAAACAATTTTTCTAAAATAATTTTTTGAATTTCTGGGTGAAATTCCTCATACATTGAATTTAGCCGAACATTATTTTTACCATCTGGTTTTAAAACTCTAAATTCATTAGTGTTAATCCAATTCACATCAACACTAGCCGATACTAATTCAGGTATAGCCTTTACTTTATTATTGGTAATAATACCAATGGCTTTAATAATTAAATCACTAGAACTAGGAGAAAAAGATTTAATATAAACAATATCGCCAACTTTTAATGTTGAGATAAAATTATGCAAATCAGGAGCTTCTGTTTCATTCCAACCAAATCCAACGATGGCATTATCAATAAAATCTTGGCTAACATCATAATCATCATAATTCGCACCAAAAGCATAAATTGCCATTTTGTTCTCCTAGAAAATATTTCAGGCAGCCTGAAAAAATGCAGGCCGTTTTAAAATCATTTCAAATCAATACTCTTAATTTTATTCAACGGCAAAGTAATATTCCCCACCGCAAAATTTTGTTGATTCAAAATTTCGTTCAATTTGTCTTCTGGCAAACCTGCTTGTAATAAACTTTGGCGCAACTGGTTCATTTGTTGGATAAACGCCTGACGCGCATTTTCCACGCCGTCCACGATAAATTGCGCGTCCAAATCCGCTTCCAAACGGTAAAATTTCACATTGGACACGCATTTGGCAAACCAATCATATACCGCCGCCACTTCCTGCAATGCCAATGTGCCGTGTGCTTCGCTGATGTCATCGCGTGTGCTGATGTACACACTGCCTTGAATATTGTCAAAACCGTGTTTTTTCAATACGGTAGCAATGTTGTAATAGGCATTATTGGGTGAGTAATCTTGGTTTAAATCAAAGGCAATCAAATATTTACTCATGTTTTACTTTCTTTCAGGCTGCCTTTCAGTACACGACAAAAATCATTTCCGTAGGTCGGGCATTCATGCCCAACATGAGAAATCACGGCACATTGTCGGGCATGAATGCCAGACCTACAAAATGTCGTGTACTGAAAAGCTGCCTGAAAATATTTCAGCCCAAACAATAATGCAATCACAATAAAAGTAATCAGTTGCAGCCAAATGAGTACATAAGCAATTTGTGGCACGACTGGGATTTTCACGCATGACGCGGTGTAATGCAGGCAGCGTTTGTGCTTGTGGCGATAAAAATGCTACCACCAATTTGCAAGTCATCACGATGATAAATGCATAAAAAAATAATATGCCCACAGTTTTTCCTTTTTCAGGCTGCCTGAAAATTTATTCTAATGGGTGATTTTTGCTTACCAATATTTTTTGAATGCGATTTCGGTAAATTTGTATGCTTTTGGGCGTGCCAATAATCATCAAAGTAACAGCAAAAAATACTGGAAAATGCAGCGATGCACCACGATACAATAAATAGAAAAATGGCATCATACCGATTATCAAACTGATATGCACGAAAACGAAAATCCATAAAACAAGTTTAACGGATTTTTGTTTTTCAAGCGATAAATCTTGCCATTGTATATCAGGGTTTTGCGACCATTTTTTCAATAAAAATGTAAACATGATATACCTTTCAGGCTGCCTGAAAATTTCATTTATATATTTTCTGGCGATGATTTTGTAGGCAATTCGTCAGGCATAACCATGCCCAAAGAAATCACATATTTCAAAGCTTCATCTACCGTCATATCCAGTTCACGAATATCGCTTTCGCGCACCATAATGTAGTAGCCGCCAGTCGGATTCGGTGTGGTTGGCACATACACGGAAACGTAGCCCGATTTTTCAGGCAGCGCGTCCGACACCGATTGAGGTACGCTGCCTGAAACAAAGGCAATCGTCCAAATATCAGGCTGTGGAAATGGCACGAGTACAGGCGTTTTAAACGAACGAGAATTGTCCGAAAACAAGCTCTCGGATACTTTTTTTGCGCTGGAATAAATGGATTTAACAATTGGAATTCGCCCTAGCAGACTATCCCAGCCTTCAATAATTTTTCTGCCCAATACGTTGGCTGCAAATACCCCTGTGATAAACAAGGCAACAATAGCAATCACAAAACCTAATCCTGGAATATGAAAGCCTAAATATTGTTCAGGCTGCCATTGTGGTGGAATAAGGTTAATTAAGCGGTCAGTTGCACTAATAATATAGTTGATAATCCAAATGGTTACAGTAATGGGAAGCCAAACTAATAATCCTGTAATCAAATATTTTTTCATGCGTTTGCTAATGCTATTGTGGGATTCTGTCATAAGCTGTGTCCATGTTACAAAAAGCAAAACGTATCATTATACGCGTTTTGTGGTTTTCAGGCTGCCTTAAAATGCGTCCCAGCCATTAAACATAATGCCAACGCCAATGCCTGTTTGTTTGTGATTGTAATCCAATAAACTTTCGCCATAGCCATGGAATCCTTGAACATAGCCTTTTAGTTTACCTTGAATAGGGAATGTATAATTTAATTGCACAGCACCTTTATTTTTAGCAGGATTGTAGCGCAAAGTAGAAGAAAAAGTGTGTTGTTTATCCAGTTGGTATGCCAAGCGAATATCGCCATAACCCATATAATCCATAATATCGGGATTGTCATCGTCATCACCATGAGGGTCGATACGCGCCCATAGGCGTGGCATAACGGTTAATTTGCCCCATTCCATACCTGCCATTGCGTAAACACGATTCCATGAACGCGATAATGGACGCGATTGTCCATTGGATTGATGCACATAACCTGCGCCCAACATACGCAATTTGCCACCAAAAGGCAAATTGGCTTTGACGGGTTGTGTCAGGAAAATTTCGGGAGCGTAATCATTATTGCGAAATGGTGCAGATTTTTCGCCTTGATTATAAACTTGCCAGTTGGATTGTTGTGTATAAGCTACCCATAAATCAGAACGCGTCTTGAACAAATCTTCCATCACTTTGGTTTTGACTGAGATTTGCAATTTGGCTTCTAAACGTTTTTGTTCGGTTTGTACATCGTTTATTGCAGTACCACGAGTAGGCGTGTGTGGATAATAATTAGGGCTGGTACGATACCAAGCGGGCAATATATAAGTTGGTTCGTGTTCGCGCAGACTGAAAATGCCACTCTCATTATTTTTATCTAAATCATACAGTTGAGATAATGGTGTATACGCATCGGCTGCATCAGCCAAGTTTTCAGGCTGCGGTGTGTTGGCAAACACAATTTTTGGAGCTTGTTTTTCTTTGCTTGCTTCAAATGTTTCTTCTAAATCAATAGTTTTAGATGCTGGTTGAATGGTTTGAATAGCTTGTTTAGGAGGAAGCTGTTGTGCATATGCGCTATCAAAACACGCCAAACGTTTTGCGTTATCTTTAATAAAAGCGCAAGATAGAGCAACATCGTTTAATGCGGTGGTTTCAGCATGAACGATGGTTGTGGAAAAGGGAAGTAGTGGTAAAACAAAAAGTGTGTTTTTTTTCATTATCATCACGAGAAAATTGAAAGCACATCTAAAAAAATGCAAAGTAGCATTCTAACTGATTTTTAATGTGATACCAATCCGAAAATAAAAGTTTTGGCAACCTGAAATAAAAAAAGAAGACTGCATTTTTACAGTCTTCTTCAAAATGGTGCCGGCGGCAGGAATCGAACTCGCGACCCCCTGATTACAAGTCAGGTGCTCTACCAACTGAGCTACACCGGCATAAGAAAGGAAGTTGTGTTTTACAAACAAAATGCTTGTAAATAAAAATTTGGTGCCGGCGGCAGGAATCGAACTCGCGACCCCCTGATTACAAGTCAGGTGCTCTACCAACTGAGCTACACCGGCATCGGGAAAGCGCGTATTATGCAAATTTTATGCGATATTGGCAAGATGTGTTTTGAAATAAAAATACAATAATTTGTTTTTAAATTGAATTTTATTTATTCCTAATAATCTTTCAGGCTACCTTTTAAAATATATTCATTTGTAAAAGGCAGCCTGAAAATGAAAGATTAGGCAGCCTGAAATGTTTGCAGCGTGCCTTCTTGCATGGTTAAAACGCGATTAAAACGTGTTGCCAATTCATCATCGTGGGTAACCACCACCAACGCGGTACCCAATTCTGCTTGCAATGCCAACATCATGTCCAATACATGCATGGCGTTTTTGCGGTCAAGATTGCCTGTGGGTTCATCTGCCAGTAAGCATTTTGGATTATTGACCAATGCGCGTGCGATGGCAGCACGTTGGCGTTCACCACCCGATAATTCGGTTGGGCGATGCATCATGCGTTGTGCTAAACCCACTTTTTCCAGCATGGCTGCCGCTCGTTGTTCAGCTTCGCTTTTGTTTATTTTGCCAATCAAAAGCGGCATCATCACGTTTTCTAGCGCGGTAAATTCGGCAAGCAAATGATGGAATTGATAGACAAATCCCAAATATTGATTGCGTAATGCGCCGAGTTTGGCTTGATTGAGCGTGGATAAATCTTGCCCCATCAACGCGACATTGCCCGATGTGGGTACATCCAATCCGCCCAGAATATGCAGCAAAGTGGATTTGCCGCTGCCTGATGCACCAATAATACTGACACTTTCACCTGCATCAATTTGCACATTGAGATTATTGAGTACATCTACATTCAGGCTGCCATCGCGGTAAGATTTGCTGACATTAGTACATTGGATAATGGGATTATTCATAACGCAAAGCCTCCGCAGGTTGAGTACGCGCTGCACTCCAACTTGGATAAAGAGTCGCCAAGAAAGATAAAGTCAGCGAAATCACAACTACGCCAATCACATCGGCAGCCTGAATATCGCTTGGCAAATAATCAATAAAATACACTTGGGACGATACAAAATGAACACCAAATTGTTCTTCTACCCATTTAATCATCACGCCGATTTTCCACGCCAAGAGTAAGCCGAAAATCAAACCTGTCAGCGTGCCTAAAATCCCTGCCACCATGCCTTGTACGACAAAAATTTTCATCACGCCGCGTGGCGATAAACCTAATGTTCGCAAAATAGCAATGTCAGCTTGTTTTTCATTCACAGCCATTACCAGCGATGAAACCAAATTGAACACAGCAACAATGATGATGCAAGTCAGCAATAAAGTTAGCAGTCGTTTTTCCATTTCTACAGCATTGAAATAACTGCGATTATTATCTGTCCAATTTTGCGTCCATATAGTTAAACGTTCGTTTTCAGGCAGCACTTTTTGCATCACGGCTGGCGCATTTTGTGGGTCAGCAAGTCGCAAACGTAAAGCAACCGCAGCATCGTCAGCACGATACAATTTTTGTGCATCTGCCAAATGAATCAATGCGGTTGTGTTGTCTGCTTCGTCCACACCAGTTTCCACAACACCGACAACAGTAAATTGTTTCAAACGTGGTACTACGCCTGCGGGAGTAACATTGCCTTCTGGTGTGATGACGGTAACTTTACTGTTTGGCTCCACATCTAAAATATGTGCTAAACCTTTGCCTAGGACAATGCCAAATTCTTCTTCTTTCAGCGCATCAAAGCTACCAAATACCATTTTATTGGCATAATCCACCACTTTTTTCTCTTGTTCAGGGAGAATACCTGTGAGTTGCACACCACGCACTTCGCCCGAATTTGCCAATAAACCTTGTCCTGATAAAAATGGTGCAGTAGCGATGACCCCATTTTGTTTATCAAAACGCTGTTGCAAATCATGCCAGTTGGCATTTTCGCTTGCGCCCATCATGTGTCCCACAATCGCATGCGGTGCAATGTTGAGCAACTGTCCGCGAATTTCTTTTTGAAAGCCATTGACAACCGACATCACAACAATCAGCGCAATCACACCCAAAGCGATGCCCAAAATGGAAATGATGGAGATAAACGACATAAAGCCGCTGCGTTTTTTGGCGCGCAGATAGCGCAAACCTATCCAAGTTTCTAGTGCCATATGTTTATTGTCTGTATCCAAAATAAACGCGCATTATAAGCGAATATGCTTGATATTGCGTGAATTTGCGTTTTCAGGCTGTATTCTTTGTGTTAGAAAATGTTAAGGCAGCCTGAAACTTAGGGTTAATAACAACACAACGATATCGAGTACAATGCTGATGTTATAGATAACACGTCCAATTCAAAGCAGATAACGAAATATGCTCATAATGCTAAAATCCAACTACACACGAATTATTAGCCCCTATGTATAGTGGATTCAATTTAAATCAGGATAAGGCGACAGCAACCGCCGTGTACACCTAGTACATAAGGGAGCTGGCAACGCTGTACTGGTTTAAATTGAATTCACTATATAGTCATTTAAAATAAAAATAAGACACAGAAACAACAGCCTCCATATACCAATTAGTATATAGTGAAGCTAACAATACAATATTATTTTAAACTGCAATTTACGATAATCGTGTTTTACCTTGCCAAATACATTGTATTTTTGCAAGAATAAATCCTTTGTAAACCCCTATCTTTGTAAGTATTTTTCGCAATATGTATACTGTGATGCTATTGCTTTAAACGACGCATAAATTAAATATAGGGATTATGCAAAGATTTCAGAATATGTTTTGTTTCATTCAGAAAGCAAATTATGGGCTCACACATTACCATTAATGGACGAAAAATCGGTACAGAATATGCACCTTACATCATCGCAGAAATGTCTGCCAACCATAATGGCAGCATTGAAAATGCATTTAAAATCATTGAACAAGCTAAAATATGTGGCGCGGATGCTGTTAAATTGCAAACCTACACCGCCGACACGATTACGCTTAATAGTCATGCCCCTGAATTTATGATTCAAGGTGGATTATGGCATGGACAATCTTTGCATGAACTTTATCAAAAAGCACATATGCCGTGGGATTGGCATAAACCTTTGTTTGAATTTGCTAAATCACAAGATATTACCATTTTTAGTTCGCCATTTGATTTCACGGCGGTGGATTTGCTGGAAAGTTTAGACGCGCCCGCTTACAAAATTGCTTCGTTTGAAGTAATTGATTTACCGTTGATTCGTTATGTGGCGCAAACAGGCAAACCGATGATTATTTCCACAGGTATGGCGGATGCAGAAGAAATTGGTGAAGCGATTGAGACTGCTAAATCAAATGGTTGTCAGGAATTGGTAGTTTTGCATTGCGTGAGTGGCTATCCCGCACCTGCCGCTGATTACAATTTACGCACACTGCCCGATATGGCAACACGATTTGGTACACTGGTCGGCTTATCTGACCATACTTTGGACAACACAACTGCCGTAGCAAGTGTGGTTTTAGGCGGTTGCCTGATTGAAAAACATTTTACGCTAGACCGTCATGGCGGTGGTGCAGACGACAGTTTTTCGCTAGAACCTACTGATTTGCAAGCCCTTTGCCGCGACACGAAAACGGCTTGGCAAGCACTCGGGCGTGTGAATTATGACTTGAAATCCAGCGAACAGGGCAATGTGCAATTCCGTCGCTCACTGTATTTTGTCAAAGATTTGAAAGCGGGAGATGTGATTGACGAAACGTGCATTCGTAGCGTACGCCCTGGATTTGGTTTGCCGCCGAAATATTTTGATGATTTACTAGGAAAGCGTGTAAAACAAGATATTACTGCAAATATGGCAACACATTGGGATTTAATAAGATAGTTTCAGGCAGCCTGAAACCTTTGCAACACCCCAGATTTGAGCACAGTTCAAAGCGATAGTATCGCAAAACACACAGACATATCATGTAGATAGGCAAGCGTTTGAGAAACGCATCGCGCAGAAATGTGCTAAAGATAGGGATTTTGTAAAGGTTTCAGCCTAAAAAATAAATACCAAGTCGTTTAATAAAAGCGACTTGGTATAATCTTTCCAGTTTTGTTAACTATAATTATCCAGCAGAATTTTCACTATCCTCTTTCTCATTAATAGAGCGACGTGTGAATGTAATGCCTAATTGTTTTAATTTGCGGTATAAATGCGTACGTTCCAAACCCACTTTTTGTGCCACACGGCTCATATTATGATTTTCTTGACGAATATGGAACTCAAAATAGCGACGTTCCAGTTCTTCACGCAATTCTCGCAAAGGTAGGTTGAAATTAAATGAGCTACGAATATTGTCCGTATTATTTTGGACAAATTGGCTTAATAAACGAACTACAGCACCATCATTTACCTCATTATCTTCTGCATTCAAAGCCAAACTAGTTACGACATTGCGCAGTTGTTCTATATTACCGGGCCAATCGTATTGACGTAACTTTGCCATAGCTGAATTACTAAATTTAACGGGGGCAACTAGTTTAGTTTCTGTTAATTCAGTTAAAACTTTACCAATTAAAAAAGGAATATCTTCTGGATGATGACGTAAGGGGGGAATATTTACTACTGTACTGGATAGAATATTCATCAAACGTGTATCATGGTCAGAAGTATCCAATAATTCATGGATAGGACGACTATTAGTACAAATAATGCGTGTATTGTGTTTTTCAGCCTTAGTTAACAAAAAGCTAATATTCTGGCGAATACTTTTGCTATATTGTGAAATATCACCCAAATATAAAATACCGCCCGTTGCTTTATTTAACAGTTCCAATGGAATATCGGCAATATTATCAGGGCGTGAAGGTTGCACCCATGGTGTATTTTCTTTATGAAAAGCACGAGCAACCGTTTCAAAAGGAGAACCCGCTTCGCCCATCAATAAAATAGAACTGTTTTGTTGCATGGCGTGCTCAATTTGTTTATTTAACTCTTTGACTACTGGGCTATTACCCAAATTATCCATAGCCAAAGATGCCTCTACCAATGTCTCACCATATTTTAAAGCACGTTCTACGGTACTTAATAGTTTCTGCAATGGAATGGGTTTTTCCAAAAAATCCAACGCACCAATTTTAGTAGCTTCTATAGCTGTATCGATACTACCATGCCCACTCATCATGACAACAGGCATGGTTAATTGTCCATTTTTTGCCCATTCTTTGAGCAAAGTAATCCCATCACTATCAGGCATCCAAATGTCTAAAAGCACCATGGCAGGACGATTTTTATTGCGCATAGTACGTGCTTCTGCTGCATTGCAAGCAAGAGCAACAGTATAACCCTCGTCTTCCAATGTTTCTTGTAATACTTCGCGGATGCCAAGTTCATCATCAACAATTAAAATATCGGTGCTTCGCATAATGTGTTTGTTTAATTTATGTTTATTGGATTGATGGAAAGTACACTACCACACGCGCGCCACCATTTTCTTGGTTGGCAAGTGTGATTCGTCCACCATGTTCTTCAACAATTTTTTTGACTACGGCTAAACCTAAACCTGTACCTGAAGGCTTGTCCGTTATATAAGGTTCAAATGCAGTTTGCAGCATTTGTGGACTGAAACTTTTACCATTATTAGCGACAATTAAACAAATAGTGTCATTTTCTTTTTGTACACTAACATGGATTTCAGGCTGCTTCGGATCGCCAATAGCAGCTTCCGCAGCATTTTTAAATAAATTATGGAGAACTTGACGTAAAGCGGTAGTGTCTGCTTTTAGCAACAGTGGCATATTACCTAAATCTGCGCGAAAAGTACACGGGCTTGTTTCATATAATATAAGCACTTCTTCTATAATGGTTTTTAAATCCACCTCAATAAGTTTCAAGCTTGGGGCACGAGCATAATTGCGAAAAGCTTCCACCATTTCTTTAAGTGCGGCAACTTGTTTCACAATCGTGTCGGTGGATTTGGTCAAAATTTGTTCATCTGACACAGAAAGTTTACCATGCAATTTCCATGCCAATCTTTCCGCTGAAAGCTGAATGGGTGTCAATGGATTACGAATTTCGTGCGCCAACCGTTTCGCAACCTCACCCCAAGCAGCTTCTTTTTGTGCGCGAACCAAAGTGGTGATATTGTCAAAAACCAGCACCAAACCATTACCATTTTCGGAAGGCAAACGCACAGCTTTACCTAACAAAATTCGGCTTTCATCTTGTGCAATATAGGCTACTTCTATGGTTTCTCCCGTATTTTCGGTAGTACATAATTGTTCTAACAGTTCGGCAGCAGCTGCATGTTGTGGTGATAATTTTGCCCAATTGCGATGATGTAAACCAATGTGTTTACCCAAACGAATATCCAACATATTTTCTGCGCTGGTATTATAGGTTTTCAGGCTGCCTTTGGCGTCTAATGTAATCACGCCTGCGCTTAAACTGGCGAGTACGCGTTCTAAATAATGACGGGCAGCATCTTGTGCCAAACGATGTTTTTCATCAGCCATTTTGGCAATCGCTAGTTGTTCGGTCATGTGGTTGAATAAACCAGATAATCGTCCGAGTTCATCTTTATTGCTTTCTGGAATACGATGACTGAAATCGTTTTGGGCAACATGACGTGCACCATCTGCCAAAGCCAAAATGGGTTCAACAAATCGACGTGCAAAACTGAGTGCGGCTGATAGTGCCAGCAAAATTGCCAAAATGGTGGCAATCATCAAAGTAATCAGGAAAAATTTTTGCAAACCTTTTTGCGCGTACATTAATTCAGCGTATTTAGCGCGTGCGGATTCAATCAAGACAACGTCGTTGGCGATTTCCTCTGGTACAGGC
Organism: Wielerella bovis; assembly: GCF_022354465.1. NCBI lineage: Bacteria > Pseudomonadati > Pseudomonadota > Betaproteobacteria > Neisseriales > Neisseriaceae > Wielerella > Wielerella bovis. Next base: position 790,084 of record NZ_CP092361.1, on the reverse strand, counting down.
TGCCTGAAAAATAATACATAGTGTTTACCATTGTATCTTGGCAAGGAAATCCAACCGCTTGTGTACAGTACATCATTGAGACTTTCATTGCTGCGGACAATTTTCTCTTTGATGATTTTTTTGACCAAATCCGCATCTAAATCAGGTTGGCGTAATTGTTGTGGATTGCGTTCGGCAACGGGTTTCAGGCTGCCTGATTGCCATAAAGCCAAATGACTAAAATTTTTGGCATGATTGGTTTGCAAGGCATCATCGGCTGCATATTGTTGTGCCAAAGCGGTGGCAATATCGGCACGAATGGGTTCAGTTTGTTTTACAGTAGCATCAGCAGCGGTTTCTAGTGCGGATTTGCTGAGTTTCAGGCTGCGTTCAAGGGCTTGTTGTGTGTCATTGCCAAACCATGAGTCAATACTGTGTGAAATAAATTGTGCGGATACGCCAAACAGAAATAATGCGGGTAATACAGCAACAAGAGTAAACATGAGTGATAAGCGGTGGGCAATTTGTGAGCCAAATACATGATTACGCTTATCTCGTATCACATTGATAATATAGTACAAAGTTACCAAAGCCATAGCTATTGCAATGATGCCAGATGCAATAGCGATGTGCCAAAAATAAGGTGCAAGTGGACTATTGCTGTCGGTAGTCAGCGTAATGGCGTAGAGTGCAATAAAGGCGAGTGCACCGCAAATAAACAGAAAACGTTTCATAGTTATAAGGTTTCCAGGCTGCCTTATTGATGTTGTAGCAAATAAAGGTAGCCTGAAAATAAGGAAAAAGTTATGGGAACAAATAAGGCAGCCTGAAAATTAGTATGAAATATTTAAATCTCGCCAGCCTGAATCCAAATCCCAGTGATTAGAGGTTAATACGTTAATTTGGAAAGGTTTCGGTAATTTTGAAGTGGTTAAATTCAGGCGAATTTGGGCTTTAACTTTATCACTTGGTACATTTTGTAATGTGCCTTTTTTCAGCACTTGCCAGTTGGCAATCGCGCCAACAGCTTTTAACGCAACTTCTAAACTATTGTATTCGGAAGAAAAAGTACCAACGGAAACACGATATCGCCCAGTTAATGGGTGATAAGATAAGCGGTAGTTCACGACATTTTCTGAACCTGTTAATTGTTTGATTTTGAAACGGTAAGATGCAATCGTAGGGCTTTCTAAACGATATGATAAGGCAAAATCCAGTGGCACACCTTGTTTTAAGGCACTTTGTAGTTGTTCGGGCAATTCGGTTTTGAAACGGCTGCTGATGCCTAACTGTCCGTTGGCTAAAATTTTTCCTTGATAACGGCTGTGGCTAATACTTTCTGCGGTGGCAAGTGGTGCTGATAATAATAAAATGGCGCTGGTCAAAATAAGGCTTAAACGTGTCAAAAGGCAGCCTGAAAGCATTTTTTTAGGCTGTTTTTGTGTATATTTTGTTTTCAGGCTGCCTAATGGATTAAAAGGCAGCCTGAAAATAGATAAGCTCTTATTTTTTATCAATAAGCGCGTAATAAAAGCCATCTTGTTTTTCATTGGGCAAAATCACTTTTTCTTGACGCAATGTGGCATCTGCATGACGTTGCAGGAATTTTTGACATTGCTGTTGGTTTTCTTCTTCAAATAGTGAACAGGTTGCAAGTAACATTCGTCCGCCTGATTTAAGCGTTGTCCACAAGGCGTCCAACATAGGTTCTTGCTGACGTGCGGTTTTGAGTGCATCACTTGGACGGCGCAACCATTTAATATCGGGATTGCGTTTGATGGTGCCAGATGCGGTACATGGTACATCTGCCAAGATTGCATCAAATAAGCAATCATCATACCATGCTGCTAAATCTTGTGCGGGCGCGCATTTTAAGGCAGCCTGAAAACGCAATCTATCCAAGTTTTCACGAACATAGGCTAAACGATTGGCATCAATATCCAAGGCAGTTACGCTGCAATCTGCCAGCTCTAAAATATGCCCTGTTTTGCCACCCGGTGCGGCGCAGGCATCTAAAATACGTTCGCCATTTTGGGGATTGAGCAAATAGGCGGCTTGCTGTGCGCCAAAATCTTGAACGGAAACCACACCTTCGGTAAATTTGGGTAATTGGCTCACGGGAATGGGGGTATTAATGCGAATAGCATAATCGTCTAATGCTTTGGCTGCAATATCTTGTTCTTGTAATAATTGTAAATATTGCGCTGCATCCATGTGGCGGCGATTAACCCGTAATGTGAGTGGTGGGTGCGATTGAAAGGCAGTTGCCATATTATGCCAATATTTAGGATATTGATTTTGAAAAACTTTATTCAACCAAACGGGCATATTATATTTGGCAACATCGTCAAATTTACACGCTTTATTCAAACTTTCGCGTTCACGTTGAAAGCGGCGCAAAATGGCATTGGCAAACGAACGATATTGTCCACGTCCAATTTTGCCGATGTGTTCCACTGCTTCATTCACCACCGCGTGCGGCGCATTGCGCGTGTGGTTTAATTGGTACATGGCAACTAAAAGATGATATTCCAATGCTTGATTATCAATCGGTTTGTTTAATAATTTGCCAAGCATATATTTCAGGCTGCCTAAATAACGTTGGCAACCATACGCCAAATCTTGCAACATACCTTTGTCTTGCAAGCTTAAATCAGGATGTTGGCTGATGATGTTCGCCAATTCATCAGATAGATTTTTGCCGCTATCCACGGCTGCAAGTGTTTGTGTGGCAAGCTTTTGCACGATTGAGAGAGACATTATGGACTTTCTATGGATTGAAGTATGACGTCATTATAAATGTTTTTTAGATAAACATGGGGTAGACGTATAGTGAATTCAATTTAAACCAGTACAGCGTTGCCAGCTCCCTTATGTACTAGGTGTACACGGCGGTCGCTGTCGCCTTGTCCTGATTTAAATTGAATCCACTATAATTAATAAGTTTGTAAAACTTTTACAAAACTCATTTTGGGCAGCCTGAAAAACAAAACAGCCATTTATTCTGCATCATTTCAGAAAATAAATGGCTGTTTTTTTAGTTATTCAAATTTATTTTTTAGGTTGCGATTTTTTCAGCGCTTCTTCTGCTTTCATTTGTTCTTGTTGCAGTTTAACTGCACCATCTTTTTCCACTTTCACGATTTTCATGTCAAACACCAAAACCGAATTAGCTGGAATTTTAGGCGATGGCGATTGTGCACCATAAGCCAAAGCAGCAGGAACATACACCGTATATTCGCCACCCTCTTTCATTAATTGCAAACCTTCTGTCCAACCTTTAATGACTGTGCCTTCAATCAATGGAACCGCGAATGGCGTACCCCCATGTTCTTGAGTACTATCAAATACTGTACCATCGGTTAAACGACCTTCATATTCCACACTAACCAAGTCGCCCAATGCAGCTTGTGCGCCATTACCTTCTTTATTTACTTTATATTGCAAACCAGAATCGGTTGTTTTCACACCCTCTTTGGTTTTATTTTCAGCCAAGAATTTTTCGCCAGCAACAATCGCTTCACTTGCTTGTTTAGCCGCCACCGCCATCACTTTTTCTCTGATGCTCTTCATCACGATGTCAGCTTGTTCTGGCGATACACGCGAAGGTTTACCATCCATTTGTTCATTCAAAGCTTCAATTAATGCTTTACTATCAACCTCAATCCCATTTTTTTTCAACGTATCCAATTGCATACTTTGCGCAAATTCATAGCCCAACATATAGCCTAATTGTTTGCTTTCCGTTTCCAAACCAACAGGCACAGAAGCCGCCGCTGCACCAGAAGCAGAGGTTGGCGTACCACTCATTTGTTGATTACACGCCGCCAAAAACAAAGAAGTTGCTAATACAGTTAAAACGAATTGTTTTTTCATATTTATTCCTAATAAAGGGTTTAAAAATTTGGTCGGAATTATAGCGTTTTTTCAGGCTGTCGCCTATTTCTATTCCAACCAATTAATTTTAAAATAAAATATAACGCTTATTCATTATAAGAGTTAATATAATATATGTAGGTCAAATTCTTGTATCCACCATTTTCTTACAACCATCTTTAATTTCTGAATCGAGTAAAAGTAACCTGCTTTTAAAAGTGTAGCCATACAATTCAACTATCAAGATATAAACACAGGTTCTAAAACTTCCAGACAGAAACTTTTGTAAAACCCATTTAGGCTAAAACCTTTGCAAAACCCTATTTTTTGAACTTTCTTGAAAAATAAATTTCTTAAAATTCAAAAAATTAAAATTTTTAAATATAAAATTTTAGGAGTTTTGCAAAGGTTTCAGGCTGCCTGAAAATTCATAGATTAGATATTTATATCCCATATTTTTTAATAAAAACAAATAATTGTTAATTTTAAAAAATATTGTATTCAAAAATTCAATCTGCCGTTTCAGATTTTGCACAGGTTTCCGTTTGCAAAAATAATACAGTGTAAGCAATACATTGCTAATTTCTAATTTAAATAATTGATTTGAATTATATTTAAAAGTTACTATTCCAAACTTAAATGAAGAAAATAATATATAAATATTTTTAAATGCTTATTATTTGATTTAGCGCAAAGTAATAAAGCAAAAAAAGGCGCATACTCGAAAGTATGCGCAAAGTCTACAAAGGAGAAATAGAGGAGAAATATCCAACCGTTGTAGCGACTGGACAAGATGAATTATGTTCTGTTTTAATAGACTTGTCAAAGGACTATCATCTTGTTTTTGGTTAAATTTATTAAAACATGTAGATTTTGCGCATTTTTAAGCAAATATTATCTATGATAAATAGGCATGTTTAACAAACAAAACTAGGATTTAGGGTCAATTTTTAAAACAATATTTTCATATTCTTAATTAGATTAGAATTTTATTTCTTTAAAAAAGCGCGTTTAATTAATATCAGCCAATCGCGTTTGTCTAGTGCTGGGCGTTGTAAAAATACATCATAGTGGTTTTCAGCCATTTTTTGTAAGATGCAATCGCCACCTAAAATAATCATCCGTAATTCAAAACCTAATCTTCCTTTAAGCGTTTTGCCAAGTGGTGCGCCTGCGTGAAGCATTTTGCGTGCTTTATTGCATTCATACGCAATCAGTTTGCGTAGTTGAGGTGTGATTTTATTTGCGGCAATGTCTGTTTCGCTAACGTTGAATTTTTGCATATCATCTTGTGGCAGATAAACGCGATTTTTTTGCCAATCAATCGCGATATCTTGCCAAAAGTTGATAAGTTGCAAGGCGGTACAAATGCCATCACTTTGGGCAATGGATTGTGGATGATGCTCGCCATATAGATGCAACATGAGCCGCCCAACTGGATTGGCAGAACGGCGTGCGTAATCTACTAATTCGCCGAAATTTTGGTAACGTGTTTTCCCGGTATCTTGATGAAAGGCGGATAGTAAGTCGTAGAATGGTTGCAGGGGAATTTGGTGTGGAGTGATGGCACGTTCATAAAGTTGTTGCATGAGTTCGGTTTCAGGCAGCCTACCTTGCGCAATGCGGTCTAATTCAGTTTTTAATTCATTTAATTGTTGTTGGCGTTGGGCGATGGTGGCATTACCTTCATCGGCAATGTCGTCTGCAGTGCGAGCGAAAGCATAAATAGCATGTATGGGGCGGCGCAATTTTCGCGGTAGGATGATGGAGCCTACGGGGAAATTTTCGTAGTGGTTGGGTGCGGTCATGATAATTTTGTCAAAAATATAATTACAGAGTTTTTGTTTATAGGCAGCCTGAAAATATGAAAAGACCCGATAAATCAATTATCGGGTATTTTTTCAGGCTGCCTAATATTTTTAGTCAGCAAATTGTTTTTTCATTTGTTCACGGCGTTCTTGTGCTTCTACGGACAAGGTTGCGGTTGGACGCGCCAACAGGCGACGTAAACCAATGGGTTCACCTGTGTCGCGGCAGAATCCGTATTCGCCTTCGTCAATGTCGCGCAACGATGCTTGAATTTTTGCCAGTAGTTTGCGTTCACGGTCGCGTGTGCGCAATTCCAAGGCATATTCTTCTTCTTGTGAAGCGCGGTCTGTTGGGTCAGGTGCGGCTTCGTGTTCTTGCATATGAGACGTGGTCTCATCTGCTCGGTTGATTAATTCATCTTGTTGTTTAACCAGCAATTCACGGAAAAATGCCATATGGTCTTCATTCATGTAGTCGGATTCGGGACCGTTCCATGCAATGATGTCTTGTTCGGTTAATTTTGCCATATTATTTCTTTCGTCCTTTTATAAATTGATGGAAAGTTGTGTTTTGCAAAGTCGCGCATCATACCACGTTTTGAAGAAATGAGTTTGCTGTGAAATGTTATTTTTGATAAAGTTTGAATGTTTCAGGCTGCCTGAATAATTTTATTTTTGTTTTTTAAAGGATTACGATGATGAAAAAAATAGGCATAGCAATGTTATTAATGGGTGTTTTTACCACACCTGTGGCGGCGGAAGAGCTGCATTATAACGTGTTATCATTTCGTGAGAGTGCGAGTTTCAGTGTGGATAATGACACGATGAATATTGTGTTGCGAGTTATGGAAACGGGTAAATCTCGTGTAGAGGTGAGTAATAGGGTGAGTCGTCGTGTCAATGCGGTATTGGCGCGTGCGCGTAGTAATAAAACGTTTGAAGTGGAATCAGGTAATCGCAGTGTTTATCCTGAATATAATGATAAGCGCGTGATTACAAGTTGGACGGATACAGCAGAAATTCGTGTGAAAAGTACGGATTTTGATGCGTTGAGCAAATTGGCGGCGGATAGTCAGAATGATGCGATGTTGGATAATGTGTATTTCTCGGTTTCGCCTAAAAAACATGAAGATGCAGTCAATCAAGCCAGTGAGCAGGCATTGCAGGCTTTCAGGCTGCGTGCGCAAAATATGAGTCGTTCGTTGGGTTTTTCGGCTTATAAAATTGTGCGTGTGGATTTAAATCAATCGTTTGAAAATAGTGAGAGTGTGATGATGGCTGCACCTATGACGGCTTCCATGCGTAATATGTCTGCAAAATATCAGGCGACTGATGTGATGCAAACGAGTGCGGGCAAGCGTGAAATTCGTCAAACAGTAAATGCAACGGTGCAAATGTATTAATTTGAATGAAAGGCAGCCTGAAACCTATGCAAAACTCTTATCTTTGAATCTATTTCTTTGTAATGCATTTCTCGAATGTTTGTCTATCTTAAATGCGATACCTGTGCATTCTGTAATACCATCATTTTAAACTACACTCAAATTTAGGATTATGCAAAGGTTTCAGGCAGCCTGAATATTTTTATAGATTATTCCCACTCAATCGTGGCAGGCGGTTTACCGCTCACGTCATACACCACGCGGTTAATCCCTTTGATTTCATTGATAATGCGATTGGAAACCTTGCCCAGCAAACTGTATGGCAATTCCGCCCAATGCGCCGTCATGAAATCGCTGGTCACCACCGCACGGAGCGCGACCACATAATCATAAGTGCGCCCATCGCCCATCACGCCCACCGATTTCACAGGCAGGAAAACGGCAAACGCTTGACTGGTCAAATCGTACCAAGATTCGCCTTTGTCATTAAACGTATTGCGTAATTCTTGAATGAAAATGTCATCGGCTTGGCGCAATAAATCGGCATACTCGCGTTTCACTTCGCCCAAAATCCGCACGCCCAAACCCGGTCCAGGGAAGGGGTGGCGGTACACCATTTCACGTGGCAAACCCAATGCCACGCCCAATTCGCGCACTTCGTCTTTGAACAAATCGCGCAAAGGTTCAAGCAGTTGCAATTTCATGTTTTCAGGCAGCCCGCCTACATTGTGGTGCGATTTAATCGCGTGGGCTTTGTTGGTTTTCGCGCCTGCGGATTCAATCACGTCTGGGTAAATCGTGCCTTGTGCCAACCATTTGGCGTTGGTCAATTTTTTCTCTTCTGCGTCAAATACTTCAATAAATTCCGCGCCGATGATTTTGCGTTTGCGCTCTGGGTCGGTTACGCCAGCGAGTTTCGCCATAAATTGTTCGCTCGCGTCCACATGAATGACTTTCACGCCCAAATTGCGCGCAAACATATTCATCACATTTTCCGCTTCGTTCAAACGCAACAAGCCATGGTCTACGAAAACGCAAGTCAGTTGGTCGCCAATCGCGCGATGAATCAAGGCTGCCGCCACCGAACTGTCCACACCGCCCGACAAGCCCAAAATCACTTCGTCCGAGCCGACTTGGGCGCGGATTTTGGCGATGGCTTCGTCAATGTAATTGGGCATTGTCCAGCTTGGTGTTGCGCCACAAATTTCCAAAACAAAGCGGTTAATCAAGGCTTTACCTTGTTTGGTGTGGGTAACTTCGGGGTGGAATTGAATACCATAGAATTGTTTTTCGGCATGTTCCATCATCGCAATCGGACAAGATGGCGTGTCGCCAATAACCACAAAACCGTCAGGCAATTTCACAACTTTGTCGCCATGACTCATCCACACATCTAAATGATTGGGTTGATTGTCAAAAATGCCGCGCGTGAGTTCGCAATCAATGGTTTTGACTTGCGCGTAACCAAATTCGCGCTGATTACCCGCTTCCACTGAGCCACCCAAATGGTGCGCCATAAATTGCATGCCGTAGCAAATCCCCAAAACGGGTACGTCCAATTCAAACAAGGCGGTATCGGCATGGTAATTCGCGTCATCGTAAACCGATTGTGGGCTGCCTGAAAGAATAATTCCTTTTGGATTAAATGCCTTAATTTCATCAATAGGCATATCATAGGGGTGCAATTCGCAGTAAACGTGGGCTTCGCGGACACGGCGTGCAATCAGTTGGGTAACTTGCGAGCCGAAATCCAAAATCAAAATTTTATCTTGTTGCATAATCATGAAAATGTAAATTTAGGAAAGAAAAAAGTATGTGTTGCATAATTGCCAACACCAAAAACAGAAAATTGTTTTTATTTTATCATATTTACATTACTATCGTATTGGATTATACAAGTATAAACAATCTTAAAAAATAATGTAGATAAATGCTAACCCACTCATTATTTAGTAATTTTATAAAATTTAAAGCCTATAAATCAGATAGAATATTTCCGTTAATTACCCATTTAGAGTTTAAGATTAAATTGTTATCTTGTAATAAACTTTACTAAAACAACGCCTAGTCTTATAATTCTTTCCAGTTTCTAGGCAGCAAAACAAATCAGCAGAAATAAGCTGGTAAGTGGGAACCTGGTAACCGTTTTAGGTTATGCGGTAACTTCTTTTGAAGCATACACCTTATTTTATATTGATGGACTGCCCTTCTGGTGGTTTAATATGATTTTTTATATATTAGGAGCCTTTAAGAATGAACTACGATAACGCCGTATCTCAAATGTTGAACGTTGATGGCGCATTAGCTGCTGCCGTTGTGGACTTTTCTAGTGGCATGCTGTTAGCTGGTGGCGGTTCTGCTGCTATCGACTTGGAAATCGCTGCTGCGGGTAACACCGAAGTGATGCGTGCAAAAATGAAAACTATGCAAATGTTGGGTTTGAAAGACAGCATTGAAGACATTTTGATTACTTTGGGTAAACAATACCATTTGTTGCGTCCTTTGACTAAACATGATGGCTTGTTCTTATATTCAGTATTGGATCGTTCTAAATCAAACTTGGCTTTGGCTCGCCGTTCTTTGGTTGATACTGAAGCTAACTTATAATTTATAACGCTCAACAACACAAAAAGCTCAAACAAAATATTGTTTGAGCTTTTTTATTGTTTTCAGGCTGCCTTAATAATCTTGCGTTATCATTATATTTAGTTATAATGCACGGTTTTTTAAGGACAAATAAAAAATATGAAAATATTGAGAATGGTTGGATTTGCCGAAGGTGTGTCGTTTTTACTGCTAACTTGTGTGGCAATGCCGATGAAATATATGTTCAACAATGGCGCATTGGTGCCTTATGTGGGTATGGCACATGGCGTGTTATTTTTAGCGTTTGTGGTCGTTTTACTGATGACCTGTCATCGGAAAAATTGGTCAATTATGTGGTTTTTGGTTGGCTTATTTGCTGCGGTTTTGCCATTTGGGACATTTGTGTTTGATTGGAAAATCAGACAATTGGAGCAAAATTAATCAGATAAAACATAGATGCTATAAAAGGCTGTTTGATGTATTTTTCAGGCTGCCTTTTTTTGAATCATATATTGTTTACAATATTAATAGGCAGCCTGAAAACCATGTCTTCCCAACTTGAATACATTGACCGCTTACTTGACCATTTGTGGTTGCAAGAACGCCTATCGCACAATACCCTTGCCGCTTATCGCCGAGATTTGCTCAAAATTGCCGCACGTTTGCAAACCCATCAGCACACTTTTTTCTCTGCTGATAGCGTGGCTCTCGCTGCCGCCATTTATATTGCTGACGAAAAACCGCGTTCACAAGCGCGCGCCTTATCCGCCTGTAAACGATTATATGGCTGGTTAGAAGAAACCGAGCAGCGCACGGACAATCCCTGTCATGATTTGCAAGCAAGCAAAGCCGAACGATTGTTGCCGCCCATTATTACTGAACATCATATTGATGCTCTGCTTGCCGCGCCAGATGTTACCACACCACATGGTTTGCGTGATAAAGCCTTGTTGGAATTGATGTATGCAACGGGTTTGCGCGTGAGTGAGGCGGTTAATTTACGACTAGATGAAATCAATTTAAACAGTGGCTTGGTCAATATTATCGGCAAGGGCGACAAACAGCGCATTGTGCCATTGGGCGAAGAAGCAATTTTTTGGCTGGAAAAATACCTGCAACAAGCACGACCTTCTTTGTTAAAGGGACAAAAATGCGATGCGGTATTTGTCTCGCAAAAAAAAGTCAAAATTAGCCGCCAGTTGGCATGGATAGCGGTCAAAAAATACGCTGAACAAGTAGGCATGGGCAGCCATGTTTCGCCACACAGTTTGCGTCATGCTTTTGCCACACATTTGGTCAATCACGGCGCGGACTTGCGCGTGGTGCAGCTATTATTGGGACACGCGGATATTTCTACCACGCAAATTTACACGCATGTGGCAAATGAACGCTTAAAAAATGTGGTCAATCAATATCATCCACGTTCATAAATATAAGGCAGCCTGAAAATAGTCATTTCCTATTTTCAGGCTGCCTATTGATTGGATACAATAATTAGCCAATCAATTGTTTTAATACTTCCGCTTTTGCTGCATCAAAATCTTCTTGTGAAATCAATCTATTATCTAATAAATTTTTTAATTTAGTTAATTTCGCTTGTGGGTCTTCCGCAGCAGGAGCCACCGTTGTTGCAGATGGTTCTTGTGGCGCAGTTTGCGGCTGCATCATGCTTGCCATTGCGCCAGCCATCGCTTGTCCAATGCCTGCACCCACGCCCAAACCTGCGCCAATGCCAGCCAAACCACCTTCGTTTTGTGCCGCCATCGGAATCGCTTGTGCCGTTTGATATTTGGTGTATTGGTTCAAATCGCCAATCACGCCCATACTCATGCGACTATCTAAGGCTTTTTGTACGTTTTCAGGCAGCGTTACGCTTTCCACCGTGAAATTTTCCAATGCCAAACCCAATTTGGCAAATTCAGGTTTCAGTAATTCGGTCATTTTTTGCGACAATAAAACTTGGTTCGCCGCCATATCCAAAAATGGAATGCCCGATGTGCCAAACGCTGTTGCCAGTTGGGTGACTGAAATATTTTTCAGTTGTGATTCTAACTGTTCACCTGAATACGTTTCTACCACACCCGAAATTTCTTTAAAAAACAAAGCTGGGTCTGCAATGCGATACGAATACATACCGAATGAACGCAGTTGCACAATGCCAAAATCGGTATCACGCACAGTTACAGGTTGTGCCGTGCCCCAACGTCTGCCGATTTGTTGGCGTGTATTGAAAAAATAAACATCTGATTTAAATGGAGATTCAAAAAATTTATCCCAGTTTTTCAAGTTAGTCAAAATCGGCAAGGTTTGCGTGTTCAAGGTATAACGCCCTGCGGCAAACACATCTGCGGTTACGCCTTCATTGACAAACATCGCCATTTGGCTTTCGCGCACGGTTAGACTCGCGCCATTTTGAATTTCTTGGTCGGCAACAGGGAAACGCCACACCAACGTTTCTTCGCTGGGATTTTCCCATTGGATGACATCAATAAATTGCTTGCGGATAAAATCAAACATCATGTTTTCCTTATATTTTAATTTTTCAGTCAAAGTTCATCTTTGTAAAGAAGTAAAGAAGATTATATTTCACAAAGATAAACTCTTGTTTTCAGGCTGCCGTCAATATAAAAGGCAGCCTGAAAAGCATTTTATTTCAGCTCACTAAACATGCGGCATTAAGCAAACCAATCGCTATGGATAAAGCACAGCAAAATGCACCAACAGCAACATTATTGTTTTCTAACTCATTGGCTACATTATGAATAATTTTACTAGCAGCGAAATAGACACCAATTTGTACCACCGATGCACCCAATCCCCATAATACGAAATTGAGTAGGCTAAAACTATGGGTCATCGCAGAAACCAATGCGATACAAAAACCAATGATTGCTCCACCCAATGATAAAGCGCAAGCAAGATTACCTTGTTGAATTAAATACAATTCTCTCGCAGGCGTGATGCGAACATAAGCGATGGCAAACAAAATGGTCATCAACATACCTGTGAACATATAAACTAAATAATAAAGATATTGCAACATAGCTTAACCATTTGGTGTGAAATAGAAAATAAGATTATAGTGGAATTTTGATTTGAGTTGCGTAAATATTCAAAGGCAGCCTGAAAATATACTTTTTCAGGCTGCCTATTTTAGATTTTAGGCTGCATTAGGCTTCTGATTTTTCACCTAATTCCTCTGCCAAATACAACCAAGTTTCCACAACGGTATCTGGATTGAGCGACAAGGTTTCAATGCCTTCTTCCACCAACCATTTGGCAAAATCTTTGTGGTCAGATGGACCTTGCCCGCAAATACCGATGTATTTGTTCAAACGGCGACAAGTGGAAATTGCCAAATGCAACATAACTTTAACCGCAGCATTGCGCTCATCAAATGTGCTGGCGATAGGTCCACCACTATCACGGTCAACGCCTAAAGTCAGTTGAGTCATGTCGTTAGAGCCGATGGAGAAACCGTCAAAATATTTCAAGAATTGCTCGGCTAACAAGGCATTACTTGGCACTTCGCACATCATAATCAAGCGTAAGCCGTTTTTGCCACGTTCCAAACCATTTTCTTTCAATACTTTAATTACTTCTTCTGCTTCGGCAAGCGTGCGAACAAATGGAATCATGATTTCCACATTGGTCAAACCCATTTCATCACGCACATATTTCAATGCGCGACATTCCAACGCAAATGCTGGTTTGAAATCTTCCGAAATATAACGTGCTGCGCCACGGAAGCCCAACATTGGGTTTTCTTCGTGTGGTTCGTATTTATCGCCACCCAATAAACCTGCATATTCATTGGATTTGAAATCGGACATACGCACGATAACTTTTTTCGGATAAGCAGAAGCCGCCAAAGTTGCCACGCCTTCGGCAATTTTATCTACATAAAAATCAACTGGCGATGCATAACCTGCAATGCGTTCTTTGATTTCTGCTTTCAATTCAGGTTCTTGTTCATCAAATTTCAACAAAGCGTATGGGTGGATACCAATTTGACGGTTGATGATAAATTCCATGCGTGCCAAACCAATGCCTTCACTTGGCAAATTGGTAAACGTGAATGCCATTTCTGGATTACCCACGTTCATCATGATTTTAGCTGGCGATTTTGGCATGTGGTCAAGTGAAACTTCAGTTACATTCACATCCAACAAACCTTCGTAAATGAAACCTGTATCGCCTTCCGCGCAAGATACAGTAACCTCTGCACCAGATTGCAGTTTATCAGTCGCATCGCCGCAACCCACAACCGCAGGAATGCCCAATTCACGCGCAATAATTGCTGCGTGGCAAGTGCGACCACCACGATTGGTTACAATCGCCGCCGCACGTTTCATTACAGGTTCCCAATCAGGGTCAGTCATATCGGTAACCAAAATATCGCCTGCTTGCACCAAGTGCATTTCTGAAGCATCTTGAATAATGCGTACCACGCCTTTGCCTGCTTTTTGACCAATCGCACGACCTTGTGTCAATACTTTGCGCTCGCCTTTAATAGAATAACGGCGCAACACATTACCAGCCGCTTTTTCTTGCGATTTCACGGTTTCAGGACGCGCTTGCAAAATGTACAATTTGCCATCAACTCCATCACGACCCCATTCAATATCCATTGGGCGACCGTAATGTTCTTCAATAATCATGGCATATTTTGCCAATTCGGTGATTTCTTCATTGTTGATAGAAAATAGTTTGCGCTCTTCAACAGGCACATCAACCGTTTGTACCGATTTGCCAGCCTGAACGCTGTCGGTAAACACCATTTTGATGAGTTTAGAACCCATGGTTTTGCGCAAAATGGCAGGTTTGTCTTTTTTCAGCGTAGGTTTATGTACATAAAATTCATCGGGATTAACCGCGCCTTGTACCACCGTTTCGCCCAAACCATAAGATGAAGTGATGAACACCACATCTTCAAAACCACTTTCGGTATCAATCGAGAACATCACACCCGATGCGCCACTATCCGAACGCACCATGCGCTGCACACCAGCCGATAAAGCAACCACATCATGCTCAAAACCTTTGTGGACACGATACGAAATCGCACGGTCGTTATACAAAGAAGCAAATACATGATGCATGGCTTCTTTCACATTCTCCAAGCCACTGATATTCAAGAAAGTTTCTTGCTGACCTGCAAAAGAAGCATCGGGCAAATCTTCAGCCGTTGCCGAAGAACGTACCGCCACCGAAATATTATCCGTGCCAGCATCCGCTACCAATTTATTCCAAGCAGCTTCAATCTCATTATTGAGTTGTTCAGGGAATGGCGTTTCCAAAATCCATTGACGAATTTGTGCACCCACACGCGTTAATTCGGTTACATCGTCCACATTCAAATCAGCCAATGCCGCAGAAATTCGCTCATGCAAGCCATTGTGCGCCAAAAATGCACGATATGCTTCGGCAGTGGTAGCAAAACCACCTGGTACGCGCACACCTTTGTTTGTCAGTTGTGAAATCATTTCGCCCAAAGATGCGTTTTTGCCGCCTACGCGTTCAACGTCAGTCATGCGCAGATTTTCAAACCAGATTACATAGTTTTCAGCCATTTTTTGGTGTCCTATTTAGATTGGGTTGAGAGTTGAGATTGATATTAAGAATGTTAAGCAAATTTAATGTTGCTTATTGATATTTTAGCGAGTGGACGATGAAATGTCATACGCTAAATCATGTTTCAGGCTGCCTATGCCTGAAATAAGTGTAATTTATAATGTAGTTTGATGAAATTGGCAAGTTTGTTTTTATTTTTATCTGTTAATTTTTTATAAAACACGGGAAAATGCAGCCTGAAAATAAATTTTATCAAAGTTTAAATTTCTATTTTTTAGTAGATTTTTTTAATGATTACGCTATTTTTATCTTTTCATTGCTTATTTATGAATAGGAAAAATAATTGTAGTGATGTGTAGTTTATTCATAACCATTTGAAATAAAAGTAGTACATGTAGTACTTTTGCAATTCTGCGACTATATATAATTTTTTATAGTTGTTTAACGGAAACGCCTGCTGTATATGAGTATAAAGGCAGCCTGAAAACTTTTCAGGCTGCCTTTAAATTAATGACAATTAATTTTTCACTTTGCTAATCGTCAATCCCGTGAAACCAAACACTAGTGTCAGCAATAAACACAACCAGCAGAAAAATGCGTATGGCATGTAATCCATCACACCAACACCCAATACTTTGGCGATAAATACGCCACACACGCTCCATGGTACGAGTGGATTGATGACAGTGCCTGCATCTTCCAAAGTGCGTGATAAATTACGGTGATGCAAACCGAGTTTGTCATACACAGGTTTGAAGGTTTCGCCAGACAATAAAATAGATAAATATTGTTCGCCAATCAGTAAGTTCACACCCAATGATGTCATGGCAACGGAAAATGTGGCGCGACCTGCGGTAATGAGAAAACGGCGCATTGCGTCTAATAATGCCGGAATAATGCCCAAGGCAAACAATAATCCACCTAAACTCAATGCCAAAATCACTACGGTTTGCGTGAAAAACATACTTTCTAAACCGCCGCGCTGGATAAGGCGTGCCACTCCTTCGCCCAAGTGTTCGGATTTATAACCACCAAAAAACCAACCGCCCAGTTGTCCCAAATCGGGGGCGCTGTGCATAAAGGTAATACCAATAGATAAAGCTATCGTTGCCAGCATTGCCAAAATAGATTTGATTCTGCACACAGCTAATACAACTAATAAAATAAATGGCAACAATGCATAACCGTGTACCAAACCGCTTTCTTGTAATTGATTTTGCAAGGCAACCACGCTGTTCAGGCTGCCTGAACCCACATCGGGTACTACCCATAACAATAACCCTGCGGTCAGCAATAATGCAGGAATGGTGGTGTATGCCATGTTTTTGATGTGTTCAAATAAATCTATGCCTACGATGGTGGCGGCGATACCCGTAGTATCAGACAATGGCGACATTTTATCGCCAAAAAATGCGCCAGAAACCACAGCACCTGCGGTAATGGCAGGGGCAGCCTGAAACGCTTCGCCCATGCCCATAAAGGCGACACCGACAGTCGCACAAGTGGTCAAACTGCTGCCAATGGAGATACCGATGATGGCGCACAATAAAAATGCAGATAAATAAAAATATTCAGGGGAAATCAGACCAAAACCGTAATACATCAACGTGGGAATCGCGCCACTCATCATCAAGGCGGAAACCAGTAAGCCAATAAAGAAGAATAAATACACCGCACCCATGCCCTGCTCTACCGACGCTGCCATGCGTTTGGACATTTCTTCCCATTTTGCACCACGCACCAAGCCATACAATAATAATGCGATTAACGCGAGCAAAATAGATAAATGCGGCATCCACCCTAGTGCAATGATGGTGTAACCCATCGCAACAATCATCAACAAAGTTGTGATTACCGCTTCTTGCAAGGATAAATTTAAAAGTGATTGTTTAGAAATCATGATTTTTCCTTTGTTTTGAAAAAAGGCAGCCTGAAAAGATAGATAATTTGTTTTCAGGCTGCCTTATTTTAAAATCCATATTGTTTAATCATTTGAAACACTTATCAACTCAATACAGATTTTTATTCTGCAAATACAGTTGCCAGCGCATTGGCTACGGTATCAATATTGCTGTCGTTCAATCCTGCGATACACAAGCGACCTGTGTCCAGCACATAAATCGCAAATTCATCACGCAAACGATGCACTTGTGCCACGCTCAACCCCGTGTAACTGAACATACCACGTTGTCTGATAAAATAACTGTAATCCTTTTCAGGCTGCCTTGCACTCAATACATCATATAATTTTTGTCGCATAGCACGAATACGGTCGCGCATTTCATACACTTCATTTTGCCATTGCGCCGACAAATCTGCATCGGATAATACATTGTATGCTGTTAAGCCACCCTGCGCTGGTGGACTAGAATACATACGGCGCACGGTTAATTTCATTTGTCCCAAAATCAGTTCTGCTTCATCAGCCGTTGCCGCAAGTACCAATAAACCGCCTGTACGTTGTCCATATAAAGACATATTTTTGGAAAATGAACAGCTAGCAAATACAGGTAAATTTAAATCAACCGCACGGCGAATAGCATACGCATCACTATCAAAAGTATCGCCAAAGCCCATGTATGCAATATCCATAAATGGAATCAATTTGCGTTCTGCAACAATTTTCAACACCGTATCCCATTGTTCTACTGATAAATCTACACCAGTTGGATTGTGGCAACACGGATGCAGCAAAACAACATCGTTTTCAGGCAGCCCTTGCAAATAAGCACACATTTCATCAAATTTCACACCAATGGTTGCCGCATCATAATAAGGATACGTTTCAACCGTAAAACCTGCGCCCATGAAAATGCCACGATGATTATCCCAAGTCGGGTCGCTGACATGCAATTTGGCATTGGGAAACCAGCGATGAATAAAATCTGCACCCAAACGCAATGCGCCTGAACCACCCAAAGTTTGGACAACAGCAACGCGCTTGGCTTGTAATGCAGGATTATCCGCACCCAACATTAATTGACCAAGCTGCTCACGAAAACCTGCATGTCCTTCCATCGGCAAATACGCTTGCGTTTTAATGCCCAATCTTTCACTTGCAACGCGAACGCTTTCGGGCAATGGCATTTTGCCTTCATTGTCAAAATAAATCCCAATAGACAAATTAATTTTATTGGGGCGTGGGTCTTGTTTAAAAGTTTCCACCAAACTCAAAATCGGGTCGCCAGCATAGGCTTCAACGTGTTGATACATGATTTTTCCTAATCAGTTGCAGAAGAAGATTGATATATCGTGTAGTATAAAGGAATCTCGGGCAATTTTGAAAATGCTTGTATCAGTATAAAAATCTTGTACTATGATATTTTCAGGCTGCCTTTTGATTGTTTATATACTTTATCAGATAAAAATACCGCAAAATGTTTATTTTACAGCATAAAGTATTTTTGTTAAGAAATGTTGTGGATGAATATTAGGCAGCCTGAAAAGATAGGGATTGAATTAAGAACCTGTGTTCATAATCTTAATAGCTTGCTTTTATCGCCACTTCATACGACTACTGCGTTGGCTTCCCACGCCAATATGTTCAATATTGGCGTGGGAAGCCGCCTTGTATTCGCATGAATTGACAATAAAATCAAGCTATCAATCTTACGAACACAAGTTCTAAAAGTACAGTGATAGTGTTTTTTCAGGCAAAATCGTCAAATAATAAAGAGAAATAAAGCGAATTTAGCGCAAAATTCAATCATACCCAAATTATCATTAGCTCCTAAAATATAGACAAATAAAACAGATAAGGCTATCCTTACCATTTCAAATTTTTTCTTTCAGGCTGCCTATTTTTAACCAAAGTCATGCTAATGCAGCCTGAAACTCCTTATTCAACTACACGAAAGCATTTCCCAATTATGAGCGAATATTTATTCACATCAGAATCCGTATCCGAAGGACACCCAGACAAAGTTGCTGACCAAATTTCCGATGCAATTTTAGATGCGATTTTGGCACAAGACCCCAAAGCGCGTGTTGCTGCCGAAACATTGGTCAATACAGGTTTGTGCGTATTGGCTGGCGAAGTAACCACCAGCGCACAAGTAGATTACATCAAAGTAGCACGCGAAACCATTACTCGCATTGGCTACAATTCTTCCGATATGGGCTTTGATGCCAACGGTTGCGCTGTGATGATGTGTTACGACCAACAATCGCCTGACATCGCGCAAGGCGTCAATGAAGGCGAAGGCATTGACTTAAACCAAGGTGCTGGCGACCAAGGCTTAATGTTTGGTTATGCTTGCGATGAAACACCCACATTAATGCCATTTGCCATTTATTACAGCCATCGCCTGATGCAACGCCAAAGCGAAGTTCGTAAAAGTGGCTTATTGCCATGGTTGCGCCCCGATGCCAAAGCACAATTAACTTGTGTGTACGACAGCGAAACAGGCAAAGTCAAACGCATTGATACCATCGTATTGTCTACCCAACACGACCCCAGCATCAGCCACGAAGATTTGTGCGAAGCCGTCAAAGAACATATCATCAAGCCTGTATTGCCCGCCGAAATGCTGACAGCCGAAACCAAATATTTGATTAACCCAACAGGTCGTTTTGTAATTGGTGGACCACAAGGCGATTGCGGTTTAACAGGACGCAAAATCATTGTGGATACCTACGGCGGTGCAGCTCCACACGGCGGCGGCGCGTTTTCAGGCAAAGACCCCAGCAAAGTGGACCGTTCCGCTGCCTACGCTTGCCGTTATGTTGCCAAAAACATCGTTGCCGCAGGTTTGGCGACACAATGCCAAATCCAAGTATCGTATGCGATTGGCGTGGCAGAACCGACTTCCATCGCCATTGACACGTTTGGCACAGGTAAATTAAATGAAGCTGAATTGATTGCATTGGTACGCGAACATTTTGATTTGCGCCCCAAAGGCATCATTCAAATGCTGGATTTGATGCGCCCAATTTATTCCAAATCAGCCGCTTACGGACATTTTGGTCGAGAAGAACCTGAATTTACTTGGGAAAAAACCGACAAAGCAGCTGTTTTGAAAGCTGCTGCAGGTTTGTAATGTTTTCAGGCTGTCTTTTGAAGATTGTGTGAAAAAAAGCAGCCTGAAAAATACATAAAATTGATATATTGAGATTTTCAGGCTGCCTGATATCCTATTCATGATAAATGCAGCCTGAAAAATATGATTCTGCCAGAAAGCATAATATGATTGCCAAACAACTCTTTGAAGAAGCCACCAACAAAATCAGCGATACACTCGCCAATAGCCCTTTGAAAGACATGGAGAAAAACGCCAAAGCCATGATGAGTGGCGCGTTCAACAAAATGGATTTGATTACACGCGAAGAATTTGATGTGCAACAGCAAATCCTGATTAAAACGCGCATCAAATTAGTGGAATTGGAAGCTAAAATCGCTGCATTAGAAGCCAAATTAGGCGAAACCGAAACACCAAACGAACAAGCATAAGGCAGCCTGAATGAGCTTTGCCATCGTCAATAGCCGCGCATTAAGTGGCATGAACGCGCCCTTGGTGGAAGTGGAAGTCCATCTCGCCAACGGTTTGCCACAATTCAATTTGGTCGGTTTACCTGATACCGAAGTGAAGGAAAGCCGCGACCGTGTTCGTGCCGCCATCATTCAAAGTGGCTTTGATTTTCCCGCACAAAAAATTACCGTCAATCTTGCGCCAGCCGATTTACCCAAAGAATCCGCTCGTTTTGATTTACCGATTGCAGTGGGCATTCTCGCCGCATCGGCACAAATCGCGCCCGATGCGTTGGCAGATTATGAGTTTGCAGGCGAATTGGCATTATCGGGTGCGCTGCGTCCTGTACGGGGCGCGTTGGCAATGGCGTGGCAAGGCAAACAAGCCAATCGTGCGTTTATGTTGCCGCAGGAAAATGCTGCCGCAGCTGCTGTAATTGGCGACATTTGCGTATTCGGTGCCAGCAGTTTGAGCCAAGTTGCCGCGCATTTAAATGGCACACAACCTTTGTCGCCACAACGTCCACCCGAATTTTTCAGGCAGCCTGAAAACACACAATTACCCGATTTACGCGATGTTAAAGGGCAACACACCGCGCGTTTAGCATTGGAAATTGCTGCGGCAGGCGGACACAGTTTATTGATGATGGGTCCACCGGGGACGGGAAAATCCATGCTCGCGCAACGTTTGCCGTCTATTTTGCCGCCTTTATCCGATGAAGAATTGATTTCCGTGTGGGCATTGCGTTCTTTGTTACCGAATTTTTCAGGCTGCCTGAACGATGCACGCCGCCCGTTTCGCAGTCCACATCATTCCGCCAGCGCAGCCGCATTGGTTGGCGGTGGTTCAGACCCCAAACCTGGGGAAATTTCTCTAGCGCATCACGGCGTATTATTTTTGGACGAGTTGCCTGAATTTGACCGCAAAGTATTGGAAATGTTGCGCGAACCATTGGAAAGTGGCGAAATTCATATTTCACGCGCCAGCCGACAAGCAACTTATCCTGCCCAATTTCAATTGGTTGCGGCGATGAATCCCTGTCCATGCGGTTATTTGGGACACCCAGCCAAACCTTGTCGCTGCACGCCCGATGCGGTGCAACGATACCGCGACCGCATTTCAGGTCCCTTGCTTGACCGCATTGATTTGACGATTGAAGTGCCTGCGCTACCTGCCGCCGATTTAATCAACGCGCAAATGGGCGAAGACAGCGCAACCGTGTTGCAACGTGTTCAGGCTGCCCGCACCAAACAATTGGCGCGACAAGGCAAAACCAATGCCGCACTCAATCCCACCGAATTGGATACATTGGCAAATATCAGCCCCGAAGCCAAAAATGCACTGGGCGAAATGTTGGAAAAATTAAGTTTATCAGCACGAAGTTTTCATCGTATTTTGCGTGTAGCGCGAACATTGGCGGATTTGGCTGGCGATGAAGTGGTAACACGCGCCCATGTTTTGCGTGCGATTGGATTTCGGCGCGCGTTGTAATAGATAAAATGATAAAAACGACATTATCGCCCTAATGTTTGTTAAAATAAGCCATTTTTTCAGGCTGCCTCATTGCAAGGCAGCCTGAAACCCTGTTTCACGTTATCAGCAAAAGGCAAATTATGTATTCTCATCAACAACAAGGCAAAGGACTATTCAGCTTTTTGGCAGGTTGCGTGGCAGCCGTTGTTGCCATTGCTGGTATCCTGCTGACTTTAAACATGAGCAGTAGCCGTGATTTCAAACAACCCGAACTAACCAACCGCACACAAATCCCCGAGGGTACACAAACGCTGACACCATTAGGTATTTCAGCCCCCACATTTGACGCACGCCAAGCATCGGGTGGAGAAGGCGAAATCATTAATGTGGCAGAAAACACTACAAATAAAATTACACCCAATTCGCGTGCAGAATATGGCAATGCCACACCCATTGATGCCATTTCTGTTCATGAACAAGATACTCCTGTGCAAGCAAGTAACCGAAATGTAGCACAAAATACAACACCTCAGCCACCTGTTACTACCGAGGTACCAGATGACCCTATTTTAGGCAATGCTGTTGCTGCTGCAACTACGACTACTCGTGTTAATGAAGTTAAACGTGAAACGGCACAAAAAGCGCAGCCTGCAAAACGTGAAACTCGTCAAGAAACTCGTCGTCGCCAACGCGAAGAAGATTTGGCTGATAATCAAGCCAAACCAACCGCAGAGCAAATTCTTAACGCAGGCAATTTAGAAAAAGCACAAGAAGTTGCTCGACGTGAAGCGCGTGAAAAACGTCGCCAGCAACGTCGAGAAGAAGCGGCTAAACGTCGTGAAGCGCAGCAGTTGACTGCAACAGAAAACAGCAAACAAGAACCTGTTCAGGCTGCCAATAAACGCACAACCGATGCAAACAAACCTGCTAATAATGAGCGTCGCGCTGCCACTAAAACAGAAACAACAAATAACGCACGTAAAACCACAACGCAACCTGAAAATACTGCAGAAATTGCTAAAAACGAAACCAAAACACGAACCAACCAACGTGCCAGCATTCAAGCAGGTGCGTATAACAAACGTGATATGGCAGATGCACAACGTGCCAAATTGGCATTAATGGGCGTACAAACTGATGTCGTAGAAGCCAAAACACCGCGTGGCAATACCATTTATCGTGTACAAACACGCGTGATGGATGGCAAACGTGCTGAACAAGTTCGTCAAAAACTGAACGAAAACGGCGTAAGCACTTTTACGCATAAACAATAACTTAACTCATCAAGGAAACTCTATGAAACTGAAAAAATTCTTTATTACTGCTGCTATTGCCTTGGGTGTTGCTCTGCCTGCAAGCGCAGCAACCGAAGGCGTTGATTACGAAGTATTGCCAGTAGAAGTAACGCCTATTTACAAAGACAAAATTGAAGTAACCGAATTTTTCGCTTACTGGTGCCCAACTTGTGCTTATGTAGAACCATTTTTATCTAAACATGCGCGTACTTTTGCATCAGATACCATTTTTCGCCAAGAACACATCGTCTGGGATGAAGAACGTGATTTGGGTTTTGCTCGTTTAGCCGCAGCAGTGAAACAAACAGGCGCAGGACACAAAGCCAATAGTGCCATTTTCAATGCCGTTGTAGAGCAGCGAATCAACTTAAGTGATGTAGATAAGTTAGCTCAATGGCTACCTGCGCAAACCACCTTTGATGGTAAAAAAGTTTGGGACGCGTATAACTCGTTCAGCAATTTGCCAGCAGCCAAACAAATGGGCGATTGGACGACACAATACAACATCAAAAGTACGCCAACTGTGATTGTTGGTGGTAAATATCATGTGCTTTTCACCGAAAAAGGTGGTGTAGAAGGCGGCATGAAAACCATTGACGAATTGATAGAAAAAGTCCGTCAAGAACGTGGCATGAGCAAACCTGCACCCAAAGCAGCACCTGTACCCGTAAAAAGTTGGGGCGCACGTTTGGTAGAAGCAGCCAATAAGTAATGCAGTATAAACTTTCAGGCAGCCTGAAACCTGTTTTCAGGCTGCCTGAACATTGAGTGATTAAAAAATGGATATTCTAACCATCTTCAAAGCCTTGATTTTAGGCATTATTGAAGGATTAACCGAATTTTTGCCGATTTCCAGCACAGGGCATTTGATTGTATTTGGCGACTTGCTCAACTTCAACAGCAATGGCAAAGTGTTTGAAATCGCCATTCAACTGGGCGCAGTGTTGGCAGTTGTATTTGAATATCGCCAACGTTTTGTTCACATTGCCAAAAATATCGGGCGCGATGCCGCTGCCAATCGTTTTGTGTTGAACTTGGCGATTGCATTTATCCCAGCCGCCGTGGTCGGCTTGATTTTTCGTAAAGCCATTAAAACCTATTTGTTCAATCCAATTAGCGTGGCGACTGCCTTGATTATTGGCGGTTTTATCATTTTGTGGATTGAAAAACGCATGGCAACGCGTGAACCCAAAGTCAAAACCGTAGATGAAATGCGCCCAAAAGACGCGCTCGCCGTTGGTTGTGCCCAAATTTTGGCGTTAATCCCCGGCACATCACGTTCAGGCAGCACGATTATGGGTGGTATGTTGTGGGGCATTGAGCGCAAAGCCGCCACCGAGTTTTCGTTTTTCCTTGCCGTACCGATGATGATTGCTGCTACTACTTGGGATATTTACAAAAACTGGTCGCTGTTTACCGTAAACGATATTGGCTTGATTATTATTGGATTTCTTGCCGCATTCGGTGCTGGTTTACTTGCCGTAAAAGCTTTACTCAAATTTGTATCCAGCAAAAACTATGTGCCATTTGCCTATTATCGCATCGCATTCGGCGGCTTGATTTGGCTAACGGCAACAATGGGCTGGGTAAAATGGAGTTAGGCATAATGTATGATAACTGTTATCATACATACAAATTAATTTAACTTGTTTTCAGGCTGCATCAATAGGCAGCCTGAAAATATAGTAAATTAAAATAAGAAATCTGCTTCGTTGCCCATGCCCTTATGTACTATTTGTACACGGCGGGCGTGGTCGCCTTGCATCTTTCTTATTTTACTTCACTATATAAAACATTAAGATAAGGAAATAAAAATGGCAGTCATCATTCATACGCCAGAAGAACAAGAAAAAATGCGTGAACTCGGTCGTTTAGTTGCCGAAGCATTGGATTATATTGGCGATTTTATTAAACCTGGTATTACCACCAATGAAATTGACAAATTGGTTTACGATTATCATGTTAATGTACAAGGAGGTTATCCCGCTCCCCTGCACTATGGTAATCCGCCCTACCCTAAATCTTGCTGCACCTCCGTCAATCACGTCATTTGCCATGGCATTCCAGATGACAAACCATTGAAAGAAGGAGATATTTTAAATATTGACTTAACCATCAAAAAAGACGGTTGGCATGGCGACAGCAGCCGTATGTTTACCGTGGGCAAAGTATCGCCACAAGCTCAACGCTTGATTGACGTAACACACGAATCCATGATGGCAGGCATCGCCGCCGTGAAACCAGGGGCAACTTTGGGTGATGTCGGTTATGCCTGTCAGCAAGTCGCTGAAAATGCAGGTTATTCTGTGGTACAAGAATTTTGCGGACACGGCATCGGACGCGATTTCCATTGTGAGCCACAAATTTTGCATTATGGTAAACGCGGTCAAGGTTTGGTACTCAAACCTGGTATGATTTTCACAATTGAACCGATGATTAATCAAGGCAAACGCCATTTACGTATTTTGGCAGACGGCTGGACAGTTGTAACCAAAGACCGCAGTTTGTCAGCACAATGGGAACACGAAGTATTGGTAACCGAAACAGGTTACGAAATTTTGACTGTTTCACCGCGCACGGGTCGCCCATAATGTTTTCAGGCTGCTTTTTTATAGTGAATTCAATTTAAACCAGTACAGCGTTGCCAGCTCCCTTATGTACTAGGTGTACACGACGGTCGCTGTCGCCTTGTCCTGATTTAAATTGAATCCACTATAGTGTTATTTGACCATGTAAACACGATAAAAGGCAGCCTGAAAACCATTTTTGAAAGATGATTTTCATGCTTTATATCCGAAATTTGATTTATTGGCTGGTGTTGATTGTTTCCATGCCCTTGATGTTTTTGGCAGCCATCATCGCCATGCCGTTCCCCAAAGGTATCAATCGCGTAGGACGTGAATGGTCAGCGATGTTGTTGTGGGTGCTGGATAAAGTGGTTGGATTGAAATATGTGGTGCGCGGTACAGAAAATATTCCGTCCACACCCGCCATTATTTGCGCTAAACACCAAAGTGGTTGGGAAACCTTTGCTTTACAACAAATTTTCCCCTTGCAAATTTATGTTGCTAAAAAAGAATTGTTCAAAATTCCGTTTTTCGGCTGGGCATTAAAAATGGGCAAAACCATTGGCATTGACCGAAAAGCAGGCAAACAGGCAACCGAGAAATTGTTGCAACAAGGTTTGGCACGCAAACAAGAAGGTTTTTGGATTGTGATTTTTCCCGAAGGCACACGTGTAGCTGCTGGGGAACGTGGTAAATACAAATTGGGTGGAGCTCGTATGGCGAAATTGTTTGAAATGGACATCGTACCAGTCGCACTCAACAGCGGCGAATATTGGGCGCGTAATGCATTTTTGAAATACCCTGGTACGATTGAAGTGGTAATTGGTGAGCCGATTTCACATACCTTGGGCGATGAAGCGGCATTGATGGCGGCGTGTGAAACGTGGATTGAAGCACGACAAGCGGAGATTTCTGGAAAAGGTCCATGTTATCGTCCGTCCCAATTATCATGATGCCGTAGATTCTTATCCCTTATTTTAAACGACCAAAATAAGGCAGCCTGAATGTTTTGCAAAGATTTCAGGCTGCCTTATTCAGTTTCACATTATCCATTAACCCAAGAACGTGGATTCATAGTGCGACCGCGATAACGCAATTCAAAATACAATCCCTGCTCCCCTGCTGGCAAAGTACCGCTGGTACCAATATTTTGTTGTGCGTTTACTTTGCTGCCATTACCCACCGCGATGCTGCTTAATCCAGCATACACAGAAACATAGCCTGAACCATGGTCAATAATCACTGTATTTCCATAGCCTGCCAACGGTGCAGCATACGATACTCGCCCTGCTGCCAAACTACGCACAGATGCAGGTGCTGTTGCCACAAATAAACCGCGCCAAGTACCACCTGTTGCACGCGCAGAACCATATGAACCCACAATCTGCCCCGAAACAGGCAAAGGCAAACGTCCTTGCTGACGACTGATTGTACTGCTTCCCACTCGTTTTTCAGGCTGCAATGCCAAATCTTCCGCTGTTAAGTTACCCGAACCACGTTTATTCGTTTGCCCACGACGTTTTGCAGCTTCCGCACGTCTTCGTGCCGCATCGGTTCGTGCAGCAGCTTCCGCTTTACGTTGTGCTGCTTCTTTTGCCGCAATTTGTGCAATCACTTGATTCAAACGTTTTTCATCTTCTCTCAAACGTGCAATGCGCTGTTGTCGATTATTGATTTCATTATTTAATTTGCGACTTTCCGCTTGTGCTTGGCTATTGGCTTGCCCCAAACGACGCAATTTTTGCTGTTGCGCATCTGTCAAACGACGCAAGCGAATCAATTCTGTATTGATTGCTTTTTCTTGTTCCGCCAGCTCTTTTTGTTGTTCACCTAAATTTTTAATCACTTGGTCATTGGCACGATTAATATGACGCGTATAGTTCAAAAAGCGACTTTTTTGATTGGCATCTGCATCTTTCAAAAACAAAACCACCGCATTGGGTTGGCGATTTTTGTAGTTACTTGTTACCAATCGCGCCACTTGTGCCTTGGTACTGGAAATATCCGACTGTAAACCTTCCAAAGTTTCTTGCAAGGCTTGCAATTTTTGCCATGTATCTTGCTGACGGCGCGTCAACGTATCTAACTCGCGCCGAGCTTGTGCCAAAGCAAATTTGGTTTGATTCAATGTTTGCTGCGTTTTGCGGTGCGCTGCTTGTTTGGCAGACAAATCTTTTTGCGCTGCTTGAATAGCCTGACGCACATCGGTTAATTGCCCCTGCGCTGAATTGGCTGCCATACTGGGCAACGCACCCAACAAAGCGAGACTTAACAACAAGGGTTTCACGGTTTTCATGGATTTCATGGCGCAAATTCAAATTAAGATAAAAAAGGGAATTATAACAGGATTGTAGCGCATACAAATGTTTGCTTATTTTGTCTTGCAATTGAATATTACATTTTCAGATTAAAATGTGGATTAATTTTTAAAGATTGAACTGCATAGCATACGCAATGACATCGATTATTTCCATTTTTTTAAAAGGCTGCCTGAAAATCACGCCGCCAGAAAGCCTTCTTTACTTCCCAACCATCGCTCCAAATGTTGATCCACCACCTCCGGATAATCCGCAATCAAAATAGGGGCAATTTCTCGCGCTTTTTCTAACAAAGGGACATCAGTTTGTAAATCAGCAAAGCGCAACATGGGTGCACCACTTTGTCTTGCGCCCAAAAATTCCCCTGGCCCACGAATTTCCAAATCTTGCCGCGCAATCTCAAAACCATCGGTGTGTTCATAAATCACTTTCAAGCGCGCCTTGCTGATTTGCCCAAGCGGTTCGGCGAACAACAACACGCAAGTGCTTGCTGCTGCGCCACGCCCTACTCGTCCGCGTAATTGGTGCAATTGCGCCAAACCCATGCGCTCAGCGTGTTCAATCACCATCAAACTGGCATTTGGCACGTCCACGCCCACTTCAATCACGGTGGTCGCCACCAACACATTCAGGCTGCCTGACACAAATTCCGCCATCACCGCCGCTTTTTCCGCAGGTTTCATGCGCCCATGCACCAAACCAATCTTCAAATCAGGCAAGGCAGCCTGCAAATTTTGCCACGTTTCGGTGGCGGTTTGCAGTTGCAAAGTTTCACTTTCTTCAATCAAAGGGCAAACCCAATACGCTTGTTGCCCTTTTTGACAAGTGTTTAACACAAAACCTTCCACTTCGGCACGGCGTAAATGATTGACTAATTTTGTTTTTATTGGCGTACGATTCGGTGGCAATTCGTCAATAGACGACACGTCCAAGTCTGCAAAAAAACTCATTGCCAAAGTGCGCGGAATCGGTGTGGCGGACATCATCAATTGATGTACGTCTTCCCCCTTATTTTTCAACGCCAAACGCTGCGCCACGCCAAAACGGTGCTGCTCGTCCACAATCACCAAAGCCAAATTATCAAATAAAACATCATGTTGAAACAAAGCATGCGTGCCGACCGCCAAACGAATCCGCCCATCAGCCAAAGCCGCTTTTGCTTGGTCTTTTTCTTTCTTTTTCAGGCTGCCTGAAAGCCACGCCACGCTGATTCCCAAAGGTTCAAACCATTGTTTAAATTTAATAAAATGCTGTTCTGCCAAAATTTCAGTCGGTGCCATCACCGCCACCTGCACCCCATCATTTTCCAAAGCCACCAAAGCCGACAAAGCCGCCACAATCGTTTTGCCGCTGCCCACATCGCCCTGCAATAAACGATGCATGGGGACAGTTTTTGCCAAATCAGCTTGAATTTCGGCGCACACGCGTTCTTGCGCTGCGGTCAAACGAAAAGGCAAAATGTCCAATAATTGTTTGGATAAATAATTATTGCTTATCAAAGGTTTAGCTATTCCATTGCGGCGACGTTGTCGTGCTAAACGCATGGATAATTGTTGTGCCAGCAATTCATCAAATTTCAGGCGTTGCCATGCAGGAAATGCGCCATTTGCCAATGTGTTCATGGATAATTCAGGCGGAGGATGATGCAAGGTGCGTAAACTGTGTGCCAATGAGGGTAACTTTAAGTTCTGCAATATTTTTTCGGGCAAAATTTCTTGCAAATTAACTGTTTCCAATGCAGCCTGAATGGCTTTGCGCAAAGTAGGTTGATTTAAACCATTGGTTGTTGGATAAATTGGCGTAAGCGATTGAGCTAATTTATTATTTTCTGGAGATTTGATTTTTGGGTGTATCATTTCATCGCCAAAATAACCGCGTTTGATTTCGCCCAAAGCGCGGACAGTTTGACCTTGCGCCAGTTGTTTTTGATGGCTGGCGTAAAAATGAATGAAACGCAAATTGAGCATCGCGCCGCTGTTATCTTGAATACGCGCAATCAGTTGTTTTCTTGGTTTAAATTGTATCTCTTGATAAATTACCGTGCCTTCTACTTGGCAAACATCGCCCACATTCACGCCAGCAATGGGGACAATTTGGGTTTCATCTTCATAACGTAAAGGTAAATGCAAAGCCAAATCCCACGCACTATGTAGCTGTAATTTCTCCAATTTTTGGGCGGTGGTATCGGTAATTTTGAGTAATTGTCGCGTTTCAGGCTGCATAATTTAAATAAAACAATGAAATAAAATGAATTATAGCGAAAAGGCAGCCTGAAAACGAATATTCACTATATTTTCAGGCTGCCTTTATTGCTTTCATTTATCATCTATGAATGCAGCCTGAAAAACTGTTATGATTGGACTCTTTTGATATTTCTCATTTGTCATGTCCAGCCGCATCAATCATCAACCAATTTTCCTGCTCGCCACACAAGCATGGCGCGAAAACAGTTTGCGCGTGGAAGCATTCAGCCGCGATTATGGGCGCGTATCCTTATTGGCACGCAGCGCACGGGCACGTGGTTCAGAATTGCGTGGCGTACTCGTCCCTTTTGTACCCGTGTCCGCGTCGTGGTTTGGCAAGGAAGAATTAAAAACCTTGCATCGTGCCGAATGGATAGGCGGTTGGCAACAGCCCAAAAATCGTTCATTATTCAGCGCGTTATATGTCAATGAATTGGTGTTAAAACTGACTGCACGCGAAGACCCACAACCGCAATTATTTGCCGCGTTGCACGAAATTTTGCATACCATTTGTACACAAACCGATTGTGCCGACAGTCTGCGTCATTTTGAATGGCGATTGCTGACTGAATTAGGCGTGGCACCCGATTGGCGCACCGATGCCAATGGCGCACCGATTCAATCCGAACAAAATTATTTGGTGCAGCCTGAAAATGCTGCGCGTGTGATTTTGCCCGATGAATTTGCCCCAAAAGATGGCGTGATTGTATCGGGAAAATTATTGCAAGAATTGGGACAAGGCAGCCTGAATCCACAGTCCGATTTAAACAGCGCACGTCAATTAACCCGTTTATTATTGGATTTCAGGCTGCCTGATGACATACAAAGCCGCAAAGTATTGCAACAATTAAATTTATGGAAACAACAAATTAGAGCATCATACGATATGAATACATCAGAAAATATTGCTTAATCTATATTTTCAGGCTGCCTATTTTATTCAGGCAGCCTGAAAAACTTTATAGGTCATGATTTATTAGCATATTTATGAAATAAATTCATAATAAATGCTAAAATTTAGCAGTTGCATGACAGATTAAAATAAGAGAATATATGATTCATCATCTACTTTTGGAGAAACACACATGAATACATTTCACTTATCTGGCTACCCTCGCGTGGGTGAAAAACGCGAATTGAAATTCGCCGTAGAAGCCTTTTGGAAAGGCGCGAAAAGCGAAACTGAATTGCAAGAAGTGGCTGCCGAAATCCGCCGCTTGAACTGGGCAACCCAAAAAGCCGCAGGTGCGGATTTGTTGCCAGTCGGCGATTTTTCTTTCTATGACCATGTTTTGGATTTGATTTGTGCGGTTGGTGCGATTCCAAAACGTTTCGGTTTTGACCCTGCCAATTTGACTTTGGAACAATACTTCCAACTGGCGCGCGGCAATGCCACCCAATTTGCGATGGAAATGACCAAATGGTTTGACACCAACTACCACTACATCGTACCTGAATGGCATGCTGATACTGAATTTTCAGCGCATTCTGCGCGTTTGATTGCCCAAATCAAAGAAGCTAAAGCGCAAGGTCATGATATTAAACCGACTTTGGTTGGTCCTTTGACTTTGTTGTGGTTGGGTAAGAAAAAAGAAGAATTTGGTTGCCGCATTAAAACTTTGTTGCCCAAATTGTTGCCTGTTTATGCACAATTATTGCGCGAATTGGCGGCTGAAGGTGTGGATTGGATTCAAATTGACGAGCCGATTTTGGCGGTAGATGCGGGCGATGCGTGGACAAACGCGTTCCCAGAAGTTTATCAAGAATTGGCAAACACAGGCGTTCGCATCATCATCGGTACTTACTTCGCTGGCGTGAGCGAGCACATCAAATTGTTGAGCAGCCTGCCTGTACACGGTGTACACATTGACTGCGTGCGCGATTACCCACAACTGGAAGTATTCGCCGACAACTACCCAAGCAGCAAAGTGTTGTCCATCGGTTTGGTGGACGGTCGCAATGTTTGGAAAGCGAATTTGACCAAAATCATTGACACTTTGAACCCCGTAAAAGAAATTTTCGGCAACAATTTGTGGATTGCGCCAAGCTGCTCATTGCTGCACAGCCCACAAGATTTGGCGGTTGAAGAAAAATTAGACCCTGAAATCAAAAACTGGATGGCGTTTGCCGCGCAAAAATTGGTTGAATTGGGCGTGATTAAACAAGCTTTGGCTCATGGCAAAGACAGCGTTCAGGCTGCCTTGAAAGCATCTGACGAAGCGGCTGCTGACCGCGCAACCAACAAGAAAATCCACAATGACGCCGTTAAAGCGCGTTTGGAAAACTTGCCTGCTGGCGCAGACCAACGCAAATCGCCATTTGCCGAGCGCATTAAAGCACAACAAGCATGGATGAACTTGCCTGTCTTGCCAACCACCACCATCGGCTCTTTCCCACAAACGGCTGAAATCCGTGCGGCGCGTGCAGCGTTCAAAAAAGGCGAATTGTCTGCGGCTGATTACGATGCAGCAATGAAAAAAGAAATCGCCTACTGCGTTGAAATCCAAGAAAAATTGCAACTGGACGTGCCTGTACACGGCGAAGCCGAGCGCAATGACATGGTGGAATACTTCGGCGAACAGTTGGCTGGCTACTGCTTCACGCAATTTGGCTGGGTACAATCTTACGGCTCACGCTGCGTGAAACCGCCCATTATTTTCGGCGACGTTTCTCGTCCAAACCCAATGACGGTTTACTGGTCTTCTTACGCACAATCTTTGACCAAACGCCCAATGAAAGGCATGTTGACGGGTCCTGTAACCATGTTCAAATGGTCATTCGTGCGCGATGACGTGCCTTTGAGCGTGGTGGCGAAACAAATCGCTTTGGCATTGAACGATGAAGTGTTGGATTTGGAAAAAGCGGGCATCAAAGTCATTCAAATTGACGAACCTGCGATTCGTGAAGCCATGCCATTGAAAAAATCTCAATGGAACGAGTATTTGGATTGGGCTTGCGAAGCCTTCCGCTTGTCATCAACTGGCGCACAAGACAGCACACAAATCCACACCCACATGTGCTACTCTGAATTCAACGACATCTTGCCAGCGATTGCGAGCATGGACGCGGACGTGATTACCATTGAAACCTCACGTTCAGACATGGACTTGCTGACGGCATTTGGCGAATTCAAATACCCGAACGACATCGGTCCGGGCGTGTACGACATTCACAGCCCACGCGTACCTGCGGAAAGCGAAATTGAACACCTGTTGCGTAAAGCGATGAATGTGGTGCCTGTTGAGCGTTTGTGGGTGAACCCAGACTGCGGTTTGAAAACACGCGGTTGGGAAGAAACAACAGAACAACTTGAAAAAATGATGAACGTAACCAAAAAATTACGCACAGAATTGAAAGTAACACGTTAATACAATAATTTAAAGGCAGCCTGAAAAATTTTCAGGCTGCCTTTTTTATGGACAATATTGTAGAAATTTGTGCAAAACAAATCTGAAACTTTATAGATTGTCCTTGAATTAGGGGCAATATATATAGATAAAGAAATTAAAATTCGGTACACAACCAAGTAAAATAAAAAAACAAAGAGTGAATGCAATCCAATAACCAATCTTGACGTAAATGTTTAATCCAAGCCCAAGTGTGCTCAATTAAATTCAAATCAGGACAGTATGGCGGTAACCATAAAATCACATGCCCTTATAAAACAATAAGCTCTTGAATGTCCTGACGTTTGTGAAAAGTCGCATTATCCATTACCAAAACACTGTTGGGCGGTAATTGTGGCAGTAAAACGTTTTGAACCCATGAATAAAACACATCTGAATTGATGCTGAATTCATACAAACCCACTGCAATCAATTGATTTTGGTACAGTGCGCCAATGGCATTGGTTGTGTTTTTGATTTGCCAGTTGTGATTGCCATGACAAACTTGTCCTCTTGGCGCATAGGCATAAGGACGATAAGTTTGGTTTTTAAAACCACTTTCATCAATATAAACAATAGGACGTTTCTCTTGCTCATACTGTTGTTTTAATGAGAGAAATTGTTCAATTGTTTCGGGTTGAGCTTTGGGGTGTTTAAGAATCTTTTTTTTGAGTGATTTTTAGCCGTTTAAGTGCCACACCAATGGCTCTTTGTGAACAGTTAAAGCGAACAGCGCGTTCTCTTTGAAAATCATCAGGAAATTGTTCTACGTCTTTTCGCAATAATTCATCATTGATTTTATTGGTTCTTTTGGGGTAGGGTTTACGTTCAATGCATTTTTTCCATAGTTGAATGGTACTGCGACTGATGCCATATTCCGCTGCCAATTCACGGTAGCTGTAACCCGAATTTAATTTTTCTAAAATCATTTGGCGATAATCTTGTGAATAAGCCATAACTGTTCTCCTGTGTGTACCGTTTATTTAATTCTACACCTATAGTGAATTCAATTTAAACCAGTACAGCGTTGCCAGCTCCCTTATGTACTAGGTGTACACGGCGGTCGCTGTCGCCTTGTCCTGATTTAAATTGAATCCACTATATAAGGTTTCAATCCAGTATTATTGGACAGGTTTAAGGCGGCCTAAAACAAATATCAATATGAAATTTTTTAATATTTATAACGAGAATATTTCAAAAGAAAAAGTATTGCGAAAAATATTATAACCATTTAAATTTACATATATTTATTTAATGAAGTTTAAGAGGAACAATCATGTCTTTATCACAAAAAAACCTCAGTTTTGAATTTTTCCCTGTACGAACACCTGAAGGCCGCGCAAAACAAATTCATATTCGCCAACAATTGCGCGAATTATCGCCTAGCTTTTTCTCTTGCACGTCTGGCGCAGGTGGCTCAACACGTGAAGGCACTTTGCAAATGGTGCGTGATATTTTGGCAGAACAAACCCCTGTTGCACCACATTTGCCTTGCATCGGCATGACTGAAGAAGAAATCAAAATTCTATTAGACGAATATTATGCTTTGGGTGTACGCCGTTTGGTGGCGTTGCGTGGCGACATTCCATCAGGCGTAGGTTATGGCATGCAAGGTTTTCGCTATGCTAATGAATTGGTTGAATTTGTGAGACAAGAATACAACGATAAATTTCAAATTATTGTAGCAGCCTATCCCGAATATCATCCTCAAGCACAAAGCGCTGCCGATGATGTGAAAAATTTTGTCCGCAAAGTGAAAGCTGGCGCAGATTTCGCTATTACGCAATATTTTTTCAACACCGATGCCTATTTCCGTTTTGTAGATGATGTACGCGCGCAAGGCGTAGATATTCCGATTATTCCAGGAATTATGCCGATTGAAAGTTTTAATAAATTAGCGCGTTTTTCCGATTTGTGCGGCGCAGAAATTCCCCGTTGGTTGCGCTTGAAATTGCATTCCTATGCGGATGATACTGCCTCTATCAAAGCATTAGCGTTGGACGTGGTGGGCGAAATGTGTGAACGTTTACTTGATGGTGGCGCATCGGGTTTGCATTTTTACACCATGAATAATGCTGAATTAACCACCACTTTATGCAATCGTTTAGAAAAACATTAATTTATCAAATAAAGGCAGCCTGAAAAATCTTTCAGGCTGCCTAAAATTGTAATCTATATTAAATATGTATAGTGGATTCAATTTAAATCACAACGTAAAATTGCGTTTTCAGGCAGCCTGAAAGATAATTTTGGCTTACCTATTATTTTCCACCTTGCACCATGATTTACCATCACATCGCCCTAAACACTATTTTGCCGCCACTCACTTACTCACATACGGCAGAAATTCCGCTTGGTAGCCGCGTGTTGGTCAAATTGCGCGGTAAGACGCAAATTGGCATTGTGTGGGCAAATCAGGTTCAGCCCGATATTGATGTTCACAAAATTTTACCAATTATTCAAGTGTTTAATGATTTCAGGCTGCCTGAAAATTGGCGTCAACTGATTCAGTTCACATCGCGCTACTATCACTATCCTATTGGGCAAACCGTGTTTACCGCGCTGCCCAGTTTACTCAAAGAAAACAAAGCCATAGAACTACCCGAAGCCCCGATTTTTTACACGCTCAATGCGCTGGGCAAAACGCAAACGCCACCACCCAAAAATCACGCCAAAAAATTAGCCATTTGGCATGCGCTGCTTTCAGGCAGCCTGAATCTTGCCGCGCTGAAAAAAATCCACCCCAAAGCCAAAGATTTTATTCAGGAATATGAACAACTTGGCTGGCTGGAAAGCACCACGCTCGCCACGCCACCCATTCCGCCATCGCAACATATTTTGAACGCGGAACAAGCTGCCGCCGCCGCCGCCGTCAAGTCCCATCTATTTGAATATAAAACATTTTTGCTGCACGGCATTACGGGTAGTGGCAAAACCGAAGTGTATTTTGACATCATGGCAGACGTGTTGGCGCGTGGCAAACAGGTTTTGTTTTTGCTGCCTGAAATTAACCTGACACCACAATTACTTACGCGTGTGGCGCAGCGTTTTCCCGATATGCCCACCGCCGTGTTGCACAGCCAAACGGCGACTGGGGCGCGTGGACGTGATTATTTACGCGCCATGTTAGGGCAGGCGAAATTGGTGATTGGCACGCGGCTGTCGGTGTTCACGCCGATGGCGGATTTGGGCTTGGTGGTGGTGGACGAAGAACACGATAATTCTTTTAAACAAGACAATGAGTTACGCTATCATGCCCGCGATTTGGCGGTGTGGCGGGCGCGGCAGGCGGCGTGTCCGATTGTGTTGGGCAGCGCAACGCCGAGTTTGGAAACGTGGCACAAGGCGCAATCGGGCGCGTATCAATTATTGACTTTATCCAATCGTGCCAATGAGTTGGCGCAATTGCCCGAGATTTCGGTGCTGGACGTGCGCCGTGTGCCTTTGGACAATGGTTTTTCGCCACAAGTGATTAATTTATTAAAAGAAAATTTTAAAAATGGCGGTTTGTCTTTGGTGTATTTGAATCGGCGTGGTTTTGCGCCAGCTTTGTTTTGTGCGGATTGTGGGCATACTTTTGGTTGCCCGAATTGTTCGGCAAAAATGGTTTTACATCAAAGGGCTAGGCAATTACGTTGCCATCATTGCGATTTCAGGCAGCCTGTACCGCATTCGTGCGCGGAATGCGGCAATCAGGATTTGACGGCGGTCGGGCAAGGCACGCAACGTGTTGAAGAAACATTGAAAAATGTGTTGCCCCACGCCAAAATTGCGCGTGTGGACAGGGACAGCACTAGCCGCAAAACGGATTGGGCGGATTTGTACGCGCAAATCGCGGCGAATGAGCTGGACGTGTTGGTGGGGACGCAAATGTTGGCGAAAGGGCATGATTTTGCGCGTTTGAATTTGGTGGTGGTATTAAATGCCGATGGTTCATTGTTTAGCAGCGATTTTCGTGCGCCAGAACGCTTGTTTGCCGAATTAATGCAGGTGTCGGGGCGAGCGGGACGGGCGGAACATCGTGGGCGGGTGCTGATTCAAACGCGGCTGCCTGAACACGAGATTTTTCACGCGATTAAGGCGCAAGATTTTGTTTTATTTGCGGAACACGAATTGGCGCAACGGCAATTATTTAATTTGCCACCGTTTGGTTTTCAGGCTGCCATCCGTGCGGACGCGGTGCAAATG
Organism: Wielerella bovis; assembly: GCF_022354465.1. NCBI lineage: Bacteria > Pseudomonadati > Pseudomonadota > Betaproteobacteria > Neisseriales > Neisseriaceae > Wielerella > Wielerella bovis. The sequence continues at coordinate 751,941 of NZ_CP092361.1, read as the reverse complement.
AGTGAAGCGGTTGATTTTTTAAATGAAATTCGTGATGTGATTGCGCCTTTGTTGCCTGAAAATGTGTGGCAAATGGGTGCAGTGCCGATGTTGATGGCGCGACTGGCAGAGCGTGAACGGGCGCAGATTTTTGTGGAAAGCGCGGATAGGGGAGCGTTACATCGGGCGTTGGGTTTGTGGGAACAGGTGTTGGCGCAGTATCGGGATAATAAAATCCGTTGGCATATTGATGTGGATTATCAGGAAATGTAGGTTTCAGGCTGCCTTGTCTAATTGCTATTTTATGGTCATTTGAAATTAAAATAATACAGATTCCAAATCCAATAAATGATAATTTAGGCAGCCTGAAAATGATTTTTTCGTGTTTCAGGCTGCCTTATTTATGTTATTATATGAAATAAAGTAATAATATTACTTGTTAATTTTTGTTATTTTACTTCACAATTCTTAAAAAATGAGTTTACTCTTACGGCATATTCAATCAGCTATTGTAAAATTGTTAAATCATCATTAAAAATATCTAAATTAAATAACTTATTGAAATTAATTGTATATTAATGATAATAAGTATTATTTTAATGTGAGGCTCTCTACTATTTTCCCATAAGGTAAAATAGATTTCTTTTCTTTTATTTTTTTTATCAATTACACTTGACAAGCTACATCTTATTACATAAAGTTCTAATCAATATGTAAAACAGCATATTTTTCGTTGTTTTTGTAATTTTATTCAACCTTAAATCTATTAAACAAAATGAACACAAACACCCCAAATATCACAAGCAAACCCAGCGATGTGTATTTTTTCGGTACATGTATTCTGGATATGATGATGCCAGAAGCTGGTATGGACGCAATAACACTAATGGAACATTTGGATATTCGCGTACATTTTCCTATGGAGCAAAGCTGCTGTGGACAGCCTGCTTTTTCTTCTGGACACTCCAAGGAAGCTTTGGAAGTTGCTAAGGCTCAACTGGATTTATTTCCTGAAGACTGGTTCATTGTTGTGCCATCTGGTTCATGTGGTGGCATGATTAAACATCATTGGCCTACTTTATTTAAAGGTACGCCATATGAAGAAAAAGCAAATAATATTGCGAACCGAGTGGTGGAATTTACCAATTTCTTGGTAGCCATTGGTTATGAACCTGAAGATAAAGGCGAAAAAATTAAAGTTGCGGTGCATACTTCTTGCTCGGCTCGTCGCGAAATGGGTGTACACATCACGGGTTGGAAATTGGTAGACAGCCTGAAAAATGTAGAGCGTGTTGTGCATGACCATGAAAGCGAATGCTGTGGTTTTGGTGGTACATTCTCTGTCAAACATCCCGATATTTCAGGTGCAATGGTTACAGATAAAGTGCAGGCACTGAAAGATACTGAAGCAGTTGAAATTATCAGTGCAGATGTGGGTTGTATGTTGAATATTGGTGGCAAAATCGCCAAAGATGAACCCAATATGCCTAAACCTAAGCACATTGCCACTTTCTTGGCTGAACGTACAGGAGTGAAAGCATGAGCGCACGCAACAATATTTTAGCTAAACTGCGTAAAGCCAACGCTTATCCAATGGATTTACCTCGCACAGAAGAATATTACCAAGAAATGTCGCCTAGTTGGGACAACGAAATTGAACGTTTGAAACATTGGGCAAAATGTATGCGCGCGGTAAAAACAGAAATCTTTTGGGTGCGTGAAAATAATTGGGAAGAAACATTGATTCAGGTTGCACAACAAAAAAATCTGAAAAATATGTTGGTATCTAAAAATACTGAGCATGGTAAACGTGCTACAACTGCGCTTCAGGCTGCCTCTTTGGAAGTTCGTAACTTTGAGCAAAAAATTGATGATTGGAAAGATGAATTTTTTGCGGAAGTAGATGCTGGTTTTACCAGTTCATTGTGTGGCATTGCACATACTGGCACGATTATGCTGACATCTTCTGTTGCAGAACCACGCAGTCAAAGTCTTGTTCCGCCTGTACATTTTTGTTTGTTTGATACAAGAAAAATGTACGACACATTCTATGCCGCTATGCAAGGCGAAAAATTGGCAGCCGATATGCCAACTAATGTTATTTTGATATCTGGTCCATCAAAAACCGCTGATATTCAATTAACCTTGGCTTTTGGTGCACACGGTCCACGTGATTTAGTGGTATTAGCTGTGCTGCCTGAACACATTAATCCTGCCGATTTGGAGGTAGCAGCATGAACACACAAGTAGTCCATTTTCATCCACGTCCAGAAACATTTAAACAAAATTCACAAGCAGCATTAGCAGATAAACCACTACGCAAAAGTTTGCGTACTGCGATGGATATGTTGATGACGAAACGTAAAATGGTATTGTCAGATGAGCAAGAATTACAAATGTTGCGTACCTTGTGCGAACACGTTCGTCAGCATGCATTATCTAAACTACCTGATTTATTGGTGCAGCTGGAAGAAAATCTAACCAAGCGTGGGGTTCGAGTTCATTGGGCGGAAACCGTTGAAGAAGCCCAACAAATCATCTATGGCATTATGGAAACACATAATGGCAAATTGATGGTTAAAGGCAAATCAATGGTCAGTGAAGAAATTGAACTGAATCATTATTTGGAAAGTAAAGGCATCCGTGCGGTAGAAAGCGATTTAGGTGAATTTATCGTACAAATGGCAGGCGAAAAACCTACACACATCGTTATGCCTGCTATTCACAAAACCAAAGAGCAAGTAAGCGAATTATTCCACAACAATCTTGGTACAGAATTAACTGACGATGTAGATAAATTAACTGGCTTTGCTCGTGCAGCCTTACGTGATATTTATCGTACTGCAGATATTGGTTTGAGTGGTGTTAACTTTGCCGTGGCAGAAACGGGAACATTATGTTTAGTGGAAAATGAAGGAAATGGCCGTTTATCTACTACCGTTCCTCCTGTTCACATCGCCATTACAGGGATTGAAAAAGTCGTTGCTAACCTAACAGACGTTGTACCATTGTACAGTCAATTACCACGCACAGCGATTGGTCAGCCAATTACCACATATTTCAATATGATTACAGGTCCTCGTCGCAGCGAGGAACTGGACGGTCCGCAAGAAATGCACTTGGTATTATTGGATAATGGTCGCAGTCAAGCCTATGGTGAAGAGCAAATGCGTCGCACACTACAATGTATTCGTTGTGGTGCATGCATGAATCACTGTCCTGTTTATACACGCATTGGTGGTGCAGCATATGGCACAACCTACCCTGGTCCAATTGGTGAAATTATTTCTCCACACTTAATGGGTTTGGAAAAGACTCGAGATTTACCAACAGCTTGTTCCATGTGCGGTGCATGTGTAGAAGTTTGTCCTGTGAAAATCCCTATTACAGAGCAAATGGCGCGTTTGCGTGAAGAAGCGCAACGCTCACCAAATGAAAACGTTAACTATCCTATTAAAGGACAAGGCGCATCACATAGTTTTGGTGAAAGCATTGCATGGCGTATTTTCAATGGCTCATTTGGTCACACCAAAGCCTATCGCGCACTAGGTTGGTTCTCCACCACTTTCCGCGCACTAACACCACCTTGGCAACTAGGTTGGACAGAAAATCACGTCCCATTGAAACCAGCAGAAAAAACCCTGCAGCAAATGTTAGCAGAACGTAAACAAAATAAACAATAAACCATTTTTCAGGCAGCCTTAATTCAAGCATTACTCATAATTATGGCTGCCTGAAAATACAACTTTTAACAAGATAGGAGAATACGCTATCACAACATATCACACATCTAATCATATTAAACAAGAAGTTATTTTAAAATAATTATTTATTGAGGATTGAAATTATGGCACTCTTTCTTAGCGTATTTCCCATTGTGCTGTTGATTTGGCTGATGGTGAAAAAAAATGGCATGCCATCTTTTATCGCATTGCCACTCACAGCGGTTTTAATTTACATTTTGCAACTGGCATATTTCGGCAATTCTTTCATGCTGTTAAACGCCAATATTGTTTCAGGTTTGATTTCTACCCTAACACCCATTACCGTTATTTTTGGTGCGATTTTGTTTAACCGCATGATGGAAGTAACAGGTTGTATGGATGTTATCCGCAAATGGTTGGGTAACATCAATCCTAACCCAATCGCACAATTAATGATTATTGGTTGGGCATTTGCATTCATGATTGAGGGTGCGAGTGGTTTTGGTACACCAGCAGCGATTGCAGCCCCTATTTTGGTAGGCTTGGGCTTTAATCCATTGAAAGTAGCAATTTTTGCATTGGTTATGAACTCCGTGCCAGTATCATTCGGTGCAGTGGGTACACCTACATGGTTCGGCTTTGGCTCATTGAACTTGTCCACTGAAGACATTGCTGCGATTGGTTTGAATACAGCGATTATTCACTTTGTGGCAGGTCTCATTATTCCTGTTATGGCATTAAACTTGATTACCACTCGTGAAGAAATTCGCAAAAACATTGTATTTGTCATTTTAAGCGTACTATCTTGTACTGTTCCTTATTGCTTATTGGCAACTGTAAACTACGAATTCCCTGCTTTAGTAGGTGGTGCAGTCGGCTTAGGTCTTTCCGTTTTATTAGCAAACAAAGGTATCGGTTTAAGCAAAGACCATGAAAAAGACCACCAAGCAGAACATTTGCCAACCAAAACTATTTTAAAAGCCTTGTCACCTTTGGGCATGTTAATGGCTATTTTGGTGGTAACACGCATTCATCAATTAGGTATTAAAGGCTTATTGAATGACAACACACCATTATTCAAATTGCCTTTGGGTATTTTTGATTTTGAATTAAGTCGCGCATTGATTTTAAACTTCAAAAATATTTTTGGTGAAGGGGTAAGCGATGTATATCGTACACTATATGTACCTGCCCTAATCCCATTTGTAGTAACCGTATTATTATCAGTATGGCTATTCAAAACCAAACCTAGCGACACCAAAGCCATGTTTGGTGCAACCCTGAAACAAGTGAAAAAACCATTTTTAGCGTTATTAGGCGCATTGATTATGGTAAAACTGATGTTGGTGGGCGGCGATGGTTCTATGGTTAAAATCATCGGTAAAGAATTTGCCAATATGGCAGGTGCTTACTGGATGTATTTTGCTCCATATTTGGGTGCGATTGGTGCATTCTTCTCTGGTTCCAACACCGTATCTAACTTAACATTCGGTGGCATTCAGCAACAAATTGCACTGGATACTGGCTTATCCGTAACCTTAGTCTTGGCAATGCAATCAGTAGGTGGTGCAATGGGTAATATGGTTTGCTTGAACAACATCATTGCCGTATGTACCGTAACCGACGTGAAAAACCAAGAAGGTTACATCATCAAAAAAACATTCTTGCCAATGTTTGTATACGGTATCATTGCAGCAGTTGTAGCAGGTTTACTCTTGTCCTAATTCAGGCAGCCTGAAAAAATCTCTTGCTCAATATTGAGCAAGAGATTTTTTATGACACATCTTTCAATACCATATTTCCCTAATATCTCGCCATTTCAGGCGCAACCTCTACCGCCCACGCATCAATACCCCCACTCAAATTATACAAATTCTCGAATCCCACATGCTCCAAAAAACGTGCCACATTCAGGCTGCGTATACCATGATGACAATACACCACAATCGGCACATCATCAGGCAACTCATTTTGACGCAAAGGAATCAAATTCATCGGAATATGCGTACTACCGACTAACTGACAAATCGCCACTTCATTATCTTCACGTACATCCAACAAAACCGTCTCAGGATAACGCTGCAAAAAATCCGATAACTCACTCGGTGTAATAGATTGAATACTCATCAAAACTTTCCCAATTAAACAAAAGGCAGCCTGAAACCGTTTTCAGGCTGCCTAATCATATAAAATCAATTAAAACGTAAACTTACCCGTTGCTTTTAACCAATTTGCTGAATCCGCTTGCAACGGCGCAATCAACGTATCAAACAAAGTTTTTTGCAAAAACTCCGACCCTGTTCGCGTGATTTGAATACAATGTTGCACAGGCTCACTACCCACAACCACCACCATGCGCCCACCATCAACCAACTGATTTTTCAAAATTTCAGGAACTTCGGGCAAACTTCCACCAATATAAATCGCATCAAATGTCGCATCAGCCACACCCTGCAAACCATCTATCGCTTCATAACGAACATTCATTATCTGCAAACCGTCCAGTACCGATTTTGCAGCTGCCAACTGCGTACTGTCCACATCGCAAGTCAATACTTCACCTGCCAACTTTGCCAACAATGCCGTCGCATAGCCCGACCCTGTACCAACTTCCAGTACACGGTCATTTTTTTGCAAGGTCAAACCTTGCACCATACGTGCCACCACTTTGGGCTCCAACATCTTGCCACCATTTGGCAATGGCAACGCCAAATCAGCATACGCATAACCCAACTGCGCTTGACTCACAAACAATTCACGCGGAATCTCATCTAACGCATCTAAAATATCAAAATCCAACACGTCCCACGGACGAATTTGCTGTTCCACCATATTATAGCGAGCTTTTTGGAAATCCATTTTTTTTCCTAATTTTATAGAACAATACACTAAATGCCATTATAACGTTTTTTATCTTTTCAGGCAGCCTGAAATAAAAATATGGAATAAAAACACTAATTAAACCATTCCAACAAAATACAAACCATTTATATTACCCCCTTTTTTGCATGATTTTTACAGATTTTGCTAGACTTTTGCTGCTAAATTCGCCAAAATTCATTTTTTTATCATTTTTCATTATCAGGAAATCATCATGTCAGACAGTTTGGCGTACATTGTTCCCCAAGTGGTTTATTTGGAAAATGCACAAGAAAAAATTGACCAAATTCACGCACAATTTTTGGCGCGTGGTTGGATTGAAGATGAATTGGCTGTACCATTATTTGAAAAAAACGCTGTGGCTTATGCTTTGACTGAAAAAGGCATTGAATATTTCACTGCTGAAGCAGGTTGTTCAGAATCCAAAAGTCAAGATTCTTTCATTGAATTTCATGTTTTGGCAAATAGTTGGATTGAAAATAAATTTGAATCATTCTTTAAAGAAAACGCGGTTGCTTTGACTGAAGAAGGCATTGAAAATTTCGCTGATGAAGCAGATTGTTCAGAACCCCAAAGTCAATACTCTACCATTGAATTTCATGTATTTGACGAACCCAAAGCATATGGTTTTGCCGAAGGTTCTGAATTTGATGAAACCGATTGCCCACATTGCCAAGCACATTATTATTGTGATTATGATGGTTTTGATGAAGAAGACGAAGAGGGCGAATCCAGTACGGAACAAGCCAAAGAACCAAACAGATTACAATTCATTGATTTATTAGACACATTGGATACAAATACAGGAAAATTCACTTGTTTACAATGCGGGCAAAGTGAATTGATTTCTCGTTTCACATACCAATATGGCAATGTGTTTGCATGTTCTAATGTGGCTGTGGCGTTTGCAGGTATTGGTACAGATATGATTCCACCAGCCGTTAAGCAAGAAATTCAAGAGATTTTGGGCGTGGAATGTTCGCTCGTTGATGAACGTATTTAATTTTATGATAACGGTATTTTGTCAAAAATATCATCATTTTACCCTTAAAGTAAGGAATAATTTAAAATGGATTTACGCAAATTACAAAAACTGATTGAATTAGTAGAAGGTTCAGGTATTGCCGAACTGGAAATTACCGAAGGCGAAGAAAAAGTTCGCATCACACGTTCAGTCGCCGCACCTGCGCAACCTGTTTATACCCCCCCTCCTGTCATTCAAGCAGCGCATATTCCCACACCTCAAACCGCGCCTGTGGCTGCACCTGTTCAAGCAACGGCATCATCTACACCTGCTACCCGCGATTTATCCAATGCGCAAAAATCGCCTATGGTTGGTACATTCTACCGTTCACCCAATCCTACCGCACCTGCTTTTGTAGAAGTAGGCAAAACGGTAAAAGCAGGCGACACACTGTGCATCATTGAAGCCATGAAGTTGATGAACGAAATTGAAGCCGAAAAATCAGGTGTGATTAAAGAAATTTTGGTGGAAAACGGCACACCTGTGGAATTTGGCGAGCCTTTGTTTATCATTGAATAATTTTTCAGGCTGCCTGAATGAAGTTTTTTGCTTTCAGGCAGCCTGAAAACATCAAATTTGAAAACGCATTATGGGGCAAAAATATGACTGTGAATTCGTTAGAAACATTGGCACGTTTCAAGCATGAAGTGCTTGGCGCAGAAAACATGCCGCGTGATTTGGAAGTATTGGCATGGGCAACGATAACCGATGCTGGCACACCGTTTGACGAACTGGCATTGTTTGCGATTTTGCCTGATGAAAAAGACGAATTGTTGAACGAGTTGGTTTTCGGTCATGATTATTTGAGCGAAGACGAGTTGGCAAACCCTGATATTCAAGCCAATATTGCTGCGATTGAACAGGTTGCACGCATGATTACCTTTGTTGCCAAAGATGATGACAGCAACATTTATGGTTATTGGCGTGGCAAATCGGGTCGTGCGATTGAAGATTCGCCTATTGTTCAATACGATACAGAAGGTCAGTTTAACATTATGCCGGGGGCATCTTTAACCGAGGCATTTTGCGCGTCCTATTGTTTTGAAGACGATGAACTGTTTGAAGCAATGAAAGAACAGTTTGCCGATTTGGACGTTTATTTTGTTTGCGACAGTTGGCAAGACGTGTATGACAGCGAAACCGAATTGGCAGACGACCCTTCAGAATTGCACAGCGAAATATACAATGCCGAACGCGTTAAAAAAGGTTTGCCACCCATTGAATAACCGCTTTCAGGCAGCCTGAAATATAGATTAAGCAGTAAAAAATATTTTCCCAAAAGGAAATCAATATGTTGAAAAAAGTTTTAATTGCCAATCGTGGCGAAATTGCTTTGCGCGTGTTACGCGCTTGCCGTGAAATGGGCATTGCAACTGTGGCGGTGCATTCCGAAGCCGACCGCGACAGCCTGCACGTTAAATTGGCGGACGAATCCGTGTGCATTGGACCTGCGCCCAGCCCGCAAAGTTATCTGCACATTCCCGCCATTATTGCCGCCGCCGAAGTTACGGGCGCGGACGGCATTCACCCTGGCTATGGCTTTTTGGCGGAAAACGCGAATTTCGCCGAACAGGTTGAAAATTCAGGCTTTATTTTCATCGGTCCAAAAGCGGACACGATTCGTTTGATGGGCGACAAGGTTTCCGCCAAACACGCGATGATTGCGGCTGGCGTGCCTTGCGTCCCTGGTTCGGACGGTGCCTTGCCCGATAATCCCGATGAAATCTTGAAAATTGCCGATAAAGTCGGTTTCCCTGTGATTATCAAGGCTTCGGGTGGCGGCGGCGGTCGCGGTATGCGTGTCGTTGAAAAGAAAGAAGATTTGCTCAAAGCGGTGGAAATGACCAAAGCGGAAGCGCAGGCTGCCTTTGGCAATCCGATGGTTTACATGGAACGCTTTTTGCAACGTCCGCGCCACATTGAAATTCAGGTGTTGGCGGACGAACACGGCAACGCGATTTATTTGGGCGAACGCGATTGCTCCATGCAACGCCGCCACCAAAAAATCATTGAAGAAGCCCCCGCGCCATTCATTACGCCCGAAGAGCGTGAGAAAATCGGCACGGCTTGTACGGAAGCGTGTAAGCGCATTGGTTATCGCGGTGCAGGTACATTTGAATTTTTGTATGAAAATGGCGAGTTTTTCTTTATTGAAATGAACACGCGCGTGCAAGTGGAACACCCCGTTACCGAGCTGATTACGGGCGTGGACATTGTGCAAGAGCAGTTGCGCGTGGCGGCGGGATTGCCTTTGCAATACACGCAGGACGATATTGTCTTGGAAGGTCATGCTTTTGAATGCCGCATTAATGCGGAAGACCCGTACAATTTCATTCCCAGCCCAGGGTTGATTGAATCTTGCCATTTACCAGGGGGATTGGGTGTGCGCGTGGACAGCCACATTTATCAAGGCTACAAAATTCCGCCGAATTACGATAGCTTGATTGGCAAAGTCTGCACTTTAGGCAAAGACCGCACCCAAGCTGCCGCGAAAATGCGCGTGGCGTTGGCAGAATTGGCGATTACAGGTATTAAAACCAATACACCTCTTCACCGTGATTTATTCAAAGACGCTGGTTTTTTAGAAGGCGGCATGAGCATTCATTATTTGGAGCATTGGCTCCAAGAACGCAAAGAAAAACTAGTAAAATAATCCCTTATAAAAAAGCAGCCTGAAAATATATCTTGGCATATCGTCCATAAAATATTTTCAGGCTGCCTTTTTTATTTATTAAATAATAAAAATTTCCATTTTTTTAAAATAAAATACCATACTGATAAAAACTCCTAACACAGTTCGCCTATTCTATTTTCAGGCTGCCTGAAAGATAGGATTTGCGTTACAATCACAAAATCTCTTCTTCCACAAGGATAATTCCATGTTCTCAAAAAGCCTTACCATTGAAAAATACGACCCAGAGTTAGCCGCCGCAATGGCTGCCGAAGTGCAACGCCAGCAAGACCACATTGAATTGATTGCGTCTGAAAACTATGTGAGCTGCGCCGTTATGGAAGCACAAGGTAGCCAATTGACCAATAAATATGCCGAAGGTTATCCTTCAAAACGTTATTATGGTGGTTGTGAACACGTTGATGTGGCAGAACAATTGGCAATTGACCGTGTGAAAAAATTGTTTGGTGCGGAATATGCCAACGTGCAACCGCATTCAGGCAGCCAAGCCAACCAAGCGGTTTACGCTTCTATATTAAAACCCGGTGATACGATTTTGGGCATGAGCTTGGCGCATGGCGGACACTTGACGCATGGCGCGAGCGTGAATATTTCAGGTAAATTGTACAACGCCATTACCTACGGCTTGGACGAAAACGAAGTGTTGGATTATGCCGAAGTGGAGCGTTTGGCTTTGGAACACAAGCCGAAAATGATTGTGGCAGGTGCGTCTGCCTACGCTTTGGAAATTGATTGGGCGCGTTTCCGTGAAATCGCCGACAAAGTGGGCGCGTACTTGTTTGTGGACATGGCGCACTATGCAGGTTTAGTGGCAGGCGGCGAATACCCGAACCCTGTGCCGTTTGCCGATTTCGTTACCACAACCACGCACAAAACCTTGCGTGGCCCACGCGGTGGCGTGATTTTGTGCCGCGACACCACGCACGAGAAAATTTTGAATTCCACCATTTTCCCATCTTTGCAAGGTGGTCCACTCATGCACGTGATTGCGGCGAAAGCGGTGGCATTCAAAGAAGCTCTGGAACCTGAATTCAAACAATATGCGAAACAAGTGAAAATCAACGCGGCTGCGATGGCAGAAGAATTGGTGAAACGCGGTTTGCGCATTGTGTCTGGTCGCACAGAAAGCCATGTTTTCTTGGTGGATTTGCGCCCGAAAAACATTACGGGTAAAGCCGCCGAAGAAGCGTTGGGCAAAGCACACATCACGATTAACAAAAACGCGATTCCCAATGACCCAGAAAAACCGTTTGTAACCAGCGGCATTCGTGTGGGTGCGTCTGCGATTACCACACGCGGTTTCAGCGAAGCCGATGCGCGTGAATTGGCGAATTTGGTGGCTGATGTGTTGGAAAATCCAAACGATGAAGCGACTTTGAACCGCGTGGCAACCGCCGCGAAAGCATTGTGTGATAAAAATCCTGTTTATGGCGCGTAATTGTTGATTTAAAGTTTCAGGCAGCCTGAAAAGGGAAAAATCCTTTTTCAGGCTGCCTGAAATGTTTATTTTGAACAAGTTTTACAGGTATTCAATCCAAACAAGCGGTAAATGGGACAGAATTTCATCAGCCCTGTTACCAAGGGAATGATGCCCCCCCACCCCCACCAACCGATTGTCCCCATCAAAGATAAGGCAATCAAAACCAGACCCAAAACAATACGCAATACGCGGTCAATTTGACCCAAATTGGCTTTCATGATTTCAAACTCCTTACGTTACAAAAAAAGATTTAGGCTTGATTCCACGGCATTTTCGCCAGCAATTTTGCCATGCCGCAAAATCCCGTTAATCCAGCAAAAAGCAACCCCATTCCCACCAAAATGCACAAAGCAAAAAACCACGGCGAAACCACCACGCCCAATAATCCCCCCAATAAAATCAGACTGCCTGCAACAATTTGAACTTGGCGCATGATGTCCAAATGACAATGCGCAATACCTTCGGTCGGCAAACCATTTTTCTGCCAAGCGTTCAAACCACCATCCAAAATGTAAGCTTCGCAACCTTGCGCGTATTGTGCCAAAAGAGCTGTGTTGGCTTGGGTGCGTACACCGCTCAAACAATGGAAAATCAAAACAGAATGTTCAGGCTGCTTGTCGGCGGTAGGCAAATCGTCCAAAGGTATGGACAATGCGTTGGGAATATGTCGTTGTTGATGTTCATTTTTTGTGCGAATGTCAATCAAAATTGCGCCATTTTGACATTTTTCTGCAGCCTGTTTGGGCGTGTGCAAGGGCAAAGACATGATGATTTCTCCGTTTAGGGGCAAAAAATTTCTTTTAAGGTGTGTATCAATTTAAGGGTTTTGTCATCGCAAATTTGGTAATACATTTTTTGTGCGTCTTGGCGAGATGACAAAATGCCCTCTGTACGCATTTTGGATAAATGTTGCGATAATGCCGATTGGCTCAATGGCAAATCCAAATGTTCGTGCAAATGCATTACACACATTTCGCCGCGTTCAGCCAGCAGGCACAAAATTTGTAAACGTGTGGCATTGCCGATGGTTTTCAGAAAATCGGCGGCAATTTGAGCGTGTTCTTGTAAAGTAGTGGGATTTTTTGTGGCGTTATTCATTAGCAACTCCTAATATAAGACTTTTATAAAATAAAGTCAAGTTTATATGAAAACATCAAGCATGGGGCAATTTTCAGGCAGTTTTCAGTACACAACAAGCATCTTTCGGGCTGCTTCAAACACATTTTCAGCATCATGGAATAAAAAAATGCTTATGGCTTGACAGTCTGATTTGAAAATATAAAATCAAAAAAATCAAAATAAAATTGAAGTTTTATTTTTCTGATTGTCGTTTTTTTGCATGAATTGTCTAATTTGTACCAAAATAAATGTGGTTATTATCATATACTATTTGCCATGCTTGGTATAAAATTGTGCGCATCATTTTAGGCTGCCTGAAACAGAAAAAGAAAAGTCTATTTTAGACAGCCTGAACACTTTTTTATCATTATTTTTTAGAGTCTCTATCATGTCAGTTAATTGGACGTCAAAATTGGGGTTTGTGCTGTCAGCGGCTGGTTCAGCCATTGGCTTAGGCGCGATTTGGAAATTTCCCTACACCGCAGGCACCAATGGCGGTGCAGTCTTTTTCCTGATTTTTCTGATATTTACCATTATTGTTGGCGTACCCGTATTGCTTGCGGAATTTTTCATTGGTCGCAAAACCAACAAAAATCCAATTGATGCCCTTACCCAAATCGCACCTAATCCTGCATGGGCGTGGATTGGTCGCTTGGGCATGGCATCGTGTTTTTTCCTATTATCGTTTTATAGTGTTGTTGGTGGCTGGGTTTTTACCTATGTTTGGCATGCATTAAGTGGCACAATCACGCCAACTACTGATTTTGCTGCTTTATTTGGTGATACCATTGCTAACCCTATGTTGGCATTGGGTTTTCAGGCTGCCTTTATGTTGGTTACTGTTTGGGTGGTACAAAATGGCATCTCTTCGGGCATTGAACGCGCCAATAAATATTTGATGCCCGTATTATTTATCATGTTTTTACTACTTGCGGCACGTTCATTAACGCTCCCTAATGCCATGGAAGGCGTTAAATTTTTGCTGAAACCCGATTTCAGCGTCATTACGCCTAATACATGGCTCATGGCGCTGGGACAAGCATTTTTTGCATTGAGCTTGGGTGTATCCACCATGATGACATATGCGTCCTATTTGGATAACAAACAAGATTTGTTCCGTTCCGCCAATAGCATTATGTGGTTGAATATGCTGGTTTCTTTACTAGCTGGCTTGGTCATTTTCCCTGCTGTATTCGCATTTGATTTTAAACCTGATTCTGGGCCTGGTTTAATTTTCATCGTATTGCCAGCCGTGTTCCAAAAAATGCCATTTGGTACATTGTTGTTTGCCATTTTCATGATTTTGGTCGCACTTGCCACACTCACTTCGGCATTTTCCATGTTGGAAACCGCGATTGCCTATTTCGTGCAACATCGTCCACAGGCACGTCGTCGCATTTCATGGCTAGCAGGTATGGCGATTTTTATTGTTGGCATTCCGTCCGCGCTATCGTTTGGTTTAATGGGCGATTTCAAAATTATCGGCAAAACAGTATTTGATTTGTGGGATTATTTGATTACATCGTGGATTATGCCGTTGAGTTCATTGGCTGTTTGCGTACTGGTAGCATGGGTATTGCAACGTGATGCAGTTATTGCTCATATGCGCGAAGGCAGCAATTTACCCCCTATCGTAGCAGTTGTTTGGCGCAATATGTTGCGCTATGCTGCACCGATTGCAATTTTGCTGGTATTTGCTAATACATTAGGTTGGATTTAATTGCACAGAAAAAAGGTCAAATAGATGTTTATTTGACCTTTTTTATGGATTATTTGGTTTTCAGGCTGCCTATTTATAGTCGTTTCAAATTAACACGCACAAGGCGACAACGCCCGCCGTGTACATCTAGTACATAAGGGCGTTGGCAACGCTGTACTATTTGTATTTGAAACGACTATAGTTTTCAGGCAGCCTGAAAAACTTTTTACCGCTTACCATTTCTGTTCCCCACGCTGCACCGCACGTTGTTTCCGTTGCGTTTTAGTCGGCTGACCCCATCGCGCCCACACCAATACGCGCCGATAATCTTCCTTGTTCATCATATCAGGCAAAACCGCCTGCCAAATCATATGGCGATTGGTGCGCCATTTCAACACACACAACCATCGTGTCAAAAAGCTGCCTGAAAGCAAATCCGCTTCCCACGCCACATGATTCACAAAAATCGTGGCAAAACCCTGTTCGTCCACTACCAAACGATGCACAAACAACGGCGATTCACGCCATGCCCATGCCGTAGCCAACAAAATAGCCAGCAACAATGTCCATTTTATCCCAGCCGAAAAATGAAACAAAACCAGACAAGCTATCGCCACACCAAACACCACCACGACAAATCGCCGCAAATTTGACGGCACAAATTCCACCGAAAATTTCAATTATTTCGCTTCCGTTGGCACAGTAGTCGGCACCACATTGGACACTTCCAATTCCTCGTCCACCAAATCCAACACCATATCATGCACTTCCAACTCAAAGAATTGCCAAAAGTTTTCCAAACTCAAATCTTTTGGATATTGACTGGCATCGCCCACCCAACTTGCCAATTCCGCCACAAAAATTTCTTCATAACGCTCATCAAAATAAGCCACCGCTTGTTCAGGCTCATCAAATGCAGGCAGCAAAAATACGCTGCAATTAGAACGCAACTGTGCCAGCGTTAAATCAGGCATATCATCATCGGTACTGTTCAGCCAATCCAAAAAAACTTGGGTCGGTTTCAAAACCACCGCACTTCTGTCCACAAAAAACATAGTTAATCCTTTGAAATAAAATCCGCATTGTACCCGAATTTTCAGGCTGCCTTGATTGATTTTGTTATAATTTCAACTATATTCCAATTATTCAGGCAGCCTGAAAATGCAAATTATCCAATACCCCAATTCCCCCTTCAAACTCCACCAACCCTTCCCCCCCGCAGGCGACCAACCCACCGCCATCGCCCAATTATTAGACGGCTTATCAGACGGCTTGGCGTACCAAACCCTGCTCGGTGTAACAGGTTCGGGCAAAACCTACACGATGGCAAACGTCATCGCGCAAAGCGGTCGCCCAGCCATTATCATGGCGCACAACAAAACCCTTGCCGCGCAACTCTATGCCGAAATGCGCGAATTTTTCCCCGAAAACGCGGTGGAATATTTCGTTTCCTACTACGACTATTACCAACCCGAAGCCTATGTTCCGTCAAGAGATTTGTTCATAGAAAAAGACAGCGCGATTAACGAACACATTGAACAAATGCGCCTGTCCGCCACCAAAAACCTGATGACGCGCAACGATGTCATCATCATCGCCACCGTGTCCGCCATTTACGGCATCGGCGACCCGACCGAATACCAACAAATGATTTTATCCGTCAAAGAAGGCGACACCATCAGCCAACGCGACATCATTTCCACATTGGTTTCCATGCAATACGAACGCGCCCATGCCGATTTTCAACGCGCCAGTTTCCGCGTGCGTGGCGACGTGATAGACGTTTACCCAGCCGAAAGTTCCGAATTTGCCCTGCGAATTTCATTGTTTGACGATGAAATTGAACGCTTGGATTTGTTTGACCCACTTTCAGGCAGCCTGCAACAGCGCGTGGGGCGTTACACCGTGTTCCCGTCCAGCCACTACGTTACGCCACGCGAAACCGTGTTACGCGCCTGCGAAAACATCAAAGCCGAATTGCGCGAACGCATTGATTTCTTTACCAAAGAAAACCGTCCCGTAGAACAACAACGCATTGAACAGCGCACCCGTTTTGATTTAGAAATGCTCTACGAAATGGGTTTTTGCAAAGGCATTGAGAATTACAGCCGCCATTTTTCAGGCAAAAAAGAAGGTGAACCGCCCCCCACGCTCATGGATTATTTGCCGAAAAACGCGATTTTGTTCATAGACGAAAGCCACGTTACCATTGGGCAAATTGGCGCGATGTACAAAGGCGACGCGAGCCGCAAACAAAATCTGGTGGATTACGGTTTCAGGCTGCCTTCCGCGCGGGACAATCGCCCATTAAAATTCCATGAATTTGAACAAGTTATGCCTCAAACCGTGTTCGTATCCGCCACCCCAGCGCAATACGAAGCCGACCACGCAGGGCAAATTGTGGAACAAGTCGTGCGCCCCACAGGTTTGATAGACCCTGAAATCATCGTGCGCCCAGTTGACACACAAGTTGATGATTTATTAAGTGAAATCAATATCCGCAAACAAAAAGGCGAGCGCGTACTCGTCACCACCCTGACCAAACGCATGGCGGAACAACTGACCGACTACTACACCGAATTGGGCGTGAAAGTGCGCTATTTGCACAGCGATATTGATACGGTGGAACGTGTTGAAATCATTAGAGATTTACGTTTAGGCTTATTTGACGTTTTGGTGGGGATTAACCTATTGCGCGAAGGTTTGGACATACCCGAAGTGTCGCTGGTCGCCATTTTGGACGCGGACAAAGAAGGCTTTTTGCGCTCACACCGCAGCCTGATTCAAACCATCGGACGCGCCGCGCGTAACGTGAACGGCGTGGCGATTTTGTACGCCGACAAAATGACCGACAGCATGAAATCCGCCATTGCCGAAACCGAACGCCGCCGCGCCAAGCAAATCCAATTCAATTTGGACAACGGCATTACGCCTAAACAAATCAATAAGAAAGTGAAAGATTTGATTGATGGCGTGTATGCGGAAAACGGTGGCAAGCCAGTTTCAGGCAGCCTGAAAACGAGCGGAGCGAGTTTCGCTAAAGCCAAAAAATCCAGCAAAAAAACCGAAATCCACAGCGAAGAAGACGCGATTGCTGAAATTGCCCGTTTGGAAAAACAAATGCAGCAAGCGGCACGGGATTTGCAGTTTGAAGAGGCGGCGGTGATTCGTGATAGGATTCGGGGGATTAAGGAGAATTTGCTTTTTGGGGTAAAATAAAATATTTTAATTAGGCATGGAGAGTATGCACAAAATGGATACAAAATTAATCAAAACTCATAATGAGTTAGTAAGTGAATATTATAAGAAATGTACATCTTATATATTTAATATGTTTTCAAATATTGTATATCCAATCTATGGAGCAGACAATCAAGGAAATCCTATACATATAGGAAGCTGTTTTATTGTGGAGTACAATTTTAATAAATTTCTGATTACAGCTTCACATGTGATAAATGAAAAAAACAAAGCAAAAACAAATTTATACATTGGAATAAAAGGAGAGAATGGTGGATTGATAGATATTATTGGTAATCTCATCTTACTTAATTCTAAAATTGACAAGTCAGATAAAATTGATATAGCAGTAATTAAATTAGCAAAAACAAGATATAATACCGATATATGGAATAGATTAACTTATCTACCATTTAGGTATTTAGAACATCAAAAAGATGATGTTACCAAAAAAATAGGAGTAGCTATAGGATATCCGAACTCAAAAAATAAAATTTCCCGTCATAATTTAAAGATGACAGGTTTATCTCATTCTTCCTTACTAATTCATGAAGAAGATATATTTATTTCTGTTGGAGCTAATTCTGAAAATCATATTCTTGTTGAGTATGATGAAACAGTAAAAGATGAAAAAGACATCATTTATAATGCTCCTAAACCTACGGGAATGAGTGGTGGAGCATTAGTTACTTTCAATCTAGCCGTTAATAATTATTTACAAGATACTCTACCAGACATCAAAGTATCTGGAGTTTTAATTGAATATCATAAAATTAAAAAAGTTTTGTTAGCTACTAAAATTAAATATGTTTTGAAAGCTATAGAAGAATTGGAAAAACAAGCCAGTGGTTTGGATTAAAAATCCAACACAACCCCTTTAAATCCCCAAATCAATGTTGGGTTTTCAACTCAACCTACAAGAATACCGTTCCAACCCCAAAATTGAAATGGTATTTTGTTTTTCAGGCTGCCTGAAAACCCAAAATCAAATCACAATACCAAATCAGTTCTGTAGCAAGCGTAGATACTGTCGCTCCCGTCAACTCCCCAAAACAAAAAGCATATAAATTGGTACTAAATCACAGCCACCCTAGCCTGATAAGCCGTTTGATGCTTCAACACACCAAAGCAAATATGCACCAACTTACGCATCGCCGCACCAATCGTTTGCATTTTTACTTTGCCACGCGACAACAAACGCTCATGCTGGGATTTAATATCAGGATTAAAACGACACGCATTCATCGCAGGGAAATACAACAAAGCACGCAGTTTACTGTTACCACGTTTACTGAGCATCACCTTACCTTGATATTTTCCCGACTCACGTTGACGCGGCACCAAACCTAAAAATGCCGCCATCTGTGAAGCCTTTTCAAACTGTTTACTATGGTAAAGTACCGCCATCCGCATTGACGTTTCTCTACCCACACAAGGGATGCTTTGCAATAGGCTAACATCTCGCTTTAAATCAGGATGTTTATCAATGTGCTCGTCCACATCTTTTTCCAACTCGGCAATGCTTTGACTTAAAGCTTGGCGGATTTGAAGAATCGATAACATTACTTCATCAGGTACCCCACTGATTTGTGCCGTATGTAAGCGATTTTCTTCGCGTTGTAAATCAATTTTCAACGCATCCAAACGATTGAGTTTGGCTTTCAATTCGCATACAGATTTGGGTTCGGGTTGCCATACTTGTGGGTGGCATTCATAACCAAAGCGAGCAATGATTTGACTGTCTCCTTTATCGGTTTTGTGTACTGCGCCCAATGATTTGGCATAATTGTGTACATAAGCAGGATTGACAATGCTGACGGCAATACCTTGGTCATGTAGGAAATAGGCGAGCAATTCGTGGTAAACACCTGTGGCTTCCATCACGACATGAATGGTGGATAAATCGGTGGTGATGTTTTTATGAATCCATTCGAGCAATTTTAGGCAGCCTGAAGGGTTGTTGGGTAATACTTTGCTGCGATAGGTGAATTTGTTGGTGTTTTTTAACCAAGAGACATCGAATTTGTGTGATGCGGCATCAATGCCGATAATATGTTGTTTGATTGTATTGCTTGTATTTTCTGTGGTTTCCATCGGTGTCTTTCCTTGTTCATGCAGTGTCTGCGAGCGTATTGTCGCGCACTTGGATACTGTTCAGATTGTGAGATGGGTAGTTGAGTAGGTTTATCTACGTTTCAGTATCTGTGCACTCAGGGTGGGCTCAATTTCCTACTCAACTGGGTGATGTGGATAATACGTTTTTATCCACATAAGGGAAAGATACAAGGGTGGGCAACTTGTTGCCCACGCGGTTTAACGCAATTCTCCAATTTTTCAGGCTGCATAAAATTCCATTGTAACCATTGAATTATTTAAACAAAAAAATAATGTTAATATGACCATTTCATTCTTATAGGCAGCCTGAAATCATGTCCCATTATCGGCGTTCGCAACAAAAAGGCGGTACATTTTTCTTTACCCTTGTATTAGCCAATCGCCAAAGCAATTTATTGGTTCAACATATTGATTATTTTAAACAAGCTCCGTAGGTCGGGCATTTATGCCCGACTATATTATCACGATGCGTTGTGTCGGGCATAAATGCCCGACCTACAAATTGTCGTATACTAAAAACAAGCGTAGCATGGGCAACTTGTTACCCACATATTCTCCTATGATAAAATCAATGTTTCAGTTTCAGGCAGCCTGAAAACCATTTCAATCATAAAAAGGAACACCAAATGAGTGAACATTGGAAAACCAAATCCGACCACGCCCATGCGCATCAACTACTGGAAAAAGCATGGTTAGCGGAGTTTGATGCAGAGAAAACACGCATTATCCAGAAAGCTGCCGCTATGAAAAACGGTGGCGATATTTGGGATTTAGCCCAAGAAATGCGCGAATTTTGCCGTGATAGCGACCATTGGTACACGCTTTCGTTTTCCAATATGGATATGAAAATCATGCGGTTATATAACTGGGGCTTTTTGCATGATGATGATTTGGCTGGTTTTACCGAGAAAACACGCACATGGTTGTTGCGCTTGAAACACACAGAAGAAGATGAAGATTTGCGGTTGAAAAAGCAACATGTATAAAAATTAAACATAAGCAAATCAAATGCTTGTATCTAACCATTTCCAAACCTACGGAAATTTATTTCACTCACAAAATTGTCGGATTTAATACAAATACTAATCCCACAGAAATCTTTGAACTAATAACAATTCGTTTGCAGTTGAATTTTGCACTAAATTTGCCTAATACCACTACGCTGTTATTAGCCTCTAGCCAAATATCTAGAAACATTAGATAATTAACTTATTAATCAATATGGCACACAAACAATCTTCTCATCATGATAATGACGCAACCCCTTGTGTGCCATCATACTATTCTATCCAATAATCATGACTACAGAACAAGTTACTGCTATCAATAAACAATTACTCACTCTTTCTGACCGTTACAATGCACACAACCGTCGTGGTGAACTCAAACAAGCACAAGAAGTAGCCTATGAAGTACTTGCCCTTGTCCCTAATCATAAACTGGCTTCTATTCAAGTTACCATGCTAGAAGGACGCATGGGACATAATGAAAATGCTTTCAAAATGGCGCAAGATTTGCTTAAAACAGCCGATTTAGAAAAGGACAGCGATGATTTTATCTTTCAATTATTTGATACATTAGCAGAAACATGTAGCAAAACCCATCGCTATGAAGCTGCTCGTTGGTATGCAAGCCAAGCTATTCATATTAGGCTTAAACGTTATGCTAAAACAGGTACGCCCGCTCATCCCATTACTACTCCTGCTTTTCCATTGAGTGAAAACAAAACTGAAAACATTATCAGTTATTCTCTTTATGGCGATAAACCGCGCTATTGTGAAGTTGCTGTGATGAATGCAACTCTTGCAAAAAATATTTATCCAGAATGGACTTGCCGATTTTATGTTGATGACAGTGTCCCACCGCAAATCATTAAACGTTTAACACAGCGTGGTGCGCAAATCATCAATATGCAAAACAGTAATTTACCTGGATTATTTTGGCGGTTCATGGTGGCGGACGATGCCAATGTGAAACGTTTTATCGTGCGTGATGCAGACTCATTGATTTCATATAAAGAACGTGCTGCAGTAAATGAATGGATTGCTTCAGGAAAACACTTTCATGTGATACGTGATACTTATGTACATTGTGAATTGATTTTAGCTGGCATGTGGGGCGGATGTGGCGGTGCATTGGGCAGTATGCATGCATGGATTAATAGCTTTCCTGAAACATTTACCAGCGATTCACGCAATATTGACCAACAATTTTTGCGTCGCCATTTGTGGCAAACTGTTGCACAAAGCGTGTTTATCCATGACTTCAATCATGCAACACCTGACAGCCATCCATTTCCGCTCAATTACCCAATCAGTGATATTGAATTGATACCCAATTTTCATATTGGTATGATTGATGCCCATCGTACTACTCGCATTACTATTGATGATGAAAATGCAGCGCGTATAGAATGGTTTTTACTAGACCAGCACAATGAAATTGTTTGTCAATACGAAGCAGATGTGGCGGAAAATGGCGAAATTGCTCTAATTCTGCCAAGCAGTTATACACAAAAAATTGCTAACAAAGAATGGCATATTACAGCTAGAACGCTTGGCAAAAAAGAGAAACAACAATAAATACAGTATGTTAATCATCATATATACATATTGTATTTGATACAAAAAAAATGATTATAGCTATTTGTAAATATAGTGGATTCAATTTAAATCAGGACAAGGCAACAGCGACCGCCGTGTACAACCTAGTACATAAGGGAGCTGGCAACGCTGTACTGGTTTAAATTGAATTTACTATACTATGTGTACACGGCGGTCGCTGTTGCCTTGCCCTGATTTAAATTGAATCCACTATAAAAAATACCGTTTGAATCAACATTCAAACGGTATTTTTACACCACACTTTTCATACACAAGCAATGGTGACAAAACAAGCTATTAATTATTGAGCAAAATATTTTTTCTCAATTTCAGCATAAGTACCATTTTCACGCACAGTTTTCAGGGATTGATTCAGCAAATTTAAAGTTTCCGTGTCACCTTTACGCACTGCAAAACCATAATTTTCTTCTTCAAAATCAGGGATAGATACCATAGTAAATCCCTTGCCCGCATTATTTTTAATATGATGTGCAATCACCGCACTGTCGCTAATTGCGGCATCTAAACCGCTGTTTTCTACTTCTTTAATCAACAAAGGTAATGAGTCAAATCGAGCAATTTGATTGCTGGTTGCACCAAAAATTTTCTGTGCAGCAAAATCACCAGTTTGACCTGCTACCACGCCTACTCGAGTTAATTTGGTTAAATCCTCTACTGTTTTCACATCTTTATTAGGTGAAACCATCACAACTTGTGTGATTTTATAGTATGAGTCAGTAAAATCCATAGTGTTTTTGCGTTCGTCAGTAATAGTAACCGCAGAAGCCACAATATCTACATCACGATTATTCAAAGAAGCGAAAATACCGTCCCAAGGAGTGTGTTTAAATTCCAATTTGAAACCACCAACTTTTGCCATTTCATTTAACAAATCAATGTCAAAGCCATAAATTTCTTGTTTTTCGTTCATGGACTCAAAGGGAGCAAAGCTGGCATCTGTACCTACTTTCAATACTTTGACACTACCCGAAGCCGAATCGGATGTTGCACTAGCCGTTTGATTGCTACCCGATGAACCACCTGAACCACCACATGCGGCCAATATCAAAGATACGCAGCCCAACACAACAAAGTGATTTAATTTCATACTTTCTTCCTTTCAAATTAAAAATTAACTAAAAAACACATTTAATTTTCTTATTTTAACAGACTATACCACAAATAACGCTTGACTGAAACTCTTTTTTCCTTACAAAAATTACGATTATTATGGTCATGTAAAATAGAAATAAGACAAGGCGACAGCGACCACCGTGTACACAACATAGTATAGTGAATTCACTATATTTTTATTTTAAACAACTATAAAAGGCAGCCTGAAAACGATTATTTCATTTTCAGGCTGCCTTTTATAGTTGATGTCTACTTTTAATCTTCATCCCAATAATATAGCTGTTGTATTTCATACTGCGGCTGCGTTACCGTATAATCCATTTCATGATAAATAGGTTGAGATTGTGGCAAAGTTTGCACAACTGGTTGATGCGTTGTTGCTGCTTGCACCTCTGATTTTCTGCGACTTTGCTTACGTTTATCATCATCGTCATCACCATCAGGAATCATCGCACCAATAACTGCTCCCGTCCCTTTAACCGCTAATTTACCTGCCGTTAAAACCGTTGTTGCCGCTAAATCTGCTGCTGCACCAATAGCACAACCTTGTAACATTATGCACAATAACGCTACTGTAGGCAGCCTGAAAATATTTTTATTCATGTATTTCCCCATAATGAAACAAGAATTATAACGCGATTTATTGTTTAAATTACAAATAATCATATATTTATCATAAAAAAACAATAAAGGCAGCCTGAAAACATACAATCAGATTTTTTCTACCCAAAACACGCGTCCAATTTTTCCCCATTGTTCTCGTTCATCTTTTAATGCCGCTGAAATCAATGGGTGTTCATCATCCAACCAATCTTTGGCAATCCGCAATGAATATTTCTGTTCATCAGCAAAATATTGCAACAGCGTATAAGGCGGCAAATCCATAGGTAAACGCGCACGGTAAAACAAAACGGCTAAACGCAACGCCAATACTGCATGCCAGCGCATCACATCATTGCCCAACACATCTGCCATTTTCTTGATTTCTCCACGCTGCCCCAAAGCCAACAACGACAACAATTCTTGTTCTTGCCGAGAAAATCCCGGCATATCCGCATTTGCCAAAATATACGCTGTGTGTTTGTGATACGCCGTATGCGCGATGCTGACACCAATTTCGTGCAACATAGCTGCCCAACGCACATAATCTGACCAGTATGTTAATTCTTGCACGGTGGCATTTTGTGCCAAATCATGCAAGAATTGTAGTGCCAATTTGCTTACGCGTTCTGCTTGATTTTTACCAACATGATAACGTTTTTGGAATTGTTCCGCCGTTTGTTCACGCAAATCTTCATGCGCATTGCGCCCAATCATTTCAAAGAATACACCATCGCGCAAAGCAGCTTCGTTAAACGCCATGCCCGAAATATCCAATTCTTCAAATGCCGCTATCATTACTGCCAAGCCACCAACGAACACATCAACACGGTCAGGTTTTAACCCTTCAAATTTGGCTTTTTTAACATTACCTGCCGCAATAATTTTATCTGCCAACACTCGCATAGCTGCCAGTGTGATTCGTCCACCCATATCTTGCGCACCAATAACCGCTGCAATGGATTTGGCTGTTCCCGATGTGCCCAATGCTACGTCCCAGCCTTGATGTTTATATTCTTTACTGATACGCTGAATTTCACTTCGTGCGGCATTAATGGCAGCCTGAAAACTTTTTTGTGTGATTTTTTCACTAAAAAAACGCGCCGAGTAAGTGATACAACCTAGTGGCAAACTTTCAGTGTGCGTGGGAATCGGCGTACTGCCCAAAATAAATTCGGTTGAACCGCCACCAATATCCACCACCAGCAATTTTTGTCCATTGTTGGCATAAGTGTGCATCACGCCTGTGTAAATTAAACGTGCTTCTTCACGCCCAGCAACCACTTCTATCGGAAAACCCAAAGCAGCTTCAGCACGCGGCAGAAATTCGCCAATATTTTTGGCAACACGAAAAGTATTGGTTGCCACCGCGCGCACATCTTTCGTCTCAAAACCACGCAAACGCTCGCCAAATTGCGCCAAACATTCCAAAGCACGTTGCTGACTGGCTTCATCCAAATATTTGTTTTCATCCAAACCACTCGCCAGACGCACCATGTATTTGATATTTTCAATCACTTGGGGTTGTCCGTTGTGATTATGGCAAATTTGCAAACGAAAGCTGTTTGAACCTAAATCCACCGTTGCGAGCATAGGGAACGTATTCATATTTTATCCTTTGTTTGGCTGGTTTTCAGGCTGCCTGAAATAAAATACTCAATCTTCAAAAAACGAGTTGGTAGAATACTTATATCCAACATTTTTTGTTCTACGGAAATATAGTCATTTCAAATTAACACAGACAAGGCAACAGCCGCATACACCAAATACATTAAGGAAGCTGACAATACCATAGTATTTATTTTAAACGACTATATTAAATATCATAAAAAACATTAATTTATAAAAACGTAGGCAGCCTGAAAACCTATTTCTACAAAATATTCGTTTTCAGGCTGCCTTTTATCACGATTTTGCCACTTGCAACACAATTTCTGCCACATCGTCCGCGCTATCTGGCAACGCCAAAGAACGCGCATTTTTCGCCCATTGCAAACATTGTTCACGCGTTAAACCACCAATGATTTGCGCCAAATTATCCGCGTTCAACTGACTTTGCGGCAACAACAAACCCGCTTCCGCCGCTACCATATAACGCGCATTTGCCGTTTGATGGTCGTCCACCGCATAGGGAAACGGCACGAGCAACGCACCAACACCAGCCGCCGTTAATTCCGCAATCGTCAGTGCACCAGCACGACAAATCAACACATCAGCATCGCGGTACACCGAAACCATATCATGCACAAATTCCACACATTCCGCATTGACACCCATTTTTTGATACGCAGCCTGCAAAGTCTCCAAATTGCCGCGCCCTGATTGATGCACAATTTGTGGACGTTCATTTTCAGGCAGCATCGCCATCGCTGCTGGCACAATTTGATTCAACACTTGTGCCCCTAAACTACCGCCAACCACCACAATTTTCAGGCTGCCTGAACGTTCAGCAAAACGCATTTCTGGCGTAGGTAAAGCTGTAATTTCCGCTCGTACAGGATTGCCCACCAAACCATCGGGATATTGTGAAAACGCTTTCGGAAAAGCGTACAACACACGCGCCGCCCATTTTGCCAAATGCTTGTTTGCCATGCCAGCAACCGCATTTTGCTCATGCACCACAATCGGCACGCCCAATATTTTCGCCGCCAATCCACCAGGGAACGTTACAAATCCGCCAAAACCAATTACCGCGCTAATCTGATGTTTTTGAATAATATCTTTGGCAGCCTGAACACTTTGCCATAACATAAACGGCAAACTCAATTTGCGCAACAAACCTTTGCCACGCACACCTTTCATCGCAATCAATTCTAAAGGAATATTGTGTTGTGGCACCAGACGTTCTTCCATGCTGCCCACGCTGCCCAACCACACGACTTTGTGTCCGCGTTGCTGCAAAGATTGCGCCACCGCCAACGCAGGAAAAATATGTCCGCCCGTACCACCAGCCATCAATAAAAATGTTTTTTGCTCACTCATTTTTTTCATCTTTCTTCATTTTTTCACGCGGGTCGGTTACGCAGAAACCACGCAACACGCGGCGATTTTCGTAATCTACACGCAACAACATGGTAAATGCCACCAACATAATCACCAATGATGAGCCACCATACGACACCAATGGCAGCGTTAAACCCTTATTTGGCAATAAACTAATATTCACACCAATGTTGATGAAACTCTGCGCTGCCACCCAAACGCCAATCCCAACCGCAATAAATGAATTGAAATGTAATTCCAAATCTCGCGCTTGTTTACCAATGGAAAATGCACGCCAAATAATCCAAACATAGACAAATACCAATGAAGCAACTGTTATCAATCCAAGCTCTTCGCCAATTACCGCCAAAATAAAATCGGTATGCGCTTCGGGTAGAAAACCGCGTTTGAAAATTGCATTGCCCAAACCTTCGCCAAATAAACCACCGCGTTCCATAGACAACAACGAACCTAAACCTTGATAACCTGTACCTGTTGGGTCTTTCCATGGCTGCCACATCACACTGATACGGCGCATACGGAATTCAGACGACACAATAACCAAACCCACCGTTGCAATCGATACACCCACCGCACTCCAAAACCATTTCATCGGCATATTTGCCAAAAACAGCAAGCACAAAAATATGCCCAAAATCACCATCATGGAACCCAAGTCGCGCGTTAATAACACAAACGCGGCACCTGCGGCAATCGGGATACCAACCATCACCACGCGGCGAAAATCGTGCAACACATCTACGCGGCGTTTAAAGAAATCCGCCATATACATAATGGTGACCAACTTGAAAATTTCGCTGGGCTGCACTTTAAAACCAAATGGCGTGTTGAGCCAACGCCGTGCGCCATTGACTTCTTCTCCGACAAAGGGCAAAAATATCAAGACAAACAAGGTTAAGCCAAGCAAATATTTTGTCCATCGCTGCCATCGCCACAAGGGAACGCGCATAAAAATCAGCGAACAGGTTAAACCCAATAAGGCAAATTGGGCTTGTTTAATCAAAAAGTAAGCGCGATTATCAAATTTATGCAACCCTGCCTGTGCACCCGATGCTGAATACACCATCACCAAACCAAAACACAGCAAACACAGCAACAACCAAACAAATGTTTTGTCGTAAGTATCACCATTTTTCAATAAGTTACGGTCTAACAATCGCTCCAAAAACGTGGAAGATTGCTTATTGCGGGCATAATAGTTAGGGGTACGAGGTTGAATAAATGATTTCATGATATATGTGTTTTTTTTCAGGCTGCCTGAAAATAGGAAAAAATGATTATTTTGTATTATTTGTTAAGAATAAAACGACAAAAGCAGCCTGAAAAATAGTTTGATTAAAATTTAGCTATTGTAACAGTTATCCGCTTGGCTGCAAAAAGAAAGGCAGCCTGAAAATGATTTTTTTCAGGCTGCCTTTTTCAAATACCAATTAGTTACGGAGTGCCTCTCGGGTATCTTGTATCACTTCACGAGCCGTAGCACGCACTTTTTTGCTATCCGATTTAATATGGCTCACACCATCGCTAACTGCATCTTTCAATTCACGCACTGCATTGGTTTTGCGTTCACTGCGTTCGGCATCCATTTGTTCGGGAACAGTTATATCATCGCTGGTGTGGCGTTTCAAACCGCCGCCCAATACTTTGTACAAATCTGCCAAGTTTTCCAGCAAACTCAATTGGTTTCGCAATACGTCGCTTTCAGCAGCATAGCTACTGCGTTCGGCATCCAATAAATCCAATGAACTGGACACACCATGTTGATAACGCAAGCGTGTCAAACGCAAACGTTCAGCGGCTGCACGATTTTGTGCCACATTGCTTTCATATTGGCTATTTAATGCTGCGCGTGCAACCAATGCGTTGGATACATCACGGAATGCGCTTTCAATAGCAGCCTCATACTCAACAAGAGCTTTTTCTTGGGCAATTTTGCTTAATTCTACATTTTTGGTGGTTGAACCCCAGTCAAAAATCGGCATGGAAGCATTTGCACCATAGTTCCATGACTTATTGGCAGATTCAAACAAATTGCTTAATTGTGGATGAGCAAAACCCAATGTGCTTGTTAAGCTAATGCGTGGGAAATAAGCGGCACGCGCTGCACCGATATTAGCATTGGCAGCTTTCAGGCTGTGTTCTGCGGCAATGATGTCAGGGCGATTATGCAATAAATCTGATGACAAGCCTGCGGGTAAATTACGAATGCGGAACTGTTTATCCAATGCCAATGGTTTAGGCAAATCTTCGGGAATGGCTTGGCTAATCAATAATTCCAATGCGTTACGCGCTTGTTCTCTCGAATTGACAGCCTCTGCATAATTGGATTTCGCGCTTTCAATCAGGCTTTCTTGTTCCAATAATTGCAATTTGGAAATCACGCCTGCTTTGTGGCGCAGTTGTGCCAAGCGATAGGTTTCTTGGCGTGTACGCAAGGTGCGTTCTGCCAAATTCATAGATGCTTGTGCTGCTTGCTCGTTGAAATAGGCTTTGGCAACGCTGGAAATAATGCTCAAATGAGTGGCATCGCGTGTGGATGCTTGGGCAAGATATGCTTCCAATGCAGCTTCTTTACTGTTGCGGACATTGCCCCATAAATCCAATTCAAAACTGGAAATACCCAAACCGATACTGTAATTTTCGCTTTGTGCACCACGGCTGCGACTTACACCTGCATTACCGCCTACGCTGGGCAACAATGCATTGCGTGAAATGGCATATTGTGTGCGGAATTTTTCCACATTTAAATTAGCGGTACGCAAATCGGTGTTGTTTTGAATTGCCAATTCAATCAATGCGTGTAAACGAGGGTCGGCAAAATAATCTTTCCAACCCAATGAGGCAGCCTGAATACTTTCCATTTCAGTTTGTTGTACATCATATTTGAATGTTGTTGATGGCAATTCAATATTAGGTTGCTCATATTTAGGGGCAAGATTACATGCAGATAATGCAATGCTGATGCTGATTGCGGTTATGGTGTGTTTAAACATTGTCATAATGTATGCTTTCATTTTCAGGCTGCCTTAATCATGCAGCCTGAAAAATAAATAAATTAAAAATAAACAAAATTATACTTTCAGGCTGCCTTAACAAACGTAGGCAGCCTGAAAATTATGGTTAATTGTCCATATCTTCTTCATCTTCAAACAAATCCAGTTCGCCTTGAACAGGAACAGGATTGCTGCCTTTGAAGAATTTACGCACAACAATGTAGAACATCGGCACAAGGAATACAGACAGGAATGTACCAATCAGCATACCCCAGAACACAGCTGTACCAATGGCGCGTTGGCTGGCTGATGATGCGCCTGTGGCGATATACATCGGCACGACGCCCAAAATGAAGGCAAACGATGTCATCAAAATCGGGCGGAAACGCAATTTGGCAGCACGTAATGCAGCTTCAGCTACGCTTTTGCCTTCGGCTTGCAAATCTTTGGCAAACTCAATAATCAGAATGGCGTTTTTCGCACTCAAACCCATGACGGTTACCATGCCAATCATAAAATACAAGTCGCGTGATGCGCCGTGTAATTTTGCGCCCAATGCCACGCCTAAAATACCCAATGGCACCACCAAAACCACCGCAAATGGAATAGACCAGCTTTCATACAAAGCTGCCAATACCAAGAATACGGCAACGGCTGCCAAGCCTAAAATAATGGCTTGTTGCGATGTTCCTTTGGCTTCTTCGCGTGATTGGTCTGCCCATTCCAGCGTGTAATTGCCTTCCAGTTCGTCCACCATGCGTTGCACTTCTGCCATCGCTTCGCCTGTGGTTTTGCCTGCCACCGTTGCGCCATTCAATTGCATCGCTGGATAACCGTTGAAACGCACGCTTTGTTCAATGCCGTTTTCCCAACGCGCAGTCATAAAACTGGACAAGGGAATCAATGTGCCATCAGCCGTAGGCACAGTTAATGCCAAAACATCTTCAGGCTGCATACGTGCTTTTGGGGCAGCCTGAACAATCACACGTTGCAAACGTCCTTCATTGGGGAAGTCATTAACATAACTTGAACCCAAAGCTGTACCTAATACGCTACGAATGCTACTGAAACTTACGCCATTGGCTGCTGCTGCCATACGGTCAATTTCAATTTTTAACTGTGGCGCATCTTCCAAACCCGATGCACGCACGTTTTGTACATTAAATAGCTGTGGATTACCACGCATTTTGCCCAACAATTCATTACGGCGTGCCAATAATTCGGCATGATTTGCTGTACCGCGTTGTTGCAGATAAAAACTGAAACCTGATGCGTTACCCAATTCCATAATGGGTGGTGGATTAATTGCCAAACCGAAACCATCTTGAATGGCACCGCCCATCAATGCGCCAGTAATCTTACCTTCCATAGATTGCGCATCGCTACCTTTGCCAGTTCGTTCAGACCAATCTTTCAAAATAATGAAGCCTAAACCCATATTTTGACCACTGCCTGCAAAACTGAAACCTGATACGGTAATCACGTTTTCCACTTCGGGCATGGATTTCGCTACACCCACGATATTGTTCATGGTTTTTTCAGTACGTTCCAGCGTTGCACCTGCTGGCAACTGTACGTTAATCATCAAGTTACCTTGGTCTTCCGCTGGCAAGAATGCTGATGGCAAACGCATTGCCAGTAACACGCCTACGGCAGCCAATGCAACATAAACCACAAACATAGTGCCTGCCTTACGCAAGGTTTTGGCAATCCAACTTGAATAAGTACGCGTGCCTGAATTAAATGTGCGGTTAAACCAACCAAAGAAACCTGTTTTAGTGTGATTATGTCCTTTTTTAATTGGTTTTAACATGGTGGCACACAAGGCTGGCGTTAAAGTCAAAGCCAAGAATGCCGAAAATCCAATCGCAAACACCATTGTCAGCGAGAATTGGCGATAAATATTACCCGATGCACCGCTTAACATGGACAAGGGTACAAATACAGAAATCAATACTGCGGTAATCCCGACTACTGCACCTGAAATTTGGCGCATGGCTTTTTTCGTGGCTTGTTTAGGCGACAATCCTTCTTCCGCCATAATCCGTTCCACGTTTTCCACCACAACAATCGCATCGTCCACCACAATACCAATCACCAATACCATGGCAAACATGGTCATCACGTTAATGGACATACCCAAATACGAAATGGAGGCAAACGCACCCAACAAGGAAATGGGTACAACAATCGTTGGAATCAGCGTATAGCGAATGTTTTGCAAGAAAATAAACATCACGATAAACACCAAAACAATCGCTTCCAGCAAAGTGGTAACCACTTTTTTGATGGACAATTCCACGAATTTTGAAGTGTCATAAGGCGCTGACCATGTTACACCTTCTGGAAAATAATGTTGCAACTGTTCCATTTTGGCTTTGACAGCAGTTGCAGTTGCCATAGCATTACCACTATTGGATAAAGACACTGCCATACCTGCTGCTCTTTTGCCATTCAAATAGGAAGCTGCATCATAAGATTGGCTACCCAATTTGATTTCTGCCACATCGCGCAAATACACATTTGCACCGCTGGTATTGCTTTTCAACAAAATATTGCCAAACTCTTCTGGCGTTTTCAGTTGCCCTTCGGCAGTAATGGTTGCACTGATTTGCTGACCTTCACTCGCAGGCAGAGCACCCAATGAACCCACAGCCAACTGTGCATTTTGTGCTTGAATTGCTGCGGTTACATCAGCAAATGAAACGTCATAGTTTTTTAATTTGGCTGGGTCAACCCAAACACGCATCGCGCGTTGTGCACCAAATAATTGTACATTGCCCACACCATCAATACGTTGCAATTCTGGCACAACGTTGCGTTGCGAATAATCCAACAACTCTTCAGCAGATTTGTTTTCACTTTGCAAAAACACCACCATCAAAAAGTTGGAACGTGCCTTAGACACAACCACACCATTTTGTTGCACCGTTGCAGGCAGCAATGCGGTTACTTCCGCCAACTTATTTTGCACATTCATCTGTGCCAAATCTTCGTTGGTTTCAGGTGTAAATATTAAAGACACTGTGCCTCTACCGCTGGAATCGGCAGATGTGGACATATAGTCCAAACCTTCTACACCATACATATTGCGTTCAATGACGGACAATACGCTGTCTTCCATCACTTGCGCATTAGCACCAGGGTAAACCGCTGTTAATGTGATTTTAGGTGCAGCCACCGATGGATATTGAGTAATCGGCAATCGGCTGATACCAATCACACCTGCAATCATGATAAAAATCGCGATTACCCAAGCGAAAATTGGTCTATCAATAAAAAATTTAGCCATGCTTTACTCCATTATTCCTCAGCAGATGCAGCCACATTTGAGGCAGCCTGAACAGGTGTTCCCACCATAGCATCTGCATCATTTTCAGGCTGCTCTTGCGTCGGCAAAGATTGTGGTGCGGCACCAGCAGAAGTAGCTTGTTTGGCATTTTCAGGCTGCCATTCTTTGGTTTGCACTTTTTGTGCACCTGTCATACCAGCAATCATAATGCCTTCCACAATCACTTTATCACCAGCTTGTAAGCCTTCACTGATAATCCAGTTACTACCTGTTTGCCCTACCACTTTCACAGGACGCGGTTGCATTGAACCATCTGCACCCACCACCATCACAATATCTTGCTGACCACGCGTAACCGCTTGTTGCGGCACAACAAACGCATTATCCACGCTAGACAATGGCAATTTAACACGCGCATACATACCGCTCATCAAAATACCTTCTGGATTAGGCACAACGGCGCGTAAAGTAACCTGACTTGTTTTTTCATCCACAGTTGCATCAGCAAATATTAAGTTGCCTTTGTGTTCATAAATAGAACCGTCTTCTAACTGAATACTCACTTCAAAGTTTTTATTTGAACTGCGTTCACCCGTTGCCAACTGCTGACGCAAACGCAAAATATCGCCAGATGATTGCTTGATATTGACATACAAATAATCTGACTGCGTAATCAATGCCATTTGCGTAGAATTTGCGGTAACCAACGCACCTTCGGTTACCAAACTTTGCCCAATAAAGCCTGTAATAGGTGCTTTAATATGCGCGTGATTCACATTTACTTGCGCGGAACGAATAGCCGCTTGTGCCGCTTTAATTTGCGCTTGCGCTGAACGTTGTGCAGTTAAGGCTGCGTCCCATTCTTGCTTACTAATCGCGTCAGCATCCACCAATGGGCGATAACGCGCCACATCTGCATCGGCTTTAGCAGCCGCTGCTTGTGCAGTCAATAGGCTGGCGCGTGCATTTTCCAAATTCGCAGCGAAACTGGCATCATCAATTTGATACAAAGGCTGCCCTGCACGAACCATTGCACCTTCTTGGAACAAACGGCGACGTACAACACCCGAAACCTGTGGCACAATCGGAGCAGAACGCACCGCTTCCAAACGTCCTGGTAAATCCACTTCAATCGCCACTGTTGCAGGCTGCACGGTAACGACACTCACAGTTGGCGCAGGTGCTTGTTGCCCAGCTGCACCACCTTTTCCACCTTGTTGTGCTGCCGCATCTTTGCCATCGCCACACGCTGCCAATGCCAACGAAGCTGCCAATGCCAACGCAGTCATGCGCCAGTAAGTATTTGTCTTCATTATTGTTTCCTATTGACTGAAAATAAAATCGTTTCAAGGCAGCCTGAAAATATTTTTCAGGCTGCCTTTTAAATAAATGTAAAACGCGGTATTATACATTCATCTATGTATGTTTTGCAATCTTTCATTTTTTAATTAGTCCCTATATTTACCCTTTAATTCTTATGAGAAAAACCAAAGAAGAAGCCTTAAAAACCCGACAATATTTACTTAACGCTGCGTTAGAAGTTTTTTGGCGCACAGGCGTTACACGCGCATCATTACAAGAAATTGCCCAAGAAGCAGGCGTAACACGTGGTGCTTTGTATTGGCATTTTAAAAATAAAGAAGATTTGTTTGAGGCATTATTTGAACAAAAATATATCTTATTTATGAGCATGATGAATGACGACAAACTCAATGAAAGTACCGATGTCTGGGCACATTTGCGTAGTAGTTTGTGTGAATTGTTTCGCATTCTAAACAGCGATGAAAAACAGCGAAAATTCTGTCACGTTATGTTTACAAAATGCGAACAAACTGAAAATAATCAAATTGTTACTGAGTTAGCACAACGGTATCACGCCATTAGTCGTGAGCGCATTTACCGTGCTTTGGAATTGAGTGTGGCACAAGGTAAATTGCCATCCAACACAGACATTGTTTTTTCGGCTTTATATTTGGAGAGCAATTTGTGTGGACTGGTTACCATGTGGGCAAATGAACCGAACCGTTTTGATGATTTGCCTGCAACGGCACAACGCATTATTGGCGCAAGTATGGATGTATTGCAAAATGGGACATTTACTACCACTTAAATCAACATAAAAAGGCAGCCTGAAAACGTAAAAATCTATTTTCAGGCTGCCTTTTCATCATTTTTAAACCATAAATTCCGCTATAATCCACCATTATTTTTTCAGGCTGCCTCAATCTTCATGCCTTCTATTCGTCAATATTTATACCGCAAATTCAGCCAAAAATGGCACAAAATCTATACCCCAAGCGCCACCCTTCCCGCGCACACGGTAGATTGCCCCGAATGCGGTTTACGCACTGAAATTCCCAAATTACGCCAAGGACAAGAAGCCTCTTGCCCACGTTGTCATCACCATCTGGTACGCATTGAACCCGAACCCTATCCCGTACCACTTGCCTGCGCCATCTCC
The DNA here is from genome assembly GCF_022354465.1 of Wielerella bovis. Taxonomy (NCBI): domain Bacteria; kingdom Pseudomonadati; phylum Pseudomonadota; class Betaproteobacteria; order Neisseriales; family Neisseriaceae; genus Wielerella; species Wielerella bovis. Next base: position 715,923 of record NZ_CP092361.1, on the reverse strand, counting down.
GCCTTGATACTGATGACACTGGTTTACACCTTGCCCTTTATTACCGTGCGTATGACAGGCATGTTTACACGTTTAACGCTGCCTGAAATGGTGTACGCCCTACTCGCCGATGATTGGGGTTTTCTCGGTTTAGTCATGTTCGCGCTCACATTCGGCGCACCCGTATTATTTTTATTATTGTGTATTTACGTTTATTACGGCTTACTTACCAACCGCACCCTACCCTATTTTCTTACCAGCACGCGCCTACTCACCCGATTAGGCGAATGGATTATGGTGGACGTATTTTTCATTTCCATGCTGGTTGCCTACATCAAAATCAAAACAGTTGCCATGCTGACTTTTGGCGCCGCATTTTGGCTGATGCCATTTCTCGCACTCCTATTACTACGCACCGCCATTTCCGTGCCAAGTCATTGGATGTATTACCAAATCCACAAACACAACGGCGACCGACTGTTTCAGGCTGCCCCCGACACCGTTTGCTGCACCCGTTGTCTATACTTTCGCCCACGCAGCGAACAAAATTGTGGCGTATGCGATTCCGAACTTTTTGACCGCCGCCCACACAGCCTGAACATCACATTTAATCTACTGCTTGCCGCAATGATTTTGTATATACCTGCCAACCTGCTGCCCATCATGATTTCCGAAAATCCTATGGAAAGCGAAATCAGCACCATTATGAGCGGCATCATTTATATGTGGAACAATGGCGACAAACTCATCGCCGCCATTATTTTCAGCGCCAGCGTTGCCGTACCCACACTAAAAATCATCTCCATGCTGATTTTATTGTACAGCGCACGTTTCAGGCTGCTTTTGCCTATCAATATTTTATCGCATCAATACCGCATTACCGAAGCCATTGGGCGTTGGTCGATGATTGATATTTTTGTGATTATTATTTTGATGACGACATTTCACACCCCAATTGCGCGTGTAACCCCTGGCCCTGCTGCGATTTATTTTTGTATTGTCGTGATTTTGACCATGTTATCGGCACATTTTTTTGATGTGCGATTATTGTGGGATAAACATCAGCAATATAAAAAGGCAGCCTGAAAAAGGAGAAATTGCCTTTTATAGTGAATTCAATTTAAACCAGTACCGCGGTGCCTACTCCCTCATCTACCTTGATATACACGGCATTCACTCTCACCTTGCCCTGATTTAAATTGAATCCACTATAAATCAAAGTGTTTGCTCATATACAATTATTTAAAATAAAACAGGAAGATAATTATTTTTCCTTTAAATCTACTAATTCCGTTCCCGCCAACACATCATACAAAAATTGTTTACGCGGATGCAAAACCGCAAATCCCCACGGCAAAATCCACCACAATATTGCCAATCCAGCAGCCGTTTTGCCATGTATATTCATGCTTTGCGCGCCTTGATAAACAAGTAGGGGAATGAATACCAAAAAGACACATGCCCAGATAAAACGCATCAACAAGCGTTTGGCGACAGGACGGCTGCCTGATAAATCGGTCAAACCAATTTTCCAGATACGCATTGGGAGCGTTTGTCCTTCGCGCACCCAGTTCAGGCGAAAATATGCCCACCATACGGATAACATCAACACAGTAAACAATACAGGTGTCAGGCTCATCAATGCAGGCATGGTGTTGGCAATCAAGGTGTTGATGATGCCGCTCACAATGGCGGTTAATGTAGTTACCGCGCCAACCAATAAAGATTCATACAGCAGGGCGGCAAAGCGGCGTTTTAAAGTGGCAGGTTGATACATAGTTTTCTCTGATAGGCAGCCTGAAAATGGGTTTTCAAATTCAATTATTTTATAGTAAATTAAAATAAGAAATCTGTTTCGTTGCCCACGCCCTTATGTACTATTTGTACACGGCGGGCGTGGTCGCCTTGCATCTTTCTTATTTTACTTCACTATATATTTTCAGGCTGCATTCGCTCAAAGGCAGCCTGAAAAACACGTTATATATCAAAAAAATATTGCATGGCGATTGTTGCCGCAGCCAAATAATCACGCTGCAAAAATGGGTCTAGCACCGTATCAGCAGGCAATTTTCGCAACCACGTCAGTTGGCGTTTGGCTAATTGCCGCGTTGCCGCCTGCCCTTGTGCCACACATTCGTCCAGCGTGGTTTCGCCATTTAAATGTGCCCACGCTTGACGATAACCCACGCAACGCATGGATGGCATTTCAGGCTGCAATTGTGGATATTTTTGCCGCAAATCACGAATTTCGTCCAAAAAACCCTGTTCAATCATCAAATTAAATCGTTTGTTAATTTGCGCGTGCAACAAACTTCGGTCTGCGGGAATCAGCGTGAGCGTGTGCAAATCCAATGGCGCGACTTGTGTTTCTTGTTCGGCAAAATGTTGCGACAAAGGTTTACCCGTCAGCAACCAAACTTCCAAAGCGCGTTCAATGCGTTGGCTGTCGGCAGGTTCTAAACGCGCGGCGGTTTCAGGGTCATGTTGTTGTAATTGTTGATATAAATAGGCTAAACCATATTCTGATTTTTGCTGTTGCAAGATTTCGCGTGTCGCAGCATCGGCTTCGGGCAAGGCATTTAATCCTTGCGTGAGTGCGTGAAAATACATCATCGTTCCGCCAACAATCAAGGGCAAACGTCCGCGCGCATGAATTTCGTTGACCAAACGCACGCAATCGTCCACAAATTCCGCCGCGCTGTATGTTTGCATCGGGCTGATAATATCAATCAAATGATGCGGTGCGATGGCGAGTTCATCAGGCGTGGGTTTGGCGGTGCCTATGTTCATATCGCGATACACAAGTGCGCTGTCTAGACTGATGATTTCACAGGGAAATTTTTTTTCTAGATGCAAGGCAAGCGCGGTTTTACCGCTGGCGGTTGCACCGAGTATGGCGAAGGCTTTGGGACGATGTTGGGACATGATTATGGTGAAAAATGGTTTTTCAGGCTGCATTGTATAGTCGTTTAAAATAGAAATCAGACAAGGAGACTACACCATAAGGGAGTTGGCAACATGGTATTATTTTTATTTTAAACGACTAAGGATAAATGCAGCCTGAAAATAATGTTTTAAATGAAATGGTGTATTGTACTAAAAAATACTTTTTCAGGCTGCCTATTTATTGCAAGGAATATGCAGATAGGCAGCCTGAAAACACTTTTTTCGTTTAAAATACATCTATTCATTTCTCACAAAGAATAGGAAAAGAAAAATGTTAGATATTCAATTATTACGCAGCGATATTCAGGCGGTGGCGGCGCGTTTGGCAGGACGCGGTTTTGTGTTGGATACGAATAAATTCAATGAATTGGAAGCACAACGCAAACAGTTGCAAGTGCAAAATGAAGAGTTGCAAGCACAGCGTAACAGTTTATCCAAACAAATCGGCGTGTTGATGGGACAGGGCAAAAAAGACGAAGCCGAAGCTGCCAAAGCACAAGTGGCTGAAATCAAAAACCAAATGGACAAAATTGAACAAGATTTGCCACGCATTCAGGCTGCTTTGGACGATTTAATGTTGAATGTGCCGAATTTGCCGCACGAGAGCGTGCCTGTTGGCAAAGATGAAACGGAAAATGTGGAAGTCCGCAAAGTTGGTACGCCACGCGAATTTGATTTTGCAGTCAAAGACCATGTAGATTTGGGTGCGGCTTTGGGTTTGGATTTTGAAACAGCCGCGCAGTTATCGGGTGCGCGTTTCAGTTTGATGAAGGGCAAGGTAGCGCGTTTGCACCGTGCTTTGGCGCAATTTATGTTGGATACGCACACCACACAACACGGTTATACAGAATGTTACACGCCTTACATTGTCAGCGACAGCACATTGATTGGCACAGGGCAATTACCCAAATTTGGTGAAGATTTGTTCCACGTTACGCGTGGTGGCGATGAAACAAAATTGACACAATATTTAATCCCCACCGCAGAAGTGACACTGACCAATACGGTGCGCGAACAGGTGTTGGCGGAAAAAGATTTGCCAATGAAATTAACGGCGCATTCGCCTTGTTTCCGCAGCGAAGCGGGTTCGCATGGTAAAGATACGCGTGGTTTGATTCGCCAACATCAGTTTGATAAAGTGGAAATGGTACAAATTGTGCAGCCTGAAAAATCTTATGAAGCTTTGGAAGAAATGGTTGGACACGCGGAAAATATTTTAAAAGCTTTGGAATTACCCTATCGTGTGATTACATTGTGTACAGGCGACATGGGTTTTGGCGCAGCAAAAACGTATGATTTGGAAGTGTGGGTGCCAGCGCAAAACACTTATCGTGAAATTTCAAGTTGTTCCAATTGTGAAGATTTCCAAGCACGTCGCATGAAAGCACGTTTTAAAGACGAAAACGGCAAAAATCGTTTAGTACATACACTCAATGGTTCAGGTTTAGCTGTGGGTCGTACGTTGGTGGCGGTATTGGAAAATCATCAAAATGCAGATGGGTCAATTACAATTCCTGTGGCATTACGTCCATATTTGGGCGGAATTGAGAAATTAGAGCCGTAATGATATGCAGGCAGCCTGAAACCTTGGCAAAACTTATTCAGGCTGCCTGAAAGCTGGTAGGTTGGATATTTTATCCAATAATTTTTAAATAAAACAAATAATTGTTAAAAATGAAAAATATTGGTTTTAGAATATGACTCACTATTGTGGGTTTTACAAAGATTTCAAGCAGCTTTTGCATCTTCATTTACACGTCCACACGTTTACCTATGTCTTTGAGTTCAGAAAATTTTTCTACCAATCTTGGCATATCATCAAGACTCATCGCAAAACCCCACAAATAAGTCAACACCGCATAAATGTGTCCTGCCTGAACAGTTTTGCTTGCCAAAATCGCCAAAGTCGCGCCAAATAAAATCGCCAATACCACGCCAATCAGCAAAAAACTGGTCGCTTCACGATTGGAAATGGCAATGCGGATTTTAGACAATAAATCATAATGTTTATTCAATTCATTGTTTTTGCTGCGTTCAATGATGTTCACTTCATTTTCAAGGCGATTGTTGAGTTTGAAATACAGTCGGTCATTTTTTTGCATATAGCGCGGTAAAATCGCCAAAAATGTCAGCAAAATCAACAATGCAATCACACCCGACCAAAATTCAATCATCAGCAACATTGCCACAGCCCCGACAATGGAAAACGTGGCTGTAATTAAAATGGGCAGATGTTCTTCAAAAAATGCAACAAATTGCCGTGCCAAATTGGCGTGTGCGCTTGCCGATGACGTTGTTCCCTTTTGTTTTTCATTCATAATGGCTTTGACCGCCAAATCCGCGTAAATCCGCACAAAAGCGCGCGTGTCCACCGCTCGCCGCGCCGAACCCACTGCCCAAATCACAAAAACCATTGCCGCGTAAACCAAAGCATGCCCCATTTTGCCCGCCAGCACAGCATTGACCGCAAAACTGCCCACCAATGGATAGAGCAAAAACAACACGTTTTCCAACGCCACCAATGTGAATGTCGCCAACAATTTTTGGCGGTGCGCGAACGCAATCTGTTTCAAAGTATGAACGGCATCAGCCATGATGTTGCTCCAATTTTTGGCTTAATAATGTTTGTAATATTTTGAATTCGTTGAGCAAAAATTCCGCCCTTGCCACGCCAAAATCGGCAATGGCTTGATTTTCTTGGGCTAATAATGGCTCAATGATGTTTTGGGCAAACTGCCGTCCTGTTTCCGTGAATTGTAAGGTTTTTTCGCGTTTGTCGTTTGGGCTGGTGTGGCTGACCAAAATGCCGTCTGTTTCGTATTTTTTGCACAGGGTGTGTATGGTTTGTTTAGCGATTTGGCATTTGTCTGCAATGTGTTTTTGGGTGCAGTCGCCATCTACCCACAATGTGTAGAGTATGGCGAGTTCATTGCCATTGATATGGTATTTTTTGGCGAAACTGTCGTAACTTAATAACATTTGTGTGCAAATGTCGCCAATTTGGTCTAGGGGATTGGTGGTGTTTGCGTTCATGGAAAAGTCCTAAAAATGACTAATTGGGGATTATAGTCATTTTTAGGACTGTTTTCAAATTTCAGGCAGCCTGAAAAGTGACTTTTTCTTTTTCAGGCTGCTTTTTGTTTTAAATATAGTAAATTCAATTTAAACCAGTATAGCATTGCCAGCTCCCTTATGTACTAGGTGTACACGTCGGTTGCTGTCGCCTTGTCCTGATTTAAATTGAATCTACTATATTTGTGCTTAGATTTTGTATGGATTAAGTTCAATTCTGTGTTGAAAATATTCGTCAATGGGAAACATTGGCTTGCATTTTAGCTGTACAAGTCCGTTACGCTACACGCTTTGAATAGAGCTGATTATCAGCAAAACCAACATCGCGCCCAATGCTGTGATGTTGTCATTAGTCTCAAAAATAGAAGAGAAAATATTGGATTCAAGAGTCCAATCTACCCATGTTTTTCAGGCTGCCTGATTATGATTTATTCCATTCTACTGTGTTCTTCCACTATCGTTTTAGCTGTTTCGCTATCGTATTCGCGCAAAGCCCCTTGTTTCATGGACACAATCCGCTCGGCATGATGAAAATATTTGTCGTCATGGCTGATGGCGAAAATAGTGTAGCCACTTTCTTTCAAAATGGGCAACAGTTGTTCGTAAAATACACGGCGAAATTGTGGGTCTTGGTCGGCTGCCCATTCGTCCAAAATCATCATGCTGCGATTTTCCAGCGCGGCAATCAATAAGCCTAATCTTTTGCGTTGTCCTTGTGATAATTTACTGTTTAAAATGCGTTTTTTCTCAATTTTAACTTTTTCGCTTAATTGTAAATGTGCCAGCCATTGTGTGATATGTTCATCGGCAACTTCATCGCCCATGCCGTCCATAATCTGTTCAAACAAATGAAAATCGGTAAACACGCTGGCAAATAATTGGCGGTAGGCTTCACGGTTTTCGTCTGTGATTTCTATATCATCAACAAAAATTTTGCCCGAAGTCGGGGTATATAAGCCAGCCAAAACCATAGACAAAGTGGATTTGCCTGAACCATTGCCGCCAATCAAAAATACGGTTTCGCCGCGTTTCAGGGTTAAATTAATTGGCTGTAAGGCAAAATGTTGCCCACCTTGCATGGGGTAGCTGTATGTGATGTTTTCCAAACGAATGTTTTGCCAATTTTCAGGCAGCCTGAAATTGCTGTGAAATTCGCTGCGATAATCGTCCAAACCCAAATCATGCAATGCTTGCAACCCGACTTGGCTTTGCATGATTGCGGGAAATGCGCCAATCGCGGCGGTAAGTGGTGCGCGCATAAACAACACGGTCATGGTAATGGTAGCGGCATCCGACAAACTTGCCCAGCCGTGTTGGGTGGACAAATAAAATATGATGCCAACGGCGGCAAGCATGATGCTGTTGCCCCAGTTTACGGCAATGGCGTGATAGCTATCGGCATGGATATGAGCTTGGCGACGACTTTCGGCTTGTGGGATAAATTCTTCTTTGTAAAAGCGTTCTGCACGGAAACGGTTTAATTTCAATTCCTTATGACCATTTAAAGTAGTTTCGTAATGGCGTTGGATTTCATCTTCTGCGTGGCGCATGGTGCGGAAACTGCCGTAATGTTTTTTCACGACAAAATTGGTGCCGATAATCATCGCTGCCATCAGCGCGGCGGTTACCAAAAATAATTTGGGTGATAAATAAATCAGATAGAGACTGCATGCAAATGTGAACAATGCGCCTTGCACCAATTCTGGCAAGCGCGTAAAGGCAAATGACAGGCTGCGAATATCGTTGGCAAGGCTGGCAAGAATTTTGGGTTTGCCAACCAGTTGTAATTGCGCATCATGGCTGTCCATAATGCGTTTGACGAATTGGATTTGCGTGTCGTAAATAAACTGTTGTCCCAGTCGTGCCAGTTGGATTTGGGCGATGCTGGCGGCAATGAAATAAATCATGACGAGCAAAAGAAACATACCAATGCCACCACTATTTAGCTGATTATTTTGCAGTAAATTGTTATTGATATAGGATAATGTGCCGATGCCGAGTGCGCCTGAAATGAGCGTGAGCGCGAACATTTGCAGGAAAGTGTTTTTGTGATGTGAATAAATAAGTTTGATGATGTCCATGTGTTTCAGGCTGCGTTTTATATGTAGATATAGTTGTTTAAAATAAAAATAAGACAAAGTAACAGCAACTATTGTTTACAAACTATATTGAAAGGAAATTTAATGATATTTTGTTCGCGGTTGAATTTTGCGCTAAAGTTATTTAATTCCGCATTAAAAATACATTGCTAATGTTTGTTTGTAACGATTTTTAAAGTGTACCAGCCCAATTTGTTCTAATCCAAACTCACTACTATAATTGATTGTTGGAAAAGTATTATTTTAGCATTTTACAATGCATAGGAAAAATTTCGGGTATATAAGTATCCGAGAGGCTAGGGGGCTACCGTGTTGTTATTTAGTTTTTGGGATTATAGTGGATTCAATCAATTTAAATCAGGACAAGGCGACAGCGACCGCCGTGTACACTTAATACATAAGGGAGCTGGCAACGCTGTACTGGTTTAAATTGAATTCACTATATATTGTACTTTTGTTGTGTACAGGAAGACAGCCTGAAAATATTTCTGCAACTTAAGAGATTGAAACAAAATGATTAAATACCTAATCACAGGTGCAAACGGACAAGTTGGCAGCCAACTGGTTGCGCAATTACAAAGTAAAGCCGAAATTTTGGCCACCGACCGCGACACGCTGGATATTACCGATAAACAAGCCGTTTTACAGGCAGCGCAAACCTTTCGCCCCCATTTCATCATCAACGCCGCCGCCCATACCGCCGTGGACAAAGCCGAAAGCGAACGCGATTTAGCCCACGCAATTAATTGCACAGGCGCAGAAAATCTCGCCTTGGCAGCGCAAAATGTTGGCGCGACCATTTTGCACATTTCCACCGACTATGTCTTTGACGGCAAAGGCGAAACCCCTTACCGTGAAACCGACCCCGTTGCGCCACAAAGCGTGTATGGCGAAACCAAATTGGCAGGCGAAATCGCGGTGCAGGCTGCCTGCGAACGCCACATTATTTTGCGCACCGCTTGGGTGTTCAACGAACAGGGCGGTAATTTCGTCAAAACCATGTTGCGTTTGGGCGCGAGCCGAGACAGTTTGGGCGTGGTTGCCGACCAATTTGGTAGCCCAACTTATGCAGGCGACATTGCGGCGACATTGATTTCAATATGCGAACAAATTCACGTTGGCAAAACTAATGCTTATGGCGTGTACCATTTTTCAGGCAGCCCCTATGTGTCGTGGCACGATTTTGCCAGCGAGATTTTCGCGCAAGCCCACGCGCAAAATGTGTTGGCGCAAATCCCTGTTTTGAATGCGATTGCGACTGCGGATTACTCCACGCCAGCGTCTCGCCCAGCCAATTCGCGTTTGGATTGTGGCAAAATTCAAGCAGCGTTTGGGATTGAGACGAGCGATTGGCGTAAGGCTTTGTTGGATTTGAAAGATTATGTTTGAATTTGATTTTCAGGTAGCCTGAAAATGTCAAATGAAGGATATGATGATGTTTTATCTATGGAAAAATAAATTGGGCTTTCATTTACCAGATAGCTACGAAGAATTTTTATCGTGTGTAAAAGAAGAAGATGGGCTTGATTATTATGATGATTTTGGCAATGGTGGTTATTTCTATGGCTATAAAAATCTGTTGGAGCGCAATGCGACTTATGATGTGCAAAAAAATGCCCCTGATTATTTTTTAATTGGTCAAGATGGCGATTTGGGCTTTTTTATTCACAAAAAAGGTTACGATGATGCCATTTACGCTTTGGATTTAGGGGCATTAGGTTCAGCAAAAATGCGCCATGTAGCTGACAATATGGCAGATTTATTAACAAAAATCCTTTCTAATGAAGATGAAAACTGGGATTTGTTTGATGAGGAAGATTGATTTTCAGGCAGCCTGAAATATTTTTTACTTTTAAGGAATTGAAAACATGAATATTATTGACACATCTATCCCCGATGTCAAATTATTAGAACTCAAAGTGTTTGGCGATGAACGCGGCTTTTTTATGGAAACCTTTCGCGATGTGTGGTTTCGTGAACACATTGCCGACCGCACTTTTGTGCAAGAAAACCATTCCAAATCCAGCAAAAACGTCTTGCGTGGCTTGCATTATCAACTGAAACACACGCAAGGAAAATTGGTGCGTGTGGTTTCAGGCAGCGTGTTTGATGTGGCGGTGGATTTGCGCCGCAGTTCGCCGACTTTTGGCAAATGGTTTGGCGCGATTTTGTCCGCCGAAAACAAACGCCAATTGTGGGTACCCGAAGGTTTCGCGCACGGATTCTATACCATTGAAGACAATACAGAATTTGTGTACAAATGCACCGATTATTATCATCCACAATCGGAACATTCGTTGTTGTGGAACGACCCAACTGTGGGGATTGATTGGGGTTTGATTGGCGAGCCGAGCTTGTCCGCCAAAGATGTGGCGGGTAAGTTATTGCAAGATGCGCTAACATTTGCCTAAATCATCGCCCAAAGGCAGCCTGAAAATGCTTTCGGGCTGCCTTTTTATATGCAAAATCCTGTAAACAAATGTTATAATTGCCAACTTTACCAGCATTCAGGCAGCATTATGCTTATCGCACTCAATAAACCCTATGGCGTGATTTGCCAATTTTCGCCACACGAAAAACACCGCAGCCTGAAAGATTTTGTTCCTGTCCCCAATGTCTATCCCGCAGGGCGATTGGATACCGACAGCGAAGGTTTGCTGCTGCTAACCGATGATGGACAACAACAAGCGCGTATTGCTAATCCCAAATTTAAACTGGCCAAAACCTATTGGGCGCAACTGGAAGGTTCGCCCGATGCGGATAAATTGGCACAACTCACGCAGCCGCTTGATTTGGGCGATTTTGTCGCGCAGCCTGCAAAAATCTGCTTATTAAATCAAGATGATGTAGCAAAAATCTGGCAGCGCGACCCACCGATTCGGGAACGCAAAACTGTCCCCGATTTCTGGCTACAAATCCAAATCCACGAAGGTAAAAATCGCCAAGTGCGCCGCATGACGGCAAAAGCAGGTTTTCCGTGTTTGCGCTTGATTCGTGTAGGCATTGGGCGCGTGAATCTGTTTGATTTGGGACTGGAATTGGGCGAATGGCGCGAGTGTTCGCAATTACCTTAATTTTTCAGGCTGCCTATATTTAGTATAAAGAAAAATTAACTGACATTTGGCAGCCTGAAAACACATCATTTATTATTTATTTTATTTTTGAAAAAACACTATGAAACTACATCAAATCATCTCTCAAATTGCCGAACAAGCCTTTGCACAAGCAGGACTTGCGGGCAATCCAATTGTTTTGCAACCAGCAAAAAGCGCGGAATTTGGCGATTTCCAAATCAACGGCGTGATGGGTGCAGCGAAAAAATTGAAACAAAATCCACGCGATTTAGCCGTACAAGTGGCGGATATTTTAAAACAAAATACCACTTTTTCATCGGCAGAAGTGGCAGGCGCAGGTTTTATCAATTTGCGTTTGTCGCCCGAATTTTTGGCGCAACATCTTTCAGGCTGCCTGAAAGATAAACATTTGGGTGTGGAACAAGCCGCGCAGCCTAAAATCGTTGTGATTGATTATTCATCGCCCAATCTGGCAAAAGAAATGCACGTTGGACATTTGCGCTCGTCCATTATTGGCGACAGTTTGGCGCGTGTGTTGGGCTATTTGGGCAACACCGTTATCCGTCAAAATCATGTGGGCGACTGGGGCACGCAATTCGGTATGTTGGTTGCCTATATGGTGGAACAGCAAGCGCATAATGCCACGTTTGAATTGGCGGATTTGGAAGAATTTTATCGCAATGCCAAAATCCGTTTTGATGAAGATGAAAACTTTGCCAATACCGCGCGTGAATATGTGGTGAAATTGCAAGGCGGCGATGAAACCGTGTTGGCATTGTGGCGACAATTTGTGGATATTTCGCTTGACCACGCCGAAGAAGTGTATCGCAAACTGGGTTTGTTGCTGCAACGCGAAGATGTGGCGGGCGAATCTAAATACAACGATGATTTGCAAAATGTGGTGGACGAGTTGGTGCAACTGGGGTACGCGGTTGATGATAAAGGCGCGAAAGTTGTATTCTTGGACGAATTTAAAAATAAAGATGACGAACCTGCTGGATTTATTGTGCAAAAACAAGATGGTGGATTCTTGTATTCCACTACTGACTTGGCGTGTATCCGCTATCGTGTACGCAGCCTGAAAGCTGACCGCATTATGTATGTGGTGGACACGCGCCAATCTTTGCATTTTCAACAAGCATTTGCTGCAACACGCAAATCGGGTTGGCTGCCTGAAAATGTGTTAGCCGAGTTTATTGGTTTTGGTATGATGTTGGGCAAAGACGGTAAACCGTTCAAAACACGTTCGGGTGGCACAGTTAAATTGATTGAATTGCTGAATGAAGCGGTTGAACGTGCTACCGCGTTGGTGCGTGAGAAAAATCCTGATTTGCCAGCAGAAACAGCGGCAAAAATTGGCACTGTTGTGGGTATTGGCGCGGTAAAATACGCTGATTTGAGCAAAAATCGTAACAGCGATTATGTGTTTGACTGGGAAAATATGTTGTCGTTTGAAGGCAATACTGCACCGTATTTGCAATATGCGTACACGCGTGTGCAAAGTGTGTTCAAAAAAGCAGGTGAATGGAATACACAAGCTGCAATCACATTAAATGAGCCTTTGGAACAACAGTTGGCAGTAGAATTGTTGAAATTTGAAGATGTGTTACAAAGCGTGGCGGAAACTTCTTTCCCACATTATTTGGCGAGCTATTTGTATCAACTGGCGACTTTGTTCAGCCGTTTCTACGAAGCCTGCCCGATTTTGAAAGCGGAAGGTGTGGTGCGAGATTCACGTTTACAGTTGGCAAAATTAACGGGAGAGACCTTGCAACAAGGTTTGTCTTTGCTGGGCATTGAAACGCTGGAAATGATGTAATTGTGAAGAATATCGAGTAAAAGAAGGGTGGATTTTATATCCACCCTTTTGCGTATCTTGAAATATACGATATGACGTTTTCAAGCTGAAACCTTTGTAAAACTGCGGAAACTTTTAAATTTCCATCATTCCTGCGTAAGCGGGAATCCACTTTTAACTTTAAGAAACAAAAGTTTGTTTAACCCAGCGTTGGATTCCCGCCTGCGCGAGAATGACGATATTGGTAGTTTTGCAAAAGTTTCAGGCTGCCTTCCACTATACTGCTGTGTTTTCACGCAATATTCTTTGGCGGCGCGTTTCTGCCAATACCATGCCTGCTGATACGGAAATATTCATGCTTTCCACCGTGCCAAACATTGGGATAGATACCAGTGCATCACAATGTTCACGTGTTAAACGGCGCATACCTTCGCCTTCATTGCCCATTACCCACGCCACGGATTGTGGAATATCATAATGGAATAAATCTGCCTCTCCGCCCATGTCTGTGCCAACTACCCAAATGCCGTATTCTTTTAATTCGCGTAAAGTGCGTGCCAAATTGGTTACTGTAATATAAGGTACGGTTTCCGCTGCGCCGCAAGCCACTTTGCTTACCGTTGCATTTAAGCCTGCGCTTTTGTCTTTGGGCGCAATCACCGCATGCACGCCCATTGCATCGGCAGTACGCAAACACGCACCCAAATTATGTGGGTCAGTAATGCCGTCCAATACCAATAAAAATGCGGGCTCACGCAAATTTTCTAGCACATCTTCCAAGTGGATATGATTTTTTGATGCGTCAATAAAACCCACGACACCTTGATGCCGTGCACCTTTGGCAATGGTGGCGAGGCGGTCTTGATTGGCAAAATGTAATTTCACATTTTCTTGTGCTGCTTTTTCCAAGACATCACGCGTTCGAGTATCATTTTTATTTTCAAGCACATATAATTCTATAATGGATTTTGGATTTTGCCACAAGCGAGCATTTACAGCATGGAAGCCATAAATTAAGCGTTGATTAGACATGACTATTATTCTTTCAAAATATTTTCAGGCTGCCTATTTTACAGCAAAAGGCAGCCTGAAATTTCAAAAAATATAATCGTCTAAAATAAAAATAATACTGTGTTGTCAGTTCCCTTATGTACTCTAGATGTACACGGCGGTCACTGTCGCCTTGTCCTGATTTAGTGAATCCACTATATTATCCATTCACATCATTCATATTCCACAGTTTCGCATAATAACCGTGAGTTGCCATTAATTCTATATGCGACCCCTGTTCCACAATTTTACCTTCATCCATCACAATAATGCGGTCGGCTTGTTCAATCGTGGTTAAGCGATGGGCGACAATAATGCTGGTACGACCGTGCATTAAGCGTTCCAATGCTTGTTGTACCAAATGTTCGGACTCATTGTCTAATGCGCTGGTGGCTTCGTCTAATAATAAAATTGGTGCGTCTTTTAAAATAGCACGCGCAATAGAAACGCGTTGGCGTTGTCCACCTGATAAATTGCTGCCATTTGCACCAATTTTTTGTTGCAAGCCATCTGGGTGTTGTTTGACTAAATCCAGCAAATTGGCAGCTTCTAGTGCGCGTAATACTTCTTCTTCGCTGGCTTCTGGACGACTGTATTGTACGTTTGCTAGCAAAGTATCATCAAACAAAAAGGTTTCTTGTGATACCAAAGCAAATTGGGTGCGTAAATTGTTCAATTTCACATCTTCAATGTCCACGCCATCTAATGTAATTTTTCCAGCACTAGGGGTTACAAAGCGAGGTAATAAATTAACAACGGTGGTTTTACCGCTGCCTGAACGTCCAACCAGTGCGATTTTTTCTCCTGCTTGAATGGTCAGATTAAAATTATCCAATGCTTTTTTGTTTTCTGCGGTATATTGCACAACGACATTTTCAAATTTTAGGCTGCCTGAAACTTGGTTTAATGCTTTTACACCTGTGTCTTTTTCAGGCTGCGTATCTAGAAATTGGCATACAGTATCCGATGCTAAAAACATGGCTTGCATGGGAATGCTGATATTAGCTAAATTCTTGATTGGACTTAACATTTGTAGCATAGCAACAATAAATGCCATGAACTCACCAATCGTAGTAACACCATTTTGACTTTGCCACAGGGCAATAAAAATAACGATTGCTAATGCTACGGAAGCGATTAATTCGCTAAATGGAGAGCGTGCAGCTGATGCTTGCACCATTTTTTTGCCTAATCTCACAATTGTTTGATTAATATCCAAAAAACGAGTCATCGCTTGTTGATGTCCACCAAATAATTTGACAACACGATGACCTTGATGCACTTCATTGACAACATTATTGAGTATGCCAATACTGGCTTGTGCATTGGCAATGATGCTTTTTAATCGGTTGCGATAATAGCGTGATAATAAGGACAACACAGGAAACATCAGCAGCACAATCAGACTTAATTGCCAGTTTAAATACAACAAAACGCAGACTAAGCCAATGACAATCAATGTATCACGCGTTAAAACAATGAACACATTACTTGCATTGCTAATCGCCACCTCTGTCATTTGCACAATATTCATTAATACTGTACCCGACGGTGTTTCTTGATGATATTTTGAGGATAAAGACAACATTTTGTTAAACATATCGCGGCGTACATGACTAATCGCCACTACCGAAACCCATGATAACAAATAACTGCTGGCAAAACGGCACACGCCGCGTATCGTAATGAGTGAGAGAAAGAAAATGGGCACAATCCAGACTTTGTTTTCTGTACCCCAAATCATGTGATTAAATTGATTTTTCCAGTTGTTGAGTGTATTGATAATACCTGTTACTTCTTGAGTAGCAGGTATTTCTGCTGGTGGTGCAAATCCTTGATTGACCAAAGGTGCAATAAAGGCGGCTAAATAACTTTCGGTAAAGGCCACGCCTATAATCGCCAATAATGCGAGAAAAATCCGTCCCTTAAATGGTTTGACATAGGACATTAAACGCATAAAGTTATGCGCATCTTTTTCTGAGAATAAGCCAAAAGTTAGTTTACTAATCATAATTGTGTATTTATTTAATTTTTCAGGCTGCCTATTCTAGCATTTTATTTAAAACAATAGGCAGCCTGAAAAGTTTTCAGGCTGCCTTTATAAGTAAAAATAGATTAGGCTGACAATTCTTCTAAAGCTTTTTGTTCAGCTTTATATGCCGCTGCCATTTCATATTCGCGTTTGGTAGCTTGGCGCATCATTATATAGTTCATCATAATGACCAATGTTCCAACTACGCCAATGAAAATAGTTGCCAATACGTTCATTTGTGGATCAAGACCCAAACGGATTTTGGAAAAAATCACTTGTGGCAAAGTGGCTGAACCAGGACCCGACAAGAATGATGTAATTACCACGTCATCTAGCGATAAAGTTACGCCAAGCAAGAAACCCGATGCAATGGCAGGTGCAATCAATGGCAAAGTAATCACGAAGAAGATTTTTAAGGGACGTGCGCCCAAATCCATCGCAGCTTCTTCCAAAGATTGGTCGAGTTCTGTCAAACGCGAACGAATCACAACTGTGATATACGCCATACAGAGCGTAGTGTGCCCCAAGAAAATCGTGAAAAATCCTCGGTCGAGCCACGCAACATCGTTACCCAATGCACCTTGCAATAACATTTGCACTTGCATAATCAGCAACAACATAGACAAGCCTGTAATTACATCTGGCATCACCATTGGCGCAGAAACCATTCCTGCAAACAAGGTATTACCACGAAAACGCTTAATCCGCGCCAAGGCATAACCTGCTAGTGTACCCAATGCTACCGCTGCCAGTGAAGACGTTACCGCAATTTTCAATGACAACCAAGCTGCGCTTAAAATTTGGTCATTTTTTAGCAACTTGCCGTACCATTCAGTCGTAAAACCACCCCAAACTGTTACTAATTTGGAATCGTTAAACGAGTAAATAACCAAAATAATCAACGGAATGTATAAAAATGCCAATCCTGCAAACAGCATGATTTTTAAAAATGGAGACATTCTATTGCTCATCATTTGCCTCCTTTCGCGGTTTCACGATTGTCAAAATATTGCTGCACGCCAATCGGTAAAACCAATAATATCACCATAACAACGGCAATCGCAGCAGCTAATGGCCAGTTATTTTGGTCGGAGAATGCTTGCCACAATACTTTACCAATCATTAAGTTATCTGGTCCTCCAACCAATTCGGGAACCACATATTCGCCTACCGATGGAATAAATACCAACATGGAACCTGCAATAATGCCTGATTTGGACATGGGCAAAGTAATGGTTAAAAATGCTTTGATTGGGTGCGCACCTAAATCGGCAGCGGCTTCCAATAAGCGTTTATCCAATTTTACTAATTGCGTGTACAACGGCAAAATCATAAATGGTAAGTAGGCATACACCATAACCAATATCAGGGAAAAACTGTTGTAGAACATATCCAATGGTTCGCTGATAATATCCCATTTCATCAAAAAATTGTTGATGATGCCATTGGTGGTAAGTAAACCCATCCAAGCATAGACACGCAATAGGAATGATGTCCAGAATGGCAACATAATCGCCAACAATAAAGCATTGCGGATAGATGGATTCGCACGCGAAATGGCATATGCCATCGGATAACCCAGCAATAAGCAAATAAGAGTGGTCATCAACGCGGTTTTAATAGATAACCAATACGTTAGCAAATAAATATTGTCGCCACGATTGCCACCATCAAATGGATTGAGCATTGCACCCAGCGATGACCAAAAATCCGCAAAAATATCCTGATAATTTTGGTAAACGATGTGCCATTTACCCTCTTCATCAAATAAAGGGGTAAAAGGTGGGATACTATATGCGGTTTCTGCAAAACTGATTTTAAATACGATAAAGAACGGAATTAAAACCAGCAAAAACAGCCACATAAATGGTATGCCAGTAACAATTCTTGCTCCAAGTCGTTTACGGCGTTTAATGTTTACAGAAGACATTTTCAGGCTGCCTCCATTTAACGAGTTAAAGGTGTGGGTTGGTTTTCAGGCCAATCCAAGTACACTTCATCGCCCCAAGTAGGCGGTTCAATGCCGCGTACATACCAATAGGGTGCTGGCACTTGGCTTTTGATGATGCGACCATTGTCCATTTGCACATGATAAATCGCAAAACTACCCAAATAAGCAATTTCTTTTACTTTGCCTTTTGCCCAGTTATGCGTATCACGATGAGCAGGTTTTTCTTTGTGCAAATCAATATCTTCTGGACGAATGGATACCCACATGGTTTGACCATCTTCTGCGTCAAATTTTTGGTCAGTATAAACCTTACTTGGTAAATCAGGGCAATCAATCAAGGCATGCACATCGTCTTTGTGTACCAAAGTACCTTCAAAGATATTGGTTTCGCCAATAAATTCTGCCGTGAATTTACTGTTGGGATAATCATACACATCGGCAGGCGTGCCCACTTGCATTAATTCGCCATGCGACATAATGGCAACACGATGTGCCATTGTCATCGCTTCTTCTTGGTCGTGCGTTACCATAATGCAGGTTACGCCAACTTTTTCCAAAGTATTAACCAATTCAAATTGCGTTTGTTGGCGCAATTTTTTATCCAATGCACCCAATGGCTCGTCCAACAACAATAGTTTAGGGCGTTTTGCCAAACTACGCGCCAATGCGACACGTTGTTGCTGACCGCCTGATAATTGATGCGGTTTGCGTTTGGCAAACTGTGGCATTTGTACCAAGCGTAGCATTTCGTCTACACGCGCTTTGATTTCGTCTTTGGGTAATTTGTCTTGTTTCAAACCAAAAGCGATGTTGTCTTCCACCGTCATGTGTGGGAAAAGCGCATAACTTTGGAACATCATATTGATAGGACGGTCGTAGGGAGCCAGTTGGGTAATGTCTTGTCCGTCCAAAATAATTTGTCCACCAGAAGGCGTTTCCATACCTGCCAACATTCTCAATAGGGTGGATTTGCCGCTACCAGAACTACCCAGCAGCGCAAAAATTTCATGTTGATTAATCTCCAAATCAAGCGGTTTTACGGCAAGATTATCGCCGTATGTTTTGGTAATTCCTTTGATTTGCAAATAAGGTGTGGCATCAGTCGTCATGGCATGCTCCAAATGAAATGAGAATAATGCTGGTTTGATTGCTTTGGACAGTTTAATTTTTTGATTTAATAGAAAATCTCTGTGGTCTGTTTAGCGGCGTTCGAGCAGCGTGAAAAATTTTAAAGCGCGTGATTTTAGTGTAGTGAGCGACATGGGGCAAGTGAAAAAAGGGAATTATGGAAAATTTTGTACCAAAAGGCAGCCTGAAAGGTTAATTTTCTATTTTAAACAATATGTTAAAATAAAATCATAATCCCAATAAATACCATTGTATGTAACCCATTTTTCAGGCTGCCTATGAATGAAATCATATACGAAAAGGCAGCCTGAAACTATAATCCACGTTTTCCTCTATTTTAATACAAGCATACGCCCGTGAAAATTTTGATTTTAGGTAGTGGACAAGTTGGCTCTGCGATTGCCCAAGAACTTGCCGCCATGCCCGATAATGATGTAACCATTGTAGATACCGATGAATCTGCGTTAAAAAATATTGGTAGCCGCTTGGATGTGCGCACACTCGTTGGTAATGGCGCATCGCCTGTGATTATGGAACAAGCAGGCGCGCGTGATACCGATATGTTACTTGCCCTGACACGCAGCGATGAAACCAATTTGGTTGCTTGCAAACTTGCCGCTGATTTATTCAATATTCCGCAACGCATCGCCCGAGTGCGTTTGGCAGATTATCAAGATTTTGGCATAGAAAGTGAAGATGAGATAGATAAAGATGCTTTATCCAGCAGCCTGAAAGCTTTTGAAGTAACCGATTCCATTCATCCCGAACATTTAGTTACAGAACATTTGGCAGGATTATTGAGCCACGTTCGTGCTTTGCAACTGTTGCCATTTGCACACGATAAAGTCCGCATGGTTATTGCTCAAGCGCAAGCACAAGATTGGTTGGTTGGCAAAACCATCTTTCAAGCCAATGCACAACTGCCCGAAAACATTGATTGTCAAATTTGCGCCATTTATCGCAATACTCGCTTAATCGTACCACAGCCTGAAACCGTGAT
The DNA here is from genome assembly GCF_022354465.1 of Wielerella bovis. Taxonomy (NCBI): domain Bacteria; kingdom Pseudomonadati; phylum Pseudomonadota; class Betaproteobacteria; order Neisseriales; family Neisseriaceae; genus Wielerella; species Wielerella bovis. The sequence continues at coordinate 695,794 of NZ_CP092361.1, read as the reverse complement.
TGCAGAAGGTGATGAAATTGCTTTTATGGCAGACTCACGCCACATGGCAGCCGTGATGTATGTATTCTTTGAATACAACAGGTCTAATCATCGCGTGATGATTGCAGGGGGGGGCAATGTCGGGTATCGCCTTGCCAAAAAAATGGAACACAAGTTCAATATTAAAATTATTGAAAACCATTTACCTCGCGCAGAATGGTTATCTGATAAATTAGATAACACATTGGTTTTACACGGCTCTGCTACCGATGAGGATTTGCTCTCACGCGAATACATTGACGAAATTGACGTATTTTGCGCCATCACCAACGATGATGAAAACAATATTATGGCAGGTTTGCTGGCGAAAAATCTTGGCGCAAAACGGGTCATTACCATTATCAACCGTTCGCGTTATGTAGATTTGCTGACAGGCAATCAAATTGACATTGTCGTTTCACCGCATCAAATTACCATTGGCAGCGTTTTGGCGCACGTTCGGCGCGGCGATGTTGCTGCGGTTTATCCATTACGGCGCGGTACAGCCGAAGCGATTGAAGTGGTGGTGCATGGCGACCGCAAAACATCATCGTTGGTGGGGCGGCGTGTCAATGAAGTGAAATGGCCAGCAGGTTGCCATATTGCCGCTATTGTGCGTGGCGAAGAAGTGATTATGGGGCGGCATCATGATACTGAGTTACAAGATGGCGACCATATTGTCTTTTTCGTATCACGTCGCCGTGTATTGCGTGAATTGGAAAAATTGATTCAAGTGAAAATGGGATTTTTTGGGTTATAAGGATTTTTCAGGCTGCCTGTTGCGGTAAAATAGGCAGCCTGAAAACATTTTAAAAATCATTAGCAGCGTAGGGTGGGCAACTTGTTGCCCACGCAATTCAATGATACTGCACTAAAATCATATTTTAACGTGCAATATTTCATTTCACGCTGCCTGAAAAAATATAGATAAAGAAATTAAAATTCGGTACACAACCAAGTAAAATAAAAAAACAAAGAGTGAATGCAATCCAATAACCAATCTTGACGTAAATGTTTAATCCAAGCCCAAGTGTGCTCAATTAAATTCAAATCAGGACAGTATGGCGGTAACCATAAAATCACATGCCCTGATAAAACAATAAGCTCTTGAATGTCCTGACGTTTGTGAAAAGTCGCATTATCCATTACCAAAACACTGTTGGGCGGTAATTGTGGCAGTAAAACGTTTTGAACCCATGAATAAAACACATCTGAATTGATGCTGAATTCATACAAACCCACTGCAATCAATTGATTTTGGTACAGTGCGCCAATGGCATTGGTTGTGTTTTTGATTTGCCAGTTGTGATTGCCATGACAAACTTGTCCTCTTGGCGCATAGGCATAAGGACGATAAGTTTGGTTTTTAAAACCACTTTCATCAATATAAACAATAGGACGTTTCTCTTGCTCATACTGTTGTTTTAATGAGAGAAATTGTTCAATTGTTTCGGGTTGAGCTTTGGGGTGTTTAAGAATCTTTTTTTTGAGTGATTTTTAGCCGTTTAAGTGCCACACCAATGGCTCTTTGTGAACAGTTAAAGCGAACAGCGCGTTCTCTTTGAAAATCATCAGGAAATTGTTCTACGTCTTTTCGCAATAATTCATCATTGATTTTATTGGTTCTTTTGGGGTAGGGTTTACGTTCAATGCATTTTTTCCATAGTTGAATGGTACTGCGACTGATGCCATATTCCGCTGCCAATTCACGGTAGCTGTAACCCGAATTTAATTTTTCTAAAATCATTTGGCGATAATCTTGTGAATAAGCCATAACTGTTCTCCTGTGTGTACCGTTTATTTAATTCTACACCTATAAAATAATTCAGCGTGTATCAAACCGCGTGGGCAACAAGTTGCCCACCCTACGCTTGCTATAGCAGGACAAACACCTGAAGGGTTAAAAAATGATTTACAAACATATTTGCCACAAAAATAAAAAGATTATTACTATATTAATTATACTAATTGTATTAACTATATTATTAGGATTTTATTGTATGGAACAAAAAAAATACCAAATGTATGTATTTCGTTATGTAGATGACAATGATCCAAATTTTCCGCATAAAAAATTTTGGTTCAATGCAGAACAATGGTTATCAGATGAAGAAAATTATTTAAAAATTTCTGATAGTTATATTCTTTATAAAAAAGGAATCAAAATACCTAATACTAATATTATTTTGCAAAGATTATATGTTCATTTTCTTATCCAAAAAGATATAACTGAAGAACAGTTACCTTATGATGATTTTTTAATAGAAGTTGGTAAATCAGTACATGGGCATTATTTATATTCAAAATTTGATAGGGATTCTCTTAAGCCAACTATTCATTCTTTTTTGATCAATTTTCATTTTAAAAATATAGCTTATGAAGCCCAATTAATATGGGAAATGGAGAAGCAAGATATTATAATTTTAGGTATTTATATGCATGGAAGTTATAATAAAATGCATAATAATTATAATTATAGCGACTATCTCAAAGGTAAACCAGTTCCAAATGGTAATGATTAATTAACGACCGAATTGGGCGCTTAAACGAACTCATCAACGAAAACGGCAACACCTACCGCTTTGCGTATGATGAGCGTAACCGTTTGTTGAGTGAAACTGGGTTTGACGGTAAATTGAGCCGTTACACCTACAATCCTGCTGGCGAATTGGTACAAGCAAGCGTAGCATAGGCAACTCGTTGCCCACGCGAACAACCATAAAATCATTTTTTCCAAAACCAAATTCTCATTTTCAGGCTGCCTATCAATCATAAAATATCTTTCATATTCTTGATAAAAAACGATTTTTGTATCAATAATCCAATGATTAAAACAAGCTTTCAGGCAGCCTGAAAAGTAGGATTACGTTAAACTGTGTGGACAACAAGTTACCTACCTTACGCTTATCTTACTATTTACAGTAAAATACCACACTTATCTTTCATTATAAAAATACAAGCCGTCATGCCCCCCACCATTCAATCGCCCCACAATCCGCAACTCAAACATCTCGCTAAACTCCTATCCGCCAGCAAACACCGCCGCGAACACCAGCAAGCCGTACTAGAAGGCACGCATCTACTTTCCGCCTATTTAGACGCAGGCAACACACCCGAACACGTTTACATCCCCGAATATCGCCAAATGCAGCCTGAAATTCGCGCACTAATTTTCAGGCTGCCTGAACACCAATACACCATAGTCTCCAACAATCTACTCAAAAAAATCAGTAGTTTAAATGATGCTGATGACATAATGACACTCATCGCACTTCCACAAACAAGGCAGCCTGAAAACAGCGATTGCATCGTGTTAGAGCGCGTACAAGATGCGGGCAATGTTGGCACCGTGTTACGCAGCGCAGCCGCATCGGGCATCAAAACCATTATTTTGAGCGAAGGTTGCGCCGATGCTTATTCGCCCAAAGTTCTACGCGCAGGCATGGGCGCACATTTTTTGCTCCACATTCACGAGCGCGTCAATTTAACCGAATGGCGCAGCCACTACCCCCACCGCGTACTCGCCACCGCGCTCACCGAACACAATAATTTTTCCTTATACGATTTAGACTTACGCCAACCTAGTGCATGGATTTTCGGCAACGAAGGCGCAGGCATCTCCGCAGAAACCCTTGCCCACGCCAGTGCCAGCGTCAAAATTCCCATGCTCGGCGCAACCGAATCGCTCAATATTGCCATGGCGGCAACCATTTGTTTATTTGAACAAATGCGCCAACGTTTATAAACAAAAAGGCAGCCTGAAAACATTCAAATATTCATTTCAGGCTGCATTAACATTTTATTTTGAAAGACAATATGTACCAAACCACCCCCGATTACGACACCAAATCCAAACTTCATCTCGGCGTAACAGGCAATATCGTCCAATGGAATGCCGAAAAAGGTTATGGCTTTATCCAAACTGCAATCATCAGCGACAATATTTTCTTTCATATCAACACACTCGTTGCACCAGACCACTCCCCCAAACGCAACGAGACTATCACCGTCCACGCGCAATACGATGCCAACAAAAAACGCTGGTCAGCCAGCAAAGTTACTTCGCCACAACGCGAACAATGGCAAGCTGAACGTGAAGCCACCGAAAATGCGCTGATTCGCCCGATGAAAGACAAATTAACGTGGGCAATTCCCATCGCCATCATCTGGCTGACAGGATTATTTTTTCAGGCTGCCAACATAGGTATCTGCGCCATGATTGTTTCGCTGGTCGCATTCGCCACTTACGCATGGGACAAATCGTGCGCCCTGAATCAACGCAGCCGTGTACCCGAAAAATCTTTGCACGTCATCGCATTATGTGGCGGCTGGGCAGGTGCATTATTGGCGCGATATGTATTTCGCCACAAAACGCAAAAACAGCCGTTTGTCGGGATTTTTTGGGCGACTGTGGCAATCAATATATTGATAACCTTGTATTTTATTTTTTCAGGCAGCCTGAAAGGTTTCATTTAATATGCACTATTTAATCATCATTTCCTTGCTAACCGTTTCCAATTTACTCATGACGATTGCATGGTATTGGCACATCAAACCTTCTGCTACACCTTTTCCCCTGTGGCAAATTGTTTTGATTTCATGGTCAATTGCCTTGCTAGAATATTGCCTTGTAATACCTGCCAACCATTTTGGGACATTATGGGGCATTAAGCCGTTTCAGTTAAAAATATTACAAGAAATCATCGCATTGAGTGTATTTACCCTGTTTGCGATATTGTATTTAAACGAAAAAATCACGCTGAATTATCTATTGAGTTTTGTGTGTATTTTGGGTGCCGTTTATTTTGCGTTTAGGAAATAGTTTCAGGCAGGCTGAAAATATTAAATAAATAAGGAAATAAAAATGGCAATATGGATTAAACCAGTTAATTTTAACGATTTTGATGTTTTCGCAGCGTATCAAAATCTTGATAGTTTTTATTGGACAAAAGGAAGAGATGATATAAAAAAAGGCGATGAAGTTTTTTTATATATCGCTAAACCCATACAAAAAATTATGTTTCGTACGGTTTGTATTGCAGATGATGTAAGCAGTAAAGATAAAGACTGGGAAAAAGACAAACCTTACTATAAAAAACAAGACTTTAATGACCATTCGGAAGAGGTGCTTAATTGCGTTGATTTGAAACTGATACAAAAATGTGATGATGACCGTTTGTCATTTGGTTTCTTGAAAAAAGAAAATATGCTTCACGATTTTACTTTTAGATATGCCATTTCCAATGAAAAACATAAGCAATTTGAAACACTTTTTCAACACATTAAAACCATTTTTGATGAACAAAATGAAATTATCCAAAAAATAGAAAACGAGACAACCGAATTAAAAGGCATTGATAAACTCGCTTATGTCAAAGTTCGCGTTAACCAAACCAAGTTTAGAACGCAATTATTAGCAAAATATCAAAAATGCTGCTTATGCGGTATTGATGAACCTAAATTATTGATTGCCAGCCACATAAAGCCATGGTCAGTTAGTCAAGATACAGAAAAATTAGATAGTTACAATGGTTTATTATTTTGCCCACATCACGATAAATTATTTGATTTGGGTTTGATTGGTTTTGATGAACAAGGAAAAATTTTAATTTCGCCAAAATTGGAACCACATAATCAAATTTTATTGAATCTTCATGAAGAGATGAAAATTCATGTTAATGAAAAACATCAACATTATTTGGATTTTCATCGTCAAAATATTTTTCAGGCAGCCTGAAAACATTTTTTAAAGAAAGTAACCCTATGAATATCAACAACATCATCGCCACCGAACTCCAAGCCACCGAAGCCCAAATTCAGGCAGCCATCCAATTATTAGACGAAGGCGCAACCGTCCCCTTTATCGCGCGTTACCGCAAAGAAATGACGGGCGGTCTGGACGACACCCAACTGCGCACGCTCGCCAACCGCCTGACCTATTTGCGTGAACTGGTGGAACGCAAAGCCACCGTCCTGAAAAGCATTGAAGAACAAGGCAAACTCACGCCCGAACTCGCCCAGCAAATTGAAGATTGCGACAACAAAACCGCGCTGGAAGACCTGTATTTGCCCTACAAACCCAAACGCCGCACCAAAGCCCAAATCGCGCGCGAAAACGGTTTGCAGGATTTGGCGGACACGCTTTTCAGGCAGCCTGAAACCGACCCCGACACCTTCGCGCAGTCGTTTTTGAACGAGCAAGTGCCTGATATTAAAAGCGCATTGGACGGTGCGCGCGCCATTCTCATGGAACAATTTGCCGAAGACGCGGAATTGCTGGGCGTGTTGCGCGAAAAATTGTGGCGTGAAGCCGAAATCCACGCCCAAGTGATTGATGGACAACAAGAAACAGGCGAAAAATTCAAAGATTATTTTGACCACCGCGAAGCCGTGTCGCGCATGCCCAGTCATCGCGCTTTGGCGATTTTGCGCGGTCGCAACGGAGGCATTTTGCAGGCTGCCTTAAAATATCAGCCAGACGAAACGCCCATTACCGAGCCATCCGAATACGAAAAAATCATCGCACAACACTTTGGTTTGCAAGACAAAAATCGCCCAGCCGACAAATGGTTGCGCGACACGATTCGCCTGACTTGGCGCGCGAAAATGTTTTTGTCGCTGGAATTGGAAGCCTTTTCCAAATTAAAAGAATTGGCGGACACGGACGCGATTACCGTTTTCGCCAAAAATCTCAAAGATTTATTGCTTGCCGCGCCTGCTGGGCGTTTGCCGACTTTGGGTTTAGACCCTGGCTTTCGCACGGGCATTAAAGTGGCGGCGGTGGATGACACAGGCAAATTATTGGAAACCGCCGTTGTTTATTTACATCAAGAAAACAATGCTTTATCCATTTTGACGCGTTTGGTCAAACAGCACAACATCAAACTGATTGCCATCGGCAACGGCACCGCCAGCCGCGAAACCGATAAACTGGCTGGCGAGTTATTAAAATCATTGTCTATCAATGATTTGCATAAAATTGTCGTGTCGGAGGCGGGCGCGTCCGTGTATTCCGCGTCCGAGTTGGCGGCGGCGGAATTCCCCGATTTGGACGTAAGTTTGCGTGGCGCGGTGTCGATTGCGCGGCGTTTGCAAGACCCTTTGGCGGAACTGGTGAAAATTGACCCGAAATCCATTGGCGTGGGGCAATATCAGCACGATGTGAATCAAAGCGCGTTGGCGAAATCGCTGGACGCGGTGGTGGAAGATTGCGTGAATGCGGTGGGCGTGGATGTGAACACGGCTTCTGCGCCTTTATTGGCAAGAATTTCTGGTTTAAATCAAACGCTTGCGAAAAACATTGTTGCCTATCGTGATGAACATGGCGCGTTCCCTAATCGCAAAACTTTGTTGAAAGTGCCACGTTTGGGCGAAAAAACCTTTGAACAAGCGGCAGGTTTCTTACGCGTTTTAGGTGGTACTGAACCTTTGGACGCGAGCGCGGTTCACCCCGAAGCCTATCCTGTCGTAGCGAAAATGTTGGCAAAACAAGGAATTAGCGCAAGTGATTTAATCGGCAAACGCGAACACATCGCGCAAATCAAAGCCGTTGATTTTATTGATGAACGCTTTGGTTTGCCGACCATTATGGACATTTTGGCGGAATTGGAAAAACCCAACCGCGACCCACGCGGCGAATTCAAAATCGCCAGTTTCGCGGAAGGTATCAATGAAATCAGCGATTTGCAAGTCGGCATGATTTTGGAAGGCGTGGTGTCCAATGTGGCGAATTTTGGCGCGTTTGTGGACATTGGCGTGCATCAGGACGGTTTGGTGCATATTTCGGCTTTGTCCAATAAATTTGTTGCTGACCCGCGCGAAGTCGTGAAAGCAGGCGATTTGGTGAAAGTGAAAGTGGTGGAAGTGGACGCGGCACGCAAACGCATTGCGCTGACCATGCGTTTGGATGATGACAAGCCTGCGGAAAAAGCGGAGAAACGCGATTTCAGGCAGCCTGAAAAATCATCGCGCCCCAATAAACCGCAAAATCAACGCGAAAAAGCCCCGACCAATTCGGCAATGGCAGATGCGTTTGCAAAATTGAAACGTTGATTTTTTTAAATTTCAGGCAGCCTGAAAATACGTTCCGAAAAGTTTCAGGTTGCCTGAAATTAATTATTTGGAGATTAATATGTATAGAATAGTTATATTTTTATCAAGTATAGTATTGAGCTTATTGGTTATTTTTATTATTTTATTGATAGTTTTCAATTATCCTTTCTCCCTCTGCAATCCAGTGGAATCAAAATGTGATTGGTTTAACTTGGGAGATAAGTTTAATTTGATAGAGTCGTTTAATACAATCGGTACAATTATTTCTGCAATCGGATTAGTTTGGTTCAGTTATTTAACTTTCAAAAACCAAAAAAGTACAGAATTTGAAAATTTATTTCAAATCTTATTAAATGAACACAATAAATTAATGGAGAATGAATCTTTTAAAAAGGGGGTGGAAAAATTAAATGAAGAAATTGTTAATATTATTCGGAAATACAATTTTAAATATCCTGATGATATACTTATTTATCAAGAACTATTATGTAAATTACATACAACAAAAAGGAAGAATAATATTGAGGAAGTGATTAAATTAAGAAACTCATTGAAATCAATATATAATGAAGAAAATAAAATAAATACCAAACATGAGTTATATAATCCAACATATCAAATTTTTTGTAAAAAATCCGACCAAGATTATAAAGAACAACATAAGATAGTTATTGAACATTCTGATGAGGCTATTAATATTATTGAAAGATATTTTAAAGAAAATCATATTGATAAAAATTTATCTGCCATTAAGACTGAATTAGAACAATTGATTAATGGTAATAAAATAGTTAAACCTTATCTCATAATTCTTTTTCGCATATTAAAATATATAAAAAATACTGAGAAGATTGAAAATGATGATAAAAATGAATATTTTGGTTTGGTTCGTGGATTGATTCCATCTAATGTATTATTTTTAATTTTATTTAATAGTTATGGTTGGAGTAAAAGTAATGAAAGAAATTCTATTGCTTATGATGAATTATTGGTTCGAGCAAAACTATTCGAACACCTAGATTTTAATCAAGATTGGATAGAAAATATATACCCAAATGAACATATTCCTAGAATTGATATGATTAGTCTTGTAGAAAAGGCTGCAATGGAAATGATGGATAAAAAAGCTTTTGGAGAAAATATATATTTAAGTAAAAAAATATGATTGCCCTATCCCCTGAAATCTTTCCTGCCAGAGACTATTAAAATCTTGATGTTAGGTGGTTTCCTACCACCCAAACCTATTTGGGAAATATTTTTTCTATCCAAATTTCAATAAAATAGCTGATGCATTTGCGAAGTTGAAACGTTGTTTTTTGATATTTCGGGCTGCCTGTAAACACATTGAGACACCAATCATGACTCCAAACATCACCACCACTTTAACCGTTGAAGAATGGCTCAAAGTTTTGCATAACCCCAAATTAAGCACCCCAAAATCCCTGCAAATTTTGCTGACGGTTTACCGCAGCCCCAATCATCAAAACCGCGCGGGCATTATTGGCGAACAAATGGGCTACACCAAAAGTCCGCATTCTACCATCAACATGATGATTGGCGGATACAACCAAAAAATTCATCGTCATTATGGCGAACAACTGCTGTTTAATCGGCGTGGCAATGGCACGTTTCAATGGTGGACGCTGTTTTTTGAAGGCTGGTGGCAACAGGAAACGAATTATTTTATTTGGCGTTTGAAACCTGAATTGTGTCAGGCTTTGGAACAAAGTGGTTTATTAGAAAATGATTGAAATTGAAACCCACCCCCTGCCCCCATTTCTCCCCGAAAACGCCAAAATCTTAATGCTAGGCAGTTTCCCACCACCCCAAACCCGTTGGAAAATGAATTTCTACTACCCCAATTTCAACAACGATATGTGGCGGATTTTTGGCTTGGTGTTTTTCGGCGACAAAGACCATTTTATTGACACACCAAACAAAACCTTTCACGAACAACAAATCCGCGATTTTCTACAAGAAAAAGGCATTGCCATTTACGATACCGCTTATCGCGTGAAACGTCTGCAAGGCAATGCTTCAGATAAATTTTTGCAAATTGTGGAAGCGGTGGATTTAACCAAATTATTGGCACAAATCCCACATTGCCAAACCATCATCACCACAGGCGAACTTGCCACACAAACTTTATTGTCGCAGTTACCTAGCGATACTACTATCCCCAAAATCGGGCAATGTGTGCGCAGTAAATTTTTAGGGCGTGAACTATATCTGCATCGTTTACCATCTAGTTCACGTGCTTATCCTTTGGCGTTGGAGAAAAAGGCGGCAGTGTATGGGGAGGTGTTTTATTTTTCTATGGCTAATATGTTTTGAATCCACTATAAATGACTATACATCCATATGATTGTCATTCAGGCTGCCTGAAAGCTCGTTGGTCAGATACTTGTATCCATAAATTTCATATAGAAACAAATGCTTGTTAAATATGGACAATGTTAGATTCAAAAATCCGACTTACCGTTTCGGGTTTTACAACAGCTTCAGGTCGCCTTCTTGTATTTATGTTCCATCATTCAAATCGAAAAATAAATGTTTTAATTCAAATGGATTTTCTGAGGAATCATACAGTTTTGCTTTTGCCATACCATGCTTGATAACCAACAAATTCAGGCTGCCTTGCGCATTAATAACCAAGCCAACTTCCGCACCGCTCGTATCTAATACTGGCGCACCAACTGTTTGATTTATCTGATTATGCGCCACCGCCAAGCCACGTTTCACTTGTCCACGATATTGGGCACGCGCAATGATTTCTTGTCCAGGGTAGCAGCCTTTGCGAAAATGCACGCCACCAATCGTGTGCTGATTCAACATTTGTGCCACGCAAGTTTCTGTTGTTGCAGCACAAATCCATGGGAAACCGCACGCAATTTCATGCGTATTCCATGCAGATTCAGCAGCGGCATCATACACAGGCAATTCATTTTTTGGTGCAATTTTCAGGCTGCCTCCGTGTGGTAAAAAAATTTCATTTTGTGCATTGCATGGTAAAACCAAATGAGGTTCATTGGGATAAACAATCGCCATATTGTCTTTCAGGCTGCCTGAAACGCCCCAATCTGGCAAAATAGTTAATTGTACTTTAGCGCGTAACACAAACATTTTCAATCGTTTAAGTAAAATTTCTGCCAAATCTGCTGCCACAGCAAGCAAAATATCCGTGCCTGTATTGTACACAATCATATTGGCAATCACACGACCTTTGGGCGTATTGTAAGTGGCGTAACAGGCCTGATTTGTTTGCAAATGATTGATGTCATTGGAAAGTTGGTTGTGCAGAAAAGTATGTCGGTCATCGCCCGAGACTTGAATCAGTGCGAAGAAAGGAAGTTGAGTGTGCATAAAAATCCTTGATTATTTTTGTTCAAATTCAGTGTGCATTTGAACTGTAAAATAGATTGAATGAACCAAAATTTTAGCACTTTGTTTATGTATAGTGAATGATAATAGTTGGTTAAAATAAAACACAGATAAAAACCTTTGCAAAATCTATTCAGGCTGCCTGAAAACGAGTAGGTTGAATACTTGATTATGATAATTTTTAAATAAAAAAACAAATAGTTAATATATATGGGAAATATCAGATTCAAGAATCCAACCTACTACAGCTTTGAGTTTTGTAAAGATTTTTGGTTATATGATAGTGAATTCACTAAACCAGTACAGCGTTGCCAGCTCTCTTATGTACTAGGTGTACACGGCGGTCGCTGTCGCTTTGTCATGATTTAAATTGAATGGGCGTACCGAAACTCATGAATTTTTGCAGGTTTCAGGCTGCCAATTGTTTAAGACCCAAAATATTTGGCTTTAATTTCATCATATTTGCCATTGGCACGAATTTGTTTCAAAGCATCATTGAGCATATTTAAGGTTTCCGTATCGCCTTTGCGTACCACAATACCATAATGTTCCACTTGGAAATCAGGTATTTGAATAATTTTAAAACCCTTGTTTGGATTATTTTTTACATAATTTTCAATTACCGCGCTGTCGCTGATTGCTGCTTCCACACCGCCATTTTCCACTTCTTTGGTCATCACAGGCACAGTTTCGAATCGCGCCACTTTATCGCTGGTTGCACCAAAGATTTTTTGCGCCGCCAAATCGCCCGTATTGCCTGTTACCACGCCGATTTTTTGCAGATTTTTCAAATCGTCAATGGTATTGACATTTTTATTCGGCGCAACCAATACCACTTGCGTGATTTCATAATATGGCTCGGTGAAATCCATAGTAGCTTTGCGCTCATCTGTAATCGTTACTGCGCCCGCCACAATATCAATATCGCCATTTTTCAGCGCAGGAAATAAACTGCCCCATGTTTTGTTGGTGTATTCAATTTTGAAATTGCCTGTTTCCGCCATTGCTTTCATCAAATCCACATCAAAGCCTTTGATTTCATTGTTTTCATCCAAATAATCAAAGGGTGCAAAAGCAGCATTGGTACCGACACGGAAAACTTTTTCTGTTGTGGGCGTAGCAGTTGATGCACTTGCATTGGTTGCTGTATTGCTGTTTTGCCCACCGCAAGCTGATAATGCAACGCAAGAAATAAGCGTAACAATCCATTTGTTGAGTAACATGATAAAGTCCTTTCTGATGTTGGAAAAATAGAATATAGTGTGTGATATTTACTTTTGTATTTTTTAAAAATACGAGAATATTTTATCTCAAAAATAACAATTTTTATCATGAAGTTTCAAAAAAGATAAGAAATGTCTTTTTGCAGATAGATTTTGGTTGATTGTGTGATAAATGTAAATTTGATAATCATTCATATGTTTTCAGGCTGCCTTTTGCTGATAAATAAAAGGCAGCCTGAAAACATATAGATTTTTGATTATAGATGAAAGTTTTATTAAGATATTGATTTATTAAATAAATTTAAATTCAAAATAAACGCAAATAAACGGATAAATTATTGCAAAATTTGGTTATAAATTAGTGGAAAATTTTAGCTAAAATCGTTATCAATTAAAACGCTTCGCCAACTTTCACGCCATTTTGCACATCTTTTGGCGTTGATAGTTGCGCGGTGATGCGTTGTGCAGCCTGAAATTCGGGCGTGTTCATCATCGCAGTAGCTTGTTCGGGCGACACACTTGCCGCCATATATTGCCAGCGCGTTGCCAAATGTGCATTTTCGTATGATGGGAAATCCGCGCACAATTCGTCCACCAAATCGGGGCGATTGCACACCAAAACAATATCGCAACCCGCTGCAAATGCGCGTTCACAACGTTGTTTGATGCCACCACCGCTGACTGCGCCTTCCATTGTCATATCGTCCGAAAAAATCACGCCTTGAAAACCCAATTCGCCGCGCAAAATTTCTTGCAACCAGCGTTTGGAAAAACCTGCGGGCAAATTATCCACTTGCTGATAAACCACATGGGCGGGCATAACTGCTGCCATAGCTGCGTTTGATAGGGCGCGAAAGGGTGCAATATCGGCTTGCAAATCCGCCAAGCAACGGTCATCTTGCGGCAAAGTCAAATGGCTGTCGCCCGATACAAATCCGTGTCCGGGGAAATGTTTGCCGCACGATTTCATGCCACCGCGATTTAAGCCGCGTTGCAAGGCGAGTGCCAGCGCGGTAACAATTTCAGGCTGCCGATGAAAACTGCGATTGCCAATCACGGCGCATTGTCCCCAATCCAAATCAAGCACGGGAGTGAATGATAAATCTACGCCACACGCGGTCAATTCGCTTGCCAGTACCCAACCAACTTGTTCGGCAGCAGCTTCGGCGGCGGTTTGACCGTGTTCGTCCCACATTTCGCCTAATACGCGCATGGCAGGTAGGCGAGTGAAACCATCAATAAAACGTTGCACGCGACCTCCTTCGTGGTCAACGGCAATGATGAGTTCTGGGCTACGTAAAGATTTGATATCGCTGCATAATTTTTTTAATTGCGCGATATTTTGGAAATTGCGGCGAAACAAAATCACGCCACCAACGGCTGGATTCAATAGGCGTTGTTTGTCGTCTTGGCTTAATTCGTATGCGACCACGTCCGCCATCACTGCGCCGCGTGGGATTGAGATAGACATTTGTTTTTCCTTGATTTTTATAGTGAATTCAATTTAAACCAGTACAGCGTTGCCAGCTCCCTTATGTACTTGGTGTACACGGCGGTCGCTGTCGCCTTGTCCTGATTTAAATTGAATCCACTATATTTTAAATAAGGCAGCCTGAAAAATATTATATGGAATTTATATAAAGGTATTTTTCAGGCTGCCTTTTGATTAAATACGTTTCACTTTATTGAATAAACGATAGAAATTTTCGGTGGTGTGTGCCGCGATATTTTCCAATGTATCGCCACGCAATTGTGCCAAAAATTCGGCGGTGTGATACACATACGCGGGTTCATTTTGTTTGCCGCGATAGGGCGTGGGGGCGAGATAGGGCGCATCGGTTTCCACTAAAATGCGGTCAAGTGGGCAATATTGTGCTACTGCTTGGATTTCTTTGGCATTTTTGAATGTGAGTATGCCTGAAAATGAAATATAACCGCCCATATCCAACACGGCTTTGGCGAATGCGGTATCTTCGGTAAAACAATGAATGAGGATTTTTTCGGCTTGTTGTTCGCGCAAAATTTTCAGCGTGTCTGCACCTGCATCGCGTGTGTGGATAATCAGCGGTAATTGGGCGCGTTTGGCAGCCTGAATGTGGGTGATGAAGCGATTGTGTTGCCACGTTAAATCGCCTTTGCACCAATGGTAATCCAGCCCTGTTTCGCCTATACCGACCACTTTTGGGTGTTGTGCGTGTTGCACCAATTCGTCTGCGGAAAATTCAGCGGCGGTTTCGCTGTCGGGGTGAATACCGACGCTGGCGTAAATTGGCTCGTGTGTTTCGGCAATGTGCAGCACTTCGGCAAAGGTTTCGCGGCTGACGCTAATCGCCAATGCTTGTTTGACGTGTTTTTCGTGCATATTTGCCAGCACTTCGGGCAAGCGTTCGCGTAATCCTTCAAAATTGATGTGGCAATGTGAATCAATCAGTTGCATATTTTTTATTCTCAAATCGTTTTTCAGGCTGCCTAATCTATGAAAAAAGGCAGCCTGAAAAGATGTTACAGCGTATAAGTCGGACGTTCGTTGTGGATTAAGCCAGATAAAATTGCTTCAAATTGCTCTTTGGCTTTCAGACCCGATTCATCGCTACCAAATGCCAAGCCGACACCTTTGGGACGACCACTACCACTTGGATTGGCGTTAATCCAGCATACATTGGTTTTGATGAACATTTTTTCGGTTCTGCTAGGACCGACCAATTCCAAAACCAATAACACTTCTTCGCCCATTTTGAATGAATCATTGGTTGGCATAAACACGCCGCCAAATTCCAAAAATGACATATAGCTGGCGTAAATAATGGGTTTACTTTCCAATCGCAGTTGCAGCATTCGTCCAGGAGCAGCTGGTGCAGCTTGTTGTTGTGGTGCAGGAGCAGGTTTTGCGCTCATAATTTTTTCCTTCAAATAAAACAACAGATTTTGGTTTTCAGGCTGCGTGAAGTTATGCAGCCTGAAAAATGATTAACGGGGTTTGCGTGTCAGCAGCGATAAATATTCGCTCAATACATATTCAGTTTGCATTTTAACATTCAAGCTATGATGTCCGTAAGGGTGCAAACGATTTAGGCAGCCTGAAAATTGGAAAAGTGTAGCAGGATTGGTTTTCACGGCGATTTTTTGCGCCTGTTCGGCACGATGTGGGTAATACAACGGCTGAATTTTTTGTGCTGCCAGCGAGACATCTACTGTCCATTTTTGCAGCCAATCTAGCAAAATCGCCAAGGGTAATTTTTGTTTATCAAATTCTGCGGCGTAATCCAAAATTTTGAGCAAACGGGGTTCTGCCAGTAAATCCAACAAATTTTCGCGTAAAACATCGTTTTCAGGCTGCCTATCAAATAAGGGTGCTCTACTGTGAAAGGCGAGTAGATTTTCGGCATTATCTATTTGATGTTGTTGCAAAAAGGATAGTGCTTCGTGATGTGATGGCGTGGGCAAGGCAAATTGGCGACAACGGCTTTTAATGGTGGGCAAAACGCGGTCGCGGTTGTGCGAAACCAGTAGAAAAATCACGGCGGTGGGTGGTTCTTCCAACATTTTCAACAGCGCATTGGCAGCCTGAATATTCATGCTTTCGGCTGGGGAAACGAGTACGACACGCCGTCCGCCGCGCACGGAAGTTTGGGTCAGCGGTTCCAATATGGCGCGCACGGCATCAATTTTTATCTGCAATAATTTGCGGCTGCCATCGGTTTCAGGCTGCTCTGGGGTAAGGGTGTAAAAATCAGGGTGTGCGTTTTGGGTAAACAGATGGCACGATGGACATTGTCCGCAGGGTTCGTGTTGTGCGGATGCTTGTTCGCATAATAGGGCTTGGGCAAAATGGTGTGCCAAGGCGGTTTTGCCTGTGTGTTCGCGTCCGACAAATAGCCATGCGTTGGGTTGGGTATACCAATTTGCGGTAAGGGTGTGCCATGCGGCGGTGTGCCAAGGGTAAATCATGTTTTCAGGCTGTTTTTTTGTGTAATTTGTTGATTTTCAGGCTGCTTTTTGGGAATTAGGCAGCCTGAAAGTATTATTCACGCATACTGATTTGGTCGGATAAGGGGACTTCGTGTGGATTGATGCGGGCGTTGTCTTCTTGTCCGAGTTGGATAAGTTTGCGTAAACGGGTCATGTAGTTATTGACGTCTAAACCGCGTTGGTAGCGTTGGGCTTCCCAAATGGTTTCGGCGAGTGCGTCCATCATTTCGTGTTCGGCTGCGACCCAATCGTCATGGTGTTTGGCGCACAGTTGGGCGTGAATGGCGCGTATGCCAAATGGTTGGTCTATGGCGACTTGTTCTTGAATGGATAGGTGCATGGACAGGTGTAAAAATGGGTTGGTTTCGCCTTGTTCAGGTGTCCATGTGTGGTCTAAATATTGCTCGATGTTTTCTAGATAGTGGGCGTATTCTTGATGAGCTTCTAAAATTCGCAAGGCTTTTTGTTGTAAGCCATCTAGTTGTAGTGGCGTAAAGCGGTGTTGCCAAACGTGGGCGAAAAAGCGGCGTACGTCGTGTGTGTTTACGTCATACATTTTTTCAGGCTGCCTTTGTTGATGAAATGTGGGCGTGTATTATAAAGTCTTTTCAGGCTGCCTGAAAGCAGGTACAATGCGTTTTCTCATTTGGGGGCGACCTTGGTTTCGACGGGGGTTGCGAAGCAAATGTGGGCATACCGCGTTTTCAGTTACGCGTAAAACACTGAACAAAAATAGTCGCAAACGACGAAACTTACGCTTTGGCAGCTTAATGCCAGCCGTTGCAGCAGTTGGTCAATGGGCTGTGTGGGGTAACCCACTGCAACGTCATTTACATTGACTGGTTTTCTGTCGGGTTACTTGGCAGGGGATGAGATTTTAGGTAACTGGTTTCCAAACAGCCTGTCTGTCGGCGATATGGAGATGAGATTTTTAAATTGGCAAGACTAAGTATGTAGAACACTTTGTAGAGAGCTTTCGGACGGGGGTTCAATTCCCCCCGCCTCCACCATTTTAAGCTAATAACCACTTGATTATTCAAGTGGTTATTTTTATTTAATCTAAAAAGTATGCCACTTTACATTAACTTTAATTAGAGAGTTAATGGGCAAAATAATAGATAAGATTTTTTCAGGCAGCCTGAAGAATTTAATTTAAAAGATAATATGTTGATTAGTTTGGTTTTATCTAAATTTCCTGATTCAAAAGATATTCAAAATACCTTAAAACATTTGGGTTATATTGTTGAGATTGAAAATAATGACTGGGAAAATCCTAATATTAAACAAGCCGATGTTTTATTTGAATTTTATCCCAGTAAAGATGATATAGAATGGGTTTGTATTTTGGATATTTATATACAAAATAAAATTCAGATTACGCCTGAAAAATTATTTTATTTTGATTGTGTAAAAAATATTGCAAAAAAATTGGCTTGTGATGTGGTTTGTTGTTGTACGGATAATGCGGTAGTGGAAAATATAGAAAATAATCCTTATTTGGATTTTGCTTATATTAATCCAACGTGGTTTTTGGTTGATGATAGGGGTGTAAAATATATTGATGAGCCACCAAATAACCCATTGAAAATTATTCGTTCTATTCAACAAGAAATGGAAGATTATCTAAAATCATATTATTATAAAGTGAATTCAATTTAAACCAGTACAGCGTTGCCAGCTCCCTTATGTACTGGTCGCTGTCGCCTTGTCCTGATTTAAATTGAATCCACTATAGGTGTAGAATTAAATAAACGGTACACACAGGAGAACAGTTATGGCTTATTCACAAGATTATCGCCAAATGATTTTAGAAAAATTAAATTCGGGTTACAGCTACCGTGAATTGGCAGCGGAATATGGCATCAGTCGCAGTACCATTCAACTATGGAAAAAATGCATTGAACGTAAACCCTACCCCAAAAGAACCAATAAAATCAATGATGAATTATTGCGAAAAGACGTAGAACAATTTCCTGATGATTTTCAAAGAGAACGCGCTGTTCGCTTTAACTGTTCACAAAGAGCCATTGGTGTGGCACTTAAACGGCTAAAAATCACTCAAAAAAAAGATTCTTAAACACCCCAAAGCTCAACCCGAAACAATTGAACAATTTCTCTCATTAAAACAACAGTATGAGCAAGAGAAACGTCCTATTGTTTATATTGATGAAAGTGGTTTTAAAAACCAAACTTATCGTCCTTATGCCTATGCGCCAAGAGGACAAGTTTGTCATGGCAATCACAACTGGCAAATCAAAAACACAACCAATGCCATTGGCGCACTGTACCAAAATCAATTGATTGCAGTGGGTTTGTATGAATTCAGCATCAATTCAGATGTGTTTTATTCATGGGTTCAAAACGTTTTACTGCCACAATTACCACCTAACAGTGTTTTGGTTATGGATAATGCGACTTTTCACAAACGCCAGGACATTCAAGAGCTTATTGTTTTATCAGGGCATGTGATTTTATGGTTACCGCCATACTGTCCTGATTTGAATTTAATTGAGCACACTTGGGCTTGGATTAAACATTTACGTCAAGATTGGTTATTGGATTGCATTCACTCTTTGTTTTTTTATTTTACTTGGTTGTGTACCGAATTTTAATTTCTTTATCTATATATTCGTTACATTTTTAGTTTTAGGGATTGACAGGAGCGACAGTATCTACGCTTGGTTATTTGCTATTCAATTTTCAGGCGGCACCAAATTTTATAGGGTCATGAAAGACAGCCTGAAAATTATCCGCCTAAACCCAAACGTTCCAACCGATAATCACCACTTAACACGCGTTCGCACCATGCTCTGTTGTCCAAATACCATTGCACGGTTTTGCGTAAACCTGTTTCAAAGGTTTCTTGTGGTGCCCAGCCCAATTCGCGTTGGATTTTTCGCGCGTCAATCGCGTAACGCAAATCGTGTCCTGCACGGTCAGTAACGTGGGTAATCAAATCAGCATAACGTGCCACGCCTTGCGGTTTTTCGGGGGCAAGTTCTTCTAATAATTCGCAAATTTTTTGAACCACGTTTAAATTGGTTTGCTCGTTAAAACCGCCAATATTGTAGGTTTCGCCAATTTCTCCGTGTGTGATAACGGTGTACAAAGCGCGTGCGTGGTCGTCCACAAACAGCCAATCGCGGATTTGTGAGCCGTTGCCGTAAACGGGCAATGGTTTGCCGTTCAGCGCATTTAAAATCATGAGTGGAATGAGTTTTTCGGGGAAATGATACGCGCCGTAATTGTTGGAACAATTTGTTACGATGGTCGGCAAACCATAGGTGCGATGCCATGCACGGACAAGGTGGTCGCTGCTGGCTTTGCTGGCGGAATAAGGGCTAGATGGCGCGTAGGGCGTTGTTTCCGTGAATAAATCATCTGTGCCGTACAAATCGCCAAACACTTCATCTGTGGAAATATGGTGGAAACGGAAAGCCGATTTTTTGTTTTCCGACAAGCTGTTCCAGTATTTTCGTGTTGCTTCTAAAAGCGTGAACGTGCCAATAATATTGGTTTGGATAAATTCGCCTGCGCTGTCTATGCTTCTGTCCACATGGCTTTCGGCGGCAAGGTGCATGACGGCAGTCGGTTGATATTGTTGGAAAATGCGGTCTAATTCGGCGCGGTCGCAGATGTCCACTTGCTCAAAAGCATAGCGTGAATTATCGACTACGCTGGCGAGATTGTCTACATTGCCTGCGTAGGTTAATTTGTCCACATTGATAACAGAATCGTTTGTGTTTTCAATAATGTGGCGGATTAGTGCGGAGCCGATGAAACCTGCGCCGCCTGTGATTAAAATATTCATAATTTTATATTGTTAATTAATCGGAAATTTTTACAATATCCTTAGTATTTGAGTAAAAATATTCAAATAAACTAGCAATTTCTGACAAACTGCACTTTTCAGAATATAAATAAATCCCCCGATTATCCTCTGTTAGTTTGAACACTCTACTATTACGCTCAATCAATGATTGAACTTTTTGAGATACAAGCTTAAATGACATCTGATGTAAATTGTATCGTTTTATATGCTTCATCAAAATATTGAATCCATTCAGGATAAACCATTTGCATTAGTTCGCTATTCCAAGGCTTTTCCACACCCATAAAATGTATTATTTTAGTGTAAAATTTATACATTTGAGGAAATGTATTAAAAGTATAAACATCTAAACTGGTTAGTTTAAGTTTATTCTGGTAAACTACCCATGCTAACACCAATTCATCTATACCTGCTTCGTAATAATCCATAAACTTAACTAAAAAATCATTACCATCTCGCAATGCTTTTTGCCAATCAATCACATCACTTACATAGATTAAGCCACCATTAGGTGTACTTGTATCTTCTGGTATATTCTTTGTTTCTGAGAAATCTTTTAATTTACTGCCAAATTTTTTATGAAATGAATCACCATTTCTCCAAGCAATTCCCTCTAATGTAAATAATTCAGAAATATCACCTTTAATTATTATATCTAAATCTAAATACAGTACTCTTTTATAATATTGCAATAATTCAAATATTTTATATTTAGACCATGCTAAATGTGAGTATCTAGATAAAATTTGTTTTGCTAATGTAGTGGTAACAGGCTTATGTTCTTCCTCCCAATTTTTATAGTCAGTTAAAATAAGAATAGGACACTAACGTATCAGTAAAATGCCTTCCACAAGGTAACATGGTTCGCATATATCTCTTAATGTTTGCCCATGTTTGTTCTATGGGATTAAGCTTTGGTGAATAAGGCGCAAGCGGCAAAATTTTATGCCCCCATTTGTGCGCCATTTCACGCAAAATACCCATACGATGAAATCGTGCATTATCTAAAATAATGACAGATTTCTTATTTCTACAGGTAACATTGCTCAAACCATGTTTCAAAAAAAGCACTGGTCATTGTGTTTTGATAAATCATTGGTGCAATCAGTTTATTGCCGATTTGTGCGGCAACAAGCGATAAACGTTGGTACTTTTTACCACTGATTTGGGCTTTGATGACCTGTCCCTTTGGACTACGCGCATAAGGACGAAACAAGTAAGTATCAAATCCTGTTTCATCCAAATAAACATGCTGATAATCAAAAAATTCAGCCAGTTGATTTAAATAATGCTTTACTTTATTTAGGTCTTGTTCTTTGTATGTGGTGGTCTTTTTTTACGCGTGATACCCATTCTTTTGAGTGCATAAAAAATGGCTGATTTTGAACAATGAAAATGTTCAGCTATTTCATATAAATAAGCATCAGGGTGTTGTTGCACATATTCAGCCAATTTTTGACTGTTTAATTTATTGGCATTTTGTCCCTTTACTTGATGATTTAAGCTGCCTGTTTGCTCTTTTAAGCGTATCCATAGGTAGAGTGTATTTCTGGATATTTGGTAAGCTTGGGAAACTTTACTGATATTTTTGCATTGTTCATAATAATTTAATGCTTTATTTCGCAGTTCAGTTGAATGTGCCATTTTTTAAATCCTAGAAAATAGGGTATTGTACTATTTTATTTTGAATTGACTATATAATCATATTTAATAAATCGAATTCTGGTTTCTAGTTTTAGAAATTCCCTACAATCATCATCAGTTAAATCATCATGATAAACCACAATTTCATCATATAAATTAGAATTAGTTTTTTGTAAATTAACAATCATGGCTGATAATGCAAATATATATTTAACGCGAACTCGGGATAAGCCTTTCTTACTTCATTGGTAACAAAGACTTTTTTCCAAACATCATTGGCTTATAAGGAAACAGGCAATAGGCAGTCAAACCTGAAATCAAATTCAAGATAAAACCACGCTCCAAACGATGCCGAGTATGTTCAATTTGACACAAATTTTTCAGTTGCCCAAAAATGGTTTCTATAACACCACGTTTTTTAAGCAGCTTTTTCTGCTCACTTGTGTATTGTTTGGGTTTCATGCCTTTTTTGATACCCGTTAGTAAAGTAATGCCATATTTCTCTTTAAGCCAATCACTTAAATCTTTTCCAATATAGCCCCTATCCGCCACCAAAATGCCGAATAGGTGCTTTGCCATTTGTTTTAAACCTTGACGGTCATCCACATTGCCTGCGGTTAAGCAAAAATTGACCAGCTCACCCAAGTGGTTAAATACCGCATGCAATTTGAAACCGTAAAACCAGCCTGTACTGCTTTTGCCCCTTTGCGCGATGTTTTTAAACACTTTATGCGAGTGAATACGGCGATTGTGGCAAACCGACAAAGTGGTTGAATCCACCACACCTATACCTGTGCATTTGCCCATTTGGGTGGTTAAAAATACCAACATAGCAGGTAAGGCTCGTGTAGCCAGTTCCAAAAAGCGGTTGTAGCTGGGCATATTGGGGAAGTCTCGCTGCCAAATGGATTGGACTTGCCATTGGTAATAGGTTTTGAAATCACGCATGCGATATTGATGAAAAGCAATCAGTACGGTCATGATTTCTGCGGTACTGATACAACTTGGTCTATTACGAATTTTATTGTTTTTAATCAATTTGCTATTGAATTTGGGTTCAAATTCTTTGCAAAAATCATCAATTTGGCAGAAAAGTGCGGTAAGATAATCCATGTTAAAGGGCTTTCGTGATACTTGGTTGTGTGCAAACAATAGATTATCACGTTTGCCCTTTAATTTTTATGAAATTTCTTATCCCGAGTTCGCGTTATTTATTGTGGCTGTATTAGATTAGCAATTATGTTACCCTGTAAAAATGAAGATAACAAACTGTAAACTAAGAACCTGTGTTCATAAATAATTATTTGATAAATTTTAATATTCGTGAAATATACCCCAGTTTAATAAAATTTTCAGCAGATAAAATTGTCTGCTCAAAATCTTTTGCCAAACGCCGAGACCACCCCAACCATGCAAACGTCCGTTCCACAATCCAACGTTTGGGTAAAACTTGCCAAGAGACATCTTTGATTTTCACTGAAATATCAACAGATAAACCCAACTCATCTTGCACATTTTGCTCAAATGTACGGCGATAAGCTGCATCGGCACAAAAGCCTTTTAAACTCGGATAAGTTTCAAACGCTTTTTGAGCCACGAAAATACCCGCTTTGGTGTCGTGAATGTTGGCAGCATGAACAACAACAGCCAGCAGATTACCCATCGTATCTACGGCAATATGCCGTTTGCGACCTTTGATTTTCTTGCCACCATCAAAACCTTTATCCTGTGCAACAGCGGCTGTTTTCACACTTTGTGAATCAATAATGGCATAAGTTGGCATTGCTTGCTTATTGTTTGCTAAACGTTTTTGTGAACCAATGCCAAAAGAATTTTATCCCATAAACCAGATTGATTAGCTCTGCGATAAAAGCTCCACACCGTATCATGTGGTGGAAAATCATAGGGCAGCATGCGCCATTGGCAACCTGTTTTGGTAATGTACAAAGCAGCATTAACCAGCTCGCGTTTATCCCATTTTCTGTTACGGCAATTGGTAAAACACGGTTCAATGGCTTGCCATTGAGCGTCTGTTAGGTCAGTTGGGTAAGGTTTTCTAGTCATAGAAATATTTTATCATTTTATGAACACAGGTTCTAAGTTAAAAGATTTTTTACCAAACGAGTTAATATTCGCCCAATAACTGTTTTTTCATCAAATAAAATACTCAATGAAGAAACAGCAGGATTTTTTGAATCCTTGAAAAAAGCATAAGGATTACGCGCTAATTTATTCATTTTACGTTTTCTTATTGCCACAATTTCATCCGTATCACCTGTATCAAGCTGTTTTAAGCCAAGCTTTTCTTCTTCCATTGAAGTTTGAACCATTTTTTTAGGTTGTATTGATTCAGGCAGCATACTTACCCACTCTTTATTGGCTGTAATGTATCCATAAGCCGTCAGCAAACGTGGTACACCATTTTTCAAATAGTCAATCGCAATGACTTCAATTTCATGATTAGCTTTCAAATACATATCTTTGCGTTTGGTATTATCGTTAAATGCCACGTCCAAATAAAAACTGTTGTTTTTTACACTGTTCACTTTAAATGGCACAGTATCATTGACCACATAATTATCCATCGGATTAACCGCATACACCATTTTCACTGGTGTAACATTGATTGCTGGCAATTTATGTGATTTTTGAATTTTTCCATAAAAATCAATGGTTTCTTCATCACTTTTCGCCAATGACATGGGAATGGATAAGGTCAATTTATCTAAATCTTGTTTTGATGAAATGTTTTGCAGTTGTTTCACAGTCAATTTGGGCGCGTAGGATTTTGTTTCGCCAAAACTGGAAATATTATCCTTCAACTCACTGAATACATTACATAAAAACTGGTCAGAATGCGTGGTCAATTGGTAATGATAAGTGAATTGTGAAATGGCAGCATCAAAATAGTCGGCATCATTCAGTGTCAATGACAGATAATCCGACACAAAATCCAATATGCCTGACAACAACCATTCGGAATTTGTCGCATCCGTTGGTACAATCACTGGCTCAATTCTGCCCGCATTTTCTTGATAAGCGGAAATGCTTTCATAAGGTGTTTGGGCAAAAATCGGTTCAAAAAACGAAAAATTCTGTGGTGTCAGCACAAAATTGTGGCGTACCGATGTGCCTTTATCATCGGTAAAGCTGCGGACATAATAGAATGGGTTGTTGATTTCACGACCAAACGCATCGTTCAATAAGCGCCCAAACGTATCTTGGGTGTAACCTCGTCCCCAAAATTCTACGAAGGCGAATTTTTCATCTGGATTGATTTCTTGCTGCAAATATTGGCGTACAATCGCACGTTTTTCTGCCGCCAATGCCAATACTTTCTGATGATAAACTGCTGATGATTTCATTTTCACACGAATGTTTTCAGCAATTTCGCCACGCAAATGCTTGGCATTTTTCAGGCTGCCAAATTCGGGGAACAGTGTCAATAATTCTTCTTCACTCAAAAAACTGGCATTGACCAAATCATCAAAGCAATCCATGCCCACAAAATTGCCAAATCCACCAAAAGTTTCATCATCCACTTTATCTATGAAAGACGGTAAACGCCATACTTTACGCGAGCCGTAAATGTATTTGGTCTGAATATCATAGCCTTGAATTTGAATGATTTTATCGGCAATTTGTTTCAAGAAATGACCATCACGCGAAATAAAATACAGGGTTTCATAGCCACGTTTCAAAGCATCTTTAATCGCCCAATTAATGTATGGCACAAACGCCGAGCCCACATAGGCATAAGCATAATATTGCTGTTCTAATACGGCATTACTCATACCCATTTGTTGAATCAAATGAGTACGATAGCGGTGCATTTTGGTCGCCAACTGATAGGCTGGATAACGGTTGTGGTTGTCCATCGCTTCAATTAAGGCTGCCTCAAATGGGATAAAATCGTCAATATCATGCACCATCGTTTGAATGCCATATTTGCGTGGCACAGAACCATCGGCATGCTTGTTGTCGCCATAGTGAACCCAACGACTGTATGCGTAATTCAAATCAAAGAAAATATGTTGATACAATTTACCCGTTGATTTTTGATAACCAATGCTGGCTGAAAGGTACAATGGTACATCTGCTAAACGCTCATCTGCTTGAATCAACATAGCACGAATAACGTTTTCAGGTAGGTACATATCACTCGCCAATACCACATCATGACCTGCTGCAATCAAACCAAACAAGAAATCAATGCGTTTTTGAATTGGTTCAACATGGGCAATTTCTGCTTCAATTTCCGCTTGCTTTAAAAATGCAATTTGTTCATCAGACAAATTCATGTTGTGCTGCAAACGCGCATAAATTTGGTCTAGTGTTACTTCCAATTTATTGCTTTGACGTTCCAAAATGGTTTTACGCATCATGTCGCGCACATCGTGTTCCACTTTATTGCGAACATTTACCCAGTTTTCCAACAAAGCAGTAGGAAACACAATGTCAGATTGCTTGGCACGGTCGCGCACATAATCAAAAATACTCAATGGTTTTAAAGTACTGCGGCGAATAAGCGTGTCAAAAATATCAAAAGAATGCAATTCTTTTAATTGACTGGGCTGCAAAATGCAATCATCCACAGCCTGAATCATGTTTTTCAGGCTGCCTGAATCTGTTTCGTAGGAGAAAAAGTGGTTCATCAAATATTGTTTGCGTTCGGCATCAATCTCTTGAATTTCCGTATTTTGCAATTCATTCAACAAAGATGTGAAATCGTGAATCAAGGTACCTTCGGTCAAATCAATGTAATCACCAATCAATTCCAAATCTTTTTGATATTCTGTCAAATCAGGTACATAACGAATAAATTTATTCACACCTGCTTCTAGCATATCGTAGAAAATACTGGAATAATCCACAATCGCTACATCAATATGTTGGAAAATTTCATAAATATCGTATTGATCGTCCCAGAATAAAATGTGTGAATTGTTTTCGTATTTGCCTTGCATTTCGCCAAAATACGCGTCTTTTTTCATTGAAGGGTGAACTTTAATAATAATTAATTGGTTATTTTCACTAGCCACTTTCTCCAATGCATTAAAATCAGGTATTAGTTTATTTAAAATACCATTCAAATTAAAACGGTGAGTTGGTGCAAATAAAGTAATTCTTGTATATTTATGTTCTTTTTTCGGAAAAATATCGTTTAAAGTAAAACTATTTAAAGTATTATCTTTATATGCAATATTACGTGGATATACGCCACGAACTAAATGTTTAGATGAAATTGGAGCATCGGCTAAAAAATGCTCTTCCATTTTTTCTGATGTAACCAAAAAAATAGTTTGATTTCGGTATATAGAAGAATATTTAATATTTTTACGAATAATACTATCAATCCAAGTATAATTTAGATTAATTCCTTTACCTATCAATGCTAATTCTATATGCTTCAAACCCACGCCATGCCAAGTATTGAAAATTTTGGTGCTTTCCTTTATTTCAAAGGGATAATTTTCGCGAAAATTCTCTGTTACATACACATCTGCACGCGCAAAAAGTTCTTTACTTTTGCTACTATTCATGAATGTAACATTTTGAATACCTGTAAGTTTTCGAATATTTTTAGCATCGATTTCATTGTCCGCCACCCACCAGCATTCATGGGTTTGAGCGCAATGTTTCACCATATATAAAAATAATGCTTTAGGATTGCCTTGCCAAGCGTACGTACCAAATAACCAAAGTTTCATTATGTTTTAATTCCGTTCGTATTGTGATAATTGATTGATTAAAAAAGTGATGCGATTGGATAAAGCCATCTGTTCAAAATGGGTGTTAATCCAATAAATTTTATGTTGTGCAGCATCATGTAATGACAGCCATGCTGCCTGAATATCCATGGGTGCTACTTCATGATAAACATTCAAATTGGGAATGGCCATTGTAGATTGATACGCAGGGTAGAACAATTCGTATGAGATATCCTCATTCAACAACTGCGTTTCTATTGCTGAAACATCACACAATGCAAACACAGCCTGAAAATCTTTCAGGTTGCTTGAAAACTTAATTCCTAGCTTTTTCCATTTCCATTGTTGAAATAACGATAAAGCTAAATTGGGCTGATATGCAATCACTTTTAAATTATGTTGCATACAAGTTTTTGCCAATTGAAACAAGTTTTCTTGATAGTACGCAAGGCGATGTCCTGTGTTGGGATGCGACCGTATTACCAGAGTATCTATCTGATATTCTACTACTTTTTGGATAATGCGCTCTGCTACTTGTTGCCAATACGCCAAGCTGGAATAGTTTTCCTGTTCAATACCACCTTCCCAAGTTGGAGCATAGAAAATACATTTTTTGCCCTGTTTAGACAATCCTGTTTTACCAATAAAAGTATCGCCTGCGGTAATTAATCGCCCACTATCCACATCATGCTGCGAAAAAATACCGTGCGCCAAAAAACGGTCAATACCCGCTTGTCCTGCCGTCAGTACATAATCATAAATCCGAATAATCGGCTTGACCGATGCAGCTTTATTGCTTTCACCATGCGTAATAAAAATATGCGTTAAGTGGCGATTGGCAACAGCGCGACAATTGGATTGGGCATTAAATGGGTAAAACATCACACCTTTAGGTAAAGTGTCTAAATCTTGTGCTAACACAAATCGGTACGCAATACCATGCAGCCTGAAAATAGCTGCAATCTGTTTGGCTGATTTGTGTTTGTATTTTTTGATGAGTACCGTTGTTTCAGATGCAAAAATACCTTCTTCAAAAAATGTAGCGATTTGTTTGGCTGTCCCAACAATTTTGCTATCCAAATAAATGAACTGTGGCAAACGTTCCATATTTATTCTTCTGTCAAATCATCTAGAAGATGTTGAATATATTCTTGGTCTTGCATTACCACATTAATCACATTACCTGTTTCCTTGCTGACCAATACTGCCAATGATGCCAGCGCGACGGTGCGAGAATCAAGTAGCGTGCCTTCCGGTTCTATACCAAATGCTTTGGAACGCATCGGCGTTTGAGTACGTTCTGGATTGATACAATTGATGTTGATATTTTCAGGCTGCCATTCTTCAGATAATGCTTGGGTTAAATTCACAATTGCAGCTTTGGTGGACGAATAAATACTGTAAAATGGACGACCACGCGTATAAGAGCTTGATGCAAAGCTTAAAAAACCACCATGACTTTCTTTTAGATAGGGATACGCAGCCATAGCAACATTGACCATGCCCATATAATTCACATTAATGCAGCCTTCTACACTTTCTCGGCTCATTAATGCCAAGGGTTTATGCACCAAAACAGCTGCGGTGTTGACCACAAAGTCAATGTATTTTTCTGTATCATGAATCTGTTTCAAGGCAGCCTGAATAGCATCAAAATCAGTAACGTCTACACCAGATGAACGACTTAAACCATAAGTTTTTGCGCCAAACTGTTGTGCCAATTTAATAATATCTGCACCAATACCATAGCTACCGCCGAATACTACCAAAACTTTGCCTTTTAATTCTTGCAAGCGTTCTAGTGATGTAATGTTGCGTAAGGTAAAATGGCTACGACTTTGGAATAATTTATCAGCAATAAATAAATCGACTGGGCGCGTTAATTTAATATTGGTTTCAGAGCCTCCTACAATCCCTACTTTTTCATCAGGTAGTGTTTTTAACACAATGCCACAATCGCAAGTCGCGTGCACTTCCCCAGATTGCGCATAAATTTCATACGCTTTTTTGAGTGTGCCTAAACGAAATGCTTGTGGTGTTTGTCCTTGATAATATTCTTTGCGTGGCGGAATATTGATGATTTCGCGTGTTTCATTATTCACATGCACAATGGTATCAGTTGCAGGAATCGCCACATCAACCGCATTAAATGTTTCTAATGCTGCAATGCATTCATGAATCACTTCGGCTGCCAACAAAGGACGCACCGCATCATGGATAATCAGTTTGGTATCAGCAGGCTCATCTTGCAACGCTTGTATGGCAGACAAAGTAGAATCGGTACGCTCTTTACCACCAAATAAAATACGATTGACTTTATCAAAACCAGCTTGTGCGACAATATCTTGAATTTGTTTATGATGATTTTTTTCGGATACAATGATAATTTCATCAATCTCATCATGATTTTGAAAAATACTAACCGTATGTTCCAATGCGGTTTTCCCTGCGATTTTAGAAAATTGTTTGGGATAGCCCAGTCCCATGCGACTGCCTACACCACCTGCCAAGATAATACCGATATTTTTTGCCATATTTACTCCCAAAATAATTACATTGTGTTTCAGTCTGCCTGAAAATATATTTTTAGTGATTAACGTGTATACCTAAACAACGAATAACGTCTTCAAATTCCTCAACCGACCCAAAATGCAAAACCACGCTCCCTTTTTTTCTGTCACGCGTTTTGATTTCCACATTCACTCCCAATTTTTCTACCAACATTTCTTCAATGCGAGCCACATCAGGGTCAATGCGTTTGGTTTTTTCAGGCTGCTTATCTTGCAACAAGGCTTGCCCGCGTTTTTCGGTTTCACGAACCGACCAGCCATTTTTAACCGCTTTTTGCGCTAAATCCAATTGCTCATTAACAGGTAAACTCAACAGCGCGCGCGCATGCCCCATTTCCAAATAGCGATTAAACAACATTTCTTGCACAGGTTCAGGCAATTTCAATAAACGCAAACTATTGGAAATTGCGCTGCGACTGCGCCCAACCGCTTCTGCTACGGTTTCATGGGTCAGTTCAAATTCATCAATCAAGCGGCGAAAACCTTGCGCCTCTTCAATCGGATTTAAATTTTCACGCTGAATGTTTTCAATCAAACCTACTGCCATTGCGGTTTTATCATTGATTTGTTTGATAATAGCAGGGATTTCGGTTAAACCAGCCAACTGCGCCGCACGCCAACGCCGTTCGCCCGCAATCAGTTCGTAACTATCCAAACCGTATTCGCGCACAATAATCGGCTGAATCACGCCTTGTGCTTTGATAGATTCTGCCAATTCTTGCAAAGCGGCATCGTCCATTTGCACACGCGCTTGATAACGTCCAGTACGAATAGCCGCAGTTGCAATAGTGGTTAAGCGGTCGCCATCTGTTACTTGATTCAGGCTGCCTGAAACGGCAATCAGCGAATCCAAGCCACGACCCAGACCGCTTTTGGTTTTTTGAGACATTTCATTCTTTCTATACAAGCAATTTCAGCACCAAAATAATTTTCAGGCTGCATGATAATCTTTCATTTTGTATTTTCAGGCTGCATGATAATCTTTCATTTTGTATTTTCAGGCTGCATTTATTGGGTATTTTTTGAGAAGTTGAATAGGCAGCCTGAAAATTATTGCGCTGCTCGCGCTTCTTGTTCTTCTTTATATTGGCGTAACCATGCAATCGCGACTTCTTTTTCTTCGCCTGAACCGTATTTTGCGGTGTGAATGTGGCGACGATACATGGCTCTTTCTTGCGCTTTGCGAATTTCGGTTTCGCGGAATGCTTCGCGATTATTGGGTACAACCAAGGCATTTTGTTGCGATTGGGCGCGCGCCATGGCTTTGGCGATTAAATCGGCAGGATTAAGTGCAGGTTTTTGCGCCGTTTCAGTTGGCTCGGTCGCTGGTTTTTGCGCCAATAATTTTGCTTGTCGTACCGCGATTTGTGCTTTGCGTTCGGCATCATCACGTTGTTTGCGCTGTACACGGTTTTCATAACGCGTTTGGGCGTGCGTGGCAGCGGCGAATCTTTCAGGCTGCCCTTCGCGTGCCAATAAACGCGACATGGGTAAAAATGTTTGCGCTACATCTTGCATATAAATGCAATCTACGGGACACGGCGCAACGCATAAACCGCAGCCTGTGCATTCGTCCGCCAATACGGTGTGCATCAATTTAGATGCCCCCATAATCGCATCAACAGGGCAGGCGCGGATACAGGCGGTGCAGCCAATGCAAATATCTTCATCAATCCAAGCCAGTTGTTTAGGCTGGATTTTTTCAGGCTGCATCGGCGGTTGATGCAATAAATTGGCAATATCCAACATCACTACTTCGCCGCCTGCGCTACATAAATTGATGGCTGCTTCGTTATTGGCTAATGCTTGTGCATAGGGTAGGCAGCCTGAAAAACCGCATTCACGGCATTGAGTTTGTGGCAGCAGCGCGTTGATTTGTTGAGTAATGGATTGGTTTGTCATATAGGGATAAATATGGTTTCAGGCTGCATTTGTTTAACTTCAAAAAGGCAGTCTGAAAATATTAAGTTAAATTGTTAAATTATACGCGAAAGTTTTCTTTTTGTGCGTTGTATTCTTTGACTTTTGCACAGACTTACAGAAAGATAATGGTGAGAGTGAATGACAAGCTGACACAGTTTTAAAGTGGTTACGGAGTTGGTCTGATTTATACAAACAAACCCAACAACATGCGTATGCCCATCGTCAAAATAAAGGTGTCAGCAAGCGGAAATAACCAAATAGATTTAGAATAGTGATAATGAGTCGGTATGGATATGATATTTTAATGATTGAAAAACAAGAATTATATAACGTGAATGATGTTTTCAGGCTGCCTAAACGTGGTATTCTGTTAAAATACAGTTTAAAACCTTTGTAAAACTCATTCAGGCTGCCTGAAAATTTGTATCCAACGTTTCAAAGAAAAGAAATCGTTGTTAAATACAGAAAATATCGGATTCATAAATCCAACTTACCATTTTTGCAAATGGTTTCAATTTTTTAGATGATTATCTATTAGTCGCTTAAAATAATACAGCGTTACCAATTCTCTATATATGTGGTTCTGTCGTCTTGTTTTATTTCTATTTTAAACGACTATAATATATCTATATTTTCAGGCTACCTAAATATTTTTATCACAATATTATGGACTTACAAAAGTTTCAACTGACAACTCACCATCAAATTCACAATAAGAAAGACAATAAAAAATGAGCAAATTTAACGAACTTGGCTTGGGATATGAAATCACATCTGCACTTGCCGAACAAGGTTACGAAACACCTACCCCCATTCAAACTGCTGCCATTCCCAAAGCATTGGCAGGACACGATTTACTCGCCGCCGCGCAAACAGGCACAGGCAAAACCGCCGCTTTTATGCTACCCAGCTTGGAACGTCTGAAACGCTACGCCAACCCCAGCACATCGCCCGCTATGCACCCCGTGCGCATGCTGGTGTTAACACCCACCCGCGAATTAGCCGACCAAATTGACCAAAACACGCGCAATTACATGAAAAATCTGCCCCTGCGCCACACCGTATTATTCGGCGGCGTGAGCATGGACAAGCAAACAGCAGATTTGCGTGCAGGCTGTGAAATTGTCGTAGCAACCGTTGGGCGATTGCTTGACCATGTGAAGCAGCGACACATCAATTTAAATAAAGTAGAAATTGTTGTATTAGACGAAGCCGACCGCATGTTGGACATGGGTTTTATTGATGATATTCGCACCATCATGCAAATGTTGCCAAAACAACGCCAAACGCTGCTATTCTCTGCAACGTTTGCACCAGCCATTCGCAAATTGGCACAAGATTTTATGAACACACCTGAAATCGTAGAAGTTGCCGCACAAAACACCACTAATGCCAATGTGGAGCAACATGTTATTGCGGTTGATGCCTATCGTAAAAAGGAATTATTGGAACGCCTGATTGTGGATTTGCAAATACCCCAAGTTATTGTGTTCTGCAAAACCAAACAATCTGCCGACCAAGTTTCACGTGATTTAGTGCGCCGCGGTTTGTCTGCCAACGCTATTCATGGCGACAAATCACAACAAGTGCGTTTAGAAGTATTACAACAATTCAAATCAGGCGAATTACGCGTTTTGGTTGCAACCGACGTAGCGGCACGCGGTTTAGATATTGCTGAATTGCCGTTTGTGATTAATTATGAATTGCCTGTGCAAGCGGAAGATTATGTACACCGTATTGGACGCACAGGTCGCGCAGGTGCTGACGGTGTTGCTATTTCTATGATGGACGAATATGAACAAAAAATGTATGCTGCCATCAAAGAATTAACAGGGAATGAATTACCCATTTCACGAATTGAAGGTTTTGCACCACGTTGGGAAATGGGGAGTGAATCTGTTTCAGGCAGCCTGAAAAATGAAGAATATAAAGATAGCGCAGCACCCTACTCTCGCCGCTATCAACAAAATCATGATGTGCGAGAATCATCATATCGTCAGCGTGAAAACATTGTTGTGCCAGATATGCCTAAAATTCAAAATCGTGCCAGTACGCGCCGTCGTGGACGAGAACGTCGTACTTGTGCGTTGTTACAACCCAATTTTGGCATGAATGACGAACGATAAAATCATTGTTGCTGATTTTATTCACAGTAAACCGATGTTTTTATGCTAAAAGAGTAGATGCTTGCACACACATAATTTTAAGTTTCAGGCTACATCCTTTGCAAAACCTAAGATTTTGATGTAAAGCGATAGTATGTAGAAATTTTGTCCTAGTAGCTAATGACAACTCAATAAGGTCGTATACTACGGTAATTTTGTAAATAACACGCTAAATTCAAAGCTAAATGTAAGTGGACTTGTTCAACTAAAATATGTAGCAAGTCAATGCTATCCATTAGCGAGTATTTTTAACACGAAATTGAGCGAATTTTTAACGCAATATCTAACCGAGCTAGACATCGCTGAGCTGTCATTAGCTCCTAATCATAAATAGGACAA
Organism: Wielerella bovis; assembly: GCF_022354465.1. Taxonomy (NCBI): domain Bacteria; kingdom Pseudomonadati; phylum Pseudomonadota; class Betaproteobacteria; order Neisseriales; family Neisseriaceae; genus Wielerella; species Wielerella bovis. Next base: position 660,967 of record NZ_CP092361.1, on the reverse strand, counting down.
TATATTGTAAAACAATACACAACATTATGGTTTGTAAAGGTTTTAAAATTGGAAGCTACTGGCAATTTGCTTCTACAATAGCCTCCAATATTCTACAATAAATTAGAAATTGTATTGCAGACCAACACCCAAGTAATTGGCGCCTTTCCATTTAACATTACCATTTTGACCTTGATTATTGGTAAATGATTGCGTACCACGTTTGAACACATGATCATAATCTGCGCGCACCGCTAAATTATCAGTCAAATTGTAAGTCGCACCGACACCAGCAGTCGGGCGAACTTTGGTTTTAGAATGAACATCAACAATGTTTGAATCTCCAACCGAATGTTTCACACCAGCAACACCTGCTTTACCAAATAAGCGGAATTTATCGGTTACATTATCACCAAAGGTTACGCGCGCACCGTAAGTTTGGTTACGTACTTTATTGGCTTCATTTGTTGTAATATCAGCTAAATATTTGTGTTTCTGTGCGCCTTGATAGAATACTTCACCACCCAAACGATGGTTAAATTGCATACCTATACCAATTTGACCTGCCAAGCGAGTATCTTTATCGCTTATGGTGTTTACACCATTTTCTACTTTTACACCATCTTGCAGAGCACCTAATGTGCCGAATACATAAGGATTAGCACCCAATTTTTTCGCCACAGCAGCAACAGGGGGGCAACTGTAGCAATAACAGGGGTAGTAACTGTTGTTGCTTCTTTAATTTACTTCTTCATGTGTTTGCGGTTCATTACGTACAAATTCTACTGCACGAGGTTTATTATCAGAGAACCAGTTATCACATTGTTTCATGGAAATGCGTACAGCTTCGCCAGCAGCATTAGAATATACATTAACCAGCATATCTGGACTAAAAGGAATATATTTGCCTTGCAATGCAGGAGAAACACCATCACGACCTGCTTTATGACCAACCCCTATATCACAAGCACCATTAGGGTAACCTGCATCACGCAAAGTCATAATACGAACAGTTTTTTCTCCATTACGAACCAACGCTGTTTTTTTAGTAAACGATTGATAGAATTTTGCATTACCAGATAAAACAGCAGCATCACATTCTGCTGCGGTATCGTAACCTACGTTACCATGTGAGTCGGTAGTTACACCAGCTTGTGCAATAAGAGAAGTAAAAAAAGCAAAAATTGCTGCAATAGATAAAATATAACTTTGTTTCATGAGATAAAACCTTTATGTATTTTAAAATCTAAAAATAATGCAAAACTGACACAATTTATAATCGTTTAAAATAAAAAATCAGACAAAGCAACAGCAACCACTGTGTAGAAATCATACATAAAGGAACTAGTGACGCTGTAGTATTTTTATTTTAAACGACCATAAAATAAATTAGGTGTACGGCGAACCAACTCTTATAACTATTTTAAAGTGTGTTAGCTAGAAAAAATTTCATGGTTAATTGTACTGCGAGATAAGGTAATCTGAAACTAATGACACCCAATTTTGGCTTTTTTATCTGAATTGGTGTCGCAGAAATGCAAAAATAACCGCCCTATGGAATAACGAACCAACTATCACTCATATTTAAAAGTAACCTGCAACCTTATTCCATTTCCTCTTGCATAACACGTTCCAATTCTTGCAAAGCCGTCTCCGCATCTTTATCACCTTGCGCCGCAGCACGTTTCCACCATTTTGCTGCTTCGGCGTAATCTTGCTCCACGCCTTCGCCTTGTGCATACGACATACCCAAATTGAATTGTCCCATCACATCGCCCAATTCCGCTGCTTGGCGAAACCATGTCGCAGCTTGAGCTTCATCTTGTGCCACACCATAGCCTTCTTGATACAGCAAACCCAAATTAACCATTGCATCGGCATTGCCCATATCAGCGGCTTGACGATAAAAATCTGCCGCTTTTTCATAATCCGCTGCCACGCCCAAACCATCGTCATACACCACGCCCAAATTATGTAAGGCTTCATCATCGCCCAATTCTGCCGCCATCAACCAATATTTGACCGCTTGCGTATAATCTTGCGCCATGCCCAAACCTTCGGCATACAAACGCGCCAGTTGATTTTGCGCGTCCACATCATTTTGCAATGCTGCCTGTTCATACCAATAGGCAGCCTGAACATAATCTTGTGCTACGCCGTCCGCACCATCTTCATACAATTCAGCCAAATTAAATTGTGCTGCCACATCGCCTTGTTTTGCCGCCGCTTCATACCATTTAACCGCCGCCACACAATCCACTTTGACACCCAAACCTTGTTCATACATAAACGCCAGTTGATATTGTGCATCTACATCGCCTTTTTCAGCAAATTCACGCAAAACAGGCGCAGCAGCTTTGTAATTTCCTTGTTCAATATTGGCAAAAGCTGTGTTCAATTTCAGATTTTGGAGCGAGAAAGTCATAAATACCAATCCTATTTCAGTAAATGGATTATTATAAAAGAAAAGGCAGCCTGAAAAATATATTTTCAGGCTGCCTTCAAGATTAGCGGTTCTAAAATTGGTATAATGGCGAACTTTGTACACAAGAAAAGCGATACAAAATGTGGTTCAAACACATAACTTTTTACCCGATTATTGCCGATAAATTGCCTGCAATAGATAGGCTGCCTGAAAAATTAGCTGAATATGAATTTGCGCCTGTAACAGGTTTGGATTGGTTTAGCGAAGGATTTGCTGCGCCACATGGTTTTTCGCCTGAATTGGTGTTTGCTGCTGATTTTACTTGGTCGGTTGCGCTGAAAAAAGCGGAAAAGGTTTTGCCTGCTGCGGTGGTGCGTGATATTTTGGAAGACAAAGTTGCAGAAATTCAGGCTGCCGAAGCGCGAAATATCGGGCGCAAAGAAAAACAAGAATTAAAAGAACAAATTACCGATGATTTATTACCGCGTGCTTTTGTAAAAACCAGTCGCACGCAAGCGGTGGTGGATACAAAACATAATCTGTTGTTTATCAATGCCGCAGGTGCAAAAGCGGAAAATATGTTGAATAAATTGCGTGAAGCATTGGGTGGTTTGGAAGCGCGTTTGCCACAAACTCGGCAATCGCCCAGCAGTTTGATGACGGATTGGTTATTGCGTGGTGTGTGCGATGCGGGTTTTGAATTGGACGACAGTTGCGAATTGAAAGGCACAGGCGATATTGTGCCAACGGTGAAAATCGCCAAACAAGATTTGACGGCGGACGAAGTTACGCAGCATGTGAAAAATGGCAAAACGGTTACGCAATTAGGCTTGGTTTGGCGCGAGCAAATTGCGTTTGTGCTAACCGAAGATTTTGCGATTAAGCGCGTGCAATATTTGGACGTGCTGCAAGAAGAAGCGGAACAGCACGGCGATGATGCGGCAAGTTTGGCATTTGCATCGCAAATTTTGATGGCGCAAAGTGTGTCCACTATGATTATGGAATTGGTGGGTTGCTTGGGCGGTTGGCAGGAATAAGTTTTCAGGCTGCCTAAATTTGCATTTAGGCAGCCTGAAAAAAGGAAATACAATGAAAAAATGGATAAGTTTAATCTTACTCACAGCAGCATTGCCGATTATGGCGCAAAGCAAAATGGTGCATAATGGTTGCCACTATCAAGGCGATGTTGCCAATGGTAAACCGCATGGCAAAGGCGTTTTGACTTGCCCCGATGGTCGTATTTATACGGGCGAATTTGCACAAGGCGAATTTCATGGTACAGGACAATTTGTATCGCCAAATGCGCCGAATGTCTTTTTATCGCCTTTTGGTATGCGTAGCGGAAAATTGAAAGGTTTTGTGTTGAACGGCAAATTTAGGCATGGTTCGGCAGTTGGTACGTTTAAAGTTTATCAAAATGGCAAACATTTATTAAATATGGTATTTGATAAAGGTATGTTGAAAAATGTTACTGCCGCGAAATAGTTTTTCAGGCTGCCTGTCTATTTATGATGTTTTATCAATTATAGTTTGGAGTATTTCTACTATGCCTACTGTATCAAAAGGAAAACAAAATGAGCATTAAATCCGACAAATGGATACGCCGCATGGCGCAAGAATATGGCATGATTGAGCCATTTGAACCCAATCAAATCAAAGAAGTAAACGGTCAAAAAATCATTTCTTATGGCACGTCCAGTTACGGTTACGACATTCGTTGCGCCAATGAATTTAAGATTTTTACCAATATCAACAGCACGATTGTGGACCCAAAAAATTTTGACCCACGCAATTTTGTTACGGTGGAAGACGATTATTGCATTATTCCGCCCAATTCTTTCGCCTTGGCGCGTACGGTGGAATATTTCCGTATTCCGCGCAATGTTTTGACTGTGTGTTTGGGCAAATCTACTTATGCACGTTGCGGTATCATTGTGAATGTAACGCCATTTGAGCCTGAATGGGAAGGCTATGTTACGCTGGAATTTTCCAACACCACACCATTACCCGCGAAAATTTACGCAGGCGAAGGCGTAGCGCAAGTGTTGTTTTTTGAAAGCGATGAAGAATGCGAAACATCGTATAAAGACCGCAATGGTAAATATATGGGGCAAACGGGGGTTACTTTGCCCAAAGCATAATTTTTTTCAGGCTGCTTTTGTATATTTAAGTGATATTCAGGCAGCCTGAAAACTCTTTTTTTCTATTTTCAGGCAGCCTGAAATTATGTCAAACAAAAATCTAGACGCCTATTCTCAACTGATTCAAGCCTTGCGCATCTTACCCAATGTTGGCGCAAAAACCGCGCAACGCATGGCACACGTTTTGTTGCAGCAAAACCGAGAGGGTGCAGAAAAATTAGCACAAGCCCTTGATAATGCGTTAAAACAAGTTCACAACTGCGCCTTGTGTAACACATTTTGTGAAGACGAGTTGTGCCATATTTGCGCCAATGAACAACGCGATAAAACACGCCTAATGATTGTACATATGCCTGCCGATGTGGCAGCCATGGAATTAGCACGTTGTCATGATGGTTTGTATTTTGTATTGATGGGATATGTGAATCCCACGCAAAATATGGACTTATCGCAAATAGCATTGGATAAATTGGTGGCGAGATTATCCGCCAGCACAGTCAGCGAAATCATCATCGCTACATCGTTTACTGCGGAAGGTGATGCAACCGCATATATTGTGTCCGAATTATTGAAAGAGCAGCCGTATAAAGTCAGCCGTTTGGCGCGTGGTATGCCGCTGGGCAGCGAATTGGAATATGTGGATGCGGGCACATTGGCGCAAGCGGTTTACGAACGACAATTATTGCAAGAAAACAAGGAAATGTGATGTTAGTATGGTTGTTGTCAATGTGGTTATTGAGCGTGTCGCCACAATTTTTTGGCGAATCGCTTGTGGCAGAACAGAATGTTCAGGTTCAGGCTGTCTCTGCTGTGGAGACAGTACAAAGGCAGCCTGAAAAAATGCCTAAACAATGGGTTTTGCGTGATAAATCAGTTTTGCAAGCTGCGCAACAATCTTTATTAATGCAGCCTGAATTAGCTGACAATCCTGTTTATGCATTTGAAAAAATAAACTTTTTTGATGGCGACCGTCCACGCATAGAATTGGCGGTACTCAATCCCAAGCAGCCTGAACATTTGATTTTTTTCACTTTTGAGCAAAACAAATGGACAACTTCGCCAGCGGAAGATGTGAGCCATATCAAAAATCTATCGCGTCACTTATTTGCATTGAGTGATGTAGAGTTTGCCCAAGCGGCGGATATAGCAACTACTTGGGCACAGAAAGCGCGTGAAGTGAATGCGCCGATTGATGAGCCGTATTATGTGGCGTATGTGTTTTTACCAAAATCCAAAAAACAATTCTGGCATACCGCAACCATTGAAACGGTAGGTAAACAGTTTTATTTGAGTTGTCATCAAGATGGTCGAGTGTGGGAATGGAAACAGTTGGCAGGAGCGCGAACAGAAGAACAATAAAATATAATCAGTTAAATATGTACTTTGATTTAGTATGCAGCCTGAAACCTTTACAAAACCCAAAAAAATCCTCTAAATTCCCCCAAACCAAGAATTTAGAGGATTTTTCCATGAACAGCTTTTTCTACCAATCAGCCCAAACCCTGTTGAATCAATATGCCGACCGATTTCCACTACTTATAGTGAATTCAATTTAAACCAGTACAGCGTTGCCAGCTCCCTTATGTACTGGGTGTACACGGCGGTCGCTGTCGCCTTGTCCTGATTTAAATTGAATCCACTATAAAATCACCCAACTACTAGACTGAAACCTGCATCTTCAATCACTAAAACTGAAATAAAACTAAACTCACCGAAATAATGCCCATGCCTGTAACCAAACCATAAACCGTTTCGTGTCCCAAAGCATAGCGTTTGGCTGCTGGCAACAACTCATCTAACGCCAAAAACACCATCACACCTGCAATCAAACCAAACACCGCACCAAACATGGTTGGCGATAAAAATGGACGCAATATCGTGTAACCCAAAATCGCCCCCAAAGGTTCAGCCAAACCTGATAAAGCACACATCAATACTGTCAATCCCTTTTTGCGCGTCGCAAAATACACAGGCGCAGCGATGGAAATACCCTCGGGAATATTGTGTACCGCAATCGCCAAAGCCAAAGGCGCACCCACTTTCGGATTATCCAGCGTTGCGAAAAAAGTTGCCAAGCCTTCGGGTAAATTATGCGCAGTAATCGCAAACGCTGCCATGAAGCCAACACGCGCCACCAAATCACGGCTTTTTTGTTCATAATCAGGGTCGTTTGGATTGAGCGAATCATGCGGATTGGGAATAACACGGTCAATCAATAATACCAAGCCCATGCCAAATAAAAATGCCGCAGTCGCCGCTGCCGTTGCCCATTTGTCGCCCAAAGAAACCGAGAAAGCCTCAATAGATTTATTCAAAATTTCAGTCAATGAAACATAAACCATTGCGCCACCTGCAAATGCCAAGCCAAATGACAAAATACGCGGATTAGGTGTTTTGCAAAAAAGCACCAATGCGCTTCCTAAAACAGTTGCTAAACCTGCTGCAAATGTAATGCCAAATGCAATAAAAAGATGAGAAGACATTTCTTTGCCTTAACTAAATAAAAATCATTATCAAATATTAGCATAAAATAGAAAAGGCAGCCTGAAAACTTATTTTTCGTTTTGATAGTAAAAAACAATGCAAATTTTTTTACTGATTAAAAATATTTTTCAGACTGCCTAAATGTCTATCGGGCAGCCTGAAAGTTTTTTTAGTATAATTTGAACAATTTTTTGATTTGAAAACAAACATTATGACCGAACATAAAGCCCGCAAACGCTTCGGGCAAAATTTTTTACAAGATACTCGAATCATCAGCGATATCGTGAACGCGGTGCGTCCGCAAGCCGATGATGTGGTTATTGAAATTGGACCAGGGTTGGGTGCGATTACCCAGCCTTTGACGCGCAAACTCAATCGCCTGCACGTTTGCGAGATTGACCGAGATATCATCCAATTTCTGAAAAAACAAGACTTTGCCAACAAATTGACCATACACGAAGGCGATGTGTTGAAATTTGATTTTCGCCAAATCGCGGGGCGCAAGAAAATTGTCGGCAATTTGCCCTACAACATTTCCACGCCACTTTTGTTCAAATTGAGTGAAGTGGCGGACGAAGTGATTGACATGCACTTTATGCTGCAAAAAGAAGTGGTTGAGCGCATGGTTGCCGCGCCCAAAACCAATGATTATGGGCGTTTGAGCGTGATGTTGCAGTATTATTTTGATATGGAAAACCTGATTGACGTACCGCCCGAAAGTTTCACGCCTGCGCCCAAAGTGGATTCGGCTGTGGTACGCATGATTCCTGTGGCTGGACGCATTGGCGTGGCGGAAAATTTCAAGCATTTCAGCGACTTGGTGCGCGATGCCTTTCAGCAACGCCGCAAAACCATACGCAATAATCTGAAAAACATCGCCAGCGATGATGATTTGCAAGCGGTTGGCATTTTGCCCCAGCAACGCCCCGAAGAAATTGCGCCTGAATTGTATGTGCAATTATCCAATTATTTGATTGGTAAGGCGTAAAATCTTTTCAGGCAGCCTGAAAACCAAAAGGATTATAAAATGAAATGGTTTTATCAACGCTTTCCAGATTACAACAAATTGAGTAAGAGTGGACAAATTCTAGCGTGGGTCATTTTATTACAAGGACTTTACCCCCCTATTTATAATGGGTACAGTTTTATTCCATAATATGAATATTCCCTTGATTGCAATCGTGATTTTAATCACAATATCAGGTTTGCATCTCTTTGCGGCGTGGAAAATATTTCATTATCAAATCAGTGGTTTTCGGTTGGCAATATTATTGTTTATACAATCACTTATTCAATTTCGTACCATATTCTATGATTCGGGTTTTTCTTTTGAATGGAATACGGCTGGTCTATTAAAATTATCTATTGGTTTTGGTAATTTTGATGGTGGTTATTTGAATTTTAATATTGCTTCGTTGATATTTTTAATACTGGTATTCAAAAATATCACAAAAATGAAAGCAGACATTCATGCCAATAATCCTGATATTCCCGAAAACCAAATTTAATTTTCAGGCTGCCTGAAAAAATATTGCAAGGAAATGCAATCATGGAATTGAAGAAATTAGACAACAACCCCGCCCATGACGGCATCATCACGCTCACTTAGCAAACCGAATCGGGCGAATCAGGCGAAGATGTCATCAATGTCGCCCTAATTATTGCAGCAAAAATTAGCAGAGCATGACATTCCAACCGAGATTGTGGACGAATCTTGGCTTTATCAACCCGATACGGGCTATTATTTTCTGCCTGCTTTGGGGGATTTTGAATTAGATGATGGCTTGTTTCGCAGCGCGTCCACCATTCAAATTCAGCATAAAGAATTGTTTCCCAATGGTATTTTTGAATATCAATATTCATTTGGCGAATACGAAACGTTGGAAGAAGCCCTATTGAGTGGCTTTGATATTTGGTTGAAAACCGATTGGGAAACCTTGTGGGACGCAGCTTGCCCCCATGAAGCCAATCACTTGTATTTAAATATGGATTTTGCAGATGAAGCATTGAAACGCTTGGTTTTGTTGGGTTCAGTCGGCTTTTATCCCGCCCCAAATGAAAACGAAGAAGATGAAACAAGTTGCGAAACACATGGCGAATTTTGCGAATGCTGTTTGTTTACGCAAAGTTTGCAAGCCTTTGAACCTTTGTTGAAATCATCGGAAAATTATGCCATTCGGATTTTTGTGTCGCGCGATGATGACGAATACAAAGCCGATTGTCGTGTGAATGGCGAAGATTGGGCAGACGCATTGGATTCATTGAAAAATTATGCCAAAACATGGTCTGGCGAAGGCATAACGTCTAGAAAACAATACATCATTATTCGCAATCAGCCCGATAATTGGCAGGAAACGGACGATTGATTTTTCAGGCAGCCTGAAAAAGGAAAACCCCAAATGTCTTTGATTAAGAACCTATTTTCAAATAAACAAACCATCATGAATTGGCGCGAATTTGCCGAATATTTCGCCCAAGAAATCCAGCAAAATATTGACGGTACAGCCAAAATTGAATGGGGAGATGATTTGGAAAACACCACCGTTCATCTGACATTCAATAATGGCGACCAAGCGGAATCGTATTTGGGCAACCATTTTGCGCGTTATCAGCACAATCCTGATGATTTGCCTGAAATCATCGTGCAAACCCTTGTAGCGGTCGCACATTTGGGGAAAGACAAAACGCAAGAGATTAAACGCGAACACATTTTCCCCACCATTAAATCGGCTGGATACGTCAATTATGTGGCGCAAATGTATCAAAAAGAAGGCAAAAATCCGATCGAACATTTGTGTATTTGTCCATTGGCTGGCGATATTTCATTGATTTATATGGTGGATACGGGCGATGCGTTGAAAAGCCTGAACCGCGATGATGTCGCCAAATTGGGCATTGAAAACGATGAAATGCTGCACCAAATCGCGCTTGAAAATTTGGAAAATTACCTGAGCCAAAGCGAAGATTTGGGTTATCGCCAAAGCGAAAACGGTTTGTATCAGATTTATTTGGACGATGTGTTTGATGCGTCTTTGATTTTATTGCTGGAAAAAATCACGGAAATGGCGGAATTGGATGTTGCGCCATATCCTGTTTTTGCCGTGCCAGCGCGTGATATGTTGCTGGTTTGTGGGGCGGATAATCAGGATGCTTTGGCGCAAATGCAGGAAATCATTGATGATGTGATGCAGGATTCATCTTATTGTATTTCGGCGCAAAAATATTGTCTGAAAAATGGGCAGATGAGTTTGTTTAATACGCATTGATTTTTTTCAGGCAGCCTGAAAAATATTGTTAGAAAGCATTTGATATGAGCAAAAAATGGATATACAGAGAAGATTCTGGTTTTGTGATGTTTATCTGTTTTTTGGTTGTATGCATGCTTTTGAGCATACCTTTTCTTGTTTTTATTTTTGATGAGCAAACACGTCATAATTTTCTGAATAAATCCTTGAAAGACATGGCTTATGCTCTATTATTTTTAGGGGTGTACTTTGCATTATTTCTGGCATTTGCTAATGCCATTTATCAAAATAATGTTAAAAATTGGCTAAAATCATTTATTCGCCCCGATTATTTGGCGGCAAGAGAAGAGGGTTTATATTACAAGTTTCAAGGGGAAGAAAAATTTATTGAATGGAAACAAATTTGGGGCGTTAAAGAGATAGCATGGGAAGGTAAGTTAATACTTTTATTGAGTAATGGTACTAAAGAATTTATTTCTACAAGAGACTTTGCCAAACCATTAGACCAAACTAAATACTTTATTCTGTGTTTTGTGATGCCTGTTGCTGGGGTTATCAAGCCTTGGCTAGGTGCTTTGTGTTGGATATTTGCTCTTTTGATAGGCTTGGGTGATGAAGATGTTATCTGTGATATTATGAGTGAAATCAATAGACATCGCAGGAAAGCCTTTTTAGGAGATAACAGAGAATAATAGGCAGCCTGAAACCATAAAAGAAATATAAAATGTACAATGTTGATTATTCTTTATAACTATTTGAAATAATTATTTTTTGATGTAATCAAACAAATTAATTGCAGCAACTTGGAATGATTACGCTAACTCATGTATGATTTTTGTGCAAAAATACGCGCTTGAACAGCACAAAATCAGTTTGGTTGAGAAATTAGGGGTTTATTCATATCAAGCAGCAGATGTGGATTTTGAATGTGAAAGAGATTTTCAGGCAGCCTGAAAACCAAAAAAATCATAAATATAAGGAATGAAAATGACCGAAACAATTAACTCTGAACAATATATGGTAAGTTTTAGAAATGTTCACAAATATTTCAAAGATTTACATGTGATTAATGGTGTGAATTTAAACATCAAACAAGGCGAAGTGGTGGTGGTGTGCGGACCTTCGGGTTCGGGCAAATCTACGCTAATTCGCACGGTAAACCAGTTGGAAAGCATTGAATCAGGCGAAATTTGGGTCAATGGCGTGAATGTTGCCGACCCGAAAACGGATTTGAACAAAGTGCGTTCGGACGTGGGTTTTGTGTTCCAACACTTTAATTTGTATCCGCATTTGAGTGTGTTGGATAATATTACTTTGTCGCCGATTAAAGTTAAAGGATTGAGTAAGGAAGCAGCAGAAGCTAAAGCGATGGAATTGCTGGAAAAAGTGGGTCTGGCACATAAAAAAGATGCATTTCCTTCGCAATTATCGGGTGGTCAGCAACAGCGCGTGGCGATTGCACGCGGTTTGGCAATGGAGCCGCGTGTGATGCTGTTTGATGAGCCAACTTCTGCGCTTGACCCTGAAATGGTGGGAGAAGTGTTGAAGGTAATGAAAGACTTAGCTCAATCTGGCATGACGATGATGTGTGTGACACACGAAATGGGGTTTGCGCGTGATGTGGCGGATTATGTGATTTTTGTGGATAAGGGACAAATTGTGGAACAAGATGACCCTGAAACATTCTTTACTAATCCAAAAACGGAACGTGCTAAACAGTTTTTGAGTCAAATTGCTTAAAAGATAATAAGCAGCCTGAAATGTGGTTTTCAGGCTGCTTATTTGTGTTTTGATAAATTTTCAGGCTGCCTATAATATAGTGAATTCAATTTAAACCAGTACAGCGTTGCCAGCTCCCTTATGTACTATGTGTACACGGCGGTCGCTGTCGCCTTGTCCTGATTTAAATTGAATCCACTATATCTGGACTATTGGTATGAAAAACTAACGCAGCAGTCGCATTAAGTGGTAATAAAAATAATCTATTAGGATTGTGGATACAGATTCCATAAGTTACATCAACATTTTGGCAAAAAATAAACCAAAGATTAAGCTAAATATCATGCTCAGCAAGCCTGGAATCATAAAGCTGTGGTTAAAAATGTATTTACCAATTTTGGTTGTTCCTGTTGTATCAAAGTCAATAGATGCGATGATAGGCCCATAATTTGGCACGAAGAAGTAGCCATTGACGGCGACAAATGTACCAATAATAATGGGTGCTGGTACGCCCAATGCAATGGCGACAGGAAATAATGTAGCTACAGTTGCGCCTTGACTGTTTACCAATACAGATAAAATAAATAGGGCAAAGGCGAATGTCCAAGGTGCGGTGTGTACCAAGCCAGATACAGCAGCTTTGACGGTATCAATATGCGCTTGCATCAAAGTGTCGCCCAACCATGCAATACCGAATACGGCAATGATGGCACGCATCCCTGCATGGAAAACAGAACCTCTGGTAATGGCATGATTATCAGGTTTGCAAATCAGTAAAATCAATGCACCTGCTGATAACATAATGATTTCAATGGTGTGAGCCATACCCAATGGTTTCATTTTGCCTACTTCACCAAATGAAGGTCGCAACGATGGAATAGCACCCATAATCACAACCAATAATGCGGCACCCAAGAAAATACCCAAAGAAATTTTGGCTTTACTGCTGATGGGTTTATCTTCTTCTATTACCGTATTATTTGCCAATGATGCGGCATATTCAGGGTTTTGCAAACGTCGTTGATAGATTGGGTCATCTTTCAATTCTTTGCCCATTTTATTGACAAATACGCAAGCCAAGCCCAAACCTAAAATAGTAGATGGAACGGTAACCATTAAGATTGTTCCGAGGTGGATATTTTGCGGTTCGAGAAAGGTAACGGTTGCGGTAACCGCTGCTGCAATTGGACTGGCGATAATCGCAAATTGAGAAGCAATGACTGCCATTGAAAGAGGACGTTCTGGACGAATACCGTTGCGACGGCTAACTTCGGCGATGACAGGTAAAACAGAATAGGCAACGTGTCCTGTACCTGCTAATACTGTGAATAGATAGGTTACTGCTGGTGCAATAAATGTGATGTGTTTGGGATTGCTACGTAAAATGCGTGTGGCAATTTTAATCATATAGTCTAACCCCCCCGATGCTTGCATGGCTGCTGCTGCGGAAATAACAGCCATAATCATCAACATGACATCAATGGGAGGGCTGGTAGGTTGCAGACCAAAACCAAATGTTAGCACCGCTAAACCAATGCCCCCAAAAACACCTAAACCAATCCCGCCAGCCCGTGCGCCAGCAAGAATACACAGCAATACGATTGCAAATTGTATGATAAATAACATGATGAAACCCTTTTGTGTTATACGATGAAATAAAAAAGGTGATTTATTCTAGCACCAAGATAGTATTTTGCAAATTTTTGTTGTGATTTATGTGCTAATGTAAATGATAAAATGGATATTTTTGTTTTAATTAATTGATTATTTAGTTATTTTATTTAGATTTGAATAATATATTTTTGTAGTAAAGTGTAGTTTGTATCAATAGGCAGCCTGAAAGCCTTCGCCAAACTCAAAATTATGAGTCGTATTCTCGAATCTGACATTTTTATATTTTTTAACTATTTGTTTTTATTAAATATAATAGATTCAATTTAAGCCAGTACAGTGTTGCCAGCTCCCTATAGATTAAAAATGTCTCGTTCACACGCAAAAACTTGTAAATATCTAACTAATTTTAGTAAAATTAAAGCGTTGTAAAAATCATTTTTATTTATATTTTCACTAAAATTTAGGATTGTATTATGCAAACAAAAACAATATTCACGCGCACTTTATTGGCGGCATCTTTATTTACAATGTTTCAGGCTGCCTATGCTGAATCTGAAACACAAAAACAAGAATTACAAAATGTTGTGGTAACGGGCAGTATGAACCGTGTTGGCGTTGTGCCATTTCGTCAAGCCAAATCTGCGGTAGCGATTTCGCGCGAAAATTTAGAAGCGCAAAACGTGCAAAAAACCGATGAAATTGCGCGTTATCAAGCAGGTTTTTCCAATCAGATTTTTGGTAGCGACACCAATACCAACTGGTTCCGTGTGCGCGGTACGGAAGCAACTCAAGCGGTAAACGGCATGCCTGTGTTTGAATATGGTTTTTTTAAACCATTGACTGAAATTTATGGTGTGGAAGCGGTGGAAGTAACCAAAGGTGCAGATTCTATTACCTTTGGTGCGGCAAATTCTGGTGGCTTGATTAATTACATCAGTAAACGTGCCAATCGCAATCAAGTAGGTAAAGGCGAAGTGCGTTTGAGTGGTGGTAATAAAGGGCACTATGGTTTGGCTGGAGATTATACAGGCAGCCTGAATGCGGATAATAGCTTGCGTTATCGCGTAACGGGTTCGTATAAACATGCGGACGGCGAATGGGACAAAACGGATAATGGCACCTTGTATATTGCTCCGACTGTACAATGGGACATTACGCCACACACACGTTTGGATATTTTGGCAAGTTATCAACGTGATAAGGGGACACCAAGCAGCAACTTTTTGCCACAGGAAGGTACGTTACGCCCATTCCCTGACGGCAGTTATATTAGCCGCAGCAGTAATTATGGCGACCCTGTGAATGATACGGAAACCAATAAACAATATGGTTTGGGTTATGAGTTTTCGCATAAATTGGATAATAATCTGACGTTTAATAGTAGCTATCGTTATAGTAAGGCAGATAATTATCATCGTGGTGCGTATGTTTATCCTTTTGCAACAAATTATGTTGTTTCGCGTGGTGTAGTCTTCAATAACGGTACATCTAAAAGCCATAATTTTGATAACCGTTTAACTTGGAAATTTAAAAATAATTGGTTAGATAACACATTGGTAGGTGGTGTGGATTATCGTAATCAAAAAGTAGATGCGTTATACACTTTCTTTGGTTCAACTACTTCAACTAATTTATTGAATCCACAAGCTGGTTGGGGACAAGCACAAAATGTTTCTGCTGCACCACGCCAAAATATCAAAGCGACACAACTGGGTTTTTATCTGCAAAACCAAGCGCGTATCAACAAACAATTTACAGTAGGTTTGGGTGTACGCCACGACCGTGCAGAAAATGAAGAGAATATTAGCAATCAAAAAATTAAAGACAACCACACGTCATACTCCGCTTCTGTGATGTATCACGCGCCAAAGGGCTTTAATCCATATATTTCTTACAATGAATCTTTCAGGCTGCTTAATGGTGTAGATGGTTTAAATAATTTACATGACCCAAATATCACCAAACAAACCGAAATTGGTGTCAAATACGCGCCAGCTTGGTTAGACGGTAATCTGTCATTGGCGGCATTCCGTGCTAAAGATAAAGGGGCTTTGTATAGTCGATTAGTTAATGGCGCGATGATAACAGAAAATGATAGTGATACCACACGCAAAGGCATAGAATTTCAAGCCGATGCTAATGTGTTGGAAAACCTGAATGTTAGCACAGCTTATACTTATTTAAGCGTGGTGCAAAATAATACAGGTGGCGATGTACGTCAGCCATTGTTCCCCAAACACACTTTATCGCTCAAAACTGCCTATACCTTCAATCAAGGCAGCCTGAATGGTCTGGTTTTGGGTGCAGGTATGCGTTATATTGGCAATAGCGTAACAGCCAATGGTTCATTGTATTCAGGTGCAAAAGTGCCGTCAGCCACTTTGTTTGATGTGATGGCACGTTATCCATTTGGCAACAACTGGACAGCACAACTGAATGTAGATAACGTTGGCGACCGTCGCTATTTGGGTGGTTGCGATTACTATTGCTACTATGGTGCAGGACGTAATATCAACGCATCTATCAGTTACAAATTTTAATTTTTAAACAGTTTTCAGGCTGCCTCTTGTTAATAGGCAGCCTGAAAATATATTTAAAATGCTATAATTCTTCTTTTTTCTATTATTTCAAATCAACCATGTCCCTCATTCAAACCCTGCCAAACTGCCCCCTAGACATCATCGGCGATGTACACGGGCAAATAGAAGCCCTGCAAAATCTACTGCACTATCTTGGCTACTCCCCAGCAGGTAAACATCCACAAGGGCGCAAGCTCGTTTTTGTGGGCGATTTAGTAGATAGAGGTCCCGATTCTCCCGCCGTATTAGATTTATTTCGCCAAATACATCTTGCAGGCAACGCATTTATGGTACTGGGTAATCACGAAATCAATTTATTGATGCACGAACCCAAAGACGGGTCAGGTTGGTTTTTTGATTGTCGCGCCGAAAAAGACAGTTACCATTATGCCCCATGGCAAAGGCTGCCTGAAAAACAACGCAACAGCCTGATTCAATTTCTGCAACAGCAACCTTTAATATTACAGCGTCCCGATTTACGCATCGTGCATGCCGCATGGCTACCACAAGCTATTGAAAAAATAAAAGAAAATCAAAACAGTAACATCGTCCAACTAATACAAGAATGGGACGATGAACTCCATTGCTGCATCAAACACGCCCCATGGTTTGATGATTATTTAGAAGAACAACGCCAATATGCACACGGCTTGGAAAATAACTGCATTCCACCGCCCATGCTGCACGCAACCGCCATACATGACATTTACCGCAGCAGTCGCCACCCCGTTCGCGCCTTGACTTGCGGCATAGAAAAAGCAGCCGATGCCCCATTTTTTGCAGGTGGACGTTGGCGATTTTCCGTACGCAATCCATGGTGGGAAGAGTACACCGACTCAGCAGACGTTGTGATTGGTCATTATTGGCGAACTTGGCACAATTTATCCCAGCCTAAACACCGTGAAAACATTTTTACCATGCCACCCCATCATTGGCATGGCGCACGAAAAAACGTATTTTGTGTTGATTTTTCTGTTGGTGCGAGATGGCGCGACCGCAAAAAAGGCATCACGCCAGCGCAATCCGATTTTCGTTTAGCAGCATTGCGTTATCCCGAAAAAACTTTAATGTTTGATAATGGCGATATTGAACAAACTTTATTTTAAACAACTATAATAAAGGCAGCCTGAAAATAGGTTTTCAGGCTGCCTTGATTTTAAATTTAAAACGATTATATCATCATGCAAGATTTGTTTACTCAAACACCCACCGCCCCACTCGCCGAACGACTCCGTCCACAAACATTGGACGAAGTCATCGGACAAGAACACCTAACAGGAGCGGGCAAACCACTACGCATCGCACTAGAAAGCGGCGTACCACATTCCATGCTCTTGTGGGGCAGCCCTGGTATCGGCAAAACCACATTAGCGCGTATTGTGGCGCAAGGATTTGGCGCACAATTTCTACCCCTATCCGCCGTATTTTCGGGCGTAAAAGAGATACGCGAAGCCATCGTCAAAGCCGAAATCGCATGGCAAAATCAACAACGCACCATTTTATTTGTGGACGAAGTGCATCGTTTCAACAAATCCCAACAAGACGCATTTTTACCGCACGTTGAAAGTGGACTCATCACATTTATCGGCGCAACCACCGAAAATCCATCATTTGAAGTCAATCCCGCTCTTTTATCACGCGCCCAAGTTTATGTTTTAAAATCATTGAATGAAGGCAGCCTGAAAAAATTATGCGACAAAGTTTTCAGGCTGCCTGAATATCAAAACATCATCTTACACGATGATGCACAAGATTTATTGATACAGTCTGCCGATGGCGATGCACGGCGATTTTTGAACCATATAGAACAAATCTTACGCGCCGCCATCACGCAACAACATTCTGAAATCACAGCAGAATTAGTCGTGCAAACTTTGGGCGAGCAAATCCGCCGTTTTGACAAAGGTGGCGAACAGTTTTACAACCAAATTTCCGCCTTGCACAAATCCGTGCGTGGCTCACACCCCAATGCCGCGCTGTATTGGTTTTGTCGTATGCTGGATGGTGGCGCAGACCCACGTTATTTGGCGCGGCGCATTGTCCGCATGGCGTGGGAAGACATTGGACTTGCTGACCCGCGCGCCTTGCAAATCGCCAACGATGCGGCAAGTACATTTGAACGTTTGGGTTCGCCCGAAGGCGAATTGGCGTTGGCGCAAGCCGTTTTGTATTTGGCGAGCGCGGCAAAATCCAATGCAGGTTATGTGGCGTACAATCAAATGCGCCAATTTGTGCGCGAACACGACAGCGCGGCTGTTCCCGTGCATTTGTGCAATGCGCCGACCAAGTTGATGCAAGAATTGGGTTATGGACGCGATTATCGCTATGCCCATGATGAACCAAATGCCTATGCCGCAGGAGAAACGTATATGCCCGATGGCGTAGATGAGCCTGATTTTTATCAGCCTGTACCGCGTGGTTTGGAAATTAAAATTGCTGAAAAATTGGCTTGGTTGCGTGAATTGGATAGGCAAGCGAATCAAGATGATGAATGAGAAGTAGGTTATAAAAAATAAAGGTACATTGTAAAAAATGTACCTTTATTTTTTTAATCAATTGATTAAATTTAATAATATTGGTGCCTAGGACCGGAATCGAACCGGTACGACCGTGTTAGGGTCGGCGGATTTTAAGTCCGCTGTGTCTACCAATTTCACCACCCAGGCACACTTAAAACTTGATTGGAGGCGGGGGCATGGAATTAAACCAGCCTATATAAGAGTTGCACCCCTTATCGCATCAACACTCTGCCACCCCGCCATAACTGAAAATCGTGGAGGCGAAAGCCAGAATCGAACTGGCGTCCACGGATTTGCAATCCGGTGCATTACCACTATGCTATTTCGCCCTAATTAAGCAGTCTGAAAATAAGTCTCGAGACAAAAAAATGGAGCGGGAAACGAGTCTCGAACTCGCGACCTCAACCTTGGCAAGGTTGCGCTCTACCAACTGAGCTATTCCCGCTTGGGCAATTTAATCAGAGTGGAGCGGGAAACGAGTCTCGAACTCGCGACCTCAACCTTGGCAAGGTTGCGCTCTACCAACTGAGCTATTCCCGCCCTGATTAAAAGTTGTACTAAATTGTGGAGCGGGAAACGAGTCTCGAACTCGCGACCTCAACCTTGGCAAGGTTGCGCTCTACCAACTGAGCTATTCCCGCATTTCTTTATCTATGCAACAAAGAAGGTGTTATTATAGCAACTAAAAAAAAACTGTCAAGCATTTTGTAATAAAGAATTATTGAAATTCTTTCCATGCCATTTTTAGATAATAGAACATTGACCAAATTGTTAAAATAGATGCGATAAACATCAACAGGTTACCAATATCATGAAGATTGATTGTACTGCTTGGCAAGGTATCTAGCAGTAATAAAAAAATGGCTGCCATTTGTGCGGCAGTTTTTAATTTGCCAACATAAGCAACAGCAACACTGTTTCGTTTTCCCATTTGCGCCATCCATTCGCGTAACGCGGAAATGGTAATTTCGCGTCCAATGATAATCATGGCATAAATTGCTAGTGTGCGGTCTAATTTAACCAATAAGATAAGTGCTACGGCAACCATCAATTTATCCGCAACTGGGTCTAAGAATGCGCCAAAATCTGAAGTTTGCTTCCAATGTCTAGCCAGAAATCCATCTAACCAATCCGTAATTCCTGCAATGGCAAAAATTGCAGCAGCGGCTATATTAATGGTTTGCGGTTCTATCCAATGTTTGGGCAAATAAAACAATATCGTAAACAATGGGATAAGTGCAATTCTCATCCATGTGAGCCCGATGGGTATATTCCAAATCATTATGATGTATTTCCTTGGTTTATTTATGAGCCTTAATTTATAGTAAATTATCTTGGGTTGGATAAATCAATATTGGCTTGTTCTGTTCAAGCTAATCTACTACAACAGTAATCAATAAAGGTTCTAATTTTTCAGGCTGCCTTTATTTATCAATTAAAGCAGCCTGAAAGCAACGTAGATTGTAGTGTTTTGTAATCATGTATGACAAGTGATTAAGTAGAACAAAGCCGCTCTTGTGGTATTTTTGCACAAGAACGGCTGATTGGTTTTCTAGCTTTAATGTGTCAATTTTAATGTTTGCCCTATTCTAATGGTATTGCTACCACCATTTAGGCGTTTCAGCTCACTAGGTTTGATATTGTATCGTTCGGCAACACTATTTAAGGTATCTCCTTTACGGACGACATGTGTACTTGGTTTACGCTCTTCTCGTGCATTAACTGCACGGACATTGCCAACTGTTCGACTATTGGCTACTGCTCGCACCGCCTGCACTCGTTCGGTTTGTGTTGCAGATTGGTTATTAAACACCACTTTCAAGACTTGTCCTGTCTGAATATGGTTTCCCTTAATATTATTGCCAGCAATTAAATCTGCCACATCTATATTATGACGTTTAGCGATGCTATACAGTGTATCACCTTCGCCAACTTTGTAGGTGGTTGCAGGTTTAGCACGTGCAATAGCTTCTTCTCGGGCACGATTAGCTGTTTCGGTTTTAGCACGTTCAGCAGCTGCAAGCTGTTGGCGACGACGTTCTGCTGCAGCTCGTTGTTCTGCCGCAGCACGATTGCGCGCTTCTATGGCTTCTGATTGAGCTAAACTATTGCGTACAGCTTGTTCGGCACGCAATCTTTCCTGTGAGGCTTGTACTAATTGCATCAATTCATCACTTTCAGGCTGCCTTATTGTATTTTGTATGACTTGCGATACAGTCTGTGTATTGGATTGATTACCCAGCACTTGACGATTGGTAGTATTTGCCATAAATGCGGTTGATGGAGATGGCGTAGTAGCAAATGTTTGCGTTTTTGCAGTCGTATTTTGGCGTGCAATATTTACAGAAGGAGTTGCAACCCCTTGTGGTAATACAGGTGCTTGTTCCACAAAAGTATCTGGCGTATTGTCCACATCTACTTTGGCAAATGCAGTAAATGGTTTAATACCAGATGCGCGGTTTTTATTGACCAAGATTGTCCGCCCTGCATTAACATAAGCTGAACTAATACCATTTAATCGACGTAACTCACTTACACTACTACCTGTTTGCGCCGCAATATCTGCCAAGGCAACGCGTGTATCTGGCGTATAAACATCCCAAGACAGCAAAGTTTGAGGGTCGGAATTTTTGTAGTTATGCTCAAATGTACGAACTGCATTAACAGGCAATAACATTTGGCGATGTTGTCCTTTGGGGATAAACACGGGTGTTTTGAAAGCTGGATTTAAAGCCAGAAATTCACTTTCTGAAATATTTGCTAAATGTGCTGCTGCCATCACATCAATCGGCTTATCTATCATAACCGTTTTAAAATAGGGTTCTGATTTCATTTCAGGCAGCGTAATACCGTAAGCCTGTGGATTATTAACCAAATTGCGTACAGCTAATAATTTTGGCACATAATTGCGTGTTTCGTTGGGCATACGCAAATTTTCATAAGTTGGTGGTAAACCAGCAGCCATTGCACGATTAATGGCGCGTGTTACATTACCTTCACCCCAGTTATATGCTGCCAATGCCAATGACCAATCACCAAATAAGCCATATAAGTATTGCAAATAATTCAATGCTGCATCGGTAGAGGCGTACACATCATGGCGACCATCATACAAAGGTGTTTGTTCCAAACCATAATGGCGACCTGTTGCAGGCATAAATTGCCACAAGCCCGATGCACCAACGTGCGAACGTGCTTTGGTTACGTATGCACTCTCAATAAAAGGCAATAACGCAATTTCACCTGGCATATTGCGTTTTTTCACTTCATTGACGATGTGATACATGTAAGGTGTGCTGCGAACAATCGTGCGATTAAAATAAGCACTATTAGTGACAAATTTGCTTTCGTGGCTGCGTACCAAAGATGGATTAACTTCTTCCATGCGGAATGTTTTGCGTAAATTTGTCCACATACTGCCATGTGAACCCAATGAAAAATTGGACACAAAGCTATTGGATTGTTGTGTGCTAAATGGAGAGTTTTGCAGAAGCATCATCGCCGACCCTGTTTGTGCTGGGGTGTATGATTTGCTGTGTGCCCATGTGGGTAGGATAAGTAAACTGCACACAACAGCAATGGCGATGGTCTTGGTGTTTTTCATAAACAAAATATGTAGTAATACAAAAATAATCCAGCATCGTAAAGCGAATACTCGGAACTGTCAAGTTGGAAAATTTCAGCTAAATAATTCAAATTATGTGATAATTTATTGCAAATAAAAATACAATAGATAGATGGGATAAATCAATATGGATGTGAGCTATTTGCAAAATTGGTTTAGAAATGATGCACTTGGTCGCTACCTACTTGAACAAGAAGAACATTTTTTTCAGGCTGCCTTATCGCAATACCAACCTTATCGAACATTATTATTGGGTCATCTTTCAGGCTGCATAAATGGAAATTACGCGCGTACTTGGCAAGTGAAACAAGCTCGTTTTTTGCCTGCGGATATATTGGCAGATGCAACTCATTTGCCTTGGCGTGAAGGCAGTTTTGATGCGGTTATTGCGGCGCATTTGCCGGATACGGAAACTGAAATATTGCGTATTTTGATGGAGCTGTATCAAGTTCTTGATGAACAAGGTTGCGTGTTGCTGACAGGATTTAATCCGCATTCTATTTGGCGCATTCATTTAAGTCATGATTTGCCTAATGTAGGAGAAGGGGTCGCGTTGTCGGTAGTTAGAAAATGGGCAGAATCTCTCGGTTGGTACATTGAACAAGTCCATTTTATTCATCATTTGCCGCCAATTAGGCAGCCTGAAAACTGGCAATTAATGGAATTTGCAGGGCGATATTTATGGACACAGGGTGCGGCAGTTTACGCTTTGGTTTTGTGTAAACAAGTGGCACGTATCAATGCGCTAAAAGAAACGGAGCGTACCTTGGATTTTGATAATATGGCTGCGGTGGGATTGGCGCGCGTGAAAGAATAAAAGGCTGAAACTTTTGCAAACCCCCAAAGCAATACAACTGCTTTGGGGGTTTGCAAAGGTTTCAGTCTAGTAATTGGGTGATTTTAAGTAATGGAAATCGGTCGACATATTGATTCAACAGGGTTTGTGCTGATTGGTAGAAAAATCTGTTCATGGAAAAATCCCCTAAATTCTTGGTTAGGAGGGAATTTAAAGGATTTTTTTGGGGATTTGCAAAGGTTTCAGCCTGAAAACTATAGTGAATTCAATTGAAACCAGTACAGCGTTGCCAGCTCCCTTACGTACTATTGTACACGGCAGTCGCTATCACCTTGTCTGTGTTAATTTGAAGCGACTATATTTTATATGATTTATTTTGCATAAATAAGGCAGCCTGAAAATAATCAAAATCCTGCTAATTTTTTATACCACATACCCAATCCATAACATATCACTCCGCCACCACCTAACAACAAAAATAACCAGCCTTTTTTGCGTGCATTGGGACAAACCCAGTAAACAGATAAACTGAAACTGAAAAATAGCGACATCGCAACCCACAACATTTTCGGGCTATTTTGAAAACGGTTGAGTGAATAAGTTTCGGTTAGCATCACATACATTTGCCATACAGTTGCTAACGAAATCAATATGATACCGAACATTAAAAATAAAGCAGCGTAATCTAAATGGCTCATAAATATATTGTGGCAGCCTGAAAATGTTTCAGGCTGCCTTTTCCTATGTTGATTATTGATGATAAGGACGCGATAAATCGTGTACAGCTTCTACGAAAATTTCTACATTTTCAGGGTCGGTAAATTGATTAATACCGTGTCCCAAATTAAACACATGACCTGAACCCTGTCCATATCCTTTCAAAATTCGTGCAACTTCGGCACAAATGGATTTGTGTGTACCAAATAAGGCGAATGGGTCCATATTACCTTGTAATGCAACTTTATCCCCTACTCTTGCGCGTGCTTGGGTAATGTCGGTTGTCCAATCCAAACCCAATGCATCTGCGCCTGTGTCTGCTAATAATTCCAGCCATTGTCCGCCGCCTTTGGTAAATACAATCACGGGGACACGGCGATCTTCGTGTTCGCGTTTCAAGCCGCTGATAATTTGTTTTATGTAGGACAAACTAAATTCTTGGAATGCGGTATGGCTCAATACACCACCCCATGTATCAAAAATTTGTACAGCTTGTGCGCCGCAAGCGATTTGGGTATTCAAATATTCCGTTACTGTTTGCGCGTTAATATGCAATATTTTGTGCAACAAATCAGGGCGCGAATACAACATGGTTTTCACAGTACGCCAATCTTTACTGCCGCCACCTTCAATCATGTAACACGCCAAAGTAAATGGGCTGCCTGAAAAACCAATCAGTGGCACGCGACCGTCAATCGCTTTGCGAATAGAAGCAACGGCATCAAATACATAACGCAATTTTTCCATATCAGGAACGGTCAGCAAATCAATGTCGGCTTCATGTTGCAAAGGACGTTCAAATTTTGGACCTTCGCCTGCCACAAAATGCAGACCCAAACCCATGGCATCGGGTACGGTCAAAATATCGGAAAACAAAATCGCTGCGTCCAGATTGTAGCGGTCAATCGGTTGCAAGGTTACTTCGGTGGCTAAATCTATGCTGTAACACAATTCCAAAAAATTGCCTGCAAATTCGCGTGTGGCCTTGTATTCTGGCAGATAGCGTCCTGCTTGGCGCATCATCCAAATAGGCGTGTATTCAACGGGTTGTTTGAGCAAGGCACGAAGAAATGTGTCGTTTTGTAAAGGAGCTGTCATGATGATTCTTTCTGTATTTTGTTTTTTCAGGCTGCCTTTTTCTTGTGTAGATAGGCAGTCTGAAAATATATTTTTTAGGGTGCTGACGCGCTTTCAGGCTGCGGTGGCACGGCATTTTCATCTTCCAAATTGGCAAACAAATCTTCATTGGTTTGCGTTTGGAAAGGTTTGTTATTCAATGTGATTTGGTTATTGGCAACCAACAAATGGGTTTTAACCGCGCCGTTGTCTTTGCTTAAATAACCCTCTTGCGCCATGCTATCAATGCTTTGGTTAATCAATAATTTGATGGTATCGCGGATTTCTTGCTGTTCTTGCGCGTTGTTTGGGTCTTCTGTCGTGAAGAAATGGCTGGTTTGCGTGATAGAAAAATCTTCTATCAAACTTTGCGACACATCTAATTCCAAATCTGCATTCATTTTAGCAATCAGCAATTTGCTATCATTTAAATCCGCTTGGGTTAAATCCGTGAATTTCAGGCTACCTTTGGCTTTGATATGACCTTGTGGCGTTGTAAAATCAAAAGCTTGCACTTTGAAAACAGGATTATTGGTAAATACGCCCGCGCCTTCATTGCGAACAGCCGCCAACCATTTTTGATTTTGTTCTTCCGCTACCGCAGGACTGCTGGCATCGCTGGCAACCACAGGTTCATTTGCCAATGCTTGCCATTTGGTTTTGAGTGCATTCAGGCTGTCGGTATGCAAATGTTCAGCCACCACATCAATATTCAAAGGTCCATATTGTTTGTCACCATAATGCAATTTAGCAAACGCAAATTTGCCTTGCGTATTGATAAAACCTGCTTCTGGCTCTTGAGTTTGGGTGGCGTAACTTTGGGTGGTGTAACTTAAATTTTCCACGCGAATGCTGCTGGGTGGCACTGTCCCCGTAGGATTGATGAATGCGCCAATTTGCAAATCGGTAACCATATTAATCAATTCATTCAACTGAATATGGTAATCTATGCCCTCTTGCCATGTCGCTTCAAATTTACCCAATGTGGTATTGGAAGAACCAAGCGCGGTTTTACCGTCTTGACTGGATTCTGTGATGCTACTCAAATCCAGTTGTTCAAAATTCAGGCTGCCTTTATCAGCAAGCTGTGCTTTAAATGCGGGCATCACAAAATGCGTGGTGTATTGTGCATAACCATCTTGATACGAAACCGTTCCGTCTAAACCGTTCCAGTTAAGTTTGATGCCTGATAATTCTTCATAATCAAACGGCGCGACTTTCACACTCATATCGCCATCACCATTTAATTTAATGATATTCCGAACTGTTAGCGGTGTCTGTTCGCCAAAAAAACGGGCGAGTGTTTTTTTGACTTCTGGGTCATATTGAAATTCGGTATCCACAACGGCGCGTACAGGCGTGATGCCCGCCGCGAATGGATGATGTTTCACATGATTCACCAATGTGATGGGTTTTTCCAGCACAACGCGCACATTATTGGGAATTTGTTTGCTCAAATTTGCCAAAACATTGGGGCTAAACCGAAACACGATGGTTTCAGTGGACGTAAACCAGCCTTGTTGATAATTGGACTTGGTTTTGTCTATTTCAATGAAAAATGTATCGGCGAGAATGTCGTGTTGTTGTTGCAAACTTTGGCGTGCTTTGCTGCCCAAATAATACGGAGAGCCAAGCATAGCTACGGCAACAACTGCAGCAGTTGCGCCACCCAACAAAATTTTTTTCATGGGATAAACCGTGTAAAAATACATATAAATGGGCATAATCATATCATAAGGCAGCCTGAAAAACATATTTTCAGGCTGCCTTAATATTTTTAGTTGTATATTCATTCTTAAATAAACGGACTGGCTTTAATCAAACACATAATATGTGCGCGTGCGCTGCTGGCTAAACTGCTCAAATTATACCCCCCCTCCAAAACAGATACGATGCGCCCATTTGCATGGCGGTTGGCAATCAGCATCACTTTTTTGGTCAGCCACTCAAAATCTGCTTCGGTTAAATTCAAATGTCCCAAATCATCATCACGATGTGCATCAAATCCAGCCGAAAAGAAAATGATTTGTGGCTTGAACGTGGCTAAACGGGTAAGCCATTGTTCGCGTACCAAATCACGAAATTCGCGGCTGCCATCGCCTGCTTTGAGTGGTGAATTAATCACATTTGGATTGCTACCATCAAATTTCAAACCACAAAATGGATACAGAGGTGATTCGAATGATGATAAGAACATCACTCGTGGGTCATCACGGAAAATATCTTCTGTGCCATCGCCGTGATGCAAGTCAAAATCCACAATCGCTACGCGTTCCAAGCGGTATTCGGCAATGGCATGCATGGCGGCAACTGCAACATTGTTGATGAAACAAAATCCACCTGCTTTGTCGGCAAATGCGTGATGACCTGGCGGACGAATGGCGCAAAAGGCATTTTTAGCTTGTTTTTTCATGACCAAATCCACCGCGCGGACGGCTGCACCTGCGGCATAACGAGCGGCTTTGAGTGTATCTTTACTCAAATAAGTATCTTCGCTGATTTTAACAATGCTATCGGCGAGCGGTAATTTGTTTTCCAAGCTACTCAAATATCGACGTGTGTGGACGCGAGAAAGTTGAATATCGCTGACTTCATCGGCTTCTATTTTTTGCAATAAGTGCCACAAACCTGTTTTTCTTAATGTATTTTCAATCACTTGGGTACGCTGCGGATTTTCGGGATGTTCGCCATCTACAAAATGCGCCTGACATTCGGGCGCATAAACCCACGCCGTGCGTCCTTTGATATCCAAAAGACGCAAGAATTTAACACGCAAATAACGATATTGACGCAGCGAAAGTTGTAATAGAAAAGACAGTTTTTGATACATTTTCAGGCTGCCTGAATACAACGCTCAATTTCCACGCCGACTTCTTTTACATCTGGCAAAATACCTGCTTTGACAATGCGTACACGCACAGAGGCAGCCTGAAAATCGTTGAGTATTAATTGTGCAATGTATTCGGCAAGAGTTTCTAATAATTTAAAATCACGTTGTTTTAATTCTTGACGGATGCGTTCACATACGTTGCCATAATGTATGGTGCTGGCAATATCATCATCGTGTGCGCGTGCAGATAGTCCAATATCCAAATCCAAAATAAGGGTTTGCAGGTGTTGTCGCTCCCAATCATAAACGCCAATGAGGGTATCAGCTTTCATGCCATGTAGGAAAATTTTGTCCATTTGAATAAGTTCCGTTAGAATAGTGTTTTATCGTGGTTGGAATGTTCATCGCATTCCAATATCGCATATTGTAAACGAAAAGACGGGAGTGGTTGTATGTTCTTCTTGGAAATTATGGTGGCATTGGTGGCGTATTTAATCGGTTCGCTGTCTGCTGCGCTGATTGTCTCTAAAAAATTGGGTATGCCTGACCCTCGTACATACGGCTCGGGCAACCCTGGTGCAAGCAATATGTTGCGTAGTGGTAACACAAAAGCCGCAGCATGGACTTTGTTTGGCGATGCGCTCAAAGGCTTCGTTGTGGTTTTGTTGGCACGCTGTTTAATGAATGGCGCAGGTATGCCAGCAGGTGGGGTAGGCTTGGCAGCGATTGCAGTGGTATTGGGACATATGTACCCTATATTTTTCGGTTTTCGTGGCGGTAAAGGCGTAGCAACTGCATTAGGTGTGTTATTGGGCATGTCATTTTGGACAACTTTTTGGGTTGTACTAATTTGGGCTGTTATTGCATTCAAATTCCACAAATCTTCGCTGGCTGCTTTAATTGCCGCAGCATGTGCGCCATTTGCAGCGTTTATCATCATTCATCAACCCACTTGGGGATGGTCTTTGGTAGTGGTGGCTGCATTGGTTATTTATCGTCATCGCGACAATATCAAACGCATACAAAGTGGTACAGAATTGGGCATTGGCGAACCTGCTAAACCGCTGGATAGCCAAGGTAATGTGCAATCTGCTGCAACTGAAAAGCAAGCAGAAAATGTTGTAATAACAGAACCAAAAGTGGAAGCATCTGCGGAAGTTGAAAAAACTGAAAATAACGATAAAGCAGAATAAATCATATTTTCAGGCTGCCTGAATTTTAGGGGCTAATGACCTAAAGTAACTGTGTCAGTAGCTCCTATTCTGTTTTACAAAATAAAAATGCAGCCTGAAAACGTATAGTTGCAGAAGTGAAAATATCATACAAGGCGAAGAGCCACAGACTGTACAAGTAGTACGGCAAGGCGAGCCAACGCCGTAGTACTTTTTTTCAATTCTGCAACTATACGTTTTCAGGCTGCATTATTTTTCTATCAATCTGTACCACGCGCACGATTTTCATGGAATTGTGCTTGCCAATCAGCAAATTTCCCTTGCTCAATCGCTTCACGCATTTCTGCCATTATCACTTGATAAAAATGCAAATTGTGAATGGTGTTCAGTTGTGCGCCCAAAATTTCGCCCACTTTATGCAAATGATATAAATAGGCACGACTGAAATTTTGGCAGGTATAGCAAGTACAAGATTCATCCAAAGGGCGAGTATCGTGGCGGTGTTTTGCATTTTTGATTTTGATGTCGCCAAAACGGGTAAACAGCCAACCGTTGCGTGCATTGCGAGTTGGCATCACGCAATCAAACATATCCACACCATGCGCTACGCCATACACCAAATCTTCAGGCGTGCCGACTCCCATCAAATAATGTGGCTTATGTTCAGGCAAAATTGGCCCAACTGCACGCAACATGCGGTACATTTCAGGTTTTGGCTCACCTACCGACAAGCCACCAATTGCCAAGCCTGGGAAATCCAATTCTTCCAAGCCACGCAAGGATTCTTCGCGCAAATCTTCATACATTGCACCCTGTACAATACCAAATAATGCATTGGGATTACGCAAATCTTCAAATGCTTTTTTACTGCGTTCCGCCCAGCGCAAGGACATTTGCAAGGATTTTCTTGCTTGTTCATATGAGGCTTCGCCAGGAGTACATTCATCTAATTGCATTACAATATCTGAATTCAAAACCGTTTGAATTTTCATGGAAATTTCGGGTGATAAAAACAATTTGTCGCCATTAATCGGGCTTTTGAATGTGCAACCATCTTCGGTTAATTTACGCATATCCGATAGTGAAAACACTTGGAAACCACCTGAATCAGTCAAAATTGGCTTATCCCAACCAATAAACTGGTGCAAACCGCCGAATTGTTCAATCACGTCCAATCCAGGGCGCAACCACAAGTGATAAGTATTACCCAGAATAATTTGTGCTTTGATGGTATGCAAATCATTAGGTGTCATCGCTTTGACCGAGCCATATGTACCAACAGGCATAAACACAGGCGTTTCAATCTTGCCATGATTCAACTCCAATGTCCCACGCCGTGCGTAGCCATCTTTTTTATGTAAGGTAAATTTCAACATATTCTTTCCAATTTTTTCAGGCTGAAACCTTTGCAAAACCCCAGATTTGAGCGCAGTTCAAAGCGATAGTATCGCAAAACGCGCAGACATATCATATAGATAGGCAAGCGTTTGAGAAACGCATCGCGCAGAAATGTGCCAAAGATGGGGATTTTGCAAAGGTTTCAGGCTGCATGATTAATTAAAAAATAAAAGCAGCCTGAAAAAGAGTATCAACATGTTTATATTAATCAAACATTATGATGAACTCAATTTTCAGGCTGCCTTCTAACAAATGTGAACTTTATGCGTCCACCCAATCATCTTCTTTATGCGCTAAAAAACCACGCAATTTTTGCATCGCTTTTGCTTCAATCTGGCGAATGCGTTCGGCCGAAACACCGTATTCTGCCGCCAAATCATGCAAAGTTAAACCACCATCATCTTGCAACCAACGCGTCTCAACAATGCGACGGCTGCGCTCATCTAATTGAGATAAAGCATTTTGCAAACCCTCTGTTTGCAAAGCATAATTTGCTTTTTGTGCCATTTGCTGACTGGGTTCATGATGCGTATCACTTAACCAATCAATCGGGGCTAAACTGTTTTCATCATCATCGGAATTTTCTGCCAACAAAGCCACATCATGCCCTGTCATGCGTTGTTCCATTTCCATTACTTCTGATAATTTGACACCTAAATCATCAGCAATATCTTGTGCTTCTTTTGGCGTGAGCGCACTCAAACTTTTTCGCATACTGCGTAAATTGAAAAACAATTTACGTTGTGGTTTGGTGGTAGCAATACGCACTAAACGCCAGTTACGCAAAATAAATTCATGAATTTCCGCCTTAATCCAATGTACTGCAAATGAAAATAAACGTGCGCCATGAGTTGGTTCAAAACGTTTTACTGCTTTCATCAAACCAATATTACCTTCTTGAATCAAATCTGCCTGATTCAAGCCATAACCATCATAACCACGCGCAATGGAAACCACCACACGTAAATGTGACAAAATCAACTGTTTTGCTGCCTCCAAATCGCCACGCAACTGGCGATTTGCCAAAGAAACTTCTTCTTCCAAACTCAACATGGGAATATTGTTCACCGTGTGAATATATTGTTCCAAGCTACCGTGTGCGCTGGGTACAGGTAATGCAAAAGCGTTACTCATCTTTGATGTTTTCCCTTCTTATTGTATTTTTTTGCCAACAATCACTTTGCGACAAGAGCGACTATTATACACTTTTCTGACAGGATAACTAGGGAAAATAAGCTAAATCAAGTTAAATTTAACGAATTACTCTTGACAGTTTTGCAATTTATTATTTTCACGACGCAGCCTGAAAAAATTCAGCAAAATTGTCTGCGCTTCATCTGCCAATATACCACCCAAAACTGCCGTATGTACGTTCATTTGCTTATTGGCAAACACATCTATCACGCTGCCTGCCGCACCCATTTTCGGTTCACGCGCCGCAAAAATGACCCGAGCCACGCGCGCTTGCACTATCGCACTTGCACACATCACACAGGGCTCCAGCGAAACATACACATCGCATTCGTTCAAACGATAATTTCCCAACACTTGCCCTGCTTGAGCCAATGCCTGAATTTCTGCATGATGACTGATATTGCAATCTGCGATACAACGATTATGCGCCGCTGCAATGATTTCGCCACGATGTACCACCACCGCCCCAACAGGTACTTCTCCTATTTTTGCCGCCAATGCAGCCTGAAACAAAGCTGCATGCATATATGTTTCCATTTGATTTTTCGTTGGAAAAATAGCAACAGGTGGTGTATTGCGCAACTGTTGCAACCAATATGCACGTTGCTTCGCCGTCAAATCCTGCACCGTTTTCAGGCTGCATAATGCTACCAGTTGCCAAAAAACTGATTGTGTAACGCTTAATCCACTCTTTTTTAATAATAAAAATGCACGACATGGATTTATTTTTTGCAAATCCCGTACACAGTGAATTTGTAAATTTGCCAAAGCATCAATCACTTTGGGTGCAAGGGGAGGTGTGGTTAATTTCATAAAAATGCAGCCTGAAAAATAATGGACAAAACAAAACAAGGAAACTCGCATTATGCAAATTTCCTTGTTTTTCATATCACAATTAAGCCAAAGCTGCTTTTGCTTTTTCAACCAATTGTGCAAATGCTGCTTTGTCAAATACAGCCAAATCAGCCAATACTTTACGGTCTAACGTAATCGCAGCACGTTTCAAACCATTCATGAATTTGCTGTAAGACAAGCCATTTTGACGTGCACCCGCATTGATACGAGTAATCCATAATTGACGGAACTGGCGTTTGCGTTGGCGACGGTCGCGGTACGCATATTGACCAGCTTTCATCACCGCTTGTTTAGCGATGCGATAGACATTTTTACGACGACCGCGATAGCCTTTGGCTAACGCAATCACTTTTTTGTGACGAGCACGAGCGGTAACACCGCGTTTTACGCGTGGCATAATTTAACTCCTTTAAGCGTAGGGCAACATTTTAGCAACAGAAGCCAAATCGCGTTCGTTCACCATAGAAGTGCCGCGCAATTGGCGTTTGTTTTTTGTGGTTTTTTTGGTCAAGATGTGGCGTTTGAACGCATGAGCGCGTTTTACACCACCGTTGCCCAAGACTTTAAAGCGTTTTTTCGCGCTAGACTTGGTTTTCATTTTAGGCATGGGAAAAACTCCAATGATTTATTAGATAAGGCTGCGGGAGATTTGTCTAAACAAATACTTAAAACCCGAAACCACGCTTTTTTGCCGCTTTTTTATTTTCAGGCAGCAGCCTGAAAAATGCTTTGTTTCATACGGCACATGAAACAAAGCGCAAGATTGTACTATTATTTTTTCTTTGGCGCAACCATCATTACCATTTGACGACCTTCCATTTTTGGAAATTGCTCCACTTGACCGTCTTCTGCCAATTCGGTTTTGATGCGCTCTAATAATTGCGCACCCAGCTGTTGATGCGCCATTTCACGACCACGAAAGCGTAAAGTAATTTTCACTTTGTCGCCATCTTCCAAAAATTCGCGGATTTTACGCATTTTGATGTTGTAGTCGCCATCATCCGTTCCAGGGCGGAATTTAATTTCCTTGATTTGGACTTGTTTTTGTTTTTTCTTGGCTTCGTCTCGTTTTTTGGATTGTTCGTATTTGTATTTACCAAAATCCATTAACTTACAAACAGGCGGCTTGGCAGTAGGAGAAATTTCCACCAAATCAACATCCTGTTCTTCTGCCATAGACATAGCTTCCTTTAACGGTACAACGCCAAGTTGTTCACCGTCTCCACTAATTAAACGCACTTCTTTGGCAGTAATTTCGCCATTAATTCGTGCTTCGCGTTCTTGCTGTGCTATGATAATACTCCTAATAAAAATTTGTCGAAAAACGCGTTTATCTCATATTCGCGTTTGAAATAAAAATCTATGTAATTTTACTCGCTTTCAGGCTGCCTGAAAAGTATGAACAGTATCATTTTGTATATGTTTGAGTAAACATCTAAACAATATGGAACTTCATTGTTTGTAAAACAAAGGCAGCCTGAATGGATTTTGTAAAGGTTTCAGTCTATTCAAAATTCTATTTTGTTAATCCAAATTTATCGAACAGTTGGATTGTTGGTAATGCGGTTATTTGCCCCATGATTACGAATCATTTTATGGGCAGGTAAGCGATAAATTCGGTTGTTCTCCACCACATTATTATCGGCAAAATCGCGATTATCTACACTACTGCCAAATGCAAATCCTGCATCTGCCGCGCAATAACTGCGGTTGCCGTTACGCGCACCCAACCAGATTGCGGGCAATGCACCATTGTATTTATTGTAGTAAAACGTGTTTTGACTCAATGTGTTATACGATGGTGTTTGATGGCGAATCGCGCCGCCTTCGCCGCAGTTGCGATATAAATAAATCCCACCACGATTGAGCGAAGAAAAACGGTTGTTGCTAAATGTGTTATGTGCTGAACCATCAATCGCTATCAATTCGCGGCTTGTGGTTTTGGTGTCAATGGTGTTGCGCATAAAGGTGTTGTAGCCACTTTCTGCATCCAAATAAATCGCTACGCTATTGCTTCTGCCTGTGATGCGGCTGTTGGTAACGCTGACATGGTTCACACCGGGGGCTAAATACAATGGTATGCGCCCGATGCCCATAATGGTCATATTTTCCAGACGAATGTGGCTAGGTGCGGCGGCTTGGGCACGTTCTGTGTGTCCGATTTGTTGCGAAGAATCACGCACGGCAGTCGCTTCTCCATTCGCACCCATACCCATAATGCGTACTGAACCGCTGATTTTACAAGCGCGTATGGTGAGATTTTCAGGGCGCGACCATTGATTTTGTTGCTGTTTGGAGCGAATAACGATGCTGTCGCCGCCATTGATGTGCGTGGGTACGATGGCGTTGCCGTTACAATCAAAAGTTTGTTGGCTGGCGGCATTACCTGTGAAATACAGGCGTTTGCTGATGGTGCGATTTTTGGGCAATTTTGCGGAACACGCGACTTCTACACTGTGTTGTTGTACGGTGGCTGGCGCAAGGATATTTTCCAATTCGGCTGGTGTACAGGTGGCTGCAAAAGTGGGAGCTGCGATAAACATCAGTATGCTGATGGTTAAAGGTTTGATTTTGTTCATGTTTTCTTTTGGACAAATTTGGTGAAATATGTTTTTCAGGCTGCCTATCAATATAATTTAGGCAGCCTGAAAATATAGTGGATTCAATTTAAATCAGGACAAGGCGACAGCGACCGCCGTGTACACCTAGTACATAAGGGAGCTGGCAACGCTGTACTGGTTTAAATTGAATTCACTATAAATATAAGCCATTTTCAGGCTGCCTTATTTATACTGTTTCAAATTGGGAAAAATAAGCCAATAAAGTTTCAGGCAACCAACGTAAATGCCCACGTCCTTCACCTGTTACAAATGCAACGTGTCCACCATGTTCAGGCTGCATCAAAGTAACGCAATCTGAAATATCATATTCGCGTGGCAAGGATGCGGCGGGTACAAATGGGTCATTTTTGGCGTTGAGCAACAAAGTGGGTATGGCAATATCGCGCAAAAAGGGTTTGGCAGATGAGCGAGTATAGTAATCGCGTTTGTCGGCAAAACCGTGTAGTGGCGCGGTAAAGGTGTTGTCAAAATCGCCCAAACTGCTGATTTTATGCGCTGCTGGCGGCACTTTGGGCAACAAGGAACGCAAGAAATATTGGGTGTACAGCAAACGGGGTATGCCCTGCTCCAAAGCATCGCCACAAGCATTCAAATCCAATGGTGCGGAAACCGCAGCGGCGGCGCGTGGCAAAGCGGCGGATTTTTGTTCGCCCAAATATTTTGCCAACACATTGCCACCCAGCGACACACCAGCCACATAAAGCCGTGCATAACGCGCTGCCAATACGCCGAGCATATGCGCCACTTCTCGCGTATCGCCGCTGTGATACATGCGTTTAGATGGCACGCCGCCACAACTGCGAAAATGGGCGACTACGCCGTGCCAACCTTTTGCGTGTGCGGCATGCATCAATTCAATCGCATAATGGCTGCGACTGCTGCCTTCCAAGCCGTGCAATAACACCACACAGGGCGCGTTGGCATCGTGGCTGTCCACAAAATCGTAAGCGGCATAATCTTCGCCATAACTGTCGCGTATCAATTCGCGGCGATATTCGGGGGCTTCGCGCTGCAAGGCTTTGGCGTATAAGGTTTCCATATTGCCGCCTTTGAGCCAGCGCGGTGGAATAGGATTAGTAAACATCATTATTACTTTCAAAAAAACCTGTATTCTTAAAACTAATGAATACAGGTTTCAAGTTTTCAGGCTGCCTTTTATGGACAAACTTTATTTTGCAGGTTCAATTTTGGCTTTTTGCAACAAAGTCCCCATCGCTTCTTGCACGCGTTCATCGGTCATGCTTTCGCGCATACTGTCGCGCATTTTGTCCAATGAATCCACCGTAATTTTTCGGCGGTCTTGCATATAAAATACCACATGAATATTGTCACCTGCTACGGGTTTAGACGCTTGTCCTTTTTTCAGGCTGCTTACCGCATCGTAAATTTTCGGACGTGCTTCTTTCATATCTACCAATGGCACAAATTCGGTAATCAGTAATTGCCCTTCTTTCACGATTGGGTCAATGCTGTATCGTTTCGCCACATCGGCAAAACTTTTTTTCGCACCCAATTCGCGTGCAGCAGCGGTAGCTTGCTCTGCCTTATCAGTAACAATTTCGCCTACTTGTACTTCATCTGTACCATTGTAGCGACGATGTAATTGTTCGTAACGTGTTTGAATATCCGCATCACTCACAGGGTTTTTCTGAATCACATCTGCCGCATACGCTTGCATCAATAATTGATTTTGGAAATCTGCCCAGCGTTGTTTAAAATCGGCTTGTTTATCCAAGCCTTGTTCGGTTGCTTGTTTGCGTGCAGCGGTTTCAGCAGCTTTGTAGGCATCGGATTTGTCTAAACGCAAACGTTTCGCTTCCTGAACCACTACGGTTTCCAATACCGTTTCTTGAGCAATGAAACGGCGTAAATCAGGACTATCGTGTACTTTGCCTTGACTGGCAGCAACGGTTAATTTGACACGGCGGTCAAGTTCGCTGCTGTCAATTTTGCTGCCATTAACGGTTACAACAGTTTCCGCCCATACGCTGCCTGAAAACAAAACAGTCAATAAGGTTGCTGCAATACGTTTTTTATTCATAGAATTTCCTATTTTGTGTTTTTTTCAGGCCGCCTTTGTATAAAATAGGCAGCCTGAAAATATTTAATTGAAATATTCGGCAGGTGTTCGCGCCACAATACTCAATGCGTGGATTTGTTTGCTGATAAACAAATCTGCCAACAATTCCTGCACTTTTCGCTGACGAGCGATGCGTGTCATGCCATCAAACATTTGGCTGACGATTAACACGGCATAATGCCCACCGCCTTGATTACCAGCGTGTCCCGCATGAAGATGACTTTGGTCTTCAAATTCAAAAACATCTGGCGACAAGGGGGCAAGCAATTCGCTCATGCGTTGTTGCATATCGTTCATTGTGGAAACACTTTTTTGAACGGTTTAATCAAGACTTCGGCATATACGCCTGCATCTACATAAGGGTCTTGTCCTGCCCATGCTTCGGCGGCATCCAAGCTATCAAATTTGGCAACAACAAGGCTGCCTGAAACCACGGTTGGATTATCGGGCATAGGAGTTGGACCTGCAATCAGCAAACGTCCTTCGGCATCTAATGCTTTTAAGCGTTCCAAATGAGCTGGACGAGCGGCGGCGCGTTGTTCGCCTGTGCCTTCCACATCGGTGGATAAAATCATGTAGTATTCCATATTAATTTTCCTTTGGTAAATGGCGCATCATGTAAATGGCTTGCGCGATTGAAAAAACGATGGTCAGGGGAATATAGCCCCAAACTTTGAATTGTACCCACACGGCTTCGCGTGCTTCGTCAAATGGATAGGCAACGATGAGATTGAGTGCGCCCAAAAACGCAAAAAAGCCAATCCATGCGTAACCAAGTTTGTTCCACACGTTTTCAGGCAGCGTGATTTCTTTGCTCAATATGATGCGTAAACCATTTTTGCCGCGCAGTTGTGCAATCAGCATAATCAATGCCATTGCCCATGTAAGCAAGGTGGTTTTGAGCATAATGAATGCACCATCGTTGAAAATAATGGTTAAGCCACCAAATACCACTATCAACACCAAACTGAGCCATTGCATGGGTTCTAGTTTTTTGTGTTTCCAATAGGTATAGGCAGCCTGAAAAACCCCAATCACGACCGCAACAATGGTGGCGGTAACCATGTTTTTGGTGATGCTGTATGTCGCAAAGAATAAAATGATGGCGATAAAATCGCTGAGTGCTTTCATGTGTATGATGTCAAATTGTTGCGATGAAAGGCGTTATCATAACAGCCTTACATCAGCATTTCTACCAATAAATTCTTGAACAAAAATCCTGCGATGCCTAATCCAAGTACCAAAAATAAAATAAACATGCCCCATTTGCCGACTTTGGACTCTCTGCCCAGTTGCCAGATAATGAAGCCGAGAAAGATGATGAATACGGTTAAACAAATGCGTAATGCCCACATGGAGAATTCTGCTTCGGTCATGTTTTTCCTTAATAATGTTATGTATAGTGGATTCAATTTAAATCAGGACAAGGCGACAGCGACCGCCGTGTACACCTAGTACATAAGGGAGCTGGCAACGCTGTACTGGTTTAGTGAATTCACTATATGATGTTTTCAGGCTGCCTTTTCAATACATCATTAAGGCAGCCTGAAAATGAAATGATTTTATTATAATGCTTTCAATGCTTGCTGCAAATCAGCAATCAAATCATCAACATATTCCAAACCAATCGCAATGCGTACCAAACCTTCGCTGATACCAGCCGCCAATTTATCTTCGGGCGACATACGGCAATGCGTGGTTGTCCAAGGGTGCGTGATAGTAGAGCGCACATCGCCAAAATTTGCCGTTCTGGAAAAAAGCTGCACCGTATCAATCACTTTCCATGCCGCTTCCACGCCACCTTTCACTTCAAACGCAATGACCACGCCACCACCATTTTGCTGTTTTTGTACCAATTGCGCTTGTGGGTTTTCAGGCAGCCCCGAATAATACACTTTTGCCACTTGTGGCTGCGTTTGCAACCATTGCGCAATCGTCAATGCTGCCTGATTTTGTGCCTGCACACGCAACATCAAGGTTTCTGTGCCACTCATCAACACCCACGCATTAAAAGGCGACAAACCAATCCCCATACTATTAACAAACATGGCAATTTGTTGAATCAAGTCATTTTTTCCGCAAACCACACCACCCAATACTCGCCCTTGTCCATCAATCGCTTTGGTGGCGGATTGGATAGACAAATCCGCACCAAATCGCAAAGGCTGCTGCACCGCTGGCGAACAGAAACAATTATCCACCGCCAATAAAGCATGGTTTTGATGCGCCAATTCTGCCAATGCAGCAATATCCGCCACTTCACCCAATGGATTGGACGGCGTTTCCAAAAACAACATTTTGGTATTTGGACGAATCGCATCACGCCATTCTTGCAGATTGGTTTGTGATACAAAGGTTACTTCAATGCCAAAACGCATCAACTGTCCTGTGATGAACCCTGCCGTTGTGCCAAACAAACTGCGGCTACTGATTAAATGGTCGCCTGCGCTTAAAAATGTCATCAAACCCGCTTGAATCGCTGCCATACCTGTAGCAGTGGCGATGCCTGCTTCGGCGCGTTCCAAATGCGCGATGCGTTGTGCGAAAGCCGAAACCGTTGGATTGGCGGTACGCGTGTATGTAAATCCCTGTTTTTGTTTGCTAAACAAAGCTGCACCATCAGCAGCACTATCAAACATAAAACTGCTGGTCAAAAACAAGGCTTGATGATGTTCGTTGTATTCGGTTTGTTCCTTGCCACCACGAATAGCAAGGGTTTGTGGATGCAGCGTTTTCATAATATTTCCCTGATTTATATAGATGATTAAAATGACAAAAAGATTGGTATTGTGCGCTTTTTCAGGCTGCCTTTCAATGTTTACACAGAATATTTCCTAAATAGGCAGCCTGAAAAATTTTCAGGCTGCCTGTTCATTTATTTTCATTTTGCTGAATACACACATTTAGGCAAAGCCGCAGGCGTGTACACTGAAACCTTCACTTGCGCCAAAGCAAACAACCGTTCCACTTGCGCCCGAGTTTGTTCTTTCGCATGCGCCAACACGCCATTAGCACATGCTTGTTGCAACATCTGCACACGCGCCACTTGGCGAACTTGTTCCAGCACACTCAAATCCGCAGGGCGCAAATTCAATGTTCCAGTACGCAAATCATACACATCAATCCCCTCTACTCGTACTGACAAAATTTCCACAGGAGGCAAAGTAATGATGACTGTATCGCCCGCTATTTGTACATTTTTTTCGGTCAGCTTATTCAAATCCAAGCCCGCATGAACGCTGCCTTGTGCGGTAAAAATGCCCTTTTGGCTATCCTGCCACAAAGCAAACCAGTTACCCTGTTTTTCCGTTTTCACAATCGTTTCCATGTGAAACGCCGTGCTATCCAAATGATTGAGCGAGCGAATTTGCGCCAACACCGTTGCTTGATTGACCACGCGGTTTTCAGGCTGCCTGATTTTTTGCACACCTTGCCACACATCTTCCCTAAACCACAGTACCAACAAAACCAATAACAACCCCAAAAGTATTTTTTTCATATTCAGGCAGCCTGAAACAATTTATCCAACACCGTTTCAATCTCCACTTTCACATCAGCTTTTTCACGATTGCTGTTCACCACCACATAACGCTCAGGCGCAGCCGCCGCACGCTGCAAATACACATCGCGCACACGTCTGAAAAAATCCGCCTGTTCCTGCTCAAAACGGTCTTTTTCACGCGAAGATTCAATACGTGCCAACGATACTTCCAACGGCACATCTAATAAAATCGTCAAATCAGGTTTCAGGCTGCCTTGTACCCACCGCTCCAACACCGCAATATCCGCATCAGGCAAACCGCGTCCGCCCCCTTGATAGGCAAAAGTCGCATCAGTAAAACGGTCGCTGACCACATTCACGCCATTTTTCAGCGCAGGCAAAATCACATCTTCAAGATGCTGACAACGCGCCGCAAACATCATCAACGTTTCGGTTCGCAATGATACTTGCGTTTCAGGTGCCAACAAAATTTCACGCAAACGCTCGCCCAAAGGCGTTCCCCCCGGTTCACGCGTAAACAACACAGGTAAACCACGTGCCTCAAACCATGCTCGTATCACATTTAATTGCGTGGTTTTGCCTGCACCATCAATCCCGTCCAAAGTTAAAAATTTAGGTTGTATCATTTATGGCTCCTTATTTGTGTTTCAGGCTGCATTGTATGGCAAAACACCTAAAATTGTTATAGAATGTGTTTAAATAAAAAAACAAGGCAGCCTGAAAAACTGTTGAACTATTCTATTTTTTCCACACTCGAGAAAGGACGTGCCTAGTGTTTCCAGAATATCGTGATTTAATCAGCCAACTGAAACAAAAAGATGCTCATTTTGCTCGCCTATTCAACGAACACAATGAGTTAGATACGAAAATTTCTAATTTGGAGAATGACCCAGTTGCCAGCGCAACAGCCAAAGATGAAATTCATGAGCTGAAACAGAAAAAGCTGGCATTAAAAGATGAACTTTATATCATTTTGAAAAAAGCATCTGTTTAATGATTTTTAAAATAGGCAGCCTGAAAAAGTTTTTCAGGCTGCCTTTTGTATGATTGATACCTATGTTAACGCGAACTCGGGATAAGTCTTTCTTACTTCATTGGTAACAAAGACTTTTTTCCAAACATCATTGGCTTATAAGGAAACAGGCAATAGGCAGTCAAACCTGAAATCAAATTCAAGATAAAACCACGCTCCAAACGATGCCGAGTATGTTCAATTTGACACAAATTTTTCAGTTGCCCAAAAATGGTTTCTATAACACCACGTTTTTTAAGCAGCTTTTTCTGCTCACTTGTGTATTGTTTGGGTTTCATGCCTTTTTTGATACCCGTTAGTAAAGTAATGCCATATTTCTCTTTAAGCCAATCACTTAAATCTTTTCCAATATAGCCCCTATCCGCCACCAAAATGCCGAATAGGTGCTTTGCCATTTGTTTTAAACCTTGACGGTCATCCACATTGCCTGCGGTTAAGCAAAAATTGACCAGCTCACCCAAGTGGTTAAATACCGCATGCAATTTGAAACCGTAAAACCAGCCTGTACTGCTTTTGCCCCTTTGCGCGATGTTTTTAAACACTTTATGCGAGTGAATACGGCGATTGTGGCAAACCGACAAAGTGGTTGAATCCACCACACCTATACCTGTGCATTTGCCCATTTGGGTGGTTAAAAATACCAACATAGCAGGTAAGGCTCGTGTAGCCAGTTCCAAAAAGCGGTTGTAGCTGGGCATATTGGGGAAGTCTCGCTGCCAAATGGATTGGACTTGCCATTGGTAATAGGTTTTGAAATCACGCATGCGATATTGATGAAAAGCAATCAGTACGGTCATGATTTCTGCGGTACTGATACAACTTGGTCTATTACGAATTTTATTGTTTTTAATCAATTTGCTATTGAATTTGGGTTCAAATTCTTTGCAAAAATCATCAATTTGGCAGAAAAGTGCGGTAAGATAATCCATGTTAAAGGGCTTTCGTGATACTTGGTTGTGTGCAAACAATAGATTATCACGTTTGCCCTTTAATTTTTATGAAATTTCTTATCCCGAGTTCGCGTTATGTTAAATTCAACCTCTCTCACCGCCCTCCCCCCTTTATCGCTGTATATACACATTCCATGGTGCATTCAAAAATGCCCCTATTGCGATTTCAATTCACACAAAATCAAAACCACGCTCAACGAACAAGCGTACATCGCCGCCTTGCTGACCGATTTACAAACCGAATTACCCCATTTTTGGGGTCGCCCGATTGAAACGATTTTTATCGGTGGCGGCACACCGAGCGTATTCAGCGCGGCAGCGATTGACCAATTATTAAGTGACATTCGCGCCTTGGTCAAACTCAATCCCACAGCCGAAATTACTTTGGAAGCCAATCCCAGCACGTTTGAATATGAAAAATTTCAAGGATTTAAAGATGCGGGCATCAATCGTTTGTCTATTGGCGTACAGAGTTTTGACAATGAAAAACTGAAAACTTTGGGGCGCATTCACAACGCAAACGAAGCCAAAACCGCGATTGATATTGCCACGCGCATTTTTGAACGTGTCAATATTGATTTGATGTATGCGCTGCCGCATCAAACCGTTCAAGCTGCCTGCGAAGATGTGCGTACTGCCATATCATTTGGCACCAGCCACATCAGCGCATATCAACTGACACTTGAACCCAACACGCCATTTGGACACACGCCGCCACAAGGTTTACCCGAAGAAGACACAGCGCAAGATATTGAAGATGCCGTTCACGCCCAATTAGCAGCGGCTGGTTTTGAACAATACGAAACCAGCGCGTTTGCCAAACACCGCAATCAACGCGCACGGCACAATGTCAATTATTGGCAATTTGGCGATTACATCGGCATCGGCGCGGGCGCACACGGCAAATTGTCGCATCACGACCGTATTGAACGCACCACACGCAAACGTCACCCTGCGGATTATTTGGCGGCAATGCAAGCCCATCCACACGATGCGATTGAACGGAGAATCGTGCCAACATCTGATTTACCGTTTGAATTTATGATGAATGCGCTGCGTTTGGTAGACGGCGTACCCAGCGCATATTTTACCGAACGCACGGGCGTGAGCATCGCCAAAATCAGCCAACGCATTCAATTAGCGCAGCAAAAAGGTTTGCTGGACAGCAATCCGATGTTTTTCCGCCCAACGGCATTGGGGCGGCGTTTTTTGAATGATTTAATTGAGATTTTTTTGTAAATAAATGAGATAGGCAGCCTGAAAAATGGTTTTCAGGCTGCCTTTTTATAGTGGATTCACCAAATCAGGACAAGGCGACAGCGACAGCCGTGTACACACATAAGGGGGCTGACAACGCTATACTGGTTTAGTGAATTTACTATAATAGCCTTTTTGTTAAAAGCTAATAACTTTTTACAAACACAACAGGCGTATAATTGTGTAACGCAGTAAGTCTTATTCTAAAAAATATATTCAAAAAGGACTCAAATCATGTCTCAACCCACAACACAGCCTGAAAAACCACAGGCAAAAGAACAAGTTATTCAATTATATCAAGGTGCAAAACGCATTCACCCCAAAATGGCAAAAGGACGTTTTGCTAATCTGCGTATTTTTATGATTATCGCCACGCAACTGTTTTTCTACGGTATGCCATGGTTAATGTGGCACGGTCGGCAAGCAGTGTGGTTTGATATTCCTGGCAGGCATTTTTATATTTTTAGTTTGGTATTGGAACCTGCGGATTTATTGTATTTAACAGGTTTATTGGTTATTTCTGCATTTGGTTTATTTTGGTGGACAACGATTGCAGGGCGTTTGTGGTGCGGTTATTCTTGTCCGCAAACTGTGTACACCGAAATCATGTTGTGGATTGACCACTTGGTAGAAGGCGACCGCAATAAACGCTTGAAATTAGACAAAGAACCGTGGAACGCACGCAAAATCCGTATCAAAGCAATTAAATATCTATTGATTTTTATTGTGTGTGCATGGACAGGGATTTCATTTGTTGGTTGGTTTGTGCCCATTCGTGAGTTTGTCCCTGCGGTATTCAATGGCACAGCAAGCGGCGTAGCATTGGGCACAGCCATATTTTACGGTTTTGTAACATGGTTATTTGGTCATATTATGCGCCAACAAGTCTGTTTTTATATGTGCCCGTATGCGCGTTTCCAAAGTGCCATGTTTGACCACGACACGCTGATTATTTCGTATGACGCAGAACGCGGCGAACCACGCGGTGCGCGTAAGAAAAACGCGGTACCAAAAGAAGGCGAAAAACCTTTGGGTGATTGCATCAACTGTACTGCGTGCGTACAAGTTTGTCCAACAGGGATTGATATTCGTGATGGCTTGCAATATCAATGTATTGGTTGTGCGGCGTGT
The DNA here is from genome assembly GCF_022354465.1 of Wielerella bovis. Classification (NCBI taxonomy): domain Bacteria; kingdom Pseudomonadati; phylum Pseudomonadota; class Betaproteobacteria; order Neisseriales; family Neisseriaceae; genus Wielerella; species Wielerella bovis. The sequence continues at coordinate 615,985 of NZ_CP092361.1, read as the reverse complement.
ATTGATGCTTGCGATGAAATCATGGACAAAATGGGTTATCAACGCGGCTTGATTCGTTACACAACCGAAGCGGTACTCAAAAAAGAATACACCGATGCGGATATTAAAAAACGCTTGTTGCGTCCAAAAGTGGTGGGTTATGGCGGTGTTTTATTGGTGGCAATTATTGGTTTATTGGTTGGTATTGCCACGCGTCAAACCATGCAAATTGATGTGATTAAAGACCGCGGCGTGATGGTGCGTGAAAACAAAGGTATGTTGGAAAATGCGTATAATTTGAGTATCAGTAATGCCAGCGAAAATACGCAAATTGTAACAGCAACGGTATCGGGTTTTGATGATATTCGTTTGACAGGGCTGCCTGAAAATGGGATAAGTGTCAAAGGTGGCGACATTGTGAAAGTACCTGTGCAAGTGGCAACGCAGCCTGAATACGCAGATAAGGGTAGCCACCCAATTCTGTTTACGTTTAAATATCGCGAAGAAGGGCAGCCTGAAGACAAGGCTCGTGAAATTAAAGAAAAAGCTATTTTTATTGGGGAGTAAGTATGGCGGATAATAACGCGCCGTGGTTTAAACAAACTGCGTTTTGGTTGTTGATGATGGGACCAATTATTGTGGTCATTGCGGGTTTTGCGACATTTTTTGTAGCAAAACACACGGCGAATGATATGGTTACCGATGATTATTACAAAGAAGGTAAGCATATTAATATGCAAATTGAACGTGATGCAGAAGCCATTAAGCGTAATATTGTGGCGCAGGTATTGTTCAATGATGATGGTTCAGCAGCAAAAGTTTTTGTGAGTGGCGATTTTGACCCAGAAATGCCCTTAAATTTATTATTGCTGCACCCTGCAACTCAAGCATACGACCAAACCATTTCACTCAAAAAAACGGCTGTTCCTGCCTCAGGTAACAAAACAGAATACACCGCAGCATTACAGCCATTGAAAGCTGCAGTACATTGGTATGTACGCGTGGAAGATGCGACAGGTAAATGGCGCGTGGAAAACAAATGGTTGCCGAGCCAAGGTCATGCAGTAGAATTGCATGCAGCAGATAATGTGTTAGTCAATGCAACAGCAAGCGCAGCCTCTGCGGTTCAATAGCGTTTTTCAGGCTGCCTATTACATAGATAGGCAGCCTGAAAACTTTGTAATATTCTGAATTCAAATTATCTTAAATTTCTCTATACACCAAAGAATATGGATTTTGCATGGTTTTCAGGCTGCCTGAAAGCACAATCTCATCATTCAAACCAATGTATTTTATGGCATAATACGCTCAATATTTTTCGTTTACATTTAAAATTTTTCATACAAAAAGATAATCAATATGAACAAAACTCGCAAAATTCTTGTAACCTCCGCCCTACCCTACGCCAATGGTTCAATTCACTTGGGACACATGGTTGAACACATTCAAACCGATATTTGGGTACGCTTCCAAAAATCGCGCGGACACGAATGCTACTACTGCTGCGCTGACGACACACACGGCACACCCATCATGCTCGCCGCACAAAAACAAGGCATCACACCCGAACAAATGATTGAGAAAACCCACGCCGAACATTTGGCGGATTTCACAGGTTTTGGCATTGGCTACGACAATTACTACTCCACCCATTCCCCTGAAAACAAACACTATTCCGAAAAAATTTACCGCGCACTCAAAGCCAACGGCAAAATCATCAGCAAAAACATCAACCAATTGTTTGACCCCGAAAAACAAATGTTCTTGCCCGACCGCTTTGTCAAAGGCGAATGCCCCAAATGCCACGCCAAAGACCAATATGGCGACAATTGCGAAGTCTGCGGCACGACCTACGCGCCCACCGATTTGATTAACCCGTATTCCGCCGTATCGGGCGCAACGCCTGTGATGAAAGAAACCGAACATTTCTTTTTTAAATTAAGCGATTGCGCGGATTATTTGAAATCTTGGACTTCGGGCGAAACCAATGGCAAAGCCCATTTGCAACCCGAAGCCCTGAACAAAATGAATGAATGGCTCAAAGATGGCGAATTGTCCGATTGGGACATCAGCCGCGATGCGCCATATTTCGGCTTTGAAATTCCCGATGAACCGAACAAATATTTCTATGTTTGGTTGGACGCGCCTGTGGGCTATATGGCGAGTTTCCAAAATTTATGCGACCGCATTGGCTTGAATTTTGACGAATTTTTCCAAGCCGATAGTCAAACAGAAATGTACCATTTTATCGGCAAAGACATTTTGTATTTCCATGCCTTGTTCTGGACGGCAATGTTGCAATTTAGCGGTTATCGCGCCCCAACTGGCATTTTCGCACACGGCTTTTTGACGGTGGACGGGCAAAAAATGTCCAAATCACGCGGCACCTTCATCACCGCCAAATCGTATTTGGACGGCGGTTTGAATCCAGAATGGATGCGTTACTACATCGCCGCCAAATTAAACAGCAAAATTGAAGACATTGATTTGAATTTGCAGGATTTTATTGCGCGTGTAAACAGCGATTTGGTTGGCAAATATGTGAATATTGCCGCGCGAGCCAGCGGTTTTATCCGCAAAAAATTTGCAGGCAGCCTGAAAAATGTTTCGGGCAGCGATTTAATCAAACAATTAACTGAAAAATCAGCACAAATCGCCCAAGATTATGAAGACCGTGAATATGGCAAAGCCATTCGTGAAATCATGGCTTTGGCGGATGTGGTTAATGAATATGTGGATGCGAACAAGCCTTGGGAATTGGCAAAACAAGAAGGCATGGAAACGCGTTTGCATGAAGTGTGCAGCGAATTAATCAATGCATTCAAAATTTTAACCGTGTACTTATCGCCAGTTTTGCCGAAAGTGGCGGAACAAGCGGCGGCGTTTTTGAACGTAGACAAATTGATGTGGGCAGACAGCACAATCACGCTGCCTGAAAATCATAAAATCAATGAATACAAACATTTAATGCAACGTATTGAGGAAAAACAAGTGAACGATTTAGTAGAAGCCAACAAACAAACCATTCAGGCTGCCCCTGCGGTAGAAACGCCAGCTGAAAGCAGCCCATACGCGCCTGTGTCGCCCGAATGCAGCTTTGACGATTTTATGAAAGTGGACATGCGCGTGGCGAAAGTGTTGAACTGTGAAGCGGTGGAGGGCAGCACCAAATTATTGAAATTCAGCTTGGATTTTGGTTTTGAGCAGCGCACGATTTTCTCGGGCATTGCGGCGAGCTATCCGAATCCGAGTGAATTGAATGGTCGTCATGTGATTGCGGTGGCGAATTTCGCGCCGCGCAAAATGGCGAAATTTGGCGTGTCGGAAGGCATGATTTTGTCGGCGGCAACTGCAGACGGCAAATTGCGTTTGCTGGACGTGCATGAAGGTGCGAAAGCGGGCGATAAAGTGGGTTAATCATTTATCGTAAAAAATATAAGGCAGCCTGAAAAACATACTATTTGTTTTTCAGGCTGCATTTTATAGTGAATTCAATTTAAACCAGTACAGCGTTGCCAGCTCCCTTATGTGTAGAAATAAACCGAGTTGTTTACACAACAGGTTGAGAAAAATAAGCTTGTAACACTTCAAATGGCGTATCGCCATTTAAGGAACTGTGCGGCTTTACAGTATTATAAAAATTCACAAAACGACATAATTCCTTTTGCCGATGCAATGGATCAGTAAACTCTGTTTTCTCATACCACATCTGCATAATCGTTCGTATTACGCGTTCCGCTTTGCCATTGGTTTGTGGACGTGCTGGGCGAGTGAATTTTTGATTGATATTGTTTTCAAAACACGCCACACCAAACGCATGATTTGCCGCACCTTTGTATTCACTACCATTATCTGAATAAATGCAGTCAATTTGGTATGGGCAAGGCTCTATGACTTGTTCAGTTAGAAATTTAGCCGCACTTGTAGCAGTTTTATCAGGCAAAATGGCAGCATACAACTCACGAGAAAAATCATCAATAGCAACAAACAGATACTCACGTTTATCCGTTGCTTTTTGTCCTTTAAGTAAAGGTAAGCGTTTGGTATCTACATGTACCATTTCGCCAGGATAAGATTTATTGTATCGTTGTGCTTGCTTTTTGAGTTTCTCTTGAATTTCTCGTTCTACTTTGGCTAATCGTTTCATACCGTATTTTGCTTGTTTGAAACGATTGTTGGTGCTGTTTTGCGGTTTAAGTAGGCGAAGACGAGCGGCTTTCAGTACACGATAAATGGTTTGGCGACTAACCATAAAACGGCGAGCCAGTGAAGTAACGCTTTCTTTGTTTTGCGTATAAGCTAGCCAAATGGCTTGACGATGGTGTGGGGTAAGGCGAGTGTTCTTATGGATATTCATGGCAGTATTGTCTTTCAATACTGTAAACAACGCTAGTAATTTCTACACCTTATGTACTAGGTGTACACGGCGGTCGCTGTCGCCTTGTCCTGATTTAAATTGAATCCACTATACATAAGGGGACTGGTAACGCTGTATTATTTTAATTTCAAACGACTATATTTAGTCATGGTTATGACAACGTAAACACCACTCCGACCCCGTAGCCACGCCCACATCGCTAAAATCACGCAAGCCTGTCAAAGCGGAGATTTGTTGGCGTAAAGTCGTCATATTTTCAGGCAGCGTGGCAGGTTGGCGGTCAAAAGACACCACTTGTGTTTGCACCACCGCCGCATTTGCAAATGCTTTACGCGGGATTAATGCCGTTTGGTAAACATTGCCAATGCGACCGCGTTGGGTGTTTCTTGCGCTGGCAATGCCGACAAATTGCGATAAAGGCACAACACGTTTCCCTTTACGACTGATAAATTGAACCGTGCCATCGCCAGCAAACACAATTTCATAAACAAAATCACGCCATTCCCGCCAACCAGTCCACAACCAAAACACCAGCCACAAACTCGCCACCACAATCCATTTCCAGTCGCTGCTCATCAATCCCAACACACCGCCAACAATGCAAAAAACTGTTTGCAGCCTATCCCAATATGGAATGGGCTGCGGAATGCGAATTTCTTTGCCACCAATGGTTTTCAGGCTGCCTGCAACATCATTCATCACTTATCCCGATTGCTGCCCGACACCATATCCAACAAAAACAAACGGCAATCCAACTGCCCATTGTACAAAGGAATTTTGCGTTTCGGTTTCAAGCGCATCAGTTTGGGCATTTCCATATCGCCCGACAGCAAACCAATCGTCCAGCCCGCATAATGCTGTTTCAGCCAGCTACCAAGCTGGGGATAAAGCGCGTGCAAAGCCTGCACTTCCGCCAAACGCACGCCATAAGGCGGATTGCTCATCACAATACCGTTTTCGCCATTGGGTCGCGTGTCTTGCACGTCCAAAGTGTTGAAATCCATAAACATATCCACTTCGGCGGCGCGTGCGTTTTCTTGGGCGATTCGGGTCATGGCGCGGTCGTTGTCGCTGGCGGACAATTTGTTGGCAGGTTTGTCTTTGATTTGAGCGCGCGCTTCGGCTTTCAATTTGACCCACAAGGCTTTGTCAAAATTCAACAATTTTTCAAAACCGAAACGGCGATTTAATCCAACGGCGCGATTTAAAGCAATCCATGCCGCTTCAATCGCAATCGTGCCACTGCCGCAAAACGGGTCTTGGAACGGCTGCGAACCGTCATAGCCTGCTAACAACAGCAAACCTGCCGCCAAGTTTTCGCGCAAAGGTGCTTCGCCCGTGTCTTGGCGGTAGCCGCGTTTGAACAAGGCTTCGCCGCTCGTGTCCACGAAAATGGACACATTTTGCTCGTCCAAAAAGGCGTGAATGCGGACATCGGGGCGATTTTTGTCTACGCTGGGGCGTTCGCCACAATGGTCGCGGAAACGGTCGCATACACCATCTTTGATTTTCAGGGCAATGAAATCAAGGCTTTTGACTCTGGCGCGTTTTCCTTCCACTTTGACGCGGAAAGTTTGGGCTGCCTGAAACCAATTTTGCCATTGAATGTTTTTGGCGGCGCGGTAGATGTCGTCTTCGCTGCGGTAGCTGGCGCGTGTGAGTTGCAGCAACACGCGGCTGGCGGTGCGGCTGTGCAAATTGGCGCGATAAACTTCGTTCAGGCTGCCTTTGCAGGATACGCCGCCGTCTGTGGGAGCGATGTCGGTGCAGCCTTGTGCAGCGAGTTCTTGCGCCAAAATGGTTTCTAAACCGCGTGGGCAGGTGGCGAATAGGGTGTATTTGGTGGTCATAATATTTTGTTTCTTTAAGTTAAATTTTTGGGATTTTCAGGCTGCCTTTCTACATCATAATCCAATATAGGCAGCCTGAAAAAATCAATTTATCAACATTTGACACGAATTTTAAGGGCGAATTTCAATTTCTGCATTGTGGATAACGTGGCGGAACAATTCATCTATTTCTTCGTTGGTAACTGCAATGCAGCCATGTGTCCAGTCGCTGCGAAGATGATTGCGCCCAATCGCGCCCAAACCATTTTTGATGCCATGAATTTTAATCAAACCACCTGCACTTTTGCCTTGCGATTGTGCGTAATCTTTATCTTGTTGATTTGGATAAGAAATACCTAAGTTTTTATGATATGCGCTATTGGGATTGCGTTCGTTGATGCGATAAATGCCCTCTGGCGTTTTGCCATCGCCTTCAAATTGTTTGTGTCCAATCGGATTAAATCCCAACGCAATATCATAACTTTTCAATAATTGATTGTTTTCATAAGCCAACATTTTTCGTTCAGATTTCAATACCAATAAGCGTGTGATTTGTGCATTTTCAGGTAATGGCAACGCAGCATTTTCTAGCGAAGAAATCGGTTTCCACCACCAAAAAATGACGCCAGCTAATCCTGTTAGCCCCATTAAGAATAATACAAATTTTTTCATGTTTATGTCATTTCATTTGGTATTTTTATACAGATTCTATGTCTGAAACCTTGGCAAGACCTAAAATTGTCGGTTGGATTATTGAGTCCAACTTTTTACATTAATCAACTATTTGATTTTTATTTAAAAATATCGGATACCAATATCTAACCCACAAGTTTTCAGGCAGCCTGAATAAGTTTTGTAAAGATTCCCGACCATTACATATGCATATTATAGTCCAAATATAAAAAGAGTGATTTTCAGGCTGTGTTTTATAGTGAATTCACTATATTATTTTTCGTTTTATTTTAAATGGATAGCTGAACGGCGTGCTGCGAGGCTATTAGGATACAAGCGAATTAAATTACGCCAAGTATCTTTAGCAATGTCTTGCTGCTGAATTTTCCATTGGCAGTCGCCTACCGCATACAGCGCATCTGCCGCAAAAGTGCTGCTGGCAAAACGTGAAGCGTATCGTTGTCCAATATTAATAACCGATTGACAATTTCCCAATTTTTGTTGGCTTTGTAACAATAAATACATGGATTGACGTGCAATTTCACTACCATCACCACCACTGTCAGCATCGTGCAAAATTGTGGCAGTTGCACGATAATTACCTTGTTTAAATTGCATTTGGGCTTGGTGCAACAAATTTTGCGCAGATGGATGTGTAACGTTTTTCAGGCTGCCTGATACTGGCATAGTTTCAGGTTTAGATGCCATTCGTGGACGCGGTGTATTACGAGGCGCAGAATGCGAACGTTGCTCTAATTGGTGTACACGCATTTGTAATTGTTCCACTTGCTGTTCCAAACGAACTACTTGAATTGCGAGTTGTTCGAATTGCTCTCGTTGGTCTGCCATACTATTTAAATCAGGGTAAGGGAGAGGAGTCTGTTCTGACTCGGCTACAGCAGGTGTTGATGCAGTTTCAGGCTGCTGATTATTGGGCGAAGAGGGTATCGCAACGCAAGCTGTTAAACTAGATGCGATGAATAGGGAGAAGAGTAGAGATTTCATGATGTGTGTTTATTAATAAATATTATTGTTTAAACTATAGTCGTTTCAGATTAACATAGATAAGGCGACAGCGACCGCCGTGTACAAAACTGGTACAAGGGAGCTAGCAATGCTGTACTGGGCTGATTTAAATTGAATCCACTATATATTATTTTAATTTCAAACGATTATAAAAATAGGGCAAAGGCAGCCTGAAACCTTTCAGGCTGCCTTTATTTTATTGAAATAACCATTTTTCCAACAAATCTCTATCCACAATTTTTAAATGTGCCGTTGTTGGTTTAGCAGGAAAAATCAATAATTCTGTTTGGTGTAGCAAGCCTTGTCGGAAAAAATGTATCAAATGCCGATTGCCCACTTCTGTTTGTGCTTGTGTCAGCAAATCCGTGCAAACAAACCCGTCCACCGCAATGATTTTATCGTTCGCTTGCAAAGAAGCACATTCTGCGCTGCCTTCGGTAAAAACGTGGGTCAAAACTGCGCCATCGGCTTGCTGTTTAAAACGACAGCCGATTTCAGGCTGCGGCAACATTTCTACAAATTCGCGCACCAAACGTCCATTACCCGAACTGCGGTTTTCAGGCTGCCAACACAATTCCACGCCAACGGTTTTCAGGCAGTCTGAAAGTGGTAAATCTTCGGTTGAATATAAGGCAGCCTGAAAAAATGCGTCCAAATCCGCGCCCACAAATTCTTGCGCCAAATTTTGCCATTCTCCTTCGTCCATCCCTTTTCCTGTGGACACAAATCGCTCGTATAATTTTTGCATCACAAAATCAAGGCTGTATTGCGTTTGAGCGCGAATGGTCAAATCCAAACACATCGCCGCCAATGCACCTTGTTGATAATAACTGGTAATAGCATTGGGCGAATTTTCGTCTTGCTTATAATATTTGTGCCACGCGGCAAAACTGGATTGCGCCAATGTTTGCAACTTGCGTCCAGCATTGCGATGCACGCGCGTGATATTATTTGCCAATAAATTCAAATAGTTTTCCACCGAAATCGCACCACAACGTACCAAAGTCAAATCATCGTAATAAGATGTGATGCCTTCGTATGCCCACAATTGCTCGGTATAAGTTTCCTTATCCAAATCATACGATTGGAATTGAGTCGGTTTGATGGATTTGACATTCCATGCGTGAAAATATTCATGTGCGATTAAGCCAAGTAATTCGGTATAAGCCGCATTGGCTTCGTTCATACCAAACGGTGGTAAAGAACGACGGTCGGCATGCAACGCGGTACTGCTGCGGTGTTCCAATCCACCATAAATATTGTCGCCCAAATGCAGCAAAAACAGATATTCTTTAAATGGCGCAGGTTGGGGGAACATCGCCAATTCGTACTGACAAATTTTGCGGCAATCGTCCAATAAACGCTCGCGGTCAAACGGCGCGTAATAACCGCTCAACACGATTTTGTGCGGAATATCATTGGCAACAAATTCCAATACTTCCAAATTCGCGCCCAATTCAAATGGGTGGTCGGTTAATTCGGCGTATGAGGCAGCCTGAAAACTACGTCTATTGTTTTCTGGATTGCGTGGCAAAGTGGTGTGAATATCCCAATTTTCAGGCAGCCTGAAAAATTGAACTTGGCACATTTCTTCACGGCGATGTGGCAAATATAAAAATAAACACGCGCCATCAATAAAGCCGCGCTGGGTATTGAGCAAACTGGCGCGCACAGATAAATCGTTAGCGTAAACCGTGTATTGAATATCGTATGTGCCACTTTGGTCAGGTAATTGCCAAGTATTTTTATCTTGTTGAATAATCGGCACAGTTTCGCCATTACAGGCTGCCTCCATACTCATAATATGTCGTGAAAAATCACGAATCATATAACTACCAGCTACCCAATTTGCCAATTTAAGCACATTAGGGCAGCCTGAAACGTGTTCATACGAAAAAGTGATGTGCCACACATGACGATGTGGGTGTGGAGCGATTGAATAAATTAACATAGCTGATAGAAAATGTAAAATATCGTTTATTTATGTTATTTGACATGAGTCAAATTGTGAGAAGTATTTTTTGGATAACCTTGCGTAGATTGTGTGTTTTACCACAATCTTGCGACAAAAGCATGGGTTTTATCATTATTTAGCTTGGTGGAACAGTCAAATTTGCTTTAAAATGTTGCACTTTGTTTTGTTTGTGTAAGATTTTGCACAAATGAAGTTAATTTTAGAAAAAAATTATTTTCAGGCTGCCTATTTAGCTTGTAAATAATAATGATAAACCAACGCCATGTATATGGAGAATCTTTTATGGAAACGCAAACTTATAACTACAAAGTGGTGCGCCAGTTCGCCATCATGACAGTAGTGTGGGGTATCGTGGGAATGCTGGTGGGCGTTATTGCCGCCGCACAACTGCGTTGGCCTGCGCTTAACTTTACTGATGTTGCGCCTTGGTTTCACTTCGGGCGCATTCGTCCGCTGCATACTAATGCGGTTATTTTCGCATTTGGTGGCTGCGGTTTGTTTGCCACGTCTTATTACATCGTGCAGCGGACATGTAATGTGCGCTTGTTCGGTGGCAATATTTTGCCAGCCATTACGTTTTGGGGCTGGCAACTGGTTATTGTTTTAGCAGTAATTACTTTGCCTTTGGGTTATACCACAGGTAAAGAATATGCTGAATTGGAATGGCCAATTGACTTGCTGATTACAGCGATTTGGGTGGTTTATGCGATTGTGTTTTTTGGCACAATTGCCACACGCAAAATCAAACACATTTATGTGGCAAACTGGTTCTATGGCGCGTTTATTTTGGCGGTTGCCTTGTTGCACATTGTCAATAGCTTGGCAATCCCAGCAGGTCCAATGAAATCGTATTCTGTGTACTATGGCGCGATTGATGCAATGGTGCAATGGTGGTACGGTCATAATGCGGTAGGTTTCTTCCTGACTGCTGCGTTCTTGGGCATGATGTATTATTTCGTTCCCAAACAAGCAGGTCGTCCCGTGTATTCATACCGTTTGTCTGTGGTGCACTTTTGGGCGTTGATTTTCACTTATATGTGGGCAGGTCCACACCATTTGCACTACACCGCATTGCCTGACTGGACACAATCTTTGGGTATGATTCTGTCGTTGATTTTGTTTGCACCTTCTTGGGGTGGCATGATTAACGGTATTATGACTTTGTCTGGCGCATGGGACAAATTGCGTACTGACCCAATTTTGAAATTCTTAATTGTGTCATTGTCGTTCTACGGTATGTCCACATTTGAAGGTCCAATGATGTCTATCAAAACAGTAAACGCATTGAGCCATTACACAGACTGGACAGTCGGACACGTACACTCTGGTGCATTGGGTTGGGTAGGTTTTGTAACCATCGGTTCTTTGTACTATTTAATCCCACGTTTGTATGGCAAAAAAGAAATGTACAGCACTAAATTGATTGATTTACATTTCTGGATTGCGACTATTGGTGTGGTGTTATACATTACCTCAATGTGGGTATCAGGTGTGATGCAAGGTTTGATGTGGCGTCAAATGAATCCAGATGGTACATTGGTACATACATTTATTGCATCAATCAGCCGTACCATGCCTTACTATGTGATTCGTTTTGTAGGTGGTGCATTGTATTTGAGCGGTATGTTCATTATGGCGTATAACGTGTATCGCACCATTGTATCTGGTAAACCTGTTGAAGCGGAAATCCCAACATTGCCGCAAACACAACACCATTAATCACGGAAAGGCGGACTATAATGAAACTGCAACAATTAGCCGAAGAAAAAGTCGGTTTTCTGATTGTTTTTACCTTGCTGGTTATTAGTGTCGGTTTGTTTGTGCAAATCGTGCCCTTGTTCTTCCAAAAAGAAGTGATTACGGCAACCGAAGGGGTAAAACCTTATACTGCGCTGCAAGTGGCTGGTCGTGATATTTATATTCGTGAAGGTTGTTATAACTGCCATTCGCAACAAATTCGTCCATTCCGTGCAGAAACAGAACGCTATGGTCATTATTCTGTAGCAGGTGAGTCTGTTTTTGATCACCCATTCCAATGGGGTTCTAAACGAACAGGTCCAGATTTGGCGCGTGTGGGTGGACGTTATTCAGATGAATGGCATCGCATTCACTTGTTGAATCCGCGCGACGTGGTTCCTGACTCCAATATGCCTTCATTCCCTTGGTTGGCGCGTAATAGAGTCAATGCAGATGAAGTTATTCGCAATATGAAAGCATTGGAAAAAGTGGGTACACCTTATACCAAAGAAGATTATGAGAAAGCTCCTGAAGAGTTGAAAAATAAATCTGAATTGGATGCAGTGGTTGCCTATCTGCAAGGCTTGGGTTTGGCATTGAAAAACAAAAGGTAAAAAATCATGGACTTGAATTGGGCAAGAACCCTATTTACGGTATGCGTATTTATCAGTTTTATGCTGGTATTGTGCATTGTGTTTAATAAGCGCAACAAGAGCAATTATCAAGATGCTGCCAATAGCATCATTGATGATGCAGACACCCCAATGGGCGATACCCAATCAAGTCGTGAGAATGGAGCATAAAATGGAATCACAATTCACTTCCCCATTTTGGGGTTACTACATCATCGCGATTGTGGTGTTGAGCTTCCTTTACATCTTGTTTTTGTTAATATCACAAAACAAAATCAAAGTGAAAAAAGGCGAAGAAGCACAAACCATGGGGCATTCTTGGGACGGTATTGAAGAATACAATAATCCTCTGCCTCGTTGGTGGTTTCTCATGTTCTTGGGGACAATCGTATTCAGCATTGGTTATTTGATTGTTTACCCTGGTTTGGGCGATTACAAAGGCTGGTCTTTTGGTGGCAAAGAACCTTGGTCGCAACACAATCAATACAAATGGGAAGTTGAGGCTGCTGAAAAAGAAACAGGTGCATTGTATGCCAAATTTAAAGGCATGAAAGTAGAAGATGTTGCCAAAGACCCAGCGGCAATGACCATTGGTCAAAACTTGTTTAATACCTACTGTATCCAATGTCATGGTTCAGATGCACAAGGTTCACGCGGTTTCCCGAATTTGGTTGATACAGACTGGATTTATGGTGGTACACCTGAAAAAATCCACGAATCCATAAATAAAGGACGCATCGGTGTGATGACACCGTGGGGACCACAGTTGGGTGAAGAAGGCGTAAAAGATGCCGCACATTATGTTATTTCTTTATCACGCAAAGAAGGTTTTGATGAAAATCGTGCTGCACGTGGTCAAGAAATTTTCAAAGCAAATTGTGTAGCGTGCCATGGTGATAAAGGTCAAGGTACAATGGGTCTTGCGCCTAATCTGACTGATGATGTGTGGTTATGGAGCGGTAGTGAAAAAGGGATTATTGAAACCATTACTAGCGGTCGTCATAACCAAATGCCAGCTTGGGAAGGTTTCTTAACCGAAGAAAAAATGCACTTGCTGACAGCTTATGTGTGGGGTAAATCACATCCAGACGGTAAAGCTTTACCAACAGATACTGCACCACAAATTGGTACGCCGAAATAATTTTTAGGCTGCCTAAATGAAAACAGATTCTATAACACAATAGAATCTGTTTTTTTTATGTATCAATAATCCAAAAGGCAGCCTGAAAATATTTTTTCAGGCTGCCTTTAAAATTGTATGCGCGAAAATTATTTACGCAGACCCAAACGGGTAATCACGTTGCGATAAGTTTCTGCATCTGTGCGACGCAAGTAAGCCAACAAACGACGACGTGCGCTAACCATTTTCAACAAACCACGACGACTGTGTTTGTCTTTTGGGTTTGCTTTAAAGTGAGGTGTTAAGTCGTTGATGCGGAAAGTCAACAATGCGATTTGTACTTCTGACGAACCAGTATCGCCTTCTTTGCGTTGGAAATCTTTTACGATTTGTGCTTTTTGTTCTACGGTCAATGCCATGATTGAAAATTCCTAAAAAATATAAAGCCTTACGGCGACAAGTTTGCCGAGCAGCAAAACGCTACCAGCCAGCAAACTCCGAAAAAATCGCTTACCTAAGTAAGCGAAACCAGCATTATGCCATAAATTATTGGTTTGTGCAGGATTTTTTCGTGGTGTAAATAGTATTTCAGGCTGCCTGTAAATTGGGGTTTGCGGTATAATTTGTGCCATTTTTGAAAGGAAAATCTTATGTCTCATGTTTCTGAAAGACAAGTAGTGGTCATTGAATCGCATGATTTGCCATTGCATTGCAGCGGTGCGGATACAGATGCTTGGAATGGGCATCCGCGTGTGTTTTTGCCGATTCAGTCGCACGGTAAAATTGAATGTCCATATTGTGGTGCGATTTATCAATTAAATGGTGAAGCAAAACACCATTAAAATATAATCGTTTAAAATAAAAATAATACTGCGTTGCCAGCTCCCTTATGTACTAGCTGTACACGGCAGTCGCTGTCGCCTTGTCTTATTTCTATTTTAAACGACTATAATAAACTGCTGTTTCAGGCTGCCTTAATATCACAAATATCAAGATTTTAGGAATACTATGAACCCAACTAAACCCAATGTTACGCCGATTGAGCGTCCTAAATTAACGCTACCAAATGGTGCAGATAAATTGCTGTTGCATTCTTGCTGTGCTCCGTGTTCGGGCGAGGTAATGGAGGCGTTATTGGCAAGTGGCATTGATTACACAATTTATTTTTACAATCCGAATATTCATCCACTTAAAGAATACGAAATCCGCAAAGAGGAAAATATTAAGTTTGCGGAACAACATGGTGTGCCGTTTATTGATGCGGATTATGATGTGGATAATTGGTTTGAACGCGCCAAAGGCATGGAATATGAGCCAGAACGCGGTATTCGTTGCACCATGTGTTTTGATATGCGATTTGAGCGCACGGCGTTGTATGCACACGAACATGGTTTTAATGTGATTTCCAGTAGTTTGGGGATTTCGCGTTGGAAGGATATGAACCAAATCAATGATTGTGGTAAACGTGCGGCAAGCCATTATCCCAATATGGTGTATTGGGATTATAACTGGCGTAAAGGTGGTGGCTCGGCGCGTATGATTGAAATCAGTAAGCGTGAACGTTTTTATCAGCAAGAATATTGTGGTTGTGCGTATTCTTTGCGTGATAGTAATGCATGGCGACGAGAAAGAGGGCGTGAGCCAATTAAAATTGGTGTGAAATATTATGGTGATGATGAGTAAATATAGTGAATTCACTAAACCAGAACAGTGTTGCCAGCTTCCTTATGTACTAGTTGTACACGGCGGTCGCTGTCGCCTTGTCATGATTTAAATTGAATCCACTATAATATAGTGGAGATAATCTATATTTGGATAAAGGCAGCCTGAAAACATGTTTTCAGGCTGCCTTTATTGTAAGAACCTGTATTCACAATCTTAATAACTTGCTTTTATCGCCACTTTATGCGCCTACTGCGTTAACTTTTCATGCCAATATGTTCAATATTGGTATGAAAAGTCGCCTTGTATCCGCAAAAATTGGCAATAAAATCAAGCAATCAATCTTATGAATACAGGTTCTAATTATAGTTAGTTAAAGTTATGAACACAGACTCTTAAATCCGCGATACGCCACTTACACCTTTTACATCACCTAAACTTGCCATGACACGCGGTAAATCGTCCACTTTTTTCACTTCCAGCGTAAAACGCATACTTGCTTCCAAATCACGTGTTTGCGTATGCACGGCGGTAACATTGACTTTATGCCGCGCCAATGTGTCGGACACATCGCGCAATAAGCCATTGCGGTCTTGGGCGCGTATCTCAATATCTATGGCAAAAACCTGATTAGCATCTAATCTTGCCCATGTTGTCGACAAAACTTTATCGGGTGATTGTAGTGCCAAATGTTCAAAATCGGAGCAGCCTTGGCGATGAATAGACACGCCTTTTTCGCGGGTAACAAATCCGACAATTTTATCAGGTGGGGCAGGTTTACAACAACGCGCTAAATTGGTCAGCAAGCCATCTTCGCCATTAACTAACACGCTATTTTTGCTGTTTGTTTTGATTTTGGATTGTTTGACAATCGTGGTTTCATTGACTGGCACGGGTTCGGGTTCAACCAATAAACCGATGGCTTTTTGCACGGTACGCGGCGTGATTTCGCCTTGCCCCATTGCGCTGTATAACTCGTCTAATGTTTTGAAGCTTAATTGTTCACATAATTTGCTTAAATTGGGTTTCAGGCTGCCTTTTGCCAAAATTTTGTCAAATTGGTTTTTGCCTTCTTCGCGTATGGTTTCTGCATTTTGCTGACGAATAAATGCGCGAATTTTACTGATGGCTTTGGGCGATTTGACCCAACCGTCATACAGCCAATTGACCGATGGATTGCCTTCTTTTGCCGTGATGATTTCTACCTGTTGTCCATTTTCTAATGGTGTAGACAAAGGCACAATCGTACCGCCCACTTTGGCACCGCGGCAACGATTGCCAACATCGCTGTGTAAAGCGTAGGCAAAATCAATCGGCGTAGAACCTGCTGGCAAGGAAAATACGCGTCCTTTGGGCGTTAAAACGTAAATCGTATCGTGAAACAATTCGGTTTTGAACGCCGCAGCTAAATTTTCACTGCTGCTGTCTGCCATGTTTTCACGCCAATCCAAAAGTTGGCGCAACCACGCAATTTTTTGTTCATACGCGCTATCGCCTTTGCCACCTTCTTTGTATCGCCAGTGTGCTGCTACGCCAAATTCATTGAATTGGTGCATATCAAACGTGCGGATTTGCACTTCAATGCTTTTGTTTTCTGGGCCAATGATGACTGTGTGCAAACTTTTGTAGCCATTGCTTTTGGGATTGGCGATGTAATCATCAAATTCCCCTGGGATAGGCTGAAATAGGCTGTGAATAATCCCCAATGTGGAATAACATTCCGATACGCTATCGACCAAAATCCGCACCGCACGAATATCGTATAAACCATCAAAATCTAGTTTTTTCTTAACCATTTTTTTGTAAATGGAATAAATGTGTTTGGGGCGACCCGCGACATCGTATTGAATACCGATTTTGTCCATTTCCATGCGAATTTGGTCAAGAAAATGGTTGATGTATTCCAATCGCTCCACACGTTTTTCATCTAATAATTTGGCGATGCGATGGTATTCTTCGGGATTTTGATGACGAAAGCCCAAATCTTCTAACTGCCATTTTAATTGCCATACGCCCAAACGATTGGCGAGTGGTGCAAAAATATCCAATGTTTCGGTGGCAGTTTTGCGTTTTTCTTCGCTATCGGGCAAATGCGCCATAGATTGCATGGTTCGGGTACGCAATGCCAATTTAATCAACACAACGCGAATGTCGGACACCATAGCCAGCAACATTTTGCGCATGGTTTCAGCTTGATTGTCGCGTTCTTGTGGCGTGATGATGCTTTCGTTTTTGGCTACATCGGTCAGTTTTTGGACTTCGTCAATGCCTTTAATCAATTCCAACACGTTTTTGCCACATTGTTCTTGTACTGCTTCTACCCAATCTTCTTTCCAGTATGTGCTGATGTCTGCCAAAATAGTGGCAGCAACGGCATCAGGCAGCAAATCCATATCAGCAACCATTTTGGCGGCAGAGAGTAAATGCAGAAATAAAGGCTCTTGAGTGATGTGTGTGGTGGCATTATCAGGGTAATGTTGCTCGGCAATTTGCAAGGCAGCGAGTAGAATTTTTTGTTCGCTTTCAGGCTGCTTTTCAGTGTAATCTAAATAATCTCGACGAGCTTGTTGGACTGCGGTGATTTCGCTCATATTTTGTCCTGTTTGTGTGGAAATATCATACAGCATGATTTTCAGGCCGCCTTATCACAATAAAATAGATAGACTTATTGTAAACGTATCTGCATGAAGGGACTAGGGGCTAATCATAATTTGTTGGTGGTGATTTTTTATTTTACTCTATGCGATAAGGTAGCCTGAAAATGCTAAAATAATGGCAAGCAAAATGCTGGAATAATTCTATCGTATAAAACCTTCATATTCAGGAGAACACCATGAATCAATTAAGTGATAATTTATTTGCCCAAAATGTTGAAGATGGCTGGTTAATTGCCTATCGCTTATATGAATTTGGGATACAAAATAAGCTCTACCGTGAAAATGACCACGCGGCGCAAGTGGTTGCGCAACATTTTGCAACTGTTGCTGCTGCTAACAATTATTGGCGACCCATGCCAAAAATTACGCCACGTCACACGACTGAAAAAACAGAAGAATGAACGCAGAACATTGGTTAATTCATCGCCACTTTGCTGAGCATATGGACAGTCGGTTATTGTTATTGCGTCAGTCACCGCAACATATTTTGCTACACGGTGCAGATGGCGACATTAGCCGCAGTTTATTAGCAGCACGTTATCCACAAGCTACGTTAATTGAATTTGAATCACGCACAGATTTTGCCACGCAAACGCTTGCCATAAGGCAAGAAAATAGTGGTTGGTGGGCAAAAATATCAGGCAAAACAAATTGGGTTAAACAAGGCAGCCTGAAAACCATCAATGATTATTTGCCCGAGCAATCGGCAGATATGTTGTGGTCCAATTTATTGTTACCGTATCATGCACACACAGCAGACTTGCTGGATAATTGGGCGCAGGCGTTACAACCCAATGGTCTATTGTTTTTCACATGTTTGGGTGCAGATAGTTTTCCAGAATTACGCGCAGTCTTTCAGGCTGCCTCCATCGCATACAGTGCAAAAGGTTTGCCAGAAATGCATGATTTGGGTGATTTATTGTTAGCACATGGTTTTTATGACCCGATTGTGGATACAGCGAAACTGGTTTTGTCGTATGAGAAACTGGACACATTATTGCAAGATTTGGCAAGTATTGGAGTGTGGCAGGCATTATCGCTTGATGATAATTCTCCCCAATGCGCAATAATGGCAGCATGGGAACAAGGATTATTGCGTGAAATGACTTTGGAGACAGTATTCGGGCATGCACTGAAAAAGCAGGTATTACCCAACAACGCGCAGCCTGTGCAGTTTTATCCAAGACAAAAATAAGATAAGGCAGCCTGAAAAATCATTTCAGGCTGCCTTTTTAATGTTTATTTGCAACTAATCCCCATCATTTTTGGGGCATTCCCTTCAGAAATATTGATACGACAAGTTGTACTGTTACTACCAGCTACAAGCAATGCACGTTTTCCATTTGTCTGCGTTTCACTGATGGATAAAGGTTCTTTGACACCCATTCCCATAGCAGCTGTGGCAACATTGTTAATAAATGCATTGTTGGTAATGTTAGATGTATTTGTTTGAATATTCGGTAACTTATCTTTTGCGCTTGCAAATGGTACAGCAGTAAGCATGGCAACTGTTACCCAAGCTAAAATATTTTTCTTCATAATGGTAAGTTCCTTTCATAAAAAACATACTGTACTGGAAAATGGGTTGACCGTGTTAATTTTTACGTCAATTTAAATAAAGTTAATAGATGAGATATTTTGTATTAAATATCTAATAAATTGATTTTATTTAATTTTATTAAATATAGGCAGCCTGAAACATAATTTTATCTATTCATAGATTAACGTGAATTAGCATTTTCAGGCTGCCTTTCTAAAAAACAAAAACCGTATCCCAAAAGAGATACGGTTTTTTATAAAATCAACGATATATGTATTAAGCCGTAATGTCTACACGTTCACGCAATTCTTTACCAGGTTTGAAGTGAGGCACATGTTTGGCAGGCACTTCCACTTTTTCACCTGTTTTAGGATTGCGACCGATACGTGGTGGGCGGTAGTTCAAATCAAAACTACCAAAACCACGGATTTCAATACGTTGACCTTTTGCGAGCGAGCGAGTCATGGTATCTACCAAAACTTTTACGCCATATTCAATGTCTTTGGCTTGTAATTCAGTACCTTCATTTTTTGCAATGAAAGTTTCTGCCAAGCGAGCCATTAACTCTGATTTGGTCATTTTCGTTTACCTTATTTGTTTAAAGACGCTTTCAACAAATCACCCAAGCTGGTTGTACCAGCATTAGCTGGTGCAGCAGTTTGAGCTGCTTTCAATGCTTCTTCATTGGCTTTGGCATCTTTTGCTTTGATAGACAATTTGATGCTGCGGTTTTTGCGGTCTACAGTTACGATGATAGCTTCAACTTCATCGCCTTCTTTCAATTTGGTAGTCAAATCTTCAACGCGGTCAGCAGCAAATTCAGCAGCAGGCAAGTAACCCTCTACTTCATCGCCCAAGGCAACAACAGCACCTTTTGCTTCAACAGATTTTACTGTACCTTTAACTAAAGCACCTTTGTCGTTCATTGCCAAGAAGTTGTTGAATGGGTCGCCTTCCAATTGTTTGATACCCAAGCTGATGCGTTCTTTTTCCACATCAATCGCCAATACAACAGCTTCCACTTCTTCGCCTTTTTTGTATTTGCGAACAGCTTCTTCGCCAGCTTCTGTCCAAGACAAGTCAGACAAGTGAACCAAGCCATCAATATTACCTGGCAAGCCGATGAATACGCCAAAATCAGTAATAGATTTTACTGCGCCTTTGATTTTGTCGCCTTTGTTGTAGTTAGCTTCAAAATCAGACCATGGATTAGATTGACATTGTTTCATGCCCAAAGAAATGCGGCGTTTGTCTTCGTCAATATCTAAAATCATCACTTCAACTTCATCGCCCAATTGAACAACTTTGCTTGGGTGAACATTTTTGTTTGTCCAGTCCATTTCAGAAACGTGAACCAAACCTTCAATGCCTTGTTCAATTTCAACAAATGCACCGTAATCAGTCAAGTTAGATACTTTACCGAACAAGCGAGTGCCTTGTGGGTAGCGACGAGCCAAACCATCCCATGGGTCTTCGCCCAATTGTTTCAAGCCCAAAGAAACACGTTGTTTGTCTTGGTCAAAGCGCAATACTTTAGCTTGAACTTCTTGACCCACTTCCAATACTTCGCTTGGGTGTTTCACACGGCGCCATGCCAAGTCAGTGATGTGCAACAAGCCATCAATACCACCCAAATCAACGAATGCACCGTAATCAGTGATGTTTTTCACAACACCAGTTACAACAGTACCTTCTTGCAAGTTTTCCATCAAAGCTTTGCGCTCTTCGCCCAAAGTTGCTTCCAATACAGCGCGACGAGAAACAACCACGTTGTTGCGTTTGCGGTCTAATTTAATTACTTTGAATTCAACTTCTTTGCCTTCAAAGTGAGAAGTATCTTTGATTGGACGAACATCTAGCAAAGAACCTGGCAAGAATGCGCGAATGCTGTTAATCATCACAGTCAAGCCACCTTTAACTTTGCCATTGATTACGCCAGACAAGATTTCACCATCTTCCATTGCTTCTTCCAAAGCAATCCAGTCAGCAGCACGACGTGCTTTTTCGCGAGACAATTTGGTTTCGCCGAAACCGTTTTCAATAGATTCAATGGTAACTGTAACGAAGTCACCAACTTTAACTTCTAATTCGCCTTGGGCGTTTTTGAATTCAGCAACATCAATCAGAGATTCTGATTTCAAGCCTGCGTTTACAATTACAAATTTATCTGTAATATCAACAACTTCTGCGGTAATTACTTCACCGTAGTTCATTTCTTGGGCTGCTGAGTATTCTTCAAATAACTGGGCAAAATTTTCCATGTTTGGGTTTGCTTTCATGCACCGCCAGAGTGTGCGGGGTTAGGTTGAATGTACGTTTATGCCTCTGGCTCATAAACGATTAAACGACATTTTTCAGGCTGCCTTTTATTTTAGGCAGCCTGAAAAAAAGGAATTTGCGCATTATACGCTTTTTTTAAAATTTGGCTAGGGTATCAAGCTGTTTTATTGATACTTTTTTCGTACCAATCTAAAACTTGCTGCACCGCTTGTTCAACGGTCAAATTATCTGTATCCAATAATTTGGCATCGGGTAGCTGTTGTAAGGGGGCAACGGCGCGATTACGGTCATTTTCATCACGCGTTTGAATATCCGCCAAAATTTGCTCAAATTGGCAGCCTGAAAGTGGTACATTGATTTGTTTGGCACGGCGTTCTGCGCGTACTTGTGCGGATGCGGTTAAGAAAATTTTGAGTGGCGCATCAGGAAATACGACTGAACCCATGTCGCGCCCATCTGCCACCAAACCTTGTTCGGTTAAAAAATCACGTTGGCGTTGCAATAATGCGCTACGAACGGCGGGTAGTTTTGCCACCGCTGATGCACCCATGCCAATTTCTTCGCTGCGGATTTGTTGCGAGACATCTTGTCCATCTAATAAGATGTTTTGATTGGAAAATACCACAGGCAAACTGGCCGCAATTTGGGCGACACCTATTTCATCATCCCATGCAAGCGATTGATTTTTCGCATGTAATGCAGTTAAACGATAAAGTGCGCCCGAATCCAAATATGCCCAGCCCAATGCGGCTGCAACACGCGCTGCAACTGTCCCTTTTCCCGATGCAGAGGGTCCATCAATGGCAATAATTTTTTGCATCATCTTGTTTCCTTATATGATTTTTTTAGAGCGTGATTGTAACATAAACCGTTTACCATGCTTATTCATTATTAAAAAAAGCAGCCTGAAAATAGTTTTCAGGCTGCCTAGTACACAAAATTTATGCCAATGGTGCAAGCAATTTAGCAAATGCTTCTTCAAATTGTTTCAAACCATCGTCTTGCAAACGAGTTGCCAAAGTTTCCAAATCTACACCCAATTTGGCGACTTCGGCAATATTTGCTAACGCTTCTGTGGTATTTTCAGGCAGCGTTAATGCGACTTTGCCATGGTCAATAAACGCATTCAATGTGGCATCGGGAACGGTATTGACGGTGTGTTCGCCAATCAAACTGTCCACATATAATGTGTCAGGATAAGCTGGATTTTTCACGCCAGTTGATGCCCACAACAAAGAAACTTTATTCGCTCCTTTGGCTGCCAATGCGGTAAATTTGTCGGCAGCAAAGAAATCTGCCCAATCTTGATATGCTGCTTTTGCCAAAGAAATGGCGATTTTGCCTTGTAATTTTTCAGGCAGCGTCGCGTCCAAAGCATTGTCCACACGCGAAATAAAGAAACTGGCAACTACTTGAATTTTAGACACATCGCCACCATTGGCTGCCAATTTTTCCAAACCAGCTACATAAGCTGCATACGCTTTTTTCGTTTGTTCACGCGAAAACAACAAAGTCAAATTCACGCATATGCCACTTGCCACCAATTCGGTCAAAGCGACCAAACCTTCATCGGTAGCAGGTACTTTAATCATTGCATTCGGGCGATTGATGGCAGTATGCAAACGTTTGGCTTCCGCAATTGTGCCAGCCGCATCACGCGATAATTCAGGCGAAACTTCCAAGCTCACAAAACCTGTTTTGCCACCCGTACTATCAAATTCTGTACGACATACATCGCAGGCAGCCTGAACATCGGCAATCGCCAATGTTTCGTAAATTTCTTTGGCATTTTTGCCTTGTGCTTTTAATGCCGCAATTTCAGGCGTGTATAAAGCATCGCCCGAAAACGCTTTTTGGAAAATAGCAGGATTGGACGTTACACCACTGACACCATTGGTCAAAAACGCCGCTAATTGACCACTTTGCACCAAACTGCGTGATAAATTATCCAGCCAAATTTGTTGCCCCAATTTTTTTACTTCGGATAAGATAGCCATGAACTCCCTCTCGTCATTACATCATTTTGTTTAAAAAAGTTTTAGATTATTGTGAATTATATTTTGATTAGGTCAGGTCAAAACGGCACTATCTTTCATCTAAAAATAATTCACCATAATGATAAAAAGTGATTTGGTTTATTTTGCCACAAAATATCATAAATAGGCAGCCTGAAAAAAATATTTTCAGGCTGCCTCTGGGTTAATGGCGGTATAGGTAGCCCTAATATACGGTTTAAATATCGCCTTGAGCTTTGATTTTTTGATTGTTAGACAAACGCGAAAGTGCTGATAAATATGCTTTACTGGTCGCTACCAAAACATCAGTATCCGAACCTTGTCCGTTGGCTACTTTGCCATTTTTGGACAAACGTACCGATGTTTCGCCTTGACTTTCGGCTTCTTTGGTAATCGCATTCACAGAATAAATTTCTAATACTGCACCTGATTGCGCCACGCTTTCAATCGCTTTGAAAATTGCATCAACAGGACCTGTACCCGTTGCTTCGGCGTGTTTTTCTTCGCCATCCAAACTAAATACGATGTGCGCACGAGGTGCTTCGCCTGTTTCTGTGACAACACGTTGCGAAATGAATTTATAGCTGTCTTGCGATAAATTGGACATTTCGTCCGATACCAATGCGTGCAAATCTTCATCAAAAATTTCACGTTTTTTATCTGCCAATTCTTTGAAACGCGCAAATGCGGCATTCAGAGCTTCTTCGCTGCCCAAGTCAATGCCTAATTCGGTTAATTTGGTTTTGAAAGCATTGCGTCCTGATAATTTTCCCAAAGTCAAACGATTGGTTGCCCAACCAACTGATTCTGCGGACATAATTTCATAAGTTTCACGGTGTTTTAGCACGCCATCTTGGTGGATACCACTTTCATGTGAGAAAGCATTGGCGCCTACCACGGCTTTATTTGGTTGCACGGGATAGCCTGTAATCGTAGAAACCAATTTGGATGCAGGTACGATTTGAGTGGTATCAATGCCTGTTTCCAAACCAAATACATCGCTGCGTACTTTCAAAGCCATAACGATTTCTTCTAGAGATGCATTTCCTGCACGCTCGCCTAGTCCATTGATGGTGCATTCAATTTGTCGCGCACCACCTTGTGCCGCTGCCAAAGAATTGGCCACCGCCAAACCTAAATCGTTATGGCAATGTGCTGACCATACCACTTTGTCGCTATTGGGTGTTTTGGCAATTAATTCACGGAAAAATGCTTCGGTTTTATGTGGAATAGAATAACCAACGGTATCGGGGATATTAATGGTCGTAGCACCAGCCTCAATCACAGCACCGCAGATTTCTGCTAAAAATGGAATTTCTGAACGCAATGCATCTTCACACGAAAATTCCACGTCATCGGTATATTCTTTGGCAATTTTAATAGCTTTTACTGCCGTTTCAATGACTTGTTTGGGCTGCATTTTCAGCTTGTGTTCCATGTGGATTGGGCTGGTGGCAATGAAAGTATGAATACGGCGTTTTTGTGCGGGTGCAATCGCTTCACCTGCACGGCGAATATCGCGTTCAACTGCACGGCAAAGTGAGCAAACAGTTGAATTTTTGATATTTTTCGCAATTTCATGTACCGCTTCCCAATCGCCATCACTGGCAGCGGCAAAACCTGCTTCAATCACGTCCACACCCATTTTTTCTAATTGGCGTGCAATGCGTAATTTTTCTTCTTTGGTCATAGCTGCACCAGGGGATTGCTCGCCATCGCGCAGAGTGGTATCAAAAATAATAATGCGGTTGCTCGTATTCATGATGGGTTTGTCCAATTCAGGTTGTTGTTTAATAAATGCGTTCAAATCCAAAGATTTGCCTTGATGCTGTGCTAATTCGGATAATTTTTGCAACTGTGCCAAAGGCAAAGAACCTCGCGTACGCCATTTATAAATAGCAGCAGTGCTGGCAGCATTTTTAGGGTCGTATTGCTTTAAAGCTTCAGCAAGTGCGTTGACGCCACCAAAATAAGCGATTAATTGTTCAATGTCTAGTTGCATGATAATTTGTCCAAATTGAATTTCTTATTGTGGATTATACTGATTTTGGACAATATGGCAATAGTATTTTTGATAAACCGTCCAGTTTTATTTTTGAAAATTGGTTTATTAGACATTATGTCTATAATGGGTATCATCGGTTGGAATAAAACTAAACAACAAGGTAGCGGTAATTACTGTGTACAAATAAGTACATAAGGTAACTGGCAATGTGGTGTTATTTTTATTTTAACTAACTATAAATGATTGGTATTCTATTGAAAATTTATTGATTCTAAAATGAAATTTAGAGAACTTGCTAGATTTGGCATTTCAGGCTACCTTTTATATTTATATGACATATATAGTAAAAACCTATCAAAAAATATTGTTTGATATTTGTCAAAAAGAGATTTTATTAAGACCTTGTATGATGTAAAAAAATTCAATATTCCGTTGTTATTTTCACAATCCCGTTTTAAAGGAAACATCATGAACCACAAAACCACAGCTTTTTCTCTTTTGTTCACAATGTTGGCATTGGGTGCCTGTACGGAACCGCTACCTGCACCATCAAGCGCATCAAGTGCATCAACAGCTTCTTCTAGTGTTAATAGCCAATCTGTTTCAGCAGAAGATGCGCAATTGCTGAAACAAGCACAATCATTTTTTCAACCACTGCCAAGTTTAGAAGAAACTAAAAAATCTTATGCTTATACAGATGAGCAAGTGAAATTGGGTCAGCAGTTGTGGTATGAGCCACGTTTATCGGTTAATGATAGCCAAAGTTGTAATACTTGCCATAGTTTGACAAATTTTGGTGCCGATGACCGCATGACACCAACCAGTGAAGGTGCACACAAAGGAGTTTTTGGTGCGCGTAATTCGCCTACTGCATTAAATGCTTTTTTGCTTACTTCACAATTTTGGGATGGTCGTGCAGAAACAGTAGAAGAGCAAGCCAAAGGACCTTTGGTTAATCCTAAAGAAATGGCAATGCCTGATTTGGATGCGGTAGCGAAAAAAGTAGAAAGCATTCAAGGCTATGCAGATTCATTTAAAACAGCTTATGCTGACCAAGGTGGTAAGCCAACGATTGATAATATTGCGCATGCGATTGGTGCATTTGAACGAACCTTGCTGACACCTAGTAAATGGGATAATTATTTGAAAGGTGATGTGAATGCCTTGAATGAACAAGAAAAACGCGGCGTGAAAGCTTTCATAGATAATGCGTGTATTACTTGCCATACAGGTGCTACTTTGAGTAATGGCACATTCCAAAAATTTGGTTTAGTTAAAGGTCCTTACTGGAATTTTATTGACAGCAAAGAACCACACGATGAAGGTTTGTTTGAAGTTACACAAAAAGATTCGGATAAATATTTTTTCCGTGTACCTGGTTTGCGTAATGTGGCAAAAACCGCACCTTATTTCCATAATGGAGCTACGCCAGATTTAGCAACTGCGGTCAGTGTGATGGCTGAAACTCAATTAGGTAAAACGTTATCACAACAAGAAGTTGAAGATATTGTTGCATTTTTGAATACATTGACTGGTGAGGTGCCTGCTGATGCATTAAAAGTACCTGAATTACCAGAGTAATAGTAATTAAGCACCTGTATTCATTATCTTAATAGCTTGCTTTTATTGCTATTTTATGTGAATACAGGTTCTAGGCTATAGTCGTTTCAAATTATAGTGGATTCAATTTAAATCAGGACAAGGCGACAGCGACTGCCGTGTACACATACGAAACCTTTGCAAAACCCTATTTTTTGAACTTTTTGAAAAAATAAATTTCTTAAAATTCAAAAAATTAAAATTTTTCAATGTCAAATTTTAGGAGTTTTGCAAAAGTTTCAGTACATAAGAGAGCTGGCAACGCTGTACTGGTTTAAATTGAATTCACTATACCATTGTACACGGCGGTCGCTGTCACCTTGTTTGTGTTAATTTGAAACAACAATAGATTTTGCAAAGATTTTGACCTAAAAATGATAGGGCAGATATGAAATCCGCCCTTGTATTAGTTTAAAATAGATTTACACAAGTTACAGGCTACCCTAGACATTTTATTTTGTGCTATCTTGGTCAAACCATTTTTTCAGTAATTGGTCGTATGTGCCATTTTCTTTGACTATTTTCAGACCTTGATTAATTTTATCTCGTAATTCGGTATTACCTTTTTTCACAGCAAATGCAATATATTTAGGTTTGTCGCCCAAAGAAATAGCACGTGTTTTAATTTCAGGAGTTTTTGCATCATAATACTGCAAAATACGACTATCACCCAAGGTACCAATAGCTTTTCCATTGTACATAGCTGCCAAAGAAAGGTAAAAACTATCTGCCTTTTCTACTCTATCTGCTGAACCTGCTAATTCTTGAGCAGTAGCAACCGCTGTGCTACTACCACCATTGACAGCAATACGTTTGCCATTTAAATCGCTTATTGATTTTAAAGCGGCATTTTCAGGTGTATCTAAAATATAAACTTCACGTACAAAATCCAAAAACGGTTCGCTGAAATCCATTTTTTCCATGCGTTCAGGAGAAACAGATAAAGCTGATGCCAAAATACTAAAACGCTCGCTGTTCAAATCTGCTTCCAAAGCATTGCGTGGTGTATGAATGAAGACCACATTAAATTGAGCTGCTTTACCAATTTCTTCCAGTAATTCTACTTCAAATCCAATGGGATGACCTTTTTCATCTTTAAATTCAAACGGTTCATAGCTTACTTCAGAACCAACCATATAAGTTGGAAAATCAGGATTAGCTTGATTGGTCGCACTTGCTGTTTGAACAGATGCGTTTGGAGTAGCAGGTGTGGTATTTTGTTCAGTGGTTGTTGATTCTCCAGAGCAAGCAGATAAGCCAATTCCTAATACTAAAATAGTTAAGTATTTTAATTTTTTCATGTTATTCACCTCTTAAATGTTTTCAAAATTAAGAGCCTGTATTCATAAACTTCATAGTTTGCTTTTATGCCAATAGTTCCTAGTATGAGAATTTACCTTGAATTTACAAGAATTAGCAACAAAATCAAGCTTTCAATCTTACGAATATAGGTTCCAAAAATGCACACTATTTATGTTAATGTGCCAACTTATTAAACTATAAGCATATTATGCTAGGGGCTAATGACTATTCGGATGCGATATTGGTTTTGCAGATAACGCCGAATTCAAGGCAAAAATGCAAGCCAATGTTATCCATTAACGAACATTTTTAACGCAGAATTGGGCTTGTTAACACAAAATCTGACCACACACGAATTGTTATTAGCCCCTAATAATATGTAAATTAATTTTAACACAAATGAAATAATAAGAGGTATGGCAAAAACCAAGAATAACGTTCCTGCGCAACAAAAGTAAGGCAGATTTTTGAATTGAACCAATTTGTGAATATACATAGTGAATTCAATTTAAACCAGTACAGCGCTGCCAGCTCCCTTATGTACTAGGTGTACACGGCGGTTGCTGTCGCCTTATCCTAATTTAAATTGAATCCACTATAAAATAATACAGCGTTGTCAGCTCTCTTGTTTGAATTTTTATTTCAAACGATAAGATTATGAGTGAAGATTATGGTTTCAGGCAGCCTGAAAGCGCATTTTCTTGAAAAACTACCTTGTTTTCTCTATAATTTTATCGTTTCCATATTTTCAGGCAGCCTGAAAGCGATTCAGGCTGCCTACTTAATTTATACAATAAAATTCAAGGAATTAATATGATTAATATTACTCTTCCAGACGGTTCAGTACGCCAATACGAATCGCCCGTTACCGTTATGCAAATTGCCCAATCCATCGGCGCGGGTTTAGCCAAAGCCACCGTTGCAGGCAAAGTAAACGGCGTGCAAGTGGACGCGTGCGACCCGATTACCGCAGACGCCACCGTGCAAATTCTCACCCCCAAAGACCCCGAAGGCGTGGACATTATCCGCCACTCCTGTGCCCATTTGGTCGGACACGCGGTAAAACAATTGTTCCCCAATGCCAAAATGGTCATCGGTCCTGTGATTGAAGACGGCTTTTATTACGATATTGCCACCGAAAAACCGTTCACGCCCGAAGACATGGCGGCAATTGAATCGCGCATGAAAGAATTGATTAACCAAGATTACGATGTCATCAAAAAAATGACACCACGCGCCGAAGTGATTGAAATCTTTAAAAATCGTGGCGAAGAATACAAATTGCGTCTGATTGACGACATGACAGACGACATCACCGCAATGGGCATGTATTTCCACCAAGAATATGTGGATATGTGTCGTGGTCCCCACGTGCCGAACACGCGTTTTTTGAAACATTTTCAATTAACCAAAATGTCGGGCGCGTACTGGCGCGGCGACAGCAATAATGAACAATTACAACGCATTTACGGCACCGCGTGGGGCAATAAAGACGATTTGAAAGCCTACATCACGCGCATTGAAGAAGCAGAAAAACGCGACCACCGCAAATTGGGCAAACAATTGGACTTATTCCATTTGCAAGATGAAGCCCCTGGTATGGTGTTCTGGCACCCGCGCGGTTGGACATTGTGGCAAGTGATTGAACAACACATGCGCCGCGAATTAACCGCCGCAGGCTACCAAGAAGTGAAAACACCACAAATCATGGACAAAACATTTTGGGAAAAATCAGGGCATTGGGACAATTACAAAGACAATATGTTCCTGACCGCTTCAGAAAAACGCGAATACGCCGTTAAACCGATGAACTGCCCTGGACACGTGCAAATTTTCAATCACGGTTTGCGTTCATATCGTGATTTGCCGATGCGTTTGGCGGAATTTGGCTCATGTCACCGCAACGAACCAAGCGGCGCATTACACGGCTTAATGCGCGTACGCGGTTTTGTGCAAGATGACGCGCATATTTTCTGTACCGAAGACCAAATCGCAGAAGAAACCAAAGCCTTTAATTTATTGGTTATGAAAGTTTACCAACAATTTGGTTTTGAACACGTTAGCATTAAATTGTCTTTGCGCCCCGAAAAACGTGCTGGCGATGACGCAATTTGGGACAAAGCAGAAAACGGTTTGCGTCAAGCTTTGACAGCCTGCGGCGTAACATGGGAAGAATTACCGGGCGAAGGCGCGTTCTACGGGCCCAAAGTGGAATACCACATTAAAGACGCGCTGGGTCGTTCATGGCAATGCGGCACGATTCAATTGGATTTCGTGTTACCAGAACGCTTGGACGCGGAATACGTTACCGAAGACAATAATAAAGCCCGCCCCGTGATGTTGCACCGCGCGATTTTAGGTTCAATGGAGCGTTTTATTGGTATTTTGATTGAAGAACACGCGGGTTCATTCCCCTTATGGCTTGCGCCCGTGCAAATGGTGGTGATGAACATCACGGAAAAACAAGCCGATTATTGCGCCGAAGTGGCGGATAAATTACGCGCCGCAGGTTTCCGTGTGGAACTGGATACGCGTAACGAGAAAATCGGCTACAAAATCCGCGACAACAGCCAATATCGTTTCCCCTATCAATTAGTGATTGGCGACAAAGAGAAGGAAAACGGTCAAGTTGCCGTGCGCCGCAAAGCGGAAGATTTGGGCGCAATGAGTGTTGATGATTTGATTGCAATGTTGCAGAAAGAAATTGCGGACACGATTGGCGTGGCGTAATATTTTAGGCAGCCTGAAAGGTTTTCAGGCTGCCTTCTATTATGATGTATCCTACTCCTTTATAGTCGTTTCAGTAAATTCCATTCTGTGACTATAGTCGCTTAAAAATACTATAGTCGTAGAAATGAAAATGCAGTGCAAGGCGACAACGCCCGCCGTGTACGAATAGTACATAAGGACGTTGGCAACGCCGTACTGCTTTTTCAGTTCTGCGACTATACTGCATTGCCCACGCCCTTATGTACTAGATGTACACGATGGGCGTGGTCGCCTTGTCCTATTTTTATTTTAAGCGGCTATATAAATATAGGGATTTTGCAAAGATTTCAGGCTGCCTTGTGAAGAAATCAATCTTTCGGTGGCAAACGGCGCGAACGTTTATTGGGCACAGCATCACTTCGCGCCAATAACATCAGGCAGCCTGAAAAAACCATGCCCAATGCAATCAAAGGCGACGTGGCAAAACCTTCTTCATTTACCGCATAAATCGCCGCGCCAATATACATCAACAAAGGCGCGGACACGATGGATTGTTTGTTGATGCCGTCCAAAACCAACACCAGCAAACCTGCTGTGGCAATCGCAAACGCAATAATATTTGCCGTACTGGGGAACAAATCCACGCTTTTCAAAAACCACAACGCGCCAATAATAACCAAAAATAAAGGCATTCCAAGTGAAGGTTTCATATTTTTTCCTCATATAGTCGTTTAAAATAGAAATAAGACAAGACGACAGCGACCGCCGTGTACATCGAGTACATAAGGGAACTGGCAACACGGTATGATTTCTATTTGAAACGACTAGAAAATAAGTTTTCAGGCTGCCTATCCAGTATATAGGCAGCCTGAAAAATATCAACCACGTTTTGGGTCATTCGGACGTAAATCTGTTACCAATTTATCTAAAATTCCGTTAATAAACTTATGGCTATCCGTGCCACCGAACGTTTTGGTTACTTCAATCGCTTCATTGATGATGACAGGATACGGCGTTTCGGGCATTTCCTTCAATTCGTGTACCGCCATCAACAAGATTGCGCGTTCAATCAGATTAACCAAATTTTCATCGCGGTCTAAATGTGGACGCACCAGTTGCATATATTCACGTTGATTACTGTTCGCACCAAAGAAAATCTGCGTAAACAATTCTGCATCAGCACGTTTAAAATCCGTGTGTTCGCGGATATTATTGGCTACTTCAGGTGCAGGTACATTATTCAAAGCAACTTGATACAAAGCCTGTACCGCAAATTCACGCGCACGACGACGTGGCGATTTAGTCGTTTTTTTTAATTCAGTCATTTTCGTTCAATCATTTTATAAAGTGAGGCAGCCTGAACACATTTTCAGGCTGCATTATCAGGGTTAATGGCAATTTAATCAGCCAAAACACGCAGCAAATTTGCCATTTCTACGGCAACCAAAGCCGCATCGGTGGCTTTTTCTTGAATGCGAACATGGGCTTGCTCATCGTTTTCTGTGGTTAAAATTGCATTGGCAATCGGAATATTGAAGTCCAAACCCACGCGTGTTACGCCTGCGCCCGATTCATTGGCCACCAATTCAAAATGATAGGTTTCACCACGAATGACCGCACCAAATGCAATTAACGCATCGTATTCTTCGCTCGCTGCTAAATTTTGCAACGCTAATGGCACTTCCAACGCACCAGCCACCGTTACCAAAGTAATATCATCGTCTGCCACGCCCAATTCCAATAATTTTTGGCGTGCCACTTCTACCATCGCACTGCCAATTTCATTGGTAAAACGCGCTTGTACGATGCCGATTTTCAAATCTTTGCCATTTAAATCAGGCTCAATTTTTTTCATATTCTTTATCCTATTCAATCATTTATATTTAAATTCAAAGGCAGCCTGAAAGCTATTCTTGCGGTTGCCAATCGCTGACGGGAACAAAAGTTTCCGTTTCATCATCCCATTCCCATGCACCTTGTTTTTCTTTCATCAAATCAGCCAGTTCGGGATTACCTACCAATAAATCACGCAATACCAATGTATCAAAATGAGCAGGATTTTCCACATATTCATCGGTTTCTGCACCGCTAAACATCCGCCAACCACTATCGTGCGGAAACGCGGCAGGTTCACGGTATACAAAACCAATCGGTTCACCATCTACGCTCACTTGGCGACTAACAATGGCATATTCCAACGCGGCGGATAACGCTTGTGCAAAAGGATTCATGATTCTGCTCGTTAAAATGAAAAAGGGGTTAAATTATACGCTTTTTTTGTTTTTTCAGGCTGCTTTTGTATGAGAGGCAGCCTGAAAAAGTTGTATGCCGTCATATCCCAGTTGCGTAGCAATTTGTACGACAGCTTCCGTAGGTCGGGCATTTATGCCCGACACAATGTACTGTTATCATGTCGGGCATAAATGCCCGACCTACAACGTTCAGATGAAAAATATTTATGCAGCCTGAAAAAGTTGTATGCCATCATGACCCAGTTCTGCGGCGATTTGTGCGGCGGTACCATGTTTACCCAGCGTGTAATCGGGGGCGATTTCAGCGAGCGGTTGCATCACAAAACTACGCTCATGAGCGCGTAGGTGGGGCAAAATCAGCGTATCCGTTTGATAAATTTCGTGATTATAATCAATAATATCTAAATCCAAAGTACGCGGTGCATTGCGAAAACTGCGTTCGCGTCCAAATTGTTGTTCAATCGCTTGCAATTCGGTTAGCAATTCGGTGGCGGTGTAATCGGTTTGGGCGCTGGCGACTGCGTTAATAAAATCGGGCTGGTCGGCATAGCCCACAGGCGTGGTACGATACAGCGATGAGGTTTTCAGGCTGCCTATTTTGGGTAATGCGGATACGGCAACAATAGCGCGACGGATTTGTTCGGCAGGATTTTGTAGATTGCTGCCAAATGCAATGATGGTTGTTTTCATAGATTTTTTTGGCTTTCAGGCTGCTTTTTGCTAAATAGGCAGCCTGAAAAGATTGTATTATTCGGGAGCAATCAAAACTGCAACAAATGCAGCAACAAAAATAGCGATAATGGTCAGCAAAATTGGTTTAAGCCAACCTTTGCGTTCGTAATCGTTATTAAACTCTTCTTCAAAAAAGAGAACTTGTTTTTTGCCCAGTGCATAATACCACGCAACAACCAAACCAATTTGTACACCTAAACCGATTTTCATTCCAGTAACCATGACGATAAACAAAAATACTGCACCTATACCCGCCCAAATCCAGTTTTGTTTTGCCAATTCTTTTTCGCCTAAACTTTCCCAGTTTTTTGCGTGCAATACTGCACCCAATACAACATTGAAAAATACTGACCACCACATTGCGGCTTTGGGATTCCACAAGGGTGGTAAATCCATGTAATCATCGTCATTTTCGGTTTCGCTATTGCTTAACACGATTTTCGGTTTTTCTTGCGGCGATGTTGATTCTGTTATCATGAAAAAGTCGGGCTGCTCTTGGCGCAATTTGGCATCGTAACGCACGCGTACATCGTGAACCAGCAACCATTCGTTCACGGCTTTAATGGTTTTTGGGTCAAGTCCTGCTTGCGTGCGTTGTAAGGCAGCCTGAATTTGGCTGACGCTGGCATGTGGTGGGATGTTGAGTATTTGGTACAAATTAATCATGATAAATTTCCTTTTGTAGAGGGAAGGGTTTATTTTTTCAGGCTGCCTGAAAATTACCGTGTATTTTTCATCAAACGTTGTTTTTCACGTTTCCAATCTGCTTCTTTGGAGGATTCGCGTTTGTCGTGCAATTTTTTACCTTTTGCTACGCCAATTTCCATTTTGATTTTGCCACGATGAAAGTGCATATTCAAGGGGACGATAGTGTAACCTGCGCGTTCCACTTTGCCGATGAGTTTATTGATTTCTCGTTGATTGAGCAATAATTTTCGCGCCCGAACGGGGTCAGGTTTAACGTGCGTGGAAGCGGTTGGCAGCGCGGTAATATGGCAACTGACCAAATAAAACGCATCTTTTTTCCAATAAATATAGCTTTCTTTAAGCTGCACACGACCTGCGCGAATGGCTTTGACTTCCCAACCTTCTAGCACCAAACCTGCCTGAATTTGCTCTTCAATAAAATAATCGTGAAACGCCTTGCGATTGTTTGCGATAGACATATTTTTTCCTTATATTTTAATGGATGCAATTTTAGCAGAATACCTATAGAAAAACAGCGTATTCTGCTGAACACGCTGTTATTTTCAGGCTACGTTACATACGCTCACAGTTTGCTGGTTTTTTTGTTGGTGCTTTACCCGACAAACCTTCGCATCGGTATGCAACACCACCGTCATCTAACCATACGCCGTATTTATATCCAGTCAATGGGGCAGCCTGAATAAATACGCTACCATCATCTGTTTTATTATGAGTAAACTTATATTTGGTATTTTCTTTATCCGCCACTGCTAATCTTGTTCCAATGTGTTTTTCTACATCAAAACCACGCGGATTAATCAATCGTTCTGCTTCAACTTTTTGTTTTGCTGAAACAATTAATTGTTTAGCATGAGCCAAGTTCGTTTTTTCAACATAACGCTGATAATTTGGCAAGGCTACTGCGGATAAAATTGCAATAATGGCTACTACAACCATCAGCTCTACCAAAGTAAAACCTTGAACTGCTCGTTTATTCAATGTAGTTATCATGGTGTTTGCAACTCCACATGAGTTTGCAATGTAACAATGGTATCTTGGTTATTACCGCGAGCGCGTGAAGTTACACGGAAATAATCGGTTACTAATTCATCAGACAAACTTCTATTGCCCAAATATTCAATTACATAGTGTACTTTACCGTTATTGGTTGTGATACAGCGGTCACTTGTGTCGCATCCATTATCCAAAACTGTACTACCTACATCGCATCTATTGGTACTATTTGTACAACGCTCCCATGCTGGAACAGCAGAATTGGCTGTCTTCTCAAGTTTGAAATATGCACCTTCCATGCTGTTATTCACACCATCTTCTGCAGCTGCACAATACCCCTTGGTACAATTTGCTGTAAACGTGATTACATTTGGGCCTTGAGCTAATTGACGAATTCTACCTTCCGCCTCTCGTAAACCATTTTCTGCTAAAGAGACAGCAAACTTACGGTCAGCTTCATTCGTACTCATCCGCATTTCTGTGGTTGATGATTGAACAGAAACCATTACTAATAATGCAATAACCAGCATCAATATCATTACCATGAACAAGGAGAAACCTTGTTGTTTTGTTTTAAACTTCATCGTTGTCATCCTTCATTAAACGGGAAGAGTAGTGGAACAACTACTGCCGCTACGAACGCTTGCATTGATAATATAATCAACGTCTTGATCACCTTCTGGATATCTGTATGTTACATGTAAACGAACAACAGCAGGTAAGTCTGCCTTATCTAAATTTTCAGTAAACTTAAATGTTTCCTGATTATGTTTACTTACATCATCAGACATATTTTGACAGTTTTCCACATAGCCAAACATAGGTGTTATCCCCGTTACATTTTTTGCCAACAGTTGAGGACCTTGCCATTCACCCGCACCATTAAGGTCATAACGCAATAAGCTACTTACATTATTTACATCTGCCACTACATATGCAGAAGCATACAATTTGGTAACACCCAATTCACCCGAACTTCTTTGCGCTTTGGTCAATTCATCCGCTTGTGTAGCAGCAAATGTAATTGAGTTATTACTTCCGCTTTGTGCCTTACTACCAAAAGCGTCATTACAACTACTTACAACTAATTCCCCTTGACTTGCAACTGTATTACTAATATCTGGCTCATTCTGATAGTCACTAACGGTCAATGTCCCCAACGTATATGGACTAGCAGAACCATCTGCTTTAGGTGCAGGAATACCATTATCTGTTACACTAGCTGAACCTTTACCATAAATAAAAGCAATGGCATTACCTTTAAATTGAATACCTTGAAGATCAAATCCTGCAGCTTGTGCTTGTGCTTGGGAAATCAATTTCAAACCAAATCCATCATTCTTATTGGGATCCAATTCTAACTGCCGTCTTTCCGCATCTGTGAAATTTGGAAATTTACCTACCGTTGCACCCACGCCTTCTGATTCAGCCTTTACAACTACTGAAGATGTACTAAAACAGCCAAACGAACCTGCATTACGCGCATCACGCGTAATCAATGATGCTGCATTACGCAAATTCTGTTGCACATCTAAACGCTTTTGCGCATTGGCATTTAATTGGCGTGTCATAAAATACGTTCCACCTGCCGCAACGATGACAATCAGCGATAAAGCACTAGCAACCAAAAATTCAATCAATGTAAAACCAGCATATTTCGCACGACTGGATAAATAATTTCTATTATTTCTCATCATAAACTTTCTGAATAATTAATTTGCCACTTGCAATGTATAAGTATACACAGGGCTTTCAGGGTTTTCTGTACCATTTGCACCACGCATACGCCAAGCAACTTTAATTGTTGTCGTTCTACCATTAGTACATTTGCCGTCCATTACCCCTGTATCGCTCATCGTAGGTGCTTCAGCTCCATCTTTGTCTTGACAAATAATGTAACTAATATTACTTACATTAGGTACTTGCGATTGCAATACATATTCAAATTCATCAAGATATTGCTTTGCCAAATCCTCTTTACTCAAAGAAGCATCTTTTTTAGGTTCAGGCTGCTTGCTACCTGCTTTCAAAGTAAGCTTTTGTACTTCTCCCAAGTTATAATTTTCATAACTATGAACGTACATCTGCTGCCCATTCACATTTTGCTTAGACAAAGTAGAATTGATTTGCATCCCTTCTGCCAATGCTTCCGCTGCTTGAGAAATAATGCTTCGGTTTTCTGCCTCTGTTACACTTGCAACAGAACGAATTTGAGCAGCCATCAAAGCCAACACACCAAAAGTTAGCAACAATACAGACACCATTACTTCAATAATAGTTGCACCTTGCATACTTTTGCGTGAACTAAATTTTTTGCTATTACGCATTTTCATGAGAATCTCATTTACATATTTAAGTTACTAAAACATTTTCAGGCAGCCTGAAAAACCACACAAGCATCTATATTAAGAGGGAATAGCACGTGAACAAACTTCTGCCATATCACCTGTTAATTGTTCACCACCAGTTTTATTTTTGGTACTAGATACATTACAAATAGAAGCTGAACCACTTGGACTAATAATCACAAAACGAGAGGGCGAATTTTCACGGGCTTTATCTGAAACCAAAAAGCGAACATAGTTTGCTGATAAATCAGTATTTGCCGATAATGCTGCATAGTTTGTTGAAGAACCCGTAGCTTTGGTAAAACCAAACATACCATTTGGCATAAATACAAATGTATTTGTACTGACACTTTTTTTGCAATTATTAGCATTAAACGCACAAGCATCAATAGAAAAAACCACCTTATTATTTTCTGCAACATTAGGTGCATTCAAGGTAATAGAACGCAACGGCACATCTGTATCATCATACACACCATTTTGATTTTTGTCTGCATACGCCATCATACCATTTTGAATTTCATTTGCTGAACACACTCCCGTTGGACGGCCATCACTCCGAATTTTCACACCACATACTAACACTGGTGTATTCATACGAATGGATTCACTTTTTGCAAAACGGAATAAGTTTGCAATTTGTTCTGAACGATTCACAATACGGGTATTAGAAACAAACTTACTCATACTTGGCAACGCAATCGCTGCCATAATTGCGATAATCGCAATAACGACCATCAATTCCACTAATGTGAAACCTTGTGATTTTCTATAATTCAGCATATTCAAAAATACTCAATAAAAATAAAATAAAGCGACACACGTCAGCTATCTCTTTTATTCAGAATCTGCTGCATGGTCAGGAATATAAGCGGCATTTTCAAATTTCGTAAACTGCCCCAAAAATGTTAAAAACACACGCCCCGTAGGTCCATTACGATGTTTACCAATAATACATTCTGCCAATCCTTTGAATTGGCTTTGTTCTTTGGTGTAATACTCATCGCGGAACATAAACATAATCAAATCCGCATCTTGTTCAATCGCGCCAGATTCACGCAAATCCGACATCATCGGTCGTTTATCGGTACGCTGCTCTACCGTACGCGATAATTGTGATAAAGCAATCACAGGAACATGTAATTCTTTGGCAAGTGATTTCAGGCTGCGTGATATTTCCCCTAATTCTGCTGCGCGGTTATCACTGCGCCCTGAACCCGACATTAACTGTAAATAGTCAATAACAATTAAACCTAATTTACCATCAAATCGCCGTGCTAAACGTCTGGCGCGAGCACGCAATTCCAAAGCAGTTAGACCTGGTGTTTCATCAATAAACATGGGCGCATCGGACAATTTAGCAACCGCCTCGTTTAAACGCTCCCAGTGTTCATCTTGCAAATTACCATGTTTTAAAACACTTTGGTCAAGCCGTCCAACAGAAGACAACATACGCATAACCAGCTGCGCTCCGCCCATTTCCATTGAAAACACGGCAACAGGTAATTTGTCATAAATCGCAATATGCTCCGCAATATTGATAGAAAATGCGGTTTTACCCATTGATGGGCGACCTGCCACAATGATTAAATCACCTGCTTGTAAACCAGATGTGATTTTATCCAAATCGGTAAAACCAGTAGAAACCCCTGTTACTTCGTTGGGATTATCACGCTGATACAATAAGTCGATGCGCTCAATATTTTGTCGCAGCAAATCAGGCATTTCCAAGAAACCTTGCTTGGATTTTGCCGTACTTTCGGCAATTTGAAAGACTTTATTTTCCGCCTCGTCCAATAATTGTTCTGCGTTTTTACCCTGCGGATTATAGGCATTTCTAGCAATTTCTGTTCCAACCTCTGCCAGTTGGCGGATAACCGAACGTTCGCGCACAATTTCGCCATAACGCCGAATATTGGCGGCTGATGGCGTGGTTTGCGCCAGTGTAACCAGATAATCAAATCCACCTGCTTGTTCTAGTTGGTCATTTCTCTCCAACTCTTCTTGAACGGTAATAATATCTGCTGGGCGACTTTCGTTAATCAGCGCAGCAATCGCGCGAAAAATTAAACGATGTTCATGACGATAAAAATCCTCATCGGTCAGCAAATCCGCAATTCTGTCCCATGCGGCGTTTTCCAGCATCAAACCGCCGAGCAAAGATTGTTCTGCTTCAATGGAATGTGGCGGTAAATTCAGGCTGCGTACTTCATTGTCTGGGTTATTTTGATAATCGTCCATATTTTTTGCTTGTGGATAAAACTAACATTTTTTGGCACTCTTTCAGGCTGCCCATATTTTTTGTGTGAACTATCATTTTTTGCACTAAAAGGCAGCCTGAAACTTTTTCAGGCTGCCTGTCTATTATTGATTTTTCCAGCGTGCTTGGCATTCACGAATCACGGTTTTAGCTTCTTCTACATCGCCCCAATGGCTTACTTTGGTGGTACCAGGTTTTTTCAAGGCTTTGTAGTTATTGAAGTGAAACTCAATTTGTTTAATCAGTTGTGCGGGCAAATCTGCCAAAGTTTTAATTTCATTACCTGCATCGCGGTCATCGGCTGGCACAACAACCACTTTATCATCTACTTCACCATCATCTACAAATTTCATGATGCCAATTACACGCGCCTCCATATAAATACCTGTTGGCAATGGATTTTTAGTGATAATCAAAGCATCCAATTCGTCACCATCTTCATCCAAAGTTTGAGGAATAAAACCATAATTGGTTGGTTTAGCGAAGATTTGCGGCTCAATGCGGTCAAGTTTCATCACAGCATTTTTTCTGTCCCATTCAATTTTATGCGTGCTGCCTTCTGGGATTTCTACTACCACGTTGATGATGCCGCCATCTACATCACCTGCATCTAATATTTGATTAAAATCTGCCATTTTATTTTTCCTCTTCACAGGGTAAATTAAAGCGATAATTATAACGAAAGGCAGCCTGAAAGCATAGATTTTTGTGTTTTCAGGCTGCCTTACACATACAACAAACCGTAGAAAAAACTTATATCCAACCCACCCATATTCAATTTCACAGAGCTTCATTAAGAAGACAAGTTCTGAATATTTTTCCTGTCTGTCTTAAATTTTGTTTTTAATATCATCAATAATTCCTTATCCACAAACCACGTTCCATCAGTCAAACGTACTGCACCACTATCACACAAAAATTCAAATACCTGCCCATGCAAAATATGGCGTTCTGTTATACGCACGCATGGCGATTGCCCCCAATCACATACAGGCAATTTATTCAAAGCCGCACGAACCGCTAAATTATGCGCCTCTATGTCATTTGCAGCACACGCTGTTGAACATTTGCCCAACAAAGACACGGGACATGGCGCACCCTGCGGTAACTCGTCAGGCAAAATTCCCAATAAATTCGGACACAAATCATGCGCTTTTGCCCATGTTAATAATGCGCGTTTGGCTGCTTTTGAATGTATAAACAAACCATGTGGTGGCGCATCACGAAAACCTGCTTTTAATGGACGAACTCGCGCTTTCAGGCAGCCTGAAACTTCTTGAAAAACAATAGTATGGCGCAATAGTTCATTATGTGGCAATAAACCCTCATGCAACATCTTTTCTGCTCGCACCACCACTGAATGCAATGCACCCACCGTTGGCACAAAATCCAACTGTGCCGCGCGCGCATATTCAGGCTGCCGTAGCAAAAGCGCCACCTCGCGAAACGCTTGTTCATGGCAACGAATAGCGGTTATTTCTCCACGTGCATCACGCCAAATTGAGACACCATACGAATCTGGCAGCGCATAGGCAGCCTGAACCAAATGCGACGCCAAATTTTCAGGCAGCATAGGCGGATTAAACAACTGTTTGGCTGCTTGAAGCCATACCCATTCACCTTTTTCACGCAACGCTAACTGCAAAAATGCCGTCAGTGCCAACACATCACTCATCGCCCGATGCCGACTATCCACCGCTAAACCATGTCGCTCAATAATCGTATCCAAATTATGCTTATAAAATTCGGGATACAATTTGCGCGACAATTGCACACTACACAACGCAGGTGCAGCAAAGGCAATATTCAATCGTGCAAATTCATGCCGCAAAAACGCATAATCAAACTTACTATTGTGTGCCACAATTAAACTACCACGCAACAAAGGCAATACATTAGGCGCAAATTCCGCAAATGTTGGCGCATCTGCAACCATCGCATCGCTGATTCCCGTCAAATTTTGCACAAATTCGCTGATGCCACGTTCAGGATTGATAAGTTGTTGAACAGACGTAACCCTACCTTGCCAAAAATGTAAAAAAGCGATTTCTGTGATACGGTCTTCATACAAATGACCGCCTGTCGTTTCCAAATCCACAACGACTACAGGAATGGGAAAATGTTGAAAAAATTCTGTTAGT
Organism: Wielerella bovis; assembly: GCF_022354465.1. NCBI lineage: Bacteria > Pseudomonadati > Pseudomonadota > Betaproteobacteria > Neisseriales > Neisseriaceae > Wielerella > Wielerella bovis. The sequence goes on along the minus strand of NZ_CP092361.1, from coordinate 573,434 downwards.
GCCGAAAAAGAAGTATCCATGATTTAAAAATTTTCTGAATAAATTTCGTAAATTATACGATTTTCATAAAATTTCGTAAAACATATATTGACAGAAACTTTCAGGCTGCCTATAATTCAAATCTTTGCTGCACCCGTAGCTCAGTTGGATAGAGTATTTGGCTACGAACCAAAGGGTCGGGCGTTCGAATCGCTCCGGGTGCGCCAGAAAAGATTTTATCCGCGCCCATCGTCTAGCGGTTAGGACATCGCCCTTTCACGGCGGTAACCGGGGTTCGATTCCCCGTGGGCGTGCCAGTTTCATAAGCCTTGCAATTTTCATTGCAAGGCTTTTTCATATTCTAAATTTTAGGTGGAATTATGCAAACAACATTACCCGTTTTTCGTGTCGCTGGCTTACACGCTATTATTCGTGTAGCACATCAAGCGGATGATTTAGCAGCTTTATGGCAAAATTGGCTTCAAGGCAGCCTGAAAGATACGTTACCTGCATTCAGTAAAACGGTTTATTGTGTGCGCTATGATTATCAGGTTGATGGTAGTTTTAGTGTGATTATTGGTTATTTGGTGGCAAATGATACTGAATTAGAAGCAACGGTAAATGATGTTTGGTTGCCGTCACAGCAATACCAAGTATACACATTATCTGAGAAACAATATTCTGCAGCATTATCGGTATGGACGCAAATAGCACAAGGGGATTTATCACGCCGTTTTCAAGCGGATTTTGAAAGTTATCCTGCCTTTGGCGATGCACGTGTGTATGTTGGTATTGAAGGACAAGTGAATATTTCAGAAGAGTTTTAGAACCTGTATTTATCAGGTATGAAGGTAGCCTGAAACCTTTGTATAGTGGATTCAATTTAAATCAGGACAAGGCGACAGCGACCGCTGTGTACACCGACTACATAAGGGAGCTGGCAACGCTGTACTGGTTTAAATTGAATTCACTATAAAACCTAAAATGGTAGGTCAGATTCTTAAATCAAACATTTTTAATCAAACATTTATTTTGATTTAGATGTCGGATACAAGTATCCGACCCACAAGTTTTCAGGCTACCCTTGGTCAGTTCAAGTCTGTTTACCAATGACCCAATGCTTTCCACCAAGCTAAACCGATGGTGGCGAAAATCAGGATTTCTACTGCACTCATAACAAAGCCTGCAATCCACCATTCTCCCATAGTGGTGTAGCCTGAATTATAAATGACAGGTGATGAACCTGATGCGTAGTGAGTCAGAGACATCATAATGCCTGTTGAAGCTGCGAGAATTAAGGCGAACAACATAGGTGGTGCGCCCAATCCCAATCCTGCGGCATAAAATGCGCCTAACATGGCAGTAACGTGTGCTGTACCGCTGGCGAACATATAGTGTGAGTAAATATACACCAAAGTTAATAAGGCGCAGCCCCATACCCAACTTAATCCCATGTGTGAAATGCCACTTCCCATCATGTCGGAGAACCATTTAATCAAACCTAATTTGTTTAGGAAAGTTGCCATCATAACCAAAGCGGCAAACCATACAATCGTGTCCCATGCCCCTTTTTCTTTCAGGACATCATCCCAAGTCAGCACGCCTGTGATTAATAATAAAGACAAGCCCAAGAAAGTGGTTGTGGTGGCATCTACTTTAATGCCAAACAGCATATCTGGAATACCTGCCCACAAGAGCAATAAAATAGCAAATACTCCCAACATGATTTTTTCGTGCATAGACATTGCACCCATTTCTTTTAATTTGCTACGCGCCATTTCAGGTGCATTTGGGGTGCTGGTAATTTCAGGTTTATACAAGAAAAACAAAATGATGGGCATAACTGCCATAGCCACCAATCCTGGTACAACCATTGCAACAAACCATGTTCCCCAAGATAACTGAATGTCTTGATTGGTGCCTTTGGCGATTAAATCTACCACCAATGGATTGGGAGCTGTGGCGGTAATAAAAATCAAACATGAAATAATGTTGGAATGGTAGTTTACCAACGATAAATAGCGACCGATTTTGTTTTGTGTACCTTTTTCAGGGTCAGAATCAAAACTGGCAGCAATGGCTTTCATGATTGGGTGAACAATCGCACCACCGCGTGCCGTATTGGACGGAGTTACGGGCGCAATCAACAAATCACACAATGCCAAACTATACGCTACGCCAATGGTTTTTCTACCGAATACAGACAAAAATAAATAACCAATGCGCGTTCCTAAACCTGTTTTCAGCAAACCGCGTGAAATCATGATGGCAATACCAATCATCCAAATTAAAGTGCTGTTCAGGCTGCTTAACGCATCGCGTGCTGCTTGTGCGGATGGATTTTTAATTGGTGCACCTTGTGCATCTAGTTCTGGTACCGTAACTTGTAGCAAGGCAACAATCGTCATTGCCAACACTGCCATTGCACCAATCGGCATGGCTTTGCCAATAATGCCTGCAATAATACCAATAAACAAAGCAAGTAAATGCCACGCATTTTCGGATACGCCTTCTGGCGCAGGAATAAACCAAACGATTAGCGTTAATGCTAATGCAATGGCTGCTGGAACTTTCTTAAAGCCCATTGTAACTACCTCGTAATGAAGTTCTGGTTAAAAATCGGGTAATGTTCAGGCTGCCTTTTAATATAAGATAAAAAATATTCAGGCAGCCTGAAAAATCATCATACTCAAAATACTGATTATTCTTTTTCTGGCAAACCGTATTCAATCGGGAACGTACGCATGGAGCTGGCAACCACAGTAGCTGCACCTGTAATCAAGCCACAACGCCCTGCACCAGGCATAATGTTTACCAAGTTTTGCAGTGCACGCAAATCGTCAGGTGTGCTGATGCCATTGTCCACACGTTCAACCAAACGTGCCAACTGATAGGTTCCACCTTTGCAAGGCGGACATTGTCCACAAGAATTATTGGCAAAAAACTGAATGTATTCGGCTGTTTTGCGGACAATGCTGGTGCCTTCTGAAATCACAATCATCGCGCCCGTACCCAAACCTGATTCACGTTCACGCGCAGAAATAAAGTCCAATGGCACATCCATATCTTTTGCAGTCAGCAAATTGTTTGAGGGTCCACCCATAAATACAGCTTTGAATAAGCGACCTTCCAACATACCGCCGCCGTAATTCTCAATCAATTCACGCAAAGTAATGCCCATGGGTAATTCGTATAAACCTGGGTTTAAGACATCGCCAGACAATGAATACAATTTTGTCCCCACACCATTGGCACGACCCAATGAGCGATACCATGCTGCACCATTACGCAAAATGTGCGGAATATTTGCCAAAGTTTCGGTGTTGTTCAGCAAAGTTGGTTCGCCTGCCACGCCTTTTTGGAATGGGAAGGGTGGTTTGCGTTGTGGGAAAGGGAAACCGCCGTTTAACCATGAAACCACCGCAGTTTCTTCACCACCAATATAACGACCTGACGATTCAACTACTTTAATATTCAATGTTTTACCCAAATGCGCTTCAATGCGTTTGAATAAATCGTGTTGTTGCCACAAAGCAATCGCAGCGCGTGTATTGGCTAATGCTTCGGTTAAATGTGGATTGATATACAAAATCACATTATTTGCACGCGTGTACACGGCAGCAATTAACGCACCTTCAATGACTTGGTTAGGCGATTTTTCTAATAAAAAACAATCTTTGAATGTACCAGGTTCGTCTTCGTTGGCATTGCAGACAACATAACGGTCGCCTGATTCGCTGGGGCTTTCTGCCATTGCTGACCATTTTTTATGCGTTGGAAAACCTGCGCCACCCATGCCGCATAAGCCCGCTTCTTCCAAAACTTTGACGATGTTGTCAGGCGCACTCAATGCGTTGAGCAAACCTTCGCCGCCACCAACTGCCAGCCATGCGTTCAAATCAGCGCCGACTAAACGGCTGGGATGCAGTAATACTTGATTTAATTCGTTTGTGGATTGGGTCATGATTTTTGTTCCATATTTTGTGTTGGCTACGTTTTCAGGCTGCATTTATGTTTTCAGGCAGCCTGAAAAAGTTTAATTTAAATATGATATTTTTCAGGCTGCCTATGCTTATTTTTAAATAAAATAAATTGCAATTCTGTGAAAGAATAATGAATAGAGGCAGCCTGAAAGATTTGTTTTAGTCAATATTGCAAACCAAACCAGCGTGTTCTTTCCAATCAAATGTACCGTAATTTGGGTATAACACTGGAGCTTTGCCCTCACTTTTCACACCAGCTTTTTGCAGCGCACGTTGGAAATTGTGAACGTGAGATAAACCGCCACGATTATTGTGTGCAGGTTCTGCATGTGCAGCAGCTTTACCTGCACGGCGACCAAAACTGATGATGTCTAATAAAGCATTACCCATCAAACGGTTGCGTCCGTGAATGCCACCTGTAACTTCGCCAGCAGCAAATAAACCGCGTACACAAGTTTCGCCATTACCATTGATTTCTATGCCACCATTTTGGTAATGCAACGTAGGATGAATGATTAAAGGCTCTTCGGCTGGATTGACACCGCATTTGTGGGCAATGTGTCCCAAAGTAACCAAGCGTTGCAAAATATCAGGCTGCTCAGCAATGATGCGCGGTGTATCCAAGAATACGCCTACTTGACCGTCGCGCTCTACGCCACGACCTTCACGAACTTCGCGCAATATGGCAGCAGCAACCACATCGCGTGGTTGTAATTCATCTACAAAACGTTCGCCTAAACCATTAACCAATTTAGTACCTGCTGAACGTGTAGCTTCAGAAATCAATGCGCCAGCCAAATGTGGTGGATGGGCAACGCCAGTTGGGTGGTATTGGAAACTATCCACATCACGCAATTTCGCACCCATGCGATATGCCAAAACTAAACCATCTGCTGTTGCGCCATAATGGTTGGACGTGGCAAAACCTTGCAAATGCAAACGACCTGAACCACCTGTTGCCAAAATAACGGCTTTGGCATGGACAGTAATCAGTTTGCGACGTTCCAAATCATATAAAACCGCGCCTACGCAACGACCTTCTGCATCAGATAGCAACTCTACGGCTGGGTGGCGATTTAGTTGTGTGATGCGTGGCTCAATATCAACGGCTTCACGCAATACTTTCATCAATTCCAAACCTGTAAAGTCGCGATGACACAAAATGCGTTGTGCTGTTGTGCCACCAGCTTTTTTGCGTACCAGTAAGCCATTTGGGTCTCCACCTTGCGTATCAAAACTCATACCCAAGCCAATCAACCAGCGAACAGCACTAGGTGCATCGGTAACCATTTGCGCAACCAATTCTTTTTTGCCTGCCATATGCCCACCTTTGAGCGTATCCTCAAAGTGGCGTTGTAGGCTATCATCTGCACCAACGGCAGCTTGCATACCACCTTCTGCCATAACGGTATTGCTGTCGCCAATACGCAATTTGTTTGCCATGATGACTTGTGCGCCCTCTTGTACCGCTGTTAAAGCTGCGGCAGCACCTGCACCGCCACCACCGATAACCAGCACATCGGTTACCATATTTTCAGCGCCAGCCAAATCAGCATCTTCAATTAAAGGATTGGCTGTTAATAATTTGGCTAAATCTGGATGACAAAAATCACCTGCATTTGCGCCCACAGTTAAAGTGGTACGCGCTGTTTCAGCATGGTCAGGGTGAAAGGTTTTCAGCAAAACATCTTTTTCAGGCAGCGTACCGTTTAATTCGGGTGTTTTCGCGCGCAAATTTGCCAGCGCAGTTTCATAAGGAATACCAGTAAATTTTTGTTGTGTACTCATTTTTTCAGGCTGCCTTTCAAATTGCATCAATGTTTACAGAAACTTTGCCAGAATCAATTTCTTGCAAACGGCGCATCAAATCAATTGGACGCAAAGTACGCGCTGCTTTCATGCGACGAGCAAATAAACCTAAATGATTCGGACGAATATGCTCAGGGCAAGCCAACGTGCATAAATTACACATAACGCATTCATCAAATGTAGTAGAAGCGGTAGAAAAATCGCCCATTACCACTTGTGCCACGCCATTTTGTACTTCCAAACCTTTGGGACAAGCAGTATCACAACCACCACAATGACGGCAATTTTTCGCTTCTGGGAATGTTTCATCTACTTCTTCTAACCAATTCCAACCATCGCCAACTTTATTCATATCATAATGATGCACATGAGTAGGCAAGAAGTAATCCAAAAAGCTCACTTGCATACCTGCTTCAATTTTGGTTTCGCAACCTAATTTGGTTTCAGCAGAACGTTCGCCTTCTTTACGCACCAAGCAGCGGCAAGAACCACATACACCCTGCCCCATGCAACCCACATTGGCAGTAATCGCCTTACCTGCTTTGGCATAGGCTTGAATAATGGTGTCATTTTTATCGGCTTCCACTTCCAAACCATCAATGATTAATTTGTATTTTTCTTCGCTCATGGTTGATGTTCCTGTTCATTTAAAGAGTTTTAATATGATTATTTTTAGTAGGATTTTATCAGAATAATAAATATAAATTTTGTAGGAATAATACAAAATATTTTCACAAAGCTCAAATAGGTTTTATTTTGTTTATTTATTTTAAGTTATGTTAATTAATTGAATTTAAATATTTTTAAATAAGATTGATTTTCGCCTATTGATATTTTGCTTAAAATTTAAACAAATTGTAACAAAGAACAATAAAAACAAGTATTTGTTTTAATTTTATATCCCTATAATTTTTAAGGAATTTGCATAGACACCGATGTAATTTGTTTAAATTTGTTAGCAATTCAGAAAATGAATGATGTTTGATATAAGTCAAATAAACGCTTTTTTAGCATGACAAAAATGTTAAAATTCTGTAACTTTCTGACATAAATTAAAAATATAACTGGTGGTAATCTTTCAGGCTGCCTGAAAGATTGAACAAATTTGCATTTTCTTCATAAACTTCCTTTTAAAGGACACAAAATCATGACCATTATCAAACAAGAAGATTTCATTCAAAGCATTGCTGATGCGTTTCAATTTATCAGCTACTATCATCCCAAAGATTTTATTCAAGCACTGACCAAAGCATGGGAGAAAGAAGAAAATCCTGCTGCCAAAGATGCAATGGCACAAATTTTGGTTAATAGCCGCATGTGTGCTGAAGGGCATCGTCCAGTTTGCCAAGATACAGGGATTGCAACGGTATTTTTGAAAATTGGTATGAATGTACAATGGAATGCGAAATTGTCGGTGCAAGAAATGGTGAATGAAGGTGTTCGCCGTGCTTACACACATCCAGATAATGTTTTACGCGCATCGGTATTGGCTGACCCTGCAGGCAAACGTATCAACACCAAAGACAATACACCTGCGGTCGTGCATTATGAAGTGGTAGAAGGCGACAAGGTGGAAGTGATTTGTGCAGCAAAAGGTGGTGGTTCAGAAAATAAATCCAAATTGGCAATGCTCAATCCATCTGACAATATTGTAGATTGGGTGATTAAAACTGTACCAACTATGGGTGCTGGCTGGTGTCCACCAGGAATTTTGGGCATCGGTATTGGCGGAACTCCCGAAAAAGCGATGATGATGGCAAAAGAAAGCTTGATGGGGCATATTGATATCCACGAATTGCAAGAAAAAGCCGCATCGGGTGCTGAATTGAACACCGTTGAAAAATTGCGCTTGGAAATTTATGAGAAAGTGAACGCTTTGGGCATTGGTGCTCAAGGTTTGGGTGGTTTAACAACCGTGTTGGACGTGAAAATTTTGGATTATCCAACTCATGCGGCAGGTAAACCGATTGCGATGATTCCAAACTGTGCAGCAACGCGCCACGTTGAATTTGAATTGGACGGCAGTGGTCCTGCAAATTTACAAGCACCAAGCTTGGAAGATTGGCCAGACATTACATACAGCCCAGAAAACGGTAAACGTGTTGATGTCAATAACTTAACCAAAGAAGAAGTGGCTACTTGGAAAACAGGCGATGTTTTGTTACTCAATGGCAAAATTTTGACGGGTCGTGATGCAGCACACAAACGCTTGATTGATATGTTGAACAAAGGCGAAAAATTGCCAGTGGATTTCACTAATCGCATCATTTATTACGTTGGCCCAGTTGACCCAGTTCGTGATGAAGTGGTTGGGCCAGCAGGTCCAACAACCGCGACACGCATGGATAAATTTACTCGTCAAATGCTGGAACAAACTGGTTTGTTGGGCATGATTGGTAAATCCGAACGCGGTGCAGCAACTTGCGAAGCAATTGCCGACAACAAAGCTGTTTATTTAATGGCAACAGGTGGCGCCGCTTATTTAGTAGCCAAAGCGATTAAATCATCCAAAGTATTGGCATTCCCAGAATTAGGCATGGAAGCGATTTATGAATTTGACGTGCAAGATATGCCTGTTACCGTAGCAGTGGACAGTAACGGTCAATCTGTTCATGCGATTGCACCGAAACAATGGCAAGCGAAAATTGGGATTATTCCTGTTGAAGCATAAGCCGTGCAACAACCTTTGAGAAACACTAAGAGCTAATGACAATTCTGGCTTGAGTTGTCATTAGCCTATACAATTCAAAGTCATAGCACGCCAAAATGTATCAATGATGGAGATTATGCAAAAGTTTTAGCTGAATCCTTTGCAAAACCCCAAACGGCAGGTCGGATTCTTAAATATAACATTTCCCATACCTATTAAATATTTGTTTTTTATATATTTCATATAAAATCATCTACTCTTTTTTCATCATCAAATCACATATTCCACCATTTCAGGCAGCCTGAAAATGCTGGTTTGCTGCGGTAACAGCCAAACGGTATCGCCTGTTTGCACATTCAACGCTTTGAATTGTGCGGGCGACAATGCTGACCAAATCAATTTTGATGTTTCAGGCAGCCTTAATGCCACGCGAACCACCGCACCAATATGATGAATTTGCACGATTTCTGCTGCACCAATTGCATTTTCAGGCTGCGTGGTGTGCAAAACCAATTCGTGTGGGCGCACATAGGCGATGACATTTTGCCGTTCTGTGGGGCGTGGATTCAGCGTTTCGCGGTAGCCGCCTATGTGTAATTCGCCTTGTTCAATTTTGGCAAATTCAAAGGCGTTGGTTTCGCCCAAGAATTCGTTTACAAACACGTTTTTGGGCGCGTGATATAAATGGTCGCCTGTGCCAATTTGCTCTACAACACCATGATTCATAATCACAATTTGGTCTGCCATTTCCAATGCTTCTTCTTGGTCGTGCGTTACCAAAATGGTGGTGATGCCCAATTCTTGTTGAATTTGACGTAACCACGCGCGCAATTCTTTGCGGACTTTTGCGTCCAATGCACCAAAGGGTTCGTCCAATAACAATAATTTGGGTTCGGTTGCCAAAGCGCGGGCAAGCGCAATGCGTTGGCGTTGTCCGCCCGATAATTGGCTGGGGAAGGCTTTGGCAAGGTGTTCCAGTTGCACCAATTTGAGCAATTCGTTGACTTTTTGTGCGATTTGCTCTTTGCTGGGGCGTGTGGCGCGGGGTTTGACGTCCAAACCAAAGGCGATGTTGTCGGCAACATTCATGTGGCGGAACAGCGCGTAATGTTGAAACATGAAACCGACTTGACGTTCGCGCACGGGTACTTGGGAAACATCTTGATTGTCAAACAGAATTTGTCCATCGCTGGCGGTTTCCAAGCCTGCGATGATGCGTAATAGGGTGGTTTTGCCGCAACCGCTGGGCCCTAATAATGCAGTTAGGCTGCCTGAATCGGCGGTCAGGTTGATGTCTTTTAAGGCATGGAATTTGCCGAAATGTTTGTTTAGGTTTTTAATTTGGATAGACATTGTTTGTGTTCCATATTTTTGTTTTCAGGCTGCCTGAAAAAAATTTTAAAAGCAATAAATTAGGATAACGATTTGGTACGCGATATACCCTACTGTTTGTGTATCAATATTCCGTCCCCATCATCAAATCCCAATCCAATTTTGGGTACACGCAATAGAGCCAGATTGGGATTTTCATGGAATAATTCTGTCAATATTTCTTGAATGATTTTGAAAACATTTTCCCAATGCCATGTTGATAAAATGGTTAAATCGGGTGCATGGGCTGATGGGGAAAAATCATCATCTTTGGGACACGCCCATTCAAAGTATTCATCTTGTTCATCAAATTCTGTTGAACCCAAAACATAAATCCCATAGGGTTCATACAATCCAAACCACCATGCTTGAATATCATCAGAAAAAGGCTCTTGACTAATTTCCTGCAAATAATTCAGAAATAAAGGTTTTAATTGATTTTTGGCTGTTTCATGATTCATTTTGATGTGGTCTCGTTTTGGTTTCGTCAGGGTTTTCAGGCTGCCTGAAACGCAGTATTTTTATTTCGCCAATTCCCAAATGGCTTGTTTATTCACAATTCCTGTTTGATTTTGAATAACCGCGTTTATCATCGCATAAGCCAATTTTTGTGTGGGCAGGGGGCGTGCCGATTGGAACAAGCCCAGTTGATTGGCAAACATCAAACATTTTTCCGCCATTTTCTCGGCAAAACGGTTTGTGTTTTCACGCACCAATAAAGGCGGTCTGAAAATGCTGATTTTGGGAAAATTCAATGCCAATACATCGTTGTCCAATTTGCCTTTGAGTTGGGCATAAAATGTTAAGGCATTGGCATTTGCCATTTCTGATGAAATCAAAACGTAATGTTGTATGCCGTTTTCTTTGGCGATTTTGGCAAAATGGTATTGATATGTGTGGTCTATTTTGTATTGGTTTTCTTTGCTGCCTGCTTGTTTTAAAGTTGTCCCCAAACAACTGAATAACACATCGCCTTGTACATCTTGCGCCCAAATTTCGGGCGCATCAAAATCTATCACTTTAACCGTTAATTTGGCGTGGGAAATGGCAAGGGGTTTTCTCACAAAAATCGTTACTTGTGAAAAGGCTGGGTGGTTTAATAACTGTTCGGTTAAATGTTTGCCTGTTGCACCTGTCGCGCCAATGACGATTGCTTTCATGTTTTTCCTTCTAGGTTTTTCAGGCTGCCTGAAACGAAATTAATTTGATGATACAAATGCAAAATAATGTTCTTGTATTGGAATCACTTTTCGGCTGATTTCATTGATATTTTTCCCTTCTTTGCTTGATAAGAATGGAAAGAAAGAAAAAACTTGATTGCCGTCTAATTGTTTCACATCGTCTTGCCAATTTTCCCAACGCAGATTTTGGTAAAACTGTTCCAAATTGCCCATTAATACCCATTCAAGAAAGTGTGAGTAAGTGATATTCAAATCTTCCCATGCCAATGAATCGGGCGAAAAATAATGAATCTGACCCAAATTGTCGCCCAATCCCCCGCCATTAATCGCAAAGTAGCCGCCCAGCACATCATCTGCAATCAACAAAAAGGGAGGTATGTCGCCTAATTGCTCAAAAATTTTGCCTTTGTTCCATTCGCTAATGCTTCTGTTCAATTTGGCACCACCTGAACCCAAAATCCGCAACCAACCGTTATCAATGAACATGCCGCCTGTTTCATAAATCATCGCGCCCATAGGCGAACGTGTGGTAACTTGATTGGCAAGCAATTCTTTTTCTGCTTGCATTTGATTTTTCGGAATAATTTCATAATGATTACGGGCTTGGCTGAACCATTCTTCCTGCATCCATTCCCAAGCTGGCTCTTCTAAATTAATCAAGTCTTGTAAAGTTTTCATGATTTATCCCTTTAAGTAATTGTTTTCAGGCTGCCTGAAAATTATTCGCGCTCTGCGGCTGCCAATGCTTTGGCTTGTCGCCAATCCAAAAAGTTTTGCAGCAACAAAGTCAGCAATGCCAACAACGCCAATAAACTGGACAAGGCAAATGCGCCCACAAAATTGTATTCATTGTACAAAATTTCCACCTGCAAAGGCAGCGTGTTGGTTTGACCGCGTATGTGTCCCGACACCATGCTCACCGCGCCAAATTCGCCCATCGCCCGTGCATTGGTCAAAATGATGCCATACAGCAATGCCCATTTGATGTTCGGCAGCGTTACGCGCCAAAACATTTGCCATGCGTTTGCACCCAAAATTAAGGCTGCCTGCTCTTCGCTGTCGCCTTGTGCTTGCATCAGGGGGATTAACTCTCGGGCAACAAAGGGGAATGTTACAAATAAAGTCGCCAAAATCATGCTCGGCAAGGCAAAGACGATTTGTATGCCGTGCGATTCAAACCAGCCACCCATCGTGCTGTTCGCGCCAAACAGCAGCACAAACATCAAACCTGCCACCACAGGCGACACGGAAAACGGCAAATCCAGCAGCGTGGTCAAAAATTGTTTGCCACGAAAATCAAAGCGTGTCAGCAACCACGCCAAGGCGATGCCCAAAATCGCGTTCAATGGCACGACAATAGCGGCAATAATCAACGTGAGTTTCAGCGCGTGCAAGGCTTCGGGTTCGGTCAGCGCATCAATATAAAGCTGCCAACCGCGTTCCAGCGCGTAGTAAAACACGGAAATCAACGGCACAACCAACATCGCTGCCAAAAACAGCAAAGTCGTGCCAATTAAGGTGTAGCGCAACCAGCGCGGTTCGGTTAAATGATTGTGAGACATGGGATTTTTCCTAATTTTGATTTTTTTCAGGCTGCCTGAAAATGTGCGATAAAAATCTGTGGGCTGCCTGAAACCTGTCCCCTCTCCCGTCTGGCGGGGGAGGGTTAGGGTGGGGGTGGCTCTTTGATTTTCAACAACATTCATTTACAGCACCCAATTTCCCCCACCCTAGCCCTCCCCTGTTTGAGACGGGGGAGGGAACAGATTGCTGCTTATTTCAAAAAATATTTTCAGGCTGCCTGAAACATTTTTATCGATTCATTCTTTTGTTCAAACGCCATTGCCAAACATTCAATGCAAATAAAATCACAAACGAAATCATCAACATAAATAAAGCCACCGCACTCGCACCTTGAATGTCAAACAATTCAAATTTGCCCGCGATAATCAAAGGCAAAATTTCCGATTCCATGGGAATATTGCCTGCAATGAAAATGACCGAGCCGTACTCGCCAGTCGCACGGGCAAACGCCATGCCTGCGCCTGTTACCAAAGCAGGCAACATTTCAGGCAGCAAAACGCGGCGAAACACGGTCAAACGGTTTGCGCCCAATGTGGCGGCTGCCTCTTCGTATTCGGGTGACAATTCCGCCAACACGGGCTGCACCGAACGCACCACAAATGGCAAACTCACCACCACCAACGCCAACCAAATGCCAATGGGCGTAAACGCAATTTTGAAAGGAAACAGTTGCCCAATCAAACCATTGGGCGCGTACAAAGTCGCCAACGCCACGCCCATTACGGCTGTGGGCAACGCAAACGGCAAATCCACCAAAGCATTGACTATGCTTTTGCCAGCAAATTCATAGCGCACCAACACCCACGCGGTGAGCGTGCCAAACACCACATTGGTCAGCGCGGCAAACAGCGATGTTTTCAAGGTCAGCCACACGGCAAACAGCGTGCGCGGTTCGCTAATCGTTTGCCAAAACGCGGCAAAACCCATGCCCTGCACGGTAATCAACAGCATGGTAAACGGCAGCAACACCAACAGAGACAGCGCAAACACGCTGATGCCAAAGCTCAACTTAAACGCAGGTAAAACGGTAGGGGATTTGAGTAACATATTATTTAAAATCCATTTTTTTATTTTGGGGAATTAGGTTTCAGGCAGCCTGAAAGCCCATTAAGCTGCAACAAAGTTAAAAAACTTCCCCTAAATTTAAAACGTACAATGTACCGAAAAGCTGATGCGCTTTCAAAGAATACTAATTTATTTCCCTTATGCAAAAATTGTATAAACCGTTTTTCAGGCTGCCTGAAATAATCCAATATCCATCAATTTTCCCTGATTATTTCAATCAAAATGTGGATTGATGTATTTTTTAGGTAGCCTGAAAACCATATAACCACATATTCTTTATCAAAAAACCGTAAATTCTTTCCCAAAAATATCATTATTCCTTAATATCTCGCCATTCTTTCACATATCAATAAGGAAATATCATGTTAAAACAATGGGCAATCGGTTTACTATTGGCAAGCGTACTTACTGCTTGTGACGGTCAAAATAATAATGCAGCCAGCAGCACATCTGCCGCACAAAATGGCGCAAAAATTGAATTACTCAACGTATCTTATGACGTGATGCGCGATTTTTACAAAGATTTTAATCCATTGTTTATTAAGGATTATCAAGCTAAAAATCCGAATATCAGCATTGACATCAAACAATCACATGGCGGTTCTAGCAAACAAGCCTTATCCGTTGCCAATGGTTTGACGGCAGACGTGGTTACCATGAATCAAACATCGGATATTGAATTATTACAAAAGAAACAATTAGTTGCAGAAGATTGGCAAAAATCTTTTGCTAATAATGCCGTACCGTTTACAAGTATTACGGTGTTTTTGGTACACAAAGGCAATCCGAAAGGTGTTCACGATTGGAACGATTTAGCCAAAGATGGTATGAAATTAGTCATTGCTAATCCCAAAACAGCAGGTAATGGACGTTATACATTTTTAGCAGCCTATGCTAATGCTTTGAAAGAAAATGGAAATAATCAAGATGCCGCCAAGACATTTGCACAAAAATTCTTGAAAAATGTGGAAGTATTTGAGGCAGGTGGACGTGGTGCAACAACTACATTTGCACAACGTAATATTGGTGATGTATTGATTACATTTGAAAATGAGGCGCATGTGATTTTGCAACAATTTGGTGCAGATAAGTTTGAAATTGTGTACCCAAAATACACGATTGCAGCCGAAAATCCTGTGGCGGTTGTAACATCGGTTACAGATAAGAAGGGCACAACAGAGGCGGCAAAAGCGTATTTGGATTATTTGTGGTCGGATGACGCACAAAATCTAGCAGCAAATTTTTATCTGCGCCCAAGCAAAACTGAAGTTTTAGCCAAACACAATGACCGTTTCCCACAAGTGGAAACTTTCCGCGCTAATGATGTATTTGGTTCATGGGACGATATTATGCAAACGTATTTTGCTGATGGTGGTGTGTTTGACCAAGTGAATAAACGTTAAAATTAAAATAAAGGCAGCCTGAAAATGTTTTCAGGCTGCCTTTATTTTTAAATTGAATCGGCTCAATAAAAGGAATTGATTTTATTTTTTCAAATAGTTATTATTTTACTTCCATTTTAATATAGGCATACAAATAAATATTTGTATGCTATTTATTTAACAAGGCTAATGAAAAAGCGATTGTTATATTTCACATTATTGAGGAACATAAATTATGAGTAAATTAGACGAAATTTGTGCGGAAGTCTATTCGGAAGTTGATGGTGCTATTGCTGTAGCTGTCGTAGATTTGGATTCTGGTATGCCTTTGTCTGTATACCATCAAGTGAGTCATTTTGACCAAAATTATGTAGATTTGGTATCAGCTGCTGCGGTAGATATGTTTCGTGGAAAAACTGTCCGCATGGTGGAAGACCAATTAACCAAACAAAGAAATAAATCTGCTTTGCATTCTATCCAAGAAGTGCAAATGACTACGGCAGGTACTCTGCATTTTATGATTGTATTGCCTGAGCATCAACATATCGTGGTTGTGATGGTAACATCAAAACGAACCAGTACTGGCATGGGTTGGGCTTCATTGCGCCGTGCTGTACCAACCATCAGCCAAAATATATAATCAACACGATATCGTCGTTAGATAAACTAATATTGTATATTGTTGGCTTTGATTAATTGCTTAATAAAAAAACACACAGAATCAAATTATTATGATTTTGTGTGTTTTTTATTAAATGACCTATCTTTAAAATATATAGTGAATTCAATTTAAACCAGTACAGTGTTGCCAGCTTTCTTATATACTCGGTGTACACGGCGGTCGCTGTCACCTTGTCCTGATTTAAATTGAATCCACTATAAAAAAACAAGCAAAATACGCTTATTTTGCTTGTTTTGCTTATAAACAGAGTTTTATTTCACAGCTTCGGTTTTCATGCGAAAACCCACTTTACTCAAACCTGCTTCTCGTGCGGCTTCCAACACTTTGACGACATGTTCATAAGCCACCGTTTCATCGGCATCAATCGCCACAACTGTATCAGGATTTTCTTGGGCAATTTTCGTGAATTGTTGGCGCACAGTTTCCAAATCCACTTTAACTTCTGAATCTGCACCAACCGCATACGCGCCTGTCGCATCAATCGCTACTTCAATCGGCTTCACATCCATTTTAGGTGGCGTTTGCGATTGGCTGTTGGCAGTCGGCAAATTGAGCGGAATGGAATGCGTTAAAACAGGCATTGTAATCATAAATACAATCAGTAAAACCAACATTACATCCACCAAAGGTGTAACGTTAATGTCGCTCATCGGCGCATCATCACCATCATTCATTGAACCAAATGCCATGATTATTCCTTATTGTTGTTGGTGCTGTTAATCAGTTGCACATGCCAATCGTGGGCAAAATTGTGTACAATACGCGCCATATTTTTGTTGGCACGATTGAAAAAATTGTATGCCAAAACAGCAGGAATTGCGGTAAATAAACCGATTGCGGTTGCCACTAATGCTTCGCCAATGGGACCTGATACCGCTGCAATACTGATTTGCCCACTGTTGCTGATATTAATCAAGGCACGGTAAATCCCCCAAACTGTTCCGAGCAAGCCAATAAATGGTGCGGTTGAGCCAATGGTTGCCAATGCCGTCATACCGCCTTCAAATTGACTCATCACTTTGCCCATGCTGTGGCGCAATTCGCGTTCTAAATAAGCATTACGCGGCAAACTGGCAGAAAGTAAATGGTGTTCGGTTGCATCAAAACGGCGTGTTGCCATGATGCCGTCTAATGCCAATGAACTAATGGGACAAGGTAAATTTTTGGCTTTTTGTTCTGCATCGGCTAAATTATTTGATGCCCAAATGATTTCTCGCGCTTGTTTATTAGCGGTTTTGGCTTGTTTCCATTTGATGCACCGAATAATGATGATGACCCATGATGCAATACTCATTGCAATCAAACTTAAAAATACGCCGATTAAAACCGCGTCTCCATGTTTAAAAACTAATCCTAAATTCATTTGTTGCTTTCTCTTAAAATTGGGTTTCAGGCAGCCTGAAAAAATTAATCGTATACTTTAAACGTGAATGAAGTGCTAAACCGAGTGGGAGCATCTTGTCCATCTACTTTGGCAAGACGATATTTTGCATTTCGCGCCGCACGTTTTGCTGCATTATCTAACACTGCTGAACCACTGGATTGGGTAACGCTAATTTCCTTGGAACCATCAAGTTTGACCAAAACGCTTAATTTGACAGTACCTTCATCTCCATCTGCATTGGCAGGATAAGGAGGGTTGGGCAAACCAATATAACCACCATTTTGAATCACGCTTCCAGAAGATTGTTTATTGCCGTTACCATTTGGATTTTTAACACCACTTCCCGTAGCATTCTTATCGCCACCTACGCCATTACTGGGTTTGGTACTATTGGGATTGCTGCCATTGCCATTTTCTTGACCATTGATATGGCGATTAGGATTATTATTTTTGCTACCCGAATCAGCCAAATTCTGCCCAGTAGATTTTTCAGGCTGTGTTGTATTGGGTTGTGCAGGTGTTTCCACAGGTTTGGACTGTTCAATCGGTTTTGGTTTTTCCACTACTGGTTGTGGTACAGGTTTTTCAGGCTGTGTTATATCTGCAGGTTTATCATTGCGTACCACAGCCTGAACTTTTGGTGTTTCTATGGTTTTTGGAGATTCTGGTTTAACGACTTTTTCTATTGGTTTAGGTGGTGTGATTTTTTCAGGCTGTGGTTTAGGTGGCTCAGGTTCTGCCTTGTTTTCCAAAGGTGCAGGTGCACCATCGGCAGCAGGTTGGTCATCACCTAAAAGAGAACCAATGTCCACAACTGTTAAATTATCCACTTCAACAATTTCAGGCGGCTTACTCGCATGCCACGTCAGCGCAATAATGCCTGCATGCAATAAAGTAACCGCCAATGTAGTGGTAATTTTGAGAAGAGAGTCGTTGTTTTTCATGAGTGTAATTTTAATGCAAATTATTCTTGTTTGGCAAAAGAATTTTGTTGATTTATGTATTACCTCATGTTTTTATGGTTTTAGTTTTTTGTAAGATTGGAACTTTTACCAAACGATGTAGATTTTATCTTACCCTTGCATCTATAGTCGTAGAAATGAAAATACAGTACAAGGCGACAACGCCCGCCGTGTACGAATAGTACATAAGGGCGTTGGCAACGCCGTACTGCTTTTTCAGTTCTGCGACTATATAGTGAATTCAATTTAAACCAGTACACAATAAAAAAGGGTAGATATGAAATCTACCCTTACAAATTGAATTTTGTACAAGTTTCAGGCTGCCTGAATACTCAAACATTCAAATCTGCTACATTTTGTCCTTGCAACATGCGCTGAATGTTTCTGTCCATGCGTTTGGCGGCGAAATCGTCTGTGGCGTGTGAAAGTTCATGCACCAAAGCGCGAATTTGCTCCGCCGTGTGATTGGGCAAACTGGCGTTCAGCTTGTCAATCAAGGCATTGATTTTGCTGATTTCATCTACGCTCAACAAATCGCTGTCCAACAGTAAGGCTGCCTGAATGGCGGCGATTAAACCTTCTGCTTCCACTTTGGCTTCGGCACGAGCGCGGGCAATCGCGTCATCTTTGGCATTGCTCATGCTGTCGCGCAACATTTGCATAATCGTGTCATCGTCCAAACCGTAGGACGGCTTTACTTCAATTTGGGCTTGTACGCCAGTCGTTTGTTCACGCGCGGACACGGACAACAAACCGTCCGCGTCCACCTGAAAGGTAACGCGAATGCGCGCCGCGCCCGCCACCATAGGCGGAATGCCGCGCAATGTGAATTTCGCCAAACTGCGGCAGTCTGAAACCAACTCACGTTCGCCTTGCACCACATGAATGGTCATCGCGGTTTGTCCGTCTTTGAAAGTGGTAAATTCTTGGGCGCGCGCTGTGGGCAAAGTGGAATTACGCGGAATGATTTTTTCAGCCAGCCCGCCATAAGTTTCCAAGCCCAAAGAAAGCGGTGTTACGTCCAACAGCAGCCATTCGCCGTCATTTTTGTTGCCTGCCAACACGTTGGCTTGCATGGCTGCGCCCAATGCCACCACTTCATCGGGGTTCAAATTGTTGAGTGGCGTTTGCCCGAAAAATGCGCCAACCGCTTGTTGAACGTGCAACATGCGCGTTGCGCCGCCGACCATAATCACGCCTTTGATGTCGGATTTGCCCACACCAGCGTCTTTCAAGGCTTGCTTGACTGGCTCAATGGTTTTGGCAACCAAATGTTGGGTCAGCGCGTGAAATTCGGCGCGTGTAATCACGGTGTTGATGACTTTGCCGTCATGCAATTCGGTTTGCAAAGTCGTTTCAGGCTGCTTGCTCAATGTTTCTTTGGCTTGACGCACCAAACCGAGCAAGAGTTGCACATCGCGCTCATCGGTCAAAGACAGTTGATTTTTCTCAACAATGTGGCAGAACAAACGGTGGTCAAAATCATCGCCGCCCAAAGCGGAATTGCCGCCCGTCGCTTTCACTTCAAACAAGCCTTTGGAAAGCTGCAACACGGACACATCAAACGTGCCGCCGCCCAAATCGTACACGACAAACGTGCCTTCCGCCGCGTTGTCCAAACCGTAGGCAATGGCGGCGGCGGTCGGCTCATTCAGCAAACGCAACACGTTCAAACCTGCCAAACGCGCCGCGTCTTTGGTGGCTTGGCGTTGCGCGTCATCAAAATAGGCTGGCACGGTAATCACTGCGCCCACCAAATCGCCACCCAAAGATTGCTCAGCGCGTTCTTTCAACACGCGCAAAATGTCGGCGGACACGTCAATCGGTGTTTTCAAGCCGTTTTTTGTTTGCAATTCAATGATTTTGTCGGACGCGCCAAAGCGGTAGGACAAATGTGCCGTGTCAATTTCAGGCAGCGTGCGCCCGATTAAGCGTTTGGCGGAAGAAATCGTGTTTTGTGGGTCAAGTTTTTGTTGCGACAAGGCGGCCTTGCCCACCACCCGCTCATCGTTGCCCAAATAACGCACCACAGACGGCACGGACACAGCGCCCGTTTCATCAGGCAAACACGTTGCCGCTCCACTTTTGACGGTCGCCACCAAGCTGTTGGTTGTGCCCAAATCAATGCCCACAGCCAAACGATGTTGGTGGGGCGCGGCGGACATATTCGGTTCGGCAATTTGCAATAAAGCCATGATATATGTTTTCCTTCATTTTGTTATTTTGATGGTGTTATTTTAACATATTAGTTGAGTAAGTTTGTCGGAATAGCAATAGGCAGCCTGAAAACGAGATGGGATTGTAAAACACGAAGCTTTTCAAAGATTTCAGGCTGCCTTTTATAAGACTACTGTGTAATAAAAACAACAATCATTATTTAATTATCCTTTATGTATCAATACGATAATCTCAAACCTAATTTTTGCAATATTGATATATATCAATATTCTTCACTTTCCGTTTAGAATAACCATTCCACTTTTAGAAACCCCAAAATTATAAGGAGTTATCATGACTAAATCTTGGATTCTTGCACCTATGGTGGCAGTTGTTTTAAGTGCATGTGGTGGCGGGGAAAGTCAGCCAGTTGCATCAAACACTCCTGCGACAACGACATCTGAAAATGGTGTAACTTATCGTGTTGCCATTGAGGAAACTTATCCTCCATTTGTGCAATCATGCCCTACTTGCCCAAATGGTGCAGAAGGTTTTGACATTGAATTTGTTAAATGCAATTGCTCAAAAAGAAGGCTTTCAGCTAACTTATAAACCTGTATTGTGGGAAGGTATTTTTGATTTACCTGAAAATGGTGGAACAGATATTATTGCGGGTGGCTTATCAGTTACTGATGAACGCAAAACCAAAGTAGACTTTACCGACTCCTACTATGAAACATCAACTGTTTTAGCTGTACCACAAAGTTCATCTATTCAATCATTTGCTGACGCAAAAGGCAAAAAAGTAGCTTATCAAGTGAATACATCTATGGTAGATACTTTGCGTAATAAAGTAGGCGAACCAGCCAAAGACTTGGGGTTTGATAGTGCATGGCTGACTATTAAAAGCGTAATGGCTAAACAAAGTGATGCCGCGATTGGACACTCTGGGTCATTCCATTATTTTGTTACACAATACAAAGATGAGGGCTTGCGTTTGGTTTATGATGATACTTTGCCAAAAGAGCCTAGTGCCTTTGCTATTAAAAAAGGCAATACTGAATTATTGGAAAAATTGAATCGTGGACTGGCTGCAGTTAAAGCTGATGGCACATGGGACAAACTAAAAGATAAATGGTTAGGTGATAAGCCTCATGTTCATTCTGATTCTGAATCACATACACATTAAACAATAAATTATAAAGGCAGCCTGAAACCTTTCAGGCTGCAACCCTTACAAAACTCAATCAAAATGATAGGTCGGATTCTTGAATTCGACCTTTCTTATATTGAACAACCATTTGTTTTATAGTGGATTCAATTTAAATCAGAACAAGGCAACAGCGACCGCCGTGTACACCTAGTGCCGATAACGCTGTATGTGTTAATTTCCAACGACTATAAAAACACTATTTTTTTATGATTAAAGTCAATCCATCTCCTAAAGGCAGCGTGAGCGGTATGATGCGGTCATCGTGTGGCAGATGGGCGTTGAAATCACGCAAAATCGCGTGGCTGGCTGGGCTGTGGTCGTTAACATCGTTGATGATGCGTCCATTGAGTAAAATATTGTCTATCGCTATCAAGCCGCCACTGCGAACCAGTTTCAGGCAGCGTTCAAAATAATGTGGCGTGGGTGGTTTGTCGGCATCAATAAACGCCATATCAAATGTGTTGGCTGAGCCGTTTGCCAGCATTTCGTCCATTGTGATGATGGCGGGTTGCAGATGCAAGGTAATTTTGTGGGCGATGCCTGCGCGTTGCCAATTTTGTCGGGCGATGTCGGTAAACGTTACGTTGATGTCGCAACAAGTCAATCGTGCGTTATCGGGCAGCGCGAGTGCCATTGCGGTACTGCTGTATCCTGTGAATGTGCCGATTTCCAGATAATTTTCTACGCGCATCAGCCGTGCCAGCCATGTGAGCAAGGCGGCTTGTTCGGGTGCAATCGCCATTTTGCCAAGACGATGATGTTCAGTATCTTGGCGCATTTGAGCGAGAATCGGGTGTTCGGGTTCGCTGATTTGACGCAGATAATCCAATAATTGCGGGGTAAATGATGGCGCGTGAACAGTCATAATTTTTATATATGATATTTTCAGGCTGCCATAAAAGGCAGCCTGAAAACGTTAATCGGGTTGATAAGTATAAGGTTTTTTGGCAACCGCAGCCGCTTTGAAACCTGCTTGTTCGTCAGCATCTAGCTTGACGTCCCACAATAATTGTCGGTTAGCAAGGCGTTCGGCTTCCAATTCGGGATTTTGTTGCAGCAATTCATTGAGTAATTTGGTCGCATCGGATTGGTATTTATCGTACATTATGTGTCCTTATTGATGAAAAAAATGTTTCAGGCTGCCTGAAAGCATAATTTTAATGCAAAACTGGGGTAACAAACATTAAATCCAATTGATTTTGATAATATTGGTTGCCATTGCGTTCGTCAAAATCGCGTGCCAAATTGCGTGCGGCTTCCAATGCTTCTTCGTTAAACGGTGCGACTGCAATCAAATATTGCAAATAGTGGAAATGATTGTTTTGCGCGGCTTCTACGATGTCGTGGCTAAATTCGTCCAATAATTCTTCAGCTTGTTCGCGATTTTCTAAGCGGACAGACAGTTGAATCAGTTGTGGTATGAGCCATAAAAAATGTTCGCTGGATTTTGTGATTAAATCAACCGCGTCTTGCAAAACGGCTTGGGCTTCACTGAATTTGCCGATTTGTATCAAACTATTGATGATGCTGGGATAGGTAATGTGTGGGACTTCGCCACAGGTCATTTCGCCTGAAATAATGGGGGCGGCAAGCTCGGCGGCGCGTTGATAATCGCCGATAAAGTGATAATAATCTATCAAGGTACTTTGTTCGCAGGCTTCGCAATCGTTCATATCGTCTTTGTCGGCGGCTTGCCATTGGGCAAAGTGTTTGCGTGCGGCTTCGGCATCTCCTGTTAGCATGGCAATGTCTAATTGTGCTTTATCCACCATCGCAGTGCTAAATTCAAAATCTTCGTATACATGCTGCATAAATTCAATGGCTTCATCAAAATCTTGACGTGTTTCGCCAATGTCTTGTGGCAGTATGCCAATTATCCATTTCAGTTTCCACAAACCGCCTAATAAGGCATGGATGCTTTTGTCTTCGTGTTCGCTATTGTCTTCGCTGTTGCGCCATTCATTCATGTGGTGAATGATGAGCCATTTTAGACAATGCAGTTGCCAACCGCGTGAAAAAGCATGGTTGCTCAAATCGTCATCGGAAACCACATAATTGGCTATATCAATGGCAGTGGCGGTATCTTGGGCGTCCATTGCAGCGTTAAATTGTGCAATGGTGGCTTGTTGGCGTTCACGGGTATTCAAGGCATTGAGTTTTTTAGGAGAAAATGCGCTGGTCATAATGGGCTTTCTGTATTGGGTTTGATAGAGTCGTTTCAAATTAACACAAACACGACGACAGCGACCGCCGTGTATAAGTCGTACATCGTGAGCTAGCAACTCTGTATGTGTTAATCTCAGACAACTATAATATTCAAATAGGATTTCAGGCTGCCTATTGTACAGGCAGCCTGAAACATTTGCAAAATTCGGTCTATAAATTGCAACACCTTGATATAGTTAATTATCTTGCACACAGAATAGTTGCTTAATGACAAATCCCTATGTTCATATTCATATAATGAGGAACCCGTATTAATCTTAAATCCCGCGTGGCAACAAACCAGATGTATCCAAATTATCCTGCACCACGTCCACACGCAAAATCTCAGGCGATTTTAAACGCGCACCAAATTGATAATGCACCACTTCGCGCCCTTTGGTTTGCACATGCAACATCAAATCAAACTCCGAAAAATACGCAATATGCAGCGTCATGCCCAACCATTCGCCTTGTTCATTTTGCTCAAATTCGCCGCCTTGTTCCAG
Organism: Wielerella bovis; assembly: GCF_022354465.1. Taxonomy (NCBI): domain Bacteria; kingdom Pseudomonadati; phylum Pseudomonadota; class Betaproteobacteria; order Neisseriales; family Neisseriaceae; genus Wielerella; species Wielerella bovis. Next base: position 549,321 of record NZ_CP092361.1, on the reverse strand, counting down.
TTGAAATTCTGAGCCATGCACCACAATCGGAAACACACCAGCATCGTTCTTTTCCACAACATTTAAAGCAATAAAACCACCAATTGCACCCATGATACGCTCCCAAAAATTGGGTATTGTAGCCGAAATTGGCAGCCTGCACACGCATTTTCAGGCTGCCTGATACAAACAAAACAGTTAAAATAGCCCCCTATTTTATTCAGGAAACAAAAAATGCAGAAAATCCTATTTATTTGTTTAGGCAATATTTGTCGCTCGCCAATGGCAGAATATATTTTCCGCGACCAAGCCAGCAAACACGGTTTAGCGGTAGAAGTCGCCAGCGCAGGAACATCAGGCTGGCACAATGGCGAATTTATGCATTGTGGCACAGCCGATATTTTGGACGGCATGGGCATTGATACACACAGTTTTATCAGCAGCCAAGTACCCAAAAATGCCATGCAAATCTATGATTATTTAATCGTTATGGACAACAATAATTTGCGCAACATGGAAAAACAATTTGGTAGGCAGCCTGAAAAACTGTTTAAAATTACCGATTTGTTGCCTGAACATTCAGCGTATGACCATGTCCCAGACCCTTGGTATACAGGCAATTTTGTCGAAACGCGTGATATTTTGACCGAATGTTGCACGATATTGGTAGAACGCTTGTTGCGAAAAAACATTTAGACAAATATTTAAAAAATATAATTTAATTATCTTTCAGGCAGCCTGAAAACCCATTTTATTTGAAAGAAAAATATGAATATCTTGATTTCCAACGATGACGGTTATTTATCACAAGGAATAGCCATGTTAGCACGCATTGCCAGTGAATTTGCCAATGTGCGCGTAGTGGCACCTGAACGCGACCGCAGCGGTGTCAGCAATTCGCTCACGCTTGACCGTCCTTTGCGTATTCGTGCAGCCGAAAACGGCTTTTACTATGTCAGCGGCACGCCCACCGATTGTATTCATTTGGGTTTGCACGCCCTATCCGATTTTAAACCCGATTTGGTTTTGTCAGGCATCAATCACGGTGCCAATATGGGCGATGATACGCTGTATTCTGGCACGGTTGCCGCCGCCACCGAAGCCTATTTAATGGGCATTCCAGCCGTTGCTTTTTCGCTGAATCATCATCAATTTAGTAAATACGCTGACACCGTTGAACAAGCCGTTTGGCAAATTGTAGCGCATTTAATCCAACAACCGCCCACCGCACCGATTTTGTGGAATGTGAATATTCCTGCGGTTTCGCCCGAAATGTTGCGTGGACACCGAATCACACGTTTGGGTCGCCGTCATCATGTGCAAAGCATCGTACATGCCACCAATCCACGCGGCGAAGATATTTATTGGATTGGCGCAGTAGGAGAAGTAGCAGATAATGAAGAAGGAACAGATTTTGCCGCATGCGAATCAGGTTTTGTCAGCATCACGCCTTTGCAAATTGATTTAACCGCCTACAATCAGTTGAATGATTTACAACAATTTTGGCAAAATTTGTCCGTAAAATCAGATAAGGCAGCCTGAAAACACATCGCACAAGAAAAAATCGCCGTAAACATTGCCAAGTTGCACAATAATGGCTATATTGCGCGATTGATTTATTTAGAATATTTTTTCAGGCTGCCTGATAAATATGCAGCCTGAAACCTGTACAGCAAGGAATAGCTCATGAGCTGGTTAGACAAAATTCTCCCCCCAAAAATCAAGAAAAATGACGCTAAATCAGGCATACCAGAAGGTTTATGGCGTAAATGTTCTGCGTGTGGCACGACACAATACGCCACCGAAGTTGCCCAAAATTATCAAGTTTGCCCCAAATGCGGACACCACGAAGCCTTAACAGCGCGTGAACGCTTGGATTTGTTATTGGATGCAAACGCGCGTGAAGAAATCGCTGCCCATGTCAAACCCACCGATGTGTTGAAATTTAAGGACAGCAAGAAATATCCCGACCGTTTATCTGCGGCGCGTAAGGTAACGGGCGAAGACGATGCTTTGGTGGTGATGAAAGGCGAAATGCACGGCGTGCCTGTGGTGGTTGCGGCATTTGAATTTCGGTTTATTGGCGGCTCAATGGGTTCGGTTGTGGGAGAGCGTTTTGTGCAAGGCATACGCCGCGCTGTTGCCGATGATTGCGCGTTTATTTGTGTTGCTGCATCGGGAGGTGCGCGTATGCAAGAAGGCGTGAACTCTTTGATGCAAATGACAAAAACCAGTGCAGCTTTGCATTTGCTCAATGAAAAAGGTTTGCCATTTATTTCGGTTTTAACCGACCCAACGATGGGTGGTGTATCGGCAAGTTTTGCATTTTTGGGCGATGTGGTTTTGGCAGAACCCAATGCATTGGTTGGTTTTGCAGGCCCACGTGTGATTGAGCAAACGGTGCGCGAAACTTTGCCCGAAGGTTTCCAACGCGCTGAATTTTTGTTAGCCAAAGGAGCGATTGACCAAATTATTGACCGCCGTGAGATGAAAAACCGCATTGTTCAGTTGATTACATTGTTGCGTAGACAAAACAGTATTCAGGCAGCCTGAAATTTTTGTCTGTTACATCACATGAGCAACCAGCGCTCAAAATAAAATAAAATCCATATTAAACAAATATCTATAGAAATATTTATCCCAAATTTGTGTTAAAATAAGGCAGCCTGAAACAATATTTTGTTTCAGGCTGCCTTTATTGGTATAAACTTTGCTTATCTATCGTTGGTTAAAATAAAAATAATACAATGTTGTCAGCTCTCTTAATGTATTAGCTGTACACGGCGGTCACTATCGCCTTGTCTTATTTTTATTTTATAGCGAATTCAATTTAAACCAGTACAGCGTTGCCAGCCTCCTTATGTACTACTCGCTGTTGCCTTACCCTGATTTAAATTGAATCAACTATAACTGCCTGAAGCCTTTGCAAAACTCAAAATTATAGGTCGAATTCTTGAATCCGATATTTCCCATACTTTACAAATATTTGTTTTTATTTAAAATTTACTAATGTAAGTATCAGGCCTACGATTTTTCAGGCTGCCTGAATAGGTTTTGCAAAGGTTTCAGCCTGTGTTCATAATCTTAATAGCTTGCTTTTATTACCACTTCATGCGACTACTGCGTCATTTTTTTAAGCCAATAGTCCCAGTATTGACTTAAAAATCCGCCTTGTATTCGCAAGAGTTATCAATAAAATCAAGCTCCCAATCTTACGAACACAGGTTATTAGATTTTAGGGAAAATAATGATGAAAAAATACCTTTTTGCGTGGATATTGGGAATGGGTTTTAGCATAGCAAATGCGCAAGATGTGGTTATTCAAGTAGGTGCGTTTGCGGATTTGAGTTTAGCGAAACAACAAGCCGAAAAAGTGCGCGCGATGAATGTGCCAGTTAGAATTTATGCTTTGCGTATGAAAAATGATACACGCTTATATCGCGTGCGAACTGCACCCATTATGCGTGAAAAAGCAATACCGATTGCGAATCGCTTGCGCCAAAATAAAGTTGAAGTGATTTTAGTACCACGATAATTTTTCAGGCGGAAACCTTATTTATTTTGATTCAAAAATTGTCAGATACCTGTATCTAATCTGCGAGTTTTCAGAACCTGTGTTCGTAAGATTGATAGCTTGATTTTATAGTGAATTCACTAAACCAGTACAGCGTTGCCAACGCCTTATGTACTAGATGTACACGGCGGATTTTCATGCTGATAGTAGTTCTATCGGTATGAAAATCCAACGCAGTGGGCGCATGAAGTGGCGATAAAAGCAAGCTATTAAGATTATGAGCACAGGTTTTCAGGCTGCCTTATCACAGAAGACCACCTGAAAACTTTTTATTTATTAATACTCACGCAAAACAGCACTTTGTTGCAACTGTTCCAAGAATTGTGCTTGATTTTCTTGCTGTGCTTGTCTCACCAACATACGGCGCACGGCTTCGCGTTGCATTTTTTCGGGATTGGTTTCCGTGCGTTTCTCTAAAAATTGTACAATTTGCCATGTATTGCCTGCACGCAATGGTACGGTGGCTTGGGTAGGTTGCAGTTGATGCAACAATTCTTCTACATTTTCAGGCAGCATCATATCGGTAATATCATCGTGTAAACCGCCATTGGCTGCTTGGGGTTCTTGTGAATAACGTTTTGCCATTGTGGCAAAATCGCTACCGTGTGCAATGGCATTGGCAATTTGTTGTAAACGCTGACCAATTCCATCCATATTTTCTTGGCTATCAGCATGCAAAATAATGCGGCGAATAGTGTAAACGGTGTACGGTTCACCCGCTGGTAGGTTTTGTCCGCTTTTTAATGCATCATCAATTTGATTCTGTGTGATTTTGACCTCGCTATTCAAATTGCTCATCATGTGTTCAATCAGCAAATCTTTTGCAACTTCCAAACGATACGCGCCTCGACGATAGCCATTGGCAGCCGCTTGCGCATATAAAGCAGAAACGGTGGTATTTTCAGCTTTGGCGCGGCGTGCCAGTTCAACATCAATCATTTCCTGTGGCACTTTCAAGCCTTGTTGTTTTGCCGCACCTGCCAATAGAGCGCGTTCCAATAAACGTGTTTTGGCAGCCTGAACCAGTTGTTCTCGCGGAATATCTTTGTTGCGTCCGCTTAATTCTTGAGTTAAACGTTCAATATCACGATAAGTGATAATGGAGCCATTTACTTCAAAAGCAATGCTGTTTAATGGTTTGATGTTGTTTACATCAGCAGCAGAGGCAGCCTGAAAAGCCAGTCCCAACGTCATAATGGTGGCGAATGTGCGAATAGAAGTCATGTGATTACCTCGTAAATAAGATATTGTTTTTGTTACTGTTTACATCGTTTGTTTTAGTGTACCCTGGAATACTCAAGCGTAACGTTTCGTATGGATTATTACCAATATTGCTCAAATCTTTCAGTTGCAACGTGAAGAAGAACGCCGTTTTGTGTTTATTCAACGCGCTGATGTACCGTTGTCCAACGAAACTAGCACTCCAACAACCACAAGGATTGCGGTATTCAAAACCCAATGTTTGTTCTAGCACTGCGCGTGGCGAAATGCTGTAATCCAATCGCCCAACTGCATATAAATTGGGGGTAATTGGCCATTGTGCGCCAATGTCAATGTGGCGCAATTTATCATAAAAACCAGAATAAATTTCCTCGTTTCGCCCTGATTTAAAACGAACGCTAACCACTTTTCCTGCCTCGGGATTATAGCGAACACCCAAATCTAAATTTTCGGTTTTGCGACTACTTTCATTCCAATGCCAATGCGCATCTGCCCACCAATTTGATGCAACGCGACCGCCAGCAAATGCAACAAAATCACTGCGACTGCGCGGATGTTGCCCAATCGTACCGTTAAGCAACACATTATCATCGGTAAAATAATATTTCTGTCCCATGCCAGCACGGAAAAATTCTTCGCCCGAAAATCTGTCTAAAATGCGCGTTTGCAAACCTGTGGACAAACTATTACTAGAATTGATGCGGTCGTGTCCTGTGTAGATATTTTCGCGGAATAGTTGGTCATAACTGAAATTGCTGTTGGCAATGGTATCAAACACAGGCAAGTCGTTTTGAGATTTGCTGGGTATATAATTGTAAAATAAGCGTGGTTCTAGCGTTTGCACAAACCGTTTGCCACCGAACAGATTCATCAACGAAGTTTCGCGTTCTAGTGTGATGCCACTATCTACATTGATAATCGGCAAAATACGCGAAGCATTGCGGCTTTTCAGGCTGCCATATTCATCCAAAGCATAACGTGTGGCGTGTACACCAATTTTGGGACGCACATAACCCCATTGATTGTGAAAATCCCATTTGATGCTAGGATAAACAATGGCGCGAATACCATTTTGTTTACTATCGTGCTCAAAACGTGTGATTTGTGTCCACACGTCTAAATTACCATTACCAATTTGCTTGTTCCAGTTGGCAGATAAACGCGGCAAAATAGCATACGGTTCATCTTTATTGCCATTGGCATCACGCAAAGTTTGATGTTTTTGTACCAATAATTGTGCGGATAAAGTTTCACCAAATAGTAGTGTGTTGTAATTGAGCCATGCTTTGCGGTCAAGATTCACATTTTCTGCAATTTCATTGCGTCCAGAAAAATCTTGGTAATAATAATCATCCGATGCTTGATTAAAATCCACACCACCTGATAATTCATTGGTAAATTGATGATTGTGTTTGATATTCACGCTATAACGATTATTACGCTTACGTTCTCTATCATGTGGCATATAATTGGCATTCAGGCTGCCTGAATATTTGGGTTGTTTGTAGCGAAATTCACCTGCCAAAGTTGCACCTCGGTCGGCAATGAACCCTGGTGCAACAGTTGCATCATAATTGGGCGCAAGATTCATGTAATACGGCAACTCAACTTGCAAACCATCCGAACCTGTTTTGACTGTTGGCACCAAAAAACCACTTTTGCGATTACCGTCAATCGGAAAATCTACCCAAGGTGCGTACAATATCGGCACACCACCAAATACCAATTTCGCGTGTTCCGCCACGCCAATTCCCGTATCATTATTGGCTTTTAATGAGGCAGCCTGAATATACCAAGATTTATCACCAGGGTTACAGGTATTAAATTTTACATCTTGAATTTTATAATTCTTCTTATTCTCCATTACAATATGACCGCCCACACCCTGTAAACGGCGACCTTCGTGATTGGCTTCAAATTCCGCATTTTCTGCCGAGCCTTGACTATTTTTCAAATCATAATGCAGTTTTTCACCCTCCACCGTTTGACCATCAGCACGAGTCAGCTTAAATTTATCGCCAGCAACCACCGTTTCTGTTTGCTGGTCATAATCCACCCATTCTGCGTTCAAAACTTCATCATTGCGCTCAACAATCACATCACCTTCAGCACGATGACGTACATTGGTTTGCCCCAAAGCTTTGTCGGACACGATGCGTGTAACATCTTGTCCCAATTTGGGTTCGCCACTTTTTTTCGCAGGCGCAACCGCATGTGTTTTGGTTTGTTGCGTATTAGGTTCATGACACAAAGCAGGCGCATCTTCGCTCCACGTGTCCGAAGCGGCTGACACGCTGCCTGAAAAAGCCAATCCCAATGCCATTACCATGGGTTTACTTACAAATAAACGAGACAAAATCACACCTTGCAACAGATTGAAGTTAAAATAACGCACATTTTAACCGAAAACCGCGCAACACAATATGATTGAACGAGAAACCTTATTAAAAAACTGGTTGGCAAGCGTGTATCCCAACCAAAATTTTGAATTATCCTTTGCCGCAGCCGATGCCGATTTCCGCCGCTATTTTCGCGCCACATTTGTCGATGGTAGCAGCGTGATTTGCATGGACGCGCCACCCGAAAAAATGCGCGAAAGTGTCTCCAATTATTTGAAAGTACGCGATTTATTTTCGCATTTGAATGTCCCCACCGTGCTGGCAAAAGATTTGGAACACGGTTTTGTCGTGCTGAATGATTTAGGCGATGTGCAATATCTCAAAGCCATGTTGCTGCACCCCAACGATTTAGCCGCACACAAAGCCTTGTTGTTGGAAGCGATTGACACGCTAATTGAATTACAACAAGCCAGTCAGCCCAATCAATTACCCGAATACGACCACGCCACTTTATTACGCGAAATCAATCTGTTTCCAGAATGGTTTGTCGCCAAAGAATTGGGGCGCGAGTTAAATTTTGCCCAACGCAAATTATGGCAACAAACCATTGATGTTTTGCTGCCTGAAATTGAAAAACAGCCCAAAGTTTATGTCCATCGTGATTTCATCGTCCGCAATTTAATGCTGACCAACGACCGCCCTGGTGTTTTAGATTTCCAAGACGCGCTTTATGGTGCTATCACTTACGATTTAGTTTCTCTATTACGCGATGCGTTTATTGAATGGGAAGAAGAATTTGTGCTGGATTTGGTGATTCGTTATTGGGAAAAAGCACGCGCTGCCAAATTGCCCGTGCCAGAACAATTTGACGAATTTTATCGCTGGTTTGAATACATGGGCGTGCAGCGACATTTGAAAGTAGCAGGGATTTTTGCGCGATTATGGTATCGTGATGGCAAAGACAAATATCGCCCCGAAATCCCACGTTTTTTAAATTATTTGCGTCGCACATCGCGCCGTTATGTGGAATTGGCACCTTTGTACCAATTATTATTGGAATTGGTGGGCGATGAAGAATTGCAAACAGGATACACATTCTGATGAAAAAAACAAATATTGTGCCACATCGCAGCAATCGCCAAATTGCCGAGCCACTTGCGCCATCTATCCCTGTGATTTTGGTTGCGCTCTCCGCAGGCATGATTGAACTGATAAATATTGCTTCACGCGAAAGTTTTAAAATGCCGACCACTTTGCGAGTCGGTTCTGCTAACGATTTGATGAAACAATGCCCATTTTCGCATCATCGCGTAGTGATTGATGATGAGACTTCAGCGGCAGAAATTTTTCAGGCTGCCTTAAAAAACAGCAATCTGGTAGATAGAAATAAACCGACAATCTTTGTAATTCGTCCACAAAGTATGTTTGTAGCAGATTTGGCGAAAACCGAATTGGTTTTACTGATAAATATGGTAGAAGCGGCAGGTTATGCCATTGCTGATATTCAATTCTTTTTAAAAGATAAAATTGATGAAGACGATTGGGCGTATCTGGAAAGCCTGCAAATAAGCGATATTGTTTTCCCAGATAATCGTAGCAAAATGGGGAAACTGCGCCGCTGGTTTAGCCAAAATTTATAATACCCAATTTTTCAGGCTGCCTATTGATAAGGCAGCCTGAAAAATTCTTTTTTAATATTTAAACAAGGAAAAATAATGACTTATCCAAATTGCCCACAATGCCATTCCAATTTAACCTATCATGATGGCAGCCAATTAGTTTGTCCAGAATGCGCTCACGAATGGCAGGAAACCGAAGTTGTTACCGAAGAAATCACGGTAGTCAAAGATGCCAATGGCACACCATTATCTAATGGTGATACTGTTGTTTTAATTAAAGATTTGAAAGTAAAAGGCAGCAGTATGGTAATTAAGCAAGGTACCAAAGTAAAAGGCATTCGCTTGCAAGAAGGCGACCATAATATTGGTTGCAAAATTGATGGAACACCAATGAATTTAAAATCTGAATTTGTGAAAAAAGCATAAGCACCAATCCTTACAAATGGATTAAATCGCATTACAAAAAAATACCAAAAATATTTTAGCAAAAATTTTCATAGTCATTGCAAATTAATGCAAACAAGGCGACAGCAACTGCCGTGTACAAGTCGTACATAAGAGAGCTGGAAACACTGTTTGTGTTAATTTCAAAAGGCTATAATCTGTCGGTTTTTTTTACCACTCCATGCTTGTAGATATAATAAAAACCCCTACCACTTGATTGAGATAGGGGTTTTTATCAGCAAAATAATTAAGCCATTGCTTTAACTTTTGCAGACAAACGGCTTTTATGACGTGCTGCTTTGTTTTTGTGGAACACGCCTTTATCAGCGATGCGATCCAAAACTTTAGTAGATTGACGGAACACTTCTTGTGCAGCCGCTTTATCACCTGCTTCAACAGCTTTCAATACTTTTTTCACAGCTGTACGAAATGCAGTACGCAAGCTAGCGTTGTGAGCGCGGTTTTTCAAAGATTGACGGGCGCGTTTGCGTGCTTGTGCGCTATTTGCCATAAATATTACTCCTGAATGGGGATAGATGAATTTGTAAAAACGAGCTATTTTAAACACTAAACCTACGAATGGCAAGCCATTTTTATGTTTACTAATGCTTTTCAGGCTGCCTTTTGATGCAGATAAATAAGCAGCCTGAAAATAGGCAGCCTGAAAATCCAAATCATCTTGTTAAAATTCAACAAATCCGCAAAAAAATGTTAAAATGCGCCACTTTATCTTCCAATATATTATTTGATTATGTCTTACCAGCAAGCCAGTATCCCTGTAAAAGAAGAAATTGCCGAACCTTTTTCCGATGCCTTAATGAGTTACGGTGCACTTTCCACCGCGATTGAAGATGCCTTTGCTGGCACAGACAATGAACAGCCTATTTTTGGTGAACCCGATATGCCTCAACAACAACTTTGGCAAGAAAGTGTGATTGTGGCATTGTTTGACGAACAGGCTGATGTGGCAAGTATTATTGCAGATGCCGCCGCTGAAATTGGCTTAACTCAGCCGGAATACACGTTGGATGCTTTGGAAGAACAAGACTGGGTACGTTTAACCCAATCACAATTTGACCCAATTAAAATTTCCGACCGCCTGTGGATTACACCAACATGGCACGATACGCCCGATTCTGATGCCATTAATTTGCGTTTAGACCCCGGTTTAGCATTCGGTACAGGCAGCCATCCAACTACACATTTATGCTTACAGTGGCTGGACAATCATATTCAAGGTGGTGAAAGCGTATTGGATTACGGCTGCGGTTCAGGTATTTTAGCCATTGCTGCTTTAAAAATAGGCGCAAGTAACGCAACAGGTGTAGATATTGACCCACAAGCCATCAAAGCCAGCAACGATAATGCCCAACAAAATCATGTTCAGGCTGCCTTTTACCAGCCAAAAGAATTACCAGAAGGACAATTTGACATTGTCGTTGCCAATATTTTAGCCAATCCTTTACGTCTATTGGGCGAAATACTGGCAGGACGTACCAAAACAGGCGGACGCATTGTTTTATCAGGTATTTTAGCAGAACAAATTGATGAAATGAGCGAAATTTATGCGCAATGGTTTGACCTTGCACCTGCTGTTACTGATAATGGCTGGGCGTGTTTAAGTGGTGTAAAGCGCTGAATGCGAACACAAATTCAAATCAGGATTTTAGAGACACAAGATTATGAGTGAAATTAAAGTAAGTTGCCCCGAATGCAAGAATTCTTTACTGTTAAATACAGAAATTTTGAATCAAACAAAAGGACGTGCATCATGCCCTTCTTGTGGCTTCGTGTTTCATTTAGTTAAAAAAGCAAAAAAGAAACCTGTTGCATCCACTGAAAAACCACGTCCAGAAGCACCAGAACCTACGCCACGTCGTGAATCTGCCAATACTCCGCGCCCAAATGATGCTTTAATGTTTGAAGAAGTAGATGATAATCCTCCACTCATACCAGATGTAGATGATTCTCTGAAAAACATGTTTGATGATTTTGCTGATTTAGATGATGATGGCGTTAACTCTACACCATCCCAACCAGCAGAAGAAAAACCACGCAATCCTTTATATAAAACCGTTTCAGAATTAAGCAGCCTGAAAACACAGCAACAACCTTTATCTTATCGCATTCCTAAAGCGCAAAATGTGGCACAAATGTTTGCTGATGCCACTGCTGCACAAGGACAACCTTTTGCTTTTACTTTACTAGACCGTGATAGCGTAGCTTCACAATTACCACAAGTAACAGTCAAAGAAAAGGCAGATGATGACAATCAATCCTCAGAATTACGCCAAGATGGGCAACAAAATAATATTACGATTCATACAGATAGTTTAGTTTTTACACTTTTGGGCGATGGTCAAAACACGACTTCCGTGAATAACACTCAACCCGATTCTGCTACGCAAACAGCAACACAGACCCAAATGCAACCCGTTGCAGTAACCAATGAAATGAATTGGACAATCGCTACACTTTCCGCATTGATTGTATTAATTGTGCAACTGTTTTACTGGGTAATGATGATGATGTAAACAATACAAAATAAAGCGTTTCATGTAGCTTTCAGGCTGCCTGAAACGCTTTTTCATAATTTTAACTATTGACAACAAGATAATCGCCATGAGCAAACGCAATGTTTTTTTGACCCTAACCCTATTGTTTTCCTTATTATTTATTGCACTCATTACCGCAGGCAGTTATCTTATTTCCTTGAAAACGCAGCCTGAAAAACAATTTGGTATTGCTGCTTTTTTATTTGCCTTTGCCAGCGCATTGGGGCAAATGGGTAGTTTCGCTCTATTCATTCGTTGCGTAGCACGAGAAAAAGCTAACAAAATCATTGAACTGAAAGCTAAAAAATAATTTTCAGGCTGCCTTTTATTGAATTTTGCCCACCAAAGTTCACAAACACGTTATAATCCTACATCTTAATCTTCCCACATTAATTTTCTCACTACGGAGCAAAGCATGAGCGCAATTATTGATATTTTCGCCCGTGAAATTTTGGATTCACGCGGTAACCCAACTGTTGAATGTGATGTATTATTGGAAAGTGGCGTGATGGGTCGCGCAGCTGTACCAAGCGGTGCATCTACTGGTCAAAAAGAAGCCTTGGAATTGCGCGATGGCGACAAATCTCGTTATTTGGGCAAAGGCGTATTAAAAGCGGTTGAACATGTGAACAACGAAATCGCCAGCGCCTTGATTGGTATTGATGCCTCTGAACAAGCCTATATTGACCAAATCATGCTGGATTTGGACGGCACAGAAAATAAAGGTAATTTGGGTGCGAATGCAACTTTGGCAGTTTCTTTGGCAGTAGCACGTGCCGCAGCAGAAGATGCTGGTTTGCCTTTGTATCGTTATTTGGGTGGTGCAGGTCCAATGGCTTTGCCTGTTCCTATGATGAACGTGATTAACGGTGGCGAACACGCAAACAATAGCTTGAATATTCAAGAATTTATGATTATGCCTGTGGGTGCAGAAAGTTTCCGCGAAGCTTTGCGTTGTGGCGCAGAAATCTTCCACGCCTTGAAAAAATTGTGCGACAGCAAAGGTTTCCCAACAACGGTGGGCGATGAAGGTGGTTTTGCACCCAATTTGAACAGCCATGAAGAAGCTTTGCAATTGATGGTTGAAGCCACTGAAAAAGCAGGTTACAAAGCAGGCGAAGATGTTTTGTTTGCCATGGACTGCGCATCTAGCGAATTCTACAAAGATGGTAAATATCATTTGGAAGCCGAAGGTAAAGCATATACCAGCAAAGAATTTGCTGAATATTTGGCAGGTTTGGTCGCTAAATACCCTATCATTTCCATTGAAGATGGTATGGATGAAAACGACTGGGCAGGTTGGAAATATCTGACTGAAAAACTGGGCGGTAAAGTTCAATTGGTAGGTGATGACTTATTTGTTACCAATCCAAAAATCTTGGCACAAGGTATTGAACAAGGCGTAGCAAACGCATTGTTGGTTAAAGTGAACCAAATCGGTACATTGAGCGAAACATTGAGCGCAGTAGATTTGGCAAAACGTAATTGCTACACTAGCGTAATGAGCCATCGTTCAGGTGAGACCGAAGACAGCACCATTGCTGACTTGGCAGTTGCAACGAACTGTATGCAAATCAAAACAGGTTCATTGAGCCGTTCAGACCGCATGGCGAAATACAATCAATTATTGCGCATTGAAGAAGAGTTGGGTTCTGCAGCTTACTACCCTGGCAAAAAAGCATTTTATCAACTGAAAAAATAATCAACTGATTTGATTATTTGAATAGGCAGCCTGAAAATATCCGAATAAATTTTCAGGCTGCCCTATCTAGATAAATTAAAAGATAACAAAATGAAATGGATAACATGGGCTATGGTATTAGCATTATGTAGTTTGCAATACCAAATTTGGATACACCAAGGTGGAGGTTTGCGTCTGCAATATGCAAAAATGCAAGCACAAGCGGATGCCATTAAACAACAAAATGAAACCTTACGCCTACAAAATGCTGTACTTCGTGCCGAAGTGAATGATTTACAAAATGGGTTTGAAGCCTTATCAGAAATCGCTCGCACCGAAATGCATTATATTGAAGAAGGCGAAACATTTTACACTTTACGTCCTCAATAAACACCAAGTCGTTATTACAACAACTTGGTGTTTTTTGTTATGATGCTATTTATTTTTCAGGCAGCCTGAAAATATGGTGAAGTAAAATAAAAAAGATGCAAGGCAACCACGCTCGCCGTGTACAAATAGTACATAAGGGCGTGGACAACGAAGCAGATTTCTGATTTTAATTTACTATAACCTACCCTGTGGAGACTATCATGCAAGAAACCGACATTGACCCACGCTATACTCATTTTATCCAACACACCGTTCGTACACGTTTGGTATATTCTTTGCAAGACCGCGAAGATTTTTTCGCCGAATGTCCATCGGAGGAATATTATGACGAACTAGGGCAACCAATTGCCGTTTGGTGTTTTTGGAACAGCGAAACTGATGCACTCGCTTGCCAACAAGAAGAATGGGAAAATTTTGCACTCGCAACGTTTTCTTTGGACGAATTTATGAATGAAATTTTATTGGATATGGACGCAGATGCTAAATTAGTTGGCGTGGCATTTGATAAAGATTTGTTTGGCACAGAAATTGAACCTATTGATTTATTATCAGATTTGCTAGACGAAATTACCGCACAAGGTCTAACGCACGAATTTGAACAATTTGACGAACTACAACGTTATCGTCAAGAATGGCTTGCTGCCATGGATACACCTACTATTATTCACTAAACTTTTTTCAAACAAGCAGCCTGAAAATGAAACCTTTACTGATTTTATCCACCTTATTGATACTCGGTGGTTGTGTCTATGCCGAAAGCCCCGATGGTCGTTTTGCCGCGCTGGATTTACCCATGCAAACGCAAACTACTGTCCATAAAACTGTAACCGTAAACGCACCTGCTGGCACAATTGTGAACATCAGCGAACCCACTCCACCTACCGTTATCATCCGCGAATATCCACGCAGAGAGTGCTATTACGACCATTATTATCAGCGGCGGATTTGTCGTTAAAATCATTGAAATTCCAACTTTCATCTCCATATACGCATCATCAACCCCACTTTGGAGAATCATCACATGGCAAGATTAGTTAAGCTGCATCGTTCTTATCAGCATCGCATGATTGCTGGTGTAATGGGCGGTTTTGCCGAATATTTAGGCTGGTCGCCCACCATGTTACGTCTACTATTCGTCATTATTTCCTGTGCCAGCGTTGCTGTTCCTGGTATTCTCGTTTATTTGATATTATGGATTATGATGCCTAATGCTCGCGAAGACTCTTATTGTTAAATAGGCAGCCTGAAACGCCATATCACACAAAAATAAACCATATTTTCAAAAAACACACGCAAACATCAGATAACACAATTAAATTTAATGTTATTCTGTAACAAAGGCAGCCTGAAACGGTATAATCCACCTTTTCAGGCTGCCTTTTCATTTTAAACCATGTCTTTATACGAATACCTTATTGCCCCATTTACCGAATTTTCTTTTATGCGATACGCATTGGCGTCAGTCGTATTCCTTGCCCTATCCGCATCACTGGTAGGCGTATTTCTCGTCATGCGCCGCATGAGCTTAATCGGCGATGCATTGAGCCACGCCGTTTTACCAGGTGCAGCGATTGGCTACATGATTGCAGGTTTAAGTTTACCCGCCATGAGTTTAGGCGGTTTTATCGCAGGTATGTTAATGGCGTTTTTTGCAGGCTTGGTCAGCCGTTTCACCGAATTAAAAGAAGATGCCAACTTCGCCGCATTTTATTTGAGCAGCTTGGCAATCGGCGTGATTTTAGTCAGCTTGGGCAGCAACAGTGTAGAATTATTACATTTGCTGTTCGGCTCGGTTTTAGCAGTAGATTTGACTTCATTGCGATTGATGGGCGGTGTCGCCAGTTTAACCATCATCGCGCTGGCAATCATGTTCCGCCCCTTGATGATGGAAAGCATAGACCCCTTATTTTTACGCGCCGTTAATGGACGTGGCGGCTTGTGGCACGTTGCCTTTTTGGTGTTGGTGGTGATGAATTTAGTGGCAGGATTTCAAGCACTTGGCACATTAATGTCGGTTGGTTTGATGATGTTGCCCGCCATTTCCGCACGATTATGGGTACGCAATATGGGCGCATTAATGTTTGTCTCCGCATTAGGCGCGTTAATTTGCGGTTATGCAGGATTATTGCTGTCCTATCATCATCCAGCCAATATTCCATCAGGCCCAACCATTATTTTATTTTGCGGCGTATGGTATTTGATTTCCATCTTATTTGGCATCAATAGTGGCATAGTCATGCGCTTGTTACGCAAAAAACACCATAAAATACAAGCAAGCTAATCCAAAAGCAGCCTGAAAATGTTAAAATCTGCGTTTATTTTATTTTGAAAGACACAAAAACCATGTTATCCCCCGAACAAGTCAAAGAACTGATTGCCGCCGTAACCCCTTGTGAACACATTGAAGTGGAAGGCGATGGACATCATTTTTTCGCCAAAATTATTTCGTCATCATTTGAAGGCAAAGCACGTTTAGCGCGCCATCGCCTGATTAAAGATGGCTTGGCAGAAAAATTAGCCAGCAATGAATTACACGCGCTGTCTATCAGCGTTGCCGCCACACCAAGCGAATGGGCAGCCAAACAACAAGCATAAACCCAATTTCAGGCAGCCTTACAATACACGACACAAATCTTTAATATTATCTGAAATTTGCCCCCTCACCCGCTGACGGGGGAGGGAACAGATTCGTGGTTATTTCAAAAAATTGTCGTGTAATGTAAGGCAGCCTGAAAACCTTTCAGGCTGCCTTTTATCTTAATTTTTATCATGTCTAACCACCCTTTTTTAACACATCTTGCTGCCTATCTTACCGAGCAAAAACAACGCCAACGTTCGCCACACACCCTACTCGCCTACGAAAACGATTTACGCGAACTTACCACATTATTACCTGCCACCGAGCAGCCCACACGCCACGATTTCACCGCCGCACTCAAACAACTGTCGCAACGCGGTGTCAGCGCAGCCACCTTATCACGCAAATGTTCCGCATGGCGGCAATATTGCGCCTATTTACAACGCATAGGCAGCCTGAAAAACAATCCAACTCAACATCTTAAAGCCCCGAAAATCCCCCAACGTTTGCCTCGTGCCATAGACCAAGAAACGTTGAACATCGCACTCAATCAAATGCCCGATTCGCCAAAATTATTGGATTTACGCGACCAAGCGGTCGTAGAATTATTTTACGGCAGTGGTTTACGTTTAGCCGAATTATGCAGCCTGAATCTGGACAATATTTTCTTGACAAATGGCTGGCTCAACGTCATCGGCAAAGGGCGCAAACAACGCCAAGTACCGCTGACACAAAAAAGCATCATCGCATTGCAAAACTGGCTGGCGGTGCGTCCCGCTGCCGAAAATGAAACTGCCTTGTTTACCACACAACATGGACAGCGCATCGGCAGCCGCCAAATCGCCAAACGGCTGGAAAGATGGGCGCCGCAACACAATAATCTGCAACACATCAGCCCACATATGTTGCGCCACAGCTTTGCAGGACATTTGCTGCAAGCATCGCAAGATTTACGCGCCGTACAAGATTTGCTGGGACACGAAAATTTATCCAGCACACAAATCTACACCAAATTGGATTTTGACCATTTGGCACAAGTGTACGACCAAACACACCCACGTGCACATCGCCAAACGGATGATGATATCGATTAAAACTACAAGCAAAATCAGTTATAATCTATATTTATTTGATAATTTTTAGAAAGAAAACCATGAAACAAATTGCTATCCTACTTACTGCCATATTATTAGGTGCATGCAACAAAGCTGACAAAGCCAGCGATGCAGCCGCTGCACAAATTAATCAAATCAAAGATAAAGCTGTAGAACGTGCAGATAAAGTAAAAGATAATATGAATAAAACAGGTAAACAAATTGAGGAAAATGAAGAGTAAATAAATAAACAAAATATAGTCAGTTAAAATAAGAATAGGACACTAACGTATCAGTAAAATGCCTTCCACAAGGTAACATGGTTCGCATATATCTCTTAATGTTTGCCCATGTTTGTTCTATGGGATTAAGCTTTGGTGAATAAGGCGCAAGCGGCAAAATTTTATGCCCCCATTTGTGCGCCATTTCACGCAAAATACCCATACGATGAAATCGTGCATTATCTAAAATAATGACAGATTTCTTATTTCTACAGGTAACATTGCTCAAACCATGTTTCAAAAAAAGCACTGGTCATTGTGTTTTGATAAATCATTGGTGCAATCAGTTTATTGCCGATTTGTGCGGCAACAAGCGATAAACGTTGGTACTTTTTACCACTGATTTGGGCTTTGATGACCTGTCCCTTTGGACTACGCGCATAAGGACGAAACAAGTAAGTATCAAATCCTGTTTCATCCAAATAAACATGCTGATAATCAAAAAATTCAGCCAGTTGATTTAAATAATGCTTTACTTTATTTAGGTCTTGTTCTTTGTATGTGGTGGTCTTTTTTTACGCGTGATACCCATTCTTTTGAGTGCATAAAAAATGGCTGATTTTGAACAATGAAAATGTTCAGCTATTTCATATAAATAAGCATCAGGGTGTTGTTGCACATATTCAGCCAATTTTTGACTGTTTAATTTATTGGCATTTTGTCCCTTTACTTGATGATTTAAGCTGCCTGTTTGCTCTTTTAAGCGTATCCATAGGTAGAGTGTATTTCTGGATATTTGGTAAGCTTGGGAAACTTTACTGATATTTTTGCATTGTTCATAATAATTTAATGCTTTATTTCGCAGTTCAGTTGAATGTTGAATGTGCCATTTTTAAATCCTAGAAAATAGGGTATTGTACTATTTTATTTTGAATTGACTATAATTGATTTCCACTCTGACAAATTACTTCATACTGATAAAAAGATAAACCCCCTAGCACTATGTGAGCTAGGGGGTTAGGATTAAGAGTTTGGCGATGACCTACTTTCGCATAGGGACTATACTATCATCGGCGCTAGTTCGTTTCACTGTCCTGTTCGAGATGGGAAGGAGTGGTGCCAAACCGCTATGGTCGCCAAACATAAACTGTCAAACTGGAAAGCCTTTATCTTTGGTATTTGTTTTTGGTGATGACTGAGTCATCAGTAAGCTTTATTTTCATTTTTGTTTACTTTGATTTCAGTTTTTCTATTTTCAAAGTCCTTCAAATGATAGAGTCAAGCCTTACGGGCAATTAGTATCGGTTAGCTGCACGCATTACTGCGCTTCCACACCCGACCTATCAACGTTGTGGTCTACAACGACCCTTCAATGCGGTTAAATCGCAGGGGAAGTCTCATCTTTGGGCGAGTTTCGCGCTTAGATGCTTTCAGCGCTTATCTCTTCCGAACTTAGCTACCCGGCTATGCTTCTGGCGAAACAACCGGTACACCAGAGGTTCGTCCACTCCGGTCCTCTCGTACTAGGAGCAGCCCCCGTCAAACTTCCAACGCCCACTGCAGATAGGGACCAAACTGTCTCACGACGTTTTAAACCCAGCTCACGTACCACTTTAAATGGCGAACAGCCATACCCTTGGGACCGACTACAGCCCCAGGATGTGATGAGCCGACATCGAGGTGCCAAACTCCGCCGTCGATATGGACTCTTGGGCGGAATCAGCCTGTTATCCCCGGAGTACCTTTTATCCGTTGAGCGATGGCCCTTCCATTCAGAACCACCGGATCACTATGTCCTGCTTTCGCACCTGCTCGACTTGTCGGTCTCGCAGTTAAGCTACCTTTTGCCATTGCACTATCAGTCCGATTTCCGACCGGACCTAGGTAACCTTCGAACTCCTCCGTTACTCTTTGGGAGGAGACCGCCCCAGTCAAACTGCCTACCATGCACGGTCCCCGACCCGGATTACGGGTCTGGGTTAGAACCTCAAAGCCACCAGGGTGGTATTTCAAGGACGGCTCCACAGAAACTGGCGTCTCTGCTTCTAAGCCTCCCACCTATCCTACACAAGTGACTTCAAAGTCCAATGCAAAGCTACAGTAAAGGTTCACGGGGTCTTTCCGTCTAGCAGCGGGGAGATTGCATCTTCACAACCATTTCAACTTCGCTGAGTCTCGGGAGGAGACAGTGTGGCCATCGTTACGCCATTCGTGCGGGTCGGAACTTACCCGACAAGGAATTTCGCTACCTTAGGACCGTTATAGTTACGGCCGCCGTTTACTGGGGCTTCGATCCGATGCTTGCACATCTTCAATTAACCTTCCAGCACCGGGCAGGCGTCACACCCTATACGTCCACTTTCGTGTTAGCAGAGTGCTGTGTTTTTAATAAACAGTCGCAGCCACCGATTCTCTGCGACCCTGATTGGCTTACGGAGCAAGTCCTTAACCTTACAGGGCATACCTTCTCCCGAAGTTACGGTATCAATTTGCCGAGTTCCTTCTCCCGAGTTCTCTCAAGCGCCTTAGAATTCTCATCCTGCCCACCTGTGTCGGTTTGCGGTACGGTTCTGATTCAACTGAAGCTTAGTGGCTTTTCCTGGAAGCGTGGTATTTGCTACTTCGTAACCGTAGTTACTCGTCATCACGTCTCGGTGTTAAGAAAGAGCGGATTTGCCTACTCTTTCCACCTACTGGCTTAAACAAACTATTCCAACAGTTTGCTAGCATAACCTTCTCCGTCCCCACATCGCATTGAATCAAAGTACGGGAATATTAACCCGTTTCCCATCGACTACGCATTTCTGCCTCGCCTTAGGGGCCGACTCACCCTACGCCGATGAACGTTGCGTAGGAAACCTTGGGCTTTCGGCGAGCGGGCTTTTCACCCGCTTTATCGCTACTCATGTCAACATTCGCACTTCTGATACCTCCAGCAGCCTTTACAAGCCGCCTTCACAGGCTTACAGAACGCTCCCCTACCATGCTTTAAAAGCATCCGCAGCTTCGGTTACAGATTTGAGCCCCGTTACATCTTCCGCGCAGGAAGACTCGACCAGTGAGCTATTACGCTTTCTTTAAATGATGGCTGCTTCTAAGCCAACATCCTGGCTGTCTGTGCCTTCCCACTTCGTTTACCACTTAATCTGTCATTTGGGACCTTAGCTGGCGGTCTGGGTTGTTTCCCTCTTGACACCGGACGTTAGCACCCGATGTCTGTCTCCCATGATTGCACTTTCTGGTATTCTGAGTTTGCAATGGGTTGGTAAGTCGCAATGACCCCCTAGCCATAACAGTGCTTTACCCCCAGAAGTGATACATGAGGCACTACCTAAATAGTTTTCGGGGAGAACCAGCTATCTCCGAGTTTGTTTAGCCTTTCACCCCTATCCACAGCTCATCCCCGCATTTTGCAACATGCGTGGGTTCGGACCTCCAATGCGTTTTACCGCACCTTCATCCTGGCCATGGATAGATCACTCGGTTTCGGGTCTACACCCAGCAACTATGCGCCCTATTAAGACTCGGTTTCCCTACGCCTCCCCTACTCGGTTAAGCTCGCTACTGAATGTAAGTCGTTGACCCATTATACAAAAGGTACGCAGTCACACCATAAAGGTGCTCCCACTGTTTGTATGCATCAGGTTTCAGGTTCTATTTCACTCCCCTCCCGGGGTTCTTTTCGCCTTTCCCTCACGGTACTGGTTCACTATCGGTCGATGATGAGTATTTAGCCTTGGAGGATGGTCCCCCCATATTCAGACAGGATTTCACGTGTCCCGCCCTACTTGTCGTGCGCTTAGTACCATTAATGTGTTTTCGGATACGGGGCTATCACCCACTATGGCGGACTTTTCCAAGTCCTTCTCCTAACGCATCAATTATCACGCACAGGCTGCTCCGTGTTCGCTCGCCACTACTTACGGAATCTCGGTTGATTTCTTTTCCTCGGGGTACTTAGATGGTTCAGTTCTCCCGGTTCGCTTCACCAGTCCTATGTATTCAGACTGGGATACTGTACAAGTACAGTGGGTTTCCCCATTCGGACATCGCGGTATCATTGCTTTTTTGCCAGCTTCTCCGCGCTTTTCGCAGGCTTACACGTCCTTCATCGCCTATCATCGCCAAGGCATCCACCTGATGCACTTATTCACTTGACTCTATCATTTGAAGAACCTCTGACTTTGCAAAAACTGGCGTTGACTACCAATCTTTACTTAAATTCTCAAACAATAAAGCTTACTGCTTTGTTGTGAGTAGTTTGTGCCTTTTGTGTTTCACAAACTACTTGATACAATCATCACCCAAATTCGCACAATCTTTCATTTCTATATTTAAAGATTGCTTTGTCTTTGTTTGTTGATTTCGGCTTTCCAATTTGTTAAAGATCGATGCAATCATTTCCCGACTTTGTCAGGAAATTGCAAATTAAAACAAGCAAACTATTCATTCTACACAAACTCGCTTTAATTTGCAATTTCATTTTATTTAATCTTGGTGGAGGCAAACGGGATCGAACCGATGACCCCCTGCTTGCAAAGCAGGTGCTCTACCAACTGAGCTATGCCCCCAGTATTCCTGTGCTGCAACTGGTGGGTCTGGTAGGACTTGAACCTACGACCCCACGCTTATCAAGCGTGTGCTCTAACCACCTGAGCTACAAACCCATGTACTTTTGACTCTTAAACTTCTGTTTAATCATCCTTGCATCTTCTGATTACCGATAAGTGTGAGTACCTAATAATCTCTTCTTTTCTCTAGAAAGGAGGTGATCCAGCCGCAGGTTCCCCTACGGCTACCTTGTTACGACTTCACCCCAGTCACGAAGCATACCGTGTTAAGCGGGCTCCTTGCGGTTACCCTACCCAATTCTGGTATCCCCCGCTCCCATGGTGTGACGGGCGGTGTGTACAAGACCCGGGAACGTATTCACCGCAGTATGCTGACCTGCGATTACTAGCGATTCCGACTTCATGCACTCGAGTTGCAGAGTGCAATCCGGACTACGATCGGTTTTCTGGGATTGGCTCCACCTCGCGGCTTGGCTACCCTCTGTACCGACCATTGTATGACGTGTGAAGCCCTGGTCATAAGGGCCATGAGGACTTGACGTCATCCCCACCTTCCTCCGGTTTGTCACCGGCAGTCTCATTAGAGTGCCCAACTAAATGATGGCAACTAATGACAAGGGTTGCGCTCGTTGCGGGACTTAACCCAACATCTCACGACACGAGCTGACGACAGCCATGCAGCACCTGTGTTACGGCTCCCGAAGGCACAAGCATATCTCTACGCTCTTCCGTACATGTCAAGACCAGGTAAGGTTCTTCGCGTTGCATCGAATTAATCCACATCATCCACCGCTTGTGCGGGTCCCCGTCAATTCCTTTGAGTTTTAATCTTGCGACCGTACTCCCCAGGCGGTCAATTTCACGCGTTAGCTACGCTACTAATGCATCAAGTGCACCAACAGCTAATTGACATCGTTTAGGGCGTGGACTACCAGGGTATCTAATCCTGTTTGCTACCCACGCTTTCGAGCATGAACGTCAGTATTATCCCAGGAGGCTGCCTTCGCCATCGGTATTCCTCCACATCTCTACGCATTTCACTGCTACACGTGGAATTCTACCCCCCTCTGACATACTCTAGCTTGCCAGTTTCAAACGCCGTTCCCAAGTTGAGCTCGGGGATTTCACATCTGACTTAACAAACCGTCTGCGCTCGCTTTACGCCCAGTAATTCCGATTAACGCTCGCACCCTACGTATTACCGCGGCTGCTGGCACGTAGTTAGCCGGTGCTTATTCTTCAGGTACCGTCATCAGCAACTGATATTAGCAATCGCCTTTTCTTCCCTGACAAAAGTCCTTTACAACCCGAAGGCCTTCTTCAGACACGCGGCATGGCTGGATCAGGGTTGCCCCCATTGTCCAAAATTCCCCACTGCTGCCTCCCGTAGGAGTCTGGGCCGTGTCTCAGTCCCAGTGTGGCGGATCATCCTCTCAGACCCGCTACTGATCGTCGCCT
Source organism: Wielerella bovis (assembly GCF_022354465.1). Taxonomy (NCBI): domain Bacteria; kingdom Pseudomonadati; phylum Pseudomonadota; class Betaproteobacteria; order Neisseriales; family Neisseriaceae; genus Wielerella; species Wielerella bovis. Next base: position 525,597 of record NZ_CP092361.1, on the reverse strand, counting down.
TGGTAGGCCTTTACCCCACCAACTAGCTAATCAGACATTGGCCGCTCAAATAGCGCAAGGTCCGAAGATCCCCTGCTTTCTCTCTCAAGACGTATGCGGTATTAGCTAATCTTTCGACTAGTTATCCCCCACTACTCGGTACGTTCCAATGCATTACTCACCCGTTCGCCACTCGCCACCAAGTACAAGTACTCGTGCTGCCGTCCGACTTGCATGTGTAAAGCATGCCGCCAGCGTTCAATCTGAGCCAGGATCAAACTCTTATGTTCAATCTCTAACTTATTTAACTTCTGGTCTGCTTCAAAGAAATTAACAAAAACTTAATAGGAAAATTCCAAATCAAATCTTGTATCTCTCAAAACAGTGTGAGACCATCAGGCACTCACACTTATCGGTAATCTTGCTTTTAAAGAACTCTTCTCAATCAAAATCTTGAAATATCTAACCATATGCCTTACAATCAAATATTTCTCTCTTTTAACCTCACCGCCGTAGCAGCGAAAGTCAGAACTATACGCCTACTACCCAAAACTGTCAACTAATCAACCTCAAATTTATGAGAGAAATCTATTAACATTATGAAACATTAATGAATTTTCTATTCATTATTTTTAACACAACTATAACTTTGAACTAAATAATTAGCACCTCCATTTACAAAACATACAAAATGCAGCCTGAAAATTGTTTTTCAGACTGCATTTTCTTATGGTGCAAATCAATGCACATCTTTCCAATATTCTTTTTTCAGGAAATATACCAACGGCAACATAATTGCCAACAAGAACATTAATACAATGTAACCGATTTGTTTACGCTGTACTTGTGCAGGTTCTGCCATGTATGCCATAAAATTAGTTAAATCTTTAGCATAATCATCATATTCTTTGGTAATAACCACACCTTCTTTGGTTTGACGCGACAGCTTCCCTGTACTTTCCCAAGTCCAATCTGGCGTACCATCGGCTTTCAGAACGATGTTGCCATCCTTATCCAGTTTTGCAGCTTTTACTCCTTCTTGCTCCCACAAAACATGTGGCATGGCAGCATTAGGCAGTACTGTATTATTCCAGCCAGTTGGCGTTTTAGGGTCTTTATAGAAACCACGCAAATAGGCGTAGATATAATCTGCACCGCGTGAACGTGCAATCAAGGTCAAATCAGGCGGCGTATTACCAAACCATTTTTTACCATCAGCTGGTGACATATGTGCTTGCATCACGTCACCAATTTTATCAGTCGTGAACATTAAGTTTTTTGCAATTTCCTCTTCTGTTAGACCGATGTCTTTTAAACGATTATAGCGCATTGCAGCGGCAGAGTGACAAGACAAGCAGTTGTTCACAAAAATTTGTGCACCGCGTTGCAAACTTACTTGATCGCGAGGATCCAGTTTCACATGCTCATAATGCCCACCACCTGCTGCATTTGCCATCAGGGGCGCTGCCAATACCAAGGCAGCAATCGTGTTTTTCAATGCTTTTTTCATTTCAGGCTGCCTCTTAAATTATGATTGCAAATAAATATGCGCCAATTAAGGTAATTGCAACATATACAAAGAACATGACTTTTTGCTTACTTGTACCCATTGTTACACGCTCTGGGACAGGTAAATCTTTGTCCATTTTGGTGTAAACTGGCATTAACAAGAAGAAAGCAAAATAAATTACTGTCAGTATGCGTGCAACCCAAGTACGCAAATCGTTTGCTTCCATTGCACCTAAAATACCCAAACCAATGAAAGAAATGATAAACGCTACCAACGCGGCTTTAAAAATTGGACCGCGATAACGTACTGATTTGGTTGGCGAACGGTCAAGCCATGGCAATAAAGCAATTAAAATAACCGCCGCACCCATACCAATTACACCCCAAACCTGCGTTCCCCAGAATGATGGAATGGCACGCAAAATCGCATAGAATGGTGTGAAATACCAAACTGGCGCAATATGTGCTGGCGTTACCATTGGATTAGCAGGGTCAAAGTTTGGTTTTTCCAAGAAATAACCGCCACCTTCTGGTGCAAAGAACATCACAGAACAGAATACAATCAAAAAGACCACTACACCCAAAATATCTTTAACTGTATAGTATGGATGGAAAGGAATGCCGTCTAATGGAATACCGTTTTCGTCTTTCAATTTTTTGATTTCTACACCATCTGGATTGTTTGAACCGACTTCATGCAAGGCAATCAAGTGCGCCACCACCAAGCCCAATAATACCAAAGGCACTGCAATCACATGCAAGGCAAAGAAACGATTCAATGTAGCATCAGACACGTTAAAATCGCCACGAATCCATGTGGACAAATCTGGACCAATCACAGGAATCGCGCCAAACAAGTTAATAATCACTTGCGCGCCCCAGAATGACATTTGACCCCATGGCAACAGATAACCCATGAACGCTTCTGCCATCAATGCCAAGAAAATCAATGAACCAAATACCCACACCAATTCACGCGGTTTTTTGAATGAGCCGTAAATCAAACCACGGAACATGTGTAAATACACCACAATAAAGAAGAATGATGCGCCTGTTGAGTGCATATAACGGATAATCCAGCCACCCGACACATCACGCATAATGTACTCCACCGCAGAAAATGCCACAGGCAAGTTTTGCGCGTTGGTTGTGCCATCTGGTTTAAAGTTCATGGTCAAGAAAATACCACTCACAATTTGGATAACCAATACGAGCAGAGCCAATGAACCGAAAAAATACCAGAAGTTAAAGTTTTTAGGCGCGTAATATTGTCCAACGTGTTCGTTGTACATTTTGGATAGGGGGAAACGCGCATCCACCCAATCTAGCAAGGCTTTTGCCTTATTACAGCTTTTTTGGTTTTCCATATTCCATCCCCCAATTAGTCTTCACCAACAAGAATAACATTGTCATTCAAGTATTTATATGGCGGAATGACCAAGTTCGTTGGCGCAGGTACACCTGCAAACACACGACCTGCCAAATCAAATTTAGAACCATGGCATGGGCAGAAGAAACCACCTTTCCATGAACCACCACCCAAATCTGCCGCACCCACATCAGGGCGATGAGTTGGCGAACAACCCAAGTGTGTGCAAATGCCAATACCTACCCAAATTTCAGGTTTAATGGCGCGCGTTGGGTTTTTACAATATTCAGGCTGCTGGTCAGCTGCGGAAGCAGGGTCAGCCAAATTACCATCAAGGCTAGGCAAATCCTGCAACTGCTGCTCGGTACGACGTAAAACAAAAATAGGTTTGCCACGCCATTCTGCAATGGTCAGCTGACCTGCTTCTATTTTGCTAATATCCACTTCAACCGAAGCACCTGCTGCTTTTGCTTTTTCGGACGGAAACCAACTTGCAACAAACGGAGTCGCTACACCAGCGGTGGCAATAGCACCAGCACCAGCGGTAGCGAGAGTGAGAAAGCGGCGGCGTCCTTGATTAATTTCTTTATTATCCATGTAATTATTGTCATCCAGATTTTGGGCGTGTGTGAATATTTATCATAAAAAATTCACACACGCGCTGGTTGATTAAGAAAATGCCAGTAAACAACGGAATTTTACCCGACTTTGTAGGGTTTATTAAAGCATTATTTAAAGTTAAGTAAAGATTTTATGCGTAATATTAGATTTAGCACAATATTTTGTGGTTTTTAAACGAATAGGCAGCCTGAAAAATATCTTTTCAGGCTGCCTACTTACCCATTCAATTTAAGCAGGATTGTTTTCATCAAAAAACAGCGTTTCCACACCAAATTCAGCCACAATCGCATTACCGAGTGCTTGAATCCCATAGCGTTCTGTCGCATGATGCCCTGCGCTGATAAACACCACGCCCGTTTCATTTGCCAAATGATATTGCGCTTCCGAAATTTCCCCCGTAACAAAAACATCTGCGCCTGCATCAATGGCAGCCTGAAAATAACCCTGCGCCCCACCCGTACACCATACCACACGTTTCAGGCTGCCTTGCACACTCCCTGCTACCACAGCTTTGCGTTGCAACACCGTTTCTAATTGCGCCACCAACTGCGCTACATTTTGCTGATTTTCAGGCAAATTGCCGATATTCAACAAATTTTGTTCGCCGAAACAACGTTCAAACTGCCAACCCAATTTCGCCGCTAATTGTGCATTATTGCCCAACACAGGATGAGCATCCAAAGGCAAATGGTAACCCACCATATTGATTTGATGCGCCAACAAAGTCGCAATCCGCTGACGTTTCCAGCCCGTAATCGTAACAGGCTCACTTTTCCAAAACATGCCGTGATGCACCAACAACATATCCGCGCCCTGCGCCACCGCAAAATCAATCGCCGCTTGCGAAGCCGTTACAGACGTCACTATTTTGCTGATTTCGTCTCGTCCTTCCACCTGCAAACCATTGGGCGCATAATCTTTAAATTGAAAGACTTGCAAGGTTTCATCACACCAATTTAACAAACTTTGTCGTTTAATCATATAGTTATCCACAATCAATTTGATTAAAACATCAAGTATAGCAAGATTTTTCAGGCAGCCTGAAAATAGTTTTTTCTGTTTTCTGATACTTATCGATGCTGACAATTTTCATTTGATTCAAATCAAACTCTACTTATGCCAACAAGCATAAACTATGTTCAACTTAATCAACAAAAAACCACAGCCCTAACGCATGATTTTCGTGTTTTGGGGCTGCTTTTTAACTTTTATGATTGTGTATTTTTATTACATTAATATTATATAACTATTAACTAATATTATTTTTTGCTTTCAGGCTGCCTTTTTATTTGATTTATTTTTATAAAATGAATGACTTATATTTCACACAAGAACAAATTGTTTGGCAGGAAGTCCCCAATGAAGTTTCGCTGGCGTTTTTAATTTCAGGCTGCCCTTTGCGTTGTGCAGGTTGTCATAGCGCGGACAGTTGGAAAGCCAATCGTGGCGAGATTTTGTCGGTGGATTATTTGCGAACGCGCTTGCAAATGTATCGTAATTTGCTGACTTGTGTGTTGTTTTTGGGTGGCGAATGGCAGCCTGAAACGCTATTGGCGTTGTTAAACGTGGCGCGTGATGAATTTGGGCTGAAAACGTGTTTGTACACGGGTTTGGAGCGCGATGAATTGTCGCCGATATTGTTACCGAAATTGACATTTTTGAAAACGGGGCGTTGGGTGGCAGCTTTGGGCGGTTTGGATAATCCCAATACTAATCAAAGATTTATAGATTTGCGTACCGATGAAGATTGGACGCATTTGTTTTGGAAATAGGTTTTCAGGCTGCCTGAAAATACACACACAAAGGAAATAGACATGATTCGTTTAAATCAAACACAAATTCAGGCAAAACAAGCCTTTATTGACCGTTATATTGCTGCTGGCAATGCGGCGGACGGTTCTACAATGGACGCAAATGCGAATGTAAGCCATAAAAATATTGCGACAATGGAAGCGGAATTATTGAAAGATATGTTGGTACAAATCAACCGCGCCCAAGTGTGCGGAAAAATCGCGCAATTATTCGGTGCGGATTTGGCGGCTGAATATGTACGCCAAATTGAAGCGCATGAAATTTATGTGCATGATGAAACCAGCCTGAAACCGTATTGTGTGTCGGTTACGATGTATCCGTTTTTGCGCGATGGTTTGACAAAATTGGGCGGCGAATCGCGTGCGCCCGAACATTTGGCTTCATTTTGTGGTTCGTTTATCAATTTTGTTTTTGCTGTCAGCGCACAATTTGCGGGTGCGGTGGCAACGGTGGAATTTTTGACGTATTTTGATTATTTTGCGCGTAAGGATTTTGGCGCAGATTATTTGGATACGCATCGCCGCGAAGTGGAAAGTTGTTTGCAGCAAGTGGTGTACAGCATCAATCAACCTGCGGCGGCGCGTGGTTATCAAAGCGCATTTTGGAATATTTCGCTGTATGACCAATATTATTTTGACGCGATGTTTGGCGATTTTGTGTTCCCTGATTTTTCCAAACCTGAATGGGACAGCGTGTCGCGTTTGCAATTATTTTTCTTGCAATGGTTCAATCGGGAACGCACAAAAGCGGTGCTGACGTTTCCTGTGGTTACGGCGGCGATGCTGACGGAAAATGGTCGTTGCAAAGACGATGAATTTGCGGCACACATGGCGCAAGAATTGGCGGCTGGTAATTCGTTTTTTGTCTATCAATCGGATAATCCTGATTCTTTGGCATCGTGTTGTCGGTTGCGTAATCAGATTGAAGACCGCACGTTTTCGTATTCACTCGGTGCAGGTGGCGTGGCGACTGGGTCTATCAATGTCATCACAATCAATATGAATCGCTTGGTGCAAGATGGACGTGATTTGGCGACCGAAGTAGGCAAAATCCATCAATATCAATACGCATATCGCAAATTGATGGAAGATTATTTAGCGGCTGGTATGTTGCCTGTGTATGATGCGGGTTTTATTTCGCTGGATAAACAATTTTTGACGATTGGCATCAATGGCATGGTGGAAGCAGCGGAATCGCAAGGGATTCAGGCTGCCTATACGCCTGAATACATTGAATTTGTGCAATCGCGTTTAAAAATTATTTTTCAGGCAAATCAAGTAGCAAATGCCCAATATGGCGTGAAATTCAATACCGAATTTGTACCAGCAGAAAACTTGGGCGTGAAAAACGCGAAATGGGACAAGGTGGACGGGTATTTTGTGCCACGCGATTGTTATAACTCATATTTTTATGTGGTGGAAGACGACAAAACCAATGCATTGGATAAATTTTTGCTGCACGGTCATGAATTGATTGATTGGCTGGACGGCGGTTCAGCCTTGCATTTGAATTTGGACGAAGCCTTGAATGTTTCGGGCTATCGCGCTTTGTTGGATATTGCGGCGAAAACGGGCTGCAATTATTTCTGTGTCAATGTGAAAATTACCATTTGCAATCAATGTGCACATATTGATAAACGTACTTTACAGGCGTGTAGTCAATGTGGTTCGCACGATATTGATTATGGCACGCGCGTGATTGGTTATTTGAAACGCGTATCGGCGTTTAGTGCGGGACGGCGCAAAGAACAGGCTCTGCGGCATTATCATCGGCAAGCGGCTTGATAACAGAATACAAAAAATAAAGGCAGCCTGAAATTTTTAATATATCTTTTTCAGGCTGCCTTGCGTTACACAACAATTTTTACTGACCAACAATCTGTCCCCTCCCCCGTCCTAAACGGGGGAGGGCTAGGGTGGGGGAAAATCTTGGGTAAACAAAAACTTGTCCTAATCAACGAGCCACCCCCACCCTAACCCTCCCCCGCCAGCGTGGGAGGGAACAGATTTCAGGTCATATTAAAGATTTTTGTCGTGTACCGTAAGGCTGCCTAAATTATTGATTTAGATAATACCGCAAAACCTTTATAATGCAGCCTGAAAATAATTTTTCTAAACACGGTGTTATCATGCAAACCTCACTCCCCGAAAAAATTCCCAGCGAAATGCAAATCACCGATTGCATGGCGCAACTGGTTTCCAAAAACAGCAGCAGCTACGGCGAAGTCGTGCAAAAATACGCACGCTTGCGTTTGGCAGATTTTTCCGAATTATTGAAAGAATGGCAAAACGAAGAATATGCCGCCAAACTGGGTATGCCCACCCTACCCCAAGTTGCCGAAATGTTGCGAAAAGGTAATGTATTACCCGAACAAGGTAAAAAACTGGCCGCGTTTTTGCAACAAACCGCCAAACAAGGCAACACCACAGGTGCATTGTATTTGGCTTATTTGTGCGCCAAAGGATTATTTATCCCGCAATCCTTGCAAAAAACCGCGCAATGTTTGCGTTTTGCCATCAATCAAGGCGATTGGCGTGCCACTCGTTTTTTGGGCGAATTATTAATTGCTGTGCCGTTGGCGGCACGCGAATTGGTTGGCGATGAAATCCAAGCTGAAGCAGCGAAATGGCAAGCCACCAATAACCATATTTCGCCCGAAAAAGTAGAACACAGTTGCCGCCGTTTTTACGATGCCACGCCTGCGATTAAATTTCTCGCGCGTTCAAAATTAGAACAAGCCGTGCAACAAGGCAGCCCATCGGTGCAACAACGCATCAAAGGTTTGAGCGTTTTGGGAGAATTACCCAGCACCACGCCACCCAAACAATTTCAAAGCATCAGTAATTGGTTGGATTTACAATTTCTGCAACCACAAGAAAAATACTCGCCACGCGCCGATAAAGACATTGTTTTTCTGCCCGACAATATACCGCTGTTACCTTTGGGCGATGATGACGAAAAACCAACGTGGCATAAACCTGCGATGTATGGCTTGATGTTATTGGTTGCCGTTTTGATTTTTACCGTGTTATTACAAATTGTGATGAGAAAATAAATAGCTTTTCAGGCTGCCTCTTGATTTTTAGGCAGCCTGAAACCATATTACAGCCATATTGATTTTGACAGAAAGACAAACATGAGCCAGTTCAATCAACGCACACGCTTTATTTTTGATGATTTTCCCGTACGCGGTTTGCATGTGCAATTACAAGAAGTATGGCAACACATTGTTTCGCGCAAACATTATCCCATCGCCATTCGCCGTGCCTTGGGCGAATTATTGGCAGCAGGTGGCTTATTATCCAGCAATTTAAAATTAGACGGCACGCTGATTGTGCAAGTACAAGGGCAAGGCGTTTTGAAAATGTTGGTGGTAGAAGCCACTTCTGAACGCACTGTTCGCGCCACTGCACGCTGGGACGAAAGCGTTCACGTTGCCGATGATGCCGATTTATCCACTTTATTGGGCGACAACAGCGTTTTTGTTTTGACCGTGCAACCAAAAGATGGCGAGCCATGGCAAGGCGTGGTGCCATTGGAAGGCGGTAGCATCGCCAGTATGTTGATGCACTACATGGCGCGTTCCGAACAACTGCAAACCCATATTGCACTTGCCGCCGATGACAGCAGCGTGGGCGGTTTACTGTTGCAAAAATTGCCCGAACAAGAATTGAATCCAGCCGCTTGGGAACACATTACCACGCTCGCCGAAACTTTAACCGCCAATGAATTATTGCATTTGGACGCGCAAAACGTGTTGTATCGCCTGTTCCACGAAACACCGCCGCGCGTGTTTGACGCAGAAAATTTAGAATTTGCCTGTACTTGTTCACGCGGCAAAGTCAGTGATATGTTGTTGATGTTGGGCGGCGAAGAAGTGGGCGCAGCAGTTGCCGAAGAAGGCAGCATCACGGTGGATTGTGATTTCTGCAACGAGCAATATACGTTTGATGAAACCGATGTCAATGCCTTGTTTGGCATGGATATTGTGGCAGCCGTGAAAAATAAAGTAAATTAAAATTTCAATCTATCTCGTATAGATAAAGGCAGCCTGAAACCTTTACACCTCTAGGGGCTAACGACAGCGAAACAATGTCGTTAGCCCCTATCTTTAACACATTTATTCGTTATTCAATAACCATTTATTTTTATTTAAAATTTTTCAAAAAAAGTATTTAACCTACACCTTTTCAGGCTGCCTATATGGATTTTGCAAAGATTTCAGTCTAAAAATCGTATAATCCACACAAATCCATTGTTCACGGAGTATCTCCAAAATGCACACCCATTTATTAACACAAGCCCAACCCTATTCCCAATGGCTTACGCGCCAATTAGCCAATCAACGCTTAAATTTAGACAAAATGTCTGATTGGCTCACGCGCCCGATTACGCCACAAGATTACGCCAATTTTTGCGATTGGCAACAATTGCAAGCCGATGAAAATGAAGAAGAATTGGCACGACAATTGCGCGTGTTGCGCCGTCATGTGATGGCGCACATTATGGCACGAGACCTTGCCCGCGTGTCCGATTTGGCGGAAGTTACGCGCACGATTACCGAATTTGCCGATTTTGCGGTGAATACGGCACTTTCTTTTTCACATCAATACTATATCGGCATGTACGGCACGCCAGTTGGACATTTTACCCGTCAGCCGCAGCAATTGAGCGTGGTGGCAATGGGCAAGGCTGGCGGTTTTGAGTTAAACGTATCGTCCGATTTGGATTTGATTTTTGTCTATCCCGAAAATGGCGACACGGACGGTAAACGCGAGCGCACCAATCAAGAATTTTTCACCAAAGTAGGACAAAAATTAATCAGTCTGCTCAATGAGATAACGGCTGATGGACAAGTGTTCCGTGTGGATATGCGGTTGCGCCCCGATGGCGATAGTGGTGCTTTGGTGTGCAGCGAAGCGGCGTTGGAGCAGTATTTGATTACGCAGGGGCGCGAGTGGGAACGGTATGCGTGGTGCAAAGGGCGCGTGGTTACGCCATATATCAATGGTATTCAAGGATTAATTCGCCCATTTGTGTTCCGCAAATATTTGGATTTTAACGCTTATCAAGCCATGCGCGATTTGCACCGCCAAATCAGACAAGAAGTTCAAAAACGCGGCATGGCGGACAATGTGAAATTGGGTGCGGGCGGCATTCGCGAAGTAGAATTTGTGGCGCAGATGTTTCAGATGATACGCGGCGGTCAAAATCGCGCTTTGCAATTAAAAGGCACGCAAGAAACGCTGTTGAAATTAGCAGAATTGAATATTTTAGACACGCAAGTTGTAGATAAATTATTGAATGCTTACCGATTTTTGCGTGATGTGGAACACCGTTTGCAGTATTGGGACGACCAGCAAACGCAAATGTTACCCGAACAAAGCGAACAGCAAAACGCATTGGCGGCAAGCATGGGTTTTGCCAATTGGGCGGATTTTTCAGGCTGCCTGAATGCACACAGAAGTTTTGTTAATCAAATATTTAACGATATTTTAGGAAAAGAAACGGAAGAATCAGATAGTGAACATAAATTAGCCGATATTTGGACGAGGCTGCCTGAAAATACTGATGAGATATTGGATAAATTGTCCAATTTAGGATTTGCCAATGTGGCGGAACTATCTAATAGATTAATTCAATTAAAACAAGGCGGTAAGTATCGCCAATTATCCGCCCACGCGCAACGGCGATTTGACGCGCTGGTACCGCGTTTGATTGAAGCGGCGGCGGCTGGCGCAAATGCAGACGCTGCTTTGTTGCGATTGCTGGATTTTTTGGAAGCGATTAGTCGGCGGTCGGCGTATTTGGCGTTTTTGCAAGAGCATTCGGCGGCGTTGCTGCGCGTGGCGGATTTGATGGCGCAAAGTGCGTGGTTGGCAGATTATTTGCAACGCCACCCGATTTTGTTGGACGAATTATTGTCGGCACAATTAATGGAAGCAATTGATTGGCAAAAAGTTTCTGTAGAACTTTCAGGCAGCCTGAATGCCTGTGGCGATGATACGGAAGCGAAAATGGACGTGTTGCGCCGTTTTCAGCACGCGCAGGTGTTTCGTTTAACGGTGCAGGATTTGGCTGGGCAATGGACGGTGGAAGCCTTGAGCGATGAATTATCGGTATTAGCAGATTTGATTTTGGAACAAACACTTATCCATACATGGCAAAGTGTGCCAAAACGCCATTTGGACACGCCGAAATTTGCGATTGTGGCGTATGGCAAATTGGGCGGCAAGGAATTGGGCTATTCTTCGGATTTGGATTTGGTCTATCTTTACGATGATGATGACGGGAATGCGGTGGAAGTGTACACAAAATTGGCAAGAAGATTAAGCACTTGGCTTTCAGGCAGCACGGGAGCGGGGACGCTGTATGAATTGGATTTGCGTTTGCGCCCGAATGGGGAAGCGGGCTTTTTGGCGCACAGCGTGGCGGCGTTTGAAAAATATCAGCGTGAACAGGCGTGGACGTGGGAACATCAGGCTTTGACGCGGGCGCGATTTGTCTGCGGCGATGTGGCGGTGGGGGCGAAATTTGAGCAAATTCGCCGTGAAATTTTAACGCAGGAGCGCGATAAAATTCAGTTAAAACAGGAAATTATTGCCATGCGCGAAAAAATGTTTGCCACACATCCGCCTGTGGACAGCAATGTGAAATATGCGCGTGGCGGCGTGGTGGACGTGGAATTTTTGGTGCAATATTTGGTATTGGCGGAAAGTGGGCGTGAACCCAAACTGCTTGAAAATTATGGAAATATTGCGCTATTGGGTATGGCGGCGCGGCGTGGCTTGATTGATGGGGATTTGGCGGAACGCTCGGCGGTGGCGTATCGTTTTTATCGTCAGCAGCAGCACAATAAAAATTTGCGCGATTGGCAGCGCATGGAAGTGAATGCGGAATTGTTGGCGCATTATCAGGCGGTTAGGGATTTGTGGGCGGCGGTGTTTGGGGAAGAAGTTAGGTTTCAGGCTGCCTGAAAAGATTTTGTAAAAGTTTCAGCCTGAAATATAGTGGATTCAATTTAAATCAGGACAAGGCGACAGCGACCGCCGTGTACAGCTAGTACATAAGGGAGCTGGTAACGCCGTACTGGTTTAAATTGAATTCACTATACGAAAAAATCTTTCAGGCAGCCTGAAATGAATATAAATTTTAGGAAAATAAATTAAAAGTACAATAAAAATAAAGATTTAATATAGCATAAACAAATTTTCAGGCTGCCTTTTGTAAACAGAAAACCCATAGGGCAGCCTGAAAAAATAATTCGGATTTTTAAATTCGACATTTTCTAACAATCATTATTTCTCATTTGTACCCATCAGAAAAACACTAAAAAAGCTCAATTTTGACTGAATATTGTGTTATTTTACTACAAATCATTTATAAAATTATATAAAACTACATTTTCAGCAACCAAAATAACTCGTTTACAGCCTAAATTTGTAACAAAATTACGCAAAAAATCAGTTTTAATCTGAAATATTTTTTCAATAGTCCGAACAAACATTTACAAATATTCAATGATTTTGGTTAAATGTTGCTTATAAATTCTAATAATCTATTTAAAATATCAAAAATAATCTTAATTTTGAAATAAAAAATCCATTGTTAAGAATAGTAACGAATTGTGTTTACTCTATTTTATTTCTTCGTTTACACTGCCCGACATTCTTTTTTCCCTAACAATAATTCGGAGATTTACGCCATGAGCAAATACACTTGGTTACACATTGGTTTTGGTTCTTTCCACCGCGCCCACCAAGCGTGGTATTTGAATGAATTGTTGAAACAAGGCGATGACAGTTGGTCTATCGCGGCTGGCAACATTCGCAACGACAGCGAACACACCATTCAAGGTTTGTTGGCGCAAAACAATGAATACGTTTTGGAAACGGTTAGCCCCAAAGATGAACGTGCTTACGAAGTCATCAAATCGGTAAAACGCCCGATTGCTTGGGAAGAAGGTTTGCAAGCCCTGATTGCGGTTGGCGCGGAAGAAAACACGAAAGTCATCGCGTTTACCGTTACCGAAGCAGGCTATTATTTGGACAGCCAATTCAAATTGGTGCAATCCGACCCAGCTTTGAAAGCGGATTTGGAAGGCGGTTTGAACACCATTTATGGCGTGATGGCGAAAATTTTGCGCGAACGCATGAAATTGGCAAACGGCAATGTAACATTATTAAACTGCGACAATGTGCGCCACAATGGCGAGCGTTTCCATGACGGTTTGGTGGAATTTTTAACTTTGACCAATCAACAAGATATTGTGGATTGGCTTAAAGACCACGCCACCACGCCAAACACGATGGTAGACCGCATTGTGCCGCGCCCAGCCGAAGATTTGCCAGCGCGCATCAAAGAAAAAACGGGCATTGACGACAAAGCCCCAGTCATGGGCGAAACCTTTATTCAATGGGTGATTGAAGACAATTTCAAAGACAATGTGCGTCCTGCTTTGGAAAAAGTGGGCGTGGAATTGGTGGAAAGCGTGATTCCTTACGAAGAAGCCAAAATCCGCGTATTGAACGTGCCACACGCAGCGATTGCGTGGTTGGGTACTTTGTTGGGCGAATTGTACATTCACGACAGCACCAATTTGGAAAAAACCTACAAATTGGCACACGATTATGTTACCGAAGACGTGATTGCTAGCTTGGGTAATGATTTGATTGATTTGGGTAAATACCGCGATGTGGTGTTGGAACGCTTTACCAATCCGCACATCAAAGACACCAATCAACGTGTTGCCGCAGACGGTTTCTCCAAAATCCCCGCGCAAATGCAGCCAACTTTGATTGAGCGTTACAAACAAGGCGCAACGCCCACCAAAACCGCGCGTTTGCCAGCGACATTCTTTGTGTTTATGGAACGCTGGAACGAAGGCAAATTGCCATTCACTTACCAAGACGGCATTTTGGACGAAGCGGCGGTTCGCGCCATGTATGCGTCCGAAGACCCTGTGGCGGTGTTTGCCAGCGACAAGGCTTTGTTTGGCGAATTAGCGGGCAAACCTGAATTTGTGGCATTGATGCGCGAGCAAGTGGCTTATATTCGTGAATTGATTGCGTAATTGAATAGGTAGGTTGGGTCTTGACCCAACAACAAAACCTTGAATATTCAAGGTAATGTTGGGTTTCAACCCAACCTACATAATATGACGGTTTTATTTTTCAGGCTGCCTGAAAAATAAAACAGAATGACACCGATAGCATAACAATATTCCAGATAAGTTTTAGTGAGTGGTACAGCACACTATAAAATTTAAGAAAATAGAAAGAGTTGAAATCATGAAGGTTGGCTTTGAAGAAAAAACTTATGAGAGTTGGTTTAATGTAGAGTTAGCCAGCACTTATCCTATATTTTTTCCACCAGGGCAAGTATGTGAGGGATATTTAGGTTTTGATGCTGCATTTTTTTTAGACCCCACTATAAATAAGAACTTTCAGGATTTTCAATTACCTGAAGGTGTATATTTAAAATCTTTTTTCAGACGATTTAGCTATTTATTACCGAGAAAAATTAGAACAAATTGTTTTTTTCAATATAAAAGACCTGAATATTTAACAGAAACAAATGCTAATGAATGGAGTTATTGGGAGGAACCCTATTTTAGATATGGGATAGATACCAATCAGCAAGGAATTTTGGAAGCACTACACACAAGATTAAATAATCAGGCTTTGGTTTTATATGCCTCTCCTGCTGCAAAAAATATTAATGAATTATGGTTGTTTTATCAAAAAAAGGAATTAATTCAAAACTCAAATTTTACTGAGGCACATAAATTAAATAGTCATCATATTAATACATATACAAAAGGTGGTACTCACAATCAGGCATTTAGTGAATCTGAGAAAATTGAAACATTAAGTTTTGATGAATATCTAAAATTTATACAAGCAGAAAATGTAGGAACAATTAATTTCTTTGACAATGCTATTAAGGTAGCCAATGTTGTAGAACAAATAATGAGTGAAAATGAAGTATTTGGTCGTGTATTTCGAGAAATGATGGAACTATTTGATAGAAATAATGAAATTCTTCATGATATTGCAAATATTGAATTAAGGAAATCACTTTATATTATGAATCAATTTAATTTATTGACCAATATTCAGTGGTGTTGTGTATGTGAAGAAAGAAATACTTCTTCAAATTAATTTTATATTTTACCGATAATTAGGGCTTTTCAGGCAGCCTGAAACCCCATTCCCCAAAAAAATAACAAGGAAAAATCAAATATGTATCTCGGATTAGATTACGGCACTTCGGAAATCAAAGCCCTGTTGATGGGCGACAATGGCGACATCATCGCCACACACGGTTTACCTTTGAGCATTCAACGCCCTTTCCCACAATGGTCGGAGCAATCGGCTGACGAATGGTGGCGCGTTACCAATGATTTGGTTTTGCAATTGCGCGATAAAGTCGGCAATTTCAAATGGGCGCAAATTCGTGGCATTGGCTTGTCGGGTCAAATGCACGGCGCAGTTTTGTTAAATGAAAACAATGATGTATTGCGCCCCGTGATTTTGTGGAACGACACACGTTCATCAGCCGAATGCGCGGAATTGGAACAAGCCGTTCCCAATTTACACGCGATTACGGGCAATTTGGCAATGGCAGGTTTTACCGCGCCCAAATTATTGTGGGTACGCAAACACGAACCCGATATTTTCGCGCAAACCAAAACGGTTTTGTTGCCCAAAGATTACATTCGCTTTTTGCTGACTGGCAAAAAAGTATCGGAAATGTCGGACGCGGCAGGTATGTTGTGGTTGGACGTGGCAAAACGCGATTGGTCGGACGAGGTATTAGCCGCTTGTGGCATGGACAGAAGTTTTATGGCGGATTTGGTGGAAGGCTCGCAAGTTTCAGGCAGCCTGAAAGCGGATTTAGCCGAAAAATGGGGTTTGTCTGAAAACGTGATTGTGGCAGGTGGCGGTGGCGACAACGCAGCCAGCGCGGTCGGTGTGGGCGCAGTCAATCCAAATGATGCGTTTATTTCGCTGGGTACTTCGGGCGTGGTGTTTGTGGTGAACGAAGCGTATCGCCCTGCACCCCAATCGGCGGTACATTGTTTCTGTCATGCTTTGCCCAATCGTTGGCATCAAATGAGCGTGATGTTGTCGGCAGCCGCGTGTTTGAGTTGGTATTGCAAATTGGTGGGCGTGAAAGAAGTGGAATTGCTTGCCGAAATTGAGCGTTTGAGCGATGAACAACGCGCCCAAGCCCCGATTTTCCTGCCCTATTTGTCAGGCGAACGCACGCCACACAATGACGCTTTTGCCACAGGCAGCCTGCACGGTTTGACGCACGCACACGGTCGCGCGGAAATCGGTTACGCGGTATTGGAAGGCGTGAGTTTTGGTTTGGCGGACGGTGTGCGCGTTTTGCAAGAAAGTGGCACGCAAATCAGCGAATGTTCGCTGTTGGGCGGTGGTGCGAGAAGTCCTTATTGGGCGCAATTATTGGCAGATATTTTGCAAATTCAAATTGTTACCCACAAAGGTGGCGAAACGGGTGGCGCATTGGGCGCGGCGCGTTTGGCGGCATTGGCTTGCGGTGGCAATGAA
The DNA here is from genome assembly GCF_022354465.1 of Wielerella bovis. Classification (NCBI taxonomy): domain Bacteria; kingdom Pseudomonadati; phylum Pseudomonadota; class Betaproteobacteria; order Neisseriales; family Neisseriaceae; genus Wielerella; species Wielerella bovis. The sequence continues at coordinate 508,728 of NZ_CP092361.1, read as the reverse complement.
ACGCAAATTTGCACCAAACCTGAAATCAATCAAATCTTTAAAGCAAACAAAAAAGATTATTTGCCAACACGTTACGCGCAATTTAGAAAATTATATTCAGTAGAAAAAGCAAATAGATAATACCTTTTCAGGCTGCCTTTTGTTTACAAGACAAATCAAATATAGGGGACGTACCACGCACCAAATTTGCGGTTATTTTGAATGAAATAACTGTTCAGGCAGCCTGAAAATCTTTCCCACTATAAGAACCTGTATTCATAACCTTGATTGCTTGCTTTTATTGCCTTTTTCCGCGCCTACTACGTTGGATTTTTGTGCCAATAGTCTCGCTATTGGCACAAAAATCCGCCTTGTATTCACAAAAAAATTCAACAAAATCAAGCTACCAAAATGATGAATACAGGTTCTAAAAAAACAATTTTTCTCAAATACGGAGATGTTTACAGATGAATAATCCAACAGCACACGATACCCGAGAATGGATGGGTATGCCCCTGAAATTGATTTGGGGTTATATTGCCATTGCCTTGTTTATGACGGGCGATGGTTTTGAGTTAGCCTTTTTATCCAAATACATTGTGGATTTGGGCTTTACCGAAGCGCAATCGTCTAACGCCTTTGCGGTGTACGGTTTTGCGGCGGCGATTGCGGCGTGGGTGTCGGGCGTGGTGGCGGAAATCATCACGCCACGCAAAGCGATGATTATTGGCTTTGTGATGTGGGCGGTGTTGCACGTTCTCTTGCTGATTTTTGGCTTGGGACAATCTAATTATGCGATGATTTTGCTGTTTTACGGTTTGCGTGGTTTGGCTTACCCCTTGTTTTTATACTCATTTATTGTGATGATTGTGCAAAATGTGGAAGCGCGACAAATTGGCCCATCTATGGGTTGGTTCTGGACGGTGTATTCGTTTGGTATTGGCGTGTTTGGTAGCTTTATTCCGAGCTTCACGATTCCGATTTTTGGCGAAATGGGGACTTTGTGGTCTGCGCTGATTTTTGTGGTATTGGGTGGTTTGGTTGCCGTGTTCAAATTGGGTCATTTGACGGGCAAAGCCAAAGGCGATGGTTTGTCCACACAAGAAAAATTGAGCGAATTGAGCCGCGCAATTACCCTGTTGAAAAACCCACAAATCGCGTACGCGAGCTTTATCCGCATTGTGAACACTTTGTCCTTGTTTGGTTACGCGGTCATTGGTCCGATGTATTTCACGAAAAACTTTGAGTTTTCAACGTCTCAATGGTTGCAAATTTGGACGGTGTTCTTTGCCACGACTTTGGTTTCCAACGTGTTTTGGGGCATTGTGGGCGAGAAAATCGGTTGGGTGCGCACGATTCGTTGGTTTGGTTGTATTGGTATGGCATTGTCCACATTGGTGTTTTACTATTTGCCCGAGTGGTACAACACGGTTGCGCCCACTGGTTTGACGGACGCGGACGGTTCGGCGGCGGCTGGCATGGCGGAATTTATGATGGCGTGGATTCCAGCGATTTTGTTGGGTTGGTTTGTGGCGGCGTTTGTGCCGATGACCCCAATTTTCACCACATTAGAACCGACACACAAAGGCGCGGCGATTTCGGTTTACACTTTGTCGGCTGGTTTGTCTAACTTTGCGGCACCTGCGATTGCAGGCGCGGTGTTGGCAATGTTCCCACAAAATTATGAAATGGTGGCATTGGTGTTTACGGCTTGTTATATTGCGGCGTTTGGCGTGTCGTTCTTGCTGAAAGTGCAACAGCCCAAGAATTAAAAATTGATTTTTAAATGAAAAATGCCATTTGGATTGGACTCTAAATGGCATTTTAGTATTTTCAGGCTGCCTGCAATCTTTTACAATCTCTCCTCTCATTGATTGAATACACGCGCACTATGTCCCAAATCATCAAACTCCCCGACCACCTAATCAACCAAATTGCCGCAGGCGAAGTGGTGGAACGCCCTGCCAACGCCCTAAAAGAAATCGTGGAAAACAGCCTAGACGCTGGCGCAAGCCATATTTCCGTAGAAATCGCAGGAGGCGGCATTAAACTGCTTCGTGTCAGCGATAATGGCGCAGGCATGCATGCCGATGATTTGCCGCTTGCCTTGTCGCGCCACGCCACCAGTAAAATCAAAAATTTATCCGATTTGGAACATGTCCGCAGCATGGGATTTCGCGGCGAAGGTTTGGCGAGCATTGCTTCTGTGTCGCGCCTAACCCTAACTAGCCGCACCGCTGAAACCGCCCACGCTCACCAAATCCGCGCCGAAGACGGCGTATTAAGCGCGGTCAGCGCAGCCGCCCACCCCATCGGCACAACGGTAGAAGTCTGCGAACTATTTTTCAACACCCCAGCGCGGCGCAAATTTTTAAAATCCGAAAACACGGAATACGCCCATTGCGCCACCATGTTGGAACGCTTGGCGTTGGCGAATCCACAAGTGGCATTTTCATTAAAAAACAATGGCAAAGCGGTGTTTTCTTATCCCGCGCAATCTTTGGCGGAACGTGTGGCGGCGATTGTTGGCGCAGAGTTTCAGGCTGCCTGTTTGCCTGTGGACAGCGGCGAAAATGTGTTGCGCGTACACGGTTTTATCGCCAAACCCACATTTAGCAAAGGCAAATCGGACAATCAATTTTGTTTTGTTAATAATCGTTTTGTGCGCGATAAAGTGATTTTGCATGCGGTCAAACAAGCGTATCGAGACGTGTTGCACAATCAGATGACACCTGCATTTGTGCTGTTTTTAGAGATACCGCCAGAGCTGGTGGACGTGAATGTGCACCCGACCAAAACCGAAATCCGTTTCCGCGACAGTCAGGCGGTACACCAATTAATTTTTCATAGTTTAAACAAGGTGTTGGCAGACACACGCGCGGATTTAACCGATAGCGTGGGCAATGCTAGCGAAATTTTGCAGGAACGCGTTTTGGGTGAGCCAGCCTCTGTTCCCTCTCCCATTCCAAACGGTGCAGGGTTAGGGTGGGGGCAAACGGAAATTTCAGGCAGCCTGAAAACCAGTTTCCCTAATAATCAAAAAGTTACCCCTGTTAATTATTCCGCCTTTCGTGCGCCACAACAACGCAGCCTGTCTTTGCGTGAGCGACAAGCGGCGATGAATACTTATGCGGAATTGTATCGCGATGATGAATTAACGGCATGGGAACAAACGCATTTACCCGAAACAAATCATACGCAGGCTATTGAATCTTCATCGGAAAAAATAGAAAAACCAGATTACCCTTTGGGATTTGCATTGGCGCAATTATTGGGAATTTATATTTTGGCGCAAACCGCGGATGGCTTGATTTTGGTGGATATGCACGCGGCAGCGGAACGTGTGAATTATGAAAAAATGAAAGCAGCACGGCTTTCAGGCAGCCTGAAAACGCAAATATTGTTGATTCCAATGACTTTTGCAGCTACGCATGAAGAACGTGCCGCCGCCGCAGATTATGCCGATGTGCTATGTGATTATGGCTTAGCATTGACGGATTTGGGCAATGGACAAATAGCGGTCAAATCTGTGCCTGCCATGTTAGGACAAGCAGATGCAGCAGCATTGGCACAAGATGTGTTGCGTGAATTAATGGCAGTAGGCAGTTCGCAAGTTATTGAACAATATGAAAATCAAATTTTAAGCACAATGGCGTGCCATGGTTCGGTACGCGCTGGGCGACAATTGACGCTGCCTGAAATGAACGCTTTATTGCGCGATATGGAAGCCACACCACGCAGCAATCAATGCAATCATGGGCGACCGACTTGGGTGCGGATTGGTTTGGCAGATTTGGACGCGCTGTTTTTGCGTGGACAATGAGTTTCAGGCTGCCTAATTTTTTATTAGGCAGCCTGAAAAACTATTTTCGCGTTAAAATCTTTTCTATCTATTCTTTACTATATTTTCAGGCAGCCTGAAAAACCAATATATTATGCAAAAACATTTCCAAAAAGCATTAGATTCCATACAAAACAGCACGTTATACATTGTCGCCACGCCCATTGGTAATTTGGCAGACATTACCTTACGCGCCCTTGCCGTGTTGCAAGCCGCCGATGTGGTGTGCGCGGAAGACACGCGCGTGTCGGCACAATTACTGGCGGCATACGGCATTCAGGCGAAATTGCTCTCCGTGCGCGAACACAATGAGCAGCAAATGGCAGACAAAATCATCACCGCACTTGCCGAAGGTAAACGCGTGGCGCAAATTTCGGATGCTGGCACGCCTGCCGTATGCGACCCAGGGGCGAAATTGGTGGCGCGTGTGCGTGAAGCAGGTTTCGTGGTTGTGCCTGTGGTGGGGGCGAGCGCGGTCATGGGCGCGTTGAGCGTGGCGGGCGTGTCCGAACCACATTTTTATTTTCATGGCTTTTTGCCGCCAAAATCGGGCGAGCGTGTGAAATTATTTGAGCAATGGCAAAACGCCGATTACCCCATCATCGCTTTTGAAACACCACACCGAATCGCGGCAACATTGGACGATATGGAAAATACGTTTCCCAATAGAACCATCATGTTGGCAAGAGAAATCACGAAAACTTTTGAAACTTTTTTGGTGGGAACGGTCAGCGAATTGCGCGAAAAATTAGCTGCCGACAGCAATCAATCGCGTGGCGAAATGGTGTTGGTCATACACGCGAATGTGGTAGAAAAATCGGACACGCTGCCTGAAACGGCGCAAAATGTGATGAAAATCTTGTCCGCCGAATTGCCCACCAAACAAGCAGCAGAATTAGCCGCCAAAATCACAGGGGAAAGCAAAAAGGCTTTGTATGATTTGGCGATTTCTTGGAAGAAATAGCTTTCAGGCTGCCTGAAAGGTCAAAAATATGCCCAAATATTCTGCAAAAAAACACCGTAAACCGCGTTATAAGCAGTCGCATCGTCCCAATTCTACTGCTTCAATCGCGTTGTTTGAATTGCCGAGCAATAAACCGCGTCATGTGGTTCCATTAGCCAATGGTGGACGGCGTTATCTGATTTCTATTTGGGCGGCTATTTTTATGCCGATTGCTGCGATTGCCGCGGGCGGTATCTTCGGAATGGTTTACGCTGCAATTTGTGTGATGTTGGGATTAACTCATTGGTCGGCATGGATTTTATTTGGATTATTTTGGTTGTGGCTCACCGAAAGTTGGTGGTTTGGTTTAAGTACACGCAAATTTGCTGATGTTTACGCGGACAGAATTGTGATGTATGGTGTTTTAGGGCGGAAAAAATATGTTTTTTCGCGTGCAAAATGCACGTTTTACTACATTCTCCATAACAGGGATATTACACCCGCATTATGGGTTAAACGCGAAAATCGCCAATTCCCTATTCGCGTGGATAATACATTGTGTGCGGATTGGGAAGATTTTTTGTTTGAAACGGGCGCAGTAGAAATATTGGGACATTTACGGCGTGAATAGCTTGATTTTTCAGGCAGCCTGAAAGGAAAAAATCATGAAAACCATCTATTTTATCCGCCATGCACAAAGTCTAGCCAACGCAGGCGGCATCAGTCTGCCCGAACGCGACATTCCATTAAGCGATTTGGGCAAACAACAAGCTGTTGAACTGGTTTTCAGGCTGCCTGAAAAAACAAAGGATAATCATGTTCCGCATTTCTAGACTTTGGCTGATGATTTGGATTTTTATTGGTGGGATGTTACCGTTTGCCATTTGGTATGGTGATGGAATAGGCGTGGCACATGAAACACAGCCTTTACGCATTTGGGGTGTAGCTTCCATATTAACGTGCTTATTTGGCTTGTTATTTCAAGTTGAAAATGATGTTATAGATGAATATGGGATTTTGGACACAGAACATCGCAGCCCTTTATTTATGCTTATTGTAGGTTTTTTGAGTGTGCTATTTGGCATGACAGGTTGGGTAACTTTAATATTTGCGATAGCGATTTCTTTTGCACCAGAACGTATTGTTGCTGCAAAAATGGGTGGTGTCCATATTAGTGGAAGCAGGGGGCGCATCTGTAAAACGTGGATTGAACAAAGCGAAATGGCTGAATTAATTGGGCATTCTTTCCGCGTAACTTGGGGGCAATGTTATCAAATCAAGCGTAATTCCAATGTTAAATTATCCGTTCACAAAAATGTCGCAGGAATGTCGGTGGAAGTATTGGAAGAATAATTGTCAGGCAGCCTGAAAGGAAAAAATCATGAAAACCATCTATTTTATCCGCCACGCACAAAACCACGCCAACGCAGGCGGCATCAGTCTGCCCGAACGAGACATTCCATTAAGCGATTTAAGTAAACAACAAGTGGCTGAACTGGTTTTCAGGCTGCATCATAATAAATAGGCAGCCTGAAAATAAACAAAATACAAGGAATTGATTATGGCTACGCTGATGAATTGGACACAATTAATGTCCACCACCCGTTTTCAAATCAACGAGCAGCGTGATATTGTGGCAATGCCGCCGTCCATATCCCACGATGCGTATCGCACGCCGTTTCATGTGGATTACGACCGCTTGGTGTTTTCGCACGCCTTTCGCCGTTTGGGACGCAAAACTCAAGTCCACCCACTTGCCAAAAATGACCACACCCACAATCGTTTGACGCACAGCGTAGAAGTTGCCAGTGTAGGGCGCAGTTTGGGGCGCAAAGTCGGCGGTATGTTGGCAGCCAATCAACGTTTGCCCGCGCATACGCAAGTGGACGATTTTGGCATGGTGGTACAAGTGGCGTGTTTGGCGCACGATGTCGGCAATCCACCGTTTGGACACACAGGCGAAGATGCTTTGCGCCAATGGTTTCGTGATGCAGCACATCAAAAATATCTGCAAAATTTATCGCGCGAACACATCAACGATATTCAAACATACGAAGGTAATGCACACAGTTTGCGCCAAGTCGCCAGTTTGGAAATGTATGCCGAACAAGGCGGTATGCGTTTGACCGCAGCTTCCATCGGCGCATTGTTAAAATATCCGTGGACAAGTAGCCACCCAGATTATGGACGGCGCAAATTCAATATTTATCAAGCAGAATTGCCCTATATTCGCCACATTGCCCACAATTTAGGGCTGCCTGAAAAGCAAGGCGATTGTTGGGCGCGTCATCCCTTATCGTATTTAATGGAAGCAGCGGACGATATTTGTTACGCGCTGATGGATTTGGAAGACGCGATTGACTTGGAATTATTGGATTACGAAACCGTATCCGATGTACTCGCGCCACTTGCTAAACCAGAACATCGCCAAGTCAGCAATCCGCGCGACAAAATCGCCATGATGCGCGGTTATGCGATTGGACAAGCGATAGAAAGTATTGCCCACACTTTTATTCAACACGAAACCGATTTACTCAACGGCGAATTTTGTGAAAAAGATTTGCTCAGTTGCACCCCAACGCATGTACAAGAAACGCTGAACAACGCCAAAAATCTGGCTCGTGAGCGCGTGTTTCGTCATCGCAGCAAATTGATGTACGAATTGGCAGCATTCCCTTGTTTGGGTTCATTATTGGATTTATTGGTGCCGAGTGTTCATGAATATGTGGTTTCAGGCAGCCTTAATGTACATCAATCATTGGCATTAGAATTACTCAATCCAGCCGAAATCAAACGCGAAGATGGCTTGTATTTGGCTTATATGAAAGTATTGGATTATGTTGGTGGCATGACCGATAATTACGCCGCCAAAACCGCACGAGAATTATCGGGTGTGAATATTTTATAAGATAAACATTGATTTATATAGTAAAAGGCAGCCTGAAAAGGCACTATTGTCTATTCACGATAGTCAGTTTTTGCTAGATTGATTGTTGCCATGTAGTCATAAATCAGGTATGTTTCAGCCTAATTTTCAGGCTGCTTTTGTACAAAAGGCAGCCTGAAACCCATTCCATTGACAAGGAAAACCATGCAACATTTCCCCATTGGCCCTTTTATCAATGCCGCCGCCATTGCATTGGGCGGCATACTTGGCGCATTTTTTGGCGACAAAATCCCCGAACGCATCCGCACAGGCTTGATTCCATTTTTTGGTTTGGCATCAATGGGTTTAGGCATTGTCAGCTTACCGAATGTCAAATATTTTGCCGCCGTTGTGCTGGCTTCCGTATTTGGTTTGATTATTGGCGAATTGTTACATTTAGAAACCCGTTTGAACAAACTGGCAGGCAGCGTACGCGGCATAGTTAATAAAGTATTTCCGTCAGAAGGCTTATCGCACGAAGAATTTTTAGACAAATATGTCGCCTTGGTAGTGTTGTTTTGCATCAGTGGCACAGGCATATTCGGCTCCATGCACGAAGGCATGACAGGCGACCCGTCCATTTTATACATCAAAACCATTTTGGATTTTTTTACCGCAGGCATTTTTGCAATTAGTTTAGGCATGGCGGTTTCTACGATTGTCGTACCACAATTAAGCGTTCAGTTGAGTTTATTTTTCCTTGCCACACTGATTGTGCCACTGACCACGCCCGATATGCGTGCCGATTTTTACGCAGCAGGTGGTTTGATTATGCTTGCCACAGGCTTGCGGATTATGGGAATAAAATCGTTTCCCGTTGCCAATATGATTCCGACTTTGTTTTTGATTATGCCGACATCTTATTTATGGCACACATTTATTGCTAATTAAATGATGAACCATTTATAGTCGGTTCAACCCAATAAGCAGCCTGAAAAAATACTTTTCAGGCTGCCCTAATGACCTAATTATGAAACAAATTAAAGATTATTTACAAACCCAAGCCTTGAAGCTCAATCATGATGAAATTGCCGTTGCTCGCGCAGCGACACAAACGGTGCTGGCACAAGGTCGTGCCCACATTGATAATGCGATTGTGCAACACGATGGGCTGCCTGAACATATTTCAAATCAGATTAATACTCTAAAACAATTATTTATGGCGTTGGATTCCATTTATTCACGTCAAAAAGAAATACAAACTGCCATCATTTATGCGCAGCCTGAAAATGGCAATTTGATTCGCGTGGCGCAAATAGGCGTACCGATTGAAACCGAATTATCCACTCACGAAGACAGCGCATGGCAATATTTAGCCGCACGAACGGCGCATTCAGGCTGGGCAAATATCGCAGACAATGTGGAAAAATGGCTACAAATTGGCGAACTTCGGGGCGAGCATAATCGTCGCACCGTTAGTCAAGCCAGTTTGCCGATTTGTGGCGAAGACGGCATTGTGTACGGCGTGTTGCATATTGAGAGCAAGGTGGCATTATCGGAAAACGCTTTGGCAGATTGGGTAGGGCTGGCATTGGGCGTATTACCCGTGTTGCGCGAATGTATAGTCGTTTCAAATTAACACGTACAAGGCGACAACGACCGCCGTGTACATCTAGTACATAAGGGCGTTGGCAACGCTGTACTATTTGTATTTGAAACGACTATAGTGAAGCGTAACTTTATTTCAGGCTAACCCCTTTGCAAAACCTATTCAGACTGCCTGAAAACGCGTAGGTCAGATACCCGTATCCGACGTTTCAAATCAAAACAAATAATTGTTCCATATAAGAAATATCGGATTCAAAAACTCGACCTACAATTTTGAGTTTTATAGTGAATTCACTAAACCAGTACAGCGTTGCCAGCTCCCTTATGTACTATGTGTACACGGCAGTCGCTGTCGCCTTGTCCTGATTTAGTGAATCCACTATACAAAGTTTCAGGCTGCCTTTTAGCATAGGTGAGATGCAACTTATTTGCATCAAATCCTAAAATAATTTAATGATTTGAAATAGTGCAACAAGTAGTGTTCTATACGCATACTATTGTCAAATAAAAATTAGTTGTATTTTGCGCGATATTTCTGTAACACAGCCTGAAACGTAAACGCAATTATCGTACAATCCACACCACGAATAATCCAAGTCGCCACATTGTTCCAAGTAATAGCTTGTATGATTTGCCAAATAATGAGCAAAAGCAAACTGTTTAATATGCAAATTAGCCAAAATTGTATTTTTTCTTGCGTAGAAACAGGGGAAATATGCGGTGCATATTTGGCAGCAAGCAAAATATACACGCCGCAAATTACTAAACCAAACACACCACAGCCATATTGCAACCATTTAAATAAGGGAAAAATACCAATATGTTCGCTTAAAATTGAGAATTGTGCGACAAAATAACCTGTTTGATGGGTAAACTCATCCAAAAAAAGATGAGTTATCATGCCAATCAATGCAGATGTGCTAAAACGCCAAAATCGTGTGTTCAGGCTGCCTGAAAAAGCTGGGTGGCGTGGCGCAATATTGATGATAGTGGGTAAATAATCGCGCAATACATCATGCCAAATGGCTTTATAAATCGCGTAGAAAACAAAGCATAATGGTAAATTAATTAACCACACTCCCCAAAATGTATGCCCAATAGAAAAAGATGCTTGTCCACCTAAAAAATAAACAAAATCAGGCGACAAACTGCCTAAAATCAGCGCAGGAAAATGGCATTTTGAGCAACGCGCCCAAGGCAACACAGCTGCTGGGTGAGCAAGGGTAAAGGGCATAATTGTTTCCCAAATAAAAAACACTATTTTAAATATTTTCAGGCAGCCTGAAAGCCAATTTTATACGAAATTCAATATATTTTTAGAAAAATCAAAATGATAAACAATCCAATTACACACATTACTTCCTGTCGCCTGCCAACCGAATATGGCGTGTTTCAAATGCATGGTTTTGAAGATTCACGCACAGGACAAGAACACGTCGCGCTGGTTATGGGTCAAGTGGCAGGCGCTGAACCCGTATTATCGCGTATTCACAGCGAGTGTTTAACAGGCGATGCGCTATTTTCGCAAAAATGTGATTGTGGCCCACAGCTTCAAGCAGCCATGCAAGCGGTACAACAAGCAGGACGAGGCGTGATTGTCTATTTGCGCCAAGAAGGACGCGGCATTGGTTTAATTAACAAAATTCGCGCTTACCGTCTGCAAGATGAAGGCATGGATACAGTAGAAGCCAATCTTGCACTGGGTTTACCCATTGATGCACGCGATTTCAGCATCGCCAAACATATTTACGACCACTTGGGCGTACAATCAGTACGTTTGCTAACGAATAATCCCGAAAAAATCCAAACAATGCGTGATAGTGGTATTGAAATTGCCGAACGCGTACCGTTAAAAGTGGGAAAAAACCCTGAAAACGAAGGGTATCTTCACATCAAAGCCCTCAAACTCAACCATTTTTTGAAAGACTAAATATGCTGATACTTGCGTTGCTATTTGCCATCGCCGTTGCTGCGTTGCACTACCGCATTTTTTTCTTAGAACTACCTGCATATGGGCAAGCCGCTTTTCGCCGTATTTTCGGTATTCGAGAAAAAGATATTGCCACATTAAAACCCATATTCAATAATTTAGCGATATACAATTTAGCGTTAGCAGCCAATTTAACGATTGCTATTTTCTTGCATTTATTTATGACCGATAGCGCGTATGTATACGGTATCGCCAATGGTTTATTATTTGCGTCCTTAATAACCGCGATGGCTACAGGTGGATATTTAGCGTACAGCAATCCAGCAAAACGCAAAATTGCTGCATTTCAAGCTGTGCCAGCATTGTTGAGTATTTTATGCTTATCGCTTGCCTAATGGTTTTCAGGCTGCCCTTTTTAAAATAGGCAGCCTGAAAAAAATAATTTATATTTTTATCATGTATTTATATTTTATTTAACAAATAACACTTGCTAAATTAAGTTAAATTTGGTTTAATAATGTCTTTCGCAGCTAACGCGAAACAAAACGGGTGATTAGCTCAGTTGGTAGAGCGTCTGCCTTACAAGCAGAATGTCGGCGGTTCGACTCCGTCATCACCCACCATTTTTTTGGGCGTTTGATAAATCAAATAGCTCTTGCGCGGTGGTAGCTCAGTTGGTTAGAGTACTGGCCTGTCACGCCAGTGGTCGCGGGTTCGAGCCCCGTCCACCGCGCCAAATTTCATCATGTATCCTTTCGTAAATCCTTTGGTTAGTTATAACCAACTTAATAGCTCTTTGAGTTCACATTTGACTCAAAGAGTTTTTTTCATCTGTATCATTTTATCTACTGCTTGCGTAAAATCATGTTTAGCTAAAATCTTTGGCTTGCGTTCCCTTTTTTGAGCGCATAAGATACCCCTTTTCATTTTGCATACCTGCTCCCATGACCACACCTTTTATTGAATTTCAAAATGTTGCTTTTGCTTATGGCGACCGTCCGATTTTGCACAATGTGAGTTTTACCATTGAGCAAGGACGATTTACGGCAATTATGGGTGGTTCAGGCAGCGGTAAAACCACCATGATGCGCTTGATTACGGGACAACTGCGTCCAACATCGGGCACAATTTTGGTTAAAGGGCGCGATTTGGCGACTTTTTCAGCACAGGATTGGAACGAACACCGCCGTGCAATGGGCGTGTTATTCCAACAAGGCGCGTTGTTTACCGATTTGAATGTATATGAAAACATTGCGTTTCCCATGCGTGAATTGACCCAGCTGCCTGAAAATGTGATGCGTGATTTGGTATTGTTGAAATTGAATGCGGTGGGTTTGCGTGGCGTGGAACAGTTGATGCCAGCGGAATTATCGGGTGGTATGGCGCGGCGAGTGGCGTTGGCGCGGACGATTGCACTTGACCCTGAATTGATGTTGTTTGACGAGCCGTTTACGGGGCTTGACCCGATTTCTTTGGGCGTGATTGCGCATTTGATTCATCGCGTAACCAAAGCGTTGCGTTCCACCAGTATTATGGTAACGCATGATGTGGGGCATTCGCTACAACTGGTTGACCAGATTATCTTTTTGGCGCATGGCGAGATTTTGTTTTCAGGCAGCCCGCAAGAAATGGAAAACAGCGATTCGGAATGGATTAAGCAATTTGTGGGTGGTTTACCCAATGGACCTGTGGCGTTTCGTTATCCTGCGCCAAAGAGTTTGCAAGATGATTTGTTGGGTGCGAAATAGTTTTCAGGCTGCCTTTTTGTCATCAATAATAAATGGAGCGTTGAACATGAAACTGAAATCTGTGGGTTTAATGGTCGCTGCGTTATTGGTGTTGAGTTTGAATGGTTGTACGATGATGCTTTGGGGGCTGAAACCTTTCTATACAACGGACTATCACTATCAAGATGCAGGTATGGATAATGTGTATGCTTTTGGGCAAATACAGCAGGATAATCCGCAACTGAAAGCGGGTAGTTTGTTGATGATGGGCGATAAATATTGGTATGCATTGGATAAAGATACGGCGCAACGTTTGCTGCCTGTGTTGAATGCGAAATTGGCGCGACAATATCAAATTAAAGATTATAGTCATGATGATGTAAAAGGTTTACCTGTTACCATTTATACAGAAAATCAACGTTTTAATAGCAATTTCTGCTTGCATTATACAACGCGTGATGCAAAAGAAATCACGGTTCTGCAAGACTTGTCGTTTAAGAAATGGGATAAGCAGCCTGAAACATATGTGCGTTGTTTCTTAAATAATGGTGAAATTTTTTCGAAACCTGTTTCGGCTAAATCGGATTACCGTTTTGAGCAAAGTGTGCCTGTGGTATTACAAGTGCGTACAGAAAGCAAAAATGTGGATGTAGGCGATTTATTGGGGAGGATTTTGGTAACACCATTAACTTTGGCTGCTGATGTGGTACTTATTCCAATAGGATTATTGGGTGCTTTTGTTGGTTCAGTCAGTAAATAAATGGTTTTGTAAAATGGCATATTCAGGCTGCCTTTTGTACAAAATGTTGAATTATGGCAGCCTGAAAGCGTGGTGCGTGGCAAGACGCGCGTTCTGAACAATTAAATGATTTTTTTCAGGCTGCCTGAAATATGAAATAGACATAAATGATGAATTTTATCCAAACAATTGGTGCGAAAACTTTGGCGTTTATTCAAACGCTTGGGGCAAATGCGCTGTTTTTATTGAATATTTTGTTACTGTTACCACAGTCGTTGTTGCGTCCGCGTTTGACGGTGCGGCAGATGTATTTTTCGGGTGTGTTGTCGGTGTTGATTATTGCGGTGTCGGGTTTGTTTGTCGGCATGGTAATTGGTTTGCAGGGTTACACGCAGTTGGCGAAATTTAAATCAGCTGATGTGTTGGGCTTTATGGTGGCGGCTTCGCTGTTGCGTGAGCTTGGACCTGTGTTGGCGGCGATTTTGTTTGCCAGCAGTGCGGGTGGTGCGATGACGAGTGAAATTGGTTTGATGAAAACCACCGAGCAGCTTGAAGCGATGAATGTGATGGCGGTGAATCCTGTAGCGCGTGTGGTTGCGCCGCGTTTTTGGGCGGGTGTGATTTCTATGCCTCTGTTGGCGTGTATTTTTAACGTGGCTGGGATTTATGGCGGTTATTTGGTTGGCGTGGAATGGTTGGGTTTAGACGCAGGGGTGTTCTGGTCCAATATGCAAAATAATATTGATGTGTCGTATGATGTGGTCAATGGTTTGATTAAGTCGCTGTGTTTTGGTACGGCGGTGGCGTTGATTGCGGTGTATCAGGGGTTTCATTGTGTGCCGACTGCGGAAGGAATTTTGCGAGCGAGTACGCGCACGGTGGTGTCTTCAGCGTTGGCGGTGTTGGCGTTGGATTTTATTTTGACGGCGTTTATGTTTACTTGATTTTTTCAGGCTGCCTACGGTTTTAATGCAGCCTGAAAATAATGGGATAATCAAATGAAAAAAAGTGTTTTAGAATTTTGGGTGGGTGTGTTTGTGTTGCTGGGTTTTGTGGCTTTGGGGGCGTTGTCGTTCAAAGTGGCGGGCAATAAAGGCGGTTTTGGCAGCAGTACGCAAACTTATACGGTGTATGCGGAATTTGAAGACATCGGTGGTTTGAAAGTGCAAGCGCCAATTAAAACTGCTGGCGTATTGGTTGGACGTGTTAGCAGTATCCAGCTTGACCCGCAAAATTTCCAAGCGAAAGTGAGCATGGAATTGGATAAACAATATCCGTTTAGTGTGGATGCGAGCGCGGCGATTTTGACTTCGGGTTTGTTGGGCGAACAGTATATTGGTTTGACCAATGGCGGTAATGAAGCTAAATTGCAACACGGCGATACTTTATCTTTGACCACTTCGGCGATGGTGTTGGAAAATCTCATCAACAAATTTGTGAGCAATTTTATGAGCAAAGATACTCCAGAGAGTGAATAATTTTCAGGCTACCTGAAATCTAATCATAAAAAATATATGATGATTTATACACAATAAACTTTTGTATTTAACGATAAGGAAAAACATATGAAAAAATCAGCTTTTGTTACTGCATTGAGCATTGGTGTTTTGAGCATCAATATGGCTTTTGCGACACCACAACAAGCCGTTTCGCAAGTGAAAGGCAATGCAACTCAGGTACTGCAAATCTTGAAACAAGCTAATGGCAAAAATGATGATGCCATTCGTAGACAGGCAGAAAACTATGCTGCACCGTATTTTGATTTTGAGTTGATGACACGTTTATCAGTGGGTGCACCATGGAACAAAGCTACTGCCGCTCAAAAACAAACTTTGGTGGAAGAATACCGCAAAATGTTGATTCGCACTTACGCTGGTCAAATGTTGCGTTACAAAAATGCACAAGTAACCGTGAGCGATAAAGCGACAACGAAAAATGGTGGCGCAATGTTCGGTAATCGCCAAGTGGTGGATGTAAATGCAACCATTACTGTACCAGGACAACAGCCAATTAAAGCTGTATTCAGTACCTATCAATCTGGTGGCAAATACAAAGTGTTCAACGTATCTTTTGAGGGTGCGTTCAAATTGGTGCAAATGAAACAACAAGAGTTTAAACCAATTTTGGACAGCAAAGGTATTGAAGGCTTAATCGCCAGCTTAAAAGCCAAAAATGGTAGCAAATAATGCAAACCGAAGTGCAAAATGGCAGCCTGAAAGTACACGGCGAAATCAATGTCCGCAGCGTAAATCGTGCAACATTGGAACAATTTGTCCGTCAAATCAGGCAGCCTGAAATTCATACGGTGGATTTAAGCGGCGTAGAGCGTGCGGATTCTGCTTGCTTATCGCTGATTTTGGCAGCATTGCGTGAAAAAGGCAGCCTGAAATTTCACGCACTGCCTGATAGTGTACGTGCTTTGGCGGAATTGTATGAGGTGGAAGAATGGCTAAACAAATGAAATATCAAAGAATCTTGCTAACCTGTTTATTATTGAGCGCAAGTGGTGCAACCTTGGCAGACAATACCAACGACCCCTATGAACGTTACAATCGTGCCATGTTCACGTTCAATGACAAAGCCGACCAATATGTGATGACCCCCGTTGCGCGGGGTTATCGCAAAGTTACACCAAAACCTGTTCGCTCTGCTGTTCGCAATTTTTTTAATAATTTGCGTGATGTGAATAGCTTTGGCAGCAATGTCTTGCGTGGCAATGTGAAAAATGCGGGCTACGATTTTATGCGCGTTGCCGTGAATACCACTTTCGGTATTGGCGGTTTGATTGACGTTGCTTCTGAGGCTGGTATGCCTAATAACAAAAATACTTTGGGCGACACATTCGCTACATGGGGTTGGAAAAACAGTAATTATTTGGTGTTACCCTTGGTTGGGCCTACCACCGTGCGTGATGGTTTGGGTAATGCGGTTCATACTGTTTATTCGCCCACAGGTGTTATCAATGACCGAGGCACACGTTACGCGCTGATAGGTACCAATGCAGTGAGTAACCGTGAAAATTTGTTGGATACCACCGATGCACTCAACGAAATGGCAGTAGAAAAATACGTTGCCACGCGTACAGCATATATCGCTTTTCGTAATCAACAACTCGGTTTAATGCAGCCTGAAAGCATGGATGAACTGATTGACCCCGAAGCAGATTACGAAAGCAGTGTTTCCCCGACTGAACCAACCATCGCCATGCCAACCCAACTTGAAGAATAACTGTTAATCAAAGGAATCAACATCATGTATGAAGTTAATCGCAGCGTCATTATTGTCGTGCCACAAGAACCTTTTTGGAATTGGCTCAACAATTTACCCAATAGCGACATGAGTGAATTGACATTAGAAGATTTGCAAGACGATGCCAATTCCTATTTAATTCCTGCTTGCGAAAATGCCGATGAAGTATGGGATGAAGTAGAAAGTCGCGTAGAAGAAATTTTTGCTGCCGAACTTGCTGACTGGTGTGATGACGATAGCGAATGGCCCGATTTGCATCCCGATATTTTCCGCGAATGGTTTGATGTGGTGCTGTCCAGCATCGTTACCGATTTGAGCAGCGAACCTTTGGAACGCGAAGCCTTTGAAGCGATTGAAATTTAATTTTTCAGGCTGCCTTGGGGCTAATGATAATTTGGGCGCGGAGTTGGTTTTTCAGGCAAAATCGCCAAATTCAAGGAAAAAATGCGAGCCAATGCTGTCCATTGGTGAGTATTTTTGACGCAGAAGTTGGCGATTTTGACGAAAAAACAACCGCAAACGAATTGTTGTTAGCCTCTATAATCAGGCAGCCTGAAAACCATTTAAATCAATAAAATGAATCTAAAACCCTATATCATCAACGTGTTAAATTATCATTTGGACGGATATGGACACGTCAATAACGCGCGGTATTTGGAATTTTTGGAAGCCGCACGTTGGCATTTTTTCCAACAATATGGGCTGCACGAAACCTTACGCGCCGCCAATTTAGTCGTGTCGCGCATAGACATTCGTTATCGCCGAGCTACCCGTTTGGACGATGAATTGCACATTCACAGTCAACTGACCGCTGCCCAATCACGCCAAATTATCTTGCAACAACAGATATTACATGCCGAAAATGGCTATATTTGCGCCACCGCCGAAGTAACATTGATGCCAACCACAGTTGATGGGCGTGTTTTCAGGCTGCCTGATGATATTTTGCAACCCTTTTCTCACATTATTTCAACCAATCATGAATAAAATTTTTGCTGCATTATGCGCCGCCGTGATTATTGGATTGGGCGCATTTACCTTGTTTTCGCCAGCTACCAATCCTGCGCCAACATTTCAGTTATCTGATTTAAAAGGACAAAATATCAGCAACGCTAATTTAACAGACAAAGTTACGCTGATTAATTTTTGGTTTCCCACTTGCCCTGGTTGTGTTAGCGAAATGCCGAAACTCATCAAAATGGCGCACGATTATCAGGGCAAAGATTTTCAAATTATCGGGATTGCCGTACCGACCACCAATCCTGCCGATAGTTTGGACGGCGTGAAAAATTATGTCGCCAAAGCCCAAATTCCGTTTCAAGTGATGTTTGATGCGGACAAATCCACCGTCAGCAAATTTGTGAAAAATGAGTTGTATCCGACCAGCGTGTTGATTAACAAACGCGGCGAAGTGCTGAAAACCTTTGTTGGCGAGCCTGATTTTGCGGCGTTGTATCAAGAAGTGAATGCGGAATTGGCAAAATAATTTCAGGCTGCATTTTTCGTACACGATAAAAAATAATTGCCGTAGGTCGGGCATTTATAGTCGTAGAAATGAAAATGCAGTACAAGGTGACAACGCCCGCCATGTACGAATAGTACATAAGGGCGTTGGCAACGCCGTACTGCTTTTTCAGTTCTGCGACTATATGCCCGACACAACACACTGTGACAACATTGTCGGGCATAAATGCCCGACCTACAACTCTTGACCCTTTTTCAGGCTGCCTATAATCAGAAAAATCTTTCCTATTTTTGATATAAACATGATTTTTTATCAATAACCTAATGATTAAAATGGAGTTTTGCAAAAGGTTTCAGGCTGCATTTTCTTCATCTTCTTGATTAACCAACGCTTTCAAGCAGCCTGAAAACACGGCAAACAAATTTTGCGTCAAATATTCAAACTGCGGCGATTGATACGGCGGCTCATCGTCCACATTGCCGCGTTCAAACACCAACTGCACTTCGGGATAATCCTTCTGCGCGAAACCGCGAAAACCGCCGTGGTATTTTTTTGCTGCCACCGCGATGGCTTTGTCCCAATCGGGCTGTTCTGCTGTGAAAAATTCGCTTGCCGCCGCCAAATTCACACGCGGAAAAAATGGCAAGGGCGTATTTTGTCCGACATGATACGCCGCCAACCACATCGCCAAACTGTCCAATGCTAATTGTTGCGGGATTTCAGGCAGCCTGAAACATTCGGGCAAACTGATGTAATGCGTGTCGCGGCTGTGTGGCGCATCATCGGGCGTGGCGGCGCAATAAATCAAATGTTGCAACAGCAAATCCACTTTGTCGGCGGCGGATAATTTGTCGCGGTCAGTTCGTTCGTTGAGCAATTGCGTGGCGTACACAATTTGTCCGTGTGCGTATAAATGCGCCAAACGATACGATAGGCAGCCTGAAACGGTGTGCAATTCGCCAGCTTGTTCAGGTTGTTTGGGGCTGGATAATAATTCACTCGGCAGCGCGGCAGCTTGCGCGGCATAATCGTGTTTGACCAATTCGCCCAATTCGCCTGTGGGCAGCAAACTTTGTGCCGACAAGATTTGCGCGACTTGGGCAAAATCATCGCCATTTTTGCGTGCAGCAATGTAAGCATCGGCGATTTGACGGGGTTGGTCGGGCATAAATGGCTCGTCTGCTTCGTGGGCGGATTGGGTATAAGGTGCTTGCCAATTAAGTTGGCTATGCAGCCACACGCGCACGGGATTGCGCCAAAAACGCAGAAAATCGGCTTGGGAAATCGTGGTTAAATCATCGGTTTTCAGGCTGCTGAATAGGTTTTCAGGCTGCGCTACAAATGGCGCAAATGGTGGCAAAGGATGGTTCAAGGCATCGGCATAATCTTGTCGTGCACTGATTAAATCGTTTTTCAGGCTGCCTGAAAAATATTGGCGCGAAAATGCTTGCAAAGGATGATGTTTGACCCAGTTTTGCTGCAATTCGCTGGGCGATACATTACTTAATTCTGCCACCGTGTCCAGTAATTCGCCCAATAAGGTGGACGGCGCACGTTCTTCATCGGTGCGAATATCTTTGCCGACATACGACAAATACAACACGCTGCGTGCCGACAAAATTGCTTCCAAAAACAAATATCGGTCATCATCACGGCGCGAACGGTCGCCTTTTTGCGGATGTCGCGCAATCAAATCAAACGGCGCGGCTTTGGTGTTGCGCGGCATATCGCCATCGTTCATGCCCAGCAAACACACAGCCTGAAACGGCAGCGAGCGCATCGGTACCATGCTGCAAAATGTGATACCGCCGTGCAAAAATCCTGCTTCGCTTTGGCTGTTCAAAAAGCGCGTGATATGTTGCAGCGCGATTTCGCGTGGGATTTCGCGCACAAAATGGGCGGTATCGGCTTCGTTTTGCCAGTTGGCGAGCGCGTTTTCTAATTGTTGTAAGGCGGCGCGGTCGTCATCGCTGTTGGGTGTGATAAGCGTGGCGATGAGTTGGCGGACACGGTTGCACCAATCGGCAATGGTGGTGGCGCGTTGCCATTCGGTTTTGGTGCGCGACAAGTGTTGCACCAGCGTGGCGAAACGGCTCAATGCGCCCAAATGGTCGGGGTGGGAAACATAGCTGGCGATGTTTTGCCACAAGGAATGGTTGCGGTTTTCAGGCAGCATAAAGCCCAAAATCAGGCGTTGTAAACCTTGCTGCCATGTAAACAAATTGCCCGATTCATCGCCATATTCGGCGCGTTCGGCGGCATCGCTGCCCCAACGGATATTCAGTCGGCTGGCGGTATCGTGTAACAGCGGCAAATCTTCGCGGCTGATTTGGAATGTGTCTAAAATCAGTTGATTATCCAATAACGCGAGTAATTTGTCGGCTTCAAAACGGCTGTCCATCAACGCTAATATTTGTTCCAGCGCGTCTAAAAGTGGCTGGCGGCGCGATAGTTTCACGTCTGAAATGCTGTATGGTAGAGCCGTGCTGCCTGAATGTTTGCCAAATACGGCTTCAATATACGGTGCGTATGGCTCAATATTGGGCGTGAGTACGGCAATGTCGTGTGCTTGCCAATCGGGGTGGCGATGCAGCAAATCCAGCAAACGGTCTTTTAAAATTTGCAATTCACGCAAGGGACTGTGTGCGGCGTGAATTTGTAAACTGTGGTCGGCGTTTAATTGTGCGATTGGGTTTTCAGGCTGCATTTTTTCGGCTACGGCAGCCTGAAAACGGGCGGCTAAATCGGGATTTTTGGGGAAAACGTGTTGCGCCAAATAATCGTGATGCGCGGCTAACCAACCGTTTGCGTAGGCATTTTCAGGCAGCGTTTGGGTTTGAATATGATGTTGAATGCTGTGTAATAGGCAGCCTGAAACGGGTTTTTCGGCAAATGATGTGATTTCGTGTTGTGCGCTGACTTCGCTTAATTCGTTGAAAAAATCGCGCCCTTGTTTGCCCAGCGATGCGAGCAAAGGATGTCCTTGAATAGACAAATCGGCAGCATCGCCCAAACGCAGAATTTGCGCGGGTTCCAGCACATTGCCCCAATACAAATCGCTGGGATTGAGCGCGAAAATATGCACATCACGATGCAATGCGATTTGTTCTAATAATTTCAAATACATGGGTGCAAGCGTGGCGATGCCAAACACAAAATAGCGTTCGGGCAATTGGGCGGCGTGTTGTTCATCGGCGAGTTTATCCATTAAGGTGCGCCACAGTTGCACGCGATGCGGTACGTTTTGCTGTGCATTATCCAAATATCGCCACAGTTGTGCTTGCCAAATGGCATCGTTTTCGTGCGCTAAATGGGGAACGGATTTGCCTGCTGCCCACGCTTCAATCCAGTCGGGGCGATACACGAGATATTGGTCAAAAATATCCGCCAGTTGTCCTGCTAATTGATATTGTGCATATGCGCCGTTTTGCCAATAATCGTGCAAAACGGTGTAGGCAGCCTGAAAATTAGGCGTGGCAAATTCGGGCGATTGAAACAAATCCAATAATCGCCAGCGCATCACTTCCGATGCAAAAGGGCTGAGTTCGGGAATATTGGGTACGGCTTGACGCATCAATCGCCACGCCAATCCTGCGGGCAAGGCAAACTGTAAATTGGCGGCGATGCCTGTGTGTTGCGCGAGATATTGGCTGATAAAACGGCGCATACCTTGACTTTGCACGATAATGTGTTCGGGTGCAAAAGGGTTGGCGATGGGGACGCTGGTGTGCAAAGTTGCCAGCATTTGCGCGAGATTTTCTAGGCGATTGGATTGATAGAGATAGAGCATTTTCAGGCTGCCTAAATAGTATGAATAAGGGGATTATAGTCGTTGCTCACTTTCTTATGTACGATTTGTATGACGCTTGCTGTGGTTTTGTCTTATTTTTCATTGAAACAACTTAATATAGTGGATTCAATTTAATTGTGAAAATATAGAAAAAAAGGCAGCCTGAAAACTAAGTTTTATAAATTAAATGCGATAAATAAACAAAAATTTTCAGCAATTTAAAAAATTGGGCTTTTCATATTGGCAAACATCGCCTATCCTTACGAGTTTTCTTCAATTTTGGCACACAATGTGTCGTTATCGTTTAAATTTATTTTTTCAGGCTGCATTTTGTTTTGTAGGCAGCCTGAAAACTGGGTATCACCACACGAAAGCATAATTATGTCCAATAAAACTTGGAAAAAAATCTCTATTTATACTTTGGGTGCATTAACTGGCGTGGCGTTGAGCATGGGCGCACAGAGTTTTGCTGCGGATAAACAAAATAATAATTTGCCGATTGAATCTTTGCGGACGATGGCGGAAGTGTATGCTCAAATCAAAGCCAATTATGTGAGCGAGGAAACCGATGAAAAATTGCTGGAAAATGCGATGAAAGGTATGGTTTCTGGGCTTGACCCACATTCGGAATACATGACCAAAAAAGGTTATGACGATATGAAAGCCAGCACAAAAGGTGAGTTTGGTGGCTTGGGCATGGAAGTGGGACAAGAAGATGGTTTCATTAAAGTGATTGCGCCGATTGAAGATACGCCAGCGGAACGCGCTGGGGTAAAAAGTGGCGATTTTATTGTGAAAATCAATGAGCAATCTACGCGTGGCATGACGGTAAGCGATGCGGTGAAATTAATGCGCGGTGAACCAGGGACAAAAATCACGCTAACTTTGTCGCGTAAAGATGCGGGTAAACCAATTGTGGTTAATTTGACACGCGCGATTATTAAGGTGCAAAGTGTGCGTTCACATTTGTTGGAAGAAGGTTATGGTTATGTGCGCGTGAGCCAATTCCAAGAACGAACCGTACCAAGTGTGGTAGATGCAGTATTGAATTTGACCAAAGAAAATGGTACTGCGCTCAAAGGTTTGGTGTTGGATTTGCGTGATGACCCTGGTGGCTTATTGAATGGCGCGGTGGGTGTATCAGCAGTATTTTTGCAGCCTGAAAACACGGTAGTCAGTACCAAAGGGCGTGATAATAAACAAGCGATGTTGCTCAAAGCGCGTCCCGAAGATTATTTGTTGGCGGCGGGTACTGACCCATTAGAAAATTTACCAAGTGAAATCAAAACCATGCCTGTTACGGTATTGATTAATTCAGGTTCAGCTTCGGCTTCGGAAATTGTGGCAGGCGCGTTGCAAGACCACAAACGTGCCGTGATTGTGGGAACGCGCAGTTTTGGTAAAGGTTCGGTGCAATCACTGATTCCTGTATCCAACGGTGGTGCGGTGAAAATCACCACTGCTTTGTATTACACGCCAAACGACCGTTCTATTCAGGCGGTGGGTATTGTGCCTGATGTGGAAGTGGCGGATAAAAATCGGACGTTTGAAAGCCGTGAAGCCGATTTGGGCGGACACATTGGCAATCCATTGGGCGAAGAAGATGTGAAAGGTGGCGTGGTGGAACATGCTACATCAGCCGCATCTGAACCTACACCCAAAGTGGCAAGTGAGCCAAAAGAAAAAGCGAAAGATGAAGATTTGTCTTCGCGTCGCAAACCCGACCCAAGCAAAGACGAGCAATTACGCAAGGCTTTGGATTTGTTGAAAAATCCAGCGGAATGGCAAAAATCTTTGGGATTGGCTGCCAGCAAATCTACTGATAACAAAACTGTAGAAAACAAGAAAAAATAGATGAAAGAAATGCTTTCAGGCTGCCTATCTCAGACAATTAGGCAGCCTGAAAGCATTTCTGCTAAAATCCGCCCCACATTAAAACTCATCACACGCCATGATTTACCAAAAACAATTCGTTAAAGAAACCACGTTTACCGCCATTGCCATTTTCCTTGTGGTACTGGCGATACTTGTGTTTACACAAGGCATCAATATGCTCGGACGCGCAGCCGATGGGCGTGTAGCGGTGGATGCCGTTGTCGCATTAATTGGTTTTTGGACAGTAGGCATGACACCATTGTTGATTGTATTAACCGCCTACATCAGCATTTTGACCGTTTTAACCCGCTATTGGCGTGACAGCGAAATGGCAATTTGGTTGTCTAGTGGTTTGAGTTTGCGCCAATGGGCAAAACCTGTGCTGACATTTGCTCTGCCATTGGCAATTTTGGTTGCAGCGATGCAGCTTGCTGTGTTGCCTTGGGCGGAATTACGCAGCCGTGAATACGCCGAAATTTTGAAACAAAAACAAAATCTTTCTTTGGTAGAGCAAGGCACATTTGCCGAGTTGGGCAAAAATAGCCAGCGCGTTTATTTTGTGGAAACCTTTGATACCGATAATGGCGTGATGAAAAATCTGTTTGTCCGCGAAGTAGATAAAAAAACAGGCAACGATAATGTTATTTTTGCCAAAGAAGGTACGTTTGATTTGAGCGATAATCGCCGTACGCTGGTGTTGAAACAAGGTATTCGGTACAGCGGCACAGCAGGACGTGGCGATTTCAGTCGCATTTCTTTTGAACGTTTGGATTTAATCATCAATACCACACCGAAAATTGTCAATCCGATTGACCATCGCCGCACCATTCCCACGCAAAAATTATTTGGCAGCAATAATCCGCAACACCAAGCAGAATTGATGTGGCGAGTCTCATTGCCTTTGACGGTGATTTTGTTGAGTTTGTTGGCAATTCCGATTTCGTATTTTAACCCACGTTCGGGTAATTCCTATCATGTGTTTGTAGCGGTTGGTTTTTTCTTGTTGTATCAGAATGGTTTAACTTTGCTGCGTGATGCGGTGGAAGATGGCAAAATTCCGTTTTGGTTAGGTTTGTTGCCGATGCATGTATTGATTATTGCGTGTACGATTGTGTTGATGCGTATGCGCTCCATGCCTGCAAAACCGTTTTGGTCGGGTTTAAAGGCGGCATTGTTTGGCGTGAAATAATGTTTTCAGGCTGCCTTATTGTGCACGACAATTTTTGAAGTTGTAGAAGTTGTAGGTCGGGCATTCATGCCCGACACAATACGCCGTGATTCATCAATGTCGGGCATAAATGCCCGACCTACGGAAATCATTTTTTGTCGTGTACTGTAAAGCTGCCTAATTAAGAATAATGTTTGAATGCAGCCTGAAAAAACTGTTTCAGGCTGCCTTTTATGAAAGATAAACAAAAAATGAAGAAAATATTATTGGGTTTAACGATTGTATTGTGTGCCGCGTGTAGCGAAGAAAATATGCTACCCGAAAAAGCAGCATCTGAAATAACGGCATCAGCTCCTAAACCCACACCAACTAAACCTGCTACATTAGGCGAAGAAGCGCAAGGTTTGGCAAATTTATTGGCGCAATTTGAACAGGAAAACAATCAACGTGCCGAAAAATTGCAAGACCAATTTGAAGAAAATACCACAGGCGAACAAGCGGCGAAATTGGTACGCGATGAAATTAAGTTTGTGCAAGCACATATTCAGCGTTTGAAAGATTTTCCGTTGGCACAAGCGCCAGTCATCGCTATTCGCGACAAATTAATCCGTGCGTATGAAGCCGATATGCAAATTGCTGAACAAACAGCGGCGTTTTTTGTCGCTGCTGAAGCCAGTAGCCCCGAAGCGCAAGCAGTATTAGCCAGCGAACCTGCTGCACCTGAAATTGACAGCAGCGTGGCGGAAGAAGAAGCCTTGCAGGCTTTGGGCGAATTGTTGAAAGCGGAAATGGCTTCTGCGCCAGAGAGTGCGTCTGCGGTGGTGGCATCTAGCGCATCGGTGGTTGCTGCGGCAAAATAATTTCAGACTGCCTTTTTGCTATATAGACACCCATGCAGCCTGAAAAATAGGAAAAAATCATGTGGGAACATTTTAAAGATTGGTGGGACAACAGCGATGATGCCGACCGACAACGTTATATTTGGCACATGACGCGCCACAGCAAACGCGCCAGCATCATTGCAGCCGTTATTGCTGCTGTTGCCTATCGTTTGGATATTTGGGCAGATTGGGCAGCAGGATTGGCTGGCATCGTGATTTTGATAGACATTATTTGGACGCGCTTGATTGTTTTGAGTGCCGACCAACGTCCCGAAAATTGGGATAAATTTTAGTCATTTAAAATATAGTGGATTCAATTTAAATCAGGACAAGGCGGTCGCTGTTGTCTTGTTTGAATTTCTATTTTAAACGACCATAAATACACCTATTTTATACGCTATTTTCAGGCTGCCTATTGATAGAATGCAGCCTGAAAATAGTTTTTCTAACACAGGGGCAGCCTGAAAAATATGAAACTTCTCACACGCTATCTCATCAAACGCCTTGCTGTCATGTCGGGTTACGCGCTGTTATCCATACTCGCGTTGTATAGCTTTATTGATTTGTTGTCCGAAATTGGCAATATTGGTGAAGGCACATACACGGGCATGACAGCATTTCAATATATTGTGATGCAAATGCCTGCGCGCGCTTACCAATTGATGCCGCTTGCCACATTGATTGGTGGCTTGCTGGCGTTAAGCCAACTTTCATCTAATAGCGAACTTGCCGTCATCAAAACCAGTGGATTAAGTACACGCGACATCATCGTGATTATTTTAAAATTTAGCGCGATTTTTGCCGTACTGACGATTTTGTTGGGCGAATTTCTTGCGCCTCAATTTAGCCGTCGCGCTGATGAAATCAAAGCCACCGCTAAATCGGGACAAATTGCTGCGGCACGCGATGGTGTATGGATAAAGCAGCCTGAAAGCATGGTAAATGTGGCTTCTATGCTGCCTGATAATACATTGGTGGGTGTGAAAATTTGGCAATATGATTCAAATTTTGAACTGACCGAAGCCATATCTGCTGAAAAAGCCATCGTCCAAAATGGGAAATGGTTGCTACACAATGCGCATAGTAGTACGCTTCATGCGGATAATGTAACGGTCGCGCAAATGCCACAACGCGAGTGGGCAAGTAACATTGGTACGAATTTGCTTAATGTGCTGTTAGTTAAGCCTGAACAAATGTCGTTTACTGCGCTGACACAATATATCCGTTATCTAAAAAATAATCAGCAGCAAACACAAGCCTATGATGTGGCATGGTGGAATAAACTGATTTACCCGATTGCGACAATGGTCATGTCTTTGGTGGCACTTGCATTCACGCCTAATTCAGGGCGACACAGCAATATGGGTTTGAAATTGTTTGGCGGTATTTGTTTGGGTTTGTTGTTTTTCTTTACAGGAAGATTATTTGGGTTCACGACACAACTGTATGGTGTACCAGCGTTTTTATCTGCTGTATTGCCGACTGCTGCATTTGCATTTTGGGCGATATATTTAATTCGTAAACAAGAAACGCGGTAAAGTGGAGATAAAATAGGGCAGCCTGAAAAATAAAATACCATTTGAATAATAATATTTTCAATATGGTATTTTATTTTTATTATTAATAATTAATTAGTTATTAAAAATTATCAGTAGTAAATAAGGTCATTCACCTTTCTGTTGGAATACACCTTGGAAAAATTCACCTGTAACTTTCATACCTTCCCCGATAAGGCTTCCTGTTTGTTGGATAGCTTTACCCGCTGCTTCTACAACATGAGGATTGTTTGTAACGTATTCATCTGCACGTTGTACATTTTGAGATGTGTCTTGTAATGCAGATTGCACCGTGCTGACACAAGCACTCAATAACAAAACTGAACTCAATAAAAAAATTTGTTTTTTCATGATAAGAATTCCTAATAATGTCGCTGACACCCTTAACTAATCATAAAGATAAGGTAACGAACCAATGTTTCTCAAATAGTTTTGTACCATTTTCAAAAGTACGATTTACATTATAACTATTTTCCAATTTTAAAATAAAGCTTTTAGAATAAAGTTCCTATGAAACCAAAGTATATGTAATCAAAAGTGAGATAAAGCTACAGCAACCACCGTGTACAAATTAAGAACCTGTATTCATAAGATTGATTGCTTGATTGTATTGCCAATTTTTGCGGATACAAGGCGACTTTTCATGCCAATATTGAACATATTGGCATGAACAGTTAACGCAGTAGGCGCATAAAGTGGCGATAAAAGCAAGTTATTAAGATTGTGAATACAGGTTCTTATAATTGATTTTATTAAATAAAGCGTTGGTTGCAGATTACTATATTTTGCTCCTAAATCTTGTCAAACACAAAAAAAACACAGTAAACTGCCATTTCATCTTAAATAAGGCAGCCTGAAAAAAAACCAAATATTTTTTCAGGCTGCCTCATCAACAAGGAGCTGCATCATGCAAGAACAAGAAAAAACCTTTACCACCGCCGATGGCACATCTCTATTTTATCGCTATCGTCCCGCCAAAGAC
The DNA here is from genome assembly GCF_022354465.1 of Wielerella bovis. Taxonomy (NCBI): domain Bacteria; kingdom Pseudomonadati; phylum Pseudomonadota; class Betaproteobacteria; order Neisseriales; family Neisseriaceae; genus Wielerella; species Wielerella bovis. The sequence continues at coordinate 480,129 of NZ_CP092361.1, read as the reverse complement.
GGCAGCACCGACAAGGCGATTGTGCTGTTTCATCGCGGACACGAACATTCCGAGCGCATGATGTTTGTCGCCGATGAATTAGGATTGGACGATTTTGCGTATTTCGCATGGGACGCGCGTGGACACGGTCGCAGCCCAGGGGAACGCGGCGACAGTCCCAGCATTGGCACCTCTATCAACGATGTGCAAACTTTTATCCAACACATTCAACAGGAATACCATATTGCAGCGGAAAACATCGCCGTGATTGCTCAAAGCGTGGGCGCGGTATTGGTATCCGCATGGTTACACGATTACGCGCCAAAAATTCGCTGTGCCGTACTCGCTTCGCCCGCATTTAAAGTGAAATTGTATGCGCCATTTGCTCGCACCGCCCTGCGCCTTGCCTACAAAATACGCGGCAATTTCTTTGTCAATAGCTACGTCAAAGCACATTATCTGACCCACAACAAAGCACGCCAAGACAGCTACAACAACGACCCACTGATTGCGCGAGCCATTTCCGTGCGTATTTTGCTGGGTTTATACGACACCGCCGAACGTGTGGTTGCCGATGCACAAGCCATTATCACGCCTGTGCAATTATTGATTTCAGGCAGCGATTGGGTCGTGCATCACGCACCGCAACACGCGTTTTACAACAAATTGGGCAGCCATATTAAAGAACGCCATGTTTTACAAGGTTTCTATCACGACACATTGGGCGAAGAAAACCGCGAACAAGCCTTTGTGCATATGCGCCGTTTTATCCGCGAACGTTTCGCCACACCACTCGTGCACCCCGATTTAACGCAATCCCATTTGTACAGCGACAGTCGCCGCGAAGCCGATGAACTTGCCACGCCACTTTCCATTTGCCATCCATGTGGCGCATATTGGGCAGCACGCCGCTGGCTGACCCAATTAGGCGCAAATTGGAGCGAAGGCTTACGCATCGGGCGCGACACAGGTTTTGATTCAGGCAGCACTTTGGATTATGTGTACCGCAATCAGCCACAAGGCACAAACGAATTTGGCAAAATGGTGGACAAATATTATCTCAACGCCGTTGGTTGGCGCGGCATTCGTCAGCGCAAAATCAATATTGGACACGCGATTCAGGCTGCCTTTGCCCATTTACGCGCCGCCGACAAACCATTGCATATTTTGGACATTGCATCAGGACACGGACGCTATGTTTTGGACGCGCTGACCGCCGATGCGTTGCCCGATTCTGTGCGTTTGCGCGATTACAGTCCGATTAATGTTGCCGCAGGTCGCGCACTCATTGCCGAACGCGGTTTACAAGACATTGCCACATTTGATGAAGTCAATGCTTACGACCGCGCGAATTATCAAAATTTATCGCCGCGCCCCACATTGGGCATCGTATCAGGTTTGCATGAATTATTTCCCGATAACGATTTGATTCTGCAATCTTTATACGGTTTTGGCGATGCGATTGAAAGCGGCGGTTATTTGATTTACACAGGTCAGCCATGGCACCCACAATTGGAAATGATTGCGCGTAGTTTAACCAGCCACAAAGCAGGCAGCCCCGATTGGGTAATGCGCCGCCGCAGTCAGCAGGAAATGGACCAATTAGTAGAACGTGCGGGCTTTGAAAAAATCCAGCAATGGATTGATGAAGATGGGATTTTTACTGTGAGTTTGGCGGTGAAAAAATAACAACGGTTTTTCAGGCTGCCTTTGGTGTGATTGATTCAAAATAGGCAGCCTGAAAAATATTTTTTAATATGGTATTTTATTTTCAGGCTGCATATTAGGGAGTTGAATATGAAAAAATTTTGGTTATTTTTATTGTGTATCAGTTGGGGAAGTTGGATTCATGCTGAAACAATTATTCGACTTACTCGGACTTCTGACCAACCTTTTTATAATGTCCGTAGGCAGACGTTTAATTTCCCTGTGCAAACGTTTTTAGATGATTGGAAACAACAAGGTTTTTCTATACGTGGTGTCTATCAATATGATTCTTTTGAATATTCACGGCACCAATTATTTGACTATTCACAGAACCAATTACTTATTTATCATAAGTATCCACAATTTGAAACGAGTTTTAGATTTATTTTTCCTAATGAACAACAAGCAGCAGAAATTATTCCTATACTTCGTACACAAGAAGAGTTGGAAAAACTACTTGCTTTAACTGAATCCTATGGCATTGCGGTACACAGTGCAACAGAAGATGATAAGCATTTGGCTGTGAGTGTGATTGCCCATGCATTTCAGGTACCTTATAAAGAAGCTTTAAAAATGTATGATATGGTGCAAAAGCAAATGCGCGAAAAAATTGCCCGTCAAGAATATGAAGTTTATCCTGACAATTTTTATGGACGTTTATCTAAAAATGGGCTATTTTTGGAAGCAGTTACGTTCAAACCTGGTGTTGTTCTTATTAGAATTTACAAAACCGATGATGTACCTGAAAAATCGTATAGTGGGTGTCTTACTTATCCCTGTTGATACTGATGCGTCTTAAAAGGCAGCCTGAAAACACATCGGTCGGCTTGTATCCGACTTTTAAATAAAAAATATTCCACAGGATATAAATACATGAAAATAAACCAAATCATTCTTTCAGGCTGCCTATTGATATTAGCCGCCTGTACCACCACTCATCCACAAACCGCATCGCAATGGCAAGCGCAACAAGATTGGCAAACCTTTGAAGCATCGGGCAGATTAGGTGTGAAAATCAACGAAAAAGGCAGTTATGCCCATTTTGATTGGACACGCAAAAATGGCGTGGAAACCATTGACGTTAATACACCATTGGGCAACACGGTAGGACAATTATGCCAAGATGCACAAGGCGTGTTGGCGCAAGACAGCAATGGCAAACTCTACACCGCTGCCACGCCCGAAGAATTGAGCGAACAACTGTTGGGCTATCATTTACCGCTGAAACATTTGAGCGTGTGGGCAAATGGCGAATGGGTGCGCGATGAACCCTATCGTTTCACGGAACACGGTAAATTGCAGCAATCGGGTTGGACAATTTCACGCGAACTCAATGAAGATGGCTCGCCGCGTATCTTGTTGCTGGAAAATGAAAAATTAACGTTGCGTATGGTATTTAACGAAATGAATCGCATCGCTGGGCAGCCTGAAAAACAAGATGTTTGTGCAGCAAGACGATAATAATAGGCAGCCTAAAACCATATTTTCAGGCTGCCTATATCGCATTCCTCATACCATCTTGCTAAAATCCCAATTTTTCTTAATCAATTAACACACCATGCTCCCTACCCACCTCCCCCACTATCCCAGTCCCGCCAAACTCAATCTAGATTTACGCATCATCGGCAAACTGCCCAACGGCTACCATGCCCTAGAAAGCATCTTCACCCTGATTGATTTGCACGACACACTCGCCATCGCTCCACGTCATGACAAGCAAATCATTTTGCACACACCCACGCACGGCGTACCACCTGAACACGATTTAACCGTCCGCGCCGCTCAATTATTGCAACAACATTCAGGCAGCCTGAAAAATGGCGCAGACATTTGGCTAGACAAAAAAATCCCCATGGGTGGCGGTTTGGGCGGCGGCAGCTCAAATGCCGCAACCGTATTATTGGTATTGAACCATTTATGGCAATGCCAACTGACCACACAACAACTCATCAACATTGGTGCAACACTTGGCGCAGATGTTCCCTTTTTCATTTTTGGGCAAAACGCATTTGCACGCGGCATCGGCGAACAACTACAACCCATCGAAATTCCGCAACAATATTATGTACTGGTACGCCCAGACGAACACATTGCCACACCCAAAATCTTCGCCCATCCCGATTTACCACGCAACAGCCCCAGTCAACCTAATCCCACTTGGCACAATCTGCAACCCTTACGCAATGATATGCAAGCCGTTGTTTTACAAGATTATCCAAAAGTTCAGGCTGCCTTTACCGAATTAGCACAATATGGCAAACCTCGCATGACAGGGTCAGGCGCGTGCCTATTTTTGCCCTGCGAAACTGCCGAGCAAGCCCAAATTATTTATGCAAAACTCCCCAATCATTTGCAAAAATGGTGCGTTAGAAATGTTGCTACTCACCCTTTATTTTCTTTTTTATCAAAATATTAAATAACAAAACACAAAACCATCTTGACACAAAAAACAAAAATCCGCATAATTCGTGTTTCATTATTTTGTGTATGCAAAATAAAAGTTGGGGATTCGCCAAGTTGGTTAAGGCATCGGATTTTGATTCCGACATGCGTAGGTTCGAATCCTACATCCCCAGCCAAAACTTATTTTGGGGAGTCGTCAAGCGGTTAAGACACTGGATTTTGATTCCAGCATGCGAAGGTTCGAATCCTTCCTCCCCAGCCAAATTCAACGCGCTTATATTTTATAAGCGCGTTTTGTTATTTCAGGCTGCCTAATTTGTTGCATTGGCAGCCTGAAATAACAAAATTTAACGTAAAACAACACTTTCTCTTTAATCTATATCCGCAATCGCGTATAATTATGTCCGCTCAAAAGGTGGAGCTTTCCCATATTGCGCGAAAGGGCGACTCATGTTTCCCAATCCTAAAAACAAACAAAATCAACTAGGTGAAAAAGAAATGGCTTTTGATAGCTTAATGGTGTTCACTGGCAACGCCAATCCAGAAATGGCCTCTCGCGTCGCCAAACATTTGGACACAGCACTTGGCAACGCATCAGTTAAAAAGTTTTCAGATGGCGAAATTGCTATTGAATTATTGGAAAACGTGCGCGGTCGTGATGTGTTTATTTTGCAATCCACCTGCGCACCAACCAATGATAATTTGATGGAAATTCTCACAATGGCAGACGCATTCAAACGTGCTTCTGCTGGACGCATTACCGCAGCAATCCCCTATTTTGGTTACGCACGACAAGACCGACGTCCTCGCTCTGCACGCGTACCCATTTCCGCCAAATTGGTTGCCAATATGTTAGAAGCCGCTGGAATTGACCGCGTGCTAACTGTAGATTTACATGCCGACCAGATTCAAGGTTTCTTTGATATTCCTGTGGACAATATTTACGCTACACCCATTCTAACCCATGACATCATGCAACAACGCATTGATAATTTAATGGTGGTAAGCCCAGATATTGGTGGCGTTGTTCGTGCTCGCGCAGTCGCTAAAATGCTTGGCACAGATTTAGCGATTATTGATAAACGCCGTCCCAAAGCCAATGTTGCCGAAGTTATGAACATTATTGGCGATGTCAGTGGCAAAACCTGTTTACTGGTTGATGATATGATTGATACGGCAAATACCTTGTGCAAAGCCGCATCAGCATTAAAAGAACGTGGTGCAGAACGCGTGTTAGCTTATGCCACTCATGCTGTATTTTCTGGTGGCGCAGTAGAACGATTAAATACATCTGATATTGACCAAGTTGTGATTACCGATACTATTCCATTATCAGAAGCCGCTAAAGCCAGTCCACGCATTCGCCAAGTCTCCATTGCAGGCTTGCTAGCAGAAACTGTACGCCGTATTTCCAACGAAGAATCTGTATCTTATTTGTTTAATGAAGATTTAATTCAACCCAATTCATTATTTTTGTTGTAAAATACACGGTTTTAAAAATTCAGGCAGCCTGAAAACACGATTTTCAGGCTGTTTGTAATCTTGTCGCAGAGTTGGTCGCAGCTCGGAAGCGACGTGTTTTTATTTTATTTTAAGGAATTACCATGACAGTTATTCAAGCAACTATTCGTTCAGAGCAAGGTACTGGTGCGAGCCGCCGCCTGCGTCACGATAGCAAAGTTCCAGCCGTTGTATATGGCTTGGGTGAAACCAAAGCGATTACCGTAGACCACAAAGAAATGTTCTACGCTTTGCAAAAAGAAAATTTCTTTACGCAAGTATTGAAATTGAGCATTGATGGTAAAGAACAAGATGTCATTGTGCGTGATTACCAAATGCACCCTGTAAAACGTCAAGTACAACACATTGACTTCCAAGCCATTGATTTGAATCAACCTGTTCGCATTAAATTGCCTGTTCACATTGTAAATGCTGAAAAATCACACGCAGTAAAATTGCAATCTGGTCGTGTATCTTTGTTGTCAACCGTAGTTGATTGCTTGGTTAATCCAAAAAATATCCCTGCAGCATTGGAATTGGATTGCGAAAAAGTCGTTGCTGGCGACATCTTGCATTTAACTGATGTTACCTACCCTGCCGATGTACAAAGCATTGCTTTGAAACGTGGCAGCAATTTGGCTGTAGCAACCGTTACTGGTAAAAAACGCTAATTAAACACATAAAACCGTTGTTTGTTGTATACAAGCAACGGTTTTTTTACTTATCACATTATTCAAAAATGCAGCCTGAAAATATAGTGGATTCAATTTAAATCAGGACAAGGCAACAGCGACCGCCGTGTACACATAGTACATAAGGGAGCTGGTAACGCTGTACTGGTTTAAATTGAATTCACTATAATTTTCAGGCTGCATTTCACATAGAAGTAAGACAACGATGATGCTTATGTTTTCAAAACGACGCAATCACACTCAATGCTAATACCACAAAAAAATCAATCAAATATAAACTGGCAGAAATTTGAAAATCATGATGAAACAAACGATTTGTTACTGTTATTGCCAATTTAAACAGTGAAAAAATCTTCAAAACCTTTATAACGATGCAAAAGCTGTAAACAAAGATGGTGAATTCAATTTAAACCAGTACAGCGTTGCCAGCTCCCTTATGTACTATGTGTACACGGCGGTCACTGTCGCCTTGTCCTGATTTAAATTGAATCCACCATATATTTCAGGCTGCCTAGTAAATTATTTAAAGCTAATCTACGTTAGCCCCAATTATTTTTATAATATAAGGCAGCCTGAAAGATTGAAAACAATATTCACAAAATAATAAAATTTTAAGTTTCAATCTCCCAGTCCTGCTCATTAATTTCCACCGTCTCACCAAAAGGCAAATCCGTACGCTCCCGTTCTCGGTCAAACGCATTCAAAAATGCCGCCAATTCTTCATCACTCACAGGAAAATGTTCCAAATCATCTACCGAAAATCCTTCTGCATAATGACTTTCTGCAACAGGTAAGGCAGCCTGAAACAAATCCGCATGCGTCTCTTGAAACTTACGCCAACAATCGTCCAGCAAACCCAATAACATATGATTTTCCTGTGCAAAAGCCTCTAATTGCTCCGCACTAGCTTCAGGCTGCCAACTGCGTAATCGTTCTGCTTGTGTCATAGATGTTTCTCCAAAATCGTTAAGTACAACATAAAACCTATTGTCGCATTAAGAAAATTACTTCAAACGCAAAAATAATGCTAAAATTCTAGAATTGTTAAAACGACTGACTTATTTCCACATCAATCGTGTTTATTCGGTTTATTGCGTGTATTATACACTTCGTGATGTGCTACATTCAGTCTCGTACCAGCCAATGTATTTTGAGGATTGATAAATGGTAAGACACACATGTTTCAATTTAAGAAGTAAGGAGCAAACCCATGTTTGAAGATGATCCGCTAATACCAATGCTTCTATCAGTTGGGGTAATTGGACTTTTGGTGGCATTTCTCATCAAAAGTAAACAAAAAAACCAAGCTAGTGGCGGTAAAGGCAAAAAAGGCAAAGGCAAAAAAGCCCATACTAAATCTCGCAAAAATGCAGAATCTGATACTACTGAAAATGCAGATAGCGCAGAAGCTGAAACCGAACAAGAAGATGAAAGCTGGAATGAATGGGGTTCAGGAGCAGCAGCCAATGTTGTAGACGATACCAAAGTTTCCGTTCAAGACGTCGACGTTTTAACTGAATTCAATGTATACAAACAATTCGGTTATTATGATAAAGCTGCAGAATCTTTAGCAGCTTATCTAGAAAAAACTCAAAATAAAGACCCACAACTGGCAAATGAATTGGTTGGTCTGTGGTTGCAAGCAAAAAATGTAGACGCTGCTACTGATGCAATGAACCAACATCAAGCACTTCTTTCCAAAGAAGAATTGGAAGAATATATTAAACAAGGTTTAGCATTGGATGAAAACCACTTGGGCTTGCGTGTCTTAGCTGAAAATAAATTGGGTTGGACAGTTAAACAAACAGCAGAACTGCTGGGAGAAAAATCTGCTCCTCCAGCATCAGAAACACCTCGTAAACCTCGTATTAGTGCTGCTGCAGCTGCCGAAAAACAAGAAACAGCTGAACAAGCCATCAAAGCCTTGGCTCGCAAAACATTGGTTACAGGTACAGGTGCATTTTCTAATATCAGCAATGATGAAAAAGGTGCTGTTTTAGCATTTATGCAGCCTGAACAAAGTGTTAAGTTGCTAAAAGACTCTTTAAGCTATGATGCAGCAATTAAATATTTAAATAAAGCCATTCGCGAGTCTGATAAACCAGCATCCTTGCTGATTGATGCACTAACATTGGACTACCGAGCTAAAAATGTAAACGGATTTGCAGGTCATCTGTGGAATTTGTATTACAACTTGGGACAATATGGTCGTCAAGTCAAAGAGCGCATGCTAGGCTGGGGCTATACAATGGGACAACAACATCCTATTTTTGAGCGTCTAGAAGCCAATCCTAACGAAGCTATGTTGCGTGATTTGGGTATTCAACAAGGTTGGTTAGACGGTGGCAGCCTGAAAAAAGCACGCTACCAAGCATTAGTAACTGAAAAATCAGATGTGAACGCAGAACCAAAAACACCAGCAGAACGCATCTTAAAAGACGCGGAATCCTTGTTGATGTATGGTCAGCTAGATAACTCAATGGAATTACTGGAAAAAGCTATTGTAGATTACCCACAAGAATCACAACTTTACATTACATTGTTTGATTTATACGAACGCGCAGAAGAATGGGGCAGATTAGAAGATTTGTTGCAAGAATTGCGCGGTCAAGTTCAAACATTACCAGAGGAAGTAGTATTGGCGATGAGCCAATTACTGCAACGATTAAATAACGGCTCATTCGGACATTAACTATGATGAATCAAGACTTACCACGCGTAAAAACGGTGAAGTTGTTGTTCGTTGCTATGGACGAGCAACAGCAAGCCATGTTCCAAATGGCTTTTAAAATGCACAACACCACCAACTATCAAGTGATTAGCGCAGGTTCTGGTGAGAAACCTGAATTAGTCATCGTTGATGGCGATAGTCCTTCAGGTCTAGCTGCATGGCAAAAAGCAAAACATGATTATTCAGGTAGCACAGTAGTGTATTTTTCTAAATCACCACCTTCTGTGACAGCACCTTACCTAGCTAAACCTATTAAATTTGATACACTCTTCTTGAGTTTACGCAATTTATTGCAAGGCAACGGTGTTTGGGTAGCTCATGGCAATGCAGCACAGCGTAATAATTCGTCAACTCCTGCACAACAAGATGCACCTGTACAAGATACACACCATCAACAACGTGCTGGTGAAATTGTCATTCCACGTTTTGACCCTCGTGTTGGCATTTTAGGCGCATTCCGTGACTCTATCGCGCACCAGCGTGATACAGCTATTTTAGTAGGCGATAAACCTGTCCTAGCCGTTTTCCCAACCGCGCAACGCGTTTGGGTTGCGGTAGATTCAGAGCAACTTAAAGCATTATGTCGCCAAGAACATCCAGATATTAAGTTGAAACAAATTCCAGAAGGTAACAATATTTTGGAACGTGCAAATGCATCTATCACTTCAACTATGTGGCAAATGGCATTATGGACAGCAAATGGTCGTTTGGTTCATCCATTAAATCCAAATACCGTATTTAGATTAAAGAGTTGGCCAAACTTAACTCGTTTAGCACCTTTACCTGAATCCATGCGTTTATCTGCCTTCTTAACCAAGACTTCAGTTAGTTTAAATATGTTGTATAAACTGATGCCTTTGGATATGTCAGATATTTTGAACTATATTGCTGCAACATATCTCACTGATTATTTAGCTGTAACACAGCAAGTTAGCGAGAATGCTACAAATCAATCTGCAACACGCGCCACAGTAAATACTGCTACAGCAGCACCTAAACCAGAACAAGTTCAGGCTGCTCGTGCTTCTGCTGCACATGAGAAACAAAAATCAGGCGGTTTATTGAGTCGCTTAATGAAAAAATTGCTGAATAAATAATTTAAGAGGTATTTACCATGCTGGTAGAAAATAAGATTATTTTTACAGGTCCTGTTGGTGTGGGCAAAACCACTGCTATTGCAGCCCTGTCTGATGAACCACCTGTACAAACCGATGCTAGTGCATCTGATATGACGGCTGTTCGTAAAGGCTATACAACGGTTGCAATGGATTATGGCTTAATCCAATTAGATGAAAATACAAAAATCCACTTATATGGAACACCTGGTCAAGAGCGTTTTGATTTCATGTGGGACATTTTAAGCCAAGGTAGTATGGGTTTAATTTTATTATTAGACAATACTCGTGGTAATCCATTAAAAGACTTAAAATTCTTCTTGGATTCATTTGCTGATTTATTAAAAACAGCACCATTAGTTGTTGGCGTAACCAAAATGGATCTTCGTGCCGTACCAGGCATTGATGTATATCAGAAATATTTAGCACAACACGGCTTGAATGTGCCAGTATTTGAAATAGATGCACGTAACGAAGAAGATGTAAAACAGCTGGTTACAGCTATGCTATTCCAAATTGATCCAGGCTTAGAGGTATAACATGGAATCTACTCTCTCATTACAAACAAATTTATACCCACATATTACGCCAGCTGGGGCATTTTATGCTGTGGCTAATAAAAGTGCGAGTGCCAGTCGTACATTATTAGCCAACATCTTAAAAATTGAAGGTCATGAACCTATTACCCAAGCCAAATTATTAGAATGGGCAGAAACGGACGATGTAGATTCAGCATTGAATTTACTATACCGTCTACAACGTTTAGAGTTTTTATATGGTGGCGATACTCCCGTTAATGTCCAACCTTTACAAGATGACACCTTATCCAACCTGCTGCCCCATATGTCAGATAGCCAAAAAGCATTATTAATCGACCAAGATGGTTTTTATTTTGCTAACTCTGGTTTTCACCATGAAGCAGCTGAAGAAGTAGCTATTTTAGCAAGTGAAGCCATTCGCTTATCTGAACGCCATGCATTATTGATTAAAAATAACTTAAATATTTATCAAAACGCATGGGGTCTATGCGACCCAACAGGTCAAAGTGAATTAACATTCTTCCCAATTTATATTAATGATGCTAAATATATCTTGGTAACTGGTGGTACACCTCAACTGCATAAAGAGTCATTTGTACAATTAGTGCGTGCGCTGTATCAAACCGCCAATGCGGAAGCCAACTTGGGTAACGCTTTTTAAGAATTTGATTGGAAATAACTAAAATGCATGAACAACTTTTAACCTCCGTACTGAGCGATTTGAATAGCTCATCTGTTGATATTACATCTTCTGCCATTATTTCTACTGACGGCTTGCCTGTTGCACATTTGTTACCAGCCAACATTGATGCCGACCGTGTTGGTGCGATGTCTGCTGCCTTACTGGCTTTGGGTAACCGCACAACACAAGAATTGGCTTGTGGCGAGTTAGAACAAGTTATTGTTAAGGGAAAATTAGGTTACACCTTACTGATTCAGGCAGGTGGTACAAATGTCTTATGCTTAACCGCAAAAGAAAGCGCAAAATTGGGCTTGATTTTGTTGGATGCACGCCGTGCGGCACGCAGCATTGTAGATATTACCAAATAATAATTGCAAATAAATCAGACTATTTGTCTTGCTCTGCATAAAATAGTTTGACTATTACTATTATTTATGGTTTAATACATAGCTTATCGGTTGGATAGCTCAGTTGGTAGAGCAACGGATTGAAAATCCGTGTGTCGGCGGTTCGATCCCGCCTCCGACCACCATATACTCAAAAGCCCAAACATAATCGTTTGGGCTTTTTTCATGCGAAAGGAATAATCATGCGCTGGAAAGATAGGGAAGGCAGTAATAATATTGAAGACCGCCGTGGTAACTCTGGCGGAGGACGCGGTGGAAAATCAACTGGCTTAATTGGCATTATTGTATTATTGGTTGGTGCATATTATGGCGTGGATTTATCAGGTTTAGTTGGAACACCACAACTTGGTGCACCACAAACACAACAAAGTACGCCTGTAAAACAATCAGCACAAGAACAAGAATTGGCGAAACTCAGTTCTGTTGTTTTACGAGAAACTGAAAAAGTATGGGGCGCATATTTCCAAAAAATGGGTGCGACTTATAAAAATCCAACACTCGTGCTCTATTCTGGTGCAACCTCTACCGCCTGCGGTACTGGGAAAGCCAGTGCAGGTCCTTTTTATTGTCCTGGTGATAATAAGTTATACATTGATTTGTCATTTTATGACACAATGAAAAATCAACTGGGTGCAGAAGGTGATGCAGCATTTGCCTATGTTTTGGCACATGAAGTAGGACACCATGTACAAACATTGATGGGAACTATTCAAAAAGTACATCAAGCACAACGCCAAGTTGGGCAAAGAGAAGCTAATGCACTATCAGTAAAATTGGAATTACAAGCAGACTGTTATGCTGGCGTATGGGGATACTATGCGCAAAAAGATGGTTTATTTGAAGCAGGTGATATTGAAGAGGCCTATAACGCAGCCGAAGCGGTTGGTGATGATAGATTACAAGAACGTGCACAAGGCTATTCTGTACCACACACCCATACACATGGCACATCTGCCAACCGCAAAGCATGGTTGCAGCGTGGTTTACAAACGGGCGACATTAACCAATGCAATACTTTCGCTACTTCTTAATGATTTTGACAGCCTCATTTATCGCCTAAAAATTTTCAGGCTGCATTAGATTCCCCTTCAAACCCAATAGGCAGCCTGAAACTCATTTTCAGGCTGCATTTTTTCGCTATTACAAGTAAAAATCGGTTAAAATTCATGTTTTATTTTTTGTACACAACATGCTTGTAAACAAATTGCTGGTCGCGTTAGCAGATGGTATGCCACACCACATTACTGAACTGGCGCAACAACTTATGTGCCAGCCACAACAACTCAATTCCTTGTGGCAACAAGTACCCCCTACTCTGCGCCCTTTATTGCGACAACGTGATGGTTTTTGGCAGCTTACACGTCCTATTGCATTATTATCAGACCAGTATACCCATACTGATTTTACGGTAGAGGTTTTATCGGAAACGACATCCACCAACACTGTTTTGTTGGATAAAGCACGTTCAGGCTGCCCTATTCATCGCCATGTTGTGCTATCGCATCAACAAACGCAAGGACGTGGCAGACAAGGGAGAAAATGGCAACACGATTTGGGCGAATGCTTGATGTTTAGCATCGGCTGGACGTTTTCACAAACACAAGCACAATTAGGTACATTAGCACCCATTGTCGCTCTTGCCTGCCAACGTGCATTGAGTGCACTAAATTGCCACGTTCAAATCAAATGGCCAAATGACTTGGTCATTGGTTTAGACAAATTGGGCGGTATTTTAATTGAAACTGTTCGCAAAAATGAACAAACTCATGCCATTATTGGCATTGGCATCAATTTTATGCAGCCTGAAAAAATAGATAATGCCACATCTTTTCAGGCTGCCTGTACGCAAAAAAATACGCCTGCTAGCCTGTTATTAGATAAATTGTTGCAAGAAATACACACCTTATTGATTCAATTTGAACAAACTGGATTTGCACCGTTTCAGACTGCCTATGAAGCCGTACATCGTGACCAAAAACAATATATTTATTTGTTACACGATGAACAAATTATCCATTATGGACGCATACTGGGAATCAGCGAAACAGGTGCGCTGCGTTTACAAACAGAACAAGGTGAGCAGGAAATTATCAACGGCGAAGTGAGTTTACGCCGTCCTGAACAACTTTCAGGCAGCCTGAAACTGCTTCCACGTTATTTATTATTAGACGCTGGCAACAGTCGTTTAAAATGGGCTTGGGTAGAAAATGGCGAAATCGTACACACTACGCACGCACCCTATCGTGATTTATCACGCTTACAACAAGACTGGGCAGAATGGGGACGTCCCGATGTGCGTATTATTGGTTCTGCGGTTTGTGGGATTGCGAAGCAAGATTTAGTGCAAAGCTATCTGCCCCACCCGATTGAATGGCTGACCTCCATGTATCACGCATTAGGTGTTACCAATCATTACCGCAACCCAAGGGAACATGGCACAGACCGCTGGTTCAGCGCTTTGGGTAGCCGTAGATTCACACAAAATGCGTGTGTTATTGTCAGTTGTGGTACAGCAGTTACGATTGATGCACTAACGGCTGATAATCATTATTTGGGTGGCAGTATTATGCCTGGTTTTCATTTAATGCGAGAATCGCTATTGCACCGTACTGCCAATTTGAATCGCCCCGAAGGACAGTTTTACCCCTTCCCTACAACCACAGCCAATGCCATCGCTACGGGTATGTTAGATGCAGTATGTGGCTCAATCATTTTGATGCATACGCGATTGAAAGAACGCAATCATCAACAAACGGTGGATATTATATTAACAGGCGGTGGTGCAGCCAAAATTTTAGGCGCACTCCCCCCTACATTTGTTTTGGACAACTGCGTGAAAATTGTAGATAATCTTGTGATTTTCGGACTGATTAACTGGATAGAACAAAAATGAAATGGTTATTTGCTACTTTGTTAGCACTCAATATTATTGTATTTGCAGGCATGGTTGGGAATAAAATTCTGAATCCTGCTAAACAACACAATACACAAACACAACAACAAAATCCTGCGCAACCGCAAATTGTGATTAACACAGGTAATCAGCAATTACAGCAACCAATCGGTGGAACACCAACACCTAATTCGGCTAGTGCGGCAGGTAATGCGGTAAATAAAACAAACAATGCAGCCAATGCCAATAAACCGCCTGTGAAACCACAGCAACCACCTGTAAAACCGCAACAACCCAAACCACCAGTAACCAGCAACGAAACAGCCAAAGCCAATTATCGCAACTGTTCCGCGCGTGTTAGCTTACCCGAAGATGATTATCATCGCATCAAAGGCTTATTGGGTCGTTTCCCACATGCTGCGACACGTTCTGATGTAGCAGATGGCGAAGGTTCTCGCATCAACGTATTATTTATGTCTGTTAGCGACCAAGATGCCAGCACCATTCAAGGGATTGTGGGACGTTATGGCTCACTCAATCGTGCTCCTTGTGGTAAATAATTGAGTACGAATCCATCAAAAATATACAAGGCAGCCTGAAAACCACTTTCAGGCTGCCTTGTATATTTTTTGCATAAGTTTGAAACCTGTGTAAACGGCAGTCGCTGTCGCCTTGTCCTGATTTAAATTGAATCCACTATAAAACCCGAAACTGCAGGTCGAATTCTTGCATCCGACATTTTTTATATTTCACAAATATTTGTTTTTATTTAAAAACTGTCTGATTCAAGTATCCTACCTACAAATTTTCAGGCTGCCTGAATCGATTTCGCAAAGGTTTCAGCTTAAGAGTCAATAACAGTACAGCAGTCGAGCAAAATATTGATTTTGCAGGTAACGCTCTTCATTCAAGACAAAAATGCGAACCAACACAATCCATTGGCGAATATTTCGAACACAGAATGGAGGCTATCAAGTACAAACATAACCACAAAACGAATTGCCATGAACCTCTAGTTTACCGTCATCATTCTAATAAATACAAAGGCAAACCTAATCCAAACACATCAAAAAATGAATGCGCTAACATAAACGGTAACAATTCATCGGATTTCCAGCGCAATAACAAGAACACCATACCCAACGTAGTAATCACCATTGCTCCCGCTAACCCCTGATAAGTGTGAAACGCAAATCGCACCATCAAACTGAACAAAATTACCCAAGGAAAATGCTTTTTCTCTATCAATACCAACAAACCAATAAAAAACAATTCCTCATAAAAACCATTCAATAAAGCAAAAAGAAACAAGGATATTGACCATTGGCTCATGTGTTCTGTCGCGGAATAATGCGTACTTTCATCTGCTGGTGGATACCAATGTGGCAATACAGCTTGTTGCATAATTTCATAAGCCGTTGCTACCGAACCTGCCAACAAAATATACAAAACAATTTTGGGCAGAGTCCATTTATTAACATTGAAATTCAAAATCTTAAAATCAAACTGACGGTATTGCAAGTATAACCAAGCCACACATAAAGCCCCCAATTCCATAGCAATGCCAGACCAATTTTGGCTTGACCCAAAGTTCAAATCTGGAGGCGCCACCTGATTGGCTTCAGACAAAGTGAAAAAATGTATGGTTGAACTGTAAATAGCCATGCCAAAGAAAATAATAGTCAAAACAATTACATCAACCCAATTTAAAGATTTTCGTTTTAGCATCAAATAACTCTCCTCTATTTATAATTAAATTTTATTTAATAGTCGCTTAAAATTAAAAATACTACTGCGTTGCCCACGCCCTTATGTACTAGATGTACACGGCGAGCGTGGTCGCCTTGTCCTATTTTTATTTTAAGCGACTATAATTAGGCAGCCTGAAACCAATTAAATCGGCAAATATCCTTGAAATTCAATCGCTTTGGCTTGCCCATTTGGATTAGCACGCAAATGCACAAACCAACCATGAAATTGATTGAGCTGCAAAATATTGTCCACATCTTTCAAATTGTCTTTGTGCTGCTGATTGGCGTGGGTAAGCAATTTGGCAAGGGCTTGTTCTTTCGCCATTTTTTCATTGTGCGCGACAAACAAATCAAAATCGTGTAATTCCGCCAACTGCCCATCGGCATACGCGCCCACATTCACAAAAAACAATTTTTCGGGCAAGGTATTCGCTTGATTTTGCAAAACAATGTCGTAGCCAGCCGCCCAGTTGATTTCGCGCCAACCATCAACATGCAAACGCGCATCGGTATGCGCCCAAATCCGCTTTAAATCGGGGAAGGCGGCTTCGGCTGTGGGCGCAACGACAAATTGCACATCGTGCATTTCCAAATTGGCGTGCGACATTTGGATGCCGAGATAGAATTGATAGAGTTTCATTTTTGATTTTCCTTTGTTTTTGAATTTTCAGGCTGCCTGAAAATCTTTATTTTCAATGATTTGATGCAAAATTATTGTTTGCTGTCTAGGTGTTGCAAAAATTCAGCCGGCACTTTTTCTGTCAGCCAAACGCCATTATCACTCAAATAAAATTCATATCCCGCTTCACACATCGCTGCCGCATTCACGCGCAAAATCACAGGCACGCCGTGGCGCATTCCCACCGCTTTGGCGGTTGCCACGTCTGCCGACAAATGCACATGATGACGGCTGCCTGAAATCAAGCCTTGTGCCCAAATGCTTTGCAAAAAGCGTGTTGCCGTGCCGTGATACAAAACATCGGGTGGCTGAACGGCTTGATGTTGGATATTAACCTGTTTGGTGGAATGTCCTTGCGCGGCGCGAATTTGTTTGCCATCTTCCGAAATGGTAAAACGTTTTTTATTATTGGTTTCAACCACTTCCATTAGCAAAGAACGCGAAATATGTCGTCCATGCCGTTGCGCTTGTGCCAACAAAATATCAATGTCCACCCAACCATCTTGATTGAGCATGATACCAATGCTTTCAGGATGATGGCGCAAAATATAGCTTAAAAATTTACTGGTTTCGGTTAGCTTGTTCATTATTTTATTATTTTCAATCAGTTATTCCAAATCATACAATCCTTTAAGGATTATTTCTCTTTAAAATCACACGCAATTTCCGCGCATTTTCCGCCACATCTGCCACAGGAAAATCCCCTGATTTGTCGCCAAAATGCGAAGTCATCGGCAAATCACGCAATAAATCATCCACATCTTGCGCCGTCAAAAAGCGACCGTGCAAATCCCAACCCACATTCAACACGCGCCCACGCAACGCCGCCACGCGGTCATGAATATGCCCGTGCAAATGATACCAACCCTTGTGGCAGCCGTCCCATTCCAAAATCGGATAATGAAACAAAATCAAAGTATTATTGATTTCAGGCAGCCTTAATTTCAAATAATCCTGCGCGGACGACAACATCGGCAAACCGTCATGTTTCGTTTGATTGAGCAGACGGTCAATGTGCTGACGGATTTGCCCGTCATGGTTGCCGTAAATCAGATGATGCGTGCCGTTCAAACGAGATAATACGCGCTCCAACTGTTTGAAATCATGTGAGAAAGATAAATCGCCCAAATTGTAAACCACGTCTTCGGGCGACACGGTTTCGTTCCAACGCGCAATCAAAAATTCGTCCAATTCCGCCACATTGTGGGCGTTTGGGCGAAAAGTGGGGCAGAATTTCACAATGTTTTGATGTGAAAAATGCCAATCCGATGTAAAGAAAATTTTTGCCATTTTATTCATCACTTAATTTTTCTATTAAATAAAAACAAGAACCACAAAATGGTGCACATTCTAGTTCACTTGCACTAATAGAATTACCGCAATTTTGACAAATATCTTTTATTTTTGTATCGCAGTGGTAACAAAATTTTTCAATGTAGTCATATTTACCACCACATTCAGGACAATCTACGACAGGCTCTTCTCCACCATATTTAATACAATCCCACCATTCGGATTTGTACTTTTTATCTAAACATTCCTCAATCAAATCATTATAATCCCATTCTTTATTACAAGATTTGCAAATGTAATTTATACAGTCAGCACCGGTATCTTCATCATTACTAGGAATAATTAAACTATAACCGCATTCAGAGCAAGTATGATTAGAAATAGTTTCAAGAATTTTATTATTATAAAAAGTTAATTTTTTTAATTGAGTAAGACAAAATTCTTTTTCTTGCTCATAAACATCTTGAATAAGTAATAATTTTCTCCATGTTTCATGATGAAATAAATTCTCAGGCTGCTCGTTCAGATGGCTATGAATAAAATAATTTATAATTGGAAATACTCGGGCAATCATTTCTTGCACAGTTTCTATACTTTGAGTACTGTG
Organism: Wielerella bovis; assembly: GCF_022354465.1. Taxonomy (NCBI): domain Bacteria; kingdom Pseudomonadati; phylum Pseudomonadota; class Betaproteobacteria; order Neisseriales; family Neisseriaceae; genus Wielerella; species Wielerella bovis. The sequence continues at coordinate 461,151 of NZ_CP092361.1, read as the reverse complement.
ATAATGCTCAATATTATTTCTATATTCATTGACTTTATCCAAAGTAGTCCAGTCAATATGTATATTTAAAGATTTAAATCTATCTTTAATGCCCTGAACATCAACAGTTTTTTTGCCCTCTCCTTTCCAAATGAGATTTTCATCTTCCAATATTGGCATAATTCTTTGTTTAATTAAAACTTCATCTGAATTTACAGGGCTTAATTCAACCAATTTATATTTAAATAACAATAAAATACCTGCAAAAATATTTCTTGTGCATGAAATAATTCTTCGCTCATCTTGTTTACTGAATTCAAAATCTTCTACGCCAATTTCAATAGAATTGATGGCATTTTTTAATAAATTATCCATAATATTTCCTCTCATTTAAAGTTTTTCAGGCAGCTTGAAAACACAAATTTAAACCGAATTTCTCAAAAAATCCTGAATAAACGCAATCTTATCCAATTCCGCCAATTCATTGAAAACCACTTTATTTTCAGCCAGATAATCTGCCAAAGGATAAAATTCCTCGTCCAACTGCCGCTTATCCAATTTGCGCCCCAAATTCGCCGCCGAACTGCGCCCAAAAAACTTGGACACCAAATAATAAGGCGATTTCAGCTTAAACAACATTTCCTCCCTTGCCGCGTCAAACACCATAAAGCCCTCGTGTTCCACCGTTTTCAGCAGCGATTTCAATTCGCCAAACGCCATATTTTCAATGATTTGCGGACGCGCCACGCCAAAACGCGCCGCGACTTCGTCCAATTCACGCTCACGCCATTGTCGCCCAGTCGCCACCTCAATCACGCCAATCAGCGTTTCGCCAAATTGTTCGCGGATAATATGCACATCGCTCGGGTCGGTAACTTCAAACAAAAATGTGTGATTGGGGTAAGCTGCAAACATATTTTCATATTGAGAACAATGGTTTCGCACCATTTTGGCAAAATCGCTGTCCAGCGAACCCGTTGTGGAAAACAGCGTTTGCCCGTCAAAAGCCGCGCCAAAACTGGGGTGGTTTTCAGGCAGCCGAACATGGGTGCAGCAGCCCAAAAAGCCGTTCACTTTCACCACCGCATTCACGCGATGATTATCCGCAATTTCAATGGGATATTTGCTGTTCCGCGCCACACGTTCTGAATAATTGAACACTTTTTTAAACGGGCGCACAATGATTTTGCCAAATTTATCAATAATTAAGCCGCGCATTTCCAGCAAAGCATCATCAAAACGGTTTTCGTAAAACACTTGGCGGCGGTATTTCAACACGCGCAATTCGGGGAACAAGCGTGAATTTTTTGCCGTGAAATTGCGTTGCCCGTGTTGCAAATATCTTTGCGTAACAAAGGTTTGCTGTTCCGCATCAAAATCCAAAGGCTGGCTGCGGAAAGTCGCCATTTCGTCCAAAATCGCCTGTTGCGTGGCAGAAATCGGGCGCGCGGCTGGCACATGAATTTCGCCTTTCACACGATTTTCATTCAAACGCTGATATGCCGCCAAAACTTCGCTTTCAGGCACATTGTGGGCATTCGGATAAAAATTGTGCAAACGATAAACTTCTGTTTCAAAATGGTTTTTCCGTGCCAAATCCAGCAGCGCACGGCAGGCATTCGCCTTTTGATTGGTGTTGGAATTGATGATTAAAATGTCGGTGTGGCGATGTTGCTGCCCGAATTTCAGCGCGTTTTTGAAAGTCGCCGTGCCTTTTTGGATTGCTTTTTCAACGGCTTCGGGCGACCAACGATAAACGCCATGTTCATCGGTCAATTCCTTATCGTTTTCAATATGATGGATAATGGCTTGCGGATAATCACGTTGAAATTGCGCGATTTTTTCGGCGGCAAATGTGGATTTGCCTGAACCTTGATGTCCGCGTAAAAGTATGAATTTTTGCATGATTTTGTCTTTCTTTTTTGGTTTCAGGCTGCCTGAAAATATATATTAAAAAATTATTCTCGTAGGTCGGGCATTTATGCCCGACATGATTTATAAGCGTTGCGTCGGGCATAAATGCCCGACCTACGGGTTGCCGTGTAATTTAGATGCCGTCTGAAAAACATTTCCCACTAAATTAAATTGATAATTTAATTTCAGGCAGCCTAAAAATATATTAAAAAATTATTCTTGTAGGTCGGGCATTTATGCCCGACACAATGCGCCAAGAATCATGTCGGACGTCAATGCCCGACCGACGGATTGCCGTGTAATTAAATGCCGTCTGAAAAATATTTTTCACAAAATAATTTACAACTCAATCGCTTGAATTTGCTTCACCCACGCATCGCCATGCAAACCCTGTTCCGCAAACGCCCCAATCACGCCAAAAACATGGTCGCTAAACCCGCCAATATTCAAAATATCGTCCCGATTTTGCGCTTGCGTGGTCGCGTTGGGCTGAATGTCCAAACAAACCAATTTGGCATTCGGGCAACGCTGTTTCAACTTATCCCATTCTTTTTGCAGGGAAGTTTTGCTACCAAAACGCTGTTCGCGGTCAGCCCAACTTTCGTTGTCGGACACCATAATCAACAAATCCACATGGGCTTTTTCCGCGTTCAATTTGGCGAGCGGTGCGCTGCAAGTCGTGCCACCACCACCGATTCTTGCCAATTTTTCCGCGTTGGTCATGATGCTGTCGCGCGGATTGATTTTCACGCCTACCACGATGTTTTCAAAGGGTAAAATGCGCGCTTTCGGATTTTGGCGCAACACGGCTGCCGACACCAAAGCCGCCACGTCTATGCAGCGTGTTTTGCTGGTCGCGCTGCCACGATAGCCAGTCGCAGGGCTTTGCATGGAACCCGATACATCGGGGCAGACCACAATATTTCCTTTAAAAACAGGTACATTTTCTACCGCATATTCCATTGCGTCTTGCAAAGCATTGCTGATGCTATTTGGCAAATTATAGGCAGCCTGAAACGCTGTCAAAAGCTGATACGGCAAAACACGTGATTTGGCAACCGCTTGTTTATCCGAAATTTTTTCTGCGATGGCGCGAATGTTTTTGCTTTTGGCAAACACGCCATGTCTTTGAAATGTATTCAAACTTTGGCGAACTTGTTGCCACGAACCGTTCAGCGCGATTTGCGTCCACGCTCCCGTGTCCAAATCCAAAGACGTGAGCATTTGAAACGGCACATCGGGCAATTTACCTGTGCGATTTTGTTTATACAATTCAAAAGATTGCGTAATCGGTGGCAAATCATCAAAACGGTATTCGCGCCCAATCAACCACGCAAACCATGCCGCTTGCCACGCTTCACGCGGTTTGGGGTGTACCATTTTGACCACGTCCGCCAACGATGGCGCGTTGCCGATTGCCGCGTTAAGCAGTTGTTTTTCATTGGCATTGAGCAACCAATTTTGTACCAATTTTTTCGGGCGCGTTCCCAGCGATTGGCGTCCAGTCGCGCCACTTCGCAACATTTGCACGAAGTTACGCAACATTTTGCCGTTGTCAATCACGCGCTCAAAAATTTGGGCGCACAATGCCACATCTTTTTGCGCCAAAATCGCCAATAAAAACGCGGGCATGTCTTTCATCGCGCCTTTTTCGCGGGCATAAATGGCGGTTTGGGCGATGAATTTGGGGGAAACTTGTTCGCATAATTGGCGGACTTGGTCTAATTGTTCGGCGGCGTTGGCGTAATAAGTGTTGTTAAAACAGCCAGTTGTGGCGAATTGCGCCAGCGCGTGTTCGGGCGAGAATGCGTAGGCGATGCCGCCTGCTTGGTTGTGGGTGTTGGTGGCGTTTTCGTTGTTTTTATTTTTATGAAACAAGGTGTTGAATATGTTTTTGTTTGCCATAATGTTTTTCCTTTATGCAATAAAAAGGCTGCCTGAAACAAAGGTTTTCAGGCAGCCTTAAAAATGGGTGGGCGACTAGGTTCTCAACAAGATGACGATTTGAGATGTAATCCTGTTGGCATTCGCCCGTAAAAGGGGTGGCGACTAAAATGTGCAAGATAATTTCTCCAATCAAAATGTAATCTTACACGCATTCGCCAGAAACTGAATTATCCTTGTTAATCAAAAACCTGTCAATATTTGCCTGAAAATCATCGGCAGGCTGCCTGAAAAAATTGGGCGACCAAATTTATCGGTTGAAAAACTGAGCTATACCAAAACGGCATTGGGATTTGAACCCAAGACACACAACTCGCGTTGCTGCTCTACCTGTAAACCGACAAGCATGCGCCCGAAAAAGGTGGGGCGTGGCGACCACATTGCAGAAATATTTCCCTTGCTCTAACCGATTGAGCTACTTTGCCATCGTCTAGGCAAAGGGCGGACTTGAACCGCCAACCTTTGGATTAACTGTAATTTCTGCGACATTCGCCTAGCCCCGAAACTGGGGCGCAACCCACAACTAAATTGAAGAAATGTTTCGCGCTCTACCTTCTGAGCTACTCTGCCATCGTTGGCGGCAGAGACGGGACTCGAACCCGCGACAACGAGCTTCGTAGGCTGTAATTCCTTCGGCATTTGTGTGTTGCGTTGATAAAGTAATTGCAAAGTGCGTGCCAATTGTTTTTCAGGCTGCCTAAAATGTTTTCAAAATATTGATTTTAAATAAAATAAAAATTTTCAGGCGGCCTGAACGGTTTTGCGTTATCATAGAAAATATATAAAATAAGATAGGAAAAATAGCTAAATGGATAGGAAGAATGTGGTCATTAGTTTTTTGGGAACGGTATTGGACGCGGTGCAAAGTCGTGGCGATGGACGTTGGCGCAAATGGCGACCGAATATCGCCATGAATCAACGCGATGATTTGACCATTCATCGTATGGAATTGTTTATACAGGAAAAATTCTTGGGTTTAGCCAATCAAGTCAAGGCAGATATTCAACAGGTTTCGCCTGATACGGAAGTGAATTTTGTGCCGTTGGAATTAGCCAATCCTTGGGATTTCAGTGAAGTTTATACGGTTTTGCATGATTGGGTTGCACAATATCATTTTGATTTGGATAAGGAAAATTATTTAACCCACATCACAACTGGCACGCATGTGGCACAAATTTGCTTGTTTTTATTGGTGGAAAGTCGCCAAATTCCATCGGTTTTATTGCAAACTTCGCCGCCGAAAAATCAAAACAAAAGCATGATGACAGGCGATGTGGGTTCCATTGAAATCATTGATTTGGATTTGGCGCGTTACGATGTGTTGGCGCAACGTTTGGCGGCGGTGCGCGACAATGCGCTTTTGTATTTAAAAAGCGGTATTGCCACAAAAAATCAACGTTTTAATAAAATGATTGCCGAAATTGAACAAGTCGCATTAAATTCACCATCGCCGATTTTATTGAGTGGCGCGACTGGCGCGGGCAAATCCATGTTGGCGCGGCGAATTTACGAATTAAAAAAGGCTAGGCATTTGATTTCAGGGCATTTTGTGGACGTGAATTGTGCGGTTTTGCGGGGCGATGGTGCGGCTTCGGCTTTGTTTGGACACAAAAAAGGCGCGTTCACGGGCGCGGCAGACAAACGCGATGGCTGGCTGAAAACCGCCGACAAAGGCGTGTTGTTTTTGGACGAGATTGGCGAATTGGGTTTGGACGAACAGGCGATGTTGCTCAAAGCCATTGAAGAAAAACGGTTTTATCCTGTGGGCAGCGACAGCGAAACGTCCAGTTCGTTTCAATTGATTGCGGGTACGAATCGGGATTTGCGCCATGAAGTGCGGGCTGGGCGATTTCGGGAAGATTTGTTTGCGCGGATTAATGTGTGGCATTATGAATTGCCGAGTTTGGCGGAACGGCGCGAGGACATTGAGCCGAATATGGCGCACCAATTGGCGTTGGCTTCGCAGGAATTGGGGCGAGCCACGCGCTTTAATCGGGAAGCGCAGGCGGCGTATTTGGATTTTGCGCTTTCGGAACAAGCACTTTGGCGCGGTAATTTTCGGGATTTGGCGGCGAGCATTATGCGTTTGGCGACACTTGCGCCAGAAGGTCGGATTTCGCGTGATTTGGTTTTGGCGGAAATTGAGCGTTTGAAATATTTATGGCAAGATACTGATTTATTAGATAAAAATACTTTCAGGCTGCCTGAAAAATTGGATTTAGACAAATTAGATGAATTTGACAAAATGCAATTGGAAAATGTGATTTCGGTGTGTCGTCAGCATAAAAATTTGGCTTCGGCGGGGCGAGCCTTGTTTAATGTATCGCGTTTGGCAAAAGACCACCCCAATGACAGCGATAGATTGCGGAAATATTTGGCGAAATTTGGGTTGAGTTGGCAAGATGTGATGGGGTAAATTGGGATTTTAGGTAGCCTGAACATCGCGCAGGCTTGGGAACAGGCGCATGAAGCCTTTGCCGACAATCCCTTTTTGACGGTTCAGCCGATGGCGTTGGCGCAAGTCAATTTATGGCGCGATGGCGAAACGTGGGCGTTGAGCGATGGTGCAACCATGTTGCCGCTTGAATTGACCGAAACGCAACTTCGCTGCGTGTTGGCGCACACGGCTGGCGCGGATTTTATGGCGTTTGTGTTGCGCGATTTTGAGTTTGGCGAAACGCGATTGTTGGCGGTGCAGAATGGTTCAGGCAGCCTGAATATTGTTTTGTAAAAGGAAAATAATATGACACATCAAATACAAGCTGGCGAAATTTTCGTATTTGGTTCAAATACAACTGGCAGACATGGCAAAGGCGCAGCCTTAACCGCAAAATTGCATTTTGGCGCAAAACAAGGACAAGGCGTGGGATTGGAAGGACAATCCTATGCCATTCCCACGAAAAATGGGCGTTTACAGACTTTGCCGTTAAGCAAAATTGAACAATATGTCAATGATTTTATTCAATTTGCCAATCAACATCACGAATTAAAATTTTTTGTAACCGCAATCGGAACAGGTTTAGCAGGATACAAGCATGAACAAATCGCGCCCATGTTTGCGAATGCACCTGCAAATTGCAGATTGCCACCAGAATGGATTGAAATTTTAAGTTAATCGCGTAGGGTGCACCCTACAAACTTTTCAGGCTGCCTGAAAATACACGATTTGCGTAGGCTGGCGGTAAATGAAGCGTAGCGGAATGCACCCCAGCACCGCCAGCGCGTTGAAAAGCTGGGGTGCGTGTTGCTCGGGGCGACACTTACCGCCAGCCTATGTCCCGACAAATTATTGTGTTAAATGAAAATTAAATGATTGAAATAATTTAAAATATAGAAAATAAAAATGAACGAAATCCAAAAATTAAGTACCAAACAAATTGCCGAACAAGCATTAGCCATCAGTCAAACAGGCATTTTACCCAATCCCCACAAGCAAATTGATTTTAGCGACAAACAACGTCTTGCCGAAAACCAAACCCAATTATATCGCCCCCAAGAATTAGCCGATTTGTACGCCCATGACCGCGAAATCGGCACAAGCAAAATCAACATCAGCGTAACGCGTGAAAGTACGCAACAAGCCGCCTATCGTTTGGTTGTGGAAGAACAAAAAGCCCATGTGTGTTTGCTCAATTTTGCGTCTGCGAAAAATGCAGGTGGTGGTTTTTTGAGTGGCGCGAAAGCCCAAGAAGAAGATTTATGCCGTTCATCGGGTTTGTATTTATGCCAATTAAGGCAGCCTGAATATTACGAAATCAACCGCAAAAACAAATCCATGCTCTACACCGACCACATGATTTATTCGCCCAATGTGCCGTTTTTTCGGATAAATAAGGAAAATTTGTTGGACGATGTGTTTTTGTGTTCCGTGATTACCGCGCCTGCGCCGAATGCGGGCGTGCATTTACAACGTTGCCCGAATGATGAAAACGCGATTACAGAAACACTCATTCGCCGAACAAATTATGTTTTGAGCATTGCCAAACAGCAAGGGCATAAAATTTTGGTGTTGGGCGCGTGGGGTTGTGGCGTGTTTCGCAATGACCCTGTGCAAGTGGCAAAAGTATTTGATGATTGTTTGAAACAAGACAAATTTGCGAATGCGTTTGATGAAATTGTGTTTGCGATTTACGATAGCAGTAAGACATTGAAAGTTTTGACAGCTTTTGAAAATCAGTTTAAGCAAAAATAAAATATTCAGGCAGCCTGAAAATTTCAAACCTTTCAGGCTGCCTGAAAAATCAATCATTCAAATTAACCGAATGCTCGCGCGTTTCATGGAACACAATGTCTTTCCAACGCTCTTGGGTCAAATTCAAATTCACGCGATTGGGCGCGAGATACGCCAAATTACCACCCGCATCAATCGCCAAATTTGCCGCATTTGCCTTTTCAAATTCCGCCAATTTCTTGCGGTCATCGCAGGAAACCCAACGCGCCGACCACACCGACACATTGTCAAACACCGCTTCCACGCCATATTCCGCTGCCAAACGCGATGTAACCACTTCAAATTGCAACACGCCCACCGCGCCCAAAATCAAATCCGCGCCCGAATGCGGTTTGAACACCTGCACCGCACCTTCTTCGCCCAACTGTTGCAAGCCTTTTTGCAACTGTTTCATTTTAAGCGGATTTTTAATGCGAACGCTGCGGAACAATTCAGGCGCAAAAAACGGAATGCCCGTAAACGCCAACTGCTCGCCTTCGGAAAAACTGTCGCCAATCTGAATGTTGCCGTGATTGGGAATGCCGATGATGTCGCCCGCGTAGGCTTCTTCCGCCAACTCGCGCTCGTGCGACATGAAGGTAACCACGCTGCTGGCTGAAATCTCGCGGTTAATGCGTAAGTGCTTGATTTTCATACCGCGTTCAAATTTGCCCGAACACACGCGCAAAAAGGCAATGCGGTCGCGGTGTTTGGGGTCCATATTCGCTTGAATTTTAAAGATAAAACCTGAAAATTTCGGTTCTTCGGGTTGCACATCGCGCACGGTAGCATGACGCGGTTTCGGTGCGGGCGCCCAGTCAATCAGCGAATTCAAAATTTCTTGCACGCCAAAATTGTTAATCGCTGAACCGAAAAACACAGGGGTCAGGCTGCCTGAAAGAAATTCTTCCAAATCAAATTCATTGGACGCGGCTTGCACCAACTCAATTTCATCACGAAGTTGTTGAATTTCCAATGGAAAGCGTTTTGCCAATTCAGGATTATCAATGCCTTTGATGATGTCAAATTCGTGCGGCAATTTCTCGCCACCTGCTTCAAACAGGTAAATTTCATCGTTCAAAATGTGGTAAACGCCTTTGAAATTTTTGCCCATGCCAATCGGCCAAGTAACTGGCGCACAACGGATTTTCAAAATGTTTTCCACTTCGTCCAGCAATTCCAAGCTGTCGCGCACTTCGCGGTCGTATTTGTTCATAAACGTAACGATGGGCGTGTTACGCATACGGCAGACGTTGAGCAATTTAATCGTTTGCGCTTCCACACCTTTTGCCGCGTCAATGACCATTAACGCGCTGTCCACAGCCGTCAAAACGCGGTAGGTGTCTTCGGAAAAGTCTTGGTGTCCAGGGGTGTCCAGCAGATTGACGGTGTGGTCTTTGTATTCAAATTGCATGACGCTGGACGCGACCGAAATGCCGCGTTGCTGCTCAATTTCCATCCAGTCGGACGTGGCGAATTTGCCTGTTTTTTTGCCTTTTACCGTGCCTGCGCTTTGGATTGCACCTGAAAACAGCAACAGTTTTTCCGTCAGCGTGGTTTTACCTGCGTCAGGGTGGGAAATGATGGCGAAAGTGCGGCGTTTATTGACAAATTCTCGTAATTCTTGGGACATGATTTTTCTCTCAAAATTCAAAATAAGGTTCAGGCAGCCTGAAAACGATTTGGCGTTTCAGGCTGCCTGAAAAATGGCTAATGGGGCGTATTATAAATGTTTTTAGATAGTAAGGCAGCCTGAAAAATGTTTTCAGGCTGCCTTACGCATTTTATTTGCGACTTTTGAGAATTTTATAATTTAAAGGTTTACGGTTACACAACATTTCTTGTTCTAACTGCTCAAATGGCAGCCTGAAAATTCAGGATGTTATTCGGTATATTTTTTCCTATTTTTCAAGATACAGCACTTTTCAGGCTGCATTTTACTTGTGTATTTCAAATAAAAACAATATGATGACACATTCTTTGGTAAGTATAACAAGAAGGATAAAAAATGGCTGTTTTGATTGAGTTGGTCAATGTACACAATCACCGCATTTACTTGAATACCGATTGTATCCGCCGCGTAGAGCCACATAACGAAGAACCACCCACTAGTATGATTGTTTATACAGCAGGCGATGGCGAACGTTTGTTTGAAGTAGAAGGCTATATGGACGAAGTTGCCGAATTTCTGAATCAAAAATTGCGTGAAAATAGTTAATGCAAAAGGCAGCCTGAAAAGCATTTTTCAGGCTGCCTTTTATGCTTGCATGATAAAATAAGCCCCATTTTATTTCATATGCAAAAAAGCAGCCTGAAACCATGTATATTCCCCTGCGTAATCACTCCGAATTTTCTATCACAGACGGCATTATCCGCATCAAAGAACTGGTAAAACACGCCGCCAGTCTCAACATCCCTGCCCTTGCGCTAACCGATTTGATGAACGAATTTGGTCTCATCAAATTCTACAAAGCCTGTCGCGCAGCAGGCATTAAACCGATTATTGGTGCAGATGTTCGCATAGAAAACAAAGAACAGCCTGAAAATCCTTATCGCGCCATATTATTGGTACGCAATGGACAGGGTTACACGCGCCTAAACGAATTGCTGACCTATGCACACGAACACGAAGACCGCCATTTGTCGCTGCCCCAATTCAATGAAAATTGGTTAAGCAATGGCGATAATAGCGGATTATTGTGTTTATCGGGCGCACAAATGGGCGAAGTGGGACAACATATTTTAAACGGCAATACCGAACAAGCGCGTATTGCCGCACAAAAATATGCCGCATGGTTTCCCGATGCATTTTATTTGGAATTACAAAGGCTGCCTGAAAAACCCGAATGGGAAACCTGTGTTTCAGGCTGCCTTCAATTAGCCGCCGAATTGGATTTGCCCGTTGTTGCCACGCATCCAACCCAATTTTTAACAGCCGATGATTACAAAGCCCACGATGCGCGTGTGTGCATCGCAGGTGGCTGGGTATTGGCAGACAAAAAACGTCCGCACGATTTTGAAACCAGTCAATATTTTCTCTCGCCAGACGAAATGGCGCAGCGTTTTGCCGATATTCCCGAAGCATTAGCCAATACCGAAGAAATCGCCAAACGCTGCAATCTCACACTCACGCTGGGCAAAAATTTCCTGCCCGATTTTCCCACGCCCAATGGCATGGATTTAAACGATTATTTGACCCATTTGGCAAATGAAGGCTTACAAGAACGCATGGCAATGCTGTATCCCGATGCAGCCGTTCGTGCGGAAAAAATGCCTGAATATCAATCACGTTTGGATTTTGAATTGGATACGATTATCCAAATGGGGTTTCCAGGTTATTTTCTCATCGTACAAGACTTCATCAACTGGGCAAAACAGAATGGCTGTCCTGTTGGGCCAGGGCGTGGTTCGGGAGCAGGTTCGCTGGTGGCGTATTCGCTGAAAATTACCGACCTTGACCCACTCAAATACGCGCTGCTGTTTGAACGATTTTTGAATCCCGAACGCGTCTCCATGCCCGACTTTGATATTGACTTCTGCCAAGCCAATCGCGGGCGCGTGATTGAATATGTGCGCGAAAAATACGGCAAAGAAGCGGTTAGCCAAATCGTTACTTTTGGTACCTTGTCGTCCAAAGCCGTGATTCGCGATGTGGGGCGCGTCTTGCAACTGCCGTTTGGTTTGTGCGACCGTTTGTCCAAATTGATTCCAATAGAAGCCAATAAACCTGTGCATTTGGCAAAAGCATTGGAAGTAGAACCCGAAATCCGTCAAATTCTGGACGCAGAAGAAGCGTGGGAATTGATGGATTTGGCGATGAAATTGGAAGATTTAACGCGCAACTTGGGTATGCACGCAGGTGGCGTGTTGATTGCCCCCGGTAAAATTTCCGATTTTTGTGGCGTGTATCAAGCCGATGAGAATGCTTCGCCTGTTTCCATGTACGACAAGGGCGATGTGGAAGATATTGGCTTGGTTAAATTTGACTTTTTGGGTTTACGCAATCTGACCATTATTGAAATGGCGCAAAACTTCATCAAGCAAACAACAGGCAAACACATTGATGTTAATGATATAAACATTGCGCCTTTGGACGACCAAGCCGCGTATCAAATTTTCCGTGATGCCAATACTACTGCCGTCTTCCAGTTTGAATCGGCTGGCATGAAAAAAATGTTGATGACGGCGCACACCACCAAATTTGAAGAGCTGATTGCGTTTGTGTCGCTGTATCGCCCCGGTCCAATGGAAAATATTCCCGATTTTGTGGTGCGTATGAAAGGCGCAAAATTTGAATATTTACATCCTTTGCTGGAACCTGTTTTAGAGCCGACTTACGGCATTATGGTGTATCAAGAACAAGTGATGCAGGCTGCTCAAGTGATTGGGGGTTATTCACTGGGTGGCGCAGATTTATTGCGCCGTGCAATGGGTAAGAAAAAACCCGAAGAAATGGTCAAACACCGCGAAATCTTTGCCGAAGGTGCAGCAAAACAAGGCATTACTCGCGAAAAAGCCGATGAAATTTTTGACTATATGGAAAAATTCGCAGGCTACGGTTTCAATAAATCGCACGCGGCGGCTTATGCCTATGTATCGTTTCAGACTGCATGGCTCAAAGCACATTATCCTGCCGAATTTATGGCGGCAACCATGTCCAGCGAGTTGGATAATACCGACCAATTGAAAATATTTTACGATGACGCCAAAGACAACGGCATCACATTTCTACCACCTGATGTGAATGAATCGTTTTACCGTTTTATGCCCAATGCCAATAAACAAATTCGCTACGCATTAGGTGCGATTAAAGGCACGGGCGAAGCGGCGGTACAATCTATTGTCGCGGCGCGTGAATCGGGCGGAAATTTCAAAAATCTGTTTGATTTCTGCGAACGCGTGGGCAAACAACACATCAATCGCCGCACCATTGAAGCTTTGATTCGTGGCGGTGCTTTTGACAGCATTGAACCCAATCGAGCGATGTTATTGGCAAATGTGGAATTAGCGTTACAAAGTGCAGAACAAAAATCCAATCATGCCAATCAGGGCGGTTTATTTGATATGTTTGATGATGCGATTGATGACATTCAAATGCAGCCTGAAAACGCGTGGGACGAAGCCACACAGTTGGCAGAAGAAAAAACTGTCATCGGTTTTTATTTGAGTGGTCACCCTTTTTCGCCGTATGAAAAAGAAGTGCGTAAATATGCGCCAACCAAACTGGCGAGTTTACGCCCACAACAAAATTCTGTCTTGCTAGCTGGTTTTGCCACATCGGTACGCACGATTATGACCAAAAATGGCAAAATGGTGGCGATTTTATTGGAAGACACATCGGGTAAACAAGAAGTGATTGTGCGCGGCGAATTGGTGGATACTTTGCCACGCGAAGTATTGAAAGCCGACCAAGTATTATTGTGCCGCTGTCGTGTGCGTGAAGACACATTTAACGCCGAAGGTGGATTACGCATCAATGCTGATGATGTTTTTACAGCAGCTGATTTGCGTACCAAATTTGGCAGCAGCCTGAAATTGTATTTGCAACCTGAACACGATATACAAGCATTGGCAGATTTGCTGCGCCCTCATACCGAAGGCGAGCCACAAGATAAAGTTTCATTACGCTTGTTTTATCAAAATGCACAAGCCAAAGGCGAGTTGATACCCAGCGCAAATTGGCGTATTGTGCGGACACCCAAATTGATGAATGATTTGGTGGCATTATTGGGTGCGCGGGCAGTGGAAGTGGAATAATTGCAACCATCTTTTCAGGCTGCCTTTCAAGATTAGGCAGCCTGAAAACAAAAAAACGACTATTCATTTGAATAGTCGTTTTATTTTATATTTGCTTATTTTTTACGGTTACGCAAGTAATCCAAAGTCTTCAACTCTGCAATCGCCACTGCTAATGCAGCTTGTGCTTTTGCTTGCGATTCACCATCTTTTGCTTGCGACAAGCGATTTTCAGCAGCACGTTTAGCTTCTTCCGCACGAGCCTGATCCATCTCGGTACTGCGAACAGCAACGTCCGCCAATACCATGACTGAATCAGGCTGCACTTCCAAAATACCACCAGAAACCGCAACCAGCACTTCTTCAGTTGAATTTGGCACAGTCAAGCGCAATGCACCCGCACGCACCAAACTCATTACTGGCTCATGTCGCGGATAAATACCGAGTTCACCATTAACAGTTGGCACAACTACAAAGCTGGCTTCCCCAGAATAAATGCTTTCCTCGTTACTTACCACTTCAACGCGCATGACACTCATGCCAGTCTCCTTAATTTAGAGTTTTCGCTTTCTCAACAGCTTCTTCAATGCCACCCACCATATAGAATGCTTGCTCTGGCAAGTGGTCATATTCGCCACTCAAAATGGCTTTGAAACCTGCAATCGTATCACGCAATGAAACATATTTACCAGGTGAGCCAGTAAATACTTCCGCAACGTGGAACGGTTGCGACAAGAAACGTTGGATTTTACGCGCACGCGCAACAACCAGTTTATCTTCGTCAGACAATTCGTCCATACCCAAAATGGCAATAATATCGCGCAACTCTTTGTATTTTTGTAAAGTAGATTGAACGCCACGCGCCACATCGTAATGCTCTTGACCCAAAACCATTGGGTCTAATTGACGAGAAGTGGAATCCAATGGGTCTACCGCAGGGTAAATACCTAAAGAGGCAATATCACGGCTCAATACAACTGTTGCATCCAAATGAGCGAATGTAGTTGCTGGAGATGGGTCAGTCAAGTCATCCGCAGGTACATACACAGCCTGAATAGACGTAATAGAACCTGTTTGCGTAGAAGTAATACGCTCTTGCAAGCGACCCATTTCTTCAGCCAACGTAGGTTGGTAACCCACCGCAGATGGCATACGACCCAACAATGCAGATACTTCTGTACCTGCCAATGTGTAACGATAAATATTATCTACAAAGAACAATACATCACGACCTTTGCCGTTTTCGTCTTTTTCATCGCGGAAATGCTCAGCCATAGACAAACCTGTCAAGGCAACACGTAAACGGTTACCAGGTGGTTCGTTCATCTGACCATATACCATTGCCACTTTGTCCAACACATTGGAATCTTTCATTTCGTGATAGAAGTCATTACCTTCACGAGTACGCTCGCCCACGCCTGCAAATACAGACAAACCACTATGGGCTTTGGCGATGTTATTAATCAATTCCATCATGTTTACGGTTTTACCTACACCTGCACCACCGAATAAACCTACTTTACCACCTTTGGCAAATGGACAAAGTAAGTCAATCACTTTAATGCCTGTTTCCAGCAATTCAGTTGCGCTGGATAATTCATCAAATTTAGGTGCAGGCTGATGAATAGCACGGAATTGGTCTGCACCAATATCGCCCGCTTCATCAACAGGTTCGCCCAATACATTCATAATGCGACCTAGAGTTGCTTTACCCACAGGCACAGTAATTGGCGCACCTGTATTTTCAACTACTAGACCACGTTTCAAACCATCTGTTGTACCCATTGCAATGGTACGCACAATGCCATCACCTAATTGTTGTTGTACTTCAAGAGTTAAATCAACATCCACTAGTTTCAATGCATCGTAAATACTTGGAATTGCATCTCGTGGAAACTCTACATCCACTACCGCACCAATGATTTGTACGATTTTGCCTTGGCTCATTATCGTATCCTAATCTATTTTGACATTTCAGGCTGCCTTAAACGGCCGCCGCACCTGCCACAATTTCTGACAATTCTGTAGTAATTGCTGCTTGGCGAGATTTATTGTATACCAAACGCAACTCCTTGATAGCATTACCTGCATTATCAGTAGCAGCTTTCATTGCTACCATACGCGCAGCTTGTTCTGCCGCCATATTTTCACATAATGCTTCATAAACCACAGATTCTAAATAACGTCTTACCAAATATTCCAACACAACAATGGGGCTTGGTTCATACTTATAATCCCAATTATATTGACCACCATTGTTTTCATTCAAAATCTCTTTGCCAATTGGCAACAAAATTTCTGAACGCGGCTCTTGTTTCATGGTATTGACAAATTGCGAACTAACTAAATGAATAACATCCAACTCGTGTTTTTCATAACGCTGAAAAATTTCTGTTAGTGCACCTAACATGGTTTCCATTTTAGGTGTATCACCCAAATTAGTTACACTTGCAATAACATTTAAACCAATGCGCTGACAAGCCAATAAACCCTTGCTACCCAAACACACCACCTCTACACCAATCCCTTGGTTTTGGTATTCTTGAACTTGTGCAAAGAATTTTTTCAATACATTAGCATTCAAACCACCACACAAACCTTTATCGCTGGTAATTAAAATAAATCCAACACGTTCTTTAGCTTGATGTTCTTCCAACAGTTTGATGCCATGATCGGCATTCGTTTGCGCCAAGCGATTCATAACCAACCGAACTTGGTCGGCGTAAGGTCTCGCTAGGCGCATTCGATCTTGAGTCTTGCGCATTTTAGAGGTTGATACCATTTGCATTGCTTTAGTGATTTTTTGCGTATTTTGTACGCTCCGAATCTTGGTAAGAATCTCTTTTCCAACTGCCATTTTTTTAAGACTCCTTCTATGCTAATCTTTAAGCAGCGTAGCTGTACGAAGTCTTAAAAGTTTTGATAGCTTCCGCTAACACAGCTTCATTTTCATCGCTCAATGCACCAGAAACATCAATGGCTTGTAATGTATCAGGATGTTGTGTACGCACATAGTTTAAGAATTCTGCTTCAAATCCCAGTGCTTTTGATACAGGAACATCTGAATATGAACCATTATTAATTGCCCATAAAGTCAAAGCCATCTCTGCTACGCTCAGGGTGCTGAATTGTTTTTGCTTCATTAATTCAGTGACCACTTCGCCGTGTTGCAATTGTTTGCGTGTTGCCTCATCCAAATCTGATGCAAATTGCGCAAACGCAGCCAATTCACGATATTGAGCCAATGCCAAACGAATACCGCCACCTAATTTCTTAATCACTTTGGTTTGTGCTGCACCACCTACACGAGATACTGAAATACCTGCGTTAATTGCGGGACGAATACCAGAGTTAAACAAATCAGTTTCCAAGAAAATCTGACCATCTGTAATAGAAATTACATTAGTTGGCACGAATGCAGAAACGTCGCCAGCTTGCGTTTCAATAATTGGTAATGCAGTTAATGAACCCGTTTTACCTTTAACTTCACCATTGGTCAATTTTTCTACTTCTTCTGGATTGATGCGTGCAGCACGCTCTAACAAACGAGAGTGTAAGTAGAACACATCACCTGGATAAGCTTCACGACCTGGTGGACGGCGCAACAACAATGAAATTTGACGATAAGCAACGGCTTGTTTAGACAAATCATCATAAATAATCAATGCATCTTCACCACGGTCACGGAAATATTCACCCATAGTGCAGCCTGAATAAGGTGCAATGTATTGTAATGCAGCAGCTTCTGATGCAGTCGCTGCAACAACAATAGTATGCTCCATAGCACCTTGTGCTTCTAATTGACGCACAACATTGGCAATAGATGATGCTTTTTGACCGATTGCTACATAGATACAAATGACCCCTGTACCTTTTTGGTTGACAATCGCATCTAATGCAACGGCTGTTTTACCCGTTTGACGGTCGCCAATAATCAACTCACGCTGACCACGACCAATTGGCACCATTGAGTCAATCGCTTTTAAACCTGTTTGAATAGGCTGATCAACAGATTGTCGTGCAATTACACCTGGAGCAATTTTCTCAATAGGTGCAGTCTCTGCTGCATTAATAGGACCTTTACCATCAATAGGTTGACCCAAAGCATTAACTACACGGCCTACCAATTCACGACCAATTGGCACTTCCAAAATACGACCTGTGCATTTCACCTCGTCGCCTTCTTTAATGTGCCCATACTCACCCAGCACTACCGCACCGACCGAATCACGCTCCAAATTCATTGCCAAGCCAAACGTGTTGTTTGGAAATTCCAACATTTCCCCTTGCATCACATCTGACAAACCATAAACACGGACGATACCATCGGTTACAGAGATGACTGTACCACGGGTTTGAGCCTCTTGCTTGGTGTTTAATTTTTCAATCTTCGCTTTCAGCAAATTGCTGATTTCAGCAGGATTAATCTGCATGAAATCCTCCTAATTTGTCATAGTCGCGTACAGTTTTTGCAATTTACCCTGCACCGACAAATCTAACACTTGATCACCTACAACTACTTTTAAACCACCAATTAAATCAGGTTCGGTAATAAAATTAGCCTGTAAGCGAACATGAAAATGCTGCTCTAAATCACTGATGATTTTGGCACGCTGACCTTCGCTCGCAACGGCATAAGCGGTATAGATAGTAGCTTGTTTGGTATTATTTTTTGCCAAAACAAACTCTTTATACAATTCAAAAATATTCGGCAGTACAGCAAGTCTTTTTTCACTAGCAACCACATGAATAAAATTTTTGAATTCAACACTTTTTGTTGCTTGGATCTTGTCCAACAAATGAATAAGCTCTTTTGCTTTATCATCAGCTTCTACATCAACACGATTGATATATGCAGCTACTTTGGGTTGCTGAACCAGCCAAGCCAGTTGCTGAAGACCTTCAGACCAGCTTTCAGTTTGCTCTTTTGCCTCTGCCAATTCAAACATTGCTTTGGCATAAGGACGAGCAACGGTTGCGAACTCTATCATAAGATCACAGCTCCTGTTTTAAGGCACCCAACATCTGAGCATGCTGTTTTTCATTCACTTCGCAACGCAAGATAGATTCCGCACCTTTAACCGCCAAAAATGCAACTTGTTCACGCAAAGCCTCGCGTGCACGATTGATTTCTTGTTCAGCATCGGTTTTTGCTTGTGCAGTAATACGCGCAGCTTCAGAAGCAGCCTGAATTTTGGCATCTTCCACAATTTGTGCAGCACGTTTTTCTGCATTCGCAACCATTTCACTAACTTGGTTACGACCTTCGGTCAAGAGTTCTGCAACTTTCTTCTCTGCTTGCTCAAAATCGCTTTTACCGCGTTCAGCAGCAGCCAAACCTTCTGCGATTTTATCCGCACGTTCATCAAGTGCTTTGGCAATGGGTGGCCACACAAATTTGAGTGTAAACCAACACAAACCCAAAAACACGATTAACTGCGCAATTAAGGTTGCATTTAAATTCACTTTACTTGCCCTCGTTCAGGGGTTAATCAAACAATTCGTTTTGGTCAAATTATTATGCACCACTGAATGGATTAACGAAAGCGAACAGCAATGCAATAGCCACACCAATCAAGAATGCCGCATCAATCAGACCTGCAATCAAGAATAATTTGGTTTGCAATGGACCAATCAACTCCGGCTGACGCGCAGATGATTCCAAATATTTAGAACCAACCATTGCGATACCAATAGATGCACCCAACGCACCCAATGCAACAATCAGACCACATGCAATAGCAACTAAACCCATGGTAAAACTCCTAGTTTAAAGAAAGGTTAAAATAAAACAACAAATCTAATCTTTAGTGATGTTCATGAGCTTGACCAATATAAACAAATGCCAAAGCCATGAAAATAAATGCTTGCAGCGTAATTACCAAAATATGGAAAATTGCCCACGCCAAACCAGCAAGAATATGGAAAATAAACAAAATAGGGTCAAGTAAACTAACACTACCTGTACTTGCCCATGCACCGCCAAGCAATGCAATCAACAAAAATACCAATTCGCCCGCATACATATTACCAAATAACCGCATACCATGCGAAACGGTTTTGGAGAAAAACTCCAAAACATTCATAACAAAATTAATTGGCATCAAAATGATTTTAGCAACCGCACCATTTGCACCAAATGGCGCAGAAATCAATTCATGCCCCCAACCACCTAAACCTTTAATTTTAATACTATAATAAATACACATCAGCAATACACCAATTGCAATTGCTAAAGTAGTATTTAAATCTGCTGTCGGCACAACACGTAACAAAGCATGATGCTCACCTGTCATACCTTGAAATACGCGTGGCAACAAATCCACTGGCAGCAAATCCATTGCATTCATTAAGAAAATCCACACAAACAAAGTTAAGCCGACAGGCGCAACTGCTTTGCGTGATTTCTCATTATGAATGATACTTTTACACATATCATCCACAAATTCAAACAAAATTTCTACGGCAGCCTGAAAACGCGTTGGCACACCAGAAGTGGCTTTTTGCGCTCCACGATACAGAATATAACTACCCAATATACCCAATAGCGCAGAAAAGAAAATTGCATCTAAATTGATGAATGAAAAGTCTGCAATATTTTGTAAACCTTGCCCTTCGGTTACATCAGACAAACTGGTTAAGCTTTGTAAGTGGTGCTTAATGTAATCGGCAGGGGTCAATACTTCACTTGCCATAATGATGAACTTTCATAATGTATAATAAAATCAAATGACTGACAATTAATAAACCGCAAAAAAAAGGAAGAAATCGTATTTCTTTGTATAAAACAACTGATGCGGTCATCAAAATTAAAGCCAGTACTATTTTTAAACCTTCCGATGCAACAAATCCAACACCAACAAGTTCTGGTTGTTTGCGCGAAAGTTTTAAAATTAGTACCGATATAACTGTGGGAATTGTATAAGACAAACAGCCTAATGCAAATGATAAGGCAGCCTGAAAACCATAAAAAACAAAACAAAGCGGCGATGCGAGCAGCAGTGTAATAAATTGTAAGCGAACAACTGCAAACACAAATTCTTCCGTTAAGTTTTACTAAATTTAAACGCGAAATATAATCTAAACATCACAATATCGTCAAGCAAATTTGCGAAAACCTTTTTTCAGGCTGTCATTTGTTAAGTTTCAGGCTGCCTACACTTTGCTTGTATAAAAATATGTTAAAATAAGCCGTTTATTTCATCGTTATTTTATTGGGAGTTTTTGAAGATGGCTGGACACAGTAAGTGGGCGAATATTCAACATAAAAAAGCACGCGCTGATGCGCAACGTGGCAAAATTTTTACCAAACTGATTAAGGAAATTACCGTAGCAGCAAAATTGGGTGGTGGCGACCCTGCTTCTAATCCACGTTTGCGTTTGGCAATGGACAAAGCTTGGGACAATAATATGCCCAAAGACAATATCCAACGCGCGATTGACAAAGGCACAGGCAATTTAGAAGGCGTGGAATACATTGAATTGCGCTATGAAGGCTATGGTATTGGTGGTGCAGCAGTTATGGTGGATTGCATGACCGATAATAAAACGCGCACGGTTGCAGATGTACGCCATGCGTTTACCAAAAATGGTGGTAATTTAGGGACAGATGGTTGCGTGGCGTTTAACTTTGTTCATCAAGGTTATTTGGTTTTTACCAATGTGGATGAAGATGCATTGATGGAAGCAGCATTGGAAGCAGGTGCGGAAGATGTGATTGTAGATGATGAGGGCATCATTGAAGTAATTACTGCGCCAACCGAATGGGCAAGCATTAAAACAGCTTTGGAAGCAGCTGGTTTTAAATCAGAAGATGGCGATGTAACTATGCGTGCGCAAAACACCACTGAACTAGAAGGCACAGAAGCGGAAAAAATGCAAAAATTGATTGATGCGTTGGAAAGTTTGGATGATGTACAAAATGTATACACATCTGCGGTTTTGCATTTTGCGTAATTTTTTCAGGCTGCCTGAAAATACCATATCGTTGTATTTTCAAAACACATATAACACAGATTTAAAGAGAATCTAGGAAAACCTGTTTAGTATGATTATGTTTTGAAATATAATGACTCGATTCCAAATTAAGCCGTTTTTACATTGCGTTTTGTGTAAAAACATATTTCCAATATAAATTTCTTCAAATATTTATATTTTATAACTAAGGTATGGAGTTATGAACCCATGAGTAAAATTTCACTTAATAAACTAAGCGGCAGTGGTTTGTCGCGGTACTATGGCATGATTGTGTCCATTAGTATTTTCTTGGTATTCATTACCGCATTGATGGGTACTTCTATCTACCTGTCTTCTCAAGTGCAAAAGAATACTGACCAACACTATGTAGCAGAGCAGTTACACCAAGCTCAGCACAAATTGATGCAATCTCTATTGAGCTTAAAGCTGTCTTATGGTGAAGACCCAAACAGTCCACACATGCAAACTACTTTGAAAACATTAAACGAATCTCAAGATACTTGGGAACGCAGTTTAACAGCCTTACAAAACGGTGGTTCGTTCAAAGGTAATACTACAGAAGTAAATATTTCTGCAGTACGAGATGGTGACAATCCAAAAAATTTGGCTACAGTCAAAACTTCTTGGACTTCATTATCTAATGAAGTAAATAACTATTTAAAAGTTGCAACCTCACCAACTGCTACTTCAACCTCTTTGGACTTGGCTGTATTACAAGCCCAAGCTCAAGGTGTAGTCGTAAATGAAGCGACAGAATCTGTTTTGGAAAGTTTGCAAAGAACTATTCAAAGTCGTTCTTCTTTCTTGAATACACTACAAACTGTGGGTATTGCAATTGCGCTGTTATACCTGATTTTGTTCTTGGTATACTTCGTACGAAAATTGGTAGCATCTGACCGAGAAGCAGAAGCAGCACGTCGTGAAACCACAGAGATTATGGATACGGTGAATACAGGTTTGTTCCTGTTGGACAGTGAGTTGAACATTGGTTCTCAATACTCTAAAGAGTTGGAAAACTTGGTGGGTCAAACCAACTTGGGTGGTAAAAACTTGATGGACGTTTTGAGTGGTATGATTTCTGATGAAGATTTGAATACAACTCACGCTTTCATTGGACAGTTGTATAACCAACGTACCAAAGAACGTTTGATTTCCAGCTTGAACCCATTGACTCGTCAGCCAGTGAATATCCCAGGTCGCGACAAAAATGATACACGTTACTTGGACTTCAAATTTAACCGCGTATATCACGGTACAGATATTTCTCGTGTATTGGTTGGTGTGTCAGACGTAACCGATGCGGTATTGCTGGAGCAACGCATTGAACAAGAACGTGAACAAAATGACGTTCAATTGGAAATGTTAAGTACCATTTTGCAAGCAGACCGTCGTTTGGTTGATGATTTCGTACGCAACGTAAAACGCCGTAATACCAATATCAACAACGTATTGAAAGCACCTGGTGAACGCCAACCTGAATTGCGCGACAAAGTGAACACTATGTTCCGTGAAGTACACAGTATGAAAGGTGAGGCATCAACCTTGAAATTACATGGTTTCACAGTGCTAGCAGAAAACTTGGAAAATGAGTTGAATCGCTTGTCAAAAGTACCTTCATTGTCAGGTGAACACTTCTTGGGCTTGGCAGTTCACTTGGATGAGTTAATGAAATTGACACAAACCATTGAAGACTTAGTATCACGTCTGGGTGGTAGTGGTCCTATACATTCAGCTCACTCTGGTGAAGCACACACTTTAGCCAATTACTATACCAAGTTTGTATCAGACCTGGCACAACGTAATAATAAAAGTGTTGACTTCAGCTACGTTGGTGTAGAAGAAACCAAAGACGAAACCACAGATTCGGTTATTCGTGAAATTGCGGTGCAAGTATTGCGTAATGCAGTCGTACACGGGATTGAAACCCCAGAAGAACGTCAAAGCAGACGCAAATTGGCAACAGGCCATGTTCGCATGGAATTGTTAGACCAAGGTAACCAATTCTCACTAGTATTAGAAGATGATGGTAAAGGTTTAGATTACGAAGCTATTCGTGCTAAAGCTGTTCGCATCGGTAAATATAGCGAGGCAGAAGCTGCTCAATTGGGTAATAAAGAGTTACTAGCATTGATTTTCAGCCCAGGTTTCTCCACTTTGGATAAATCAACTGAAGATGCAGGTCGCGGTGTAGGTTTAGATATTATCAAAGACCGTGTTTCTGCTTTGGGTGGTAAAATTGGTGTATCAACACACGCAGGCTCTTACACTCGTTTTAGCTTTACTTTCCCCAAAAAATAACCGATTAACTTAATTTATAAAATAGAGAATATTATGGCTAGAAAATTAATGATTGTTGATGATTCCAACGTGATTCGTAACCGTATTACTCGCGGTTCAACACGTATGGATTTTGAAGTAGTAGCAACGGCAACTAATGGTTTGGAAGCTGTTGAACTATATAAACAACACCGCCCAGATGTAGTTACAATGGATTTGACCATGCCAAAAATGGATGGTTTGGAATGCATCTACGAACTGACTAATTTAGATGAAAGTGCCAACATTTTGGTTATTTCAGCATTGTCAGACAAAGCAACAGGCATTAAAGCCTTGCAACTGGGTGCACGTGGTTTTATCTGTAAACCATTTACTGATGAAGATTTATTCGAAGCTCTTGATGAAATGTTAGAAGGAAACTAAAAAATGAAAGAAGAAAAATTACAAGTATTCTTGGAAGGCGTACAAAAGTACTTCCACCAAGTGATGGATCCAGAGGAGTTGGTTGTTGGCACACCTTATTTGGTTGAAAACACCGTTCCTTCTGCAAAAGACTTCACAGGTGTGATTGCGATTTCTGGTAAAAATAAAGGTATCGTATACTTCACTGCGCCAAAAGAATTATTGGAACGCTTGTTAATTTTGATGGGCGAACGTGAAATTACTGAGTCTTTCATGATTGACTTGGTTGGTGAAGTAGCTAACACGATTGCAGGTAATGCTCGTAGTGAATTTGGTGAAGAATTTGAAATTTCTGTACCAATCGTATTGCGCGGTGCACCAGATGAAATCTTGTTGCCACGCAAAGACCGCTCATTTGTGATTCCAATTAACTGGAAAAACCGCAGCGCAGCTATCGTGATTTCATTGCGTAAACCATAATTTGTTTACAAAAAGGCAGCCTGAAAATATTTTCAGGCTGCCTTATTCATATTATTTTTTATAAGGAAAAAATATGGCACCTATTTATCAGTTTATCCTGCAAACAGCACAAGGCGAAGATAAATCTTTGGCAGATTATCGTGGTAAAGTCTTGCTTTTGGTTAATACCGCCACTCGCTGCGGCTTAACACCTCAATATGAGGATTTGCAAAAATTGTACGCTAAATATCGTGAACAAGGTTTGGAAATTTTGGATTTCCCCTGCAACCAGTTCCGCGAACAAGCACCTGAAAATGGCGCAGAATATGCGCAAGTTTGTCAGATGAAATTTGGTACAGAATTTACCATTTTCAACAAAATTGATGTGAATGGTGCAAATGCGCATCCTTTATATGTTTATTTGAAACAACAGCAACCCGAAGATACGGGTAATCACATTTTCAAAGATTTGCTGTTAAAATTGGCATCATTGGGTGAAACTCGCGAAGGTTCGGATATTAAATGGAATTTCACCAAATTCTTGGTTAATCGTGAAGGAGAAGTTGTCGCACGTTTTGCACCGAGCGTTACCCCATTTGAAATAGAGACAGATATTCAAAAATTGTTATAAATTCAAATGCAGCCTGAAAACTATTTTTCAGGCTGCCTATTATTTTGTGATAAAAAACTTTATTTAAATCAAAAATCATAAAATCAAAATCAGATTTAGCATGATATGGCTATTTCTGCCAGCAAATAATCCAAATAAAATGCCACTACATTGTAAAAATCAGCTATGATGCAACCCTTTTCATAAACAAAATTTTACAATAAAAACAGAGGTATTTATGCAAGAAACATTTGCACACATTGTAGACAGCATCAACACCGTTCTATGGAGCTATATCCTCATGTATGCCTTAGTGGGGATTGGCTTATTTTTTACCGTATATTTAGGTGCGCCACAAATTACTAAATTCGGCACAGGCATGAAATCGGTCTTTGGTGGCTTGTTTAGCAAAAACAAAGGGGAAAAAGACCATCAAGCCTTGTCGCAATTTCAAGCATTAGCGGTTGCCATTTCAGCACAAATCGGTACAGGGAACGTGGCAGGTGTGGCAACGGCTATCATTGCGGGGGGGCCTGGCGCTATTTTCTGGATTTGGGTATCTGCATTTTTTGGTATGGCGACTATTTTCGCCGAAGCAGTATTGGCACAAAAATATCGTGTGGTTAGTCATGGTAAATACATTGGCGGCCCTGCTTTTTACATTACCCATGGTTTAACCAACAAAATTGGGCGAACAAATGCGCGATTTTTATCAGGCTTCTTTTCTATCGCCTTGATTATCGCGCTGGGATTTATTGGTAATGCAGTACAAGCTAATTCCATTGCCAGCGCAGTGCAAGCATCATTTGAAATTCCTGCTATCGTGGTCGGCATTTTCCTTGCGGTAGCAGCTGGGGCTATTTTTATTGGTGGCATCAATCGCATAGCCCGTTTCGCGCAATTTATCGTGCCATTTATGGCGATTATCTATATTTTGAGTTCAATTCTTATTTTGTTGCAATTTTCCGAACATCTCGGCAGCATTGTGCAACAAATTTTTGTGGCAGCCTTTAATCCACAAGCCGTATTGGGTGGCGCAGCAGGGATAGGCATACGCGAAGCCATTCGTTTCGGTGTAGCACGAGGTTTGTTTTCCAACGAAGCAGGTATGGGTTCAACGCCACATGCACACGCAACCGCCAATGTTGCACACCCTTCCTTGCAAGGCATGGCAGCATTTATCAGTATTTTCATTGATACTATGATAGTATGTTCCATGACTGCATTGATTATTTTAATGACGGGCGCAAATACATCTGGCTTACAAGGTGCTGCCGTAACGCAGCAAGCCTTTGTCATTGCATTTGGTCATTGGGGTGGCAGTTTATTAGCAATTTGCTTAACGTTCTTCGCCTTTACGACAATTATTAGCTGGTATTATTTTGGTGAATCCAATATCCGTTTTTTGTTTAAAGGCAAGTTTTTAAAAATCTATCGCGGATTGGTTTTGTTGGCGATTGTATTGGGTACGTTGGGCAAAGTGGATTTAGTTTGGAATTTATCAGATGTTTTCAACGGCATGATGGTTCTGCCTAACTTGATTGCTTTGTTTCTATTACGTAAAGAAATCAAAGCGGTGTATCACGATTATTTAACACAAGAAAAATCAGGCAAAGAAATTTCGTACAATTACGAATTTCATGAATATCACGAAAAATAAGTTTTCAGGCTGCCTTATCTATATTTTAAGATAAAGCAGCCTGAATATTATAGTGGATTCAATTTAAATCAGGACAAGGCGGCAGCGACCACCGTGTACAGGCTGGCAACGCTGTACTGGTTTAAATTGAATTCACTATATTTCATTTAAAAATCGCCAGCTTCAAAATAATACGCCCCATTTTCATCGCAATGTCCATAATCTCCTGTTTCTTCATCAGGAGCATTGGAAATATTGTGAATTAATTGCCATTCAATCGCTTGGATACATTTCTTGCCGACCGCATAAATGATTTCTTCATCTCTTGGCAAAATATAATATTCGCCATTCACATAAATCAACTCATCGCCTGAAAAGGTATCGCCCACGCATACAGATTGCAAAACGTGTTCTTTACTCAAAACAGCCGCACCGTCTTCCCAAAAATAATATTCTTGATAACGTTCAATGCGTTCAAAATGCGTTTGAGCAATTTCATTTGGCGAAAACAAACGCACATAAGTTCCACCAAAAATACCGCTCCCAAATTGAGTTATCCAATCAATGTAATTTTGTTCAAATTGATGCCCAATTTGTTGCTCACATTTTCTAACATTATCAAGCGTTGCGGATTTTAATTCTGACGGATTGGTAATGTGCCATTTTAAATTGGCGAAATTAGCAATATAACTCATGTTTTTCCTAATCATTTTATTCAATATTGAGTTTTCAGGCTGCCTGAAAATGCTTGCAAAATTCGTTATTCATCAAGGCTGCGACCACGCCCACACGCTGCCGTCTGCCAACAAAAAATATGCCGTGCGATTTTGCACCGCGCTGCGAACAATTTTGGCGGGCAATTCGGGCGCGAGCCGTTTCAGGCTGCCTGAACCGTCCAGCGCGACCACATGGCGCAAATCCATTTGCGGTATCAGCGCGTAATTGGGCAAAATTGCCGCGATTTGCGTTTCGCGTGAGCCGATTTCGTGGTTGCTGAAACCGTCGCCCAATTCCTGTTCAATCAAATGCTTGCCTTGCATTTCGTAGCGCACCAATCGCCCACGCAAATGCGGCATTTGCACCGCATACAGTTGATTTTGAAACACAAAGGGCGATTGCCAACGGTTGTTCGGCAAAGGCGCACTTTCCGCGACAATTTGCCAATGTCCGTTTGTCAATGCCAACACCGCCACGCGCGCCCCTGCGCCACCGCCCGAAATAACCGCCACGACTTTGTCGCCCCAAAGCGTTACCGTGTTGTTTTCAAAAACCAAATTTTCAGGCAGCCTGAACGCGGCTGCGGCTGGTTTCAGCGTTTGCGCCTCCAAAGTGTAGAGCGTTTTCGCTTCAATCGTGTCGCCTAAAACGCCGTGTGGGTAGGTTTCGCTGTCGGGGTTGCCAAGATACAAGACCTTGTTTTCAAATATAATCGGTACAGCATCAGGCAAAACGGGCAATTCTTGAATTTCGTTTGCCAACAGCAAACTTTGTGGAACGGAACACAGCTTCAAAGGGTAAAAATCTTGCCCAGCTTGATGTTTGCCAAAACCACAATCATCGCCATACGCAACAAAACCGTTCCGTACCAAAGGTGTATTCGTTTCATCATTCGCCAAGCGGCGGATTTCAGGCAGCGCGTGTTCCGATTGCGCGACAAAATTCGGCTCGGCACGACAAGCGTTTAAAATCAATAAAATGGGTAATAAAGTTAATTTTTTGAAATTCATGGTTTTTTCTTTTGGTTGCATTTTCAGGCTGCCTGAAACCATATTGAAACAATTATTTAGACAGTTGTTTCAAAAAGGGGCTAATCGCTTGCTCTAATTTTTTCATTTGCGAAATATGCCAATTTATTACTGTTTCCCATTCTGAACGGTCATCTCTTGAAAAATGACCCACAACGCAAATTCGGCACGATTTTTTGTCATCTAAACGCTCCCAGTTCAGTTCTTCACCAAAACTGGCTTCAATTTCAGCTTTATAATTTGCTAAAAAATCAAAATGCTGTTTATTAACTGTTGCATCTGAATGATTCATATACAACTCTGCTCTTGCTGAATTTTTTAATAAAACAAAGGCATAAGTAATATTGGCTACACCAGAAGTAACATGTAACGCATGCTCATTACTGCTTTTTCTTGATTTGAATAAGGTAAAACCTTGCTCATCGGCAGTTTTTAAAAGCAACGACCAATATTCAGAATACAGATTGGCAGCATTTAATTTTGATGTACTGGATTGTTTTTCTTCTACTTCTTTTCGTGCTAGCCGAATTTGATATTGTTCAATTTCGGGAACGGGGATAATTTGGTCTATATCAATGATGATTTCTTGCCGACCATTTTGTTGCAAAATATAAGGAATAATACGAACACAACGAATGTCTATGCCATTTTCGCGCAACCATACAACGGTACTGGTTACTTCTTGCCGAAATTCATGCGCGACCAAAATCAGTCTCTGTCCAAATCCTTGATTTAAAATAACGCTTTCAAAATCATCGGCTTCCAAGAATGCACAGATTTCTGATTGAGCATTCAATTCAAGTTTGTATTTGTCTATATATCTTTGAAAAATATCCACAATTTCATGTTTATTTAAACTGGAACAATAAGATACATATTTCAAAGCCTGCCAAGTAACATCGCGCCCACTGTCATCTAACTTATTTTCAATGATGACTAAATTACCGTTTTTGTCCAAAGCCAGTAAATCCAAACGCTCCCTAGTTTTATCAAACTCATCAAATTCTTCTTGAATAATCAACAATTCTTCGCCTAAAACTGCGGGTGTTTGGTTTATCCATTTCTGCAAATCTTGGCGTTCTTTTAAACCTAAATCTGAAAATGTGGTATTTTGAATGGCGGTTAATTTTTTATCTTGCTTGTCTAAAATATACATTTGGGATTCCTTTGCATTACGATAGTCAGTATTTTTCAGGCTGCCTGAAATTCATTTCACACGCCGAATGCTGCTGTTTAAACGGTACGCGCCATGCTGCAATAATTCATTTAAAAACTGTTCCAATTCCGCCAAATTTTCCGTAACGTAAACAATCATATAACAAATATCGCCACTGGTTTTGTCCACGCTTTCCACATTCGGATTTTGGATAAGCCAATTCTCAAATAATTGAAAATTCGTGTGTTTCATCATCACGCCAATCAAATGGCGCGGACGGTTTTCGCGTATGGTAAAACCGTCAATCACGCCATGTTCTTGCATTTGTTTTACACGCTCGGCAGCAGCTTGTCCGCTTAAATGCACGTTTTTGCCCAATTCTTGCCAACTTATGCGGCTGTTTTGGCGCAAGGTTTGCAAAATGGCTAGGCTGATTTTGTCGTCAAATTTTTTCATTTCTTACAATTTCTCTGTTTTGGGCGATGATTTCGTGGATTTTACGCTGTAAACAGATGATTGGCACGGCTACAATTTTGTTTTTTTAATCAATAAGGAAACCATAAAATGAAATTTACACCCATCGCTTTTGCCGCCATTTTGTTTTCAGGCAGCCTGAATGCTTGGGCGGACAGCTATCAACACATTCGCAATGCCACCGCCAAAGTGGAATATGCAGGACAAATTTTCCTGATTGACCCATTTTTCGCCAAAAAAGGCGCGATGTCGGGTTTTGACGGTACGTTCAACAGCCATTTGCGCCAACCGCTCGTGGATTTGCCCATGTCGGAACGCGAAATTGTCAAAGGCGTGGACGCTGTCATTGTTACCCACGCCCATGAAGACCATTGGGACAAAACCGCGCAAAACGCCATTCCCAAACATTTGCCCATTTTCACGCAACATGAAGACGATGCCCAGTTAATTCGTTCACAAGGTTTTAAAAATGTGCAAGTGATTAACGGTAAAGCAATTTTCAATGGCGTGGAATTGCATAAAACAGGCGGTTCACATGGCACGATTGAAATGTATGCCAATCCACAACTTGCCAAATCATTGGGCGAAGCCATGGGCGTGGTCATGAAAAAAGACGGTCATGCAACGGCTTACATCATGGGCGACACAATTTGGACTGCCGAAGTGAACAAGGCTTTGCACAAATTCAATCCCGATTATTTGATTATGAACACGGGCTATGCGCGAATTAATGGTATTGCCGACAGCATTATTATGGGCTTGCCCGATGTGCTAAAAGCCACCCAAGTTGCACCCAAAGCCAAAATCATCACGGTTCACATGGACACGGTTAATCATACTGCCGTAACGCGCGATGATATGCGTAAATTTGTGATTGGCGAAAAAATCCAAGATAAAGTCATCATTCCGAAAGATGGCGAAACGATTGTTTTGGAAAAATAAATTGTTTTCAGGCTGCTTGAAAGTCCATAAATTTTAGGTAATTAAAACGATTTTGCCTCTACATTTTTCAGGCTGCCTGAAAACCTAAATTGCCGATGAATAAACAGGCATATTTAACACAAAATCTGTATCCGCATAATCCGTATTGCCTTCATATTCAAAACACAACACGCCTTTTAGCAACAAAGTCAATCCATTTTGTGCGCGATTTCGGAAAAATTTTAATAATTGGATTTCAATCACTTGATGTCGCCCAAACAGGTAAACGCTCGCGTCCAATGTGCGTTCGGGTTCATCGTCATTTTCGTCTAGCCAGCCATTTTCTTGACGCGAAAAACGCAAATCCAAATCCGCCACATCGCGCAAATAAGCGGACGGCAACACATCATTTAAAGTCGCGTCTATGATTAAATGGTGGATTTCATTATCCAACTCAAATGCTTGTAAAGAAACACTTAATTGGACTGCCAACGCGTCTGCCAAAGGCGAAAGCAGGGCAAATTGCCCTTTCAGCATTTTATGGGGAAATGGGATTTTATCGGTGTTCATCGGTTCAGGCTGCCTGAAAAATTCTGTATTGAAATACCACATTTTATCAAAGTTGTGATTGGCTGCAGAAAGACATTAAAATTCTATGTTCATATTTTTAGGAGATAAAATGAATCATTGGATTTTATTAGCTATTTCAATTACTTGTGAGATTTTCGGCACCACCATGCTCAAACACAGTGATGGTTTTACCAAACTGGTTCCTACGCTGGCAGCGATGTGTGCATTTGGTGTAGCGTTTTATTTGGTGTCGCTGGTATTTCGGGTGTTGCCTGTGGGAATTGTGTATGCAATTTGGTCGGGCGTGGGCATTGTGGTGACTGCGTTAATTAGCTGGGCTGTGTTTGGGCAAAAGCCTGATTTGGCTGCCATTTTGGGCATGGCGATGATAGTGAGTGGCGTAGTAGTCATCAATTTGTTTTCCAAAATGGGGCATTGAGATTGACATCGTTTTTCAGGCTGCCTGAAAAACAATATATAACACATACCACGCATCCAAATTCCCAATTTTTTGGGAAAATAGTATGTGATGTGTACTCTAGAATTGAAACTGCATTTTATTCCAAACCCAATAATTTGAGATATTGTTACATTTCAGCACAATTTTGAACCTATATAATCATTGTTAAAAATATTTGGGGCTGTCCTAGATAACTAGGGAAATCTAATTTCAGGTTAGAATAATCCCTATGAAAAAAAGTCGTTTAAGTCAGTACAAACAAAATAAACTCATTGAGCTGTTTGTTGCAGGCGTTACCGCACGCACAGCAGCACAATTAGTTAGTATTAATAAAAAAAACACAGCCACCTATTACTTCCATCGTTTACGTCTACTCATCTATCATAACAGCCCACATCTGGAAATGTTTGATAGCGAAGTAGAAGTTGATGAAAGCTATTTTGGCGGACAACGTAAAGGCAAACACGGTCGCGGTGCAGCTGGCAAAGTAGCTGTATTCGGGCTTTTGAAGCGAAATGGCAAAGTTTACACCGTTGCTGTACCCAATACACAAACCGCCACTTTATTGCCGATAATCTGTGAGCAAGTGAAGCCTGACAGCATTGTTTATACCGATTGTTACAAAAGTTATGATGTGCTTGATGTGAGTGAATTTAGCCATTTTCGCATCAATCACAGCACACATTTTGCGGAACGACAAAATCATATTAACGGAATTGAGAACTTTTGGAGTCAAGCAAAGCGCCATTTACGTAAGTTTAATGGCATATCCAAAGAGCATTTTGAGCTGTATTTGAAGGAATGCGAATGGCGTTTTAACAACAGTGAGATAAAAGTTCAGGTTTCCATTTTAAAACAATTAGTAAAGCAGGATTTGTTCTAGTTATCTAGTACAGCCCCAAATATTTTTACTTAATGAGATTTCATCACACGGAAAAAATGTGTTTTTGACCATTGATTTATTCTCCTAAATTTTCAGGCAGCCTGAAAATAAACATCAATCTACATCATACATTTTCAACTGCCGTTCCATTTCGTCCAAACGGCGATTGGCTTGTTCTAATTGATTTTGAACCGCATTCAACGCATCAGTACACGCTGCCAGTTGGTCAGCTAATTGCTGTTGCTCACGACTTGGCGCAATAGAGGCAGCCTGAAACATTAAAGTTTGTCCTAAAACAGTCAAAATCCGCCCTACTTTTTCGGTTTTTTGGGCGACACGTTCCACCGTTTCATCGCCAAAAATACGGCGCAAATCTTGCTGTGGTGTGTAACGTAACTGGGCGCAGCGCATCATGATACCTATGCCCAATTCCATGTCGCCCTCAATCGCCAAATCATTCAAAGTGGGGAATTGTCCTTGCAAAATTTTGG
The DNA here is from genome assembly GCF_022354465.1 of Wielerella bovis. NCBI lineage: Bacteria > Pseudomonadati > Pseudomonadota > Betaproteobacteria > Neisseriales > Neisseriaceae > Wielerella > Wielerella bovis. Next base: position 427,304 of record NZ_CP092361.1, on the reverse strand, counting down.
GCAGCGCATCATCATGCAAAATCAGCGTAGTACTAGCTGGCTTGCGCGTACTGTCCAATAAACCGTGTTGATTGATTCGCCCAACAATATTTAGGCTGCCTGTTTTAATGGCAATGACAATACCGTTGTAACCCGATAATTGTTGACATACTTCGGGATTTTGTTGTAGTAAATGATTGATTAAATGAATAGATAACATTTTATTTCATCGCATAAATCGCGCCCAAGTTACGCCACATATTTTTTGCATCCATGCCATAACCAAATACATAACGGTTGGGGACGTTCAAACCAACATAATCTGCATAAATTGGTTTTTCTTTACCAATCAATTTGTTAGCAAATACAGCAATTCGGCAAGATTTTGCGCCCATTTGGCTGATATGCTCCACAATGGCGTGCATGGTATGCCCCTCATCCAAAATATCGTCCAAAATCAAGACATCACGTCCTGCAACATTTTTGGGTTCACGCAACCATTCAAATGCGCCGCCCTGTAATTTATCACCATAGCGAGTAATGTGAATGTAATCAAAATCCAAAGGAAAATGCAATAATGGCAATAACTTACCTGTAAACACAACTGCACCACCCATCACAGGTAAAACCAATGGATAAGCATTACTCAAATCGCGCGTAATATCATCTGCCATACATTGCAAAGCAAGTTCACATTTAGCTTCGTTGTGGATAAGCTCAGCATTTTGGAAAAGCTGTTGCGCTTCTTCATAACGTTGTTGTAATTCGGGAGTCATTTTATTCCTTTAAATCTGTATGTTGGCAGCCTGAAAAGTAATGCCATACATTTTCAGGCTGCCTGAATAGGTTTTGCAAAATTTTCTTATTTTAACAGTTTCGCTTTATTTAGGGCAGCCTGAAAAAATGTTTTCTATAGTGGATTCAATTTAAATCAGGACAAGGCGACAGCAACCGCCATGTACACATAGTATAGTGAATTCAATTTAAACCAGTACAGCGTTGCCAGCTCCCTTATGTACTATGTGTACACGGCGGTCGCTGTCGCCTTGTCCTGATTTAAATTGAATCCACTATACATAAGGGAGCTGGTAACGCTGTACTGGTTTAAATTGAATTCACTATATTTTAAATAACAATACAACAAAAGGCAGCCTGAAACTGAATCAGTTTTCAGGCTGCCTTTTATTTAGTTAGCTAGACTCGGGTGCGAATTACATCATGCCACCCATACCGCCCATGCCGCCACCCATTGGCGCAGCAGGAACAGGTTTGTCTTCTGGAATATCAGCAATCATACAATCGGTTGTCAACATCAAACCAGCGATAGAAGCTGCGTGTTGTAATGCGTAACGAGTTACTTTGGCAGGATCCAAAACGCCCATCGCAATCATGTCGCCATAAGTATCGTTGCCAGCGTTGTAACCGAAGTTACCTGTGCCTTCCAATACTTTGTTTACTACCACAGATGCTTCGCCACCTGCATTGCTTACAATTTGACGCAATGGTGCTTCAATCGCACGCAATACAATTTTCACACCAGCTTCTTGGTCAGCATTGTCGGTCGCTACGTTTTGCAATGCTGCACGAGCACGCAACAATGCCACGCCACCACCTGCAACAATACCTTCTTCAACCGCAGCACGAGTTGCATGCAAAGCATCATCAACGCGGTCTTTTTTCTCTTTCATTTCCACTTCGGTTGCTGCGCCAACTTTAATCACAGCCACACCACCTGCCAATTTAGCGATGCGTTCTTGCAATTTTTCACGGTCGTAATCGCTGTTGGTGGTTTCCAAGTGTTTACGCAATTCAGCTACGCGAGCCTCAACCGCTTCTTTGCTACCAAAACCATCAATAATTGTAGTGGTATCTTTGCTCACTTCAATGCGTTTTGCTTGACCTAACAAGTCCAAAGTTGCAGTTTCCAAAGACAAACCAACGTCTTCTGAAATCACTGTACCATTGGTCAAAATAGCGATGTCGCGCAAAGTTGCCAAACGGCGGTCGCCAAAACCTGGGGCTTTCACGGCAGCAGTACGCAATACGCCACGCATATTGTTTACCACCAAAGTTGCCAATGCTTCGCCTTCAATGTCTTCTGCAATAATCATCAATGGACGGTTGGTTTTTGCCACTTGTTCCAATACAGGCAACAATTCACGGATGTTGCTGATTTTTTTGTCAAACAACAATACCCAAGGATTGTCCAAACCAGCGATTTGTTTTTCAATATCGCTCACGAAATATGGAGACAAATAGCCGCGTTCAAATTGCATACCTTTTACTACAGCCAATTCGTTTTCCAATGATTTACCATCTTCAACAGTAATCACGCCTTCTTTGCCTACTTCTTGCATCGCATCGGCAATGATTTTACCGATTTGTTCGTCCGCATTAGCAGAAATAGAACCTACTTGTGCGATTTGTTCATAAGTTTCGCAAGGTTTAGCAATGTTTTTCAACTCGCCCACCAAAGCCACAACAGCTTTATCAATACCGCGTTTCAAATCGGTTGGGTTCATGCCAGCAGTAACAAATTTCATGCCTTCGGTAACAATGGCTTGTGCCAAAACGGTTGCAGTTGTTGTACCATCACCTGCTACGTCATTAGTTTTAGACGCTACTTCTTTAACCATTTGTGCGCCCATGTTTTCAAATTTGTCTTTCAACTCAATTTCTTTTGCCACAGACACACCGTCTTTGGTGATGTGTGGGCCACCGAATGAGCGGTCTAATACTACGTTGCGGCCTTTAGGACCCAAAGTAACACGCACAGCGTTTGCCAATACGTTTACACCATCAACCATTTTTTGACGCACATCTGCGCCGAATTGAACGTCTTTTGCTGCCATTTTGTATTCTCCAATAATATATAAAAATCTACATTATGCAGCCTGAAACATATTTTCAGACTGCATCAATAAGTTTAAGCTACACCTTCTAACAAGATTGCACGACCCACTGTTGCGTCCAAACGCATGGATTTAACTTTCGCATATTCAGGACTGTTGTACCATGCACGAGCAGAAGCCATATCGGGAAAGCGCAATACAACTGAACCATCAAAATCTGCACCTTCAAAAGCTTCATGTACGCCATTGGCAACCAAGATTTTGCCACCAAATGGTGCAAGCGTTGGTACGCCTAATTGCAGATATTGGTCATAAGCTGCTTGGTCTTTCATTTCATCTCGAACAAAAACAACATAAGCGGTCATTATTTTTCCTTGTTTTAATTTTCAGGCTGCCTAAAATTATTCTACGATGCCCAAGATGTCTTCTTCGCGCATTACCAAGAATTCTTGACCATCAACTTTCACAGTTTGACCGCTATAAGTACCGAACAAAATGGTGTCGCCTACTTTAACGTCTAATGCACGGCGTTCGCCATCACGACCACGTTTGCCTTCACCCACAGCAACCACTTTACCCATATCAGGTTTTTCAGCCACTGTACCTGGCAAAATGATGCCAGATGAAGTTTTTTCTTCTGCTTCCAAGCGTTCTACTACCACACGGTCGTGTAAAGGACGGATTTTCATAATATGTACTCCAAAAAAGGGAATGGAAAAAAAGAAACAACGTAAAATCAAAAACAGCATCATTGCTGTAATGTTTGCTAGATTAAGGTGGGCAGCCTGAAATTCAAGCGCTCCGAAATAAAAAAAATGTATTTTTATATAACTTATTCATTTTTTGTTAAATTTTGTTTTGATAATGCAGTATTTTTCAGGCTGCCTATCTACCCTGCCAAATTAATAATAGTGCAAATTATAGTTCTTGATAATTTACTTGGATAGATAGGCAGCCTGAAAGCCATGACCGCATTATCAGCACCTAAATATATTGTGATTTATACACGACTATCTTCATATTGCTTTGACTGTGTTTATTTTAAACGACTATATCTTGACAAAAAATGACAAAAAATTTCAATTTTTACTTGCATCAAAACGTATTTTTTCGTTTAATCCCATTCGTTGCCGCACAACGAGTAACCACCGTGTTTGGATTGTCCCAACGGCAACAAATTTCTTTTTATTTTTAATAAGCTATTTTAGGAATTGCACATGAACAAGACACTGTTGGTTACCGCATTAGCTGCCTTATTTTTGGGTGCGTGCGGCGGTTCGGACAATCAAGCAAAATCAGCCTCTGCAAGCGGTGCACAGGTTGCTGCGTCCGAATCCGCACCAAAATCCAATGCCGCAACTGATACATTAAATTTATATGTTTGGTCAGATTATGTTGACCCTGCCACCGTTGAAGCGTTTGGTAAGGACAATAAAATCAATGTGACACAAGCTTTTTACGACAGCAATGAAACGCTGGAAGCCAAAGTTTTGACAGGTAAAACAGGTTTTGATTTGGTTGCGCCATCTTTGTCTAATGTGCCACGCCAAATTCAAGCGGGCGCGTATCAAGAAATTGATAAAAGCCAAATCCCGAATTACAACCACATCGACCCTGAATTATTAAAATTGATGGCGCAGGTAGATGCTGGTAATAAATATGCTGTACCTTATTTCTGGGGCATTAATACGCTGGCGATTAATAAAGACCAAGTATCCAAAGCATTGGGTACAGATACGCTGCCTGAAAATGAATGGGATTTGGTGTTTAATCCTGAATATACGGCAAAATTGAAAGCGTGCGGCATCAGCTTTTTCAATAGTCCAACGGAACAATTTCCTTTGGTATTGAAATACATTGGCAAAGACCCGAACAGCAGCAATCCTGCGGATTTCGAAGCCGCAGCGGAAGCGATGAAAAAAGTGGCGCATGATGTGAAGCGTTTTACTTCATCGGGTTATATCAATGATTTGGCGCAAGGTAATTTGTGTGTATCCATTGGTTATGGCGGCGATTTGAATATTGCCAAACGCCGTGCCCAAGAAGCGAATAATGGCGTGAATATTGACGTGCTGACACCCAAAACGGGCGTAGGCGTGTGGATTGATTCGTTTATGATTCCCAAAGATGCCAATAATGTGGCAAACGCGCATAAATACATCAATCATACTTTGGAACCAAAAGTGGCAGCGCAAAATGGTAATTTTGTAACCTATGCGCCAGCAAGTTTGCCTGCGCGTGAATTGATGGACAAAAATTTGGCGGCAGATGCGTCTATCTTCCCTAATCCAGAAGTGATGGCAAATAGTTTTGTCGTGTTGCCCAAAACGCCTGAAATCTTGAAATTGCAAACACGTTTGTGGCAAAAATTGACTGTTGGTCGTTAAACAATCCTAATATGATTGGTTTTCAGGCTGCCTTTTTGCAAAGATAGGCAGCCTGAAAAATCATATTTCATATTTCAAGATATTTTTCAGGCTGCATTTAGCTATTGTAATCAGTTATATCAACATAATTTTATTAATTATTTTCAAAACATTTTCCAGAAAGCCTAAATCATGAAATACATCAGCACACGCGGTCAAACTGAACCTAAACCATTTAGCCAAGTTTTGCTTATGGGTCTGGCACCCGATGGCGGCTTAATGCTGCCTGAACAATATCCCTCCGTCAGCGAAACCATGTTGGCAAATTGGCGCAATTTGAGTTATAAAAATTTAGCATTTGAAATCATCAGCCTATTTGCTACCGACATTCCTGCCGAAGATTTGCACGACATCGTAGAACGCACTTATACCGAAGACATTTTCGGCACAAAAGAAATCACGCCTGTACGCACTTTAAAAGATGGCATCAAAATTCAAGCACTTTCCAATGGTCCAACGCTGGCGTTCAAAGACATGGCGATGCAATTTTTGGGCAATATGTTTGAATATGTATTAGCCAAAGAAAACAAACAGTTGAATATTTTAGGCGCGACCAGTGGCGATACAGGTTCTGCTGCTGAATATGCTTTGCGTGGCAAAAAAGGCGTGAACGTGTTTATGCTGTCGCCCGATGGCAAAATGTCCGCATTCCAGCGCGCGCAAATGTACAGTTTGCAAGATGCCAATATCCACAATATCGCCGTGAAAGGTATGTTTGACGATTGCCAAGACATTGTGAAAGCCATTCAAAATGATGCGGATTTTAAACGCCAATACCATATCAGCACGGTAAATAGCATCAACTGGGGACGCATTGTCGCGCAAGTGGTTTATTATTTTGCAGGTTATTTTCGTGCCACACAAAATAATAGCGAGCGCGTGAGTTTCTGCGTACCTAGCGGCAATTTTGGCAATGTGTGCGCGGGACACATCGCCAAACAAATGGGCTTGCCGATTGAGCGCTTAATCGTTGCTACCAATGAAAACAATGTTTTGGAGCAATTTTTCAAAACGGGCGAATATTTGCCACGCAATGCTGCACACACTTATGTAACGTCCAGCCCGTCTATGGATATTAGCAAAGCGTCTAATTTTGAACGATTTATTTTTGATGTGATGGGACGCGATGCCAATCAAATCCAAGCATTGTGGATGCAAGTTGCCGATGGCACAGGTTTTGATTTGAGTCACAAATTAAACGAAATCCACAAAAAATATGGTTTTGTAGCGGATAAATCTACCCACGCCGACCGTTTGGCAACGATTAAAGAAGTGTATGAAACCGATGGCGAATTGATTGACCCACACACAGCAGACGGTATCAAAGTGGCGCGCGCGGTGCGTTTACCCAATGAAACCATCGTGTGTTTGGAAACGGCATTAGCAGCGAAATTTGAAAACACGATTAATGAAGCGGTCGGCAAGATTTCTGTGCCACGCCCTGAAAAATTGGCGGGTTTGGAAGATTTGCCGCAGCGTGTACAAGTGGTGGAAAATGATGCGAATCGTGTGAAAACGATTATTCGTGAAACGATTGGTTAATAAAATATAGTGGATTCAATTTAAACCAGTACAGCGTTGCCAGCTCCCTTATGTACTATGTGTACACGGCGGTCGCTGTCGCCTTGTCCTGATTTAAATTGAATCCACTATATTATATAGGCAGCCTGAAAAAATATCTTTTCAGGCTGCCTTTTTTCCATGATAGGCAGCCTGAAAACGTGTACAATACGCGCCGTTTTCAACTCACATTTCATACAAAACATTATGGACGAGTACCCCAGTAGTCGTTTATTTGCGTATCCCAAAATCATCTAACTCTGCCTGATTGCGCCATCGCCGTAACAGGCAGATGGAGCTATTATGGAACATCAAGAAACCAATCACGATTCTGAACGCCTCAATTCAGACATTGAGCATATTCACAAATTAGCCGCGCATTTATTGCCTGTCTATGCGGAAATTACCGAAAACAATACCCACGCCGACTTGCATATCAATACCCACTTGCAAATGCTGATTGGCATTTTGCACGAATTGCACCCTGCGGACGTGGCGGCAGTATTGGAAAGTTTGCCGCCCAAAGAACGTGTTTTGGTGTGGAAACTGGCTGCACCCGAAGAAGACGGCGAAGTCTTGCTGGAAGTATCCGATGCGGTGCGCGAAAGCCTGATTGAAGCGATGAACAAAGACGAGCTGGTCGCCGCTGTGGAAGACATGGAAGCGGACGATTTGGCGGATTTGGTGGAAGATTTGCCCACGCACGTTGTCGCCGAAGTCTTGCAAGAGCGCGATGAAGAAGAACGCGCCCAAATTCAGGCTGCCTTATCATACGAAGACAATCAAGTCGGAGCGATTATGAATTTTGAAATTGTCAGCATTCGTGCCGATGTATCGTGCGAAGTAGTGATGCGTTATTTGCGCCGTTTTGACAGTTTGCCCGACCACACCGACAAAATCTTCGTGGTGGACGACAACGATATTTTGCAAGGCATATTACCAATTCGCAAATTATTGGTCAGCGACCCCGAAGAATTGGTGGAAAATATTATGTCCACCGATGTGGTGAAATTTCGTCCCGAAGAAAATGTGGAAGAGGCTGCCGCCGCGTTTGAACGTTACGATTTGGTAACCGCACCCGTTGTAGATGAAAACAAAAAACTGATTGCGCGTTTAACGGTGGACGAAATGGAGGACGTGATTCGCGAAGAATCCGAAACCGACATTTTGAACATGGCAGGTTTGAGTGAAGAAGAAGATTTGTTCGCACCCGTGTGGGATTCGGTGAAAAACCGTTGGGTTTGGCTAGCCGTAAACTTAGTTACCGCGTTTGTTGCTAGTCGCGTCATTGGCGTATTTGAATCATCTATTGCACAGATTGTTGCACTGGCAGCACTGATGCCGATTGTAGCAGGCATTGGTGGCAATTCGGGCAATCAAACCATTACCATGATTGTCCGTGCCATGGCAAATGCACAAATTTCCACCAAACAAGCCATGCGCCTACTGAAAAAAGAAGTGGGCGTAGCATTGGTAAATGGTTTGATTTGGGGTAGCGTAATGGGCATCATATCGTGGCTATTGTATGGCAATTTAGGCATCGGCTTGGTTATGGTCGCCGCCATGACACTAAATTTATTACTGGCTGCGGTATTGGGCGTGATGATTCCCGTAACCATGGACAAATTAGGGCGCGACCCTGCGCTAGGTAGTTCCGTTTTAATTACCGCGGTTACCGATTCTGGCGGATTTTTAATTTTCTTGGGATTAGCGACCATGTTTTTACTGTAAACTGTTTTCAGGCTGCCTTTAAAGATTAATAACAAAAAATAAAATGCAGCCTGAAACTCATTTTCTCTATCAAACAAAACACCATCATGCCAATTCTCCACCACAAAACATGCTTATTGTGTCATTTTCAGGCTGCCTCAAATATTTGCGAAGGCTGCCTGAACGATATTCGCCGTTTATATCAACGTACCGAGCATGTTTGCCCACAATGCGCCCAATTCAGCATGAATAGAGCTATATGCGGAAAATGCCAACTCTCGCCACCACCCTATCAAAAATTATGGGCTTGCGCTCAATATCACGCCCCTCTGCCCAACTTGTTACACGAATGGAAACACACCCAGCGCAGTGAATTCACCAGCATTTTTGCCACAATATTGCGTGAAAATCCACCGCCATGGCAGCCTGAAAAACATTGCGATGCCATATTAGCCATGCCCATCAGCCGCGAACGCCGATTAATGCGCGGTTTCAACCAATGTGATGATTTAGCGCACATAATTACACAGCACTACAAATTACCATTATTACCCAATAATACTGTTTTTAGACAGCATAAACCACCACAAAGCAGCCTGAAAGCAGCAGAACGTGCTACAAACATTCAAAATGTTTTTCAAGTTAATGGCGATGTTAAAAATTGTAAACTTCTGATAATTGATGATGTTATGACCACAGGCGCAACAATCGCCGAATTAGCACAAACCCTACTAAATTCAGGCGCATCTGAGATTTATGCGTGTGTAGTAATGCGTAATTAGTGAAAATTTATTTGACGACAATCTGCCATGTGAGGCATATTATCTGCTTTGCAATGGCAAGATATTTGTTATATAAGAACTTTTATCATATTAGGACATAAAAATGTTTGCCGTTGTTTTGTATCAACCCGAAATTCCGCCCAATACGGGCAACATTATCCGCCTATGCGCCAACACAGGTTGCGAGCTGCATTTGATTAAACCACTCGGTTTCCCGTTAGACAGCAGCAAAATGAAACGCGCAGGCTTGGATTATCATGAATTTGCCGCACTCAACGTGCATGAAAATTTTGACGATTGCATGGCGGCATTGGTGGGGCGGCGCATTTTTGCGCTAACCACCAAAGGCAATACGCGCCCAGATACGGTGCAATTTCAGGCTGGCGATGTATTTTTATTTGGTCCAGAAACACGCGGTTTACCCGTAGAAATCTTGCAAACGCTGCCCGAAAATCAAAAAATCCGTTTTCCCATGATGCCTAATAATCGCAGTATGAATTTATCTAATACGGTAGCGATTACTGTGTTTGAAGCATGGCGGCAGTTGGGTTATGCAGGTGGCGCATAGTTTTCAGGCTGCCCCTAATCAAATAGGCAGCCTGAAAACAAAAAACATCATTAACTCAAGAATTGGAATATATTTTGACTAAAATTCAACGTACGCTTTTTGTGAGCGTGTTTGCTCTTTTTGCAGCAACACAAGTACACGCAGCTCCCGCCAAAACCACCCGAACAGTTGGTCATGCCAATAAAGCCAATGTGGTACCTGCTGAAAAATTGCACCCGAGTGCTAATTTAAGCTACAAAGTCGCAGGACAACGCTACTACCCACAAACCAGTGCAAAAAATTTTAGCCAAACAGGCTATGCCTCATGGTATGGACCTGGTTTTCATGGAAGACGCACATCTAGTGGCGAAGTGTTTGATATGTATGCCATGACGGCAGCACACAAAACACTCCCTATTCCTAGTTATGTGCGTGTAACCAATTTATCCAATGGTAAAAAAGTGGTTGTTCGTATCAATGACCGTGGTCCTTTCCATGGTAATCGTGTTTTGGACTTATCCAAAGGTGCAGCTGCACAACTAGGCTTCATCAATCAAGGCTATACCAATGTAAAAATCGAGGTATTGAAAGCTGGTGATAGTTTAAATCATGCAGTTGCCACTCATAGTAAATCTGCAACTATTACCCCTGCGGTTGCAACTCGCAGCAAATCAGTAACTGCTACCCCTGTTGTTGCCAAACCTGCTGCGAATACAGGTAGCATCTATGTTAGCATTCGTGCGTTTGAAAATGAGTCTGATGCAAAAGAATTCTTGCAACAAACTAGTGAACATTTAACCAAAGCAAAAGCGGAACAACGCGCCATGCTTGTGAAACGAAGTGAAGGTTATGTGATACGTGTAGGCCCATTCAAAAAACAAGAGCAAGCCGATGAAACTCAAGATCGTTTAACTCAAGAAATAATTTAGAAATATAGAAACTAATGACAATAAGGTGGGTTCTCGCACCTAATTCCAGCTGATTTATATTAGCGTGGCAATATTACAACGGAATAATATAAATCAGCTGTTTTATTTGCTAAAAATAGTTAATTTGTGTAGTATATATGGTGCAGTTTTAGGCAGCCTGAAAAGGCTCTGCTGTGATTGCGATACTGTTTTTTCATTTTAGATTTTCCTTAATTCCCTTTATTTTCAGTTGCCGATGTATTTAAGTAATGCATCGGCTTTTCTTCTATAAACAAAAAACCTTGTAAATAACATTTATCTACAAGGTTTTTTGTTTACGGATACTGAATCATCGCATAAGCCGAATGATTGTGAATGGATTCAAAGTTTTCACTTTCCACTGTAAATGCATCAATCCGTGCATCTTCACGCAAAACTGCTGCCACATCACGCACCATATCTTCCACAAATTTCGGATTTTCATACGCTTTTTCGGTAACGTATTTTTCATCAGGACGTTTGAGCAAACCATAAAGCTGACACGATGCTTGTTCCTCCACCCAATCCAATATTTCTTCTACGCTCACTTCTGCATTGCATTGCAGCGTAACCGTAACGTGTGAACGCTGATTGTGTGCGCCATATTGCGAAATTTCTTTGGAACATGGGCACAAACTGGTAACAGGCACCAACACTTTCAGGCTGCCTTGGTAGTATCCATCAGCAAAAACTTCGCCCATCAATGTAACATCATAATCCAACAACGATTTAATGCCCGAAATCGGGGCAGATTTTTGGCGGAAAAAAGGAAACGACACGCTAATTTTACCCGCATGCGAATCCAATCTGGCGAGCATTTCATGGGTTAAATCACGCAAATGGTCAAAATCAAACACCCTTTGCGTTTCTTCCATCAACGCCACAAAACGCGACATATGCGTACCTTTTTGGTCGGCAGGCAAAAAAACCGTCATGGTCAAACGCGCAACAGTGGCTTGTTCGCCTGTGCGACTGCGTACCATAATAGGGAAACGTAAATCTTTAATGCCCACTTGGTTAATGGGAATATTGCGTAAATCTTTGCTACTTTGCACATCGGCGATGGCGTTCATGCGTGTGTTTTCCTTATTTTTTGATATAAAACAATGCGACTGCATAAAGGGGTGCAAAGTATATCACTTCAACTCTTTTTTGGCATACAATCACGGTGTTTGATTTTTTTATTGCGGTATGTTTCAGGCTGCCTGAAATGTATTTTTCAACTATTTTTTATAAAGGAAAAATAAAAATGAAATTTGCAACTGATGTTATCCACGCCGCTTATAACAACGAAGACCACAAACGTGCCATCATGCCACCTTTGTATCAAAACAGCATGTTTGCCATGCACGAAATCAACGAAAATGTGCCATTCAAATATTCTCGTTTATCCAACCCAACACGCAAAATTTTGGAAGATACCATTGCTGAATTAGAACATGGTACACACGGCTTTGCTTTTGGCAGCGGCATTGCAGGGATTGATTGCATTTTCCGCACATTCTTGCGCCCAAACGACACCATTGTTGCCGTATCCGATTTATACGGTGGCTGCCATGATTTGCTGCAAATTTACGCACAATGGGGCGTAAACGTAATTTTTGCTGATTTAACGCAGCCTGAAAATTTGGACAAAATCTTAGCAGAACACCAAGTCAAAATGTTGTGGTTGGAAACACCGTCTAATCCACTTTTGCGTTTGGTGGACATTGAATTATTAGCCAAAAAAGCCAAAGCACACGGCGCGATTGTTGGCATTGATAACACATTTGCCACACCATATCTGCAAAATCCGATTGATATGGGTTGCGACATCGTATTCCATTCTGCCACCAAATATTTGTGCGGACACTCGGACGTATTACTTGGCTTGGTAGCCGTTAATGGCGAAGAATTTGCCAAACCGATGCAAATGATGCTGCCTGCAACGGGCGCGATTGCAGGCCCAATGGATTGTTGGCTGGTGTTGCGTGGTATCAAAACACTAGCAGTACGCATGGAACAACATCAGAAAAATGCACAGATTTTGGCAGAGCGTTTGGAAAAACACCCAGCCATCGCCAAAGTGTATTACCCAGGTTTGCCGAGCCATGAACATCACGAATTGGCAAAACGTCAAATGCGCGGTTTTGGCGGTGTGGTTACCGTGTGCCTGAAAAATGACACGATTGAAGCGGTCAATAGCGTGATTCAAAACATGGATATGATTTATTTGGCATCCAGCTTGGGTGGTGTGGAAAGTTTGGTTAATCACTGTTATTCGCAATCACACAGCGGTATGCCACATGATTTGAAAATTGAGCTAGGCATTAAATTGGGCTTGCTGCGTTTTTCGGTTGGCATTGAAGATATTGATGATATTTATGCGGATATTGATAAGGCCTTGCAAACAACCTTGTAATGCAGCCTGAAAAATAAAATAGGCAGCCTGAAACAGTTTTCAGGCTGCCTGAAAATTCAATTATTCATTAATCAAACGCAGCAAATATTGCCCATATTCATTTTTCGCCATCGGTTTGGCGATTTCTCGGATTTGCTCGGACGTGAGCCAACCTTTGCGCCACGCGATTTCTTCCAAACACGCCACTTGCAAATTTTGAACGTGTTCAATGGTTTTCACAAAAGATGCGGCTTCATGCAAACTGTCGTGTGTCCCCGTGTCCAGCCACGCAAAACCGCGTCCCAATAATTGCACGTTCAGGCTGCCGTCTTGCAGATACATTTGATTCAATGTGGTAATTTCCAATTCGCCACGCGCGGACGGTTTCACTTGCTTGGCAAATTCCACCACGCGATTATCGTAAAAATACAAGCCCGTTACCGCATAATTGGATTTGGGATTTTGCGGTTTTTCTTCAATGGATAAAACTTTGTTTTCACTGTCAAATTCCACCACGCCAAAACGTTCAGGGTCTTTGACTTGGTAGGCGAACACGGTTGCGCCATGTTCACGGCTGGCGGCCGCCTGTAAAGTTTGCGTAAACGATTGACCGTAAAAAATATTGTCGCCCAAAACCAAGCAGACATTGTCATCGCCAATAAAATCTTCGCCAATCAAAAACGCTTGCGCCAAACCGTCTGGACTGGGTTGGACGGCGTATTGAATGTTCACGCCAAAATCCACTCCATTGCCAAGCAAACGCGCAAAAGCAGCATTGTCTTCGGGCGTGGTAATCACCAGAATATCGCGTATGCCCGCCAACATCAGCACGGAAAGTGGATAATAAATCATGGGTTTATCGTACACGGGTAAAAGCTGTTTGGACACGCCGCGTGTAATCGGATAAAGGCGTGTACCGCTTCCGCCTGCTAAAATAATGCCTTTCATGGGATTTCTCCTGATTTTATAACCTATTGAAATAATTTGGATTCGATGGAAAATTTAGGTTTCAGGCTGCCTGAAAATCAGTTATTGGGATAAACCCAAGCTAAAAATTCGCCTTTTTTGTTGATATAAAAATACCTATTTTCCAAATCGGTAGCGCTTGGGTCAGGTACCGACCAACAATGCCCTTCACCATCACATTTTGATTTAGCGCGATAAGCCACTTTGGCGCGACCATTTTCAAAAGGAAAAGCTGCCTGAAAACGTGCAGGTATCACGATTTTCTTGTTTTTTTCGCTGGCATAACCGATTAAGCCGTTTTGTTTAATGCGGAACAAACCTTCTTTGGGATAATCCGCACCCATATCAAACCAGTAAATTTGATACCAAACTTTTCCTTTATTATCAACAAAATCATAGTCTTTTCCATTGTACAACCATGCGTGTTGGCGAAAGCATTTGGGCGAACACGCTGCATCACTGCCTTGATAAGCCAAACCAAATGTTTGAAAACCTGCCGAAAGCGGAATAATCACTTTACCTTGTTGATTTTTATACTGAATTGGCGTACGAATACCCAATTTATCATCAGTCAAAATTTTATCAGTAACGCGTTTGCCGTTTGCCAAATACGCACACAATTTTTCTGCATAAGTAGGGGTGTTTAACAATAATATGATGAATAATAATTTGATTTTTAATAATTTCATTTTCAGGCTGCCTTTTGCCACACACATTGCGCTACAAAATCCGCCATGCGTTCACTTGCACCACGATGTTGTACCACAAAATCCGCCGCATTCATCGCAAAATCTGCATATTCTCTGGGATTTGCCAACCACCGTGCCACTGTTTGCACCAATTCTGTCGCATCTCGCACTTGCACCGCCGCTTGTGCCGATAACGCTCCTGTGCAGGCAGCCTGAAAATTGTAAACCGATTGCCCAAACAACACAGGTTTGCCACAAGACAAAGGCTCAATAATATTTTGGCAACCCGTGTCCACCAAACTGCCACCCACAAACGCCATATCCGCCGCCAAATAATAAGCAAACATTTCGCCCATACTGTCGCCAATCCAGATTTGCGTTTCAGGCTGCACTTGATTGTTTTCGCTGCGTTTTTGCACCGAAAAACCCAATTTTTTCGCTGCATCAAAGGCAGCCTGAAAACGCTCGGGGTGGCGCGGTACCAAAATCAACAAGGCATCGGTTTTGCCAATTTGTTGCCACGCTTGCACAATCAAATCCGCTTCATCCACGCCGTCTTTTTCGCGTAAACTGGCAGCGAGAAACACGCGCCGATTGCCAATTTTTTGGCGAAACGCATCTGCCAAAATAGATGCAGCATCTGGCGGCGTGATGTCGTATTTGCTGTTTCCGCATACTTGCACATTCGCCGCGCCCAGTTGCGACAAACGTTCGGCATCGTCCACAGTTTGCGCAAGGCAGCCTGAAAGTGTGGCGAGTGCAGGCGAAATCAGGTTACGCACTTTGCGATAGCCGCGTAAAGATTGTTCCGATAAACGCGCATTTGCCAAAAATAAAGGTATATTGGCGCGATGGGCAGCCTGAAACAAATTCGCCCAAATTTCGGTTTCCATAATCACGCCAAAAATCGGCTGATGTTCGCGCATAAATTGCGCCACCCAATCGGCGCGGTCATACGGCAAATAGCGACATTGTGCGTTGGGATAGAGATTTTGCGCGGTGGCGCGTCCTGTCGGCGTCATTTGCGTGATGAGTAGCGGCGCATCGGGAAAATGGCGTTGTAGCGCAGCAATCAGCGGTTGAGCAGCGCGTGTTTCGCCAACCGATACGGCGTGAATCCAAATCGGACGTTGCACGGGATTGGGATACGCTGCGCCAAAACGTTCGTCCCAATGTTGCAGATAGGCGGGATTTTTGCGTGCGCGTTTACGCAGATAATATTGAATGAGCGGCGGCGCAATTTGCCATAATGCGCGATAAATGATGGGTAGCATGTTTCAGGCTGCCTATATATTTGGAAGAATATGCATTATATAGTGAGATATTTGTGATGATGAATATTTCATATAGTCTTTGATTTGATGACTTTTGGAGATGGATACGGATAAACCATCTACAAAAGGCAGCCTGAAACATATTTTCAAATAAGTATTTTTTAATTAATTTTTCATTTTTAATTTATAAAACCTTGATTTTAATTAATGTTTCGCATAAATTTAATAGCACTTATGGATTATTTTGATAGAAAAATGGCATTTTATCTCTGATAATGCAGCCTATATTTGCAATGGCAAATTGTGATGTGAACCATTCATGTCATCACAATCAACTCGAACAGGTTTGGAGGAAAGTGGGTTGAGTGTTCTGGTTGAACAGTGGTGAGATGAGACATTTTGTTTAACTGAATTTGGAGAAGTTATAATGAGTGCCTACAATGCAGTATTACCACGCAACACCGATAAAGCCCCAAAAAACTTGGGTGCGTACTCTCAAACCGTAGCGTTTTCACACTACAACAACTTTGCTGCTCAACTGCCGATTGACCCTGCAACTGGTAAATTGGTTTCAGGCTGCGTTAAAGCACAAGCAAAACAATGCTTTGAAAACTTGAAAGCAGTTGTAGAAAGTATTGACCACATCATGACTGATGTGATTCGTGTCAGCATTTTTGTAACCAATATCAAAGATGTGGATTTGGTGGACGAAGTGTACAAATCATACTTCCCAACTTATCTACCTACTCGTACTGTTGTGTGCGTTGATGCATTGCCATTGGGCGCAAGTGTACAAATTGATGCTTTGTTGTCTAACGGCGAAGGCACTATTCCTAATGCACCACAAGCTGGCGACTTGGTTAAATTGACCAACAATACTTGCAATGCGCCGATTGATGCTTTGTCAACTCAAACCGTATCATTCTCTCACTACAACAACTTAACTGCTCAATTGGGTATTGACCCTAAAACTGGTCGCTTGGTTGAAGGTGGCATTAAAGCACAAACTGCTCAATGTTTGAAAAACGTAAAAGCAATTTTGGAAAGCATTGATGTACCATTTGATGACATCGTTAAAATCAATATCTTCTTGAAAGATTTAGCTGATGTTGAAGCTGTAAACGAAGTATACACCACATTCTTCCCAGATTCTGGCATCGCACGCACTTTGGGTTATGTGCCTGCTCGTACCATTATTCCTGCTAAAGCATTGTTGTTGGGCGCATTGGTTCAAGTTGAAGCCGTTGTGTCTCACGGCGATGGTACACCTCCACAATTAGTAGAAGACCGTCATGGCTTGATTATTGAGCCAAATAATACGGATAAAGCGCCAAAATGCAAATATTCTACTCAAACCGTTGCATTCTCTCACTACAACCACTTCTCTGCTCAATTACCAATTGATGTAAAAACTGGAGAATTGGTAGCAGGTGGCGTGAAAGAGCAAACTGAACAATGCTTACAACACGTTAAAGCCATTGCTGAAAGCATTGGTCATAAATTAGAAGATACTGTTAAAGTAAACGTGTATCTGAAAAACATTGGCGATATGGAAGCCATGGAAGAAGTATACAAAAAATTCTTCCCAACTGGCGCACCTGCTCGCCGTGTAGTAGGTGTAGGCGCATTGCCAAAAGGCGCATTGGTACAAATTGATGTGATTTTGGGCAATGAAGAAGGTACGCCTCCATTTACAAAATAAAAAATAATATATTAATTTAAAACAAAGTCTTCAAAATGAAGAAATAGGGGAAAGAAAAGCAGTCTGAAAGCGGGTTTCAGGCTGCTTTTTAGTTTTTTTTGTAATAAGGCAGCCTGAAAAATAATTTTCAGGCTGCCTTATTTTAATCCAATGTATAGTGGATTCAATTTAAATCAGGACAAGGCGACAGCGACCGCCGTGTACACCTAGTACATAAGGGAACTGGCAACGCTGTACTGGTTTAAATTGAATTCACTATATTATGGTTTCAAAATTTTCGGATTAGAATTACCCCATACCGTGTACACATCGGCAAACAACACATCGGTAATTTCTTCAATCTCAGCTTGTGTAATTTCCTCATTACCCTGTTTACCAAAAAGTACCACTTCATCGCCCTCTTTAATATCAGGGAAATCGGTTACATCCACCATAGTGGTATTCATGGAAACTTTACCCACTACTGGCACACGATGACCATTAATCAATACATGACCTTTGTTGGTAAAGGCACGGCGATAACCGTCAGAATAACCAAGTGGTAAGTTTGCCACGCGTGAATCACGTTTCAGCGTAAATGTGCGGTCATAGCCAATGGTTGCACCTTTTGGATACAAATTCACACTCGCTACACGCGACTTAAATGCCATCACAACTTCCAATTGTTTACCAGCAGCAGGCTCTCCATAAAGTAAACCACCTGGACGCACCATATCATAACGCGCTTCTGGCACAGCAACGGTAGTAAAGGAGTTGGCAGTATGCAAAGTCAGTTTGCTGCGGTCAAGTTTAGCATTGCGAATCAACCATTTACTTTCCCTATCAAATTGTGCCAAACCTTTACGTACATCTTCCTCATCTTCAACAGCATAGTGCGTCATAATGCCAACGATTTGCAAATTGGGTAATTTAGTTATAGCAAGCGCATCAGCTTTACCCACATGAGTATCCAATGCTAAACCATTTCTACCCATGCCACCCGAGTTCAATGACATGTGATATTTCAAAGTTACCCCTGCTTTACTCGCAGCTTCTGATGCTTGTTTAGCCGCTTCAAAATTACCGAATAATTCCTCAATATTGTATTGGAAACCATTTTGGATTTCGCCCAAAGTCGTGGTACGCAAACGCGCAATCACACCTGTATAACCACTAGCACGCACCACACGCGCTTCTTCATTACTTGTAATGCCCACGCATGGAATTTGATGTTTGATAATTTCAGGCATGAGTGTTTCCACACCATGTCCATAAGCATCCGCCTTTAATACAGCACAAATCTTTTGTTTGCCACCCAACATCTGTTTTACCGCAGCTAAATTGCGACCAAATGCAGCAGCATCAATCTCCAACCATGAATTAGTGGTTTGCAAAGAAACCGTTTCAGGCGTATTAATATTACCATCACCCAAAACAGGGGCTGCCTGAACACTGGTAACAGTACTTAATGCGGCAGCAACACAAAATACCGCCAATTTCTTATGCGTAAATGTCATGATGAACCATCCTTATGAATAAAATTTAATAAATAACCCTAATCCCTTGTTGTTTTATTCTATTTTAACATTTTTTACATTAAATTAATCGCAGATATTGCCTTGTTGAATAAGCAATAAAATATTGAAATAAAAAATATCAGATATATAGTCGCTTAAAATTAAAAATACCACTGCGTTGCCCACGCCCTTATGTACTAGATGTACACGGCGGGCGTGGTCGCCTTGTCCTATTTTTATTTTAAGCGACTATAAAATATCCAATCCATTCATATTTTCAGGCTGCCTATTTCATTTGACAAGAAATTTATTATATAAACTTGTGTATAAAAAAGCAGCCCAAAATCTTTACAAGACCTATTCAGGCAGCCTGAAAATTACTTTCAGGCTGCCTTTAAATGATACTTATGTTGGCGAAATTTGCAACCAAAACGTTACAGGCCCATCATTGGTCAGCGAGACTTGCATATCCGCACCAAATACACCGCGTTCCGTATGAATCCGCAGCGCTGATTGTTCGCAGAAATACACATATAAATCTCGTGCTTCATCAGGTTTTCCTGCGCCCGAAAAACTGGGGCGCAAACCCTTGTTCGTATCCGCCGCCAAAGTAAATTGCGATACCACCAACAATGCACCATTCGCTTGTTGCACATTCCAATTCATTTTGCCCGCTTCATCGGAAAATACACGATACGCCAAAACCTTATCCAATAATTTATCCGCAACAGCACGATTATCACCCTGCTCCACACCCAGCAAAACCAACAAACCACCTTGAATTTGCCCGACTGTTTCACCTGACACTTCTACTTTTGCCTGTTTCACTCGTTGAATTAACGCTATCATTGTTTAATCCTTGTTTATGCAGCCTGAAAAACCAACAATCAATAGATAAAAGCAGCCTGAAAACACAAATTTTCAGGCTGCCTTATTCATTACAATAAATGATTAAAATCCACGCATCGCATCGCCAGCTTGCTCCAAACTACGCAAAACAATCGGCAGCGGCGAATTACGGCGTACCACAATAAAAATCAATACATTATCAAAATGTGGAACCAAATAGTGAATAATTGTATGATTAGCAGTCAGCGAAATCATATTCTCCACAATATCGTGGCAATCCAAATCCATAATCGTTTGTTTTTGATAACGAACAGTATCGCAAGTTGATTCTACGATGTCATTCATCGGCAACAAATTACCTACAGGTTTAATCAACAATTCTTTGGATTCAAAATTTACCACAATCGCACCATATAAACCTGGTATTTCTTTTAAAATCTTTGTGGTGTACTCAAAACTCATGGTAGTGTCTTTCTTGTGGTTATTTGTAAAACAAATACATAAAATATGAATTTTATCGCGAAATAATAAAAAACCTTTGATAGAAATCAAGGCTTATGCTATCTACTTATTTTAACAGAAATCTGGTTTTTTGTTATCAAACTAAAGGAATAAATCTGATGATATTAGATGTAAAAGGCTTAAAATGCCCTATGCCTATGCTACGCGCTAAAAAAATGTTAGCAACAATGGAAAGTGGTGCAATTTTAACAGTATTGGCAACCGATGCAGGTGCACCCGATGATTTTGCCGCATTTTGTCGACATACAGGACATGAGTTACTGGCTTCCAATGTATTAGAAGACGGCATTTTTGAATTGATTGTGAAGCATAAATAATGTGTTTTGAGATTAAATTTTCTAAATGAAAACAAAATATTGATTGTTATATTGAATCCACTATATTTTCAGGCTGCCTATTTTAAAAATAGGCAGCCTGAAACATTTGCAAATCAACCGCATCCACCGCATTTCCCGCATCCACTTTCGCAGGATTTTTTCGCCGATTTCGGTTTCCATACATAGTGGCGCACAACAAATCCAACGGACATCGCCACGATTGCCACCACTATCATCTCTTGAATGCCCATTACATCAAACCTTTCGTCATATGATAAGTCAAAAATGCAAAGAAATACGCCAAAACAAATAGATAGATGGTAATCAACCACGTTTTTTTGAGCGAATTGACTTCACGGCGAATGGTTGCCAATGTTGCCAAACACATCGGCGCATACACATACCACGCTAAAAAAGCGAACGCAGTTGGTAAGCCCCAATCTTGTACCACTATTGGCATCAAGGCATTTTGTACCGCTTCTTCGCTGTCTGCACCGACTGCATACACCGTTCCCAATGCGGCAACCACCACTTCTCGCGCTGCCATTCCTGGAATCATAGCAATACACATTTCCCAAGTGAAACCCAATGGCGCGAAAATCGGCTGAATCCATTTGCCCAGCATACCTGCAAAACTGTAATCAATCGCTGCGCCAGTCGCACCTTCGGGAGCGGCAGGAAATGTGGTCAATGCCCACAAAATCACGCTCAATGCAAAAATAATCGTCCCTGCGCGTTTCAAAAAGGCGGATACGCGCTCCCACAAACTACGCAAAATATGGCGGAAATTCGGCATGCGGTAGGTTGGCAACTCCATCAATAATGGAAATTGCTGAATATTGCCATCGCGTTTTGCCCACAATTTCATGATAAATGCGACTGCTGCTGCGGAGACAATGCCTGCAAAATAGAGTACAAACAGGGTTAAACCTTGCAAATTAAATATGCCAAATACGGTTTTTTCGGGAATGATGGCTGCGATAATCAACGCGTAAACAGGCAGCCGCGCCGAGCAAGTGAGCATGGGTGCAATCACAATCGTAACCAAACGTTCACGCGGGTCATTGATGGTTCGCGCTGCCATCACAGCAGGTACGGCGCAAGCAAAACTGGATAGCAGCGGAATAAACGACCGCCCAGAAAGCCCTGTTTTGGCGAGCAAATTGTCCAACATAAACGCGGCGCGGGGCAAATAACCCGAATCTTCCAGCAACAATAAAAAGGCGAATAAAATCGTGATTTGCGGCAGAAAAACCAGCACGCCACCCACGCCTGCAATCACGCCGTTTACCAACAAATCTGCCAAAATGCCTTCGGGCAACACGGTACTTATCCATTCGCCCAACCATGCAAATGCATCTTCAATCAATGTCATCACAGGTTCTGCCCACGCATAAACAGCCTGAAAAACCAGCAACAAAATCACCAATAAAATCGGCAAACCTACCATTGGATGCAATGCCAGCGTGTCCAATTTTTTATGCCAACTGGGTAATTGCATCGCTTGTATTAAGGCAGCCTGAAGAATTTCGTCCACTTCGGCATACAGTTTTTCTGTGTCCAAATGTGATAATTTTCGTTCCAGCAAATCGGTTTGATTAACTGTAACGACATTTTCATCATGGCGCGGTAATTTCACAATCGCATCGCGCATCGCTTGAACATCATCGGGACGCACAGCTGCCGTTAGCAAAACAGGTACGCCCAATTTTTCTGCCAATTTATCCACGTCAATTTTCAAGCCACGAGATTGCGCTACATCTGCCATATTCAGCGACACAAGCAGCGGCAATCCGAGAGTTTTCAACTCCAAAACCAAACGCAAAGTCATGCGTAAATTGGTGGCATCGGCAACCGCAATCAGCGCATCTGGATGGCGACCAAGTTTGCCCAGCACTACATCGCGCGTAACCGCTTCATCATGGCTGGCAGCACGCAAACTGTATATACCTGGCAAATCCACGATTTCAATATCATGATGTCCAATTAATTGTCCAGTTCGTTTATCAACGGTTACGCCCACATAGTTCGCTACTTTGGCATTTGCACCCGTCAAACCATTGAATAATACCGTTTTGCCACAGTTAGGTGCACCAACCAATGCATATTGTGTTTTCATAGCATCCTCCTTTTTCAGGCAGCCTGAATGGGTATGCACATAATTTTTCGTGCTTCGGCGTGGCGCAAAAAAAATTGAGATTGATTGCCCAGACGCACCGCATAAGGTCCTGTGCCCAAAATACCACGCGCAACCACTTCAACAGTTTGCCCCTGCCCAAAACCCAAAGCCACCAAGCGTTGTGAAACGCTATCGTCGTGTTCGCCAAAATGAGGATTGGTAATAATTTCTGTAATGGTTGCTATCATTCCTTTAGGCAAGGCATCTAATTGAATCGCATTCATCTTCATCATCCCTAACACTAAAAAATTAATATAGTGGATTCAATTTAAATCAGGACAAGGCGACAGCGACCGCCGTGTACACATAGTACATAAGGGAGCTGGCAACGCTGTACTGGTTTAAATTGAATTCACTATAACTGATAATTATTATAAATATTGATAATTGTGTTTACAAGATGATAAAAAAGGATTTACATAGTTAAATACTGTTTTCAGGCTGCCTTTTTATACAAAAGGCAGCCTGAAAAAATAAAACCCTTGCCATATTACTATGACAAGGGTTTTAACGTTATGTTATTCTAACTAAACAAGGTTTAAATTAGAATTTGTGAGACAAGCCAACACCAGCTACACCAGCAGCTTCTTTATCGCCGCCTTTACCAGCTTCAAAATAACCAACTTGACCGTTCACAACAGTACGTTTAGACAATGCGTAGTCAGCACCTACGATACCTTGGTAGTATTTACCATTACCCCATGCTTTAGCTTGACCACCTTTCTCGTTGATATCCCAACCGTACGCAACAGATGCTTTCAAACGCAATGCGCTGTCTACATTGTATGCACCAGTTACGATAGCTTCGTTAACAACGTCATAAGCTTTATCTACAGCAACAGCACGTTGATAAGCTGCACCAACCAAGAATTTTTCATTTTCAAAACCAGCTTGTGCCAAAGCTTGATATGGGTCAGATTTTTGCGGTGCACCATTGTTTGCACCATTTTTAGCTGTACCACCAGCCACATCTGCGAAGAAACCAGCATTGCGGTAGCTTAAACCCAAACCATAAACGGCGTTATCACGGTCACCATTTGCACCTGCACGATGGTTGTTATCAGATGGAGAAACAAATGCTTTTGCAGTGAAACCACCGAAATCAGGTGTTTCATAAGTGATTGCAGTTGCACGTTTAACTACATCATTGCTGCGAGTAAAATGTGCCAAACCAGCTACTTCACTATCGTATTCCCAAATATCCAAAGTGCCATTCAGCTCTTTCAATGGAGTTGATTGGTAACCAGCTTTAACAGTACCGAAAGAACCTTTCAAACCAACAAATGAATCGCGAGTGCTGAAACCAGCTTCACCACCGCCAATATTCACTTTTTGTTCCAACTGCCAAATAGCAGTCAAGTTATTGTTCAAATGCTCATGACCTTTGAAACCAATTCTTGAGCTGTAGTCAACGATTTGGGTATCAGTTTTGTCTTCTTTATCTTTCACGCCATCTGATTTTTTAGCAAAAGTAGTTTCCACACCACCTTTGATTGTACCGTACAAAACCACGTCTGCCATAGAAGCCACTGGCAAAGCAGTCAAAGCCAAAGCAATCAGAGTTTTTTTCATTTCTGTATTCCTTATGTTTACTTTCAAGATTAATAAAAATTGAGACGATACTGTATAAACATCAAAATACAGCTTGATTATCGCCTGAACTTCTGACGAACTTAAAAAATATTAAGCCCTGCAGTTTTTGCAGTCGTTAATATAGCTACTTTATGAAAAAAAGACAAACACATTGATGTTGTAAAGGTGTAAATTTTTGCCTTACAAAGGCACTTCAACTTTATTTTCCAATTTAAGATTTTGTTTATTATTATTTTTTTTCATTTTCATCTTTGCTGCACATTTACAACAAATTTTAATGTGTTGCTTTTTTGCTGCACTTTTGAACTTGTTTTATGCAAAATGCAGCCTGAAAATGGGTTTATTGCAACCAATTTCGTAACTGAATGGATATCAAGCATTCGCTCTACCATAGCTTTGTACACGGTGGATGTGGTCGCCTTGCATCTTTCTTATTTTGCTTCACTATACCACTAACCTACTCCCTCCCTCGCCAGACAGGAGAGGGAACCAGTTTCAGGAAACCTAAAGTTTTTGTCGTGTACTGTATTCGGGCATAAATGCCCGACCTACGGAACTATAGTTGCTTAAAATTAAAAATACTACTGCGTTGCCCACGCCCTTATGTACTAGATGTACACGGCGGGCGTTGTCGCCTTGTCCTATTTTTATTTTAAGCGACTATATCTCCACTCTGAATCTCGAATCTGCCAAGTTTTCAAATTCCTAATATCAACCTTTGCGAAACCCAAAACAGTAGGTCGGATTCAAAAATCTAACCTACCGTTTTGGGTTTCACAAAAGTTTCAGGCTGCCTGTTCTTCGTTTGCAACAGCGGTAACTGTGGCAATTTGCGTAGCGATGCCTTGTTCTATTTTAGTGAGACTATCGGCTTGTGCTTCGTGATAAGCTTCTTCCAACGCATAGGCAAAACCTGTGGCATCTGTGCCGCCATGTGATTTGATGACTATGCCGCGTAATCCTAGAAAAATAGCACCGTTGTAACGGCGTGGGTCTAAATCTTTCTTAAAGCCATTGATAACTGGGAGTGCGGCTATTGCGCTTAATCGGGTTAACCAGTTGCGTTTAAATTCGTGGCGGATAATGCCGCTGGAAAATTTAACGGTGCCTTCTATGGTTTTCAGGACGATGTTGCCAATAAAACCGTCTGCCACAATAACATCTACTTCGTTACTGAAAATGTGGTTGGCTTCTACGTTGCCGATAAAATTGAATGGCATGGTTTGCATCAGTTGGAAAGTTTGTTTAACCGTTTCTGTGCCTTTGATGTCTTCTGTACCAATGTTAAGTAAGCCAATGCGTGGTTGGGTGCATTCTGGTTTGAGTGCGCGATATAACTCGTTACCCATAATGGCAAATTGGTTGATTTGCTCGGGCGTGCAATCTACGTTTGCGCCTAAATCCAGCATAAGTGTGCAATGCCCTTGGGCTGCTGGCATAAATTTGGCAATGGCGGGGCGTTCTATGCCTGATAAGGTTTTGAGTACGAAACGCGCGGTTGCCATGAGTGCGCCTGTATTCCCTGCGGATACGGCAGCTTGCGCTTTGCCATCTTTGACTTGTTGAATGGCGATACGCATGGAGGAATCTTTTTTGTTTTTGAGTGCGTGTTGCGGTGCTTCGTCCATGCCGACAATTTCGCTGGCATGAACAATTTCTATGCGGTCTAATGGGGCGTTGACTTGTGTTAAGGCAGCCTGAATTTTGGTGCTGTCGCCCACCATAATTAAACGTGCGTTACTTTGTTTATTCAGGAATGCGGCGGCGGCTGGTGCGGTTACGTCTAAACCGATGTCGCCGCCCATAGCATCTACTGAAAGTGTAATCATGTCGCTTATCCTATTATTTATGATAATTTCAATGTGAAATTATGACACAGTTTATTTCAGGCTGCCTTGTGATTTAGGGATAATCTATAGTCGTTTCAAATTAAAATAGGGCAAGGCGACAACGCCCACCGTGTACATCTAGTACATAAGGGCGTTGGCA
This sequence comes from Wielerella bovis, assembly GCF_022354465.1. Lineage (NCBI taxonomy): Bacteria > Pseudomonadati > Pseudomonadota > Betaproteobacteria > Neisseriales > Neisseriaceae > Wielerella > Wielerella bovis. The sequence goes on along the minus strand of NZ_CP092361.1, from coordinate 400,545 downwards.
ACGCTGTACTATTTGTATTTGAAATGACTATAATAGGCAGCCTGAAATCATTACATAATAAAGCCGCCTTAAACGTTATAGTCGTTTATAGGCAGCCTGAAAAAAGAGTTATGCTTCTTGTACGCCAGATGCGGCACGGCGATTATGTGCATCAATATCTACCGCATCCCAAGGATAGTTAATCCACCAATCTTGAATATCCAAGCCACTAAAATACGCGATGCCTTCGGGAATTTTGCCAACTTTATCTTTTAATTTATTGTGGATAACTGCCACCCCTATTTGGTTAAATCCATCTTTAATCAATTCATTCAGCACAAATTCCATCGTGGTACGGCTGTCGTCCACTTCGTCCACCACCAAAATATTTTTACCAATCAATGTCTCTGGGATAGGGTCAAGCCATTGGATTTTTTGTACTTTATCTGCTGTTTTGCCTTCGGTTTCGTTTAAATAATACGCAGTCGTTACGGCATAAATCGGAATATCCAAGAAACAACGCAACATACGGGCTGGAATAAAACCGCCACCACCAATAGCAATCATTGCATCGTATTGCACGCCAGAATTTTGCACTTTTGCCGCAATATTTTTTACGGTTTTATGAATATCATCATAGGTATACCAAACTTTTTGAACCATGTCCCTAATCCTTTGTTGCTAAATTTTATACTTTCAGGCAGCCTGAATTTTATTTGTGCTATTGTACAAAATAGCAGCCTGAAAAAATCATCTATGCGAAAAAAGCCAGTAGATTAGTGCAAATGCATAATCCATACTGGCTTCTTCCTAATCCTACCATCGTTAGAATTACTCGCCTTTGGCTTTCATCACTTTACGACCACGGTACATACCGTTAGGAGAAATGTGGTGTGGGCGATGAACTTCACCAGTTGCGCTGTCTACAGACAACGCAGGCGCAGTTAAAGCATCGTGTGAACGGTGCATACCACGACGAGAAGGGGATTTTTTGTTTTGTTGAACAGCCATTTCAAGCTCCTGAAAAATAATAAAAATTAAAAAGTTTAACCTTTTTTCAAACCAGCCAATACGCCAAACGGATTGGGTTTATCTTGATTCACTTTATTTAAACTAACATTGCCACAATCATCGTGTTTAGGCGAAATGGGCAAAGCCATTAATAATTGGTCTTCCACCAAAGTTAAAATATCCAACTCATCGGTCAGAATCATGCCTTCCAAATCGTCATCGGCAAACATGGCTTCATCCAATTTGCCTTCATTGTCAAACAACACAATATGTGCCTGTTCGTTCATAGGAAAATCCACAAGGCTCATACAACGTTGGCAATGCAATTTCAGGCTGCCTGAAACGGATAAATCTAAAAATGGACGTTGCCACCTATCCACACCACCTGTTACAGTGTAGTGAATATAAGTGGCGGTATCGGCAATGTCTGGCGACCAAGTGCGCTTGTCTAACTGATTGAGCAACACGCTGCCGTCGCGTGTTTCTTGTTTAATAGCAAACGCTTGTGGGTCAATCAAGATTCGGTTTAACATAAACAGAGCATGATATAATTTTATGGCTTTTCAGTCAATATTTTTCGGGAAATTCAAGAAATAAACTTTTTTCAGACTGCCTGAAAAATTCCCAACTTTAAATATTTTAAACAGGATTTCATCATGACTTTACCACTTATTCTCGCGTCCACATCAGTTTTCAGGCAGCAGCAATTACGCAATTTGGGCGTAGATTTTATTGCTGCCAAGCCCATGTTTGACGAAACGCCTCTACCCCACGAAACTGCACCTGATACCGCTTTGCGTTTAGCTATTGGCAAGGCGCAGTCGCTGGCGCAGATTTATCCACAACATTTGATTATTGGCGCAGACCAAGTGGCATGGTGTGGAGACAAACAACTTGGCAAGCCCATGTCACAGGAAAAAGCAGCAATAATGTTGCACGAATTATCAGGGCAATGCATTGAATTTTATAGCGCTTGTTGCGTATTAAACACACTTTCAGGCAGCCTGAACAGCCATGTAGACACTACTATCGTGCAAATGCGTGAATTATCCGATGAGCAAATTGCGCGTTATTTGGCACGCGAGCCTGACGCGATTTATTGCGCAGGTGCAGCGAAAAGTGAAGGCTTGGGCGCAGCTTTATTGCACCGAATTGACAGTACCGACCCACACGCTTTGATTGGTTTACCGATTTTTTGGTTAGTAAGCAGCCTGAATGATTGTGGTGTAGAGATTATTTAATCTTTGATTGCCTAAAAACAAATTTTTGTGAAACATAAAAAAACCGCTCCATCATCATGATGAAGCGGTTTTTATATCTAAAATTAAGCCTCTTGTTTGCGAGCAGGCAATTTTTCTTTAATACGCGCTGCTTTACCAGTCAAGCCACGCAAGTAGTACAATTTCGCACGACGTACATCACCACGACGTTTCACTTCAATTTTTTCCAATGTTGGAGAATACAATTGGAAAGTACGCTCAACACCTTCGCCGCTAGAAATTTTGCGAACAATCATGCTGCTGTTCAAACCACGATTGCGACGTGCAATTACTACGCCTTCATACGCTTGCAAACGGCTACGGTTACCCTCTACCACGCGCACAGATACCACAACAGTATCACCAGGTGCAAATTCAGGGATTTCTTTATTCAAACGAGCGATTTCTTCTTGCTCTAAAACATCAATCAAATTCATGTTAAGTTCCTAATATAATATGGATTTATCCGTTGCTTTCTTGACGAATTTTGTCTAAAAGTCGGATTTCCTGTGGGAGTAAATCACGCTCATCCAGCAAATCTGGACGGCGCAGTAAAGTGCGGCGCAACGATTGTTCCAATCGCCATTCCGCAATCAGCGCATGATTGCCCGATTTCAATACATCGGGAACAGCCATACCCTGAAATTCAGTCGGTCGTGTGTAATGCGGATAATCCAGCAAACCATCAGCAAACGAATCTTGCTCCGCCGACACCATGTCGCCTAAAACATCAGGCACAAAGCGCAACACCGCATCCATCAACATCATCGCAGGCAGCTCGCCACCCGATACAACAAAATCACCTATGCTGATTTCTTCGTCCACGCAAGTTTGCAATACACGCTCGTCCACACCTTCGTATCGCCCACACAATAAGACTAAATTATCTAATTGTGATAATTCAAGCACTTTTTTGTGTGTCAATGGCACACCTTGTGGACTTAAATAAATCACTTTCAGGCTGCCTGAAAGATTTTGTTTTGCTGATTCAATGGCTTGAAATAAAGGCTCTGCCATCATCACCATGCCCACTCCACCACCAAAAGGACGGTCATCAATGTAACCCAGCTTATTATCAGCAAACTGGCGTGGATTAATGGCACGAAATTGCCAAATACCTTGCTTGTGCGCACGACCCGTTACGCCATATTGCGTGATGCTATCAAACATTTCAGGGAATAGTGTAATAGCTTGAATTTTCATTAATAATCCAAACCCCAATCAGCGGTAATGGTACGCGTTTCTTGGTTCACATCATCAATGAAATGGGATACAAATGGAATAAGCTTCTCGCCGTATTCGCCATGAATAACCAAAACATCATGCGCGCCCGTTTCCATCAATTTCACCACTTTGCCCAAAGCAACACTATCACGGTTTACGACTTGCATACCCACCAAATCTGTCCAATAAAACTCATCTTCTTCGGTTTCTGCAAAACTTTCGCGTGGTATTTCAATGGTGTAACCTCGCATCAAAGCAGCTGCATCGCGGTCATTGATATGAGCAAATTTGACTTGCAATTCGCCACCAACAGCTTTACCTGCTTCAATTTTGGCAATTTGTACGTCTTTGCCTTTAATTAAACGCCATTCAGGGTAGTCCAACAGGCTATCGGTGTATTCGGTGCTAGGTTGAACTTTCAACCAACCTCTCACACCAAACGCGCCTTTGATATAGCCCATGGCTACCCAGTTTTGTATTTCACTCATGGATTAAGCAGCAGCTTTTTGTTCAGCAACCAATTTAGCAACAGCATCACTTAATTGCGCGCCTTGACCAATCCAGTGGTTCAAACGGTCAGCATGAATGCGAACACGCTCTTGTTTTTCATTAGCAACTGGGTTGTAAAAGCCCACGCGTTCAATGAAACGACCATCGCGGCGGCTGCGGCTGTCAGCTACGATGATATTGTAAAAAGGACGTTTTTTAGAGCCACCACGGGCTAAACGGATAACTACCATTGTTAATTCCTTGTGGAAAAATTGCTAAATATAGAAAACCGCGTATTTTAGTTTGTTTATATGGATTTAGGCAAGTATTATTTGATTTTTTGGGTTTTTGTGATTTCAAACTGGGTTTCAGGCTGCCTTTTGATATAGTGAATTCAATTTAAACCAGTACAGCGTTGCCAGCTCCCTTATGTACTAGGTGTACACGGCGGTCGCTGTCGTCTTGTCCTGATTTAAATTGAATCCACTATAATTTTATCTTTTCCTGTATCAAAATATTTTAGATTAAGGCAGCCTGAAAAATATTTATAAGATATTAATTTATTTAAATATCTCCTTATTTAGCTTGCCTATTTTGTTGCCGAAAATGCCAAGGAGCAACTGGTTTTTGCTTGCGCCACAATCCCAATCGTGCAGATTTTGCCTGATTCTCTGCTGCTTGATAGTACTCATAATCCTGTTGATGCTGATTTTTCCGCGCAATACTGCGGTAGTGCCATGCATTGCCTGTTTGGATTTGCGTTAGGTTAATATCTTGATTATCCAGCATAACCCTTGCCACTTGACGGCCATATCGGTCAATATCCCAAACATCTATGCGTACAGTTTGGCGTGTCAATAATTGGCGTAAGGCATCACGACTGGCGATGCCATGCGCTTGAGCGGGCGACACTTCTGGCGCATCAATGTACGCCAAACGAATACGCTGTTTTTGCCCCTGTTCATCCAGTACGCGAATGGTATCGCCATCGTGAATATGGGTAACGGTGGCGGTGTAACTGTGTGGTATGGGGATATTTTTCGCTGTGGCGTGAGCGATGGACAGACACATCGCCAACAAAATCCATAATTTTTTCATCAATCTATTTTCCTGTAACGGTTTTCAGGCTGCCTTTTTCTCTATGCAACAAAATCTCACAATAAAAGGCTGCCTGAAAACATCATATAATAGATAAATCACAAAAGTAAAACCAATATACCTAAAATTACCGTTTTTCAGGCTGCCCAACTATTCAGGCAGCCTGAAAAATATGTCAAAATACGCCCTATTTTCACACGCCTACGCCACTATGACAGACGAAATTGAAAAACCGCGCTACGAGCCGAAAATGTTGCAGCAAGATACTTCTGAACTTGTACCGCCAGAAACCGCTACGCAGCCTGAAACCCCCAAACCACCCAAAAAACGCCGATTACTCAAATACCTAATCGGCGGTTGTGTGGTTTTGTTGGGCGGCGTGGCGGTGGGAGCGACTTGGTTGCTGAATACGGAAAGCGGCTTGCGTTTTGCCGTGTATCAATTACCGAAATACGCCCATGTGCAAATCACGTCTGATACTTTGTCTGGCACGATTTTGGACGGTTTTTCTGCCGACAAAATCCGCGTACAAACCAAAAAATCTGATTTAGACATCAGCAGCCTGAATTTTCAATGGCAGGCGCAAGAATTGTGGCAAAAACATTTGCATATCAATCGCTTGTCTATTGGCGATATTCACATTACACCCAAACCGACACCGCCCGAACCCGATAGCCCACCGCCACAACAGCCCGATAGCATCGGTTTGCCATTCACAGTTGCGCTGGATGTATTGGAAATCGGCAAAATCACGCAAGGCGAAGACAAGCTGGAAATATTGGGCGGCGCATTGGCGAGCTATACCTACAATCATCAACAACATGATTTGCAAGTTAAATCGCTCAAAACCTATTGGGCAAATACCGAAGGCAGCCTGAAAGCCAGTACACAATCGCCATTTGCTTTGCAAGGCACATTATTATCTAATGGTATGTTGGATGATATTGAAGTAGAAAATATTTTGGACGTAAAAGGCAGCCTGAACGATATTATTCTGACCACCGATTTGACGGGGAACGGCGTGGGTTTGCATGCCGATACGCAAGTGCGTCCGTTTGCCACCAATTTAAGCAAAATGATTGGACGCATTCGCTTGGAAGGTCAAGGCGTGAATCCGCAAGCCTTTTTACCGAATCTGCCACGCGGCAATTTGTTTTTCTTGTTGGACGTGAAACCGCATTTGGGCGAACACATCGCGCTAGATGGCAGCCTAGATTTGCGTAATGAAAACCCCGAAACCAGCGACCAAAACGGCATTCCTATTCGTCATTTGGTCGGCAAATTTCACATCAATGATTCAGGTGCGGTGGATATTGCCCACGCATCGGCAGATTTGATGAAAAATGGTACGGTGTTATTATCGGGTGGAATTTATGCGGAAAAACAAACGCTTAATTTAACAGCGGAACTCAACAATATCACTGCTGCCGATGTCATCAGTACGCCAATTCAAGGCGTATTGAATGGCACCATTCGCGCACATGGCACGTTTGACACGCCGCAAGCGAATTGGCAACTGCATACCGAGCGCGCGGACAGTTCAGGCAGCCTGAAAATCGTTTCAGACAGCAAAAATAAACAACAAACTTTGCACATTGAAAAAGGTATCGTCAAACCGAAAGATGGTGGCGAATTACAGCTTTCAGGCAGCCTTGAATTGTTCCAAAACCAAAAATTGCAAGCGGAAATCAAAAGTGCGGCATTTAATCCTGCCAAACTGTATCCCGATTTGCCCGAAGGCAATGTAAATGGCAGCATCAAAGCAACGGGCGAATTGGCAAAATTGGCGTTTCACACCGAAATGGCGTTTGCGCCGTCCACTTTATCGGGTGCGCCTTTGTCAGGCAGCGGCAAAGTTTCTTATGAAAACAGCCATTTGAGTCGCGCCGATACTGCGATTAAATTAGGCAACAATCTCATCAACACACAAGGTGCGTTTGGCAAAAAAGGCGATACTTTGGCGGTGGACATCAACGCGCCACAACTGGATTTATTTGGTTTTGGTTTACAAGGTTTGCTGACCGCCAAAGGAACGCTGACTAGCACGGCGGATAATTTCACGCAACTGGACGCGAAATTGGATGGACAAGCGCGTGGTTTTTCGGTGGGCAATGAGCTGAAAATCCAGCACGCTGATTTCAGGCTGCATGGTTCGCCCGACCCCAATCGTCCTTTGGATGTGATGTTGAAAGGCAATGGTATTGTGGCAGGTGGCACGGCAATTGATAATGTGGATGCCGCGCTCAATGGTTCTTTGCGCCAACACACATTCAAAGCAGTAGGCAGCCTGAAAATTGATGATAAACCTTTAACCTTAAATTTGGGTGCAAATGGAGGTTTAAATGATAAAAATCAATGGCATGGCACGGTAAACACGCTAGATGTTTCAGGTGCATTGCAATTACGTTTGCAAAATGCGATGAAATTGGAAGCGGGTGCAGAACGTGTGGTGATGAGTGCAGCACGTTGGTCGGCACTCAATGGCAGCCTGAATTTGGATAGTTTTGTGTGGGATAAACAAGCAGGTTTAACCACCAAAGGCAATGCCAACGGTTTGCAACTGGAACAACTGCACAATTTCTACGCACCGCCTGTGCAACACAATTTAGTCATTGCGGCGGATTGGGACATGGCGTACAGCAATGCCCCACGCGGTTTTTTGAATGTGAAACAACAATCGGGCGATGTCATTTTACCCAACCGCAAGCAGCCATTAAATCTACAAAATTTTGTTGTCAATTCCACTTTGGATGGACGCGGCATACACAGCAAAATCAACGCCAATACCGCTTTGAGCCAAATATCAGGTAATTACAGCATTTTGCAAGCATTTGGTAATGGTGCGCTAACTGCTGCACCCGTTTCAGGCAGCCTGAAAATCACAGTAGACGATTTGGCAACATCACTCAAATCCGTTATGCCAGTTGGGCAAATCATCAAAGGCAGCCTGAATGCTGATGTTGCCATTGGCGGCACGGTCGGCGAACCCAAATTCAATGGCACGATTAACGGCGAAAATTTGTATTATCGCAATCGTCAAGTCGGCGTGATTTTGGACAATGGCAGCCTGAAATCGCGTGTGGAAGGACAAAAATGGTTAATTGATGCCTTGCAATTCAAACGCAAAGGCGGCACGGTTACTTTGACAGGCAGCGCGGCGTATCTCAACGAAGCACCCGATGTGAACGCTAAATTACGTTTTGAGCGTTATCCGATTCTTGACCAACCCAGCCGCCGTTTAACCTTATCAGGCGATAGCGATGTGTTGTACACCGCACAAGGCGTTACCCTAAATGGCAGCCTGAAAACTGATGAAGGACGTTTTGGTTTTCAAGAAAGTTCCGCGCCCAGCTTGGACGATGATGTGGTCATTGTTGGCGAAAACAAACCAGCCCCAGCCGCACCCATGCCATTTAAACTCAATTTATCCTTTGATTTGGCAGATAAATTCCATTTCAGCGGCGAAGGTTTAAATGTTAATTTGGGAGGCAGCCTGAAACTTACTTCCAGCAACACCAGCGATGTAAATGCCACAGGTAGTGTCAATGTCATACGCGGTCGTTATAAAGCCTATGGGCAAGATTTGATTATCAAAAAAGGGATTATTTCCTTTGTTGGTCCAATTACTCGCCCCAATCTCAATATTCGCGCAGAGCGCCGTAATTCCCCAGTTGGTGCAGGCGTAGAAGTTTTGGGTAATTTGGAAGCACCGCGCGTCAATTTGGTTGCCAACGACCCCATGAGCGAAAAAGACAAATTATCTTGGCTAATTTTGAATCGCGCCAGCTCAGGTACCAGCACCGATGAAGCCGCCCTTGCCACCGCAGCAGGCGCATTCTTGGCAGGTCGCCTGAACGACAAAGTCGGTTTGGTGGATGATTTTGGCTTATCCAGCCAACAAACGCGTAACGCCACAACGGGCGAAATGAATCCTGCACAACAAGTGCTGACCTTCGGCAAACAAATCAACCGCGATATTTACTTGGGTTATGAAGCAGGTTTAGAAACCGCTAGTCAATCCGTCAAATTGGTGTATCAATTAAGCCGTTCGTTCCAAGCCATTATGCGTGCAGGAACAGAATCATCGGGCGGCGAAATCAAATACATTAAACGATTTGATTAATGAAGGAGGTAGCCTGAAAATTAATATTCTAATCAATTTAATATCATTTTTCAGGCTACCTAAACTTGACGAGATAACTTGTTTTCGGTATAGTTCACATCTCCCAAACACGGCGAATTAGCTCAGTCGGTTAGAGCAGAGGAATCATAATCCTTGTGTCCGGGGTTCGAATCCCTGATTCGCCACCAAATTTAAAAAGCGTTAGTCCAATGGCTAGCGCTTTTTTCTATTCAGGCAGCCTGAAAACCATAGTGGATTCAATTTAAATCAGGACAAGGCGGCAGCAACCGCCGTGTACACCTTAATACATAAGGAAGCTGGCAACGCTGTACTGGTTTAAATTGAATTCACTATATCATATTCATTTTTCAGGCTGCCTTTAAATCTTCAAAATTCAAATTAAGAAAGGCAACAACGACCATGGCGTACACTTAACGCCCTATTACTTTAATTTTGAACGGCTATATCCTGAATATGCTAAACTGACACCATTATGCTGACTCGTTATTTTACCGTCATCGGTATTTTGCTATTACTGGCACTCATGGTGCGCGTTTTGCTCAACCGCCAACAAAAACGTGCTTTGCATCAATTGTTTGTCCTATTTTCCAAATTATTGCTGCTTACTGGCACACTCATCACCCTATTAACCCTATTGTTGAAAGACTGATACCATGTCCCAAGTAACCGTTTTGATTCTCGCGCGAAACGAAGCACACAATATTGAAGATTGCATTAAAAGCGTTGCCTTTGCCGACCAAGTGATTGTGATAGACGATTTTAGCGATGACAACACCGTACAACTTGCCACCGATTTGGGCGCAATCGTGATTCAACATGCGATGAATGGCGATTGGGGACAGCAACAAACCTTTGCTGTACAACAAGCACAAACACCATGGATTTTATTTTTAGACGCAGACGAACGCATTTCCCCTGAATTGGCGCAGGAAATCCGAGCCACTATTCAAAAACCTGCCAACACAGCTTATTGGATACAACGCCACAATCGTTTCAAATACAATCAAGCCACGCACGGCACATTGCGCCCTGATTATGTTTGTCGCTTATTGCCAACCGAAAACACGCGCGTAGAAGGTTTTGTCCACCCAGCCATCATCCATCCCTATCACGATGCCAAATTATGCGCACCCATGTACCACTATACTTACGATAATTGGGAACAGTATTACCGAAAATTCAATCAATACACCACACTAGCTGCCGAAAAGTACCAACAATCAGGTAAGCCTGTCCGATTTTTTCAAGACATCATACTGCGTCCCATTTGGGCTTTTATTAAAGTCTATTTCTTCAACAAAGGCTTTTTAGACGGCAAACTGGGTTGGATTTTTGCCATTAACCACTATTTTTACACCATGACCAAATACGTCAAACTTTATTATCTACAAAAAAACAATGGAAAACTCTAAAACGCTTACTGTTTCACTGATTATCACCACCTACAACCGCCCAGATGCACTACAAAAAGTGCTGCACTCAGTATTGGCGCAAACCACTTTACCACATGAAATATTGGTTGCCGATGACGGTTCGCGTACCGACACCGCAGAAGTCGTAACCACTTTCGCCCAACAATCTCCTATTCCTGTCCACCACATTTGGCAAGAAGATGACGGTTTTCGTGCCGCTCAAAGTCGCAATCGCGCTATCGCCGCAGCACAATATGACTACATTGTTTTAATTGATGGCGACATGGTGCTAGAAAAACATTTTATTGCCGACCACATTCAGGCTGCTCAAAAAAATTGCTTAATACAAGGCTCACGAGTCTTACTGACACCCGAAAAAACAACCGAATGGTTAAAGCAGCCTGAAAAAGTAGAATTGTTACACCTATGGGATAAAGGTATAAAAAAACGCCTTTCTGCTATACGATGCGCCTATTTAAGTCATCAAATATGGAAAAAAGCCAATCAAAATCATCGCTCTATCAAAAGTTGCAATATGGGTTTTTTCCGTGCAGATGCCTTGAATATTAACGGTTTCAATAATGATTTTGTTGGCTGGGGACGCGAGGATAGCGAATTTGTCGCACGTTTGTATCATTCAGGCTGCGTACGCCGCAATTTAAAATTTGCAGGTATCGCCTATCATTTGTGGCACAACGAAGCTGAACGTGCTGCTTTGCCACAAAATGATGCATTATTGCAAAACACATTAACCAACAAATTGGCATATTGTGAAAATGGCGTTAATCAATTTTTGCAACCAGAAAATACTTCATCAGACCATCACAAGGCTGTCTGAAACAAAAAAGGTCGTGATTCCACGACCTTTTTTATATTGAATTCAATTTCAACCAGTACAGCGTTGCCAGCTCCCTTATGTACTATGCGTACACGGCGGTCGCTGTCGCCTTATCCTGATTTAAATCGAATCCACTATATCAATACTCATAACATCGCATCTTTCAACTTCTGCTCAATCGCATCCGCATCAAACGACTTGGCAATCAACTCAAAGCGATTATCGCGCCGCCATGCAACTGGCGTTGCCCCCCAAGTGCCGTCCGTCCAATTCAGCCACACCCACGAACCTTCTACTTGAAACACCCCTTTCGCACGCACCAAACCATCTGCCAATTTCGGTAATTCATTGAAAAACAGCGACATTTTTTCCACATCAAATTGTTTATCCGCCGCAAAAGTATAACCCTGCGATTGATAACCCAACGTATTTTCAGGCTGCCTTTGATAACCCAACGTATTTTCAGGCTGCCTTTTGATGCGATAACGCGATTTTTCCACAATCGGCGTATCCAACCAAGCCACAGGCACATGCGCATTCGGCACTTCGGCAACTCGCGCTTTGGGTGGAAATAATTTTGCCGCACGCTCATGAAATTGCGCCAAAACATCGGGCGCACACAAATCAGTTTTGCTCGCCAGCAACACATCACACGCGCTCACTTGGTCGCGGTACAGCGGATTGAGCGCGTAATCATCGTCCACAAATTGACGCGGGTCAACCAACGCAAATGTGGCAGCAATATCTAATTTTTCTGCCAAATCAGGCGTTTGCAACTCATCAATCACACCAGCCGCATGCGCCAAACCACTCGCTTCAATAATGATGCGCTGCGGTTGATGCTCGGCAAGCATTTGGCGCACCGTGTCGCTCAATTCATCGCCCACGCTGCAACACAAACAACCGCCTGAAATCTCGCTCACAGGTATGCCGTTGTCGGACAACACCGCGCCGTCTATGCCAATTTCGCCAAACTCATTGACGATAACCAGCCATTTTTCCTGTGCAGGTTTTTGTTCTATCAGGCTGCAAATGGCGGTGGTTTTGCCCGTGCCAAGAAAACCTGTAAACAAGTGAATTTTTGTTTTCATAACAATCCCTTATATTTTTCCAGGCTGCCTGATACAGATGCAGCCTGAAAATACCGATATTCAATCTGTTCATTTTTGCGCGCGCCCACAATGTGCAAACGAAACACCAGCGCATCGCCATCGCGCCACAATTCGCCTGAATACGCATCGGGCGCACATTGATACGCGCTTTCGCTGCGCCACACGCCATCTTGATGCGGCACAAGTGTAAACAAGGCTTCGTAATCGCCGTTGCGGTGGCGAGAAAAAATCATGTGTTCGGGCAAAAATTGCCAACGTTTGCGGTCGGTGCTGGCGTGCCCATTTGCCAAAGTAATGCGTTCGTTGAAATCCAGCGTGTTTTCAGGCTGCATTTGAATTTGCACGATGCCTGTCCCGTGTGTATTCCAATTCATTTGCGAACCTGTTTGACTGTGCGCCTGAAAATGCAAACCATTGATGCGTTGGCAAAAAAGATAAAAATCGTGTGTCATCATCATAATTGAGGCAGCCTGAAACGATGTTTTCAGGCTGCCTTTGTCTCAACAAATCAATTAAATTTTTTGGAACAGGCGATACGCGGGCATTACCAATACGCAAGCCACCAATGCTTTAACCACATCGCCAACAATAAACGGATACAAACCGAATGTCAGCACTTTATCCGCTGGCACAAACAAAGATAATTGCGCCAAGCCCATAGCATACATCACCGCCGTTGCCACAATCGCCGCTGCCAAACTTTTCCATACAGATTTCAGGCAGCCCTTGTCGCTTGCCCAACCCAAAATCGCAGCCATCGCCACAAAGCCGAACAAATAGCCACCCGATGAACCCATCAACACGCCAACACCAAATTTGCCATTAGCAAAAACGGGTAAACCCAGCGCTCCTTCCAGCAAATACAAGGTCAATGCGGCGACTGCAGCTTTGCGTCCCAAAGCAAAACTCATCAGCAATACCCCCAAAGATTGACAGGAAATAGCCACAAATGGCGTAGGTACAGCTAATTGTGCCAATGCCGCAATCACGTTTGCACCGATGACAGTTTTTAAAATAAAAGCAGCAGTTTGATTTTTTGCTGCCCAATGTTTGGTTGCAGTTAAAGTTGCATACATCGTTATTTCTCCCAACATTTGGTTTAGAATAAAAACTTGGATTATCGTGATTTTATGGCATGAGTGCAAGTTTTCAGGCTGCTTGTGTTGATTGATGCAGCCTTAATGTACACAACACAAATCTTTAATATTACCTGAAATTTGTTCCCTCCCGCGCTGGCGGGGGAGGGTTAGGGTGGGGGTGGTTCGTTGATTTTCAACAATATTGATGTGCTTCCACAGATTTTCCCCCACCCTAGCCCTCCCCCGTTAAGACGGGGGAGGGAACAGATTCGTGGTTATTTCAAAAAATTGTCATGTACTGTGATGCAGCCTGAAAAATTTATTGGCATTTAGCACAAATCCCTGCCAAAACAACATGTTCTTCATTGAGCGCAAAACCTGAACGTTTTACCGCATCATGCAAAGCTGCCCATTCTTGATTCAGACTTTGCTCATCTACCGTACCGCATTCCGTGCAAACCAAAATAAAACTACTATTGTGATGGTCGCTTGCATGTTCGCAATGTCCACCACAATCGTGTCGCGCATGGCTACATAAAATATAACCATTGACTGCTGGAATCTTATGCAACACGCCGTGTTCAGCCCAAAAGTCTAACGCACGATATGCCGTTGGTGGCGCAACCACATTATCACTCACGCGCTGCATCTGCGCCAACACAGTATACGCTTTAATCACACCATCTAGTTGTAACACAATATCCAACACTTGTTCACGCAAAGGTGTAATTTGAATTCCTTTGCTGTGTGCATTGTCCAAAATATTTTGCTTTACGCTCATAACGTTCACTCTTAACGGTTACGGTAACCCAAGCCACGTGCCACTTTGGAAATTGGCGCAACAGGTGGGCGGTCTTTACCCCAATTCAAACCACCATCGGCAATGCCAATAATTTCCAAGCCTTTATACATATCATAACGTAAGCGCGTTACACTGGCATTGGGTACGCTGCGATATTGGATAGACATTGGGTCAATGCTTTTCAAAATGGTAGTAATACTCATACCGTGCGTAACAATTAACACACGCGCATCACGGTCGTTCGGACATTCACCAATCACATGGAATAAACCAATGCGCAAACGCGACAAAAAGTCGGTTTCATCTTCTGCGGTGCGTGCAGGGTCAAGTTGCGATACAGCAGACATTAACATATTGTATGAACCATTGCGATAGGCTTCCAACCACGCTGCAGTATCGGGATAACCGCGCTCTTCGGCAATGTATTGATTCAACTCATCACTTGATTGCCCTTCAAATGCACCAAAATGATATTCGCGTAATTCTTCCAACTCAATAATAGGCAGTTCAGGTTGCCCTGAGTTTTGTAAAATAATCTTTGCGGTATCTACAGCGCGTCCCGATGTACTAGAAAATGCTGCATCAAATTTTACATTTTGCGCTGCCATGCGTTTTCCCAATGTTGCCGAACCTGCTTTACCCGCTTCGGTTAATGGTGAATCGCACCAGCCTTGCAAACGACCATCACGATTAAACTCTGTTTGCCCATGACGAACCAAGTAAATTTCAAGCTTTGGCGCATCCTCTTTTTGTTTTCTCAAACCGCGTATCATAAAATATTTTCCTTAATCCACATGTGCGATGATTACCCTTGCAGCCATACCATTTTCTGTAAAAGCCACACATCATCTTAAGCACCCCCAATCTTCAGGCTGCCTTAACTTATCTTGAAAAAATGTTTAATTCTATTACTTTTGCAATAGATTAGCTACTCTGATTGAATAATTTAATAAATAAATCATTATTTCAGGCTGCCTTTATCTCAAAATAGGCAGCCTGAAACGATTATTTTACCAATTATACCGCTTCCCAATAATCCACATAAAGCTGCAATTCCTGATTACCACGCCATTCATTCACAGTCGGGCGATACACCAAACGAATCTGTGGTGGCAATTCATCTTCACAACGCCAAAACATTGCTTCAAACTCGCGCCCATCTTTTTGCACCCACGCTTTAACGTGTTTTTTTTCCGCACCCATTGGTTGTTGTTTGATGACTCGAAATTCATCGGTAAAACTGGGCGGCGGAAAACCTTGTCCCCACACTTGGCTATTGATAAGTTGCGCTTGTTCCAAACAAATGTCTTCGGTTTTCAGGCTGCCATCAGTTAAAAAGGTTTGCGACAAAATATCTTCATCAACCAAATCGCGCACTACCGCTTCAAATACGGTGCAAAATTCATCAAATCGGTCGGCGTGCATGGTCAAACCTGCCGCCATTGCGTGCCCACCAAATTTCACAATCATATTTGGACAACGTTTCGCCACCGTGTCCAACACATCACGCAAATGCACGCCCGCTATGGAACGCCCTGAACCGCGTATTTCATTGTCGCCCGATGGCGCAAACACAAATACGGGGCGATAAAATCGGTCTTTCAAGCGGCTGGCGACAATACCAATCACGCCTTGATGAAAATCTTCGCGAAATACCGACAGCGTGGTTTGCGTTTCAGGCAGCGTTTCGGGACACAATTTCAGTACATCTTTTAACATGCCTTGTTCAATTTCTTGGCGTGTGTGATTTAAATCGTTTAATTGTGCTGCGATACTTTGCGCTTGTTCAAGGCAGCCCGAAAGCAAACAGGCAATCCCCAAACTCATGTCGTCCAAACGTCCTGCTGCGTTGATGCGTGGGCCTAAACCAAAACCCATGTCAAATGGCTGCGCTTTGCATGGGTCGCGCCGTGCCACTTCAAACAGGGCGCGTATGCCGTGCGACATTTTGCCTTTGCGAATGCGCTTCAAACCTTGCGACACCAAAATGCGATTATTGTGGTCAAGCGGCACCACATCGGCGACTGTGCCGAGTGCGACCAAGTCCAATAATTCATCCAATTTTGGCTCGGCAATCGGTGCGTGATTTTCAGGCTGCCTATATTGATTTGTATGTAAATTGCTTGCATGAGCAAAATAACCACGCTGACGCAATTCTGCGCGTAAGGCAATCAACACATAAAATATCACGCCCACGCCCGCTAAACTTTTGCTGGGAAAATCGCAACCGCGTTGGTTGGGATTGACGATGATACAATCGGGAACATGGCTGCCTGCAACGTGATGGTCGGTTACCACAGTGTCTATGCCCCATGCTTTGGCGCGTGCTACGCCGTCTGCGCTGGAAATACCATTGTCCACCGTCAAAATGAGATTTGCGCCTTTTTCGTGGGCAATGTCTGCCAATTCGGGCGTTAAGCCGTAGCCGTGTTCAAAACGGTTGGGAACAAAAAAATCCACGATGGCACCCATGCTGCCCAATCCTTTCATGCCCACAGAACACGCGGTTGCACCATCGGCATCGTAATCGGCAATAATCAGGATTTTTTCCTGATTTTGTATGGCATCGGCTAAACGATTGGCGGCGGCTGTGCAGTTAGTTAACTGCGTGTAGGGAATTAATTGCGTAAAACTATCTTCTAACTCGGCTGGTTGCGACACGTTGCGTGCAGCATACAGTTGTGCCAACAAGGGGGAGGCACCTGCGTTTTGCAATGCAGCTTGGGCAATTGGGTCAATGGGACGAATGGCAATGTGTTTAGTATGTGTCATGAAAAAGACAAAATCAGCGTTTCAGGCTGCCTGAAAATCAAAAGCTGTATTTTACCCTACCGACTTAATGGTGTGTCGTTTATAATAAGCCTATTTTTCTAAACAATTTATTCAATAGAGCGACTGAATTCATGATGTTCCAACACAAAATCAGAAAAGCGGTGTTCCCTGTTGCAGGCTTGGGAACACGTTTCTTACCTGCAACCAAGGCAAGCCCGAAAGAAATGCTGCCAATTGTAGATAAACCTTTGATTCAATATGCGGTGGAAGAAGCGGTTGCCGCAGGTTGTACAGAATTAATTTTTATCACAGGTCGCAGCAAGCGTAGCATTGAAGACCATTTTGATAAAGCTTATGAATTGGAAACCGAATTGCATTTACGCCACAAAGATAATTTGTTGGCACAGGTGCAAAATGTCTTACCCAATCATGTGAATTGTACTTATATCCGTCAAGCGGAGGCTTTGGGTTTGGGTCATGCGATTTTGTGCGCACAACCTGCGATTGGCGATGAGCCATTTGCGGTGATTTTGGCTGATGATTTGATTGATGCACCCAAAGGGGTGTTATCGCAATTATTGGAAACGTATCATGCGCTAGGCAGCAGCGTGGTTGGCGTGCAAACCATTGACCATTCACAAACGCAATCTTATGGCATGGTGGAAACGCTGCAATGGCAAAATATGCAACGTATTCATCATATGGTGGAAAAACCGAAACCCGAAGAAACGGCATCTAATTTGGCGGTGGTTGGACGTTATATTTTGACACCACGCATTTTTGATTTATTGGAACGCATTGAACGTGGTATGGGTGGCGAAATTCAATTAACCGATGCGATTGCCAAATTATTGGAATATGAGCCTGTGATTGCTCATCCATTTGAAGGTACGCGATTCGATTGTGGTAGCAAATTAGGTTATTTAGAAGCAATGGTAGCTTTTGGCTTGAAACATCCTGAAACAGGTGTTGCATTCCAAGAATTAGTGAGCCGTTATGCATCTGGTCAAATTGGTCTTGAAACTAAATCTGCAACATTTCAGGCTGCCGCTGTAACGCCAGAAAAAGAAGTTTCCGATAAGCAAGATGATGTAGAAGCTACTGTACCACTTGGTGCAGCAGCGTTGGCAGCTATTGCAACACCTGATATGGTGGAGGAAAATGATGATGACGAGATGATGAATGGGTAACCGATGGCGAAGAACTACTCGTTTCTACCGAAGGAGTGGCACATCTGATTAATATGCTCAATTCGTTTATGGAAAATGCTGAATTTACAGATGATGATACAGATACTGATGAAGTAGAAGCGGAAGAAACAAAAATTGCTCCAACTCATCTACCTAAACAATTAGACAGCCATATTGCAGATGTAGCGGTTGTGCAAGATGATGCAACACACAAATTGGTCGAAGAAAGTATTCAGGCTGCCGTATCTTCAACTACTGCAAATAACAATACCGAAACTGCATTACCAAAAAATAATACGCCTGACACTATTGCATGGAAGCTCCTAATAACCAAACTGCTATTGAAATTCCTGAGTTGAAAGATGAAATCAATAGTAATTATGTAGTGGAAGTTCCTGAAGAAATAAATAGCGCACCTGCCGAAGAAACACTATCTAGTGATACAGTGCTATCTACTGAACCAGAAACAAAACAAATGGCAGGTTTCCAATCACTCGGTGGTAAATATGCGTTTGGAGAAAGACGTTTTGTTCCTAACCAGAATCGTCCTCACAGTAAGCAGCCTGAAAAATAATTTTTGATTGAAGAAAGTGAAACCAAGTTATGATGTATCAACCTAAAAAAATTCGTAAAGTTGTTTTCCCTGTTGCAGGTATGGGCACACGTTTCTTACCAGCCACCAAAGCCAGTCCCAAAGAAATGTTGCCTATTGTTGATAAACCCTTAATTCAATATGCGGTGGAAGAAGCGGTTGCTGCTGGCTGTACTGAAATTATCTTTGTTACTGGACGCAGTAAACGTAGTATTGAAGACCATTTTGACAAAGCATATGAATTGGAAACAGAATTACAACTGCGCCACAAAGAACAAATGTTGGAACAAGTGCAAAATATTCTACCCAAAAACGTAACATGCTTATATATCCGTCAAGCAGAAGCGCTGGGATTAGGGCATGCCGTACTATGCTCCCAATCAGCAGTTGGCAATGAACCATTTGCCGTTGTTTTAGCAGATGATTTAATTGATGCACCCAAAGGCGCACTATCTCAAATGATTGATGTGTACAATCAAACTGGGAGCAGCGTGATTGGCGTTCAAACCATTGACCCTGCTCAAACTGGCTCATATGGCATCGTAGAAACATTACAATGGCTAAACTTCAACCGTATTCGCAGTATTGTAGAAAAGCCAAAACCAGAAGATGCTAAATCTAATTTAGCTGTGGTTGGGCGCTATATTTTAACACCACGCATTTTTAATTTACTGCAAACTGTAGAACGTGGCACAGGAAACGAAATCCAATTAACTGATGCAATTGCTAAATTGGTAGAATACGAACCTGTTTTAGCGCATGCATTTGAAGGTACTCGTTACGATTGTGGTAGCAAAATTGGTTATCTAGAAGCAACATTGGCTTATGGCTTGAAACATCCAGAAACAGGTGCTGCCTTCCGCGAAGTATTACAACGTTACGTTGTACGTTAATCCATACTTATTCAAATAGGCAGCCTGAAAAATCCATTTTTCAGGCTGCCTAGCGCATTTTGATACATCACAAAAAATTAACATTATATTTTTGTTATACTATTTTTATTTTAATTTCATTCGCTTCCTATGCTGCATCACCATCATCCTTCTCGCAAAATCATACGCCATCCCTTTTGGCAAGTAGATAAACCTTATCTACATGATAACACCATTACAGATGCACGTTTCCGAAAACTTGGCTACATGATGGCATTTTCTGCTGGTGCAATTAATGCAGGTGGCTTTTTTGCCGTCAGCAACTACACCTCACATGTTACAGGTGCACTCTCACGCGCTGCTGACAGCATTATTACCCATGACTGGCATACTGCTATCACAGCTATAGTAGGTGTACTGTGCTTTGTTTTTGGTGCAGTTCTTGCTAACCTGACTATTTTATGGGGAAAACGTCATCACTTCCGTAGTTGTTATGGATTAGCGATGTGGACTGAGGCCATTTTTCTCATTTTATTTGCCTTATTTGGTATGGTACTAGCAAAAATCGGTGAAGTTATGATTCCTCCCACCTTACTACTATTATGTTTCATTATGGGTATGCACAATACTGTCATGACCGTACTTTCAGGTAGTGCTATTCGTTCTACACATATGACAGGCTCCGCAACCGATTTAGGTATTGAATTATCACGGGCACTATATTACAGCCATAGCAGTAACCCCAAGCTACCAGATGTTAAAGTCAATCGTCCCAAAATGTGGTTATTAATTGGCATGATTTTAAATTTTATATTAGGTGGCATAATTGGTGCATACGGATATCAATACATTAGTTATTACTTTACTCTACCCGTTGCTGCTATGTTATTTATTTTTGGATTAGGTTCTATTGGCTACGATATTAAAATACGTACTAAATGGTGGCTGATTAAAAAAATTCGTGAACGCAATCGCGCAAAACGCAAAGCAGAAAAAGAGAAAAAACATACAGAACAAAATAATTGATTTCCACTCTGACAAATTACTTCATACTGATAAAAAGATAAACCCCCTAGCACTATGTGAGCTAGGGGGTTAGGATTAAGAGTTTGGCGATGACCTACTTTCGCATAGGGACTATACTATCATCGGCGCTAGTTCGTTTCACTGTCCTGTTCGAGATGGGAAGGAGTGGTGCCAAACCGCTATGGTCGCCAAACATAAACTGTCAAACTGGAAAGCCTTTATCTTTGGTATTTGTTTTTGGTGATGACTGAGTCATCAGTAAGCTTTATTTTCATTTTTGTTTACTTTGATTTCAGTTTTTCTATTTTCAAAGTCCTTCAAATGATAGAGTCAAGCCTTACGGGCAATTAGTATCGGTTAGCTGCACGCATTACTGCGCTTCCACACCCGACCTATCAACGTTGTGGTCTACAACGACCCTTCAATGCGGTTAAATCGCAGGGGAAGTCTCATCTTTGGGCGAGTTTCGCGCTTAGATGCTTTCAGCGCTTATCTCTTCCGAACTTAGCTACCCGGCTATGCTTCTGGCGAAACAACCGGTACACCAGAGGTTCGTCCACTCCGGTCCTCTCGTACTAGGAGCAGCCCCCGTCAAACTTCCAACGCCCACTGCAGATAGGGACCAAACTGTCTCACGACGTTTTAAACCCAGCTCACGTACCACTTTAAATGGCGAACAGCCATACCCTTGGGACCGACTACAGCCCCAGGATGTGATGAGCCGACATCGAGGTGCCAAACTCCGCCGTCGATATGGACTCTTGGGCGGAATCAGCCTGTTATCCCCGGAGTACCTTTTATCCGTTGAGCGATGGCCCTTCCATTCAGAACCACCGGATCACTATGTCCTGCTTTCGCACCTGCTCGACTTGTCGGTCTCGCAGTTAAGCTACCTTTTGCCATTGCACTATCAGTCCGATTTCCGACCGGACCTAGGTAACCTTCGAACTCCTCCGTTACTCTTTGGGAGGAGACCGCCCCAGTCAAACTGCCTACCATGCACGGTCCCCGACCCGGATTACGGGTCTGGGTTAGAACCTCAAAGCCACCAGGGTGGTATTTCAAGGACGGCTCCACAGAAACTGGCGTCTCTGCTTCTAAGCCTCCCACCTATCCTACACAAGTGACTTCAAAGTCCAATGCAAAGCTACAGTAAAGGTTCACGGGGTCTTTCCGTCTAGCAGCGGGGAGATTGCATCTTCACAACCATTTCAACTTCGCTGAGTCTCGGGAGGAGACAGTGTGGCCATCGTTACGCCATTCGTGCGGGTCGGAACTTACCCGACAAGGAATTTCGCTACCTTAGGACCGTTATAGTTACGGCCGCCGTTTACTGGGGCTTCGATCCGATGCTTGCACATCTTCAATTAACCTTCCAGCACCGGGCAGGCGTCACACCCTATACGTCCACTTTCGTGTTAGCAGAGTGCTGTGTTTTTAATAAACAGTCGCAGCCACCGATTCTCTGCGACCCTGATTGGCTTACGGAGCAAGTCCTTAACCTTACAGGGCATACCTTCTCCCGAAGTTACGGTATCAATTTGCCGAGTTCCTTCTCCCGAGTTCTCTCAAGCGCCTTAGAATTCTCATCCTGCCCACCTGTGTCGGTTTGCGGTACGGTTCTGATTCAACTGAAGCTTAGTGGCTTTTCCTGGAAGCGTGGTATTTGCTACTTCGTAACCGTAGTTACTCGTCATCACGTCTCGGTGTTAAGAAAGAGCGGATTTGCCTACTCTTTCCACCTACTGGCTTAAACAAACTATTCCAACAGTTTGCTAGCATAACCTTCTCCGTCCCCACATCGCATTGAATCAAAGTACGGGAATATTAACCCGTTTCCCATCGACTACGCATTTCTGCCTCGCCTTAGGGGCCGACTCACCCTACGCCGATGAACGTTGCGTAGGAAACCTTGGGCTTTCGGCGAGCGGGCTTTTCACCCGCTTTATCGCTACTCATGTCAACATTCGCACTTCTGATACCTCCAGCAGCCTTTACAAGCCGCCTTCACAGGCTTACAGAACGCTCCCCTACCATGCTTTAAAAGCATCCGCAGCTTCGGTTACAGATTTGAGCCCCGTTACATCTTCCGCGCAGGAAGACTCGACCAGTGAGCTATTACGCTTTCTTTAAATGATGGCTGCTTCTAAGCCAACATCCTGGCTGTCTGTGCCTTCCCACTTCGTTTACCACTTAATCTGTCATTTGGGACCTTAGCTGGCGGTCTGGGTTGTTTCCCTCTTGACACCGGACGTTAGCACCCGATGTCTGTCTCCCATGATTGCACTTTCTGGTATTCTGAGTTTGCAATGGGTTGGTAAGTCGCAATGACCCCCTAGCCATAACAGTGCTTTACCCCCAGAAGTGATACATGAGGCACTACCTAAATAGTTTTCGGGGAGAACCAGCTATCTCCGAGTTTGTTTAGCCTTTCACCCCTATCCACAGCTCATCCCCGCATTTTGCAACATGCGTGGGTTCGGACCTCCAATGCGTTTTACCGCACCTTCATCCTGGCCATGGATAGATCACTCGGTTTCGGGTCTACACCCAGCAACTATGCGCCCTATTAAGACTCGGTTTCCCTACGCCTCCCCTACTCGGTTAAGCTCGCTACTGAATGTAAGTCGTTGACCCATTATACAAAAGGTACGCAGTCACACCATAAAGGTGCTCCCACTGTTTGTATGCATCAGGTTTCAGGTTCTATTTCACTCCCCTCCCGGGGTTCTTTTCGCCTTTCCCTCACGGTACTGGTTCACTATCGGTCGATGATGAGTATTTAGCCTTGGAGGATGGTCCCCCCATATTCAGACAGGATTTCACGTGTCCCGCCCTACTTGTCGTGCGCTTAGTACCATTAATGTGTTTTCGGATACGGGGCTATCACCCACTATGGCGGACTTTTCCAAGTCCTTCTCCTAACGCATCAATTATCACGCACAGGCTGCTCCGTGTTCGCTCGCCACTACTTACGGAATCTCGGTTGATTTCTTTTCCTCGGGGTACTTAGATGGTTCAGTTCTCCCGGTTCGCTTCACCAGTCCTATGTATTCAGACTGGGATACTGTACAAGTACAGTGGGTTTCCCCATTCGGACATCGCGGTATCATTGCTTTTTTGCCAGCTTCTCCGCGCTTTTCGCAGGCTTACACGTCCTTCATCGCCTATCATCGCCAAGGCATCCACCTGATGCACTTATTCACTTGACTCTATCATTTGAAGAACCTCTGACTTTGCAAAAACTGGCGTTGACTACCAATCTTTACTTAAATTCTCAAACAATAAAGCTTACTGCTTTGTTGTGAGTAGTTTGTGCCTTTTGTGTTTCACAAACTACTTGATACAATCATCACCCAAATTCGCACAATCTTTCATTTCTATATTTAAAGATTGCTTTGTCTTTGTTTGTTGATTTCGGCTTTCCAATTTGTTAAAGATCGATGCAATCATTTCCCGACTTTGTCAGGAAATTGCAAATTAAAACAAGCAAACTATTCATTCTACACAAACTCGCTTTAATTTGCAATTTCATTTTATTTAATCTTGGTGGAGGCAAACGGGATCGAACCGATGACCCCCTGCTTGCAAAGCAGGTGCTCTACCAACTGAGCTATGCCCCCAGTATTCCTGTGCTGCAACTGGTGGGTCTGGTAGGACTTGAACCTACGACCCCACGCTTATCAAGCGTGTGCTCTAACCACCTGAGCTACAAACCCATGTACTTTTGACTCTTAAACTTCTGTTTAATCATCCTTGCATCTTCTGATTACCGATAAGTGTGAGTACCTAATAATCTCTTCTTTTCTCTAGAAAGGAGGTGATCCAGCCGCAGGTTCCCCTACGGCTACCTTGTTACGACTTCACCCCAGTCACGAAGCATACCGTGTTAAGCGGGCTCCTTGCGGTTACCCTACCCAATTCTGGTATCCCCCGCTCCCATGGTGTGACGGGCGGTGTGTACAAGACCCGGGAACGTATTCACCGCAGTATGCTGACCTGCGATTACTAGCGATTCCGACTTCATGCACTCGAGTTGCAGAGTGCAATCCGGACTACGATCGGTTTTCTGGGATTGGCTCCACCTCGCGGCTTGGCTACCCTCTGTACCGACCATTGTATGACGTGTGAAGCCCTGGTCATAAGGGCCATGAGGACTTGACGTCATCCCCACCTTCCTCCGGTTTGTCACCGGCAGTCTCATTAGAGTGCCCAACTAAATGATGGCAACTAATGACAAGGGTTGCGCTCGTTGCGGGACTTAACCCAACATCTCACGACACGAGCTGACGACAGCCATGCAGCACCTGTGTTACGGCTCCCGAAGGCACAAGCATATCTCTACGCTCTTCCGTACATGTCAAGACCAGGTAAGGTTCTTCGCGTTGCATCGAATTAATCCACATCATCCACCGCTTGTGCGGGTCCCCGTCAATTCCTTTGAGTTTTAATCTTGCGACCGTACTCCCCAGGCGGTCAATTTCACGCGTTAGCTACGCTACTAATGCATCAAGTGCACCAACAGCTAATTGACATCGTTTAGGGCGTGGACTACCAGGGTATCTAATCCTGTTTGCTACCCACGCTTTCGAGCATGAACGTCAGTATTATCCCAGGAGGCTGCCTTCGCCATCGGTATTCCTCCACATCTCTACGCATTTCACTGCTACACGTGGAATTCTACCCCCCTCTGACATACTCTAGCTTGCCAGTTTCAAACGCCGTTCCCAAGTTGAGCTCGGGGATTTCACATCTGACTTAACAAACCGTCTGCGCTCGCTTTACGCCCAGTAATTCCGATTAACGCTCGCACCCTACGTATTACCGCGGCTGCTGGCACGTAGTTAGCCGGTGCTTATTCTTCAGGTACCGTCATCAGCAACTGATATTAGCAATCGCCTTTTCTTCCCTGACAAAAGTCCTTTACAACCCGAAGGCCTTCTTCAGACACGCGGCATGGCTGGATCAGGGTTGCCCCCATTGTCCAAAATTCCCCACTGCTGCCTCCCGTAGGAGTCTGGGCCGTGTCTCAGTCCCAGTGTGGCGGATCATCCTCTCAGACCCGCTACTGATCGTCGCCTTGGTAG
Source organism: Wielerella bovis (assembly GCF_022354465.1). NCBI lineage: Bacteria > Pseudomonadati > Pseudomonadota > Betaproteobacteria > Neisseriales > Neisseriaceae > Wielerella > Wielerella bovis. The sequence continues at coordinate 374,559 of NZ_CP092361.1, read as the reverse complement.
GCCTTTACCCCACCAACTAGCTAATCAGACATTGGCCGCTCAAATAGCGCAAGGTCCGAAGATCCCCTGCTTTCTCTCTCAAGACGTATGCGGTATTAGCTAATCTTTCGACTAGTTATCCCCCACTACTCGGTACGTTCCAATGCATTACTCACCCGTTCGCCACTCGCCACCAAGTACAAGTACTCGTGCTGCCGTCCGACTTGCATGTGTAAAGCATGCCGCCAGCGTTCAATCTGAGCCAGGATCAAACTCTTATGTTCAATCTCTAACTTATTTAACTTCTGGTCTGCTTCAAAGAAATTAACAAAAACTTAATAGGAAAATTCCAAATCAAATCTTGTATCTCTCAAAACAGTGTGAGACCATCAGGCACTCACACTTATCGGTAATCTTGCTTTTAAAGAACTCTTCTCAATCAAAATCTTGAAATATCTAACCATATGCCTTACAATCAAATATTTCTCTCTTTTAACCTCACCGCCGTAGCAGCGAAAGTCAGAACTATACGCCTACTACCCAAAACTGTCAACTAATCAACCTCAAATTTATGAGAGAAATCTATTAACATTATGAAACATTAATGAATTTTCTATTCATTATTTTTAACACAACTATAACTTTGAACTAAATAATTAGCACCTCCATTTACAAAACATACAAAATGCAGCCTGAAAATTGTTTTTCAGACTGCATTTTGAAAAAAATAAATTCATTCAACAATGGTAATTTTGCCACTCATTAGCGCTGCGTGACCAGGGAATGTACAGAAATATTCATATGCTTCGCTCTTTGCCAATTTAGCAACATCAAATGTTACGCTGGTTTCTTCTCCACCACCAATCAATTTAGTTTGTGCAACAACACGCTCATCATTAGGCTTAACGTAATCAGCTTCGATATTGGCATCAATACCATCTTTCACAACAGCGTCTTTATCGCTTACTTTACTGATGACCACATTATGCCCCATTGCTTGTTTTGCGATTGTTCCCGTGTGTTTTAAAGTAATAGTATATTGCTTACAACTTGATTTAATTGAAATTTCTTTAACATCAAATTGCATTGCATCATTACTATTAATTAAAGTTGAGCATTCATCTGCAACCACAGGTGCAGATGCTTCTACAACAGTTACTGATTCAGAGGCAGCCACTGTTGATGACGGTGCCGCTGTATTTTCCGCTGGTTTATTCTCACCACTGCAAGCTGATAAAGTTAATGCAGCTGCTGCTATCAATCCCAAATAAGTTTTCATTTTGTTTCCTTAATAATTATCCAATAATTAAAATTATCTTTCACTTAAAGTATATACCACTCCATTTGTCTTTAAGCAAATTCGTAATTATGCGCACATTTACTAGTTTAACATTGATATATATCAATTATAGTTAGTTAAAATAAAAATAATACAGCGTTACTAACTCCCTATTGTTCTGGGTGGACAGTAGTCACTGTCGCCTTGTCTGTGTTTATTTCAACTAACTATGATTTAACGATTGTGTTCTACCAGTTTTTGCATAGCATCAGCTAATTGAGGATGATGTGCTAATTGCTTGGCAGTTTGCTCAAAATAATCTAATGCTTGCTGACTGATATGGAAGTTTTTTGTACGTTTACTTTCTTGATTTTTGGGGCGAACTTTTATCCGAATTGCTTGGATACTTGTATCGATTGCCTGCAAACGTGGTAATAATGCTGGTAGTAACATTTTCAAGCGTGTCGCTGCCATAGGTGCGCTAACATGTAGAACAAGGTCATTATTTTCTATACAAACAACCTGAAAATGGGGATGTAGATTATGTGGTATTAACTGCTTTACCGCACTATCCAATTTTTTCCAATAGCGTGCGCAAGCAATTAAGTTTTTGAGTTGACCATCGTGTTCAGCTATTTTTTCTAATTGCATATTTATCCAAAAAATAAATAGGCAGCCTGAAAAACATTTTGAAATTAAAATAGTTTTCAGGCTGCCTTTAATTAAAGTTTTGCATGATAAAACGCGTAAGCATCGTCCATATTTTCAAATTGGTACATTTTACCTGCATCCAAAACCATGGCGTTGTCGCAATATTCTTTCATGGCATGATGGCTGTGCGAAACCAAAATAATGGAACGGTCTTTGCGCCGTTCAAATAATTCATAGCGGCATTTGGCTGAGAAACGTGAATCGCCTACTGCAATGACTTCGTCAATCAGGTAACAGTCAAACTCAACTGCCAAAGATAGAGCAAAAGCTAATCTTGCCTTCATACCTGATGAATAGCGTTTCACAGGCTCATTGAGATAATGCCCTAATTCGGAAAATTCTTCAGTAAAATCGCGCATATAATCCATATCCACATCGTAAATACGGCAAATGAAACGCAAATTATCCATGCCTGTTAAACTGCCTTGAAATGCGCCAGAAAATGCCAATGGCCAAGAAATGCTCATGCTGCGGCGAATTTCTCCTTCGGTAGGTTCTTCTACACCACTAATCAGGCGAATTAGAGTAGATTTCCCTGCACCATTTCGTCCCAAAATACCGATTTTTTCGCCTTTATGGAGTGTGAAATTAATATCATCTAACACCCATTTCCAGCCTTGTCGAGTTTGATAGCGTTTGCTTACATGGTCAACTTGAATCATGATGCCTCCACTCCTTTGCTGACCTGTTTTATCATTACCAAGCCTAACCAAAGTAGGAATAAATTACACAATATTAAATATGTTGGATTTTCATAAGTGATTGCTGCGACACCAAAATAACCATGACGGAACATTTCTGTACCATGCACCATTGGTAATTTCAACATAATTTCTTGTGCTTGCTGTGGCAAAGAATGAACAAAGAAGAATACACCTGATAATGGCATCATGACAAAACTTAATGTTCCCCAAATTTTACCAAACACTTCAAAACGATAAGCAATGGCACAAATCACCATACCCAAACCAAAGGCAAAAACGGCCATCATCAACCATGCCAACAACATATAAAATAAGTCATCGGGCGCAGGCATCCAACCAATTAGAACCAGTACCGTCATAATACCAATTTGCGCAATGGTTGCTCCTGCGACTTCTAATAACATACGCGAAATCAAAGTATCCAGTACACGCACATTGCGATGATACAACAAACTTTGATTGCCCGTAATAGCACCAATCGCTCGATTAGAAGCATTGCGCCACATCATCACCATCGGATACCCTGTCAAAATAAATGCCACAATATTCAATGATGAAAAATGATGCGCACGCACAAATTTCCACATCAATACAATCAGCATAGTCATGATTAATGGCTCAACAAACAGCCATAAAAATCCAATATTTGCACGACCATAACGCGTAATAATTTCACGCATAAGCAATGCACCGATGACTCGTTTTTGTATCATCAGTGACTGCCAAAAAGTGGTTTTGTGCAAATTTTTGATTGGATTTTCCATGTGTTGATTCGATATATAATGGTTTTCAGGCTGCCTTTTGAATAAAGTTTTCAACCAAATCAGCCATAAAGCCATTCTCATGCCCCAGTTATCTAGATGCGTGATTTTGCTCGTAGAACCTGTTGCATATTTAAATTGTCGCGTTTCACTAGGTGACTGCGTCGGCATTGGCTTGGGCAGAACAACCGCCTTTACCGCATGCTTGGGCTTTTGCACCGTTTTTTCAGGCTGCCTTTTGAATAAAAACCGACATAACCACAAAAAAAACAATGTAATTTTCATGCAAATTTGGTCTTTTTTATTCAACAACGCATCGCCAAATAAAGGAGATGGCGAATTTTTCATATTAATTTTTATGTTCGCGGACGCTTGCTGCCATCAAGCTCAAAATACCATAAATCATAAAACCAATGATAAATGTGGCAACAATGTTATACAAACGATTAGGCAGTTGCGCCATATCAGGTTTACTGGGTTGCGACACCACTTCCAAATACAACTGTTGACGGTCTGCTTCCGCTTTCGCACTTTCCAATGAACTAATCGCAACCGTTAATTGTTTTTCTGCCAATTCATTATCCAAGGCAAGTCTTTGATATTCCGCTGCTTTATTAGCAATGGACTTACCAGTCGCCCCCGTCATCATTTGAGATTGCCGCGCAATTTCTCTCAACAAACTTTTTTCGCGTGTTTCCAATCCTGAAATTTGTGGGTTATCAGGCGTAACCGAACGCACTTGGTCTAATTGCGTTTGAATAGAAATCAGCTCATCTTGCAATTTAGAAATCAATGCCATTTGCATGCCTGATTGTTCTTTCAAATCCAACACGCCATTGGCAACACGAAATTGCATCAATGCATCAGCAGCATTGCGTACCTTTTCTTGCGCAATTTCAACAGCTTGCTCCGAAAAAGCCACCGTATCTTTACGCGCACGGTCATTGATTTGGTTAATCAAATCTTCGCCTTTTTCCAACAATAACGCATTGATTTTATGCGATTCATCTGCAGAAAAGGATTGTACACGCAAAGTGGTAATGCCTGAAACGGTATCCAAATTTGCGCTCAATTTTTTGCGATAATATTGATAAAACGCTTCTTCCGAATCTTCCCAACCGAAACCATTAAAACGACTGAATACATCGCCTTTTTGTTCGTACCAAGAACGCACTGGAATGGTTTTATTCAATTCATCTAATGCTGTACGCGAACGCATATATTCTTGCACCGCATAAGTATCATCTTGCGAACGCGACATACCAACATTTTGGAACAACGCCTCCAAACCCACCGCGCTGTTATGCTTGCTTGCTGAACGGATAATGAAACTGGATTCTGACACATACTGGTCAGATGCAATCATGCCAAAATATACGCCCGAAGTGATGGTCGGCAAAATCACACAAATCCACAATAACCAATTAAATGGTTTTCGTTTTTTCATTCTGACTGACGATGCAGGTTCAGGCACAGGAGCAGGCAGAATTTTAGGCAATTCCACCGCATTTTCAGGCTGTGCTTGAGGTTGTTGATTTTCTTGTGGCTCAGACATTTGCTGGGTTTCCTTTAATTACCAGCCCATAAACAAGTTTCAGGCTGCCTTAAATCATACTTAATTTAAAATAAGGCAGCCTGAAAACCTGTTTTTATCTTTCAGGCTGCCTTTTATAATTAATTAGTTAAACTTTCAATACTATTGACACCGCTAACCACAGGCGAGAACAATAATTGCAGGAATTTCTGCAATTCAGATGCTGGCGCGTTAGCAACATAAATCACATCTTTATCTTGCATCGCAAAACGTTGCAACCAAAACAGCGAATGTGGCTCCATTAAATTGATACGATACACTACAGGAATGCTCATGTGGTCAACATAACCTTGATTGCGCCAAGTGATTTGCTCATCGGCAGACAAACTATTCAACGGTTGATAGCGAAACACAAACACCCCACGCGCATCAGAACGGCGGTCAAGCAAGCCACCTACCGTACCCAAAGCCTCACTCAAATTCATACCTTTTGCGGCGAAATTAACCGTTTGATTTTTGCTGACTGCGCCCAACGCAGTAAAACTCAATGGATTGGATTGCATGGTCAGCACATCGCCCGAACGCAACACAATATTTTGTTCAGGTTCGGCTGTGATGCGTTCCAGCGCAACGGTTCGCACTTGATTACCGCGCGTCAGTTGCAAAGAAATATCTTGCACACCGCTTTCCACGCCCCCCACCGCTGCCACCGCATCCAACACACGTTCACGATGCGAAGTCAGTGGCATACGCACACTTTTCCCTGCACGAATCACAGTTGCATTGGCAGAATTATTTTGCACCACACGCACCAAAGCCTGTGGCTGATTGGCTTTGCGGCGCAGACCCGCAATAATTTGTTGTTGCACCTGTTCTGGTGTTTTACCGCGCACATTCAGGCTGCCTAAAAATGGAACAGACACCGTACCATTTGCACCAACCATTTGTTCAGGTAATTTAACGGTTTGCGCCGAACCTGCGCCCATAGAATTGATTGCGCCACCAAATAACACCGCTGGCGGCGATTCCCACAAGGTAATTTCCAACACATCACCCATGCCAATCGCATCAGGATTATTCGCGCGACCACCTGCCAAATCCGTCAAAGATTGTGGCGCATTCGCTTGTGCCAAACGCATGGAAACCGCATCATTCAAATCAATAATTTCCACTTTGGGTAACTCGGCTTCAGGTTGCGGTTCTACCGCAGGTTGCGTAGGCATTGCACTAACTGTTTTCAAACTGGGACCTGAACTCGGTAAAGTAGGGCAGCCTGAAAGCACACTGGTTGCCAATAAAACGCAAATAGGCAAACGCAAATGGGAAAATGTTGAATGTTTCATAACAAACTTTGTGCGCAAAAATAAAATCGTCCTATTCTAGCAGTTTTAATAGCAGCCTGAAAGCTAGGGTATGCAAAAAGGCAACCTGAAAATATGAGCTGTAGTATTTTCAGGCTGAAACCTTTGCAAAACCTATATCAGACTACCTGAAAATCAGTTGGGTTGGATGTTCGTATCCAACGTGTTATAGTCGGTTAAAAAAATAATACCGCATTGCCAGCTTCCTTATGTACTCATAGTCGTTTCAAATTAAAATAGGACAAGGCGACAACGACCGCTGTGTACATCTAGTACATAAGAGCGTTGGCAACGCTGTACTATTTGTATTTGAAACGACTATACTTGTACACAGCGGTCGCTGTCGCCTTGTCTTAAATTTTTATTTAAACCGACTATAAATCAAAATAAATATTTGTTAAATATGAAAAATATTGGATTCAAGAATCTGGTCTGTGATTTGAGTTTTGCAAAGATTTCAGCCTGAAAATGAATTTTTAGGTAACAAGTTTTGCCATATTGTTGCCCTGTGTAATAAATACGCCAATAGACTGGCACGATTTTCGCCCAATATAGTTTGGGTTTCTGATTGAACACGCTGTGCTATTGCAATGCCATGCTTGGCTTGTTCCAAAGATAAAGTGTAATTTCCAAAACCATGGCAAATTGCGGTCAAATCACCAACCTCTTTTTCTGTCAGATTGGGAAATAATCGGGCAACCAGTTTTTGCAATGAAATTTGCACTGCGGTATTCAGGGCATCGGTGTTTTGTGCAGTCAGTTGTGATGCGTGAATGCGGTAATGTAGTAATGGTTTTTGTAAATTAGCAAACTTTGCGCCTTGCAATGCACATTGTATCCACATATCAAAATCGCCTGCTACACGCATGCTTTCTGTATAATGAATCTGGTGTTGGACAAACCAATCGTGTCGCCACATGGTTGTAGGGTTATATAAATTACCCGCCGCATGAAATAAGCGAACTTTGATATCTGCATCATCAGCAGGTGGTGTGGCAATTTCGCTCCCTTCCCCGAAATTTTTATAAAGATACATCGCTGTTCCCAATACGGTAATATCTGGATGCTTATCTAAATACTCAATTTGTTCCTCAAAACGTGTTTCTAGACAAATATCATCTGCATCCATGCGGGCGACATAATCTACATGCATCAACCGAGTAATATCCATAGCAGTATTAACTGCAGCAGCTTCTCCACCATTTTCGGCTCGATGATACACGCGCAAACGTTTTTCATGCCGTGCATAGCGTTCCAAAATTTCGCCACTTGTATCCGTTGAACCGTCATTAACAGCAACGATGCAGAAATCCATAAATGTTTGATTACTTAAAGATTGTAGACAATCTAATAAGTATGTTTCGGCATTATAAACAGGGAGAATGACACAGAATTTCATAATGTGGTTCCAAAATTTTGAATGAAAATGGGTTTATTATAGTGAAGGAATTGAGCAAGGTCGCCAATTTTGATGTGTTAAATCATTTGTTAAGTCATTCAGATGCGCTGGATAGTGAAGATGATGTTGAAGATGTATTGAATATTTTTCAGGCTGCCTTTCAAACACGACAATTTGCAGGTCGGGCATGAATGCCCGACCTACGGAAACTCGTTGCCCACGCGTTGTAATGGTAAAATTCATTGACCGTAAATGATTAAAAAAACAAAGTTGAGTTTTTACCCAACTTTTTTATTTCAGGCCGCCTGAAATAAAATATTTCACATTAAAACATCCACTTGAATGTATGCGATTGAACTGCGTGTGCGAGCCATAATCTTCATGGTCGGGATAATAAAAGGCTTTTTGAGCGCAAGCCGTTAAAATCATCACGCCTGCGATAAAAACAATGAATATACCCAGAATTTTTTTCATGATTTTATCCTTTTGAAATTTTCAGGCTGCCTTGCAGTATATGATAAAAATAACAGTAGGGTGCGCTGTGCGCACCAAATTTACCACAATATTTAAATTATTCAGCCACTTAATGCGCACGGCGCACCCTACATTTTCGTGATTGGAAAAATGGTCGTGTACTGTAAGGCTGCCTGAAAAATAAACTTGTTTACTTTGTTACAGGGAGGGTAGAATAGCGTCCTTTTCACAATTTTACTTTTTTTTACAGGATTTTTTTTATGAACGCTCCCCGACAATTCGGTCAGCACAGATTGACCACACACAAATCCAAACGCTTGATGATACTCTGGTTTGCCATTTTTGCCTTGCCTGTGTGGGTGTTGTTTGATTCTTGGCTGGAAAACAAAAATCCACATATGTGGATTTTCATGTTTTTGCTGTACGCGCCCGCTTTGTATATGTTGGCGAGTTGCTTGCGTTCCCGTTTGCACATTTACGAAAATGGCTTGATTTATCAATCGCTTCTCGGCACAAAAACCGTTGCGTTTAAACCGAATATGCAGATGTACATCACGCGCATTCAAGAAAAAATGTATGGCGTGAACACGGCGCGACACGTTGGCGTGCGTTTGGTGCAAAAAGATGACACCGTCAAAATTCCGTCTTCGTTTGTAGATATGGAAGAAGTGATTGAAATTTTGTTGGATTATCAAGCCAATACCATGTTGCCCACCATGACCCAAGCGTTTAACGATGGCAAAACCTTGAATTTTGGTGCAATCAAATTGAACAACCGCATGATTAGCGTAAAAGACAAAAAATTCCCGTTTGAACAATTAAGCGAGATTGAAGTGGACAGGGGCGTTTTGCGTTTTTACACGCACAACAATTCGGGCGGTATGCTGCAAAAAGGCGCGGCGTATGTGGAATTGAGCAAGGTCGCCAATTTTGATGTGTTAAATCATTTGTTAAGCCAATCAGATGCGCTGGATAGTGAAGATGATGTGAAGATACATTGATATTTTTCAGGCAGCCTTACAGTACGCGACAATTTGTAGGTCAGGCATTTATGCCCGACATCGACATCATAACGGTCTATTGTGTCGGGCATGAATGCCCGACCTACGGAAACTGGATAATGAAGATGATGTCAAAGATGTATTGAGTTTTTCAGGCAGCCTGAAAAGTTTTTGCAAAGGTTTTAGCCTTTCAATACACGACAAAAATAGTTGGATTGCCTGAAATCTGTTCCCTCTCCCGCTGGCGGGGGAGGGTTAGGGTGGGGGTGGTTCGTTGATTTACAAGAATATTTATTTGCTGCACACAATTGCCCCCACCCTAGCCCTCCCCCGTTTGGGACGGGGGAGGAGACAAGTTTCTGGCACAACAAAAAATTGTTGTGTTGAAAGGCAGCCTGAAAATTCATTTACCCATTCTGAATCACACGCGCCACCAACGCCTTTTCGCGTCCGTGCATATTCGGGATTTGCACCTGAATGCCGTTACCAGCCGCCACGTCCACAAATTCCCCTTTGCGTTTCATTTGTGCTAATGTAATCAACTGATTACCGCTTGGGTGGATAATTTCCAACAAATCGCCCACCGAAAATTTGTTTTTCACATCAATGGTCGCCCAACCTTCTGAATCAATGTGGGAAATTTGCCCAACAAACTGACTTTGTTTCGCAATGGAATGACCGTACAAATAATTTTGGTAATCTTGCGTTTGGTGGCGTTCCAAAAAGCCCGATGTGTAACCGCGATTTGCCAAGCCTTCCAATTCGGCTAATAAGCTGTAATCAAATGGTTTTCCAGCCACCGCATCATCAATCGCCTTGCGGTACGCTTGCGCCACACGCGCCACATAGTAAACCGACTTGGTACGCCCTTCCACTTTCAGGCTATCCACGCCAATTTCTGCTAATTTTGCCACTTGCTCAATCGCGCGTAAGTCTTTGGAATTCATGATATAAGTGCCGTGTTCGTCTTCCATAATTGGCATCAATTCGTTGGGACGATTGCTCTCTTCAATCAGGAAAACTTTGTTGGCAGCAGGGTGGCGTTTTTGTCCGTTAATGCCTTCAAATGCGCTATTGGCTTCTTCTTGTGCTGCATTAAAATTGAACCCACTCAATAATTTAGCATCGCCCATTTCGTCTTCTTCTGCATTATGGACTTTGTAATCCCAACGACAAGAATTGGTGCAAGTGCCTTGATTTGGGTCGCGATGATTGAAATATCCCGATAATAAACAACGACCTGAATACGCAATACACAATGCGCCATGCACAAATACTTCCAATTCAATATCGGGGCATTGTTGGCGGATTTCGGCGATTTCTTCCAAACTCAATTCGCGCGACAAAATAATGCGTTCCACGCCAATGTTTTGCCAAAATTTCACGCCCCAATAATTGGTGGTGTTCGCTTGCACGGAAAGGTGGATTGGCATGTTGGGATATTTTTCACGCACTTGCATAATCAACCCTGGGTCTGCCATGATGAGTGCGTCAGGTTTCATGGCGATAAGTGGTTCCATATCGCTGTGAAAGGTTTTTAATTTGCTGTTATGTGGCAAGGTATTAACAGTTAAAAAGAATTTTTTGCCACGCGCGTGAGCTTCGCTAATGCCTTGTTGCAAAACATCTAATTTGGCAAATTCATTGTTGCGCGCACGCAAAGAATAACGTGGCGAACCTGCATAAACCGCGTCTGCACCAAAATCAAATGCAGCACGCATACGTTCTAAACCACCTGCGGGGAGGAGTAATTCGGGGGATTTCATGTGTTCATCTTTCTTAAAATAGGTTTCAGGCAGCCTGAAAATGATTTTTTTCAGGCTGCCTGAATGTGTTTTAAAGGCTTGCGAATTATCGTCTTTTTTATAAAATCGGTCAATTTTCAGGCTGCCTGAAAATGGTATGTAATCCAATCAGTTCATTGGCAATTTCTGCGTAGGCAAAATTGGCGTAACTGTGTAGCCTTGTTTGCGTAGTAACACAATCAAACCGTGTTCGCCAAATAAATGCAATGCACCTACTGCCACCAATGTCGGTTTTTCAGGCAGCATTTGTGTGAGTTTGGGCAACCAGTTTTCATTGCGTTGACGCAGCAGTTGGTCTGCCAAAAAATGTTTTAAATAGGCGACATCTTGCGGTGCGGCGGAATAACGAAATGCAGCGTTTGAAGTATCGTGCGCCCAAATTTTTCGCGCTTGATTATTTTTGTACCATTGCCATGATTTTTCGGCTTCGCGTTTGGCGTTATCCACATTTTTCAAGCGCATATCAATGCTGCGGACAATCACATCGTTGGGTATGGTACGCAGCATGATTAAAGGTTCGGTGGTTTCCAAACCAAAAATCGGCATTTTTTGTGCAATGGCAGCATTTTCTAATTGCGAATCTATGCCTGATTCCAAGCTAAAATGGCTTGGCATAAGGGCAAATTCGGAAAAATACCATGCTGCCCATGGCGCAGTGTATGCTTTCGCATCAAACAAAGGCAAGGTTTCACGAACAGCACTTTGAGCAACCAATGCGTGTAATTTTTTCACGCGTTCCATGCCGAGATTTTCGCCCAAAGTTTTGTGAGATACCATGAAACGCATCATGGATACCATTCCTATCACATTGTTTTTGTCTTCGTGTGATTCCATAACCAGTTGCTGACTGCGCGATAAGGCAGCCTGAACATTGGGCGGTAATGGCGTATTTTTCGGCGCGATGTGCATGGTGCCAACTAAATAACTGGTGGGTTGATTGGCTTTGCTAATGCGCCACAAAAAAGTATCGGCTTCGGGCGCACCATTGGCAGCAAACGCGCGAACGGTGGCGAAGAAAAAGATAATAATAAGTAATATTTTGTTTTTCATAATGTTTCTTTCATATAAAGGCAGCCTAAAAAGTTTTCAGGCTGCCTTTTTTGAATTATTCATTCAATGCACGCGGAAACAAAATCTCATTTTCCAACTTAATATGATTTTGCAAATCTTCCACAAATTCATTCAGTTGCGCGTACAAACTATTCCAGCTACGACACGCATCTGCTGGTGGCGTCAAATTATCCGTGATTGCCAATAATTGTGCAATGGCGGCAGCATGGTCATCGTGTTCCAACATCATCATGCGTACAGGCATCGCCGCATTGCTGCCCATGCCGTTTTTAATCATCGGAAACAATACGCGCTCTTCTTTTTGCATATGCGATTCCAATTCGGCAAACATTTGTTGCAACAAGGGCAATAAATCTGCAGAAATTTTGTCTGCATGCACACGGCTAACTTTTTCTGCCAATGGCAAAATAGATTCAGCTTGATGATGATGAGTTTCGTGAAAACGCTGTAATACATGGTCTATGGTTGTGGAAAGTGGCGCGGTTTGCCAAATATTGTCGGTCATAATGCTGTTCCTTTGGATTAAATTTTTGCTAAAACCTTATTTCAGGCTGCCTATTCTTTAAGTTTCATATTTTATGAAACTTTATGCAGCAAGAAAACCATTTTTTGTAGGAGCTAATCTTTACACGCGCACAACAATGTATAATATGGCATTTTTTCTATTTTTTTTCAGGCTGCATCATGACTCCGATTCTTGTTTTTGATATTGAAACCATTCCCGATGCACACGCCATTCGTGTTTTGCATCAACTGCCCGATACATTGAGCGATGCCGAAGTGGTGGAATTTGCCGCGCAACAACGCCGCGCCAAAACAGGCAGCGATTTTATGCCGCATCATTTGCATCGCGTGGTGGCGATTTCCTGCTGTTTGCGCTGGAACGACAAAATTCACATCAACACGCTCAGCAAAACCAATAGCAGTGAAGCGGAAATGATTGCTGAATTTTTCAAATTGATAGACAAATATACGCCGCAATTAGTCAGTTGGAATGGTGGTGGATTTGATTTGCCTGTGTTGCATTATCGCGCTTTGATTCACGGTATTCAGGCTGCCCGTTATTGGGATATGGGCGAAGGTGATTTCCGCGACAGCCGTGATTTCAAATACAATAATTATATCAATCGCTATCACAATCGCCATTGTGATTTAATGGATTTATTGGCGATGTACACAGGTCGCGCCAACGCACCGCTGGACGATTTAGCTAAATTGTGTGGTTTCCCTGGTAAATTGGGGATGGACGGTGGACAAGTGTGGCAAGCGTATCAAGACGGCAAAATCCAAGAAATCCGCGATTATTGTGAAACCGATGTCGCCAATACCTATCTTGTATTCCAACGTTATCGTTTGATGAGTGGCGCACTCACACACGAAGAATACGAATACGAAATAGAAAAATGCCATGAATATTTGCTGGCTGCATCGGAAGAAAAAGAACATTGGGGCGTATTTTTAGATGCTTGGGAATAAAGATTTTCAGGCTGCCTTTTTAATATAGTGGATTCAATTTAAATCAGGACAAGGCGACAGCGACCGCCGTGTACACCTAGTACATAAGGAAACTGGCAACGCTGTACTGGTTTAAATTGAATTCACTATAATAGGCAGCCTGAAAACCGTAAAATCAGGTTAAACATAACATTCAGGCAGCCAATATGCTTGTGTAAAGACTGGTATGCCCCTATTTAGTAAGGCGTATGTTAAAATTATGCCATTTTGCCACCGATGGTGGTGTTAAGGAATGCTCAATATTATGCTAACTAGTATCGCAAAAAAAATTTTTGGCAGCCGCAACGACCGACTGCTCAAACAATATCAAAAAACGGTTGATAAAATTAATGCTTTAGAAGACAGAATGAGAGCCCTGTCTGATGAACAACTCAAAGCACAAACAGGTAAACTTAAATTGCGTCTGAAAGATGGCTCTACTTTGGACGATATTTTGCCCGAAGCATTTGCCGTCTGTCGCGAAGCATCGCGCCGTGTGTTGGGTATGCGCCATTTTGATGTGCAATTGATTGGCGGTATGGTACTGCACAATGGCAAAATTGCCGAAATGCGTACAGGCGAAGGTAAAACATTGGTTGGTACATTGCCCGTGTATTTGAATGCATTGGCAGGCAAAGGCGCGCACGTTGTTACCGTGAACGATTATTTGGCAGAACGCGATGCCAATATTATGCGTCCGCTGTACAATTTTTTGGGTTTAAGCGTGGGCGTGATTTTGAGCAATCAATCGCCATTTGACCGCCAAAATGCGTATGCCAGCGACATTACTTATGGCACCAACAATGAATTTGGTTTTGACTATTTGCGCGACAATATGGTCAGCGACCAATATGATAAAGTGCAACGTGAATTGAACTTCGCCGTTGTGGACGAAGTAGACAGTATTTTGATTGATGAAGCGCGTACACCTTTGATTATTTCGGGTCAAGCCGATGATAATATTGAGCTGTACAAAATCATGAACCAAGTTCCAGCGTATCTGCAACGCCAAGAAAAAGAAGACAGCACAGAAGGCGATTACTGGGTGGACGAGAAAAACCATCAAGTTACTTTGTCTGAACACGGTCATGAACGCGCTGAAGAAGTGCTGACACAACTGAATTTGTTGAAAGAAGGCGAATCACTGTATTCTGCTGGCAACATCATGTTGATGCATCACTTGATGGCAGCTTTGCGCGCGCATACTTTGTTCCATCGCGACCAGCATTATGTGGTAAAACCCGATGAACAAGGGCAGCCTGAAATCGTGATTGTGGACGAACACACGGGTCGTTTGATGGACGGTCGCCGTTGGTCAGATGGTTTGCATCAGGCGGTGGAAGCCAAAGAAGGCGTGGAAATCAAAAAAGAAAACCAAACTTTGGCGAGTATCACGTTCCAAAACTATTTCCGTTTGTACAGCAAATTGTCAGGCATGACGGGTACGGCGGATACAGAAGCCTATGAATTTCAAAGTATTTACGGTTTGGAAACGGTGATTATTCCAACCAATAAACCGATTCAACGTAAAGACTACAACGACCAAATTTTCCGTACTGCCGAAGAAAAATACGAAGCCGTTATCAAAGACATTAAAGACTGTTTTGAGCGTGGGCAGCCTGTATTGGTGGGTACGACTACGATTGAAAATTCGGAATTGGTTTCTACTTTATTGAAACGCGAAGGCTTACCACACAATGTATTGAACGCCAAAGAGCATCAGCGCGAAGCCTTGATTGTGGCGCAAGCAGGTAAACCCAGCATGATTACTGTTGCCACTAATATGGCAGGTCGCGGTACAGATATTGTCTTGGGTGGCAATGTTAAACATCAAGCCGAAGCGATTATGGCGGACGAAACGCTGCCTGAAAAAGAAAAACGCGCACAAATTCAAGCTTTGGAAGACAATTGGGAAGCTGACCACAAAGCGGTGGTGGAAGCAGGCGGTTTGCATATTATTGGTACAGAACGCCACGAAAGCCGCCGCATTGACAATCAGTTGCGCGGTCGTTCAGGTCGTCAAGGCGACCCAGGTTCCAGCCGTTTCTATTTATCGTTTGAAGACCCATTGTTGCGCTTGTTTGCACTTGACCGTGCGGCAGCCATTTTGGATAAACTTGCACCCGAACCAGGGGTGGCAATTGAAGCGGGTATTTTGACACGCCAAATTGAAAACGCGCAACGCAAAGTGGAAGGTCGCAACTTTGACATGCGTAAGCAAGTGTTGGAATACGATGACGTAGCGAATGACCAACGTAAGGTATTGTATTATCGCCGCAATGAGATTTTGACCAGCAAAGACATCAGCGGCATTATCCGTGATATGCGCGAATACATCATCGGTGGTTTGGTGGATACGCATATGCCGCCAAACAGTATGGAAGAGCAATGGAATATCCCAGCATTGGAAGCAACATTGCATGAATTCCGTGTACATGCTGATATTTCAGGCTGGCTCAAAGCCGACAATTCTTTGGAAAACGAAGATGTGAAAGAACGTTTGTTGGCGCAAGTGGAAAAAGAATACCAAGAAAAAATTGATTTGGTAGGCGCGGATGCATTTGGCAATTTTGAGCGCAATATTGTGTTGCAAGTGATTGATACACAATGGCGCGAGCATTTGGCAGCAATGGATTATTTGCGTCAAGGCATTCATTTGCGTGGTTATGCACAGAAAAATCCAAAGCAAGAATACAAACGTGAAGCCTTTGAAATGTTCCAATCTTTGTGGCACAACATTCAAAATACCACCACGCAATTATTGGTATCAGTGCAAATTCAGCCAAATGAAGATGTGGTTGCCGAAAGTGAACCCGAGCAAGTTGCGATGCAAGAAGTTCATGCAGATGCGCCAAACATGGAAACATTGGCTGATGAAGCACACAACGGACTGACACGTGCTGCGTTTGACCCAAATAATGTTACCGAAGAAGACAAGCAATATTTCCCCGATGCGTTGGAGCGCGCTGGTGTTGCCGTGCATCGCAACGACCCCTGCCCTTGTGGTAGCGGTTTGAAATACAAGCAATGTCATGGTCGCTTGGTATAAATCATAATCTGTTTCAGGCTGCCTTTTCATAATACAAAAGGCAGCCTGAAAACAATTTGAAACCTTTGAATTTAAAAAGGATAAGCAATGACTGCCCCCATGTACACTTTATTATTGCTCACATTGATATTAGCCAACTTCCCTTTTCTGACCCAACGCGGCTTTGGTTTTTTGCCATTGAGACAAAAACGCATTGTGCATCATATAGTTGAATCAATAATTGGATTTTTAATCATTGGTGTGATTGCTTATGTGCTGGAAAGTCGTGCAGGTTCGGTACATGCGCAGAGTTGGGAATTCTATGTTACTTGCGTGTGTTTGTATCTTGTATTTGCTTTTCCAGCATTTGTCTGGCGATATTTTTGGCAAGGACGTAATAAAGAATAACAAAAGGCAGCCTGAAAATGATTAATGATTTTCAGGCTGCCTTTATCTTGTATTTTTTCGAATTAACCCCAAATAATAGCAACTTTTATTTCATACGAAAGACATTATGATGAGTGATATTTTATTGAATTTAGACCACGAACCCGATTTCCGCGCCATTGACACCGCGCAAATCAAACCCGCTATGCAAACCGCCATTGCCGAAGCCCGCACCCAAATCGCTGAAATCAAAGCGCAAAGCGAAACCACTTGGCAAAACACCGTAGAACGCCTGACCGACATCACCGAGCGTGTGGGCAGAATTTGGGGCGTGGTGGCGCACCTCAATTCTGTGGTGGACACACCTGAATTGCGTGCAGTTTACAATGAATTGATGCCCGAAGTTACCGTATTTTTTACGGAAATCGGGCAAGATATTGAACTTTACGCGCGTTTCAAAGAAATTAAAAATTCCGACAAATTCAAGCGTTTAGATGACGCGCAACAAGTCAAATTAAACAACGATTTACGCGGTTTCGTGTTGAGCGGTGCCGAATTGCCGCCCGAACAACAACAGCGTTTGGCAGCATTGCAAACGGAAAGCGCACAACTTTCCGCGCAATTCTCGCAAAATGTGTTGGACGCAACCGATGATTTTGCGCTTTATTTTGAAGACGTTGCCGAATTGAGCGGCATTCCCGAAGACGCGCTCGCCATGTTTCAGGCTGCCGCGCAAGCGGAAGGCAAATCGGGCTACAAAGTCGGCTTGCAAATGCCACACTACATTGCCGTGATGCAATATGCCGACAAACGCGATTTGCGCGAAAAAATCTACCGCGCCTACGTTACCCGTGCCAGCGAATTGGGCAAAGCGGAATGGGACAACACGCCCCACATCACGCGCACTTTGGAAATCGCTTTGGAAGAAGCCAACTTGCTCGGCTACAAAAATTATGCCGAATTGTCTTTGGTCACCAAAATGGCGGATACGCCCGAACAAGTGGTTGAATTTTTGCGTGATTTAGCCAAACGCGCCAAACCGTTTGCCGAAAAAGATTTGGCGGAAGTGCGCGAATTTGCCGCCAAAGAATTGGGGCTGTCTGAAATCCAATCGTGGGATTTGACTTACGCCAGCGAAAAATTGCGCCAAGCGAAATACGCGTTTTCCGAAACCGAAGTGAAAAAATATTTCCCTGCCAACAAAGTATTATCGGGCTTGTTCGCGCAAATCAAGCGTTTGTATGGCGTGAATTTGACCGAGAAAAAAGTCCCCACTTGGCACGATGACGTGCGCTATTTTGAATTGGAAAAAGGTGGCGGCATCATCGGCGGCGTGTACATGGATTTGTACGCGCGTGAAGGCAAACGCGGTGGCGCGTGGATGAACGATTATCGCGGTCGCCGCCGTTTCATCACAGGCGAAAAAGCAGGGATAATTCAAACACCTACCGCGTATTTGGTCTGCAATTTCACGCCACCTGTAAACGGCAAAGAAGCGCGTTTGAGCCACGATGAAATCATCACGCTGTTCCACGAAATGGGACACGGTTTGCACCATTTGCTGACGCGCGTGGACGAGTTGGGCGTGAGCGGCATCAATGGCGTGGAATGGGACGCGGTGGAATTGCCCAGCCAATTTATGGAAAATTTTGTTTGGGAATACAATGTGTTGGCAGAAATGTCAGCACACGAAGAAACGGGCGAAACGCTGCCTGAAACTTTGTTCAACAAAATGCTGGCGGCAAAAAATTTCCAACGCGGTCTGTTTTTGGTGCGTCAAATGGAATTTGCGCTGTTTGATATGCGCGTGTTCAGCGCGGAAAATTCAGGCAGCCTGAAAGATTGGGCGCAGACTTTGGCAGACGTGCGCCGTGAAGTGGCGGTGGTGCAACCGCCTGAATACAATCGTTTTACCAACAGTTTCAGCCACATTTTTGCAGGCGGCTACTCGGCTGGCTATTACAGCTACGCTTGGGCGGAAGTGTTGAGCGCAGACGCGTACGCAGCGTTTGAAGAATCGGACGACGTGCGCGGCACAGGGGCGCGTTTCTGGAACGAGATTTTGGCGGTGGGCGGCAGTCGCAGCGCAGCGGAAAGTTTCAAGGCGTTCCGTGGGCGTGAGCCGAGTATGGACGCGCTGTTACGGCATTCTGGGTTTGATTTGCAGGCTGCCTGAAAATTAGTTTGATGTTATTGGGGGCAGATTTCGTATCTGCCCTTATTTTTGATAAGTGAGTTGAAAAATGAATTATCCGTATGTACGTTTGATATTGGCTTATCCCACCACCATTGCTGTTTTGTCTGGCTTAATCCCAACCGTTTTATTTGCAATTATTTGTTTACCCATATTTCTGTTTTTTTGCTTTGGGATTGTGGTGCGTTCCGAGACTTTGCTGTCATTAGAATTATGGAATTTTGTGAAATTGTGTTCGCTTTTATTGTTAGCGGTATTTTTACCATTTATTCAAATGGGTGCGGTTTCAGGAGTTGTGTGCAGCTTATTTACCGTGTTATTTCGTCTGAAAAGAAGCACAATCAGCGTGATAATATTAGGTATCGTGGGTGGTTCGGTTTTGTGGCTAATGGATTTAGCTGGTGTCAGTTTGGTTGATGGCAGCGTGTATCGTTCCAAAACATTGAGTTGGCATAACACAAATATTGCTCGCGCTTCTTCTGGTACATTGCTGATTATACTGCTGTATATGGCTGGATTAGTAGCCAGTATTTCAGTTTTATTTTTACCAAGTGATATTGCTTTGGAAGAATCATGAAGATGATAAATGGATTATTGTGTAGGGGATTGTATCCACATGTTTATGATATTAGCGAGCATTCGTATTTTTCAGGCTGCCTAAAACGTAATTTGATGTGAAAAATCGCCCGAAAAATGGTTTTTTGGGCGATTTTTTATTTTACTGGACGCGAAATTTTTTCAGGCTGCCTGAAAAATTCACAACAATGATAATGTGTGAATCGCCAAACCATTTACCGTCATTGCCACCAATTTGGGGGCGTTGGCGGTAAAAAATTCGGTTTGCAAATGGGCATCTAAATCGGCTTGGCTTTGCCAGCGTTCAATAAAACAATATTGGTCGGTTTCGCCATTGACTGCGCCACAATCGTAGCTGATGCAACCAGCATGCGTGCGGCTTTCTTCGACAAATGCTTGAACCAATGCCAAAAATTCAGCTTTGCATTCAGGTTTAACTTGTGCAGTTGCATATACACCAATCATGATTCACTCCTTGAAATAGGGTTGTCTGAAATGAAAATGATACAGCGTTGCCAACTCCTCTATGTACTTTGTGTGTACACGGAAGTTACTATCGCCTTATCTTAATTTCTATTTTATAGTGAATTCAATTTAAACCAGTACAGCGTTGCCAGCTCCCTTATGTACTATGTGTACACGGCGGTCGCTGTCGCCTTGTCCTGATTTAAATTGAATCTACTATAAATGACTATACAAAAGTTTGAACCTAAAAACAAGTTTGCTATTTTCAGGCTGCCTATTCCGTTGTTTTGCTATAATACCGTATTTTTCATCACAAATTTTTACAGGCAGCCATCAAAATGTTGAACAGATACACTCCCTCCGAAATTGAAACCAAACATTATCAAAACTGGGAAAAACTCGGCTATTTCCAGCCCGATATGAGCCAAGCCAGCGCACAAAACAGCTTTTCCATTCAACTGCCGCCGCCAAATGTAACAGGCACGCTGCACATGGGACACGCGTTTAACCAAACCATTATGGACGGCTTAACGCGCTACTACCGCATGGCAGGCAAACAAACGTGCTGGATTCCGGGAACCGACCACGCGGGCATTGCCACCCAAATCGTGGTAGAACGCCAGCTCGCCGAACAAAACTTATCGCGCCACGATTTAGGTCGTGAAGCGTTTTTGGAAAAAGTATGGCAATGGAAAGAACAATCAGGCGGCACGATTACCCAACAAATGCGCCGCGTGGGTTGCTCCGCCGACTGGTCGCGCGAATATTTCACGATGGACGCGCCACGCGCCGAAATCGTTACCCAAGTCTTTGTGAAATTATACAATCAAGGTTTGATTTATCGCGGTAAACGCTTGGTCAACTGGGACCCTGTTCTCGGTACGGCTGTGTCGGATTTGGAAGTGGAAAATGTGGAAAGCGATGGCTCCATGTGGCACATTCGTTACCCATTGGCGGATATGCCGTCTGAAAGCGTGATTGTCGCCACCACGCGCCCCGAAACGCTGTTGGGCGACGTTGCTGTAGCCGTTAATCCGACCGATGAACGCTATCAGCACCTGATTGGCAAATCTTTGATTTTGCCGCTTACAGGTCGCACCATTCCCGTGATTGCCGATGAATATGTGGACAGCGAATTTGGTACAGGCTGTGTCAAAATCACGCCCGCGCACGATTTCAATGACTACGAAGTCGGCAAACGCCACGACACGGCTTTGATTAACGTATTGAGTTTGGACGCAAAAATTTTGGCACAAGCGGAAGTGTATGATTACCGCAGCAATGTACTGGAATCTTTCAGGCTGCCTGAAAAATACGCAGGTTTGGATAGATTTGCTGCGCGTAAACAAATCGTGGCGGATTTGGCAGAACAAAATTTGTTGGCTGACACGAAACCGCACAAATTAATGACCCCCAAAGGCGACCGTACAGGTTCGGTCATTGAACCCATGCTGACCAATCAATGGTTTGTGAATATGCACGCAGCCCCCAATGGCGGCGAACCTGATTCCGAATTTAAAGGCATGAGTCTGGCGCAAAAAGCCAAACACGCCACCGACAGCGGCGCAGTTAAATTTATTCCCGAAAACTGGATTAACACCTATAACCAATGGATGAACAATCTGCAAGATTGGTGCATTTCGCGCCAATTGTGGTGGGGACACCAAATTCCTGCGTGGTACGATGAAAGCGGCAAAATTTACGTTGCCGCCACTGAAGAAGAAGCGCAAAAACAAGCAGGCAGCCTGAAACTCACTCGTGATGAAGACGTATTGGACACATGGTTCTCGTCTGCGCTGGTGCCGTTTTCCACTTTGGGCTGGAAAGACGGCGAACCCGATACGGCTGAATTAAAAGCATTTTTGCCGTCCAATGTGCTGGTTACGGGCTACGAAATCATCTTCTTCTGGGTGGCACGTATGATTATGATGACCACGCATATTGTGGGCAAAGTGCCGTTCCATGACGTGTACATTCATGGCATTGTGCGCGACCATGAAGGCAAAAAAATGTCCAAATCCGAAGGGAATGTGATTGACCCTGTGGATTTGATTGACGGCATTGATTTGGATAACTTATTGATTAAACGTACAACAGGTTTGCGTAAACCCGAAACCGCGCCACAAATCAAAGAAGCCACCAAAAAACTCTTCCCCGAAGGCATTCCCGCCATGGGCGCGGACGCATTGCGTTTCACGATGGCGAGTTACGCGAGCTTGGGTCGCAGCGTGAATTTTGATTTCAAACGCGCCGAAGGTTACCGCAATTTCTGCAACAAAATTTGGAACGCCACCAATTTTGTTTTGATGAATACGGAAGACAAAGACTGTGGCTACGGCGCACACGCCACCGAGCCACGCGCCTACTCATTCCCCGACCAATGGATTATCGGGCGCGTGAACCAAGTGGAAGAACAAGTCGCCAAAGCGTATGAAAGCTATCGTTTTGATTTGGCGGCGGAATTATTATACAGTTTCATTTGGAATGACTATTGCGACTGGTATTTGGAATTGGCGAAAGTGCAATTGCAAACGGGTTGCGAAAGTCGCCAACGCGCCACACGCCATACTTTATTGCGCGTATTGGAAGTGAGTTTGCGTTTGCTGCACCCGATTATGCCGTTTATCACGGAAGAATTGTGGCAAGTCATCGCGCCGATGTGCGACCGCAAAGTGGCGGACAGCATTATGAATGCGCCGTTCCCGATTGCCGATTTGAGTTTTGTGGAACAAAGCGCGTTTGACAAAATGACTGCATTGCAAGACTTGATTGGTGCGGTGCGTAATTTGCGCGGCGAAATGGGCATTGCACCGAGCGTGAAAGCCCCATTATTTGTGGAAAGCGCGGACGATTTGGCGGATTATTTAAAATATCTGCCGATGATGGCGCGTTTAACCGAAGCCACGCAAGTTGCCACGCTGCCTGAAAGCGAAGATTCGCCCGTTGCCGTGTGCAATGGTGCGCGTTTGATGCTGAAAGTGGAAGTGGACAAAGCCGCCGAAACCGCGCGTCTGAACAAAGAAGCCGAAAAATTGCAAAAAGCCTTGGATAAACTGAACGCAAAATTGTCCAAAGCAGGCTATATGGACAAAGCCCCCGCGCATTTGGTGGAAAAAGACAAAGCAGAATTGGCTGATTTGCAAGAGAAAATGGCGAAAATTCAGGTGGCGTTGGATAAATTGAAGTAATCTGAAAATCAAAAATTCAGGCTGCCTTACAGTACACGATTTGTTGTAGGTCGGGCATTCATGCCCGACCTACTGAAACCACGCAAAAATTGTTGTGTATTGTAATGCTGCCTGAAAACACAAATTTAAGATGACAAACATTGTGTTTTAATACATGATTTTGTTTCTTTATGTAAAAACACTTGACAAATTTAAATAAGGATTAAAAATGAACACGCAACACGCAACACGCAACACGCAACACGCAACACGCAACACGCAACACGCAACACGCAACACGCAACACGCAACACGCAACACGCAACACTAGCGTAAATTCTCTTTCTCAATCTTTCAATGCTTTTTTGGGAGATTGAGATGTCAAAAAGTATCAAAAACAGCAATCTCTCAAACGCCAAAAAAGCCAAAAATGACGAGTTTTACACGCAATATCATGACATTGAAAAAGAGATGAATGCCTATCTTGATTTTGATGAAAATGTGTTTCGTGGCAAAACCATTCTTCTGCCTTGCGATGACCCTGAATGGTCTAATTTCACCCTGTATTTCGCCCAAAATTTTGCACGACTTGGTTTAAAAAAGCTGATTAGCACCAGTTTTGCCCACCAAAGCAAAAATTTGAATACCCCTTATCAGCCTAGCTTGTTTGAAAGCGAGAGCCCCATTTTTAATAACGAAAAATCCAAGCAAAAAGGCAAAATTTTCACGCTCACCGAAGACATCAATCAAGATGGCATTGTGGATTTAAAAGATTTGCAATGGCAATATTTAACGGGCGATGGCGATTTTCGCAGTGATGAAATCAAAAATTTGCGTGATGAAGCCGACATTATTATTACCAATCCCCCATTTTCTCTATTTCGTGAATTTATGGCGTGGATTATGGATGCGAATAAAAAATTTGCCATTATTGGTAATAAAAATGCCATTACTTATAAAGAAGTTTTTCCATTGATTAAAGACAATAAAATATGGTCAGGCTCAATGCCAATGGGCGCAGATATTTTATTTCATATCCCAGAATATATGGAAAATGATTTTATTGAAGCCAAACAAGAAGGGAGTGCCTATCGCAAAATTGACAATAAAATAATGGCTCGCTCTACTGGAATGTGGTTTACCAATTTAGAACATGGTCGCCGTCATCAACCATTGCAGTTAATGACAATGGAGGATAATTTAAAATTTAATAAATCCTTGAAAAAAGAACAATATCGCAATGCTTATCAAGAATATGATAATTATCATGCCATTGAAATTCCATTGGTTAATGCCATTCCGTCTGATTTTGATGGCGTAATGGGTGTGCCGATTTCATTTTTGGATAAATATAATCCCGAGCAATTTGAGATTTTGGGGGCTACTCAGCGTGGTTGCCATGATGCCGTTCCTGATATTAAAAAATATGATGATTATTGGGAAATGAAGCAAAGTGGTGAGAGAACAGGTTCATCTGGCGGTAAAACAAATGAAAATGCAAATTTAGCAACTAATGATGGAAAAAAGAATTATTTTATAAATAAAGAAGGTCATATCGTGCAATCGACTTATCAACGTATTTTTATTCGCCATAAAGGAGTAAAAAAATGAAAACCAAATTGAACACCCAAATTACCATCGCCCAATTATGCGAAGGCTTTCAATACAATGAATTGGAAGGCAAAGGCTTGTTTGGACTTTCAGGCAGCCTGACCATTCAGCCCGAATACCAACGCAATTATATTTATGCAGACGGCAAAAAAGATGTGGCGGTCATTCAATCCATTTTAAAAGGCTATCCACTTGGTTTGATTTATTTTAATCAAACGGGCGATGATACTTTTGAAGTTTTGGACGGTCAGCAACGCATTACCAGCATTGGGCGTTTTGTTACCAATAAATTGTCCATTATTGATGAAAAAGGCACTCCTTATACATTTTCTAGTTTGCCAAAAGACAAGCAAGATTTGATTTCAAATACCACGATTTTGGTTTACGAATGCAAAGGTACGGAAAGCGAAATTAAAGAATGGTTTAAAACCATTAATATTGCTGGTGTGCCACTCAATGAACAAGAATTATTGAATGCAGTTTATTCAGGTTCATTTGTAACACTTGCCAAAGCAGAATTTAGCAATTCACAAAATGCCAATATCCACAAATGGTCGGCTTTTGTCAAAGGTACGCCACTCCGCCAAGATTTTTTGGCGTGTGCATTGGATTGGGTCAGTCGGGGGAACATCAGTGATTACATGAGCCGTCATCGGGGTGATGATAATATCCATGAGCTAAAAACCTATTTTACTACCATCATTGATTGGATTAACACAACATTTGTTGATGTGAAAAAGGAAATGTGCGGTTTGGAATGGGGTAGATTGTACGAAACTCATGGCAAAAATCCCTATAATCCAACTGAATTAGCCAAAAGATTAAATGAATTATACGATGACCCAAGCATTAAAAACAAAAAAGGTATTTGGGAATATTTGTTAGGCGGTGAAAGTGATAAACGGCTTTTGGATATTCGCATGTTTGACGAAAAAACCAAAAAAGAAGTGTATAACAAGCAAACGCAAAAAGCCAAAGAAAACAATCATTCAAATTGTCCACTTTGTGCGATTGGCGATAATGCCAATAAAACCAAAATTTGGACATTAAAAGAAATGGAAGCCGACCACGTTACCGCTTGGAGCAAAGGTGGGCTAACTGGTATTGAAAATTGTGAAATGCTTTGTATGAACCACAATCGGGCAAAGGGTAATAAATGATTGAGCTACATAAGTGAACGATAAATTTTCAGGCTGCCTGAAACCCAAAAAACACAGAACAAACCCAAAAGATTTGCTCTGTGTTTTTTTATTTCAATTCAATTGATTACAAAATCACCAAAGCCGCTTCATAATTCGGCTCTTGCTTGATTTCAGGAACCAGTTCGCTGTGCAAAACGCGATTGTTTTCGTCCAACACAATTACCGCGCGCGCCGTCAAACCCGCCAATGCACCCGAAACCATCGTCACGCCCACTTGTTGCGCGAAATCACGGTTACGGAATGCGGAAACCGTTCACATTGTCCAAACCTTCTGCGCCACAAAAACGTGTTTATTATGGAATGTCAGATACAAGAATCTGACCTACAATTTTGGATTTTGCAAAAGTTTCAAACTATGTTGTAAAACTTGCTTACCCAAAGGCAGCCTGAAAGGAGAAAAATCCCTTTCAGGCTGCCTGAAATCATTTTATTGAATTATTTTTCAATTTGCGACACATCACGCACCGCACCTTTATCCGCCGAAGTTGCCATCAAACCATACGCGCGTAAGGCTGGCGAAACATAGCGGTCGCGATTCACAGGTTTCCATGCTTGGCTGCCACGCGCTTGCATTTCAGTGCGGCGTTGTGCCAGTTCTTCATCAGCAATTTTCAGATTGATGCTGCGATTGGGAATGTCAATTTCAATGGTATCACCTTCGTGCACCAATCCGATTGCACCACCTTCTGCCGCTTCAGGCGAAACGTGTCCGATGGATAAACCCGATGTGCCGCCTGAAAAACGTCCGTCTGTCAGCAAGGCGCAGGCTTTGCCCAAACCTTTTGATTTTAAATACGAAGTGGGATACAGCATTTCTTGCATACCAGGCCCGCCTTTTGGGCCTTCGTAGCGAATAATCACAATATCGCCCGCCACAATTTGATTTGCCAAAATGCTTTCCACCGCTGCGTCTTGGCTTTCAAACACACGCGCGCGTCCTGTGAATTTCAAAATGCTGTCGTCCACGCCTGCGGTTTTCACCACGCAACCGCGTTCGGCAATGTTGCCAAACAACACCGCCAAACCGCCGTCTTGCGAATAAGCGTGTTCCACGCTGCGGATACAGCCTTTTTCGCGGTCTAAATCCAAAGTTTTCCACATGCG
Organism: Wielerella bovis; assembly: GCF_022354465.1. Taxonomy (NCBI): domain Bacteria; kingdom Pseudomonadati; phylum Pseudomonadota; class Betaproteobacteria; order Neisseriales; family Neisseriaceae; genus Wielerella; species Wielerella bovis. The sequence continues at coordinate 347,252 of NZ_CP092361.1, read as the reverse complement.
GTTTTGCGAGAATGCTTGTGTGGTACGCACGCCACCAGGGGCAGCTTTAAAGCGTTCAATGGCAACGGTGTTTTCGGGATTGGTAACATCCCATTTTTCAATGGCTTCTTTCAGGCTGCCTGAATGAATGGTGGGTACATCGGTATGCAATTTGCCTGCTTTGTCCAATTCTTTCAAAATGCCAAAAATGCCACCTGCGCGATGCACGTCTTCCATATAGTAATCGTGATTATTCGGCGCGGTTTTGCAAATGCACGGCACAATGCGACTCAAACGGTCAATGTCTGCCATTTTGAAATCTACTTCGGCTTCGTTGGCAACGGCAAGCAAATGCAAAATGGTGTTGGTGGAACCGCCCATGGCGATGTCCATGGTCATCGCGTTTTCAAAGGCTTTTTTGCTGGCGATGCTGCGCGGCAACACGCTTTCGTCATTTTGTTCATAATAACGGCGCGTGATGTCCACAATCAGGCGCGCGGCTTCCAAAAACAAATCTTTGCGTCCTGCGTGGGTCGCCAAATACGAGCCGTTGCCTGGTAAAGACAAGCCCAAAGCTTCGGTTAAACAGTTCATGGAGTTGGCGGTAAACATGCCCGAACATGAACCGCAAGTGGGGCAAGCATTTTGTTCTACTTCGTTGATTTGGCTGTCGGAAACATTGTCATCGGCAGCCTGAATCATCGCATCAATCAAATCCAAACGGCTTTCTGGGGCAATATTGATGCTGCCGATGACTTTGCCCGCTTCCATTGGGCCACCCGATACAAATACAGTGGGAATGTTCAAACGCATCGCCGCCATCAGCATTCCAGGGGTGATTTTGTCGCAGTTGGAAATGCACACCAGCGCATCGGCGCAATGCGCGTTTACCATGTATTCAATGGAATCGGCAATCAAATCGCGGCTGGGCAAGCTGTACAACATGCCGCTGTGTCCCATCGCAATGCCGTCATCAACGGCGATGGTGTTAAATTCTTTGGCGATTGCGCCCGCTTTTTCAATTTCGCGCGCCACCAGTTGCCCCATATTGTGCAAATGAACGTGCCCTGGGACGAATTGGGTAAATGAATTGGCGATGGCGATAATCGGTTTGCCAAAATCGCTGTCGGCTACGCCTGTGGCGCGCCATAAGGCGCGTGCGCCTGCCATGTTTCTGCCGTGTGTGGAAGTTTTGGAGCGGTAATCGGGCATTTTTGTGTTCCTTATTATTGATGCGAGATGTAAAAATATAGATTAAATGTTTCAGGCTGCCTAACAGTACACGATTTGTTGTAGGTCGGGCATTCATGCCCGACAACAATGCTGTAAGGCAGCCTGAAAACACAATAACCGCGATTTTATACCAAATTTTTGTTTTCAGGCTGCCTGAAAGCCATTTTCAAATATTTTTGAATAGGCAAATCAAATATTGTATTTAGGATAATCTTTTCAGGCAGCCTGAAAATATCTGCTACAATCTCGCACTTTTAACTAACTGAAAATTCAGAGAACAAAACATGATTTATGCAATTTTAGCCGTCATCATTGGCTTGGTGATTTTGGTGTGGAGCGCAGACCGTTTTATTGATGGTGCGGTTGCCACTGCCAAACATTTTGGCATGTCGCCTTTGTTGATTGGCATGGTGATTGTGGGCTTTGGCACGAGCGCGCCAGAAATGGTGGTGTCGGTGATGTCGGCAATCAATGGCAATGCAGGGATTGCGTTGGGCAATGCCTATGGTTCAAATATTACCAATATTGCCTTGATTTTGGGCGTAACCGCTTTGATTAGCCCGATTGTGGTACAAAAAAACATTGTGAAAGTGGAATTGCCTGTTTTGATGGGTATCACGGCATTTGCGGTGTTTCAATTATGGGACGGCAAACTCACTTTGTTGGATGGCTTGATTTTGTTGGTGGTTTTGGGGGCATACATGATATGGACGGTTGTCAGCAATATGAAAGGCGCAGACAATATTGTTGAGAACATTGCTGACGAATTGGACAATGCACAAATGCCATTGAAAAAGGGCATATTGTGGTTGGTGGTGGGGTTGATTGCTTTGGTTTTGAGTTCGCGTTTGTTGGTGTGGGGCGCGGTTACCATTGCACAAACTTTGGGCGTAAGCGATTTGATTATTGGTTTAACGGTGGTGGCGGTTGGCACATCGTTGCCCGAATTGGCATCTTCCATTGCAGCGGCGCGTAAAGGTGAACACGATATTGCGGTGGGTAATATCGTTGGGTCAAACCTATTCAACACTTTAGCGGTGGTGGGTTTGGCTGCCAGCATTCAACCTATGGACATATCGCCCATTGTTTTAAGTCGTGATGTGTTGATTATGGCGGTGCTGACGGTATTGTTGTTTGTGTTCTGTTTGGGCAAAGGGGGAACAGGCAAAATCGGGCGCGTGAAAGGTGGCGCATTGTTGGCGGCATATATAGCGTACACAGTATATTTGATTGCCACTGCATTTTAATTTACCCAAACCATTTCGGAAAATATAGTCGCAACCACCGTGTACAAATCACATTAAAAATTGGAATCACTGTACTATTTTTTATAGTAACCGACTATATCAACAAAATTTACGATAAATAGGCAGCCTGAAACTTGATTTTTTTCAGGTTGCCTCCATATTGCCAGCATTCAGATTTTATTATTGAAAAAAACATCATGAGTAATCAAGATTATTACGAAACACTTGGCATCAGCAAATCTGCCAGCGATGACGACATCAAAAAAGCCTATCGCAAAATGGCGATGAAATATCACCCCGACCGCAATCCAGACAACAAAGAAGCGGAAGAAAAATTCAAGGAAGTTCAAAAAGCATACGATACTTTATCCGACCCACAGAAAAAAGCCGCTTACGACCAATATGGACACGCGGCGTTTGAACAAGGTGGTTTTGGTGGCGCAGGCGGTGCTGGTGGTTTTGGCGGATTCAGCGGCGGTTTTGGTGGCGCAGGTAGCTTTGATTTTGGCGATATTTTCAGCCAAATGTTTGGCGGAGCGGGTCGTCAGCCCAATTATCAAGGTGCGGATGTCAGCTACGGCGTAGAAATCACTTTGGAAGAAGCGGCATCTGGCATCAAAAAACAAATCACGATTCCAACGTATGAAGAATGTGATGTATGTCATGGTTCGGGCGCGAAAGAAGGTACCAAAGCAAGCACTTGTCGTACATGTGGCGGTTCGGGTACGGTTCACGTTCGCCAAGCGATTTTCCAAATTCAGCAAACCTGTCCAACATGTAGCGGTTCAGGTAAAGAAATCAAAGACCCGTGCAACCGTTGTCATGGCGAAGGACGCGTGAAAACCAGCAAAACGGTGGAAGTGAATATTCCTGCGGGTATTGACGATGGACAACGCATTCGTCTGACTGGCGAGGGCGAACCAGGAACGCATGGCGCACCTGCGGGCGATTTGTATATTCATGTTTCCGTGCAAGAACACAAAATCTTCCAGCGCGACCCCGATAATCCAACCGACTTGCATTGCGAATTGCCCATTAGTTTCGCCACCGCTGCTTTGGGTGGCGAAGTGGAAGTACCAACTTTGGACGGCAAAGTGAAATTAACGATTCCTGCTGGCACGCAAAATGGCAAACGTATGCGCGTGAAAGGTAAAGGTGTGAAATCGGTGCGCAGCAGTTTAGTGGGCGATTTGTATTGTCATGTGATTGTAGAAACGCCGATTAATTTAACCGAGCGTCAAAAAGAATTGCTGGAAGAATTTGAGCAAATTGCAACGGGTTTAGACCGCAGCCAAACGCCACGCCAAAAAAGTTTTTGGGAACGTTTGAAAGATAAATTTGATTGATATAAAGGCAGCCTGAAAAACATTTTTCAGGCTGCCTTATTATTGAAACCATTTCTATCAACGTGCTAATTTTGCCGTTGCCGTTTTATCCAATTTGCAGTTTTCCAACACAATACTGTGTGCTGCACCTGCGGTATTGGCAACCGAGAATTTGCCGCCATCTACTTTATCCACATTGTTTGCATCGGCAGGGGAAGCCGTCCACATGGTTGTTTTCACGCTCTCATCTTGGCTGACAAAACGATTCATCACAGGGAAACTATCGCGCCACATTCCAGGGGTAATAGCCTCACCAATTTTCAACTGTGCCACGACTACTTGGTCGCCTTTGATGCCATACATGGCGGTAATATTTTGATTTTGTACTTTGCCATTGACTGAAATTTGGCAGGTGTACGCCACTTCTTTGGTGCGATCAATTTCATTATTGCTGGCTGTTGGCGCAGCGTGTGCGGCAAAAGTGGCGGTTGCCAAAGCGATAGCGGTTATGGTTTGCATTAATTTCATCATATTCTCCTAAAATCCCAATTAATCAGAAGCTGCTGTGGGGTTGGATTAAACAAGTTTTCAGGCTGCCTTGTCAAACATTATGGCTGTTTTTTGCAGGATTTGATGTGTTTTGACATTTGTAAAAGGCAGCCTGAAAACCGTTTATTCAAATACTTTCGCTTGGAAACTGGGTTGTATAAATCGTTCGCCTGTATGCAAATTAACGGCGGTTAGTTCGCCACCCCACAATGCGCCTGTATCCAATGCCAACACATTTTTGTCGTTCATAAAACCCAATGCCGACCAATGTCCAAAAACAATGGTGTGTGATAAATGTTGTCGATTGGGCACGTCAAACCATGCGTGTAAATTGGAGGGAATGTTGGCGTAGGTTTCTTTGTAGCGGTATTCCAAACTGCCATCGGTGTGTAAAACGCGCATTCGTGTCAAAACATTGGTTATTAAGCGTAAACGGTCTATGCCTGATAATTCAGGCTGCCATGCTGATGGTTTATTGCCATACATTTTTTCAAAAAAACGATGGGCGTGGCTGCTGGATAATTCGTGTGAAATTTCGTTTGCCAGATTTTGCGCTTGTGTAACCGTCCATTGTGGCAATAAGCCCGCGTGAACCAACACATGCGTATCGGTGTGCAACATCAACGGTTGATTGCGCAACCAATCACGCATTCTGCGTGCATTGGCATGCTGCAAAATGGGTGTGAGTGTGTCGTTTTTTTTCAGGCTGCCTTGTCCATACAATAGAGCCAATAAGTGTAAATCATGATTACCCAGTACGATTTGCACGCTGTCTTCGTGTCGCATACAAAATTGCAAACATTCCAGCGATTGTGCGCCACGATTGACGATGTCGCCAACCAACCACAATGTGTCACGACTATGGTTGAATTGAATGGTGTTGAGTAAAGCGGTAAATTCGGCGTAACAGCCTTGTAGGTCGCCGATTGCGTAATGTGCCATATATGTGTGTGTTGTTAAAAATAGTTTTCAGGCTGCCTTTTTGTTTATGCGACATGCAAAACAAATAAAGCAGGACGTTTTTTTAATAGGGGTAATTCGGGCATTGTACGCCATTCGCTGATGCGTTTGCTGATAATTTGTTGTGTCGGCAAAGTCAAATCGCAAGCAACGCACAATCGTGTATCGGGATGCAGCATGGCGATGGCATCGGCTAATAAAGCATCGTTGCGATACGGTGTTTCAATGAATAATTGGGTTTCATTGGCTTGGCGTGAACGCGTTTCCAAAGTTTTCAGGCTGCCTGAACGTCCATCGTGGTCGGCTGGAAGATAACCTTTAAATGCAAAACATTGTCCATTCGCGCCCGATGCCATCAATGCCAACACAATACTGCTCGCGCCAATTAAGGGTTTGATTTCAAATCCTTCTGCATGCGCCAAAGCGACCAAATCTGCCCCTGGGTCGGCAATGGCGGGACAACCTGCTTCGCTGACCAAACCTAAATCGCGTCCTTCACGCAAAGGTTGCAATAAAGCGGTAACGGCGGCGGCTGGTGTGTGTTCGTTTAACGTTTGCAGATTGAGTTCGCGAATCGGGGTGGTAACGCCCATGTGTTTTAAGTGGGCGCGAGCGGTTTTTTCGGCTTCCACGACAAAATCGGTAATGTGGATAATTTGTGCTTGTTCGTGTGGCAATAAACAAGGGGTATCGGCTGCGCCTAATGGGGTGGGGATTAAATACAGTGCGGGCATGGTTTGTTATTCAATGAGTTAAAATAAAAAATTATAACGTGTATTTTGTACAGATTAGGCAGCCTGAAAAACATTTTTCACGCAATATTCATTTTCAGGCTGCCTTTTATGGCGTAATCGGCTATAATCCGCGCCGTTTGCAAAAAATAAACGGAACTTAACACAATGTTACAACAAACAAAAACAGCCATTGCAGGCGCACAAATTTTATTTGTTGCTTTTGGCGCAATGGTGCTTGTCCCATTATTAACAGGATTAAATCCTGCGCTGGCATTATTGGGCGCGGGTATCGGTACTTTATTGTTTCAGTTGATAACGAAACGCAAAGTACCGATTTTTTTAGGTTCATCATTTGCTTTCATTGCGCCAATTATCGCGGCAAAAGCGCAATGGGGTACGGGCGCGACTTTGTTTGGTTTGTTTGCGGCTGGGTTTATGTATTTTATTTTTGCTGCACTGATTCGTTGGCGCGGTTTGGAAGCGGTGCATAAATTGTTGCCGCCGATTGTGATTGGACCGGTGATTATGGTGATTGGTTTGTCGGTTGCGGGCAGCGCGAGCAGCATGGCGGTGGGCAAATCGGGCGATGTGCAAGCGGTGGAATATGGCACGGCGGTGATGTTGAGCGCGTTTACTTTTGGCGTAACGGTTTTGGTAACCGTGTTTGGCAGCAAAATGATGAAACTTATCCCAATTTTGATTGGTGTGGCATCGGGTTATATTGCGGCATTATGCGTGGGCATTGTGGATTTTCAAGCGGTGCTGAATGCGCCTTGGTTTGCTGTTCCCGAATTTACCAAACCCGAAGTAAACTGGTCGGCAGCTTTGTTTATGTTGCCTGTGGCGATTGCGCCTGCGATTGAGCATATTGGCGGCATTATGGCGATTGGCGCGGTTACGGGCAAAGATTACACCAAAGACCCAGGGTTGGACAAAACCTTGATTGGCGATGGTTTGGGCGTATGCGCGGCAGGTTTACTTGGTGGGCCTCCTGTAACCACCTATGGCGAAGTAACGGGCGCAGTGATGATTACCAAAAACAGCAATCCTGTCATCATGACATGGGCGGCGATTTTTGCGATTTGCATGGCGTTTTTCGGCAAATTCAACGCATTTTTAGCGTCTATTCCCTTACCAGTAATGGGCGGTGTGATGTTATTGCTGTTTGGTACCATTGCATCATTGGGTTTAAAAACCTTGATTGATGCGCGAGTGGATTTGATGCGCCCGAAAAATTTGGTTATTGTCAGCTCTACTTTAACCATTGGTTTGGGCGGTATGGCGGTTAAAGTGGGCGATGTGGCATTTGCAGGTGTGGGTTTGTGTGCTTTGGTGGCAATGGTATTGAATGCGGTGTTACCAGATAGGGAATAAAAAACAACACATTTGTTTATTATATAGTGGATTCACTAAATCAGGACAAGGCAACAGCGACTGCCGTGTACAACGAGTAACATAAGGGCGTTGGCAACGCTGTACTATTTGTATTTGAAACGACTATAATTTAAACGAATATATCATTCACTATAAATAGTTTCAGGCTGCCTTATTTATAATATTAAGGCAGCCTGAAAAACCAACAAAATTTTACTTTCATCATGATAAGAAAACGTTATAATTTAGCTTTTCATTGATTAGATTAAATGAAGCAAATAATTTAGGAGAGTCTTGATGGCAAGCATAAACGAAACATTAGATGAAATCATGGAAATTGAAGGTGCAATCGCTACTTCTATCGTAGATTCTACCAACGGCTTTATGTTAGGCGCAAAAGCCAAAGCCAATGGTTCGATTGATTTGGAATACGCATCAGCAGGAAATACCGAACTGTATCACGCCAAACAAAAAATCATGCAAGCATTAAACATCAACGAAAACATTGAAGATTTCTTGATTACCTTGGAAACGCAATACCACATTTTGATGCCTATTTCACAAATTGGCGGTGCATTTATCTATTTTGTTATGAGCAAAGAACACGGTACATTGGCTTTAGCACGTCGCAAATTGCACGACATTGCACTCAAAATTGAACTGTAAGTGAATTTACATTGAACAGAAGGCATATCCATTCCAATAGCATTCACACATAAAAATGACATACCAAATCCTCGCTATCATAATGATGGACGAGGGTTTATAGTCGGTTAAAATAAAAATAATACAGCGTTGCCAGTCCCCCTTATGTACTTTAGTTGTACACGGCGGTCGTTGTCGACTTGTCTTATTTTTATTTTAACCGACTATATTTTCAGGCTGCATCCAATAGCAGCCTGAAACAATAAACATTGAAATCACACATTACACCCCCATATTGGAAATATAATGAAATTCCCATTTACAAAAGGCAAAAAAATGACCGAACAAACTCAAATTCCAGAAACCGAAAACCCAGAAACCACACCCGAAACCGAAGTGGTGGAAGAAGTAACAATTGAAAGTCTGCAAGAACGCATCGCCGAATTGGAAGGCATGTTGAAAGACGAACAACTGCGTGGTTTAGCAAATGAACAAAATTTGCGCCGCCGTCATCAAGAAGAAATTCAGGCTGCCCACAAATTTGCTGCCCAACGTTTCGCCGCAGAAATGCTGACCGTGAAAGATTATTTGGAAATGGCTTTGCTTGACCAAAGCGGCAATTTTGACGCGATGAAAATGGGCGTTAGCATGACATTGAATGAATTGCAAAAAGCCTTTGATGCCACGCAAATCCAAGAAATCGCCAGTGAAAAAGGCAGCAAACTTGACCCACATCGTCATCAAGCTATGCACGAAGTGGAAGCCGAACAAGAAGCAGGTACCATTGTCGGCGTATTGAAAAAAGGCTATACCATGCACGACCGCGTATTGCGCCCTGCGATGGTTACGGTGGCAAAAGCCACAGAATAATTTTCAGGCTTCCCTTTGTTTCAAACACAAGCCGAAATTTGTTATCTTACTAGTCGGTTAAAATAAAAATAATACAGCGTTGCTAGCTCTCTTATGTACTAGATGTACACAGTAGTCGCAGTCGCCTTGTCTTATTTTTATTTTAACCGACTAAAACACATTTCGATTTTTTTCATCCGATTATCAAGATAAAATCACGCCATCACAGCACAGAAAATCCATCATGAATAAAACGCATACCCTTCCACTCATTTTGGCGATGATTTTTCTCGCACTCGCTATATGGGCAGGCATCGCACCCGCAGACCGCGCCGTTTGGTGGGCAGAAACCATACCTTTGTTTATCGTCTTCGCCGCGCTGGTTTTGACCTATCGCACCTTCCGATTCAGCAATACTGCCTATGTTTTGATGAGTATGTGGCTGTTTTTGCACATGATTGGCGCAAAATATACCTTCGCTGATGTCCCCTTTGACTGGGGCAACCGCATTTTATCGCCATTATTGGGCGAAGGGCGCAACCATTTTGACCGTTTCGCCCACTATATTATTGGTTTCTATGCCTATCCAATGGCAGAATGGTTATTACGCAAACGCAAATGCACCTTTGGCACAGCATTATGGTTCGCCTTATTTTTCATTATGAGTGTAGCCGCCGCATATGAAATCATTGAATGGCAATATGCCGTGATAGAAGGCGGCGATGCAGGTATTGAATTTCTCGGCTCGCAAGGCGATATTTGGGACGCGCAAAAAGATATTCTGGCGGATACATTGGGCGCAATCACTTCCTTGATTTTATTTGTGTTTATCCGACCAGATAAACGTATCTTATAGTCGTTTCAAATTCACACAGACAAGGCGACAGCGACCGCCGTGTACAGCTAGTACATAAGGGAGCTGGCAACGCTGTATGTGTTAATTTCAAACGACTATAAAATATTTTTCAGGCTGCCTATTTATCACAATAGGCAGCCTGAAAAACAAATTTATTTCACATTTGCACGAATCAATTCCACCCCATCTTTTTTCGCCAAAATCAGCAAATCCGCAGGGCGTTCAGCAAACAAACCATTTTCCACCAAACCCGTGATTTCATTGAGCGCGCGTTCCATTTTGATAGGCTCGCTCAAATCCAAACCCGTAACATCTAAAATTTCATTGCCATGCAAAGTTTTGCAGCCAATACGCAATTCAGGCTGCCCACCCAATTTCACCAACTGCCGCGCCACCATAGAACGCGCCATCGGCACCACTTCAATCGGCAAAGGAAATTTGCCCAAACGGCGCACATACTTGCTTTCATCCGCAATGCAAATAAATTGGTCGGACAATTTCGCCACGATTTTTTCAGGCAAATGCGCCGCACCACCGCCTTTAATCATTTCCATCATATGATTGATTTCGTCTGCGCCGTCCACATAAATTGCCAAACGTTGCACTTCATTGGGGTGGATTTCGGGAATACCGTATTGCGCCATCAATTCGCTGCTTTTTTTGGATGTGGTTACTGCACCTTTGATTTTTTTACCACTTTTGCCCAATGCTTCAATAAAAAAATTGACGGTGCTGCCTGTGCCGATGCCGATGTATTCGTTTTCAGGGACAAATTCCACCGCTTTTTCAGCAGCGATTTTTTTTAATTCATCTTGAGTCATAATGTTTCCTTTGTTAGAAAAATGGGGTTTCAGGCTGCATTTTGGGGTTTAAAGACAGCCTGAAAACCGTGTTTATAATAAATGCATTTCCTACTATTGAATATTATTTTGTAATTTTGTATAAGTTACACGTTTTGTGCATGGCTGCAGGCTTATGCACCAGAATAGTTAAATTCGTAGGCTTGCCCGATGGCGAGTAAAGCTACACCGATGATTAAGCTGGATTTCAGGTCAGTTCTTTTGGTTTTGGGTATGTTGTACTCCCGAAATTATTTAATGTCTTTTAAATCATCAATTGCATCTAATGGGTCATAATCAATATTCGCCAATTTCTTATTCAACAAATCAATCAAACTGAAAATACTTACTTCTTTAATGCGAATATCGGTTGTACCGCGATGTGTTTGAAATAGTTCTGTTTTATCTTTGGTAATAACCCAAATTTGTTTGGTTGAATTGCCACTTAAACCAATTCTTTCTTTATTAATGGTAATAGATTGTTGCTGTATTTGATTAATATAATTGGCAATTTGATTTTCTTTATACTCTTTAAAATTTTTAGATAAGGTACAATCATAAATCACTTCTAAATTTTTATATTTAAACAAACCATCAAACAATCCAGCTTGTTTATCTCGTGGACTGGTATACACTTCAGGAACAAGCATTTTCAAAATAGTGTGCGCATAATCCTCAAAAACAAAAGGGTCATCAATATTTTGAGCATTTTGCTTTATTACTTGAATAATGGAATGAATCACATTAGGAAAATTATTTGCTAATGTATTAGTAGATGTATTATTTATTGTATGAACAATAACCTTTTCTGTACTTGATTGAACAAGTTGAATTTTATTAGCAAAAAAACCCTTTGGTTCAAATTGAACAACCATACCGATTTTCAAATCATCAAATGGAATATTTAATAATTCTTTCTCAATAAATATAAAATCCTTTTCATCATTTTCATTGAGCTTACAAATGACACCATTTCGTTTCTCTGTATTCAAATGTTTAATTTGGGATTGAACGAATTTTTCTGTTGACCTAACTTCGGGTAATGTTACCTTGTTGGCAAAATGACTATGCGCTTCAAATTGCACTTCCATGCCTTCAGTCAAATCTTCAAATTTCAAATTGATTAATTCTTTTTCAACAAACACAAAATCTCTTTCATCAGTTTCATTTACTTTGTGAATAAAACCATTGCGTTTTTCAGCATTTAAAAGTTTGATTGTGGAAATTTGTTTCATGTGTTCACTCCAAAATATTTAACCATAGTTCAAAAAAAGGTAACCTACTAAACAAGGGATGACGTGTATCATATTGATTAAATTGATGATTATTGATAGTCATTGTACATTATATTTCATTCCTTATATTTCAAAATTAATTTTTCAGGCAGCCTGAACTTTGAATTTACAAAACATACGGACACAAAACCAAATTCTCTCGCCCAAGATAACTTTGATTTTCTTTAAAATCTTTGCTATTTCGGCTAACCAAAATCAAATTATGGCAAATTGCCACAGACACTTGCAATGCATCAGGCAATTTGGTGCGGTATTTTTGACAAAATTGCGCGGTCATATCTACAATATTTTTATCAATATTCAACAATTCAAATCCGTTTAAAATCGGGATAACAGATGATTTTTCCGTTTCATCAAATCCTACCAAAACTTCGGCTCGCGTAATCGCAGAAATACAACATTCATGATAATGTTGTTTAATAAAATCAGTTGCTTGATGAATATTGTTAAAATGGTCAATCAAAATCACAGAATCCAATAAATATTTTTTTCATGATTTATTCCCATTCCGAACGCAATTTCTCTTGAAACGCCAATCCATCGCCATTTTTCCAAATGCCTTTGGTTTTATCTAATAGTTGCAAAAAATCTTCATCAATGACTTGTTTTTGGGATTGTTTTTGCAAAAATTCAACCCACAATTTTTCCGTCATTTCGTCAAAAGAAACTTGATGTTGTGCCGTATAAGCAAACATTTGACTGATGACTTTATCTTGAATATTCACAATTAGTTGGCTCATTATTTTCTCCATAAAATTTTCAGGCTGCCTGAAAACTAATTTTAATCATTGAATTATTTAAAATCATGTTTATATCAAATATGATGATATAGGCTGCCTGAAAATAGTTTAATGAAATTTATTTATTTTGCGTGGGTAGTAATTACCCAGCTTCTGCTCATTATTCCCCTTGATAAGTAAACCATATATTTCTCAAATAATTAAACTCATCTGTTCCTTCTATATAATCATTCACACCATACGAGAAGAAAATTTTTCTTGCCATATTCAAAGAGCAATTAATGCAGTTCAATACAAAATCTGGCGTTCCACAAAAGAGATGGTATAGATTATTTTGATTTTTAAAATAAACAAAATCCAAATTTTCATTGGTAATCATCATATATTTATAAGAATTATCAAATTCTGAACACATCAAATTATCGGGACTATTCATGACGACTTTCATTTGTACATCACCATTGTGTTCAAACGAATATTCCAAATATTCATGTCCGAATAAGAAAATACTTTTAGCAAGCCATTCCGATTCAATTAATGTCAGCATATTAGGCACAGGAATTGCCTGCCAATTCTTATCGTTCAGTAGTTTTTTAGATATAGTCCAATTATCATCTAAAAAGTATGCAAAAAAAGCTTCTTTATTTTCAAAGTGCATGACTATATTTCTTTTAAAAATAAATTTGGAAAATTGTTTATTAATAAACCTATTAAGCATTTTCTGATGTTAGGCAGCCTGAAAACCTTTAAACCTCCGTTAATAACACCACCGCCTGCGCTTCAATCCCTTCCATGCGCCCTAAATAGCCCAATTTTTCATTGGTTTTACCTTTCACATTAACCGCGCCGATGTCCAAACCCAAATCAGCAGCAATATTGGCGCGCATCGCATCAATATAACCCCGCAATTTCGGCTGTTGCGCGATAATCGTGCTATCCACATTAACCACACGCCAACCTGCTTGCTGTACGGCAGCATAGGCTACGCGCAACAATTCGCGGCTGTCGGCATCTTTGTTTTCGGCGGCGGTATCAGGGAATAATTTGCCAATATCGCCCAAAGCTGCTGCGCCGAGCAGGGCATCGGTAATGGCGTGTAATAAGGCATCGGCATCGGAATGTCCGTCCAAACCTTTGTCAAATGGAATGGTGATGCCGCCCAAAATCAGTGGGCGATTGGCAACCAAACGATGTACATCGTAACCTTGTCCTATGCGTAAATTCATGTGATGTTTTCCTTATTCTGTTGTTTTCAGGCTGCCAATCCAAATTTTATCGGCATCGTGTATGCTGTTTTTATCGCGCAATACGCCATACGCAAACCACACCAGCGTGTCGCCATTGCGTTTGCAAATACGTTGTTCTGTGCCATTTTCTTGCCATTGGGCGCACCATTGTGTGCTGCCTGAAACGCTTTGATTGGCAGATGTATCCCATTGATTGCGATGCGTTGTCAGCCATTTTTGCCATGCGGCGGTGCGTTGTTCGCCTGCGGCGCGTGGTGTGGGCAAAATGCGTTCGCCTTGTTGATTTTGGTACACAATCAGTTGCAGATTTTGGGCGGTAAATTTTTCGGGCAATGGGTTTGCACATGCCGTGAGCCATAGGCTGATGCATAAAATGGGGGCAAGTTTCATGATTTAGTCTGTTGTTTGATTTGTTCAATATAGGCTTTGGCTTGTTTCAGGCTGCCTCCCGTTACGCGGCGAAAACAGCTTTGTGCCAATATTTCTTCGTTGATAGCGACTAAAAAGCGGACATCATCTAGCGTTTCATGTTCTTTGGGATAACCGAGTTGTTTTTCGCGTTGTCGCAATTTGTGCATGGTCGGAAAGACAATGAGTGCCATCAGGACAAATGTAAACAATAGGATAAATAGAGAGCGGTCGTCTAATTCCATTGTGTGTGGTGTGGTATGTTGATTTATGATGTAAATGTTAGCACATCGGACGGTTTTCAGGCTGCCTTTTACTTGGCACATCTGGTCAATTATCTGGATTTTGCAAAAAATACGCTGCCAATCGTGCATCATCGGGGCGCGTGAGTTTGATGTTGCGACTGTCGCCTTCTACCAAAATCGGCTGGATGCCTAATAATTCTATCGCCGAAGCATCATCGGTTATTTGCGCCAAATCTGCTTGTTGCAAAGCGTGATGCAATAAGGCAGCCTGAAACGCTTGCGGTGTTTGCGCTTGCCACAAATATTCGCGCGATACAGTGTGGGCTATATGTGGCGCGTTTGGCGTTTGCCGTTTCAACGTATCTGCCACAGGAATGGCGAGAATTGCGCCGCGATTTTCGTGGTCTTGTTCCAAAGCGTCCAGCAAACGATTGAGTGCGGTTTGCGGCAAACAACAGCGTGCGGCATCGTGTACCAAAACGGTGTCGGTTTCGCCAATTATTTTGTGGCGCAACAAATAAGCCAAGCCATTGGCAATGCTTTCGGCGCGACTGTTGCCGCCGACACGATACACGGCGGCTTGTGGCGGCAAGGTAATGCAATCGTCAAACCAGTCATCGTTGGGCGAGACGACAACGGCAATTTGGCTGATGCGCGGATTGGCGGCAAATAAATCGATTGTGTGTTGCAAAACGGGTTTGTTCAACAAACGGGCGTATTGTTTGGGGATATTCGCACCGAAGCGACTGCCTACACCTGCGGCTGGGAGTAAGGCGATATTGTGTGGTTTCATAATAAAAATATGTGATTTTTTCAGGCTGCCTATTTTAACAAAATCATGTAAAACAACATTATTTTTTCATTATTAGATTGCTAAGGAAATTAAAAGGCAGCCTGAAAATTTTGCAAGAATCTAATTTTAATCTAAATAAAATATGCAAAAGGCAGCCTGAAAACAAAGCTTAAATTTGCTTTCAGGCTGCCTTTTTATACAACTAAATTATTCCACCGTAACCGATTTCGCCAAATTACGCGGTTTATCTACATCGGTGCCACGCGCCAAAGCCGTGTGATACGCCAATAATTGCACAGGAATTGTATGCACAATCGGCGACAAAACACCAACATGACGCGGCGTGCGAATAATGTGGATATTGTCTACCCCACCTTCATAATCGCTGTCCAAATCGGTAAACACAAACAGCTCGCCGCCACGCGCCGATACTTCCTGCATATTCGCTTTCACTTTATCCAGCAAACCGTCATGCGGCGCGATGACCACAACGGGCATATTCTCATCAACCAAAGCGAGTGGGCCATGCTTCAATTCGCCAGCAGGATAGGCTTCCGCGTGAATATAGGTAATTTCTTTTAATTTCAACGCGCCTTCCAAAGCAATCGGGTAATGAATGCCTCGCCCCAAGAACAATGCGCTGGATTTTTTCGCAAATTTCTGCGCCCATGCCGCGATTTGCGGTTCAAGGTTCAAAGCGTGTTGAATGCTGCCTGAAAGTTCGCGCAATTCTTGCGTGTAAGCTGCCAATTTTTCATCGGAAACCAAACCGTGCATTCTGCCCAAAGTAACCGCCAAACCAAATAAAACAACCAGTTGTGTGGTAAATGCTTTGGTGGATGCCACACCAATTTCCGCCCCTGCGCGTGTGTACAACACCAATTCACTGTTGCGCGGCAAAGCCGATTCCATCACATTGCAAATGGACAAGCTGTGTTTGTGTCCCAAAGATTGCGCGAATTTCAAGGCTTCCATCGTGTCCAAAGTCTCGCCCGATTGCGAAATCGTGATAATCAACTGTTTCGGATTGGCGATGACATCGCGGTAACGGTATTCGCTGGCGATTTCCACATCGGTGGGGATTTTGGCAATGGATTCCAGCCAATATTTGCTGGTCAAAGCGGAATAATACGATGTGCCACACGCCAAAATCTTAATGCTGTCAATCTCTTGGAAAACCTGTGGCGCGTTTTTGCCAAAATTTTCAGGAATAAAGCCACCATCCAAAAACACTTCGGCGGTGTCAGCTACGGCGCGTGGCTGCTCGTGGATTTCTTTTTGCATGAAATGGTTGTACGCGCCCAATTCCAAAGACGCCAACGACAAACCCGATGTTTTCACTTCACGTTGCACATCTTCGCCGTTTTTATTAACCAATTTCACAAAGCTGCCAGCCTGCAACAATGCCACATCGCCGTCTTCCAAATAACTGATTTGGCGCGTGAACGCAATCACGGCAGACACGTCAGACGCGATAAACGTCTCGCCTTCGCCAAACGCCACCAAAAGCGGGCAGCCCATACGCGCCACCACCATGTTTTGAGAATTATCCTGCGCCATTACCGCAATCGCATACGCGCCGTGAAAACGCTTGCAGGCAGCCTGAACCGCCACAAACAAATCGCCGCCGTTTTGTTCGTATTCGTGGCGCACGCTGTGGGAAATCACTTCAGTGTCGGTTTGCGATTCAAATTCGTAGCCCAATTCGCGCAAACGGCTGCGTTCGGCTTCAAAATTTTCAATAATGCCGTTGTGGACAACTGCGATTTTGTCGCCCGAAATATGGGGGTGCGCATTGGGTTCGGTTACGCCACCGTGCGTTGCCCAGCGTGTGTGTCCAATGCCGATTTGTCCGCTTACGCCTTTGTCGTGGGCGGCAGCCTCCATGTTTGCCACGCGACCGACACGGCGCACGCGCTTGATTTTGCCGTCCATCAACACGGCAATGCCAGATGAGTCATAGCCACGATATTCCAGACGTTTCAAGCCGTCTGTGAGAAATTCAACCACATTGTGATTTGCGCTGCGAATAGCGCCAACGATACCGCACATATCAGTTCCTTAGTATCAAAAAGTTTAAAAAATCAGGCAAACTGACTTTCAGGCTGCCTGAAACGAAAGTTTCTCTGTTTAGTTCAAATATCATCACATCATCTTTATCTATTTGAAAAACAGTTTATTGATTGAAATCTTGTAGAACTCCAAATTATAGGTCAGATTCTTGAATCTGACACTTATCATATTTAACCATTTGTTTTAATTTAAAAATGATTAGATACAAGTTTTCAGGCAGCCTGAATAGGTTTTACAAATATTTAAATAACCATTAAGTATTACATTGGCTTACCTTATTACATTAAATATATAGCTACTCACCACCTCATTCTATTCAATTACTCTATCAAAAAAATATTATGTCGTTTTTTTACCTAAAAATAAAATTTTATATTTCAAGTATTTTAAAATAAAAGCAGATTATTTTTTTAGGCAGCCTGAAAATAGCGTGATTAACTTGATGTAAATCAATGAAACCTTTCCACAAAGGTGTATTATGCCGTTTGTAAGCAAATTTACACACATTATTAACAATAATACTCGCATCTTCGCCATATTATTTCACAATTTACTTTGCGGATTTTCCGTATTCTGGGATTGTGTCTTTAAATTTAATTAGCGTGAGTATGCAGGTATTTTGAAGGGAGTATTTCTATGTCAGACAATAAATTAAAACTAGGGTCGCTAACGGCTTTAGTTATTGGTTCTATGATTGGCGGTGGCATTTTCTCGTTACCGCAAAATATGGCAGAAGGTGCGGAAGCAGGCGCTATTTTAATTGGTTGGATTATTACCGCAATCGGCATGCTCTGTCTTGCCTTTGTTTTTCAAACGCTTGCAAATAGAAAACCCGATTTGGACGCTGGTGTTTATGCCTATGCCAAAGCAGGTTTTGGTCATTATTTAGGTTTTTCTTCTGCTTGGGGCTACTGGATTAGCGCATGGATTGGTAACGTAGGTTATTTGGTGCTGCTATTTGGTACTTTGGGCTATTTCTTCCCTGTATTTGGAGAGGGCAATACGCCTACCGCTATTATTGCAGCATCCATTCTCTTATGGGCAACTCATGCTTTGGTATTGCGCGGTATTAAAGAAGCCACTTTTGTAAATACCATTATTACTATTGCCAAAGTCGTACCACTCATCACATTTATCGCTATCGCATTGATTAGCTTCAAAATGGATATTTTCACCACCGATTTTTGGGGTGCGAAAAATCCTGAACTAGGTAGCGTTCTAGACCAAGTCAAAAGCATGATGCTGGTAACCGTTTGGGTGTTTATCGGTATTGAAGGTGCAAGTTTGTATTCTGCACGCGCAGAAAAACGCAGCGATGTAGGCAAAGCAACCATTTTAGGCTTTATCGGCGTATTGGCTTTATTGGTATTGGTTAATGTTTTGTCCGCAGGTATTATGACACAGCCTGAATTGGCAGGTTTAAAAAATCCCTCAATGGCTTATGTGTTAGAACGCGCAGTTGGTTCTTGGGGTGCAGCATTTATTTCCATTGGTTTAATCGTTTCACTATTGGGTGCATTGTTATCATGGATTTTGTTTTGTAGCGAAACACTGTATGCCGCATCAAAAGATGGCACGATGCCCGCATTTTTCCACAAAGAAAACAAAAATGGTGTACCTGCCAACGCATTGTGGATAACCAACGGCTGCATTCAATTATTCCTGATTATTACCCTATTTTCCGCAGGGACATATTTGAAATTAATTTTACTGGCAACTTCCATGATTTTGCTGCCTTACTTATTCTCTGCAGGTTACGCAGCCTTGCTGACCATGCGTAAAGAAACTTACGAAATGGGTGACAAAGATTTGGTTAAAGACACCGTTATTGCATGGGTAGGTGTAGTTTACGGTATTTGGTTGATTTACGCGGCTGGTGTGGAATACTTATTATTATCTGCATTGCTGTATGCTCCTGGCACTTTCGTCTACGTTTGGGCGCGCAAAGAAAACAAAGAAGTGGCATTTACCACGATTGAAAAAATCATCGTTGCCATTGTATTTATTGGCGCAATCATCGCAGCCATTGGTTTAGCACAAGGCAAATTAAGCTTGTAATCCAAGCATAAGGCAGCCTGAAAATAGCATAAAAATACATTTTCAGGCTGCTTATTAAACAGATAAACAGTTTTTTGCTAGTTTATTTGTAGTTTTTTAGTAGGTTGTTTTACTCGTGAAGTTGTATCATTCATTTTATAGTCGTTGCTTTCAGTAAAGCATTTTAGGCAGCCTGAAAGCATATCATTATTTTAAGGAGTGTTATCATGTCTCAATTAGGTGTTCATTCAGAAGCAGGTAAATTGCGTACGGTAATGGTTTGCGAACCAGGTTTAGCTCATGAACGTTTAACTCCAGACAACTGTGATAGTTTGTTGTTTGATGATGTATTGTGGGTAGAACGCGCACAAGAAGACCATCGCGACTTCGTTCAAAAAATGCGTGAACGCGATATTGAAGTATTGGAGCTACACCAAATCTTAGCTGAAACCATTGAAAACAAAGAAGCATTGAAATGGATTTTAGACCGCAAATTAACACCTAATATGGTAGGTCAGCCACTTATCGGTGAATTGCGTGCTTGGTTTGAAGGTTTAAGCTCAAAAGAACAAGCTCGTTTCTTGATTGGTGGTGTAAGCAATTTAGACTTAACAACTGAACACTTCTCACAAGACGTGATTGATTTGGCAAAAGCTGCTGAAGGCGATTTAGGTTTCATTTTCCCACCATTGCCAAATACTCAATTCATGCGTGATAACTCAAGCTGGGTTTATGGCGGTGTTACTCTGAACCCAATGTACTGGCCAGCACGTCGTCAAGAAACCTTGTTAACAACTGCCGTTTATAAATTCCACAAACGCTTTGCTGGTCAAGTTAAAGTATGGTACGGCGACCCAGATGAAAATGCAGGTAATGCATCATTGGAAGGTGGTGACGTATTCCCAATTGGTAAAGGTGTTGTATTGGTAGGTATGAGTGAACGCAGTTCTTTGCAAGCTATTACCCAAATGGCGCAAAACTTGTTCAAAGAAGGTGCCGCAGAACGTGTCATCATCGCAGCAATGCCAAAAACGCGTTCAGCTATGCACTTGGATACTATCTTCACATTCTGTGACCGCGACTTGGTTAATCTCTTCCCTAAAATGGTTGACCAAATTATTCCATTTAGCTTGCGTCCAGATGAAACTAAACCAAATGGTTTGGATATCCGCAAAGAAAACAAACACTTTGTTGATGTTGTTCAAGAGGCATTGGGCTTGAGCAAATTGCGTGTGGTTAAAACAGGTGGTAACAGCTATGCTGCTGACCGCGAACAATGGGATGATGCAAACAACGTATTTGCATTAGAACCTGGTGTAGTAGTAGGTTACGACCGCAACTTGTTGACCAACAAATTGTTGCGTGATGCAGGTGTAGAAATTGTCTCTGTGGCATCTTCTGAATTGGGTCGTGGTCGTGGTGGTGGCCGTTGCATGACTTGTCCTATCGTACGCGATGCCATTGACTATTAATTTATTTTCGCTGTTTATTTGTTCTTTTAGTATGTAAACCAAATATTTTCAGGCAGCCTGAAACATTTTATCCTTGTTAAAGGCAGCCTGAAATAATCTCAAATTTATCCCTACTTAATTTCAAGGAGTCTTATTATGTCATTCAATATGAACAACCGTCACTTGTTGAGCTTGACTAACCACACAGAAAAAGAAATCCGCTTCTTGTTGGATTTGTCTCGTGACTTGAAACGTGCTAAATACGCTGGTACAGAGCAAAAAACTCTGGTTGGTAAAAACATTGCCTTGATTTTTGAAAAAACTTCTACTCGTACTCGTTGCGCATTTGAAGTTGCTGCGTTTGACCAAGGTGCAAACGTTACTTACATTGACCCAACTTCTTCTCAAATCGGTCACAAAGAAAGCATGAAAGATACTGCTCGTGTATTGGGTCGTATGTACGATGCGATTGAATACCGTGGTTTCAAACAATCTGTAGTTGAAGAATTGGCACAATATGCAGGCGTTCCTGTATTCAATGGTTTGACTGACGAATGGCACCCAACTCAAATGTTGGCTGACGTTTTGACTATGATTGAACACAGTGAAAAACCTTTGAGCCAAATCAGCTATGTTTACTTGGGCGATGCTCGTAACAACGTAGCAAACTCTTTGTTGATGATTGGCTGCAAATTGGGTATGGACGTTCGTATTGCTGCTCCAAAAGAATTGCAACCTACTGAAGAATTGCAAGCTCGTTGCCGTGAATGGGCAAAACAATCTGGCGCACGCATGTTGGTAACTGACAATGTTGATGAAGCTGTTAAAGGCGTAGACTACGTTCATACTGACGTTTGGGTTTCTATGGGTGAGCCTATTGAAGCTTGGGGTCAACGTATTGACAAATTGTTGCCATACCAAGTTAATGCTGAATTGATGAAAAAAACTGGCAATCCAAAAGTGAAATTCCTGCACTGCTTGCCTTCATTCCACAACTGCGAAACCAAAGTGGGTAAACAAATCGCTGAACAATATCCACACTTGGCTAACGGTATTGAAGTAACTGAAGACGTGTTTGAATCTCCTGCTAACGTAGCATTTGACCAAGCAGAAAACCGTATGCACACCATTAAAGCTGTAATGGTAGCTTCTTTGTCTGGTTTGTAATTAACAGCATTCAGGCTGCTTGAGCACTCGGTTATCCGTATGTGAAAGCAGCCTGAAAATATCTTATCATTTAATTTTTGTTAAAAGGCAGCCTGAAAACTATTTTAGACACCTTGCAGGCAGCCTGAAAATCTAAATTTGGAGAATTATTATGCGTGTTGTAATTGCATTAGGTGGTAACGCTTTGTTGCGTCGTGGTCAACCTATGACTGCTGAAAATCAACGTGAAAATGTTCGCATTGCTGCTGAACAAATTGCCAAAGTACACAAAGGTAATGAATTGGTCATTGCTCACGGTAATGGTCCACAAGTAGGTTTGTTGGCATTGCAAGGTGCTGCTTATCATCAACAAGACAGCAAAGTGGAAACTTATCCATTAGATGTTTTGGGTGCAGAAACTCAAGGTATGATTGGTTACATGATTGAACAAGAAATGGGTAACGTGTTGCCAAAAGACGTTCCATTTGCAACCTTATTGACTCAAGTTGAAGTAGACAAAGCTGACCCTGCATTCCAAAACCCAACTAAATTCGTAGGCCCTGTTTACGAAAAAGAAGAAGCTGAACGTTTGGCAGCAGAAAAAGGTTGGTCTATCAAAGCTGACGGTGACAAATTCCGCCGTGTTGTACCTAGCCCATTGCCAAAACGCATTTTTGAATTGAATCCAATCAAATGGATTTTGGAAAAAGGTGCGGTTGTATGCTGTGCTGGTGGTGGCGGTATCCCAACTTACTTTGAAAGCGAAGGTAAATTGAGTGGTATTGAAGCCGTAATTGACAAAGACTTGTGCTCTTCATTGTTGGCTCGTGAATTGGATGCAGACATGTTGGTAATTGCTACTGACGTAGACGCTACTTACATCAACTGGGGTAAAGAAGACCAAAAAGCTATCTTTGAAGCTCACCCACAAGCATTCCGCGACTTGAACTTCCCTGCTGGTTCTATGGGTCCAAAAGTAGACGCAGCTTGTGAATTTGCTGAAAAAACTGGTAAAGTTGCTGTTATCGGCGCATTGGCTGATATTGAAGCAATCGTGGCTGGTAAAGCAGGTACTCGTATCAGCACTAAATTTGAAGGCATTACTTATCGTTAATTGATAACGTAATCATAAAGGCAGCCTGAAAACTTTCAGGCTGCCTTTTTAATATTTGAATTATTCTTCTTCCACAACTCGTTCAATTTTTACACGTTCAATACGATGTCCTTCTTTTTCCACCACTTCAAATCGCCAACCGTGAAATTCAATCGCATCGCCCACTTCGGGTAAATCTTGCAACTCTTCCATAATTAAACCTGCAACCGTATGGAACTGCGCATCTTCCGCTGGTGGAGGTAAATTTAACTGTGGCGCAAGTTCCATGTATTCAAGCACGCCATCTACAGTCAAACTATCGTCAGCATTTTCTCGCATTGCAGGTTCATCTTCGCGTTCAAATTCTTCGGGAAACTCGCCAGCAATGGTTTCCATCAAATCTTTCATGGTAACCATGCCCAAAATCGCACCAAATTCATCTACCACCAAAGCATAATCCGCGCTATGTTTGCGGAATAATTCAATCGCCATCAATGCCGTAGCACTTTCAGGCAGCATCAACGGTTGGCGTAAGGCAGCCTGAATATTCAATTCACCTGTTTCCAATAATTGTGTCAGCAAATCTTTTTTGTTGATATAACCCAAAGGTTCATCTACACCTGCCTTGCCCACCACCAACATACGCGAATAAGGTGTATCAATGATTCTGGCGCGTTGCTCATCTTTGCTTTGCGAAATATCCAAGCGTTCAATATCACTGCGCGGAATCATCACACCAAAAATCGGGCGCTCCGCTAATGTTAATACGCTGCGAATCATGGATTTTTCATTTTCTTCAAAATGTTCATTATCATCAGATTGATTTCTATCGCTTGCCAATAAACTTTCGCGTATGCCCATCATGCCCAATACATTTTCAGCGGTGCGTTGTCGCCATGAACTGCTGATGTAATCTTTACGCTTGATGTTTTTTTGTGATACTTGGTTGAAAATTTCAATCAAAATAGAAAAACCAATCGCGGCATACAAATAACCTTTCGGAATGTGGAAATGGAAGGCTTCGGCGATTAAACTGAAACCAATCATCAACAAAAAGCCCAAACACAGCATGACTACTGTTGGGTGTTTGTCCACAAATTCGGTCAGCGGTTTGCTGGCGGTAATCATGCACGCCATCGCCACAATTACCGCAGCCATCGCCACAACAATATGGTCAACCATCGCTACCGCCGTAATCACGCTGTCAATGGAAAATACGGCATCCAACACCAAAATCTGCGCCACCACGCCCCAAAAAGCAGCATGTTTTTTATGCGTATCCGCTACCGCAAAATGATTTTCACCTTCCAAGCGTTCGTGTAATTCGGTCGTGGCTTTGTATAGCAAAAAAATGCCGCCAACAAACATAATCAAATCTTTGCCTGATACGGGATGCGAGCCAACATGAAACCATGGTTGTGTCAGCGTCATGATTTTCGCCATGAAAGCGAGCATGATGATGCGAATGACAACAGCAAGTGTCAGCCCTGTAATACGGGCGTGGTCACGTTGCGCGGGTTTGACTTTATTTGCCAAAATCGCTACAAAAACCAAATTGTCTATGCCAAGTACCACTTCCAGTATCAGCAAAGTTGCGAAGCCTATCCATGTCTGTGGTTCGGCTAGCCAAGATAAGTCCATTGTTGGATTGTCCTTAATAATGAGTAATAAAAAGCAGCAAAAGGCAGCCTGAAAACGTTGTGTATTTTTTCAGGCTGCCTTTTGTATTGAATTTTTTGTACTATCCGAAAGTTCGGGGTCGTTCATTGTTTGTTTGAAATAATATAAACGGTTTGAAGTGTAGGCAATTTGTCTACAAAATGCAAGTGAAAAACATTTTTCAGGCTGCCTTATTTTCAAAGGCAGCCTGAAAACCAACACGATTAATCGCGTAATGTTTCAATCAAGTCAATCATAAATTCTGCGTCTTCTTGTGATAATGGCGCAAAACCTTCGGGAATGGATAAATCTTCCAAAACCATTTGACCCGCTGGAGTGGTATTGATTTTCACAAACGCATCACGCAGGGTCTCTTGAAATTCTGCATAATCGGGATGCAATAAAACCACATGGCTTAAATCGTTGATATGGCTTTCCATCAGAATTTTCAGGCTGCCTAATGTGGCACGACTGAAACTGCGGAAAGTACTTGCCAAGAAAAAGGCTGCTTCGGCTTCGCCTGCAATCAATCGGCGTGCGGCTTCTTGGAAAGTATCTGCTTTTAAGAAGTTAATGGTCTCTTCGGTTAAACCTGCTGATTCTAATAATCGTAAGCCAATCAACTCGATGTCGTGATTTTCTGTTACCAAAATTCGACAACCTGCGGTCAATTCATCGGAATGATTGTATGGACTATCGGCATATGTGGCGATAATCATTTCATCTGATTTGTTGATGGGACGAGCCAATGGCAAATAACCTTTGTCGCGTACCAATGCAGACGCATCAAATGGATTGGCATAAATCAATGTGATTTTACTACCATTAATCATTTCATTTTGTTCACGGTAATCAGCAGGTGTATGCAAATGAATGGTATTGTCCGTTAATCGTTGCAACTGCGTGTTGAACATATGCCAGCCCGCAAAATATTCTGGGGGAAAATCTGGAGCAATTAAAAAATTCAGCATAATGGGGTAAATCCTATTTATTATATGAGATTAAGCATGTTCTTCTGCAAGCATTTGAGCGTATTGCGCTTTAGCGGCTTCAATTTTATCACGACATGGCTTACGGCGAACAGAGGTATAACCAACTGTTTGTCCATTGCGAATATTGGGAATAACGGTGGCATAAACCCAATAAAAACCACCATCTTTGCGTAGATTTTTTACATAACCATGCCATTTTTCGCCGCGTTTTAAGGTGTCCCACATATCAGCAAATGCCGCTTTGGGCATATCAGGGTGGCGCAAAATACCATGTGGCTGACCAATAATTTCATCACGCGTCCAACCACTTAATTTAACAAATGATTCATTCGCATGCGTAATAACACCATTGGTATCAGTGCGAGAAGTAATCAAGCAGCCATCGGGAAATTCAGTTTCAATATCAGTTGTGTAAATTGTGCGACTATTGCCATCAAAATAAGTGTTTTGTTGTTCTTGATAAACCCCTACTGGCTGGGGCATATTGTGAATTTTATTCATCATAATTCTCTATTTCCTCAAATACTTTGTGTTACTTAATCATTAGTTATGACTGTTTAATTGGATTTTTTTCGCAGCCTCGCGTACATATACCAAAATCATGCCCAATTTAGCATCTTGTCGTGCAGTAACAATTAATACAGTATGCTCATCAGCTTGAACCAGCACAATATAGCCATCACTACCTTCAATAATGGTTTGTTTCAAGTTACCGCCGACCATTTCTTTGACAGCACGATTACCCAAAGAAAGCATTGATGCCGCCATACCACCCACACGATCTGGATTAGCATGACGTCCCAATATCGAACATAACGGAATACCATCTGTTGCAACTATTGCAGATGATAGAATATCAGATGAATCACTATGTAATTGATTTAAAATTGTTTCAAAAGCTGTTTGACTCATAAAACACCTTAATTGCAAAATAATTTAGAAGATAGACCAGTGGATATCGTATCCATTTTCAGGCTGCCTTATTAACAGTGTCCAATAACAACATAATGGTATTAAACACAAGTAGCAGCCTGAAAAATTTTCGGCAGAGTCGCTCATAACAACGCTGCCGCCAATATAGTCATTTAAAATAGAAATAAGACAAAAAAAATAACAACCCCTGTGTACCAATAGTTGTATTATTTTTATTTTAACCGACTATAAAAGATTTTCTGCAAAACTCAATATGGATAGATAGCATACCTATCCAACCAAACTGCGGTTTCGCAGACACACAAAAAATAATTGTTTAAGCTGCACGCTCTTCTTGTAATAATTTAACATATAACTCTGTGCATTCCACCACTTTATTAGGGTCAGGTTTACGGCGTACAGAAGTGTAACCTTCCACTACACCATTGCGAATATTGGGTACAGCAGTTGCATACACCCAATAAAAACCACCATCTTTACGCAAATTTTTCACATAGCCATGCCACTTTTCACCACGTTGCAAAGTATCCCACAAATCCTTAAACGCCACCGCTGGCATATCGGGATGACGCAAAATGCTATGTGGACTACCAATTAACTCATCACGCGACCAGCCACTCATCCGCACAAATGCATCATTGGCATGGGTAATAATGCCATGAATATCGGTACGCGAAGTAATTAAGCAACCATCAGGAAATTGTGTTTCTTCTTCTGTGCAATAAATCGTGTATTCATCGCCATAAAAATTGCGTAAATTATGTGTGCTATGCGTAATAGTGGGTTCTGGCATAACTGGCTGGTGAGCAGTTATATTGAGATGTGTGGTAGATAACATGATTATTCCTCTTGTAAGAAAATATAGGCTGAAAATTTTAAGTCTTATTGATATAAATAAAATTTATTTTAATTTATCGTTTTATTTAGAATAAAATTGACTACATTTAATTACTTTTATTGATTTAATTATAGGTTTTTTTAATGATTAGTCAAACCCATTCTCATTTTTTCTTAACGCTGCTTGACATATATCAAAAAAGATTAACCTATAAACTCCTAGCGATAACCTAAAGGCTAATGCATTTTGCTTTGTACCAGAATTTTGTCAGCAAAAAATGATAAATTTAAGGCAAGTAGTGAAACGAACTTGCCTAACTAATAAGTGGATTCAATTTAAAATCAGAACAGGGCAACAACGAACGCTGTATACACCTAGTACAAGTACATAAGGAAGTTGGCAACGATTACTGGTTTAAATTGAATTCACTATAAAATGTAAACCAATGGCATGATTAGCGTGTATTTTTAATGTAGCAGTTGACGATTTTTGCCTGCAGAAGCAAGTGTAAAACGAACTGCGATTAACCCTATAGTCGGTTAAAACAAAAAACAGCCATAAAATGAATTATCATTACCCTCTACATATTCAAAAAATAAATTAATCCGCGTAAAATAAGATATTTGCCCTTTCAGGCAGCCTTACAGTACACGACAAAAACTTTGGGTTGCCTGAAACTTGCTCCCTCTCCAGTCTGGCGGGGGAAGGAATAAGTTAGTGGTAACTTCAAAAAAATTGTCGTGTACTGTAAGGCAGCCTGAAACATTTTTATTTATTTTTGAGAAAACCAAATGACCGACCAAACCCCAATCCCCACTCCCGAAGAACAATTAGACGAAAACCAAATCATCGCCATTCGCCGCGAAAAACTGAATGAAATCCGCACACAAGGCGTGGCATTCCCCAACGATTTCCGCCGCGACCGTTTCGCGCAAGATTTGCAAAACCAATATGGTAAAACGCCCAAAGAAGAACTTGACCCGCAAGAAATCCGCGTGAAAATCGCGGGGCGCATGATGTTGAAACGCCAAATGGGTAAAGCCAGCTTTGCGACCGTGCAAGACATGACGGGCAATATCCAATTGTATTTAAACAATAAAGGCGTGAGCCAAGAAACTTTGGACGCGTTCAACCGTTGGGACATGGGCGACATCATTGGCGCGGAAGGCACGTTGTTCAAAACCAACCATGGCGAATTGACGGTGCGCGTGTCGGCAATTCGTTTGTTGTCCAAATCTTTGCGCCCTTTGCCGAGCAAATTCCACGGTTTGACCGACCAAGAAACGAAATATCGCCAACGCTATGTGGATTTGATTGCCAATGCCGACAGCCGCGATATTTTCATCAAACGCAGCCAAATTGTGCAAGCCATTCGCAGCTTTATGGTGGCAGAACAATATCTTGAAGTGGAAACGCCGATGATGCACCCCATTCCAGGCGGTGCAACGGCAAAACCGTTTGTTACGCATCATAATGCGCTGGATATGCCGCTTTATTTGCGGATTGCGCCCGAATTGTATTTGAAACGCTTGGTGGTGGGCGGTTTGGAGCGCGTGTTTGAGATTAACCGCAATTTCCGCAACGAAGGCATGTCGGTGCGCCACAATCCTGAATTCACGATGATGGAATTTTACGAGGCGTTTTGCGATTACCAACGCATGATGGAAATGACGGAAAACGTGATTCGTGCGGCGGCGAAAGCGGTTTCAGGCAGCCTGAAATTGCAATACAACGGCAAAGAAGTGGATTTGGAAAGCCCGTTTGAGCGTTTGACGATTTTGCAAGCGATTAAAAAATTCAATCCGCACTACACGGACGAGCAACTGAATGACGCGGAATGGCTGAAAAAAGAAATCGTGAAACACGGCGAAAGTTTGCCACACGCGAGCGGTTTGGGCAGCCTGCAACTGGCTTTGTTTGAAGGTTGCGCGGAAAGCAAATTGTGGAACCCGACTTTCATCATTGATTATCCTGTGGAAGTGTCGCCTTTGGCACGCGCTTCGGACACCAAAGCGGGTTTGACCGAGCGTTTTGAATTGTTTGTGGTGGGACGCGAATTGGCAAACGGCTATTCGGAGTTGAACGACCCCGAAGACCAAGCCGCGCGTTTCAAAGCGCAAGTCGCCCAAAAAGACGCGGGCGATGACGAAGCCATGCACTTTGACGCGGACTACATTCGCGCAATGGAATTTGGTTTGCCACCAACGGGCGGTTGCGGCATTGGCATTGACCGTTTGGTGATGTTGCTAACGGACGCGCAGACGATTCGTGATGTGGTGTTGTTCCCGCAAATGCGACCTGAGTAATATTATGATTTAATTAATAAATTAAGGCAGCCTGAAAACTTTTTAGAATTTTTATAGGCTGCCTAAAATAAATATTTTAATCTACACATAAACGAATTTCTGTATCTCCTGCCGTATCAACAACTTTTCTATACTGATGCCGTACGCCATTATGTGTAAAAGTACCTGCATGAGATAAACCAAAACTACTAAAACTAGGGCTAATGGCATAATACAATGTTGGTTGAGTGGTTTTTAAACGCACATTATTATTTGAACTTAAAAAGCTGCGCTCTCCATTACTGAATGACCATTTTCCTCTGCTTTCCCAGTTACCAGTATTTGCATTCTTAAAATAAATCCAAAGGTCTACGGCACGACCGCATTGATTAGAAACCCAAATACTTCCTTGATAACCTTGACTGTTTCCAGTAGATTGAGCCGCTAAACGTCTTTGATTTTCCTGCTCTGAACTTGCAGCAGCACCAACCGCTAATGCTAATGCCCCCATACCACGCCAAAATGCATAATCCTTTAAATTCTGATTGCGGTAGGTTTCATTGTATTCTCTACGTCGCCCTTCTGAATCCATGGTCATTTTACCGCTTGAATTATAATATTTATCACTAATTGCACCATACCAAGAAACATCAATCGCAACATTGTATTTACCAGTATAGCTATTGTAATCACAACTGGTAATACTGGTACTGATATTATTGCCCCCTTGATATGCCTTAACCACGTCTCTGCCCTGAATTTCGGCAAAATGAGTAGCCTTATCCCGTTCATAGCTACTGCACGTTGCTGAGTAGGCAGGAAATGCCAAACACAAAGCGAATGATAAAATGGTTTTTTTCATCATTTTAAATTCTCCAAAATGTCAAATTTATGCCAAAATAGTAGCAGTAGCACCTGCTGCAAACAAAATTCCCGCAATTACCAATAAAACAAGAATAATCAACCACATCAACCAAAGGGCAATTTCAGCGCAAACATATACAATAAATGCCATAACAATCGCAGGTATCCAACCAAAGACAAACCCTAAAAATGGAAACGCCACAATCGCAGAAACCCATGTACAAATAAATGCGATAATGGCGCAAACCAAGCCAAAACAACCTATATCTGAACCTGAATTTTTCTCTGTACTCATTTTTACACTTCCTTTGGTTAATTTTTCTAATTGCAATGATACAATTACAAAATTACTCTTGAACACCAACAGTTTATAATCTCAACCCACACTTAAAATGGTGGTTACAATGAAAATAGGAAAAGCAATGAAAGCATTACGTGAGTTAAATGGTTTGACACAAGACGAAATGGCTAGCAAATTAGAGATGACAACCAATGGCTACACCCAAATTGAACGTAATGTGGGCAATCCTAATTTGCCAAAAATTGAAAAAATTGCCAAAGTTTTTGATATGACAACATTAGAATTTTTAGATTTTTGTGAGAATGGTGCAACATTCTATATCTCAACTGATAATCAAATTACAGGAGATAATCATGGCAAAAATTATTATGTTTTTGGTAAAAATGGGCATGAAATGTTGTTGGCAGAATTGGAAAAAGCTGAATTAGCCATTGAATTAAAAGATGAATTG
This sequence comes from Wielerella bovis, assembly GCF_022354465.1. NCBI lineage: Bacteria > Pseudomonadati > Pseudomonadota > Betaproteobacteria > Neisseriales > Neisseriaceae > Wielerella > Wielerella bovis. The sequence continues at coordinate 315,811 of NZ_CP092361.1, read as the reverse complement.
TTAATACAAAAAGACAATGAAATAGCTGCTTTAAAAGAAATCATTACTTTGATGAAAAAATAAATTTCAGGCTGCCTATATTATTCAGGCAGCCTTTTTTATTGGATTAATCATGATGTTTTCAGGCAGCCTGAAAATCCTGAATCATCTCCAACAATTCTTCCCCATATTCCGCGATTTTCTCATCATCAAAACCATGAATATCACGCAAATCGTCCAGCGTTTCGGGTAATTTATTTGCCAACGCACGCATGGCAGGTTTGCCCAAAATCTGAAATTCGGGTAACTCGGCTTCTTCCGCTTTCATCGCTACCCATTCTTGCAAATCGCGTAAAAATAATTGTTTTTGCTTGATTTCAGCGTTCAGGCTGCCTGAAAATGGCGCACAAATTTGCAAAATTTCCTGACCATATTTGCCCAATTTCACATCGCCCAAACCATAAATTATCGCTAAATCTGCCGCGCATTCTGGCGTAAATGTCAGCAAATCAGTCATGCTTTCATCGGGACAAACCGCATGCAATGACACATTATCACGCTGTGCCGCCATTTCTCGCCACGCCGTTAATTGATGCAACAACTCGGCGTCACGTGGATTTTCTGCTTGATTAATTTGATGATTTTTGGGTAAATTGTCTTTCAAGCTGCCTGAAACATATTCCGCCACAATATTTAAAATTTCACTACCAAATTTATCAATTTTGGCTTCGCCCATACCATAAATCTGTGCCAAATCAGCTATTTGCTGTGGCAATTTTTCTACCACATCGCGCAACGTTTTGTCGCCACAAATCACATAAGCAGGCACATCGTCCGCTTTGGCTTTTGCCAAACGCCATTGTCGCAAGGCTTGCCACAAACGCTCTTCGCGTTCGGTGCGTAACCAAGTATCGGTTTTGGCAACTTTGGTAGCGGCTTTTTCGCGTTTGAGTGGACGCAATAAAACCGTTTCTTCGCCACGCAGCACAGGTTTCGCTGCTTCGGTCAAAATTAAGGCTTGATAATTGTGCATATCATTGTTTAATAAGCCCAATCCAATACATTGTCGCACAACATTGCGCCAATCTTTATCGCTTAAATTGGTACCAATACCAAAAGTGGATAATTTATCATGCCCATTTTGTCTAATCCAATCTGTTGATTTTCCACGCAAAACTTCAATCACATAACCAGCCGCAAAACGTTGCCCAACACGATAAACGCAGCTCAATAATTTTTGCACCAATTCTGTGCCGTCAAAGCGTGTAGGTGGATGCAAACAGTTATCACAGTTGCCACATGGTTCGCTATTCTCGCCAAAATGACGCAACAATAATTGGCGACGACAAGCTGCTGTTTCGCACACATCAAACATCGCATTCAGTTTTTGCAATTCAATTTGTTTTTGAAAATCAGGTACCTGACTATCCGAAATGCGCTCTTTCAGCAATACCAGCACATTCATGCCATAGCATAACCAACTGACCGCAGGCAACCCATCTCGTCCAGCACGCCCACTTTCTTGATAAAAATGCTCAATACTCTGCGGCATATCCAAATGTGCGACAAAACGTACATCGGGTTTGTCTATGCCCATGCCAAAAGCTACGGTCGCTACCACAATAATGTTTTCTTCATGCGTAAAACGATGTTGATTTTGTTGACGTTTTTCTAATGCCATACCTGCGTGATAGGGAACAGCATTTAACCCATTTTCGCATAAGAATGCCGCAATTTCTTCCACACTGCGGCGGCTCAAACAGTAAACAATGCCACTTTGTCCGTGCATTTGTTGTTTAATAAAATCCAGTAATTGTTTTTTACCATTATTTTTTTCAATCACTTGATAATAAATATTCGGGCGGTCAAAACTGGACACAAATTCGGTGGCATTTTCCAGCTTTAAATAATGCTTCATGTCCGCACGGGTTTCGGTGTCAGCGGTGGCAGTCAAAGCAATGCGTGGGACGTGTGGATAACGCTCGGCAAGTAAACCCAGTTGTTGATATTCTGGGCGGAAATCGTGTCCCCATTGGCTCACACAATGAGCTTCGTCAATCGCAAACAAGCTAACTTGTGTATTGTCTAAAAACTTTAAAAATCGTTCAGAAACAAGGCGTTCTGGTGCAACGTATAATAATTTCAGGCTGCCTGAATGAATATCCTCTGCAATTTGGCGCACAATATCGGGCGGTGTGCCGCTGTGTACCGCCGCTGCGTGTACACCTGCTGCGCGAAGATTGGCGACTTGGTCATCCATCAATGCAATTAGGGGCGACACGACAATCGCCACACCATCGCGCATAATGGCAGGAATTTGATAACACAGGGATTTTCCGCCACCTGTGGGCATGAGTACCAGCGCGTTGTTGCCACGCAAAAGGGTTTGGACGATTTCGGCTTGTTTGCCGCGAAATTCGGGGTAGCCAAAGGTGTCGTGGAGAATTTGTTGGGCGGTATGCATTTCAGGCTGCCTGAAAAATAAAATATTAAAGATGAGATGAATTTTAACATGTGAAAGATTGTGTGCGGCATCTTGCGAATATCAGTAAACAGAAATAGATAAAAAGGCAGCCTGAAAACTGTAAATAAAGTTTTCAGGCTGCTTTTTTGATTAGAAAATTAGCGGATTAAACCGTTTTCGCGCAGATAGTTTAGAGCATTTTGTGCGTCTGCATCTCCTTGCGCAGCAGCTTTTTCATACCATGCTTTGGCTTGGGTATAATCTTGTTTTACACCCCAACCTTGCATATACATATAGCCCAAATTGTGTTGTGCAGCTGTATATCCTTGCGCAGCAGCTTTTTCAAACCATACTTTGGCTTGGGCGTAGTCTTGTTTTACACCCCAACCTTGCTGATACATATAGCCCAAATTGTTTTGTGCGGCTGCATTTCCTTGCGCAGCAGCTTTTTCATACCATGCTTTGGCTTGGGCATAATCTTGTTTCACACCCAAACCTTCATCATACATCAAGCCCAAATTGTTTTGTGCGGCTGCATTTCCTTGTGCAGCAGATTTTTCATACAATGATTTAGCTTTGGCATAATCTTGTTTTACGCCCAAACCTTCATCATACATAAAGCCCAAATTGTTTTGCGCGTCCCCATCTTCTTGAGCAGCAGCTTTTTCCAACCATACTTTGGCTTGGACATAGTCTTTTTGCACACCTTCTAAACCATGCAAATAACGCATACCAACATCATTTTGCGCTACTGCATTACCTTGTTGCGCCAATTTTAAATCGGTAGCAAAATTGTTTTGGAATTGCCCTGAAACGCTGGTTGATGTGGTAGTGGTGTGGGTATTTGGTGCAGCAGCAACAGGCAATGCCAACATCGCAGCCAATAAGGCTACGGATAATTTAGCAAATTTTTTGGGAGTAAAGAATGGCATAGGAAACACCCCATATCTTTGTTGGAAAACGAAAAAATTCTAAATCTCCGTTCCATATAAAGCAAGTATTTTATGTGGTTATGAATAAAAAGGCAGCCTGAAAAAGTTTTCAGGCTGCCTTTTATGAATGCAGATAAATTATTTAATAATTTGATTTAACTCGCCTTTACTGTATCGCGTTGCCATTTTTTCCAGCGAAATCGGTTTGATTTTATCCGCCATGCCTTCGCAACCAAATGCCAAGTAGCGGTCAATACAAATTTGTTTCATTGCTTCAACGGTTTTGCTCAAATATTTGCGTGGGTCAAATTCGGCTGGGTTTTCTGCCATAAATTTACGGATTGCGCCCGTGCTGGCAAGGCGTAAGTCGGTATCAATATTCACTTTTCGCACGCCATGTTTGATGCCTTCCACCAATTCTTCCACAGGTACGCCATAGGTTTCGCCAATATCGCCGCCATATTCGTTGATAACTTTCAACCATTCTTGTGGCACGGAACTGGAACCGTGCATCACAATATGGGTATTGGGCAAGGCGGCGTGGATTTCTTTGATGCGGTCAATGCGTAAGATTTCGCCTGTGGGTGGGCGAGTGAATTTGTATGCGCCATGACTGGTGCCGACTGCGATTGCTAAGGCATCTACATTGGTATCGCGTACAAAACGCACGGCATCTTCCACGCTGGTCAGCATTTGGTCATGATTTAATTTGCCTGCTGCACCCACGCCGTCTTCTTCGCCTGCTTCGCCTGTTTCCAAATTACCCAATACGCCAATTTCGCCTTCCACCGATACGCCACAAGCGTGTGAAAATTGTACAACGCGGCGCGTTACTTCGGCATTGTATTCGTAAGTTGATGGCGTTTTGCCGTCTTCCAATAAAGAACCGTCCATCATCACGGAACTGAATCCTAATTGAATGGAACGTTGGCACACATCGGGCGATGCGCCGTGGTCTTGGTGCATCACAACGGGAATATGTGGGAACTCTTCCACCGCTGCTAAAATTAAATGGCGCAAAAATGGCGCACCTGCATATTTGCGTGCGCCTGCGGAGGCTTGCACAATAACGGGGGCATTGACTTGATTCGCTGCCTCCATAATAGCGCGCATTTGTTCCAAATTATTGACGTTGAATGCAGGTAAACCATAGCCATGTTCGGCAGCATGGTCTAACAATTGACGCATGGATACGAGTGCCATAATCTTGCTCCTTAAAATGTAGTTTGATGTAATTTTTAAAGCAGCGTGATTATAATGCACTAGCCCTGATAAAGAAAAGGTTTATCTGTGAAAAAATGCTTTCAGGCTGCCTTAAATCAAATAAGGCAGCCCGAAAGCATTACATTTCACTACTTCTTTACTTCGCTAATGCAAAAATATCGCGTATGGTTTGTTGATTATACATTTTCTCCATGCCACGCGCTTGTGCATTTTGCGCGGCAACATCAATCACTTCTTCCAGCACATCGCCAACAATATTCAATTGCGCCAATGTAGTTGGTGTGCCAATTTTGTCAAACCATGCTTTCAAGGCGGCAATGCCTGCTTCTGCATCGCTCAATCCGAAAATTTCACGCGCAAAACGTTCAAATTGTGGCAAGTTTTGGTCTTTGTACCACGTCATCCAAGCGGGCATCACAACCGACAAACCTGCACCATGTGGCACATTGCATACTGCACTCATGGCATGTTCAATCGTGTGATTGGGGAAGTTAAACGCATGCACGCCGACATGGGTCAAACCGTTCAATGCCATTGTGGCTGCCCATGCGAAATCGCCACGCGCATCGTGGTCTTGTGGATTTGCCAGCAAAATTTCGGTGGTTTTGATGACGGTTTTGATGTTGCTTTCCACTTGCATGCTGATGATTTCTGGGTGAATTTTTGCGGTGAAATACGCTTCAATGGAGTGGGCAATAATATCGGCGGCGGAATACACTAAATAATCATCGCTGACGGTTGCTTGCAATTCTGGGCTAATTACCGATACTTTGGGAAACCAGAATGGACTTTGCACGGAATATTTTTGTTTGGTGGCTTCGTTGGTAATCACGCTGCCACGATTCATTTCACTGCCCGTTGCTGCCAATGTCATGATGTCAAAAATCGGCAATGCTGCACCAATAGTTGCTTTGCCTGTGAAAAAATCCCACACATCGCCATCGTATTTTGCCCCAGCGGCAATGGCTTTGGCACTATCCAAACATGAACCACCGCCGACACTCAAAATACTGTCCACGCCTGATTGTTTTGCCAAATCAATACCTTCATTGACTTTGCTTAACACGGGATTGCTTTTGATGCCACCCAAAGCGACGCATTCAATGCCACAGGCTTTCAGGCTGCCTACAACAGTATCATACAAACCTGATTGTTTGATGCGTTCGCTACCATAGACCAATAAAGCCTTTTTCACGCCATATTCTTTCATGTATTCGCCGATGCGTTGTTCTTTTTGTGCGCCAAATTCAATGCGAGTGGGATTGCAAAAACTAAATGCATACATGATTGTGTTCCTTATTTTGGTTAATTAAAGTATAGTGGATTCAATTTAAATCAGGACAAGGCGACAGCGACCGCCGTGTATACTGAGTACATAAGAGAGCTGGCAACGCTGTACTGGTTTAAATTGAATTCGCTATACATTTCAGGCAGCCTGAAAACCTTTCAGGCTGCCTGAAAATATATGGATTAGAAAGTCCGTTCAATCGCCGTTTTTACCCACTCCACCACGCTGGTCGGCAACACGCCCCACACCAGCAACAAAAGTGCATTCAACGACAATACCCATGCCACAGGTTGTTCTGCAATCGGTGTATGGTCAGTTGCTTCGTCAAAATACATCACTTTGACCACGCGCAAATAGTAGAACGCGCCAATCAAAGACATAACCACCGCATACACCGCCAGCGCAGTTACCCATGCATATTCCGCTGTCATCAAGGCTTTTAAGATGGCAAATTTGGCATAAAATCCCATCAATGGCGGAATGCCTGCCATGCTGAACAACACCAGCAACATTAACAACGCATACCACGCATTGCGCTGATTCAAGCCTGCCAAATCCGCCACGTTTTCACATTCATGTCCTTCGCGGCTCAACAACATAAGCACACCAAAACCAGCCAAACTCATCAATATATAAGTAATTGCATAGAATAAGGCAGCCTGAATGCCTAATACACTTGCCAAAAAGCCCAATAAAATAAAGCCCATGTGCGAAATCGTAGAAAAGGCAAACATGCGTTTGATATTGGTTTGCATCATGGCTGCCAAATTACCCACCAACAAAGATGCCACCGCCAATGCAGCAAACATCAATTGCCAATCGAATTTTTGGTACACCAAGCCATCTACCATAATGCGGAATGTAAACACGGTTGCCGCAATTTTCGGCACAGAACCAATGAACGCTGCCACTGAAGTCGGCGCACCTTGATAAACATCGGGCACCCACATATGAAACGGCACTGCACCAAATTTAAACGCTACCGCCGCTACAATAAACAGCACGCCCAATTTCAGCAGCCAACCATTGACATTCTGCAATTCAGAAGCATTGGCAATTTCCGCAAAATTCAGGCTGCCTGTTGCGCCGTAAACCATAGAAATACCGTACAACAAAATTCCTGATGCTAATGCGCCCAATACAAAATATTTTAAGGCTGCCTCTGCCGCTTGTGCGCTGTCGCGGCGCAACGCAATCATCGCGTAAAGCGATAAGGACAACAATTCCAAGCCTACATAAGCAGTCAGAAAATGCGCCGAACTTATCATCACACTCACGCCAACCAACGCAAACATTGCCAGCGTATAAAATTCGCCCTTGAATATGCCACGCATTTGGTTATACGGTTTGGCGTACACAAACAACACAGCCGTACCCAAATAAGCGACCAATTTACCTAACTGTGAAATACCGTCCACCACATACATATGTGAAAACACATATGATGGTTCTGATGACCATACAGCCAGTTGACCCAACACAGCCGACAACATCACACCAATGCTCAAATAATGCGTGATGTAGCGGTTTTCATCGCTCGTCCACAAATCCGCCAACAACACGGCAAACAAACCCGTCAGCAACACGATTTCAGGCGTGGCGGCGGCAATATTCAAATCTGTCCAATTCCAATTCATACAACACCTCAAATCTTGCTTTGTGCCACTTGTGCAATCAACTGGTTGGCGGCTTCATGCACCACCGCCACAAACGGCTCGGGGTACAAACCCATGCCCAACACCGCCACTGCCAAAATCGCCAATACGGCAAATTCGCGGCAGTTGATGTCTTTCATTTCTTTCACTTCAGGATTGGTAATCTCGCCAAAAATGGTGCGTTTGTACATCCACAAAGTGTATGCCGCGCCATAAATCAACGTGAACGCCGCCAGCAAGCCAATCCAGAAATTCACTTTTACCGCGCCCATAATCACCATAAATTCGCCCACAAAACCCGAAGTCGCAGGCAAACCCACATTCGCCATGCCAAACAACATCATGAACGCGGCAAATTTCGGCATCACATTCACCACACCGCCATAATCGGCAATGTTGCGCGTGTGCAAGCGGTCGTACATCACGCCAATACACATAAACATCGCCGCCGACACAAAGCCGTGCGAAATCATTTGCACAATCGCGCCTTTCAAGCCCCAATCGTTCAATTCGCCCAAAGGGCTGCTTGAAAACAGTCCGCTAAACAGGAAAATACCCAGCGTTACAAAACCCATGTGGCTGATTGATGAGTACGCCACCAGTTTTTTCATATCGGTTTGCACCAAAGCCACCAAGCCGATGTAAATCACGGCAATCAAGCTCAACACCACAATCACAGGCGCGAAATAACGCGACGCATCGGGCAAAATCGGCAAAATAAAACGCAAGAAACCATACGCACCGATTTTCAACGTAATCGCTGCCAGCACCATAGAACCGCCAGTTGGGGCTTCAACGTGTGCGTCAGGCAGCCAAGTGTGTACGGGGAACATCGGCACTTTCACGGCAAACGACAAGAAAAAGCCGATGAACAACAGTTGTTGTACGCCCAAAGGAATTTGCTTAATCGCTTGCAAATCGGCAATCGCGAAGCTGCCATTGGCTTGATACGACAGATAAATCAGCCCCACCAACATCAACAGCGAACCCAACAGCGTGTACAAAAACAGTTTCACGGCAGCATACACGCGGCGAGGGCCGCCCCACATACCGATAATCAGGTAAAGCGGAATCAGCATGCCTTCAAAGAAAACGTAGAACAAAATCGCGTCCTGCGCGGCAAACGCGCCGTTAATCAAGCCCGACATGATGAGAAATGCCGCCATGTATTGCGCGGTTTTGTTCTGAATCACTTCCCAGCCAGCCAGCACCACCATCAGCGTGATAAAGGCGTTCAAAATGATGAACAGCACGGAAATGCCGTCCACGCCCAGCGCGTAGTTGAGATTGAGCGCGGGTATCCAAGCGTGCAGTTCGCTGAACTGGTAGCCGCCGTTTGCGCGGTCAAAGTGGGTGAACAGGGGCAGCGTTACCAAAAACCCTGCCGCCGCGCCAATCAAAGCCAGTATCCGTGCCAATGGCGCACGGCTGTCCGAGCCTGTCGCCAAGACCAGCACACCCGCCACGATTGGCACCCAGATTGCCAAGCTGAGTAAGTTATTGAAAAACATAGTAGTAGCCTGTTTTCTCTTTTATTTAAATTAAAACTGTTTTTGTGGTGGCTGCGGTTTCAGGCAGCCTGAAAATCATTTAAATCTTGATACATTTAAATCTTGATACAATTTTTCTAATGTAACATTCACACCTTTGTCGCCCGATACCATTTCATAACCGTAAATTTTGGCAGTGGCAAAATGGAACATATCAAAACGCCGTTTGTCTATATTTAATTTATTGGTGCTAATCATTTGCTGACACAATGCACATTTTTCAGACGGCAATTTATCTTGATGTTGAAAAGTGTGTAGTTGGTGTAATTTTATGGCTAAATCAATAATGGGTTTCTTAATTTCCACAAAATGAAAGTAGTTTTTTAATGCTGTTTCATATAAATTTTCTTCTTCTGGATTATTCCATTTAATCCCACGAATGACTTCATAACGAACTAATTCAGTCATGTAAAATTCATGTGGTTCAGCCAATTTTTCCATAAAATTTTCACGAATTTCAGCGTGATTGACGTGTTTTTTATCCAGCAATTTAATCAGATAATTGGCATCAAAAAAATATTTATTCATTTTCTTGCTCCCAAATATCATCATCGCGCTCTAATAAAGCCAACAATGCAGCTTTGGCTTCTTCACGATTACCGCGCCATTTACTGCGTTCTGCGGTTAAATCAACATCAAAAGCCGTATCCAGCAAATCAACAATAGATGATTGTGCAGGATAATCAACCACTTTGCCATAAACCACACCATCATCTAAATTGCGTTTCAAGCGATACGCTTCGCCCTGCTCCAACTGACTAATTACCAACGATGAATGTGTGCTGACCAAAAAAGTCGTGTTCGGAAACAATTTTTTCAGCAAAGGAATAATTTTAACTTGCCATTCATTGTGCAAATGGCTTTCTATTTCGTCAATCAGCACCACACCACGCACTCGGGCGATTTGCTGTTCATTGGTAAAGTAGCTGTAACCCGCGATAATGGATTGCACCATTTTCAAAATGGACGTGAAACCGCTTGATAATTCAGCCAATTCGCGCTTTTGCCCTTCCACTTTGATGAACACGCGATTGTCGCCCGATATTTCTAAAAATTCGCTATCTATTCTTTCATCTATTTGATTTAAAATGGACAATAAAGTATCCAATTCAATTTTGCGGTTGTCTGCTTTGGATTGATAGGGGTTGGCAGACTGGGCGCGTTGGATTATCCATTCTTCTAAATTGGTGTCCATATTCAGGCTTTTGAAATTTTCAGGCTGCCTGAAAACGGAAAGTAAATTATCTATATATTGCTCAATACGTTGTTGATAATTACCTATTTTTTTTATACTATCAGTTTTATTTTTAATATTTCCACGATTTTGAGCCGCTACATACACAATTGGTTTTTGATGTGGCTTTAATACCTTAAAGGACAATAATTTTTCATTAGCTTTTTCCGGAAAATATGCATCTTTGAATGGCATATATTCTTTCTCAATTAACGTACCTTTCAGCCATTCTTCATCATCTACAAAAGAAAGTTCAAGATGAGTAGCAAATAAAACCGTAAACAAACACTCCAACAATTTCGTTTTGCCCACGCCATTTGCGCCAATAAAAGTGTAAACACGTTGATTGGGGACAAAATCCACTTCTATTGTGCCTACGCCTTTTACACCTTCAAAGCGAACCACGCCATTTAATAAATCGTTCATAGCCAATCAACCTATTTTGCTTTTCAGGCTGCCTGAAACCGCCCCACCCTTTTCAGGCAGCCTGAAACATCATTTAAACCACAAATTCCAGAAAAACGCCACAATCAACACCAGCACCCCAGCCACCATCACAGCCGCATAGGTGTAGATGAAACCCGTCTGCGCTTTGCGGACTTGCGCGGCGATGTTGCCGACCAGTTTGGCGGAATTGTTCACAATGCCGTTGTCAATAATCATGGTGTCGCCCACTTTCCAGAACAGCTCGCCCAATTTGCGGCTGCCTTTGGCGAACACGTTGAAGTAGATGATGTCCAAATAGTATTTGTTGTCCAACAAGTTATAAATCGGTTTGCAGGCTGCCTGAATTTTCGTGGGCAAATGCGGTGCTTTCACATACAAGAACCACGCTGCCACCACACCCGCAATCGCCAAGTACAACACAGGGCTAACCAAACTGTGCGTTACCATGCCGAAAATGCCGTGATAGTGTTCCGCCATAATCGTCATGACTGGGTGCGCTTCGTGATTCACATAAATCACGTCTTTGAAAAAATCGCCATACAACAAAGGTTTAATCGTCAATGCGCCAATAATCACAGACGGCACAGCCAAGAACAACAAGGGGAAAGTTACCACCCAAGGGCTTTCGTGCGGATTGTCATTGGGCGACAAACCGTGATGATGTGCGTCATCGTGATGTTCATCGTGGGCGTGATGATTTTCTCGCCAACGCTCTTTGCCGTGAAACACGATAAAGTATTGACGGAACGCATAAAACGCGGTTACAAACACGCTCGCCAACACGGCAAAATAGGCAAAACCGCTACCCGTCAAATTGCTGAATTTCACGGCTTCAATAATGGAATCTTTGGAATAGAAACCCGAGAAAAACGGTGTGCCAATCAGCGACAAATTGCCCAACAACATGGTTATCCAAGTAATCGGCATGTATTTACGCAAATTGCCCATATTTCGCATATCTTGGTCGTGGTGCATGCCGATAATCACGCTGCCTGCCGCCAAGAACAGCAATGCTTTAAAGAATGCGTGTGTCATCACATGGAACATGGCAATGGAATAGGCAGACACGCCCAACGCCACCGTCATATAGCCCAGTTGCGACAAAGTGGAATACGCAATCACGCGCTTGATGTCGTTTTGAATCGTGCCCAAGAAACCCATAAACAAGGCGGTAATCGCGCCAATGACCATAATCACGCTCAACACGGTTGTACTCATTTCGTACATGGGCGACATGCGCGACACCATAAACAGACCTGCGGTAACCATGGTCGCCGCGTGAATCAGCGCGGAAATCGGCGTTGGGCCTTCCATAGAATCAGGCAGCCAAACGTGCAAAGGAAATTGCGCGGATTTACCCATTGCGCCCACAAACAGCAGCAAGCAAGTGACGGTAATCAAATCCGTGCCAAATAAAGTGCTACCCACCACATTGGGCAAATAGGCGAACACGTCCGCATAACGCAGGCTGCCACCAAAATAGCCCAGCACCAAACCGATGCCCAACAAAAAGCCGAAATCGCCCACGCGGTTCACGAGAAACGCTTTTAAGTTGGCGAAAATCGCGCTGTCGCGTTTGAAATAGAAACCAATCAGCAAATATGACACCAAGCCCACCGCTTCCCAACCGAAAAACAGTTGAATAAAGTTATTGGACATAATCAACATCAACATGCTGAATGTAAACAAGGAGATGTAGCTGAAAAAGCGTTGATAGCCGACTTCTTCATCGTGCATATAACCAATGGTATAGATGTGTACCATCAGCGACACGGACGTTACCACCACCATCATCATGGCGGTCAGGCTGTCCACGAGAAAGCCGACTGAAAAGTCCACACCGCCCATGGTGAGCCATGTGTACACGTTTTCGTCAAACTTGGCGCGTGTGCCAGTCGCAAAGCCGTACAGCACATAGGCGGACAACAGCGCGGAAATCGCCACACCTGAAATGGTGGCGGTGTGTGCGCCACGCCGTCCGATTTGGTTGCCAAACAAGCCTGCCAGCAAACAGCCCACCAATGGCGTGAGCGCGATGATTAAATATAAAGTCATGTCGTTCATGGAAGTGAACCTTTTTGATTTTTAAAAACTTTTTTGGCTATATTTTTATTTGGGTTGTTTTCAGGCAGCCTAAAATTATTGATGCCGTCTGAAAATATTTCTCGTAGGTCGGGCATTTATGCCCGACATTATTTCGGTTTTTTTTGCGTCGGGCATCAATGCCCGACCTACTATTTATTATGTTGCTGCAATTTTCCCCTCCTCTGCTTGCGGGGGAGGGAACAGATTGTAGATAAATAAACAGTTTCAGGCAGCCTGAAAGCATTAATGCCGTCTGAAAATATTTTCCGTAGGTCGGGCATTTATGCCCGACTTGAATTTGTCGTGTTTTGATTGTCGGGCATAAATGCCCGACCTACACTATTTTCAGGCTGCCTGAAAATCCCAATTAGCCTTTCAGCGTATTCAATTCAGTAACGTTAATGGTTTGTCGGTTGCGGAACACCAGCACCATAATCGCCAAACCAATCGCGCTTTCTGCCGCCGCCACCGTCAGCACGAAAAACACGAAAATCTGTCCAGCCGTGTCGCCTAAATACTGCGAAAAGGCAATAAAATTAAAGTTTACCGCCAACAACATCAACTCAATAGACATCAGCAAAACCAGCACATTTTTGCGGTTCATAAAAATGCCCATCGCGCTGATGCCAAACAGCAATGCCGCCAACACCAAATAATGTGTAATCGTAATCATGCTTTGCCCTCCTCTGCGTTTTCAGGCTGCGTGTTTTTTGGGGTTTGCACTTCGGCAGCCATTTTGACCATGCGTAAACGTCCTTCTGCCGCGTTCACTTTCACTTGGTCGGCAGGGTTGATGTATTTTTCATTGGTGGACTTGCGGTGTACCAACGCAATCGCTGCCACCATGCCCAACACGAGCAAAACCGCCGCCAATTCAAAGGGCAACAGATAAGTCGTGTAAATTTGCTTACCCAAATCGCGCACATTGCTGTAATCGGCAGGAATGTCTTTCATTTCGCCATACACCGACAAATTGGTGTCGGGCGCGATTAACACGGCAATCAGCACCAAAGCCATCAACACGCCCACCGTCATGGCGGCAGGGGCGTTGCGCCAGAAACCTTTACGCATTTCTTCCGCGTCAATGTTCAACATCATCACGACAAACAGGAACAGCACCATCACCGCGCCCACATACACCACCACCAGCGTGATGCCCAAAAATTCCGCTTGCATGAGCATCCACATCATCGCGGACATGCAAAACGTCAGCACCAAATACAGGGACGCATGAACGGGGTTTTTTGCCGTAACGGTTTTGACCGCGCCGAACAAAATCACGGCAGCGATAAAGTAAAATAAAGCAAGTTGGAAAGTCATGTTTATGCTTTCTTTTTAATCAAAAATAGGGTTTCAGGCAGCCTGAAAATCACTGCAAAATCTTTATGGGCTTATCGCAATCTGTCCCCTCCCCCTATGAAGGGGGAGGGCTAGGGTGGGGGTTAGATTGTTGGTTTTGCCCCCACCCCAACCCTCCCCCGCAAGCAGGGGAGGGAGAAATGGCTCAACGATATGGCGCGTCAGCCGCTTTGCGTTTGGCGATTTCGGCTTCGTATTTGTCGCCAATTGCCAGCAAAATGGGTTTGGTCATGTGCAAATCGCCGCGTTTTTCACCGTGATACTCAAAAATATGGGTTTCCACAATCGCGTCCACAGGGCAGGCTTCTTCGCAAAATCCGCAGAAAATACATTTGGTTAAATCAATGTCGTAGCGCGTGGTGCGGCGTGTGCCGTCTTCGCGCTGCTCGGATTCAATGTTGATTGCCATGGCGGGGCAAACCGCTTCGCACAATTTGCAGGCAATGCAACGCTCTTCGCCATTGGGGTAACGGCGTTGCGCGTGCAGTCCACGAAAACGCACGGATTGGGGCGTTTTTTCTTCGGGGAAGTAAATCGTGTCTTTGCGAGCGAAAAAGTTTTTGAGCGTTACGCCCATGCCTTTGACCAGTTCGCCCAATAAAAAGGTTTTGACTAAATTTGCCATAATGTTGTTCCTACCCTTTTGGTAGTGGTTTTTTATTTAAAAATCAATCATAAAATGAGTTTCAGGCTGCCTGAAAAATCTTTTGGCGGATATGCCAACAATATTTACGCTGCGGCAACCTGTCCCCTCCCCTGCTTGCGGGGGAGGGTTAGGGTGGGGGTAAACCGCCACACGCTTTCAGTATTTCGTTTAGCACAGCTTCCGTATCCTGCAAAACTTCATTATTCCAAAAACGGATAACGCGGTAACCTTGTTCATTCAAAAATTCAGTTCTTTGATTATCATAAATAATTTGTTCGGCATGTTGTCCGCCGTCCAATTCAATAATCAATTTGTGTTCCATGCTGACAAAATCGGCAATGTAATGCCCAATGATTTGTTGTCTGCGAAATTTGATGCCGTTCAACTGCCTATTCCGCAAAAAATACCACAAACGCTGTTCCGCCAATGTCATGTTTTTGCGGAGATTTTGGGCATGGGGTTTTAAAATTCGGTTTCGGGTTGTTTCTGGCATTTTTGCCCCCTCCCTAGCCCTCCCCCGTTTGAGACGGGGGAGGGAACAGGTTTCTGGTCATTTTACGGTTTCAGGCTACCTGAAAATATTTTTCCTAACATTTTAATTGATTGCAATCCCATTTGGTTTACTGCAATCTATCCCCCGTCCCAAACGGGGGAGGGTTAGGGTGGGGGAAATTATTTCCACAAACTCAATGGCGAAGCCATCCAGCCAGCCAATACTGTAATGCAGATAAAACCAACTGGAATCAACACTTTCCAGCCCAAACGCATGATTTGGTCGTAGCGGTAGCGTGGGAATGTGGCGCGTATCCACAAATAGCCGAACAACACAAACGCCATTTTTGCGAACATCCAAAACGCGCTCGGTGCACCAATCCAGCCCCAGCTTTGTGGGAAAGGCGACAACCAGCCACCCAAAAACATGATTGCCGTCAATGCGCCAATCAAAATCATGAAAATGTATTCCGCCAAGAAAAATAAGGCAAAGGCAAAACCCGAATACTCAACGTGGAAACCTGCGACAATCTCACTCTCGCCTTCCGCCACGTCAAATGGGGCGCGGTTGGTTTCCGCCACCGCCGAAATCAGGTAAACCAAAAACGCGGGGAACAAAGTAAACCAGTTCCACGAGAAAATAGAACCTCCCGCAATGCCGCTCGCTTGTGCTGCCACAATCTCTTTAAAATTCAGGCTGCCTGAAACCATAATCACACACACCAAAGCGGCTGACATGGCAATTTCATACGAAATGGTTTGTGCAGACGAACGCATCGCGCCCAAAAAGGCGTATTTGGAATTACTCGCCCAGCCCGCAATAATCACGCCGTAAACCGACAACGATGTAATCATCAAAATATACAGCAAACCTGCGTCCACATTGGTCAAAACCCATTCTTCATTAAACGGAATCACCGCCCAAGCCGCAAATGCTGGCGCGAGCGACAACATTGGTCCAATGTAAAACAAGGCTTTATTGGACAAAGTCGGGCGCGTTACTTCTTTGAACAAAAGTTTCAACACGTCCGCAAAAGGCTGAATCAAGCCCCAAGGTCCCACAACATTGGGGCCTGTACGCAACTGCATGAAACCAATCACTTTGCGTTCAAAATAAGTGAGATACGCCACAGTCAAAATCAATGGGGCTAAAATCAACACGATTTTCACGATAATGGACACAATCAAGCCCAAATCTTGCCCCAACAGGCTTTGAAACCACTCTTGCATGATTACGCCCTCGCCAATTCAATGCTGTTCATCAATCCGCCCAAAGCCGCGTTTGCCGCGTGCAAGGGCAAGTAAACCACGTTTTCAGGCAGCGAATTGTCCGCCACCACCGATACGCGCACACGCGCACCGTTTTGCATGGCAAGCGCGTCATCGCCATCAGCCAAACCGAATGTCGCCAAAGTGTTCGCATGAACACGCGCCACTGGCACTGCCGCGTGGCTGGTTTGTTGCAAAGACGCGGCTCGGCGCACAATCGGGTCGCCATGATAAATGCCCACGCCACCCACGCGCACGATTTTGTGCAGGCTGCCTGAAACGGCATTGCCGTGCCAAGTGCTGCGGTTGTTCAGTTTTTCAGGCAGCATGTCGGCACAAATGGCTTCGCGCAACACTTCTTCGCTGCTATTGAAATCAAAGCCTTGCAAGTCAAACACATTGCCCAACACGCGCAAAATTTTCCACAATGGACGCGCTTCGCCCAAAGTTTTCACAACGCCATGGAACGATTGCAAACGCCCTTCCATATTGATAAAGCTGCCCGATGTTTCGGTAAATGGCACGATTGGCAGCAAAATGTCGCAAACTTCGCGTAAAGTTTCGCTTTCGTAAGCGGTAAATGCCATAACGGTGGCGGCTTGTTTCAGACTGGCTGTTGCTTGTTCGCCACCCAACACGTCCACATCTGGCTCAATGTTGAACAGCAACACGGCTTTTTTCGGCTCGGCAAGCAAATCGGCAATATTGGTTTGGTTGAAACCGATGATGTCCGCGCCCACGCTGTTGGCGGCTTGCGGCAAAACGCCCAAAGTCGCGCCCAATTCGTCCGCCAAAGTTTGCGCGGCTGCGTAAATGCCTGCGTAATCGTGATGATTTTGCACGTCCGCGCCCAAAATAATCGCGGCACGTTCGGCATTTTTCAGGCTGCCTGAAACGTGTTCGGGCAAATGCGCCAAGTAATCCGCCCATTTATGCGGATGCACAATGTCTTGCGCCAACAAGGGCATATGCAATTCTTCGCGGTTGGCAGCGACCACGCTCAACGCCATGCCTTCTTTGGCAGAACGGCGCAGACGGGCAGTCAAAAGCGGCTGTTCTTTACGCAAATTCGCGCCCACAATCAACACCGCTTCGCAAGCCGCAAGCTGTTCAATCGTTTGACCCAGCCATTGCGCCCCTTGCAGGCTGCCTGAAAGACGGCTGTCGTTTTCACGCAAACGCGAAGTCATCGCTTTCACGCCGAAACCGTCCGCCCATTTTTTCGCCAAATACAGTTCTTCCACCGTATTCATCGGGTTTGCCCACACGGCAATTTGCTCTTTGCCGTCTTCTTTAGCAATGCAATCAAGGGTATGGCGCACATATTCCAAAGCGGTTGTCCAATCCACATCTTGCCATTCGCCACCGTGTTTGATTTTGGGCGTTTTCAAACGGCTTTCGTGGTACAAACCTTCGTAGGCGAAACGGTCGCGGTCGGCAATCCAGCATTCGTTAATCGCTTCATTTTCAAGCGGTAACACGCGGCGCACCGTGTGGTCTTTCGTTTGCACAATCAGGTTTGAACCCAAAGCATCGTGCGCGGAAATGGATTTGCGGCGCGACAATTCCCACGAGCGCGAATCATAACGATACGGCTTGCTGGTCAATGCGCCAACGGGACACAAATCAATCACATTGCCCGACAATTCGGTTTCCACCGCCTTGCCGATAAAGGGCATGATTTCGGAAAATTCGCTGCGATTAGCCATGCCGATTTCTTGCATGCCCGCGATTTCTTCCGTGAAACGCACACAACGGGTGCAATGAATGCAACGGCTCATTTCGGCAGCCGAAACCAAAGGCCCCATGTCTTTGCCGACTACGGCGCGTTTTTCTTCTTGATAGCGGCTGCCTGATTTGCCGTAGCCCACCGCCAAATCTTGCAACTGGCATTCGCCACCTTGGTCGCAGATGGGGCAATCAAGTGGGTGATTTATCAGCAAAAATTCCATTACGCCTTGTTGCGCCTGTTTGGCTTTGGCGGAATGGGTATGCACCACCATGCCGTCTGTAACAGGCGTGGCACAGGCGGGCAGGGGTTTGGGGGCTTTTTCCACGTCCACCAAGCACATGCGGCAGTTGGCGGCAATGGACAGCTTTTTGTGATAACAAAAATGCGGAATGTAAGTGCCAAGCTGGTGCGCCGCTTCAATCACGGTCGTGCCTTGTTTCACTTGGGTTTGTTTACCGTCTATTTGGATTTGTAACATGGTTGTTTCCTAGTTACTTTTTTATATTTAAAAGAAATTTGTTTCAGGCTGCCTGAAAAAAGGGGCAGCGTTTAATATTAATATTTTTTTGGGACAGATTTTTCAGGCAGCCTGAAATAGTCAATCTTCCACTAACCTATCCCCTCCCCCGTCTCCAACGGGGGAGGGTTAGGGTGGGGGCAATCGCTGCCACAATATTTCAAAATCTGTTCTAAAACTGCTTCGGTATTTTGTATAGTGGATTCAATTTAAATCAGGACAAGGCGACAGCGACCGCCGTGTACATCTAGTACATAAGGAAGCTGGCAACGCTGTACTGGTTTAAATTGAATTCACTATAAAACTTCATTATTCCAAAATCGCACAACACGATAGCCTTGATTGTTTAAAAACTCGGTTCGCGCATTGTCGTAAGCGATTTGTTCGGTGTGTTGCCCACCGTCTAACTCAATAATCAATTTGTGTTCCATGCTGACAAAATCAGCGATGTAACTGCCTATTGTCTGTTGTCGACGGAATTTGATGCCGTTCAATCTTTTACCGCGTAAGTGATACCACAAGCGTTGTTCGGTAAGGGTCATGTTTTGTTTTAAATTTTTCGCATTTTCTTGTAATGCTGGATTTCTGGTGCTATGGCGCATTTTCAGGCTGCCTTTTCAATCTTGCGGTAACAGTTTATGCCGTCTGAAACCTACTCCCATCCTCTATGGGGAGGACTGTTGTGGGTTAGAGCATTGATATTCAAAAATAACTTAACCCGATAGAACCACCCCCACCCTAACCCTCCCCCGCCAGTCGGGGGAGGGGACAGGTTGCTGGTTATTTTACTGTTTCAGGCTGCCTGAAAAACATGGTATCCATAATCAAATGTGCCAATTTGGTTTCATGAAAATCAAATTCTAATGATGTGATTTCTAAAAAATCCAATTCGGTTTTATCATCAGTCAGATACAACATCAAATAAACTTGATTATTCGGTATTTCATCAATCTGACAATTTTCAAATGCTGTTTCAATTAAACGTGTTGCATTAAGCAATTTTTGGGGTACAGGCTGCCTGAAAGTTTCTGGTATAACAGTTTTAAAATCAATATACATACCATAACCCTGTGTTGCCGTCCGACAAACCACATAAGAATGGCAAATTAAATTTTGAATATATTGACGAATTTCATCATCAGAAATTGCCTGAACAATCGCTGCCAAAAATATTTTTTCATGAACAGAAATTTCATCGCCCAAATTCACAATGTATTTTGCCATGATATTTTTCCGCAAATTTCATTTCAGGCTGCCTGAAAATGGGTTTACCACCCACCCCACTTATGTTCTTTCATCGGCTTGCCATGCTCAATATAATGCTCAAATTCAGCGCGGAAATGCTTGGTAAAACTGCGAACAGGGAACACAGCCGCGTCCGCCAGCGCACAAATGGTGCGTCCAGCCATATTGTTGCCCACGCTGTCCAGCAAATCCAAATCATCGGGGCGACCTTTGCCAGTCGCAATGCGGTGTATCACGCGATACAGCCAGCCCGTGCCTTCACGGCAAGGCGTACATTGACCGCACGATTCTTCGTGGTAGAAATACGCCAAACGCTCCAACGCTTTGACCATACAGACATCTTCGTCCATCACAATCACCGCGCCCGAACCGAGCATAGAACCTGCTTTGGCAATGGAATCGTAGTCCATATTGCACGCCATCATAATATCCGCAGGCAGCACAGGCGCAGACGCCCCCCCAGGAATCACCGCTTTCAATTTCTTGCCGCCACGCATACCGCCAGCCATCGCCAACAATTCGGAAAATGGCGTACCAAGCGGCACTTCGTAATTCCCAGGGCGTTCAACGTGTCCCGAAATGGAAAACAGTTTGGTGCCGCCTGCACCTTCCACGCCCTGCTCCAAGAATTTTTGTCCGCCATCTTTGATGATGAACGGCACGGACGCAAAAGTTTCCGTGTTGTTAATGGTCGTGGGTTTGCCGTACAAACCGAAAGACGCTGGGAATGGTGGTTTGAAACGCGGCTGCCCCTTTTTGCCTTCCAAACTTTCCAGCAAGGCGGTTTCTTCGCCACAAATGTACGCGCCATAGCCATGATGCGCGAACAGCTCAAAATCAAAGCCCAAACCCATGATGTTTTTGCCCAAAAAGCCAGCTTGACGGGCTTCGGCAAGGGCGGCTTCAAAGCGTTGATAGCCTTCAAAAATTTCGCCATGAATGTAGTTGTAGCCTGCTTCCGCACCCATCGCGTAGCCAGCAATAATCATGCCTTCAATCAGCGCGTGGGGGTTGTACATGATGATGTCGCGGTCTTTGAATGTGCCTGGTTCGCCTTCGTCCGTGTTGCAGACCACATATTTCGCCCCTGGGAACGAGCGTGGCATAAAGCTCCATTTCAAGCCAGTCGGGAAACCTGCACCGCCACGACCGCGCAAAGCGGACGTTTTCACTTCGTCAATGATGTCGTTTTGCGCGATTTTTTCGGTCAAAATTTTGCGTAACGCGCTGTAACCGCCACGCGCTTGGTAAGCCGCGAGCGTCCAACAATCGGGGTTTTGTGTGGGGACGTTTTCAAAAATCACGCCTGATTGATAAATTGCCATGTTTTCTACCTATTTATTTCATTTTCAGGCAGCCTGAAAAATCAATTTGTTTATTGCCAACAATCTCTCACACTGCCATCATTCCCGCGCAGGCGGGAATCCAACTTTGAGATTAGGTAACTTCTATTTTTTAATTCAACTATTTGCTTATTCAATTTTTGGTCAATGCGACCCAATTTTGGATTCTTGCTGATACGAAAATTTTTCAGGCTGCCTGAAATATCAAAACTACCGTCATCGATATTTGCCTAAAAAACAAATATTTCACAACCCAACCTTGGATTCCCGCCTACGCGGGAATGACGATACTGGTGATTTTGTAAAGGTTTCAGGCTGCCTGAAATCTCACGCCACCAATCCACCAAATAAATCCAACCAATCAGGATTTTGTTCTTCAATTAAACGAATTTTCCATTCTCTGCGCCATTTTTTCATGGCTTTTTCTTTGGTAATCGCTTCGGTCATCGTAGCAAAGCATTCATACCAAACCAATTTATCTACGCCATATTGTGCTGTAAAACCATCAGGCGAAACGCCTTGTTTATGTTGCCAAATGCGTTCAGGCAAATTCATGGTAACGCCAATATACAAAGTCCCATTACGCCCACTTGCCAAAATGTAAACAACAGGTTGCCGTGCGAGTGGGTGCTGATTCATTCTGTAACCTTTCAGGCTGCCTGAAAATTTTTTATTAATTTATGTTTATTAAATTGTAAGTTGGTGCAGCCCAACTTTGGATTCCCGCCTACGCGGGAATGACGGCGTAGTGTGGTTTTAGCTACGCCGAACTTCATTTCAGGCAGCCTGAAAAACCTTTACTGCAATTCCGCCAATTTCTTATCAATCGCTGCTGCGTCCATAAAGCTGCACATTTTGTGATTGTTCAACAACATAACGGGGGCATCGCCACACGCGCCCATGCACTCGCCTTCAACCAGCGTGAATTTGCCGTCTGGGGTGGTTTCGCCATAGCCAATGCCGAGTTTTTCTTTCAGGTATTCGCCCGCGTCCACGCCGCCACGCAAGGCGCACGGCAAATTGGTGCAAACCGTCAATTTGTATTTGCCCACGGGTTTTAAATCGTACATATTGTAGAAAGTCGCCACTTCATAGGCGGCAATCGCGGGTATGCCGATGTAATTTGCCACAAATTCAATGGTTTCGGGTTTCAGCCAGCCCAATTCAGTTTGCGCGATACGCAATGCGCCCATCACTGCGCTGCGGCGTTGCTCGGCGGGGTATTTTGCCAATTCAATGTCAATTTCTTTTAATGATTGTGCGGATAACATTTTGTAATCCTAATAAAATAATAAATTCAGGTTTCAGACGGCATGAAATTATGGTGCAACTGCTTTTGAGCCAAAAATCACAGGGTTGGTTTCCACCACTTTGCGCGACACAATCATGTCTTTCGCGCCATTTAACCATTTTTGAAAATGTGGCGATTGGCGATGTTCTTGATAAGCAGCTTCATCGGCATAGGCTTCCACAACGTACAATTTATTGCTTTGTTCTTTATCAGCAAGCACATACATCGCTAAAACACCTTTTTCGGTATTCACCGATTGCGTGATGTTGTGTTTCCCTAATTCATTAAATTCAGTTAAATTTTCAGGTTTAATTACCAATTCAAAAATACGAATAATGGGTTGTTTGGGTGCTGCAATCGGTGTTTGTGTCGTCATACAAGCGGCGGTTGATAAAGCTGCGATTAACAATAAAATTTTCTTAAACATTTTGATTTTCCTGTTTTCAGGCTGCCTGCCCGTACATAACAATTTGTAGTTCGGGCATTTATGCCCGACATGATTCATTACCGCGCATTATGTCGGGCATAAATGCCCGACCTACAACTAAATAAAATTATGGTTTATTTCACTTTCAGGCAGCCTGAAAGTGATTCAATTTAAATGTCGAGAAATTGCCCATGTTAATATCAACGACATAATAGGGAACGCCAACATGATTTTCATTGAAGCGATATTTTCGCTTGTTTTATCAAACGCAATGTCCATCAATACACTCATTTGCAGCCAAGCCAAAAAACCAGTCAATCCCAATACCAACATTCTCATAACAAAAGCAGCAACGCCTTCGGTATCGCGGTCAAATTCCAATAAATCACGGCGCAAAAACACGCCAAAAATTATGCTGACGCTTATGCACAAAACTAAAGCGATTGGATTAAAAACAAAAAACATGATTTTTCCTTTTAAGACAGCCTGAAAACTACTGCGTTATATTTTCAGCGTTGCGTCGGGCATGAATGCCCGACCTACAAAGGCTTCACAGAAAGCTATAACTTTCAGGCTGCCTGAAAAATCGTTTTGCCTATTTTTAACGCCAACCTGCTTTTTTCCGTGCAAAATAACGCATAATCCAAGGCAAAGCTAAAAGCGGTAATGCTAAACCTATCCAAATCAGTGGGTTACTATCGCCAGCTTTGAATTTAGTTTGAATAAAATGATACAAACCGACAATCATGGCTAAATAAGCATACGTTCTTATCACTTGCGGAAAATACAACGGTAATTCTTCGTACTCTGTCAAAGTTGAATGTCCCATTGCCACTTCTTCTGAATATTGCCCATGAATTCGTGCGCTATAAAAGGGAATAATGGGAATGTGTAAAATCGTAAACCAATAAGTTGCAATATACGAACCATCTTCTTCTTGACAGCATTCGCCAACAAATTGCGTTCCAATGCCATTAAATGTACTCATTTTATATATATTCTCGTTTTCAGCCTGCCTGAAAAATCGTTTTATGCCTGAATTAACTGGTAACCAATGCCCCACTCTTGCGAAACACGTTCAAAATCTGACTTATCCACATTGGGAATGAAAACAAAATAATACAAATCACTTTGTGTATCCAATGAATACAATGCAACATCGTGTTGCGCCAATTTCTGCGCTGCCAACTGTAACAATGTTTCCACATCATCTTCTTCACGATTTTGTTCCGACCAATCAAAACGCAATTCAAATCGTTCAGCCACATCATCGTCCAAATAAGCGATGAACGAATCAGCATCTTTCCAATCAATCGCAAAAAAATGTGTACCATCGCCTAATTCATTGTGCAATAAGAAATCTGTAAAAATTTCATCGCCGTTCCAAGTCGCTTCTTCATCATCGTCATCAACCACATCTTGCCAAATAGAGACAATTTCATCTACTTGTTCAGGGTCATCACGATAAACAACTTCAAACCATTTTCTAAATAATTCTTCCATAATTTCCATTTCCTATTTTCAGGCTGCCTGAAAAATTATCTATCCACTTCGCCAAACACAATATCTTGCGTACCGATAATCGCCACCACGTCCGCCAACATATGCCCACGCGACATCTCGTCAATGCCCTGCAAATGCGCGAACCCAGGGGCGCGGATTTTCAGGCGATACGGCTTGTTTGCGCCATCGGAAATCATGTAAATGCCAAACTCGCCTTTCGGGTGTTCCACCGCCGTGTAGGTTTCGCCTTCGGGAACGTGCATGCCTTCGGTGAACAATTTGAAATGGTGAATCAAATCTTCCATGCCTGTTTTCATGTCGGTGCGTTTGGGTGGCGCGACTTTTTGGTCTTCCACAATCACGGGCAAATTCGGATTGGCGCGTAACCAGTCGGCACATTGCTTGATAATCCGCACAGATTGACGCATCTCATTGACGCGACACAAATAACGGTCGTAGCAATCGCCATTCACGCCCACAGGAATGTCAAAATCAATTTGGTCGTACACTTCGTAAGGGGTTTTCTTGCGAATGTCCCACTCCACGCCCGAACCGCGCAACATCACGCCTGTAAAGCCTTTTTGCAAGGCGCGTTCAGGCGACACCACGCCAATGCCCACAGTACGCTGTTTCCAAATGCGGTTGTCAGTCAGCAGGGTTTCCAGCGTGTCAATGTTTTTCGGGAAACGCTCGCAGAATGCGTCAATAAAGTCCAACATGCTGCCTTCGCGTGACGCGTTCAGCTCCTTCAACACTTTGGCGTTGCGGTATTTGCTGGATTCGTATTTCGGCATGAAATCAGGCAAATCGCGGTATACACCACCCGGACGGAAATAAGCCGCGTGCATGCGCGCACCCGATACGGCTTCGTACAAATCCATCAATTCTTCGCGGTCGCGGAAGGCGTACAAAATCGCGGTCATTGCGCCAATGTCCAGCGCGTGCGAACCCACGCCCATTAAGTGATTGAGAATGCGCGTTACTTCGGCAAACATGGTGCGTATGTACTTGGCGCGAATGGGGACTTCAATGCCCATCAATTTTTCAATCGCCATGCAATACGCTTGCTCGTTGACCATCATGGAAACGTAATCCAGCCTGTCCATATACGGCAGGGCTTGCAGATAAGTTTTTGTTTCAGCTAACTTTTCCGTGCCACGATGCAATAAGCCAATATGTGGGTCGGCGCGAACAATGGTTTCGCCTTCCAATTCCAAAATCAGGCGCAATACGCCATGCGCGGCGGGGTGTTGAGGCCCGAAGTTAATCGTGTAATTGCGTAATTTAGCCACCGTAGTTCTCCTCGCGTACAATGCGCGGTGTGATTTCACGCGGCTCAATGGTAACAGGTTGATAAACCACGCGCTTTTCGGTTTCATCGTAGCGCATTTCCACATGACCCGAAATCGGGAAATCTTTGCGGAATGGGTGTCCAACAAAACCGTAATCGGTCAAAATGCGGCGCAAATCGGGGTGATGATTGAAAACAATGCCATACATATCAAATGCTTCGCGCTCGTACCAATCCGCGCTGTTGTAAATGGGGGTAACAGTTTCCACAATGGGCAAATGGTCGTCTTGCGCCCACACGCGCACGCGAATGCGCTGATTGTTTTTCACGGAAACCAAATTGCTGACCACCGCAAAGCGTTTGCCGTCCCACACTTGGTTTTTGTAAGTGCTGTAATCCACGCCACACAAATCCACCAGACTTTCAAAATGCAAGTCTTCGTGGTCGCGCAGGGTGGTCATGATGTCCAAATAGTTTTCAGGCAGGCATTCGATGGTTACTTCATCAAATGCCAAGCTGATTTTGCTGGCTTTTTCGCCCAAAATTTCGGTGCAGGCTGCCTGTAAATCAATAACGTGCATTTTGCGTTCCTAAAATATCATTTCTGTGCTTTCAGGCTGCCTGAAAGTTTTTGTGTAGGGTGCAACTTGTTGCACCAAATCAATTTAAATCAATGTGTTAAATGGTGCATCAAGATGCACCCTACTTTTCAGGCAGCCTGAAAGATTATTTTGTTACGTAAGCACACTTTCCTCTATCTCCCTCGTCAAGCCATAATGCAACTTCGCAATAATCTCCCAATTCCATTACAGCTTCATGGTTTCTTGAAAATTCCGACCAATCCTGCTCACTCCATGAATCGACATAAACCATACGAAAATGCCAAGGTTTTTTAATAAATGGGCGATAGCTGATACCAAATTCATCGTGTGCTTTTTCAATGGCAATGAAAGGCACAAACAACAGTAAAAACCATAATTTTTTCATTGTATCTCTTTCAGGCAGCCTGAAAAATCTCAATGCCGCGCAATCGTATAAGTGCGTTTGATTTTGCCCTGCAACTGAATCAAACCATACAACAAGGCTTCGGCAGTCGGCGGACAACCTGGGACATACACATCCACAGGTACCACACGGTCAGCACCGCGCACCACCGAATAGGAATAGTGATAATAACCACCGCCATTGGCGCACGAACCCATAGACAACACCCAACGCGGTTCTGCCATTTGGTCGTACACGCGGCGCAGGGCCGGTGCCATTTTATTGGTTAATGTGCCTGCCACAATCATCAAGTCAGATTGGCGTGGCGATGGACGGAAAATAATCCCAAAACGGTCAAGGTCATAACGCGCCATGCCTGCATGCATCATTTCCACCGCGCAGCAAGCCAAACCAAAGGTAACAGGCCACAGCGAGCCTGTGCGTACATAGTTCAAAACTGTATCCGCGCTGGCTGTAATAAAACCTTTATTTAAAACGCCTTCTATTCCCATTCCAGCGCACCTTTTTTCCATTCGTAAACAAAGCCCACCGTCAAAATCACGATGAACACAAACATAGACCAAAACGCATACGCACCCGTTTCAGCCATCAAATCTTTGAAAACCACAGCCCATGGAATCATGAACGCGACTTCCAAATCAAACAAAATAAACAAAATCGCCACCAAATAATAGCGCACGTCAAATTTCATGCGCGCGTTTTCAAAGGCTTCAAAGCCGCATTCAAAGGGGGTGTCTTTTTCGTGATAATGGCGTTTGGGTCCGAGCAAATTGCCCAGCACCAAAAAGAGAATACCCGCCACCAACCCAACAATAATGAAAATTAGGACAGGGAAGTAATTTGACAACATAAAATTGACCTTATTAGGCAAGTTAATTAGCGTAACTTTATATTTTAACCAATTTCAGCAATCTTTAAAAGTTTTGATATTAGATTTTGTATTTTTATTGCTTAAATGATAATATTTCTTATTTACAAAAGATTGGATTTATAGTCGGTTAAAATAAACTCAGACAAGGCGGCAGCGACCGTCGTGTACAAATAAGTACACAAAGGAATTGGCAACACTGTATTATTTTTTATTTTAACTGCATATAGATTCGCATAAAACGAACTAACGTTATAGTGGATTCAATTTAAATCAGGACAAGGCGACAATGGCTATCGTGTACACATAGTACATAAGGGAGCTGGCAACGCTGTACTGGTTTAAATTGAATTCACTATATACTAAATCTTAAATTATGATTAACCATATTTCGTTTTCAGGCAGCCTGAAAATAAATTTCCATAAAACCAAAATCCCCTAAATCATTTTAGTTTAGGGGATTTTGTCGATTTTACAATCAGATTATTTTACTTTGATTTCAACGTCCACGCCAGCAGGCAAGTCCAATTTCATCAAAGCATCAGTGGTTTTGTCCGTCCAATCCACGATGTCCATCAAACGCAAATGCGTGCGGATTTCCAACTGTTCACGCGAAGTTTTGTTCACGTGTGGCGAACGCAAGATGTTGAAGCGTTCAATTTTGGTTGGCAAAGGAATCGGGCCTTTTACCACTGCGCCAGTGCGTTTTGCGGTTTCAACGATTTCTTGGGCTGATTTGTCAATCAAGCTGTAATCGTAGGCTTTCAAACGGATACGGATTTTTTGGTTAGCCATTTGTCTTTATCCTTTTGAATTAAGCAATTACGTTAGCCACAACGCCCGCACCTACGGTACGACCACCTTCACGAATCGCGAAACGCAAGCCGTTTTCCATTGCGATAGGCGCAATCAATTCAACGGTGATTTTCACGTTTTCACCCGGCATAACCATTTCTACGCCTTCAGCCAAAGTAACTGCGCCAGTTACGTCAGTTGTACGGAAGTAGAATTGTGGGCGGTAGTTTGCGAAGAATGGGGTATGACGACCACCTTCATCTTTGCTTAATACGTACACTTCTGCTTCAAATTTGGTGTGTGGTGTGATAGAACCTGGTTTAGCCAATACTTGACCGCGCTCAACTTCTTCACGTTTGGTACCACGCAACAATACACCTACGTTATCGCCTGCTTGACCTTCGTCCAACAATTTGCGGAACATTTCCACACCAGTACAAGTGGTTTTTTGCGTGTCTTTCAAACCAACGATTTCAATCTCTTCGCCTACTTTAATTACACCGCGTTCTACACGACCAGTAACTACTGTACCGCGACCAGAGATAGAGAATACGTCTTCGATTGGCAACAAGAATGGTTTGTCAATCGCACGTTCTGGAGTAGGAATGTAGCTGTCCAATGCAGCAGCCAATTCAAAGATTTTTTCTTTGTAAGCTGCGTCGCCTTCCAAAGCGCGCAAAGCAGAACCTTGAACGATTGGGCAGTCATCTCCTGGGAAATCGTAGCTAGACAACAAGTCGCGGATTTCCATTTCAACCAATTCCAACAACTCAGCGTCATCAACCATGTCGCATTTGTTCATGAACACGATGATGTAAGGAACGCCTACTTGGCGAGCCAACAAGATGTGTTCGCGAGTTTGTGGCATAGGACCGTCAGCAGCAGAACATACCAAGATTGCGCCGTCCATTTGAGCCGCGCCAGTAATCATGTTTTTCACATAGTCTGCGTGACCTGGGCAGTCTACGTGTGCGTAGTGGCGAGTTTCGGTTTCGTATTCAACGTGAGCGGTGTTAATGGTAATACCGCGTGCTTTTTCTTCGGGAGCCGCGTCAATTTGGTCGTAAGCTTTTGCTGTACCGCCGAATTTTTCAGCCAAAATGGTGGTCAATGCAGCAGTCAAAGTGGTTTTACCATGGTCAACGTGACCGATTGTACCTACGTTTACGTGGGGTTTGCTGCGTTCAAATTTTTCCTTAGCCATGAGCTAAATTCCTTCTATAAAGAACAAGTTAAAAGAACAGTGCCAAGCTATTTGCTTGTACACAAAAAAGCAGAACGATGTTTATCGCTCCGCCAAATCTGAAAGGCGAAATTATCGCCTGTTTTTATAAAAAAATCAAGTGGTTTATTTTTCAAGCTAAAATCTTTACAGAACCCCAAATGGCAGGCTGGATTCTTTAATCCAATATTTTTTATATTGAACAGGCATTTGTTTTTATTTTAAAATTATCAGATGCAAGTATCCAGCCTACGAGTTTTCAGGCTGCCTGAATAGTTTTTTTGCAAAGGTTTCTATGCTACCAGTCTCTTGTGATGGAGAGGCTGCCTGAAAAATCAATAAAACTCACAATATCCAAATCTATACACTTCATTAATTTTCAGGCTGCTTTAAAATTTATATTCTAAAGAAACAGCATAATTACGACCAGGTGCTGTAAAACGTTCCAAGCCTTGATTATGATTTCCTCTATCGTTAGCTCGAGCAACACGGTCAGATGTGCCTGTTAAATTCAAACCGCGCAATGTATCCCAACTGTGGTATTTGCGATTGGTAACATTGTATATGCCAGCACGCATAGTAAAGTTCTTCATAGGACGATAATAGCCATAAATATCCCATATCCATGCAGATTGATTCCACCAAGGAAATTGTTGTACTGATGGTTGTGCAGTATCGTAAGCGCGACAAATGGATGAACCATACCAATAGTCAAATTCTTCACGAATGCAACGGCGTTCTCCTTGTAAATACTGAGCATTTTTAGGGCTCTTACCTTTATTGTAGGTTAGTCGCGAGAAAATACCCCATTTTTCGCTAGGATGTTCATAATCCAAACCAATAATGGCTTTCAAAGGTTGAATGGCCAGCAAATTGACTTTACGCCCTTCGCTATACATTTGTCCTTTACTCCAACCCAATGCTCCTGACATTTGCCAACCTTGCGGTAAAAAACCAATGACATTCAAATTCAGACTACCTTTCAGTTCTATGCCGCTGATTTTGGCTTTATCAGCATTAAAAAATTGTTGGTATGGCGTGGAAACATAACGATCGCACCAAGAAGAATTGCAATATGGATTTTCAATATTAACCCACCCTTCGCGCTCATACAAAAAATCACGATAACGACTGTGATAAGCTCCTAAATTCAATTTACCATAATGCCCACTACCTGAAAGTGTAATATTATGATTTATGCTTTTTTCTGCTTTTAAGGTGGGATTGGCAAACCAATTTCCTGCAAAACTTTCAAATGTAAAATACATTTCCGAAGCAGTAGGATTACGAAAACCACTGCTGATTTGGTAGCCCAAATGCCAATTATCATTCAATTGAGCATTTAATCCCACAAGTCCACTCCAATTTCGGAAAGTTTTATCTTTGGCAGCTCCACATAATCGCCCCATACGTGTAGCATTACCACAAGCTATGCTACTGTGTTGAGGGCTGTATTTTTCTTGGTCATATCGAATACCAATTTGAGATGAAAAAGTTTGGTTCCATTTAATTTTGTCTTGTACCGCTATGCCATAAAATGTCGTTTTCACAGGATGTTGAATCGTATAAATATCTGGATTAGGCATTTTTTCACCTGTTGTCCAGTTGATGTATCCTCTGTCTTCTAATGTCCCATCCGCCTTGAAAAACTGGTCGTTATTGATGTTTTCAAATTCACGCAGTCCTCCCAATATTTTAAATGACAAAGTATGTTGCCCCAAAAATTGAAATGGGTTTGTTTCTGTAAACAAAGACAACCGATTTAATTTAGTTTTATTGTAGCGTTGAAAATATTCTTCTGTGTGCTGTTTATCATAACCATAATTATTGAATGAAATGTAGTTATATTGTCCTTTTGCAATATTAATACCATTGTGCGTACGCGCATGATCAAGTTCTACCTTAAACACAGAAATAGGCGATGCTTCAGGTGTAAGTTCATAAGTAAGAGCAGTATTACTGATACGTTGGCGGTCATCAATATCGCGCCAACCGCGCCCAGTAAGCCATGTAGGATGCTCGTAAGAAAATTCGTTCACAAAATTGCTATTGCGTTGTCCATTGTATGTTAAAGCAATGCGCTGTGAAGGACTAACTTGCCAGCCCAATTTTGCCAACCAACCATTATTATTGTGTTGTGATGGATCTGGATTAATTTGATTAATACCATGCCTAGCAAATTTAGCACGTACTTCATCACTTTCCCCTACTCTTGGCTCAGCAGTATTGTCATGATTTTGAGTTTCATGACCATGGCGATGGGTATACAAAATGACAGCATCAAAAGCATCATTCCTAAAGCCTAAACCCATGGTATTCACCCACTCACGGTTTTTAGTGCTGTAACCACTGCGCAACATACCACCAAAATGACGGTCATCTCGCACAATATCGCCTACACTCAAAGTACGATAATTCACATTCCCACCTAACGAGCCACTACCAAAATTAAGAGAATCCGAACCCTTTATCACTTCAATATTGCGTACCAACTCTGGGTCAATGCGCAGGCGTGAATGATTGAAATTACCATAACGTTTGTAAAGCGAATTTTCTTCAGAATCAGGCAAAGTAATACCATCAATGGCAATACCAACGCGATTATCATCTACACCACGCATAGCAAACCCTTTTTGGTGTCTCCCATTTTCCGCTACGCCTACATCAGCACTATACCGCACTAAATCCCGATTATCACGAATCATCTCACGCGTAATCGTGGCGCGATTTTTCGTTTCCGAAATAACCGAACCACGCTGGCGTTTACCTATTACATGAATATTTTCCAATTCTTGCGCATGAATTACGCTATCAGCAATCGATTGATTTCCTAAACAAACCATCAGTAGCAATAAGGATAATTTTTTCATTTCGCTACTTTGCATGCCAGTACCCTTGTTATTCTCATAAAAATGCTCCATAATTAATAATGAAATTAATATTAATTTCTATTTTCTTTTATGATTATACTTCCCACATAAAAAAACGTAAAGATTGCATAATCTTTTGAATATGTGATTGATTTGATTTCAACCTAAAATATTTTCAATAAATTTTAGTCATCTAGAAAATATTAAAGTTCAGACCAATCACAAAATATAGGCAAACTTTTGAGTAGTACATGACAGGAATGCACCAAAGATATTTATTTTTCAAATATTTCAGGCTGCCTAAATATTTAGAACCTGTATTCACAATATTGAGCTTGCTTTTATCGCCACTTCATGCGCCTACTGCGTTGGCTTTTCATGCCAATATGTTCAATATTGACATGAAAAGTCGCCTTGTATTCGCAAGTGTGTCAATAAAATCAAGCCATCAATCTTATGAATACAGGTTCTTAGACTCATTACCATAATATAGATTTTTTCAGAGGAGATAAACAATGTTCAATCATACCAATTGCGATGAAAAAAATGAAAATTTGGACAATTTAACTCTTGCCAAATTTTTGAAATACAATTGCCAAACGACGCACGATAGCGTAGATAATTTAGTTATGTCAGTCAAACCCTTTGATACACCTGAAAACTACATCAGATTTTTACAACTGCAAGCCATTTTTCATAAAATTGTAGATGATATTTATAAAAATCCTGATTTAAATCAAAAAATTGAAGGTTTGTCTGAATTGGCGCGTTACGATTCTGTAATACAAGATTTACAAGATTTGAATACAAGTGAAAAAGCCATTAAAACCCCATTGCCACAGTTATCAGGTGCTGAAATTTTAGGTTGGCTGTATTGTGCAGAAGGCTCCAATGTAGGCGCAGCATTTTTGTTTAAAGATGCACAAAATAAATTAGGTTTGGGGGCTGAATATGGTGCACGCCATTTGGCACCACATGCTGATGGACGCGGTAAACATTGGCGTGATTTTGTCGCTCAACTGAATACCTTATCTCTAACTGAAGAAGAACGTACCGCTGCATTAAAAGGTGCATTAGATGCGTTCGCGTTTTATAAAATCATTGTACGGGAAATTTTTGAATTGAAATAAGGTGTTATTTTTATAGGCAGCCTGAAAAAAATACCAATGTAACAAAATAACAAATTAAGGTGTAAAATAACACCACTTATCTTTTTCAGGGCTAAAGTCTTTGCAAAAACCTAGATTTGCGCATAGTTCAAAGTCATAACAACATAAAAAGTGCATACCTATCATCAATGATAGAAAACTTTTGAGTCACGCATGACGCAGAACTCCGCCAAACATTAGGATTTACATAGTTTCAGGCTGCCTGAAATCCATCTAACACATTAAATACAAGGAAAAAATATGACTCCACGCGACATTTTATCCGCAGGCGCGGTTGTTCCCGTTATGGCGATTGATGATTTAAACACCGCCGTTGATTTAGCACACGCATTAGTAGCAGGTGGCATTCCCACTTTGGAAATCACTTTGCGCACACCTGTGGGTTTAGATGCCATTAAATTGATTAAACAAGAAGTACCTAATGCGATTGTTGGCGCAGGTACGGTAACCAATCCCGAACAATTAAAAGCGGTTGCCGATGCAGGTGCAGTTTTTGCTATCAGCCCTGGTTTGCATGAATCATTGGCAAAAGCCAGCCACGATGTTGATATTCCCTTAATTCCTGGTATCGCTACCCCTGGTGAAGTACAACTGGCATTGGAACATGGCATTGATACCTTAAAATTATTCCCTGCCGAAGTGGTGGGTGGCAAAGCCATGCTTAAAGCCTTGTATGGTCCTTATCCAAACATTCGTTTTTGTCCAACTGGCGGGATTACTTTGCAATCCGCACCCGAATATTTAGCCTTGCCTAACGTATTATGCGTAGGCGGCACATGGCTGACGCCAAAAGAAGCAGTACAAAATAAAGATTGGGATACGATTACACGTTTAGCAAAAGAAGCAGCGGCATTGCGTGCAAAATAATCATGCAATAATTATTCAGGCAGCCTGAAAATATTTTCAGGCTGCCTATTTCATTTCGCAACAAATACCGTTGCTTTAATATGTTTCAAATGCGTAACAATCGTAAAAGTCATAATCACCAACAACGACCATGAACTGAATTTGCTGATATGCACCAATGACCACGCCCCCATTTGATTAGGATACTGCCAAATACCCAAAAACGTACCGATATTTTCCGCCAACCAAATAAAAAAACCAATCAGAACAAAGGCTAACAAAATCGGCATTTTGCGTGGCGTATCATACGGCGTGAACACCACATAACTTCGCGCATACAAGCCCATCACAAACGCAGCAATATACCAACGCAAATCTGCTATCGCATGATGCGTAAAAAAATTCAAGTAAATCGCAATAGCCGTCAATGTTGCCAAACTATATGGTGGCATTCGGTACACATGCAAATCAAACAATCGCCATGCCTGAATGATATAACTCGCCACCGCCGCATACATAAACCCCGTAAACAACGGCACACCAAACACTTTGCTGTACGCAAAATCAGGATAAGCCCAAGATGCCCGAATATGCGCATCCGCAGGCAATAAGGCAGCCTGAATATCGGGCGATGTTTTAAATAATTCCAATATAAAACCAACGATATGAAACAAAGTGATGGACTTGATTTCGTCCCAAGTTTCCCATTTTGCCCATAACATACCCAACTGCACCACTATCGCAAAAATTAACAGCACATCATAGCGTGGCAAACCCAAGATGCCCGATTTAGGCACCAAAAACATCGCCACAAAAAACAAACCTGCAAACACACACGCACGCGCCTCTTTCAAACCAAAAAACCAAAATTCCGTTAAAAAACGCGGGAAACCATGAAGTCTCGGTCGGCGCGGATGTTCACAAAGCCATTTATCCAATTTAGCGTGCATTTTCAGGCTGCCTTTATCATTTCTTCACAACAAAAAATCTCCGTCATAAAAAATGATACGGAGATTTTTTTATTTAAAACCATAAAAATTATTTCAATTTGGTTTCTTTGTAAATAACGTGTTTGCGAGCAACTGGGTCAAATTTTTTGATTTCCATTTTGCCTGGCATTGTACGTTTGTTTTTAGTCGTGGTATAGAAATGACCTGTACCAGCAGAAGATTCCAGTTTGATTTTATCGCGCATGATATTAATCCTTTTTCCAGCAATTAAATCGCTTCACCGCGTGCACGCAAGTCAGCCAAAACAGCATCAATACCGTTTTTGTCAATAGTGCGCAATGCTGCGTTAGTTAAACGAAGGCGAACCCAACGGTTTTCGCTCTCAACCCAAAAACGACGTGATTGCAAGTTAGGCAAAAAGCGACGTTTGGTTTTGTTGTTGGCATGTGATACGTTGTTGCCAGACATTGGACGTTTGCCAGTTACTTTGCAAACTTTTGCCATGATTGGTCTCCAAACTTAAAAATGAAAAAATTTATCAAAAATGAAACGCGGTTTATATCATAAACCGTGTTTTTGGGCAATATTTACAAGGATTTAGTTGTTATTTTTGGGGCTTGTGCCTTGCCAAATAGGGTAAATCGCAGAAATTTGCCTACGAAAACGGCGGATTATACAAGGTTTATTGTTGTATGACAAAGGTTTTTTTGTTTCAGGCTGCCTGAAAGTTACCATGTGCTATATGGGTGTTGGCTAATATAGGCATTGGTAAAACGTCCATCGGCGGTAATTTCTTCGCCCAACCAATCGGGACGTGGATAATCGGTATCTTCGCTGGGCAATTCTAATTCTGCCAAAATCAATGGCGCATTGTCGCCAAAAAACTCATCAATTTCAAAAGTATAGCCTGAATATTCCACCAGATAACGATTTTTTTGGATTTTGAATGGACACATGGTATCCATCATCATTTGTGCATCGGCGAGTGGGATTGCGTATTCAAATTCGCTGCGAGTGGCATCGCTGATGTAGCCTTTGAGTGTGAGCCATGCTTGTTCGCCCACAATACGCACGCGAATGGTGCGCTCTTTTTCTACGCTCAAATAGCCTTGTTGCAGCGTTTTGGGTGCGCTGGCGTGTTCGCGCCAAGTGTCGTTTTTTAAGAGAAAACGGCGTTCAATTTCTAGTTTGGTATGCATTTTCAGGCTGCCTTTTTTATGATTATAGTCATTTTTTGCAAAACGAAATGAGGGTAGTTCGGATTAGCCGATATTTCCTACCACCATAAAATTTGTCAGATTCAAGAATCTGAACATCTATTTCGCAGGAAAAAACCGATTATAACGCGAACTAGGGAGAAATATTTCCCTAGATATTGACTTGGTAATACGAATACAATTTGTTGTCCTTGCGATTCAATATTAGGAAACTGAAACCTTTGCAAAACCTGAAACGGTAAGTCAGATTCTTGAACCCAACATTTCCCCACTCTTTATAGTGAATTCACATGACTATGCAATTCACAGTATTTATATGTACGAAAAGGCAGCCTGAAAATAATTTTTCAGGCTGCCTTTTGCCATTAAATAATCCAATTAACGGTTGATTTGACTACCTATCAAACCACCCAAAGCTGCACCAGTTAAAGTCGCTTCGGTATCATGACCGATTAAGTTACCCGCTGCTGCACCAACTACTGCACCCAAAGCGGTATTGGCTTGGGATGGCGACAGACCCACGCCACCATTTGCGGTACATGCGCCCAAAGTAGCGGTCATCAAAATAATAGCAGCCGTTTTGCTTACGATAGATTTCATAATTACTCTCCCGAGTTGTTTGACAAAGACTGCGCGCAGTATCGCATAAATAAATGTGAAATTATTGGCGAAAATGTAAAACAGCGAAAAGATATTTAATCTTATTTCCAAAAGGCAGCCTGAAAACTATATTTTTATTTTCAGGCTGCCTATTTCACAAAATTCCCAATAACATCATGTTTTACAAAACAATATCTATCTTGCTAAACGGCTGAACCAACGCCAATAATTCAGGCGTGAAATAATGACGCACACTGGCTTTTTGCGTTTCATTCAAATATACATAATATCTGTCATACAACACCATGACTTGAACCGCTATTGTGCTGATTAAATGCTTATGCATTCTCTGCCAATGCGCTTGATTTTCAGACTGCATCGCACGTTGTTTTGCCCATTCCATGCGCTGCCATAATAATTTCACAATTTCACAGGTACTTACACATCCGCGCATATTACTATCAAGCGAGTGCGATGCACTATTTACACGATGCCGATAAACATAACCCACTTGCTTGATTTCCAGCACGCGAATATCGGGCTGACTGCACATTACATCAGCAAAAAACAGTGCATCTTCACTATGCGAAATACCTTCGGGAAAACGCAGCCCATGTTGCTGCAATAATTGCGTACGATAAAAACCATTTGTCGCCAATGGAAACCAATTGACCAACAACATTTGATGCCAATAATCATGTCCATGCGACACATAGGCTTCTCCATTAAATTGATGATAGGGCGATTGCGTGGTCAAATATTCGCCATTGTGTTTTATCCATTGAATCAACGTCTTCACAATATCTATTTTTTGCTGGGTCGCAAACTCAATCCAAGCGGGATAGTGCGCTTGATTGCGTAGTATATCGTCCGCATCCACAAATTGCACAAACCGACCACGCGCCAGAGCAATACCACGATTTCGCGCTGCTGATACGCCTTGATTATGCTGTCGAATCAAGGTAATGCAATCATGCAGCCTGAAAAAATCTTGCGCCACTTCGCCCGTATTATCCGTAGAACCATCGTCAATCAAGATAATTTCTTTCGCCACAGGCACGGCAAGCAAACTTTCCAAACAATCAGGCAAATATTCCGCCACATTGTAAGCAGGTACAACAAATGTGATTTCAGGCTGCATTTTCTTTCCTTATCATTTTCAGGCTGCATGACAATTGTAGGTCGGGCATTCATGCCCGACATGATGAATCACAGCATTGTGTCGGGCATGAATGCCCGACCTACAACTGCGAAACTTTATATAGCCTTTGGCACTATCTTAAATAAAAAAGTCTTCTTTGTTTTTACGGCATCAATCGCGTATATTCTCAACCGAGACAGCAACTCTTTTGATACTTGTATTGTAACTTCAAATGGGACACAATTTATTTTGTGTCCCACGTTTTTATTCGTAACCCAATCTATAGGCAGCCTGAAAACAAGAAAAATCGGTTTTCAGGCTGCCTATATAGCAAAAACAAGCAAATTTTGTTATAAAGCTACTTTTCTACCTACAAACAACAAAGGAAGCACTTATGGAATTGGTATTTATCCGCCACGGTCAAAGCGAATGGAATGCGAAAAACTTGTTCACAGGTTGGCGCGATGTCAAATTGTCAGAACAAGGCTTGGCAGAGGCTGCCGCTGCTGGCAAAAAATTGAAAGAACACGGCTACGAATTTGATATTGCCTTCACATCCGTTTTAACGCGCGCCATCAAAACTTGCAACATCGTGTTGGAAGAAAGCGACCAACTGTTTGTACCACAAATCAAATCTTGGCGTTTGAACGAACGTCATTACGGTGCATTGCAAGGCATGGACAAAAAACAAACTGCCGAAAAATATGGCGATGAACAAGTTCACATTTGGCGTCGCAGCTACGATACATTGCCACCTTTGTTGGATAAAAATGATGAGTTTTCAGCGCATAACGACCGTCGCTATGCCAACTTGCCAGCCGATGTTGTACCCGATGGCGAAAATTTGAAAGTTACTTTGGAGCGTGTTTTACCATTTTGGCATGACCAAATCGCCCCAGCTATTTTGTCAGGCAAACGCGTTTTGATTGCTGCACACGGCAATTCTTTGCGTGCATTGGCTAAACACATTGAAGGCATTTCTGATGAAGACATTATGGATTTGGAAATCCCAACGGGTCAGCCTTTGGTGTATAAACTGGACGACAAATTGAATGTGATTGAGAAATTCTACTTGTAATGTTTTTATAATAAAAAGGCAGCCTGAAAGGTTTCAGGCTGCCTTTTATAAAGGTTTCCATCCATAAAAATGGAACGTTAAACTTGAGATTTAACGTTCCATATTTGTTTTCAGGCTGCCTGAAAATAATTAAGCAAAATCACCGCCAAAACTCATTGCACCCGTTTCCGCGCTGCTGGCATGGCTGCGGAAACCTGCGAACAACTCTCGTCCAATGCCGTGGGCATTGCGAGACAAATCAGGTGCTGGCACGCTACGCGCTTTAAATTCACGTTCATTCACCAACACATTCAATTCACCCGTATGCGCATTAAAACGAATCATATCGCCCGTACGAATTCTGCCAATATTGCCACCCATCAAGGCTTCTGGAGAAACATGAATTGCCGCAGGAACTTTGCCCGATGCGCCAGACATACGACCATCAGTAACCAACGCCACTTTTTGTCCACGGTC
The DNA here is from genome assembly GCF_022354465.1 of Wielerella bovis. Lineage (NCBI taxonomy): Bacteria > Pseudomonadati > Pseudomonadota > Betaproteobacteria > Neisseriales > Neisseriaceae > Wielerella > Wielerella bovis. Next base: position 275,621 of record NZ_CP092361.1, on the reverse strand, counting down.
TTGCAAAATAGCCAATGGCGGTGTCAATTTATGTAATTCAGGCATACCATTGGCACGCGCACCTTGATAACGCACCACGCACACAAAATCTTTGCCATCCAATTCGCCACGTTCAAATGCTGCCAACACATCACGTTGGTCATCAAATACAATCGCAGGTGCTTCAATTTCAAAACTGTTTGGACGCATTGCTGATACTTTAATCACGCTGCGACCAATATTACCTTTCATCAAACGCAAACCACCATCAGGCGAGAATGGATTGTCAATCGTGCGCAAAATATTTTCATCGCGACTTTCTGCTACTGCATCTTGCCACACCAATTTGCCGTCCAACAAAAATGGTTCTTGTGTATAGGCTTGCATACCATGACCCACCACCGTGTCCACATCATCATGCAGCAAACCTGCATTACGCAACTCACGAATCACAAATGGCAAACCGCCTGCCGCCGCAAAATGATTCACGTCCGCTTGACCGTTTGGATACACGCGAATCAACAAGGGCACAATCGCCGAAATTTCATCAAAATCATCCCAATTCAAAATCACACCCGCCGCGCGTGCCATTGCCACCAAGTGCATGGTGTGATTGGTTGAACCGCCTGTTGCCATCAAACCAATCAATGCGTTGATAAACGATTTTTCGCTCAACATTTCGCCAATCGGTTTGGCTGTACCATTTTTCACACTTTGCGCCAAATGTGCTGCTGCATGACGTGTTAAAGCTTCACGCATAGGCGTATAAGGATTAAAGAATGCTGCTGCTGGCAAATGCAAACCCATAAATTCCATCATCATTTGATTGGAATTTGCCGTACCATAGAATGTGCAAGTACCAGGGCTATGATACGAACCCATTTCGCTTTCCAGCAATGCATCGCGTCCTACTTTACCTTCTGCAAATAATTGACGTGTACGCGCTTTTTCTTTGTTGCCGATGCCGCTGACCATTGGACCTGCTGGCGTGAAAATCGCAGGAATATGACCGCACGATAATGCACCAATCACCAACCCCGGCACAATTTTGTCGCACACGCCAAAAAATAACGCACCATCAAACATTTGATGCGACAAACCCACCGCTGTACTCATCGCAATCACATCACGCGAAAACAGCGACAATTCCATGCCTTCATAACCTTGCGTGATGCCATCACACATCGCAGGCGTACCCCCAGCCACTTGCGCGGTTGCACCATGTTTTGCCACTTCATCTTTAACCCAATCAGGAAAATCTTTAAATGGCTGATGCGCCGACACCATGTCGTTGTATGCCGTAATCATACCCAAATTAGGCACATTTTCTTTTTGCATTTCAATTTTGATGGTTTTGGGCATTGCCGCGTAACCATGCGCCAAATTGGAACAACCCAGTTGGTCGCGCTCCACACGACCTTGTTGTTTTTGTGCGCGAATCCGTTCCAAATAGGCTTCACGAGTGGGGCGTGAGCGTTCAATAATACGGTTGGTAATTTCCGCTAATTTAGGGTGCAGATTTGTCATGTGGTTTTATCCTTATAAGCTAATTTAATGGTATGATTATAACGGTTTTTTGTAGCATTGTTACAAATAAATTGGAAAAAGGCAGCCTGAAAATAGCGCAACCATTGCTGTAATTTTACAACATTTTGCGGATAAAATCAGACTATTTGCTGTGCTATATCAAATTCTTGCCAAATTTAATCATATACAATAAGTGTAATAATGTGTAGTATTGCTACTAGGAGGAAAGATACTTTCAGGCTGCATTTAAATAATCTATGCCAAAAGGCAGCCTGAAATCCGTGTAAAACCCTTATTTTGGTCTATTGATTGGCAATATAATTTCAGTAAAAAAGCAGCCTGAAAAGAAAAATAAGCTGTTTTCAGGCTGCGTTATTAAAGAATTTTGTTTATTTCTACTCACTTTTATCCGAAAGGAATCAAAAATGTCCCAACAATTAAATAATTTTGACATGGTTATTTTTGGCGCAACGGGCGATTTGGCAATGCGCAAATTATTGCCCTGTTTGTATCAAGCACACGCAGCAGGTTTATTGCATCCGCAAGGTCGCATTTTGGGCGTATCGCGCAGCCAATTTGATACGGCTCAATTTTTGGCAAAAGTGGAAACTGATAGCAAAATTCATGTGAAGAAAAATTTTAGCGAGGAATTGTGGGCATCGTTCATTGCGCGCCTTCAATATTTAACCGTAGATGTGAACACGCCTGAACACTTTACTGAATTGAGTAAAATCGTTAAAGCGCGTACCGAAACCGACAATGTGATTATTTACCTGTCCACCGCGCCCAAATTTTTCGCGCCTGCTTGCAAAAATTTGGCAAACGTGGGCTTGAATGCCGACAATGTTCGTATTGTTTTGGAAAAACCACTTGGTACAGATTTGCAATCATCGCAAGAAATCAACACCGATGTGGCGCACTATTTCCAAGAAAATCAGATTTACCGCATTGACCATTATTTGGGCAAAGAAAGTTTGCAAAATGTTTTGCCTTTGCGTTTTGGCAATGTGTTTTTTGAACAAGTTTGGAACAAAGATTTTGTCAAATCCGTACAAATTACCATCGCCGAACAATTGGGCGTGGAAGAACGCGGCGAGTTTTACGACATCACAGGTGCATTGCGCGATATGGTGCAAAACCACATTATGCAAATGCTATGCTTTGTCGCAATGGAAAAACCCAAATCTTTGGATGCAGACGATGTGCGCGATGAAAAATTAAAAGTCGTGGCAGCCTTAAAACCGATGACTTCTGCCGATGTGGACAAAAACGTGATTCGCGCCCAATACACCGATTCAGGCAGCCTGAAAGGGTATTTGCAGGAAAACAATGTGCCAGCCGACAGCCGCACCGAGACTTATGTTGCCATTCGCGCTGAAATTGATACGCCACGTTGGGCGGGTGTGCCGTTTTATTTGCGCACGGGCAAACGCTTGGCGGCGCGTTCCGCAGAAATTGTGTTGAATTTCAAGGAACAAGAAAACGGTTTGTTTGGTGCCAATCCCAATCGTTTGGTGATTAGTTTGCAGCCCGATGAGACGATTTCATTGAAATTGTATGTGAAACAAGTGGGTAGCGGTTTGGACGTGCAGCCTGCGGAAATGGTGTTGGACATGGGCAAAGTGTCCGATGCCCGCCGTGCCGAAGCCTATGAATTGCTGTTGCGTGAAGTGATTGATGGGCGTTTGGGCTTATTTAATCGCCGCGATGAATTGGAAAAAGCGTGGGAATGGGTGATGCCGATTTTGGATAATTGGGCGGTTTCGCCAATTAAACCTTATGGTTATGCGGCAAATAGCTGGGGCCCGAAAGAAGCGCAAGATTTATTGGCGCGTGATGGCAATGCGTGGTTGGAAGACCAAGCGTAATTTTTCAGGCAGCCTTTTGGGTACACGATAAAATAAGGCAGCCTGAAAAAGGCAAAATAGTTTTCAGGCTGCCTATTTATTCAATTATATTAGAAGGAAATACGATGAAAGTAAAAGCAATTTTAGCAACTGTATTATTAGCTGCAACTTCTGGCGCTATGGCGTGTCAAAATACTTCTGCGGTGGAAGCATTTGGTAAGCGTTTGGATAAAAACAAAGATGGTCAAATCAGCTTACATGAATGGAAACACATGAATGGTGTTAAAGCATTCGAGCGTGATTTCAATCGTGGCAGCCTCAAAACATTTCACACTTTGGATACCAATGGCGACCGCAAATTGAGTATGAAAGAATTGGCTGCATTATCAGGTCGTGTTACCTACAAAAATGCGGTGGAATGTTCAAGCAATGCACCTTCTGCATCTAGTCAGTCCAATGTTGTGCCAGTAGAAGCAAAATAAGAATTTGCATTCTTTTTTATGTCGTAGGTTGGAATTTGACCTACGACTGCTATTAGCCCTAAAAGGCAGCCTGAAAAGGGTGTAAACGAGAAAATTATGTATGGCATTGTAGATTACCCTTTGTATTTCATTGGGGTCTTGACGATTATTTTTTTGCCTGGCCCAAACTCCATGTATTGTTTGGCAGTAGCAACACGTTCAGGCGTGCGTGAAGCGACTAAAACCATGGCAGCGGTTTTTATTGGCGACAGCATTCTAATGGCATTAGCCGCTGGGGGTGCAGCTTCGGTTTTACGAACCAATCCCATGTTATTCAATGTGTTAAAAATAATCGGAGGTTTGTATTTGGCGTACTTGGGTGTGCAAATGTTGCGCGATGCGTGGCAAGGTTTTCAGGCTGCCTTATCCAATCCACCACCCAATAGGCAGCCTGAACAAACCATGCAAATAACATCTGAACAGCCACACGAAAATGTGTTCAAACACGCTTTAACATTGAGTTTGATGAATCCAAAAGCGATTTTGTTTTTCCTATCGTTTTTTATCCCGTTTGTTGACCCCAATTATCCGCATCCTGCGTTGAGTTTTTTATTGTTGGCAATCACTTTGCAAGTGGTCAGCATGTGTTATTTGTTTATGCTAGCAATCGCAGGCAGCAAATTGGCAACATGGTTTGGCGGTAAACCCAAAGTTGGCGCGGCAGGTTTAGCTTTGGTTGGCTTATTATTTTGTACTTTTGCCGTGAAATTAGGGTTTGCGGTCATTTAAAATATCTAAACATAGGCTTTCAGGCAGCCTGAAAAAATCATTACCAATCATCACAAGGAACAATTATGGTTCAATTCACACAAACAGAAAATGCCACCCAATCGGCAGAATATTTGGCGCAACAAGTTGCCCAAAATCTGCGTGATGTGTTGGCAAAACAAGAACGTGCCACACTTGCCATATCGGGTGGCAAATCGCCAATTGCTTTTTTTCAAGCACTCAATCAAATGGATTTGGCTTGGGAGCGCGTCAATATTACTTTGGTGGACGAGCGCGTTGTGCCGACACATCACGCTGATAGCAACACAGGTTTGGTGCGACAATATTTGTTGCAAAATCAAGCACAAAAAGCAAAATGGTTGCCTGTTATTGCCGATGATGCCACCGAAGGCAGCCTGAAAAATACCGCGCAAGCCGTTGAATTTGCGTTGCAACATTACACGCAACCTGATGTATTGATTTTGGGTATGGGTGGCGATGGACACACCGCCAGCATTTTCCCCCAAGCACCACAATTTGCCGATGCCATTCGCGCAGATTATCCGCAACCCTTGTTGCATACCACGCCCATTACCGCGCCACACGAACGCATCAGCATGACACTTGCCGCGATTGAAGCCACGCCGTTTGTGTATTTAGCCATCGCAGGTGCAGAAAAACGTGCCGTATACGAGCAAGCAGTTCAGGCTGCCACACAAACTTTCCCTGTTAGTTATGTTTTAAATTCACACAAGGTAGAAACTCATGTCATCTACAACGACTAATTTTCCCCGTTTGGTTGCCGACATTGGTGGCACTAATGCCCGTTTTGCATTGGAAACAGCAAATCAAGTTTTTGAAAAAATTGAAGTATTACCGTGCAATGATTACAACACGATTGTAGATGCGGTTAAAGAATATTTGAAACGTGCAGGCAGCCCAGTGATTAAACATGCAGCGGTTGCCATTGCCAATCCCGTGTTTGGCGACTGGTTGCAAATGACCAACCACCATTGGTCGTTTTCCATTGAAACCACACGCCAAGCCTTGCATTTGGAAACCTTGTTGTTTATCAACGATTTTACCGCGCAAGCACTCGCCATTACCAAAACCGACCCTGCCGATTTAGTACAAATTGGTGGTATGCAAGCCGAAGAAGACGCACCCAAAGCAGTTTTAGGGCCTGGAACAGGTTTGGGCGTGAGCGGTTTGATTCCATCGCCAAGTGGCTACATTCCTTTGGCAGGCGAAGGCGGACACGTCAGCTTTCCCCCATTTGACGATGCCGAAGTGATGGTGTGGCAATACGCCAAGAAAAAATTTGGGCACGTTTCTGCCGAACGTTTTTTGAGCGGCGCAGGTTTAGTGTTGATTTACGAAGCTTTGGCAGAACGCGAAGGCGTAAAACGTCAAACTTTGACTCCTGCTGAAATCAGCGAACGTGCGTTGAGCGGCACATCGCCTTTGTGTCGTTTAACTTTGGATATTTTCTGCGCCATGCTCGGCACGGTGGCATCTAATTTAGCCTTGACTTTGGGTGCGCGTGGTGGCGTGTATTTGTGCGGCGGCATCATTCCGCGTTTTATTGATTATTTCAAATATTCGCCATTCCGCAATCGCTTTGACAACAAAGGACGTTTTGATGCATATTTGGCGACCATTCCTGTTTATGTGGTGTTGAGCAAATACCCTGGCATCACAGGCGCAGCGGTGGCATTGGAAAATCATTTAAATAATATGTAGTCAAATGTAATTTTGTTTTTTATAATGCTTTCAGGCTGCCTTAATAATATATGATGATTAAATAAAGGCAGCCTGAAAAATAATTCAAGAAAGTTTTACCATGTCTATTTTGCACAGTACGCAAATTCGTCCCGAAATTTTAGCTGTCCGCACCGCTGCCAAAACCGCCGTGTTTGAAGTGCAATCGGTGGATTTGCGTTTTAGCAATGGCGTGGAACGCACTTATGAGCGACTGACCCCAGCGCGCCGTCCATCGGTGATGGTGTTGCCGATTATGGACGATTGTTTGACACTGATTCGGGAATACGCAGTTGGCACGGAACGCCATGAATTGACCTGTATTAAAGGTTTAATTGATGCGAACGAAACACCAGAACAAGCTGCCAATCGTGAATTACAAGAAGAAATCGGTATGGGCGCGCACACTATCACACCTTTGCGCGTGTTGTATTCATCGCCTAGTCATATGTATAGCCCGATGCACGTTTTTATTGCACAGGATTTGTATCCGTCCAAACGACAAGGCGATGAACCTGAACCGCTGATACCTGTGTCTATTCCATTGGCACAATTGAATGATTTGATTGATGATGCTGAATTTGGCGATGCGCGAGTGTTGTCGGCATTGATGTTGTTGCAGCGGTATTTTCAGGCTGCCTAATCTACTATACAACTGAGAATAAATATTTCAGGCTGCCTATTTAATGCAGCCTGAAACCCAAAAAATCAACGCAAACTAAACTGGAAGAACAATTATGTTAAGCAATATCAGTGAAAAATTGGAAAGCCTATCTGCCGCAGAACGCAAAGTTGGCGAATGTGCGCTGGCTGAACCTAAATGGTTTGTGCATGCCGCCGTTGCCGAAATTGCCGACCGCGCCCAAGTATCACAACCCACCGTTATTCGCTTTTGTCGCAGCTTGAATTACAAGGGTTTACCCGAATTTAAACTTGCACTTTCTGCCAGCATCAGCCATTCAGGTCTGCCCTATGTTCACGAAGAATTGAACACCGATGACAGCATGAGTGAAGTAATGGAAAAAGTATTGGGTAACACTGCCGCCGCCTTATTGGGCGCAAGACGCAGCCTGAAAGAAAGCGAATTGGAAAACGCCATTGCCATGCTGACTCACGCACGGCGCATTGAATTTTATGGCGTTGGCAATTCAGGCATTGTGGCACAAGATGCACAACATAAATTTTTCCGTTTCGGCATTTCCACCGTTGCTTATTCTGACACACATATTCAGTTAATGGCTGCGGCGGTACTCAGTCCGCAAGATGTACTGGTGGTTATTTCCAATTCAGGTTCGTCTATTGAAGTGCTGGATGCGGTCAGCATCGCCAAAGAAAACGGCGCACAAGTCATTGCCATTACCCGTACCGACAGCCCATTGGCACAACTTGCCGATTGCGTATTAGCCGTAACCGCACAAGAAGACAGCACGCGCTACACGCCAATGGTATCGCGTTTGTTGCAACTGGCGATTATAGATATTTTGGCGATTGGTTTGGCGTTGAGATTGGGCGAAACTGCCAGCTTGCAACTGGAAAAAGGCAAGCGTAGCGTGATTCGTCATCGTATGGATGAGCATCATCATTCATCATAATCCATAAAGGCAGCCTGAAAACGCAAAAAAAAATAGTTTTCAGGCTGCCTTTTTTTGAAACTTCGCTTTATAATTCTATTTGTAGTATTATTTCAAACAAGTAACAATTAAGGACAATAACATGGCACAACCTATTGATTTTCCAGCATGGCAAGCCTTGCAACAAAACTTTGAACAAAGCAAACATATCCAAATGCGCGACCAATTTGAACAAGACCCACAATGCGCAGAACGCTATTGTTTAGAAGTGGGCGGCATTCATGTGGATTTTTCTAAAAACCGCATCAATGATGAAATTTTGGGCAATTTAGTTGAATTAGCCAAGCAAGCAGGTTTACCAGAACGCATGCAACAAATGTTCCGTGGCGAAAAAATCAATCAAACGGAAAATCGTGCCGTGTTGCACGTTGCCTTGCGCAATCGTACCAATAATCCTATTTTGGTAGATGGCGAAGATGTGATGCCGCAAGTAAACGATGTTTTGCGTCGTATGGGCGAATTTTCACATGCCGTTCGTAGCGGCGAATGGTTAGGCTACACCAATCAAGTGATTACCGATGTGGTCAATATTGGTATTGGTGGCTCGGATTTAGGTCCTTTGATGATGTGTACCGCGCTCAAAGGTTTTGGACATCCGCGTTTGAATATGCACTTTGTATCCAATGTGGACGGCGCACAACTGCGCGATGTGTTGGAAAGAGTGCATCCAGAAACCACATTATTTATCATTGCCTCTAAAACCTTTACCACGCAAGAAACCATTACCAATGCCAACACAGCACGCCAATGGTTCTTGAAAGAAGGTAGCGAAAAAGACATTGCTAAACATTTCGTTGCGGTATCTACCAATAAAGCAGAAGTAGCAAAATTTGGCATTGATACCGACCATATGTTTGAATTTTGGGATTGGGTAGGCGGACGATACAGCTTGTGGTCAGCGATTGGTTTACCGATTATGCTGTATTTGGGCGAAGAAAATTTCATTGAAATGCTCAACGGTGCACATTTGATGGACAATCATTTTATCAACGCACCATTGGAAAAAAATCTGCCCGTATTACTTGGCTTAATTGGCATTTGGTACATTAATTTTTACGGTGGAGGCAGCCATGTCATCGCACCCTATGACCAACATTTGCACCGTTTGCCTAAATTTATTCAGCAACTGGATATGGAATCCAATGGCAAACAAGTCAAAATGGGTGGCGAACCTGTGGCAACTGAAACAGGTCCAATTATTTGGGGCGAAACAGGCATCAATGGGCAACATGCTTTCTTCCAATTATTGCACCAAGGCACACACGTTACGCCGATTGATTTGATTGCATCATTGACCAAACGCAGCAATTTACCAGGTCATCACGAAATTTTATTGAGCAACGTATTTGCCCAAGCAGAAGCCTTTATGCGCGGTAAAACACCCGAAGAAGCACGCGCAGAATTACAAGCTCAAGGTTTGTCAGATGAGCAAATTGAAACACTTGTACCACACAAAACATTCAGCGGTAATCGCCCAACTAATATGATTTTGATGGACGAGGTGAATCCTCGCAATATGGGCAGCCTGATTGCGATGTATGAACACAAAGTGTTTACGCAAGGTGTGATTTGGGGTATCAACAGTTTTGACCAATGGGGCGTGGAATTGGGTAAACAGTTGGCAAAAACCATTTTGGCAGAACTGACAGGTGCGATTGACCCACAAAAACATGATGCTTCTACCTCACGTTTGATTCGTTTGTATCGCAAAACAAATTGTGCGGAAGATGGTACTTGTGATTTATTCAACTAATTAATTTATATAATAAAAAGGCAGCCTGAAAAATATTTTCAGACTGCCTTCATTTTAAAATTTAAGAAAATAAACGTTTTGCCAAGTTGCTACCTGGTTCAATGCCAACTTTGTTCATTTCATGTTGTCGCGCACCCACATAAGTGCGAACTTCTTTGAGCCAATCGGTAGAAAGTTGGCGAACTTGGTCATCCACCAAATCCAATCCCAACTCACCCGATAAACGAACGGCAAGTGTCATAAAACCATTGAAATCGGCTTCTGCATCGGGAATACGTGTAATGTCGAACAACATACTGAAACCTTTGTAAGGCTGGCTACTTAACAGGGCTTCGGTAAATGCACTTCCATCTAATGCAGCAATGGTGTATTTGGGTTCACCATTGATATTTTGCAATGAGAACGTGCCATCTGGCATCAATTCAAAACCCGATTTTTCTACTGCAGAACGGATTTCTGTTCCCAAAACGGTGGCGCGTGATACCAAATGTAATGCAATCGTTTGGTCTACACGAGCGCACAATTCATCCAAAGGTCTAGCAATTTCCAAGAATGTATCTACGTTTGCTGTGCTGGAAACACCATCCATTTTATTGGCAAATTGGCGAACTTGATTTGCAAAATATTCCAATTCTGCTTTTTCAGCCAAGCCATTGCGACTAATGGCTTGTAAACCCACCACAAATGCTTGATACGCTACCCCAGGAATAGGCTCGGCAGCCTGAAAACGTCCGTCCATAGTGCAGCCAATAATTTGGAAACGATGACGACCTGATAAACGTGGAATAGCGTGCAATTCTTTGGGTTCACGCAAGGCAATATAACCCATAAAATCAAAACGCTTATCAAACCAAAGCAACTCGCTTTGTTCCAAATCCTGCACATCAACCAAGGTTGGATGACCCGTTTGTGGTAATTCAGGCTCAATAACAGGTTCAGCAAAAATCGGTTCAGGTACAGCTTCAAACTTTTCTGGTACGGCAGCAAAATCTAATTCTTCTTGTTTAGGTTCAGTTTTCGCCACTAATTTAGAAGTAAACAATGATTTGATTTTGGAGGTGGTTTCCGAAATCACATGGGTAGAACCCGTGCTATTTGATTGTGGTTCAGTTTGTTGTGGCAACTCATCAATTACAGAAAAGACAGGCTGATTTTCGGCATGTGTGGATAATTTGTTCAGTAAAGTCCGCTCTACCATGTCATCATTTTGTGTTGTAATCGTAATGGTTTCTTCAACATCATGAGCATCCTGAACAATTTCTTCCACTTCAACCACAGAATTATCCTGCTTATCGGCTTCTGTTGCGCGAGTATCAGCAAAACGTGTGTCTAATTCAGCGATGGCATCAGTATCAGATTGTTCAGACTGCGTTGGATTAGTCTTCACTGCTGCACGGCGTAAACCTGATGATTGCAAGCTTTGACCATCGCGTACCGATAGTGTATTACTATCCAATAACGCATCATCATCAGCATGACCAAATTGATTGCGGATACGTTGGCGATATTGGTTTTCCTGATACATGTTGTATGCAACCACTGCTAGCAGCACGGTTAACAATAAAATTATAATAATCAGATAGATAGAATTCATAATAGCGTATTCCAAAATGGAAGTCGTTTGAATAGGCGAATGTAGTGTAGATTATAACGGATTTCAGCCTTTCAGGCAGCCTGAAAGTTATTTTGACACATTTTCCCCTGTGGTTTTTGCAATACGCTCCCAATCAAAAAAATGACCTGGGTCACTTTTACGACTAGGCGCAATATGCTCATGACCTGTAATAGCATCAATGGGATAGTGTGTACAAATCGCATCTAACAAAGGCAGCAACGCGTGATATTGCGCTTCGGTAAATGGTTCAAAATCACAGCCCTCCAACTCAATACCGATAGAAAACGTGTTGCATTTTTCTCGTCCATTGAAAGACGAAATACCTGCGTGGTATGCCATATCATCGCATGATACAAATTGCACCACTTCACCCAATCGTGTCACAAAAAAATGGCTGGACACGCGCAATGTGGTTAATTGTGAAAAAAAGGGATGTTCATCAGCCACAATTTGATTGGTAAATAATTTTTGCACAGCACCCGAACCGTATTCAAATGGTGGCAAAGAAATATTGTGTAACACAATCAAACTGATGCGTTCATGTTCTGGACGAGCGCAATAATTTGGCGAAAACAGTTGTGTTGCATTTTGCCAGCGACCATTAACCCAGTGATTTTCTTTCATCGTTCTATCCAAAATTTATTTTTCAGGCTGCCTGAATGGATTTTGCAAAGATTTTAGCCTAAAAATTATTTCAACAATCCTTTTAACGCCAAACGCACACCCTCACTTACATCCACATCAGCAGGTAAACCTTTGACTGCTGCTCGTGCCTCACGTTCCGAATAACCCAATGCCAATAAAGTACTTATGATATCTTCACGCTCGTTTACAGGTGTTGCTGCTGCAAATAAAGCCAAGTGCGCATCATCTGAATGCGCCAATTTACCGCGCAATTCCAACACCATACGCTCCGCCGTTTTTTTACCAATACCAGGAGCAGAGGACAATCGTTTCACATCTTCTTGTGCCACAGCCTGCGCCAACTCATCCGCAGTCATTGCCGATAAAATCCCCAATGCCGTTTTCGCACCGATGCCACTGACTTTAATCAACTGACGAAAGGTAGCACGTTCCGATTTATCCGCAAAACCAAATAGCAAATGCGCATCTTCTCGTATCACCAACTGCGTAAACACTTGCACCGACTCACCCACAGCAGGTAGTGCATAAAATGTTTGCATGGATACATCCACTTCATACGCCACCCCTTGTACATCAATCACAATATGTGGTGGCAATTTTTCTATCAAAATTCCTGTTAAACGGCTAATCATTTTTTATGATGACTTTCTTCAAAATAGTTTTCAGGCTGCCTGAAAGCAAAAAATGTTTATTATAACCCAAAGATTAAATAAAATTTAAAAATAAAACAAAATGATACAAATTTAATACCATACAATACTTTACAAATAAAAACAAAGCCAGTATCATTCGACCTTTCTTAACTGCACCCGTAGCTCAGTTGGATAGAGTATTTGGCTACGAACCAAAGGGTCGGGCGTTCGAATCGCTCCGGGTGCGCCAGAAAAGATTTTATCCGCGCCCATCGTCTAGCGGTTAGGACATCGCCCTTTCACGGCGGTAACCGGGGTTCGATTCCCCGTGGGCGTGCCAGCATTCCAAAAGCCTGTTCGTATGAACAGGCTTTTTTCATGTAAATTTATTTTTTATTAATACATAGCAGCCTGAAAACTTGATAATTTGGATAATCAAATTTTCAGACTGCTCTTTCTTTTTATACACGCACGCGATTAGCTTCTGCTAACAATGCCAACAATTCTTCGGTGGTATCCCAACCAATGCACGCATCGGTAATACTTTGACCGTAACATTCAGGTTTATCTTGGCGACCTTCCACCAAATGGCTTTCCACCATTACGCCCATAATATTTTGTTCACCATTTTGGATTTGCTGCGCCACATCCTGCGCCACTTCCATTTGACGGCGGAAATCTTTGCGACTATTGGCATGGCTAAAATCCACCATCAATTTCGGCGTAACACCCGCTTTGCTTAATTGTTCCGATGCAGCCTGAACGTGTTCCGCGCTGTAATTTGGCTCTTTACCACCGCGCAAAATCACATGACAATCAGAATTACCCGAAGTATGCACAATCGCCGAATGTCCTGCTTTGGTTACCGATAAGAAATGATGTGGATGCGATGCTGCACCAATCGCATCAATCGCAATCTTCAAATTACCGTCCGTCCCATTTTTGAAACCAACAGGGCAAGACAAACCACTCGCCAATTCACGATGCACTTGACTTTCCGTCGTGCGCGCGCCAATCGCACCCCATGAAATCAAATCTGCATAATATTGTGGCGTAATCATATCCAAAAACTCAGTAGAAGCAGGCATACCCAAATTATTCAAATCCAACAATAATTTACGCGCCTGACGCAAACCAAAGTTAATGTCAAAACTGCCATCCAAATGTGGGTCGTTAATCAAACCTTTCCAGCCCACTGTTGTACGCGGTTTTTCAAAATATACACGCATCACAATCAACAATTCTTTTTCATATTTTTGGCGCAAAGGCAACAAACGTTGGGCATACTCCATCGCCGCTTTCGTATCGTGAATGGAACATGGTCCAATAATCACCAACAAACGATTGTCTTTGCCATGCACCAAATCAGAAATTTCTTGGCGCGTTTTCACTACTAATTCAGCGGCTGCATCGCTAATGGGCAGTTCATACAAATGTGCAATCGGTGGCAACAACTCAGCTACGGCTTGAATGCGCACATCATCGGTTTTTTGTAAGCGGTTCATGATTGTATTCTCGTTTATTCAATAAAGCGTGCAGAATAAAGGTTTATACGCTGCTTGACAAGGCTTTCAGGCTGCATTTTGAAATTTAATTTTATTATGGTTTAGATTTAACTAATTTTGTATCTATTTAAGACTATTTTTTTTATTTTAGGAAATTTAATTGCTAAAAATAAAATGCAGCCTGAAAACTAATTTTCAGGCTGCCTATATAATTTAAATTTATTCTGTTGTCGTTTTTGGTTTGCGTCCACGTGTCGATTTTACAACGGTTTCAACGCTTGTGGCTTTTTTAGCGACACTGCTTTTGCCACCACGCATTTCATCAAAAAACTCATCATTATTTTTGGTTTTCTTGATTTTATCTAACAAAAACTCTGCCGCTTCAATGTCGTCCATTGGATGCAGCACGCGGCGTAATACCCACATTCTTTGCAACTGGTCATTCGGTACCAGCAATTCTTCACGGCGTGTACCCGATTTGTTGATATTAATCGCAGGGAAGACACGTTTTTCCGCCAAACGGCGTTCCAAATTCAGCTCCATATTGCCCGTGCCTTTGAATTCTTCAAAAATCACATCATCCATGCGGCTACCCGTTTCCACCAACGCAGTAGCGATAATCGTCAGTGAACCACCTTCTTCTACATTTCGCGCTGCACCAAAAAAGCGTTTGGGGCGATGCAAGGCATTGGCATCCACGCCACCTGTCAGCACTTTGCCCGAAGTTGGCACAACGGTGTTATACGCGCGCGCCAATCGTGTGATACTGTCCAATAAAATCACCACATCTTTTTTGTGTTCCACCATGCGTTTGGCTTTTTCAATTACCATTTCGGCAACTTGAACATGGCGTTGTGCGGGTTCGTCAAATGTGGACGATACGACTTCGCCACGCACGCTACGGGTCATTTCGGTTACTTCTTCGGGACGTTCATCAATCAGTAATACAATCAATTCTACATCGGGATTGTTCGCTGTAATGGCGTGAGCGATGTTTTGCAACATCACGGTTTTGCCTGATTTAGGTGGCGCAACCAATAAAGCGCGTTGTCCTAAACCAATCGGCGAAATCAGGTCAATAATCCGTCCTGTGATATTTTCTTCGGTTGAAATATCGCGTTCTAATTTGAGTTGTTTGGTGGGGAATAAGGGGGTTAGGTTTTCAAACAGAATTTTGTGGCGACAGCTTTCAGGATTATCGCCGTTGATGCTATCTAAACGTACGAGGGCAAAATATTTTTCATCATTTTTGGGGACGCGTACCGTACCTTCAATGGTGTCTCCCGTGTGCAGATTGAAGCGGCGGATTTGATGGGGCGAAACGTAAATATCATCGGGGCAAGCGAGATAAGATGTGGCACCGCTGCGTAAAAAACCGTAGCCATCGGGCAGCGTTTCTAGCGTGCCTGAACAGACAAATTCTTGTCCGTTTTTCATCAATTCGCGCACAATAGTAAAAACAAGGTCTTGTTTGCGAAAGCGGTTGGCGTTTTCAATACCCATTTGTTCGGCTTGGGCGATGAGTTCGGTAATATGTTTTGTTTGAAGTTCTGAAACGTGCATAATGAAATTTCGTATAAAAGTTTTCAGGCTGCCTTGTTGTGCAACATGAAATGGGTTTGAAAAATAATAAAATATTTTTGGAAAATGCAGCCTGAAATGGCAAAGAATTTTTGGAGATGGAAATTTTAGGGGCGATAGGCTGACTTGTCAAGAAAACGACTGAATGGAATAAGACGAGATGGTAGCAATCGCCTTATTTTTATGCCATTTTGACCAACCATAACTTTTGCAAAACCCAAATTTGTAGGTCAAATTCTTGAATCCAATATTTCTTATATTTAACAACTATTTTTTATAGTGAATTCACTAAACCAGTACAGCGTTGCCAGCTCCCTTATGTATAGTAAATGTATAGTAAATTAAAATAAGAAATCTGCTTCGTTACCCACGCCCTTATGTACTATTTGTACACGGCGGGCGTGGTCGCCTTGTCCTGATTTAGTGAATCCACTATATTAAAAATTATTAGATATCAGTATCCAACCTACAAGTTTTCAGGCTGCCTTTTTTTATTTTTTACAGGCAATATTGAATAATGCAAAAGAAGGAGTATTGGGTGCGATAGCTTGGGGAGCCACTTGACTACGCGTGTAACCATGTTGGGCAAGTAACGTTCCATTTTTATCGTAGAACCGTGTATTGAGTGGGCGGTTGGTGCGTTTACTGCAATCAAATTCCCAATCTGTAATTGCGGCTTTGTAGGGTGGCGTTTGTGTGAAACGGGTTTTTTGTGGGTCAAGTACCACTTTTCGGTCGGTCAGGCGTACAATTTGGCTTTGGCGCACAATGCTGTCTGTGTCGTATGCCACTTCAATTTCGCCATTTTGGATTTTGCCAACGCTTGTCCATGAACCTTTGGCAGCAACAGGGGAATGAGTTGAGCCACAAGCGGATAATAATAATGCGGTGGCAATAAGGGTTAAGGTGGATTTCATGACTTGTCCTAGCGGTTATAAAACAGATATTGTGCCATGTTTTTTATCAGTAGGGGTGGTTTACATGCTTTGAGGCTGAAACGTTTGCAAAACCTTTTCAGGCTGCCTGAAAATTCGTAGATTAAATTCTTCAATAAATCAAACTATTGAATTAATATAATTTTTTATAAATAAAAATATTCAGATAGAAGTATCCAACCCCACCATTATTCCACTTAACCGAAATATTAATCATTTTCCCCATTCAAGTTTAAAAACCGATATAATCTCAATACAGTTTATTTCAGGCTGCCTATTCCACACAATGCAGCCTGAAACCTGTTTTTTTCAAATTGATACAAAGGAAAACATCATGTATACCATGTTAATTACCAATTTAGAATACGTTCCAGACCGTCGCATTGTGAAACATTTGGGTTTGGTACAAGGCTCGACCGTACGCTCCAAACACGCTGGACGTGATTTTATGGCGGGATTGAAAAATATTTTTGGTGGAGAATTAAAAGGCTATACCGAATTACTCAACGAATCACGCGATGAAGCCTTAAATCGTATGATGAGACAAGCACACCAAGCAGGTGCAAATGCCATATTAAATGTACGTTTTTCTACTTCATCGGTAGCCGCTGGCGCAGCAGAGATTTTTGCTTATGGTACAGCAGTTGTTTTAGACTAGGGGTCTATCATGGATTGGTTGATAGAATTCTCAGGCTGGATTATTACGCTGGTCTTGTTGCTGATTGCGTTTTTTACTGGCAATCGCAATGAGAAAAAGCACTATGAAAGCATTTTACGCCGCGAAGAAGAATTACGTCATATTATGGTGGTATTGGTACGCAAACCGCCAAAAAATTTCTGTAATCAACATTTGGTACGTGGTAGTGTAGTAATATCCAGCAATTATTTCACGCGCTTGTTGGCAGGTTTCCGCAATTTTTTCGGTGGTAATATCAGCGCGTATGAAACCTTGCTTGACCGTGCACGACGTGAAGCTGTGTTGCGCATGAAAGAAGAAGCCGCAAAAATGGGGTCAAGCATGATTATCAATATGAAATTTGAAACCACAACGCTGGGCAATATCCACGACCCTCGCCAACAAGCCGCCAATGGCACGGTGGAAGTGCTGGCATATGGCACAGCGGGCAAACTGCGTAAGAAAGAACAAAGTGCAGCATGAAATTGGAAGCACCTAAATTTGACGAAAGCCAAAACCCCAACATTTCTCACGATACATCACATTTGGGTGAATTGCGAGCCATGTTGGGGTATTTATTACTGACAATTTTGCTTGTCTGGTTGTTGGTGGAAGCGATTGTTTGGTCATTACCATATACTGTGAGTTTGCAACGTGAGCGTGCATGGTTTTCGTTTGTTGGCAAACATCTTTTAGCAGATGAAAGCATCAAGCACGACCCTAATATGCAAGAATTGGCTGACCAACTGGCGGTACACATGAATTTACCCGCCAATTCGGTTGATGTGTACATTAGCGATGATGATACGCCCAACGCATTTGCGACATTTGGTGGCAATGTCGTGTTGTATCGTGGTTTACTCAATCGTTTACCGAATGAAGAAAGCGTTGCCGCAGTATTGGCACACGAAATGGGACACATCAAACATCGCGACCCGATGCGCGGTATGACTCGCAATTTATTGTATAGCGTATTTGCCGCCGCTTTTGGTAGTGAAGCACAACTGCACAATTTGGTGCATTTGGAAAGTTTACGCTACAGCCGCGAGTTGGAATACCGTGCCGATGCCGAAGCTGTTCATGCTGTTGTGGGACAATATCGTAGCGCGGCGGGTGTAACGGATTTGTTTCGTACTTTGCAAACAGTAGAACAGGAATACAAGGTGGCTGCGTATCCGACATGGTTGAGTACGCACCCTGCCACAGCGCAACGCATTGAACACGCCCAAACCATCGCTACGCAAATCCACGCGACTCAAACACCTGCGGCTTTGCCGAATCGTTGGCAGAAAAAATAACCGCTGTATGGAGATAAAATTTTCAGGCTGCCTTTCATTTATGCAGCCTGAAAATACAGCATAGTAAAAGATAGATATAAGTATTTAATTTATATCATTAAATAGTTGATACGGCGTTTTCAGGCTGCCTTACAGTACACGACAATTTTTTTGAAGTTACCACTAACCTGTTCCCTCCCCCGTCTCCAACGGGGGAGGGAACAGGTTTCAGGCAACCCAAAGTTTTTGTCATGTACTGTAAGGCTGCCTGAAATCCGATGGATGGATTTTTTGGCTGATGAGATTATCCACCGAAATTTTGCCTGCGCCTGTGAAGACAAATAACAAAAATACCAATGAATACAAAGCAGCACCTTCGCCTTCGTTCAGCATAGGTAACAAGGGATTGCCGCCGTGTACCACAAAATACGCGAAAGCCATCATGCCCGATAGCACAAACGCGACTGAACGCGTGAAACAGCCGAGTATAAACAATATGCCGCCAACAATTTCTAACATCCCTGCCAAACCGTATTGCGAAAACAAAGGTACGCTGCCGTTGCCATCGGTCATGGACAGCGGAAATTCAAAGAATTTTGCCGTGCCGTGCAGCAAAAACATATAGCCAATCAAAATACGCGCCAATAAAAAAGCGTAGGGTTCAAATTTGTTTAATGGTTGTTTCATCATGATGTTGTGTGTGTTGTTAAAGAAAGAACGGATTATAATGATAACCAATAGTTAAAACAATGGGTGGAAATATAATCTAGTTTTAACCAATAGGAAACATGATTGTATGGTTTGAAAATAGGCAGCCTGAAACTTTTGCAAAACTACCAATATCGCCATTCCCGCGCAGGCGGGAATCCAACGTTGAGTTAAACAAACTTTTGTTTCTTAAAGTTAAAAGTGGATTCCCGCCTGCGCGGGAATGACGGCGATTTAAAAGTTTCCGCAGTTTTGCAAAGGTTTCAGCCTGAAAAGTTTTCAGGCTGCCTATTTGATTGGTTTATTTATTTTCAGGCTGCGTTGAGGCGTATTTTTGTTGATGTTCCAACAATTCCTGTTGTTTCATCAATTTATTGCGCCGCCGTGTTATGGCGACCCAAAAAGCAAACAAGGTGGGTAAAATCGTCCAAAAGACCAAATAAATCAAAATTCGCGCGATGCTGCCTTGTGCGATGGAAAACATAAAAGTTACAAAAATATAACCAATGGCGACAATATGCCACATAATCAATCCTTTATATTTTTCAGGCTGCCTAAATAGATTTTGCAAAAGTTTCAACCTTGAAAAATTATTCTGCGCCCTGCTCTGCCAATTTCGCTTCCAAAGCTTTGATACGTTTGTGCATTTCATGCAAATGATTGATATGCACGCCGTTGCGTACCCATTCTTTATAAGTTTGCATCGGGAAAATGGAAGCATAATGCTGACCACTTTCCTTAATGCTGTGCGTGATATTTGTTCCGCCGCCAATATTGGTTTTATCGGCAATCGTGATGTGTCCCACCGTTCCCACGCCACCGCCAATCACGCAATAACTACCGATTTCCGTGCTGCCTGAAATCCCTGTTTGCGCCGCGATAACCGTATGTTCGCCAACTTTGCAATTGTGTGCGATTTGGACTTGGTTATCAATTTTTGTGCCACGTCCCACTATTGTATCCGACATCGCGCCGCGGTCAATATTGGTATTGGAGCCGATTTCCACATCATCGCCCAAGGTAACGCCACCAGTTTGCGGAATTTTAAACCAATCGCTGCCTGAAAATGCCAAACCAAATCCGTCCGCACCAATCACGCAGCCTGAATGCAATTCCACGCGATACCCCAATGTGCAACCGAAATATACGGTTACATTGGGGTGTAAAAAGCAATCGTTGCCCAACACGCAATCGTGTTCCACCACCGAATTTGCCAGAATTCGGCAACGTTCGCCCAGCACCGTATTTGCGCCGATGTACACGTTCGCACCAATTTCGCAACTTGTGGGTACAACGGCAGATGGTTCAATCACAGCGGTTGGATGCACACCGCCACGCGCCGCCACAATCGGGTGGAATAAGCGTGCGACTTTGGCAAAATACAAATAGGGGTCTGGCGCGATAATCACATTACGTTCGGGGAATAAATCTGCTGTTTTTGCCGATACGATGATTGCGCCTGCTGCGCTGTCGGTTACTTCTTGTTTGTATTTGGGGTTGGCTAAAAAAGTGATTTCATTGGTTTGGGCGCGTGATGCGGGGGCGATGGCGGTTACGGTAATATTTTCGCCACGCCATTCGCCACCGAGTTTTTCTGTGATTTGGGATAGGGTAAACATTATTTTTCCTTGTGTTTTCAGGCTACTTTTTATGCCAAAATATGAATATATGAATTAAGATTAAGGCAGCCTGAAAATAATTGAATTTTTCAGGCTGCCTGTATAGAAAATAGGGCTGTGATGCAGCCTGAAATTATTTGATTTCGTCCAGCAATTTAATCACGCGGTCGGTAATATCGTATTTGCGCGTAACAAATACAGCTTCTTGCACGATTAAATCGTATTTTTCTTTTTCGGCAATGTTTTTGATGATGGCATTGGCATTATTTTGCAAAGCAGCAAACTCTTCGTTGCGTACCAAGCTAAACTCTTCGGATAAACGTGCTGATGCAACACGATATTGTTGTGCTTTTTCTTCCAGTTGTGCTTCTAAACGTTTGCGTTCATTAGCATTTTTGCTTTTGGCAATCCGAGTTCGTAGCTCTACACCTTCTTGTTGCAATTGGGTTAAAGCTTGTTGTTGTACGCTAAACTCTTGTTGCAAACGAGCTTCAATACGACGTGCTGCTTGGGTTTCAGTGTAAACACGCTCTGGATTGACGTAACCCAATTTCATTTCAGCTGCGGCATTCAGGCTGCTTGTCAATAATATAGCTGCGCTTAACATTTTAATGGTTTGGTTTTTCATCATACTTCTCATATTAAGAGTCATTTTAGGGTAGGGAATGGGTTAATATAAACCATCCCCTTTTTTCAGGCTGCCTTGTTAGAATACCGTACCCAACTGGAATTGGAAACGTTGGATTTGGTCTTCGTCTTTTTTCTTCAATGGATACGCATAGCTCAATTTAATTGGACCTACGGGTGAAATCCATGTGAATGCCGCACCCGCGGAATAACGCAATTCATTTTTAAACGAAGATTTGTGGTCGGTTTTGTAGAATTGGTTACTGCCATAAGGGTTGCTGCTTGAATACATGGCTGGCGTATACGTTTTACCGTCCCACACACTGCCTGCATCAGCAAACAAACTCAAACGCACAGCACGGCTGTTTTTGACGCCAGGGAAAGGGAACAGCAATTCTGCATTAGCATTGGCAGAATATGTACCACCGTATCGTTCAATATCAGTAAAGGTATTAGATGATGGGTCATAGTCATATACTTTTGGTCCCAAAGAACCGCTTTGGTAACCACGAACCGAACCTAAACCACCACCTGATTGCATATACATAAATGGCACTTCTTTGGTTTTGCCATAACTACCACTATAGCCCACTTGACCATTTAGCATCAATGTAAAGTGTTTACTGATTGGGAAATACCATGTTTGTTGATGACCCAACATATAGTATTGCAAACCACTTCCTGGCAAACCGATTTCACCTGTTACATTGGTATTGTAACCGCGTGTTGGCCAGAATCCATCGTCAGTGGTATTGCGATACCAACTTAACAAGCCTTTATAAATCCAGTTATTTCGACCATTTTGGTCTACATAACGTTGGTAACGATAGGGAGGGTTATTGAACAAGGTAATGCCCATATGTTCCACACCTAAACCAACATTAACACGGTCATATTCGGTAATGGGTACACCCATCATTGCTTGTCCACCATAACGCACCATGCGATAGTTGCGTGTATTGGTATTGGATTTAGATGGGTCATACTTTGAACCAAATACGTTATAAGTCATACTAACCCCATCATTGGTAAAATAGGGTTCAGTAAATGACAGATTTACTAATTGTGATACTTTACTGCGTGATAGACTTAATGCAGCAGATTTACCTGTACCAAACAAATTATCTTGCGCCATACTACCCGCTAACACCAAGCCATCATCTTGCGACCAACCAGCCGAAGCATTGATACTACCAGTACGTCGCTCTTTTACTGTAACATCCACATCTACTTGTTGTTCATTTTCAGGCAGTGTTCTGCTGGCAATTTGCACATCTTCAAAATAGCCTAACTGACTTAAACGCTGCGAAGAACGTGCAAGTTTAAATTGGTCAAATGTTGCTGCTTCCATTTGACGCAATTCACGGCGAATGACCTCATCACGCGTTCTGTTATTGCCTTTAATGGTGATTTGACGCACAGCAACTCGGTTACCAGGGGTAATAAACACGGTAATATCAGCAATATTTTTGCCATTTTCTACACGGCGAGCTGCCTCACTGCTTACTTGCGCATTGGCATAACCTGCTGATTGCAATTCTAAACGAATACGCGCCATTGCCTCTTTCAAGCGATCCATGTTACTCAAACGACCTTCTTTGAGTTTACTCAGATGCTTTTCCAAATTTTCTAATGGCACATCTTTGTTATCGCCAACAATTTTGACATTGCCCCAATAGAATTTTTCGCCTTCGTGTACTTGAATCGTTACACTTTCACGGGTCTTATCTTCATTCAACTGGCGTTTTACATCTTCAAAATCCACCTTGAAATCAAAGAAACCTTTGTCATAGTAAAAACTTTCCAAGCGTTCTTTATCACGGCTAAATTTTTCCCATGAGAAAACATCACTTCTCGTTGCCCATGAGAACAATGTCCCATCAGTTAAACCGATTACACGATTTAAACGATAGTCTGAAAAATTCTCATTGCCTTCAAAATCAATTTGTCTGACACGTGTGGTTTCACCTTCGTCCACATTAATCAGTACTGCTACACGATTGCGAGCCAATTCCTGTACTTCTGGCGTAATTTTGACATTGTTCTTGCCTTGTTCTTTGTACGCGCCATCCAAAGCACGCAAAGCACGAACCAATGCTTCTTGGCTGAAAAAATCACCTTTTGCTAAACCTGCAGCTGCCAATGCTTGCGAAGTATTGTAAGTCGCTTCATTTTCAAAGTTTGCCAGTCGCTCATCTTGCCCCTCTTCGGTTCTACCGCTAACCAGTTCTTCATCACTGCTTGCTTTGCTGGCTTTTACCCCTGCCATTTGTTTCTTAATGGCTGCATTGGGCAAAATTTTTGTACCTTTAATAATCAAATCACTGATGATGGGTCGCTCTTTGACGGTAACAATCAGTTGGTTACCATTTTGTTCCAGCAACACATTTTCATAAAAACCGCTTGCATGCAGACTACGGATAATATTTTCGCCTACTTCATCGGTAAATTGGCTACCCTCTTTTACAGGCAGCAATGAACGCACGGTGGCTTCAGAAGTATGTTGTTCGCCTTCCACGCGAACATCGCTAATGGTGAAATCTTCCGCAAAAGCTGGGGTTGTAATACCTAATGCAAATAAGGTTGCAACAGTAGTTTTGTTTAGTTTCATTGTATTATCCAAGTAAGCGAGTAATATCGTTAAAAAATGCCAGTATCATCATAGTAAGCAATGCTGCTACGCCAATTCGCAAACCAATATCTTGTATGGTTTTGCTTAATGGTTTGCCGCGTATCAATTCAGCAGTATAGTAAACCAAATGTCCACCGTCTAATACAGGTATTGGCAGTAAATTCATCACACCCAAACTGATGCTAACAAGTGCAAGAAATTCTACATAACTTTGCCAGCCAATTTGTATAGTATGCCCTGCTACTTCGGCAATGGTAATCGGCCCTGAAATATGGGCAAATGATGCGTTACCCGTTATCAATTTGCCAAAGAAAGAGAGTGTGATATTGGTATAATCCACCATTTTTTGCCAACCCAGTTGCATAGATTGCGCTAGATTGGGATAGTATACATGATGAACTTTTTTCTGCCATGCTTCATCTATGGCAGGAGCAATTCCTGCACGACCAATAATTTGACTGCGGTCAGGTAATTCGTGTGCATCAGGCATCAATATGGTTTCGTGTTCTGTACCATTTCGCACATAAACGACTTTCAAGTTTCTTCCTGCATTTTCACGCACAATTTTTGCCCATTGTTCCCATTTAGGCGTATCCATACCATCTATGCGAATGATGCGGTCGCCTTTTTGTAAGCCCGCTTTGGCGGCAGCTTTATTGGGTACAACTTCGCCAATATATTCACTCAATTTCACAGGAGAAATACCGATGCTAGCTTGTCGTGTCGCAACTGCTTGTGCTTCAGGTGTACCGACTGCATCAATGGTGCGTGTTTCAGGCTGCCCTTGTGGATTCTCCACTTGTACCAAGACTTTCCCTGCCTCTAAATTCATTACCATATTGATGTAGGCATCATTAAATGTATTAACAGCTTTGCCATTAACACTAATGATTTTATCACCTTCACGAAAACCTGCTTTGGCGGCGATAGACGGGCTGTCTAGTGTGCCAATATAAGGACGTGTTTCTTTGACACCTCCTATACCAAAACTAAAAGCATACAAAATAATCGCCAAAGCCAAATTAGTCAGAGGCCCTGCGGCAACCACAGCAATACGTTTGAGCGGATGTTGTTTATCAAAAGCGTAGGGTAAATCTTCATCAGCAACTTTACCTTCGCGCGTATCTACCATTTTGACGTAGCCACCAAGTGGAATCGGTGCGATACTCCATTCAATATTGCGCCAGATTTTGGTGTAGAACGGTTTGCCGATACCAATAGAAAAGCGTATTACTTTAATACCGCACAATCGAGCGACAATCAGATGCCCTAATTCGTGCAAGCCAACCAACAGCACGATGGCGAAAACAAAGGCGATAAGGGTTTGTAAATAAAACATTCAGAAAATAACTTGAATAAAAAGGCTGTTAGAATAACAGTTTTGCTGGATTTTGTATATTTGATAATGGCTTTCAGGCTGCTTTTTCTTTTGGATTTACATGGTTTTTCAGATTATTTTCATATACAAAAGGCAGCCTGAAAAGTTTTCAGGCTGCCTAATAATCTACAAAAACAGGTTAAACGATAAGCCGGGTTCTGTCGTTGGACAGTCATTCATCTAGACGTACCGTTACCAGTACGTTCAAGCAACCTACCCGAACACTCGGCGAGCAGCGTCAATATGTTCTGTTTGGTCTTGCTACAAATGGGGTTTAGCCTGCTGCGAACTGTTGCCAGTTGCACGGTGCGCTCTTACCGCACCTTTTCACCCTTACCTGTTCGTGTTGCCACGTCATCGGCGGTATTGCTTTCTGTTCCACTTTCCGTCATGTTACCATGCCCAGCCGTTAGCTGGCATTTTGCTCTGTGTAGCCCGGACTTTCCTCCCCGTATGTTTGTGATACGCGGCGACTGTCTGTTCAACCTGTACGGCGGATTATACAGGGATTTTATGTTTTCAGGCTGCCTATTGTAGATAGACAGCCTGAAAACCTTAGCCTACTATTCTGCTATTTTCGGCATTTTCAAACCAACCGATTGAATTTTGCCTTGTTCATTTAAAACTTTAACAGTTAAACAAAAGTTGTCCAAATAAATTCGGTCGCCAGCCACAGGAATACCGCCAAATCGTTCGCTAAACAAATCAGCCAGTGATTTTTCTCGGTCTTCTTCCGCTGCTTGCACGCCATACATAAATGCTAAATCACTCAATTTTACATTGGGATTAACTTCAAATTCGCCATAGAATTGTTGTTCATTCAGGCTGCCTGAATCATCGGCAAATTGTCGTGCAAAGGCTGAACCGTGTATTTCGGGTAGGGTGTACCACGCTATATCATTGACTTGCATTTGTGTCGTGAAATCTACTTTAATCGTTTGATTATTGCGTACCAATACAAATAAACGGCAGCCTGAAAAACGGGCATCGCGTGTCATGGCGTAAGGGTGGCTATTTACGGCTTCCGAATTTTCTTCTACGCGAAAGGCTTGCATGGTAACGGATAATTTATCAGCTAACCAAAGTTCGCGGGTTTCCAAAGGTTCAGGCTGCGGTGGCAAAGTCATGCCCGATTTTTTGGCAAAATAGGGAATGGTCGTGCCTTGAATCAGCAGCGATAAAATTACCACCGCAAAGGCAATATCAAACAAAAATCGTGCGTTTTCTACGCCCATCATCATCGGCATAATCGCCAAAGTAACGGGAACGGCACCGCGTAATCCTACCCAACTGATGTAGGCAATTTCAGCACGGCGATATTTGAACCATTTGATAGAAGTGTACACGGCTACTGGGCGTGCAACCAAAATCAGGAAGCTGGCAATCGCCAACGCTACCCATGCTTTATCCAGCAAATGCGATGGCGTAACCAATAAACCCAATACCAAAAACATGGTAGCTTGTGCCAACCATGCCAAACCGTCCATCACGGTTAAAACGTGCTCGGTAGAAGCATTGCGTGCATTGCCAATCAATACGCCTGCCAAATAGACCGCCAAAAAACCGCTCCCTCCTGTCATATTGGTTAGGGCAAACAAGGCTACGCCACCCGATGCAATCATTAAGGCATACATCCCTTCGGCAAGACGAATACGCGCCAATAACCACGCCAAGATTTTGCCACCTAATATACCTACAACCAAACCCAAACCGAGTTGTTTTAGTAACATGATAAACGCGCTTGCAAAAGTTGTATTTTCAGGCTGCGTTATCAAGCTGATAAGTATACTAACCAACAAAATCGCCATCGGGTCATTGACACCACTTTCCAATTCCAACGTGGCTTGAATACGCGGATTGAGTCGCACGCCGCTGTTACGCAATAAAGAAAACACGGCAGCCGCATCGGTTGAACCCACAATCGCTGCCATCAATAAACCCAGTTTCCAATCAATTCCCAAAAACAGCGTGGTGAAAATACCGAGTAAACCAACACTTGCCAATACGCCCCAACTGGCTAAAATCGCCGCAGGTTTGAGCGCAATACGGAAAGTTGCATATTGTGTACGCAAGCCGCCGTCCAACAAAATAATCGCCAATGCTAATTGACTGACCAGCGATGCACCAACAAAATTGTTAAACACAATACCGCCAATGCCTTCTTCGCCCGCGAGCATGCCGACACCCAAAAACGCTAACAACAAAGGCATGCCTAAACGTGCAGACAGGCGACTTGCTAATACGCTGGCAAACAGCAATACCGCCATAATCAGATAAATAAGATTGAGTTGCTCCATATTGCATCCTTTGTGCTTAGTGAAAGAAAGGCAGCCTGAAAATATCTTTGAATGATACCGTAAAGCTCAATCGCAGTATAATAGCTTATCCTAATTTTCAGGCTGCATGGAGCGAATAAAACACACTATGCAGCCTGAAACATTTTAGATTGTGGTAAATTGTTTACCGAAATTCCTGCAAAACAAGTATAGCCACAGAATTGAAAAAGTACTACGGCGTTGGCTCGCCTTGTATTGCATTTTCACTTCTACGACTATATAGTGAATTCACTAAACCAGTACAGCGTTACCAGCTCCCTTATGTACTAGCTGTACACGGCTCTCGCTACCGACTTGTCCTGATTTAGTGAATCCACTATACATCATGTGTATCGTATCCGAATCACGAAAGCAAAATATGACAACTGTACATTTACAATTTGAAGATTACGACCCCATCGCCCTACAAAGACTATGCGGCGCATTAGACGACAATTTAACTGCGCTAGCACACATTTTGGATACACAAATCAGCCGACGATTTGACCATTTCACGTTTTCAGGCAGCCATGCCCACGCAGCACGTAATGCCTTGGTCAATTTAATGGACATCGCTGAACAACGCGATTTGTCAGATGAAGACATCAACCTTGCTGCCGTAGAAGCGAAAACCGCTGACAGCCAACACATTGAAAAAACCGACAAAAACCACGCCTACTATTTCCACACCAAACGTGGCAGTATAAGCGGACGCACACCACGCCAAAACGGTTACATTCGCGCCCTGCTCAATCACGATATTGTGTTCGGACTGGGGCCAGCAGGCACGGGCAAAACCTATTTGGCGGTCGCAGCAGCAGTGGACGCCATGGACAAACACCAAATAGAACGCATTGTTTTGGTGCGTCCTGCGGTGGAAGCGGGCGAAAAACTCGGTTTTCTCCCTGGCGATTTAGCACAAAAAGTAGACCCGTATTTACGCCCACTGTATGACGCGCTCTACGATTTGATGGGCTTTGACCGCGTTACCAAATTAATGGAAAAAGGTTTGATTGAAATTGCGCCGCTCGCCTATATGCGCGGACGCACGCTCAACGGCGCGTATGTGATTTTGGACGAAGCGCAAAACACCACGCCCGAACAAATGAAAATGTTTTTAACACGCATCGGTTTCGGTACCAAAGCCGTGATTACAGGTGATTTGAGCCAAATTGATTTGCCTCGCAATATCAAATCAGGCTTGCGCGATGCGCGTGAAAAATTAGGTAACGTGGAGGGCTTGTATTTTCATACGTTTACTAGCGAAGATGTGGTTCGCCATCCGCTTGTACAAAAAATTGTAGAAGCGTATGACGAAGCAGATAATGAAAACAAGAATATGGATTCAGAACAATAAGATAGGCAGCCTGAAAATATTTTTCAGGCTGCCTTTTTGTTTTTTAATGCTATCTTTTACCAAATATTGGATTTGATTTTGCGTTTCAACACAGGATGTTCACTCAATTTAAACTCAGGTTCTTTTTTACCCATACGCAATTTCACCGTGTAGTCTTTCAACAGCAGTAAAACGTATTTGTACATCAGCAAAATAACCACCAAGTTAATTAATGCCATCACGCCCATTGCTAAATCACCCATATCCCATACAACGGGTACTTTTGCGACTGCGCCAAAATACACAAAGCCCAGTACTGCCATACGGAAAAGTGCCAACACCAGCCAGTTGCTGTGTAGATAGTGAATATTGGTTTCAGCATAAGCATAGTTACCGATAATGGTGGTAAACGCGAACATAAACAGAATAAATGCCAAGAATTGTTGCGCCCATGAACCAATATGACTTTCCAATGCGGCTTGGGTTAATTGAATGCCACTTAAATCTGCATTCAGTGATGTATCAGATAGCAAAATGACAAATGCGGTACAAGAACATACCACCATTGTGTCAATAAATACGCCTAGCATTTGGATTAAGCCTTGTGAAACAGGGTGTTTAACGTCTGCTGATGCCGCTGCATTGGGCGCAGAACCTTGACCTGCTTCGTTAGAATATAAACCACGTTTGATACCATACATCATGGCTTGCGAGAAGATGCCACCTAAAAAACCACCTTCAACGGCTTTGCTGCTAAACGCATCTTGAATAATCAAATTAAATACACGCGGAATTTCGCTGATATTGGTTATCATCACATACAATGTAACAAGCAGATACACAATCGCCATCAATGGCACAATGCCTTCTGCAATTCGCGCTACTCGTTTGATACCACCAAAAATAATAGGGGCGGTAATAATGACTAAAAATGCACCAATGCCGTGTTTGTAATTATCCCAAACTTCTTCGGTAACGCCATCAGCAGGAGTCATATTGCTTGCTGATTGTATGGCTTGCACAATCGTATTAGCTTGAATGGCTTCGTATACAAAACCAAAGCACACAATTAAACTGACCGAAAACAGCACCGACAACCAATGTTGATTCAAACCATGCGCAATATAATAAGCGGGGCCACCGCGAAATAATCCCGTTTGTTTATCGCGTACTTTGAATAATTGTGCCAATGTGGATTCAGCAAATGCAGAACTCATACCAATCAGTGCAGTCAGCCACATCCACAATACGGCACCAGGTCCACCAATAGAAATCGCTAATGCTACACCTGCAATATTCCCCGTTCCTACGCGACTGGCTAGACCCGTTACAAACGCTTGGAATGCAGAAATCCCACTGTTTTGATTAGCGTTTTGTCGGCTACCGCGAATTTCTTTGATACTGCGTCCAAATAACCGTAATTGCACAAAACCTGTGGCAATGGTAAAGAAAAAACCCACACCCAATAAAATGACAACCAACCAGTCCCATAAGGGGTTACTAATAGCATTAACAATACAATGTACTTTGTCTAATGCACCTTCTTGGGCAAAGCATGAAAAAATACCGTTACTCATAATAACCTTTAAAATATGTTTTAAAACAAAGGTTTCAGGCTGCCTATTTACAATAAAAGGCAGCCTGAAATTTAGATTTTAATATAAAGTTTAAAAAAAGGGGATATTTTTACGATATGTTTTCAGGCTGCCTATAATGTTTCATGTGAAACATTATAGGCAGCCTGAAAGATTTTTACCGCAATACCGTTTTTGTCCACCGCGCCAACCATGCTTTTTGTTTGGCATTGACCTGTGCTGCGGGCAAAAATTCTGCATTATTCGGTGCTGATGTATGAACAATAATGGGATGATGCCGCGTATTTTTCACCGCAGGGTACACCCACATAGAAGTTGTAACCGATTGTTGTACCGCAGGATTTTGTAAAAATTGCACCAATTTTTCCGCCAATTCAGGCTGCTTGGCTTTATTCAACACCGCCGCACCTTCAATCTGCACATAACTACCACCTTGCAAAAACAAATTACCCATATTCGGCGTTTTCAATTTTCCTTTACTATAAAAAACTTCCGCCGCAGGACTGCTGGCATATCCCACAATAATAGGACGCGAACCGCCGTTCAAAGTAAAATCGGTATAATACGCTTCCGACCAACCTTTGGTAATTTTAACCCCATTTTGTCGCATATCGCCCCACCATTTAAAAGCCGCTTCTTCACCCAAACCACTAATATTGGCTAATAAAAACGCCAAACCTGGGGTAGATGTATTGGGATTAGGCATCGCCAACAAATTTTTATATGCTGGTTTTGCCAAATCTGCCAACGATTGTGGCAAAGGCAATTTTTTCTCCGCAAACCATTTTTTATCATAATTCAAAGAAATAAAACCATAATCTACCGCCAAAATATGTGGCAGCGAAACAATTGTAGGCACACTTTTTGGCTGATTGGCTGCCAAAATACCTGCTTCGTATGCTTTCAACACCGTATTATTATCCAGCCCAAACACCGCATCTGCCAAAACCGTACCATTTCTCGTCAAAATCAAACGGTTGAGCATCTCATTACCATCACCTAATTTGATGACCGACACTTTCGCATCATTTTGTTGTTCAAATTTTGCCACTACTTCTTTGGGCAAATCATACGAATCATGTACCGCCAAACGCACTTCGGTTTTTGCCCACGCGCTTGCAGTCAGCATAATAGATAAACACAATAATGTTGCATGAATTTTATTCATTTTTGTTTCCTTGTTGATTTGTGGATAAATCGCAAATCATGCTTTCAGGCTGCCTGACGCGTGTTAAACGCAAAAAGACCGATTCATCATAGTTTATAAAAACGATGCTGAAATCGGTCATCATATTCTGCGTTTATATACGCTTTTTAGTTTCCTACGCCAGCATTATCTGCATCAGGTTCACGGGTATCATCTCAGCCGCTATTCGCAGCACCCCGACTAAACGACTATAGTGAATTCACTATAAATTGAATCTACTATATAATTGTGGCAGAAAATCAAACAAACAACAAGAAAGGCAGCCTGAAAGTATTTTTCAGGCTGCCTTAATGACAAAATCATTTATTTCGTTTTGACATTACATGTTGTTTCGGTTTTATTACCATAAGGGTCAGTAAATTCAAAATAAGCCTCGCCACCTTTTTCATGCCATTCGGTTGCTTTATCATAAAAACCCTTATCCGCAGCATAACGTTCGCCCGAAGCAGAAACTTTTTGTGTCAAATGCGCGCTCGCACCAATGGTATCCACATTCAAATGAATGGCGTTTTCTTTATCCTCACGCTCATCAATCATATAAGTTACATTAGCAGTCATGCCGTTTTCACATACAAACACACGACTATCGCCAGAATGCAGATTGCTCACTTGTGTTTGAGTAGATGCAGCAGTTTCTGTTTTAACAGGCTGCGCTGGAGCAGAAGTATTATTTGGATTGTTGGTACACGCTGCCAATGCTGCAAACGCAGAAACAATCATGAAGTGTTTGATTTTCATCGTACTATTCCTCAAATGTAATAAAATGATACAGCT
Organism: Wielerella bovis; assembly: GCF_022354465.1. Classification (NCBI taxonomy): domain Bacteria; kingdom Pseudomonadati; phylum Pseudomonadota; class Betaproteobacteria; order Neisseriales; family Neisseriaceae; genus Wielerella; species Wielerella bovis. The sequence goes on along the minus strand of NZ_CP092361.1, from coordinate 242,837 downwards.
TTAAATTTTCAGGCAGCCTGAAAAACTCAAACTGCCTGAATCAATGGTACACGCAAATTATTTTCTACGGCAAGAAGTTTCCACCACATTTTTATAGGGGTCGTTGAAAATCAAGTGTGCATCTTTACCTTTCACTTGAAACTCCGTACCTTTTTTGTAGAAACCACGATTGCTGATGTAGCGTTCGCCTGAACCCGTTGGAGCAGCTCGCAAAATAGTGCTTGCACCAATCGTATCCACATAAACACGCACTTTGTCGCCACCCAAGCGTTTCATCGTAACAGTCGCACCGTTTTTGCATTCAAATTTTTGCCCTGTTACTTTTTTGGGTGCCGCTTGCGCAACATTCATGCCCAAAGCCAAAGCAACAGCAGAAACAGTCAATACGATTTTTTTCATGATAAATTCCTTATTCAGAAATAAGTTGTTTTAAAGGTAAAAGTTTATTTCAGGCAGCCTGAAAATTATTTGCTATAACAAGCCGTTTGCACTTGATTACCATAAGGGTCTTGGAAGTTGAATGCAGCTTCTTTGCCTTTCATATGAAACTCGGTGGCTTTATTATAAAAACCATTGGCATTGATATAACGCTCACCCGAACCCGATGGAGCAAGGCTCAAAATAGTGCTGCTTTCAATCGTGTCCACATGCAAACGGATTTTATCTTCGCCCACATTGTGTTTCACAGTAGCCGTCATACCATTTTGGCAAGTAAATACTTGGTCAGACAAGCTGCTTGCGGTATGAGTCGCAACAGAATGGTTGTGATGGTTGTGATGATTATGCGATTGTGGTGCAGAAGTTTGACTGCACGCGCTCAATGCTAAAACAGCAGCCGTTGCTAAAAATGCAATTTTTTTCATAACGATTTCCTTTCGTTTGCGAGTAATTGAGAAACATTATAATCAAGTGTTTGAAAAAATGTAGTCACTTGTTATTGGTTTAACTGAAATTTACTTCCCGATTTACACGAAAAGTTGCTTTTCAGGCTGCCTAAATCCTTATAAAATGAAATACTTTTTTCAGGTAGTCTGAAAGGGTATTTTTTAACAAAATAAGCAATTTGTAACGCAAAAAGGCAGCCTGAAACCCTATTTCTTAACAATTTTATGAGCAAAAACCATGTCCGATTACAGCAAAACCGTCCATTTATTTGAATCGCCTTTCCCTATGCGCGGCAATCTTGCCAAGCGTGAACCAGCATGGGTTAAACAATGGCAAGACGAAAAACGTTATCAAAAACTGCGTCAAAAAGCCGCAGGTCGCCCAAAATTCATTTTGCACGATGGTCCGCCGTATGCCAACGGCGATATTCACATCGGTCATGCGGTCAATAAAATTTTGAAAGACATCATTATCCGCAGCAAAACTTTGGCTGGCTTTGACGCGCCCTACGTTCCGGGGTGGGACTGTCATGGTTTGCCGATTGAAGTGATGGTGGAAAAATTACACGGCAAAGACATGCCCGCAGGCAAATTCCGCGAACTGTGCCGCGAATACGCCAGCGAACAAATTGCCCGTCAGAAAAAAGACTTTATCCGCTTGGGCATTATGGGCGATTGGGAACAACCCTATTTGACCATGGATTACAAAACCGAAGCCGACACCGTCCGCACTTTGGGCGAAATCTACAAAGCAGGTTATTTGTATCGCGGCGCGAAACCCGTCCAATTTTGCTTGGATTGTGGCTCGTCTTTGGCGGAAGCAGAAGTGGAATACCGCGACAAGGTTTCCCCAGCCATTGATGTGGCGTATCCATTTCACGATAACGCAGCGTTGGCAAAAGCATTCAGGCTGCCTGAACTTTCGGGCGAATGTTTTGCCGTGATTTGGACAACCACCCCTTGGACACTCCCAGCCAGCCAAGCGATTTCTGCGGGCGCGGACATTGTTTATCAATTGATTGATACGCCACGCGGCAAATTGGTGTTGGCGAAAGAATTGGCAGAAGCCGCATTGGCACGATTTGGTTTTGCAGGCAGCCCTGTGTTGGCGGAAACCACAGGTGCAGCATTGGAACATTTGGTTTTGTCGCACCCATTTTTGCAACGCGATATTTTGATGTTAAACGGCGACCACGTTACCACCGAAGCAGGTACAGGTTTGGTGCATACTGCGCCTGCACATGGTTTGGAAGACTATATTGTTTGCAATAAATACAAAATTGAATTGTATAACCCTGTGAACGCGCAAGGACGTTACATCAGCGAAGTACCGCGTTTGGCAGGTATGCACGTGTTTGAACAAGGCAATGCGGCGATTATTGAATGGCTGAATGAAAACAATGTGTTATTGTCTAATAAAAAATTGGAACACAGTTACGCGCATTGTTGGCGACACAAAACGCCCCTGATTTACCGCGCCACCGCACAATGGTTTATCGGCATGGACAAAGCAGGTACATCAGGCAACACCTTGCGCAACAATGCCCTAAAAGCAGTAGATAATACCGAATTTTTCCCTGCATGGGGACGTGCGCGTTTACAAGCTATGATTGAAGGTCGCCCCGATTGGGTGGTGTCGCGCCAACGTTCATGGGGTACGCCTATGGTGTTTTTTGTGCATAAAGAAACAGGCGAACTGCACCCTAATTCTGCCGAATATTTGGAACAAGTTTGCAAACTGATTGAACAAAAAGGCATTAACGCATGGTTTGATTTGGACAAAGCAGAAATCTTGTCGCCCGAAGATTGTGAAGTGTACGATAAACTAACCGACACAATGGACGTATGGTTTGATTCAGGCAGCACCCATTATTCAGTTGTGAAACAACGCCCTGAATTAGCATATCCTGCTGACTTATATTTGGAAGGCAGCGACCAACATCGCGGTTGGTTCCAATCGTCCATGCTCACAGGTTGCGCCACCATTGGGCGTGCGCCGTATAAACAACTATTAACACACGGTTTTGTGGTTGACCAAAATGGACATAAAATGTCCAAATCTTTGGGCAATGTAGTTGCACCGCAGGAAGTGTACAATGAATTTGGCGCGGATATTTTGCGCCTGTGGACAGCTGCGACCGATTATTCGGGCGAATTGGCGATTTCCAAAGAAATTTTGAAACGTGTAACTGAAAGTTACCGTCGCATTCGCAATACGTTGAGCTTTTTGTTTGCTAATTTAAAAGATTTCAACCCAGTTGAAGACACCGTACCATTTGCCGATATGGTAGAAATTGACCGTTATGCCTTGTTGTTAGCGCGACAACTGCAAGAACGCATTGCTGGTGATTATTATCCACGCTACGCCTTCCATTTTGCGGTACAAGATTTGGTGCAATTTTGTTCAGAGGATTTGGGTTCATTCTATTTGGACATATTAAAAGACCGTTTGTATACCACCAAAGCAGACGGACACGCGCGCCGAAGCGCACAAACCGCTTTGTATCATATTACACGCAGTTTGGTTTTGCTGATGTCGCCTGTGTTGTGTTTCACGGCGGAAGAAGCGTGGGACATTATCGGTGGTGGCGAAGAAGATAGCGTGTTGTATCACACTTTACACAACTTCCCAACCATCTCTGCTACTAGCGAAACAGAATTATTGAGCAAATGGACAGCAATCCGCACTGCTCGCGCTACTGTAAATGCAGCAATTGAACCTCTGCGTGCCGACAAATCCATTGGTTCATCACTACAAGCGGAAGTGTTATTAACTGCACCTACCGATGTATTCTCAGCCCTTGACACGCTGGGAGATGAATTGAAATTTGTGATGTTGGTATCCTCTATTCATGTACAACAAGGCGATGAATTAGCCGCACAAGTTACCGTATCTAATGCACAAAAATGTGAACGTTGTTGGCACTACACACCAAACGTGGGAACAGTTGCAGCGCATCCAACCCTATGTACACGATGTGTAGAGAATATTGAAGGTAGTGGCGAAAGTCGTCATCATGTATGATGTATAAATCAGATTGGATAGTTTAAAAAACAATAGCAGTGCAGCAATATTGGATACAAAACTTTTTTAGACAAAATCGTTCAATCCAAAGGAAAACAACGCTGTCATTAGCTTCTGATTGATTCTATTCAATTTATACGATACAAACAAAAAGGCAGCCTGAAAACTTTTCAGGCTGCCTTTTTCTGTTTTTCACGCTACAATCATGCATCTTGAAATCTTTCAAAATCCAAAACTGTAGGACTCTTGAATCTGACGTCTGTAGAAATTACTAGCATTGCCAGCTCCCTTATGTACTATGTGTACACGGCAGTCGCTGTCGCCTTGTCCTGATTTAAATTGAATCCACCATAATTTCTACACTAAATGGCGATACGTCATTTGAAATGCTACAAGCTTATTTTTCTCAACCTGTTATGTAAACAACGCGGTTTATTTCTACACTATTTGCGTTGGAAATATAAAAATTCAGCTTATCATTTTTTCAAATTCTTAAATTTGTCGTTATTTTATCTACATGTCGTTATATCAACAAACGATTTTTGATATTTTCAATTTACAAATCAGTAATCTAAATTTAACATACGGCATCGGCATATTGTTTGCTTAATTTTATATTTATGGCGGATTACTTGTGGACTGAAATCTTTGCGCAACTCTAAATTTGTGTATCGTTCAAAACGATAGCAACACAGAATGTGCAAACATATTATGTAGGTAAGCTCACTTTAATCCAATTAATAGAAACTGTATTCATAAGCATAAGATTAATGGTTTGATTTTATGTTTATGAATAAAAATTACTTAATGAGACGAAACAGTGAAGCGCAAACAGTATAGCCGTTTAAAATAATAATGAATACAACGTTACCAGCTTCCTATAAATTATTTAATTTGTACACAACGGTCGTGGTTGCGTTGTCTTAATTTCTATTTCAAATAACGATGCAAATAATATGGCAATAATTTTCAACGCTGTTCCCATTAGCCATATTTTTCAATTACACCATTAATTCAAAAGGAATTACCCTATGTCTACTTCGTCTACCCCACAACAAAATCCCAGCGTAGAACGTTTTGAACAAGCCGTTGCTGCCAAAAATTATGAAGCAGCTTGTCAAGAATTTTTAGCCATTTTAGGAAAACTAGATGCCAACTTTGGTGGATTGCAAAATATTGATATGGCTTATCCTAATCAATTAAATGGCATGGGATATGAAGTGGTTAAACATTTTTGTACACGCGTTGCCACCGCTGCAACCACTTTATTCACCGACCCAGCATTGTCTATCAGCGAAGCAGGCGCACAACGTTTTTTATTGTTGCAACGTTGGATTAATATGGTGTTTGCATCATCGCCTTACGTCAATGCCGACCACATTTTGGCAACCTATAATCGCAATCCTGAACCCAACTCTTTGTGGAAAGCCATGAGCTTGGATAGCAATAAATCTGCATTTTACAAATTTGCGATTATGTATCTGCCAGAATCTAATGTAGATTTGAATTTCCAAATGTTATGGGATGCCGACCCTGATTTATGCGCATCTTTATGTTTTGCTTTGCAATCACCTCGCTTTATTGGCACAAAAGCAGCATTTACCAAACGCGGCAATATTCTGCAATGGTTCCCTGAAAAATTGGCAACATTGCCCAACTTGAACAAAGTCCCAAGTAACATTAGCCATGATGTTTATATGCATTGCAGTTATGACGTTGCCGCCAATAAACACAATGTAAAAGACGCATTGAACCAAGTCATTCGCCGTCATTTACTAGAATACGGCTGGAAAGACCGCGATGTTAGCAAAATTGCTTATAAAAATGGCAAACCTGTTATGGTGGTTTTGCTGGAACATTTCCATTCTGCGCATTCCATTTATCGCACACATTCCACTTCTATGGTTGCTGCACGTGAACATTTTCATCTGATTGGTATCGGTGGACCAGCCGTTGACCAAGCGGGACGAGAAGTATTTGATGAGTTCCACGAAATTGAACGCAGCAGCATAATAGATAAATTATTAAGCATTCGTGAAATATGTGAACAAGTACAACCTGCTATTTTGTATATGCCAAGCATCGGTATGGACATGGCACCGATTTTTTTAAGCAACACGCGCGTTGCCCCGATTCAAGCTGTTGCCTTGGGACACCCAGGTACAACACATTCGCCATTCATTGAATATGTAGTTGTAGAAGACGATTACGTTGGCAGCGAAGAATGTTTCAGCGAAAAATTATTGCGTTTACCCAAAGATGCACTGCCCTATGTACCATCGGCATTAGCACCTAACGAGGTAAAATGCCGTTTGCGCAATCACCCAGAAGTTGTACAAATCGGTATTGCATCAACCACCATGAAATTAAACCCTTATTTCTTGGAAGCATGCAAAGCCATTCGCGACCGTGCCAAAGTTAAAGTACATTTCCATTTTGCATTGGGGCAATCCAGCGGTGTCACACATCCGTATGTAGAACGTTTCCTAAAATCTTATTTGGGCAACGATGTTACCGCCCATCCACATCAAGGTTACGATAAATATTTGGAAACCTTGAATCAATGCGACATGATGATTAACCCATTCCCATTTGGCAACACCAACGGCATCATTGACATGGTAACACTTGGTTTGGTGGGCGTATGCAAAACAGGTCCAGAAGTACACGAACACATTGACGAAGGTTTGTTCAAACGCTTGGGCTTGCCAGAATGGTTGATTACCAAAACCGCCGATGACTATGTTGCTTGCGCGATTCGTTTAGCTGAAAACCATGAAGAACGCTTGGCATTACGTCGCTATATCATTGAAAACAATGGCTTAAAAACCCTGTTTACTGGCGACCCTCGCCCAATGGGACGTGTATTCTTGCAAAAACTGCAAGAATGGGGTGCAGCAAATGGCATCATGATTGGCGAACAAACTACTGAACCAAATGCTGAAAAAGCCACTAAAAAAACATCTGCCAAAAAAGCCCAAACGAAAAAAACTGAGCCAAAAGGCAGTAGCACCAAAAACACTTCTGTGAAAAAAAATAATCGTGTTAAAAAATAAATGATTTGGCTTATTTCAAAATAAACACAAAAGGGCAGCCTGAAAAATATTTTCAGGCTGCCTTAAGGGTCAATAACAGCCTAGCGATGTCATTAATCTCAACCATTCAGGCAGCCTGAAACTTGATAAATACCAACTTTAACATAGCCTCACATTACATTAAAATTATGAAAACCCATTTATTTTCAACAATATTTTTCCTACTTGCAGGTTTATTTAGCCCCCTCGTATACGCCCAAACAACCTATATCTGCGTGATTAATGATAAACCCTACTACACCACCCAAAAAACAGGTAGACAATGTTATATTTCAGCACTCAACAGCACTGCTCACACACCATTAGCTCTTGCCACACAAACACCCAATACCATCATAGATGCACCAATCATACAAACTGTGGACAGCAGCAATACAATAGAACCCATTGAGTCAACAACCAGCGTTCCTCAAACCATTAACGATGAAATCAGTCGCATTTGGAACACAACGGAATACGGTTCATTTGATGATACGATAATTATTCCACCCACATCTAAACCAATTACAGATACTACTCAACAAACCACTAAAAGTAAAACCATCGTTCGCAATAAACCCAAAAGCAAAACCCGAATCCAAACAGCAAAAGTTGTTGCCATACCAGCTAAATCACCAGTTTTAACCCGTCGCCAAGTTCTACAAAAAGAAATTGACCGCGAAAAACTAGCGTTGCGTACAGCACAAACAAGACTGACTGCCGCACAAAAATCAGGTAATACCGCAACGATTGCACGCTTAAATACATTAATCAACGATAGACAACAAAATTTATCGGCTTTAGAAGCAGAAATGCGCAAATAATCAAGCAGCCTGAAAAAATATTGTTATAATAGCAATTTTGATTTTGACCCTAATTGAAAGGAACGGAAATGAATTCAGCAGAAGGACAAGAAGCTCTGGAATCTATGGTGGGACAAATGCTTGCCGCCAAACTGAAACAACTGGGCGCACCAGAAGAATTGGTCAATCGTGCCGTAAGTAGTTTATCGTTTGACGACATTCGCAAATGTTTATCTTTAACCGAAGAAGATTTGAAAAAAGTTTTTGCGAAACTGTTTGCTGCTAAATAATTTTGTAAAAAATACCATAAATTCAAATGGTGTTTTTAATTTATTTTCAGGCTGCCTTATCATTAAGGCAGCCTGAAAACTTGAAATTTACCTCAATAACCCTATTTTCCCATTTCCATAAACCCATTTAGTTTTCCAGTAAAAATATAGTGGATTCAATTTAAATCAGGACAAGGCGACAGCAACCGCCGTGTACACATAGTACATAAGGGAGCTGGCAACGCTATACTGGTTTAAATTGAATTCACTATACATTTATTTTTCAGGCAGTCTATTCAATTTTGCTGGAAATCTATCCTATTTTTAAAGAAAGCACATTATGAACGAACAAGACGATTTGGATTTTGACAATTTAGACAATCTGTTTGAACAATTTGACGGCATGGTTGTAGAAGGGGGCATAGACGCTGCGCAAGAAGATGATAATTGCGTTGGCGGTGCATGTAAAATCTAAAACCCGTGTACAAATAAGTACATCAGGGAACTGGCAACGTTGTAATAAACGATAATATCAACATAAGGCAGCCTGAACACTTTCAGGCTGCCTTTCGCGTATAATTCCACCTTATTTATTTTACTTTCAGGCTGCCTAATATGACCGCACCAACCCTTTTACTCGTGGACGGCTCGTCCTATTTATACCGCGCATTTTACGCACTCACACACCTAACCGCGCCCAACGGCATGCCCACTAACGCCATTTACGGCGTATTGAAAATGCTACAAAAATTGCGCGATGAAACACCACATGAATATTGCGCTGTCGTATTTGATGCCAAAGGCAAAAATTTCCGCCACACCCTGTATCCCGATTACAAAGCCACTCGTCCGCCCATGCCCGATGATTTGCGCCCACAAGCCGATAAGCTGCCCGAATTGGTACAATTAATGGGCTGGAAAGTATTAAAAATCAACGATGTGGAAGCCGATGACGTAATTGGCACACTCGCCGTTCAGGCTGCCACACAAAATATGCGCGTGATTATTTCCACGGGCGACAAAGACATGGCGCAACTGGTCAATGACCGCATCACGCTGGTTAATACCATGAAAGATGAAACGCTGGACGAAAATGGCGTGATGGCAAAATTCAGCGTCAAACCCACGCAAATCCGCGATTTTCTCGCGCTGATGGGCGATAAAGTGGACAACGTACCAGGTGTGGAAAAGTGTGGCGAAAAAACCGCAGCAAAATGGCTGGCAGAATTTAATTCGCTGGACGAAATTATGCGCCGTGCCGATGAATTTAAAGGCAAAATTGGTGAAAATTTACGCGCCGCATTGCCACAATTACCATTGTCGTATGAATTGGTTACGATTAAAACCGATGTGGATTTGTCAGCAGAATTGCCACGCGGTTTAGCCGATTTGTCGCGTCAAACACCGATGTGGGCAGAACTTGCGCCACAGTTTCGCGAATTGGGTTTCAAAACATGGCTCAAAGAAGCAGAAAGCCACTTATCCACAGGTGAATCGGGCGATTTATTTGCATCAGCCGAAACAGAAGCGCAAACTACTTTCAGGCAGCCTGAAAATGAAATCACACTTGCGCCACAACCCAATCATTTGAATTATCAATCGATTACCACAGCCGAACAATTGGCGGACTTGGTGGCACGATTGCAATCTTGTTCACAAATCGGGCTTGATACGGAAACCACATCGCTTGACCCACTCGCCGCACAATTGGTGGGCATTTCCATCGCATTTGCAGCGGGAGAAGCGGTGTATATTCCCATTTCACACACATTTGCCGCACAACAATTGGATTGGGAAACCATTTCAGGCAGCCTGAAACCATTTTTGGAAAACGAATCTTTGGGCAAAATCGGGCAAAATCTGAAATATGACCAACACGTTTTCAAAAACCATGGCATTGATTTAAAAGGAATTGTGGGTGATGCCATGCTCGCATCGTATATTGTGGAAAGCCACAAAGGACACGGTTTGGACGAATTGGCGGCGAGATGGCTCGGCTTGGAAACGATTACTTACGAAAGTTTGTGTGGCAAAGGTGCGAAAGCGATTTCGTTTGCCGATGTGGATATTGCACACGCCACCGAATACGCCTGCCAAGATGCGGATTTTGCTTTGCGTATTGAATCGCATCTCAAAGCGCAAATGGACGCGCAACAACTTGAAATGTATGAAAAAATGGAATTGCCTGTCGCACAAGTTTTGTTTGCGATGGAACGCACGGGCGTGTTTATTGACCGCGCGGAATTGGCGCAACAAAGCACGATTTTGGGCGCAGAATTATTGGCATTGGAGCAGCAAGCCTTTGATTTGGCTGGACAACCGTTTAATCTCAATTCTCCTAAACAATTACAAGAAATTTTGTTTGATAAATTGGGCATTCCCACCAAAGGCGTGAAAAAAACGGCGAAAGGCGGTTTTTCTACCGATGAAAGCGTGTTGGAAAAATTGGCGGACGATTATCCTTTACCCAAAATTATTTTACAAAACCGTAGTTTAGCGAAATTGAAATCTACCTATACCGATAAGCTGCCTGAAATGATTAACGCACAAACGGGGCGCGTGCATACCAATTACGCGCAGGCGGTGGCGATTACGGGGCGTTTGGCGAGCAATAATCCCAATCTGCAAAATATCCCGATTCGCACAGAAGCAGGGCGCAAAGTCCGCCGTGCATTTTCTGCGCAACAAGGATATGTGATTGTTTCGGCGGATTATTCGCAAATTGAATTGCGGATTATGGCGCATTTGTCGGGCGATGCTACTTTGCAGGCTGCCTTTCAAAATAATGAAGATGTGCATCGCAGAACGGCGGCAGAAGTATTTGGTATGCTGCCTGAAAACATTACGCCTGAACAACGCCGTTATGCGAAAACGATTAATTTTGGCTTGATTTACGGCATGGGCAGTTATGGTTTGGCGAAATCGTTGGGGATTGATAATGTATCGGCAGATATGTTTATCAAACGCTATTTTGCGCGATATGTCGGTGTGGCGGATTATATGCAGCGTACCAAAGAACAGGCAGCAGCGTTGGGTTATGTGGAAACTTTGTTTGGGCGACGTTTGTATTTACCTGATATTCATGCGAAAAATGCGATGGCACGCGCTGGCGCAGAACGTGCAGCAATTAACGCGCCCATGCAAGGCACGGCGAGCGATTTGATTAAACGTGCGATGATTGCGGTGCAACAATTTTTGCTTTCAGGCAGCCTGAAAAGTCAATTGGTGATGCAGGTTCACGATGAATTGGTTTTGGAAGTGGCGCAAGATGAATTGGATTTAATCCGCCAAAAATTGCCTGAAATCATGGCGAGCGTGGGAGAGGGTGTGTTGAATGTGCCATTGTTGGCAGAAGTCGGCGTGGGTGCAAATTGGGACGATGCACATTGATTGCATTGTATAAAAGGCAGCCTGAAAATAAAATTCATGTTTTCAGGCTACATTTTGCTAGATAATGATTTGAATAATATAGTCGCAGAACTGAAAAAGCAGTACGGCGTTGCCAACGCCCTTATGTACTATTCGTACACGGCGGGCATTGTCGCCTTGTACTGCATTTTCATTTCTACGACTATATTTATGGTTGATAAAATTTGATACTAAAAATCAATATGTTAAAATATAATTCAATCACTCATTTGGATAAACAACAATAATGAATAAACCCATACGCATTCTTGGCATAGACCCTGGTAGCCGCACCACAGGTTTTGGCATTATTGATGTGGTCGGGCGCGATTTTTTGTATGTCGCATCAGGCTGCATCAAAACCATTCCCAATGATGAACTGGCTGGACGCATTGGTATTATTGTGCGCCATATCAGCGAAATCATTGACACTTATCGCCCCACGCAAGCCGCGATTGAACAGGTTTTTGTCAATGTGAATCCCAAAGCCACGCTGATGCTGGGACAAGCGCGTGGTGCGACGGTGGCTGCGTTGGTGTTGCGCGATTTGCCTGTGTACGAATACACCGCGTTACAAGTAAAACAAGCGGTGGTGGGACAAGGAAAAGCGGCGAAAGAACAGGTGCAGCATATGGTGGTACAAATGTTAAAATTATCGGGTACGCCACAAGCTGATGCGGCAGATGGTTTGGCGGTTGCGCTGACACATGCGCTGCGTAATCAAGGGCTTGCTGCAAGATTAGGAAGTGTCAGTATTAAAGGTGGGCGATTTCAATAAACATTTTTCAGGCTGCTTTTGCTGAAATCTCATTAAAAAATAGTTTTTCCCAAACAAATTGATTTCGCCCTTTTCCCATTTATATGGTTGCGTTAAAATACAATACTTTATTTAATTAAATCAGGCAGCCTGAAATTTTCAGGCTGCCTTTCTGTACACAACAATTTTTTTTAAATTACCACAAGCCTGTTCCCTCCTCCGCCGGCGTGGGAGGGAACAGGTTGCAGGCAGCCTGAAAATTTTTGTTGTGTACAGAAAGGCTGCCTAAACTTATCCAGAAATGATGATAATGAAACAAAAATTAGCAAAAATATTCACATGGTTTGAAAGTCGCATTGAACCCTACCCCGATAGCCAACCCGTTACGCCCAACAAAGGGCTTTTCCCCTTTATCTGGTCGTGCATAGACGGTTTGCGTGGCTGGATTTTGGTGTTGGCGATTTTTTCCGCAGGCATGGGCATTTTGGAAGCCTTGCTGTTTCAATTTATGGGCAAAATTGTGGATTGGCTTGGCGCGTCCACGCCACAAACCTTTTTTGGCGAACACGGTTGGGCGTTGTTTGGCATGGCTTTGGTGTTGATTTTGTCGGTGGGTTGGCGGTTTGTGAATTCGCTGGTGCGCTTGCAGACTTTGCAAGGCGTGTTTCCCATGCGTTTGCGTTGGAATTTTCATCGTTTGATGTTGGCGCAATCGCTGGGTTTTTATCAAGATGAATTTGCTGGGCGCGTGTCCGCCAAAGTCATGCAAACCGCGTTGGCGGTACGCGAAGTCGTGATGACGATTGTTGGCATGGTGGTTTATGTGTTGGTGTATTTCATCAGCACAGGTGTGATTTTGGTGGCATTGGACGGCTGGTTGCTCGTGCCGTTTTTATTGTGGATAACTTTGTTTGCATTAACCATGCGAATTTTAATTCCCAAACTCGCCAAAACCGCGCAACGCCAAGCAGACGCACGCAGCCTGATGACGGGTCGCATTACGGACGCGTATTCCAACATCGCCACCGTGAAACTTTTCTCGCACGGCGCACGCGAAGCGCGTTACGCCAAAGAAAGCATGGAAGAATTCATGGTAACCGTACACGCACAAATGCGTTTGGCGACTTTACTGGATTCTTGCACGTTTGCCGTGAATGCGTTTTTGACTTTGTCCACCGCCGTGATTGGTGTGTGGTTGTGGCATTCAGGCAGCGTGTCGGCTGGTGCGGTGGCGGTGGCGATTACGATGTCATTCCGCATCAATGGTTTATCGCAATACATTATGTGGGAAAGCGCGGCATTGTTTGAAAACATCGGCACGGTTACCGATGGCATGAAAACCCTGTCCAAACCACACACGATTTTGGACAAACCCGCCGCCTTGCCCCTGAAAGTGGAACAAGGCGAAATCCGTTTTGAACACATTGATTTTTCGTATGAAAGCGGTAAGCCTTTGTTAAATGGCTTTAATTTGAATATTAAGGCAGGCGAAAAAGTCGGCTTGATTGGGCGAAGTGGCGCGGGCAAATCCACGATTGTGAATTTGCTGTTGCGATTTTACGAAGCGCAAAGCGGCACGATTAAAATTGACGGTCAAGACATCACGCACATCACGCAGGAAAGTTTACGCGCCCAAATTGGTTTGGTAACGCAGGACACGAGTTTGCTGCACCGTTCCGTGCGCGACAATATTGTTTATGGTCGCCCGAATGCAACCGATGAAGAAATGTTTCAGGCTGCCCAAAAAGCGGAAGCCGCAGATTTCATTCCCCAATTATCGGACGCGAAAGGCAGAACAGGCTATGACGCGCATGTGGGCGAACGTGGCGTGAAATTGTCGGGCGGACAACGCCAACGCATAGCCATTGCGCGTGTGATGTTGAAAGACGCGCCCATTTTGTTGTTGGACGAAGCCACCAGCGCATTGGACAGCGAAGTGGAAGCCGCCATTCAGCAAAGTTTGGACAAGATGATGGACGGCAAAACCGTGATTGCGATTGCCCACCGATTGTCCACGATTGCGGCGATGGACAGATTGATTGTGCTGGACAAAGGCAAAATCGTGGAAGAAGGCAGCCACGCGGAATTGTTGGCGAAAGGCGGTTTGTACGCGAAATTGTGGGCGCACCAGAGTGGCGGATTTTTGCCTGAAAATGTGGAGAGTTGAGTTTCAGGCTGCCTGAAAGTTTTTGATTTATAGTGGATTCAATTTAAATCAGGACAAGGCGACAGCGACCGCCGTGTACACCGAGTACATAAGGGAGCTGGCAACGCTGTACTGGTTTAAATTGAATTCACTATATTTTGGTATGATGGTGTGTGAAGCACCAACCCTTGTATCCGACATTTTCCAATCCATCACTCAAATTTGTCATACTCAAAGAATCTGACCTACGCAAATTCGGCAAAGTAAAAATGTAAATAAAAGAAAAGTTGTTTTTTTTTTTGTTAATTTGAGATAATATCAAAATCAATTTTTTCATTTATCCATCACTTAAAGAGACAAGTATGAATAATTCATTCAAATCATCAAGTTTAGCATTAATTATTGCATTGGCATTGGGTGCTTGTAACAACCAATCAGCCAGTGAATCGTCAAAAACCGCCGCAGCCAGCGAGTCCAAATCTGTAGTAGCACAAACAGCTAGCAGCGCATCAAGTCCACAAACCAATGCTATGCCTGCTGATATTGAGAAATTACTGATTAAAAGCCCTTATATGGAATTTCAGGTAAATGCCAGTCGCGTGACTGTGATTGCGGCAATCAAATCTGAATTTCAAGTCAGCCCCGAGCAAAATGCGTGTTTGTTGGGCTTGGAAAGCAACCCGAGTTATTTAAGCGTGCTGGAACCTTATTTCAAAGGTATTTTGAGTGAAAGCGAAATCCAAGAAGCCGATGCATTTTTCGCCAGCGATGCGGGACGCAAATTCAATGAAATGATGTTAAAACAGATTGGCGCAGAAAATCTGCCTCCATTCGTTGAACCGTCCGCTGATGAGAAAAAAGAAATTGCGGCTGCTTTATTGAAACCGTTTTTTATTAAAGTGAAAGCCAAAACGGATGCAATGAGCGAGCAAGAGGCGATGGAATTTACCGCACCAATCATCAAAAAAGAAGTGGAACGTTGCAAAATTGCGTAATGTGTCATTGAACATGCGTAGGTCGGATTCTTGAATCCGACCTACAACTATTTTATTCACTAATCACATCACACAAACCCCATCGTCCCTTTCGCACCTTCTTTCATCGCGCATTCGGCTTGCAAGGCTTTGAGCATTGCTTCAGAGTTGGCAAAGGGCATAATCCGTGCCTGTTTTATCAACACCGCAAAATCACCTGCCGTTACATTTTTTAAACGTACAATTTCGCTTTTCAGGCTGCCTGAAATCCCATTTTCCATTAAAATATCATTATTTTAACCCACAAACGAAAGCCCAAAATATGAAATTACTCGTCATCGGCAATGGCGGACGCGAACACGCCCTTGCTTGGAAACTCGCGCAATCACCCAAAGTGTCCACCGTTTTTGTGGCGACAGGCAATGCTGGCACCGCGCATGAACCAAACACACAAAATATTTCTTTAACAAAACACGATGATTTGATTCAATTTTGCCGCGATGAACAAATCGCGTTCACATTGGTTGGACCCGAAGCACCGCTCGCGGCGGGCATTGTTGACGATTTCCGCGCCGCAGGTTTGCCGATTTTCGGTTGCACCAAAGCCGCCGCGCAGTTGGAAAGCTCCAAAGATTTTGCCAAAGCGTTTATGGCGCGACACGGTATTCCCACCGCGCAATATCAAACCTTTGAAAATGCCGAGCAAGCCCATGATTATGTGAACCAAAAAGGCGCACCGATTGTCATCAAAGCAGACGGTTTGGCGGCTGGCAAAGGCGTGATTGTCGCCATGACTTTGGACGAAGCCCACGCCGCGATTGACGATATGTTGCTCGGCAACAAAATGGGCAACGCAGGCAGCCGTGTCGTGATTGAAGATTATTTGTCGGGTGAAGAAGCCAGCTTTATCGTCATGGTGGACGGCGACAACGTGTTGCCAATGGCGACCAGCCAAGACCACAAACGCTTATTGGACAATGACTTGGGTTTGAATACAGGCGGTATGGGCGCGTACAGTCCAGCGCCTGTGGTTACGCCCGAAGTGCATGAGCGTGTGATGAATGAAATCATCTTGCCCACCGTGCGTGGCATGAAAGCAGAAGGCAATGAATTTACAGGATTTTTGTACGCAGGTTTGATGATTGACGCGACTGGCGCACCGCGCACGATTGAGTTCAACTGCCGTTTTGGCGACCCCGAAACGCAGCCAATTATGAGCCGTTTGGAAAGCGATTTGGTGGATTTGATTCAGGCAGCTTTGGACAAAAAATTGCACCAAACCGAAGCCAAATGGTCAAATCAAGCGGCGGTAGGCGTGGTGTTGGCGGCGCATCTGTACCCCGATACGCCGAAAAAAGGCGATGTGATTTCAGGTTTGGAAGCAGCAAATGAAATGGGCAAAGTGTTCCACGCTGGCACGGCTTTGAACGAGCAGGGCGAAGTCATCACCAATGGCGGTCGCGTGTTGTGCGTGGTGGGTTTGGGCGATGGCGTGGCGCAAGCCAAAGCGCAAGCCTATGCCGCGTTGAGCCACATTCATTTTGACGGCATGCAGTTCCGCAAGGATATTGCGGATAAAGCCATCAATCGTTGATTTTGCAGTTTTTCAGGCTGCCTTTTTGTGTGTGACAAAAAATGATTTCCATAGTCAGGCATTTATTTTATGCCCGACTACAAATTGTTGTGTATTGAAAAGCTGCCTGAAAACTCGTAGGTCGGATGCTTGTATCTGACAATTTCTAAATCAAAACAAATAGTTGTTAAATATAAGAGATGTCAGATTCAAAAATCCGACCTGTTGTTTTGGATTTTGCAAAGATTTCAACTTACATTATCTTTAATAGTGGATTCAATTTAAATCAGGACAAGGCGACAGCGACCGCCGTGTACACCTAGTACATAAGGGAGCTGGTAACGCTGTACTGGTTTAAATTGAATTCACTATATATAGTGGATGCAATTTAAATCCACTACATAACTCGAAACCTGTTTCAGGCTGCTGTTACATTATAATTCTGACAAAAACTGTCAGCTAAAAACAACAAAATTTGCCAAAACGATCACTTTCGACACTGACACAAAACGTCAAATTAATAAAATGTATTTTATAATCAAAGTATTAAAAGTTTATTTTTCGCTGGCATTTGCTGTGCTCAATACAAGACATGTAAC
Source organism: Wielerella bovis (assembly GCF_022354465.1). Taxonomy (NCBI): domain Bacteria; kingdom Pseudomonadati; phylum Pseudomonadota; class Betaproteobacteria; order Neisseriales; family Neisseriaceae; genus Wielerella; species Wielerella bovis. Next base: position 225,325 of record NZ_CP092361.1, on the reverse strand, counting down.
GCACTTACCTCATATTCACAGCACGTTAAGGTAAGCGCATTCCTTAATCCCACGTGCTGTTATTAATTACTTATCTTGGAGATAAAAAACATGAAAACTATGCAAAAAGGTTTCACATTAATCGAGTTGATGATCGTAATCGCAATTATCGGTATTTTGGCTGCTATCGCATTGCCTATGTACCAAGACTACATTTCTAAAGCACAAGTTACTCGTGCTTACGGTGAATTGTCTGGCGTTAAAACTGCAATTGAAGCAGCTTTGTTTGAAAACAAAGAACCTAGCTTGACTTCAACTGACCAAAGCGCTAGTAAAGAATTTATCGGTATTACTGCTAAACCTACTTCTAACTTGTTGAGCGACGCAGAAATTTCTAATAAAGAATCTTGGTCTTCAGCAGCTGGTGGTCATATTGAAGGTACTATGGGTGATAACACCAATTCAGGTATCGCTGGTACCAAAATTAAATTGACTCGTACTCCTGATGGTGCATGGAAATGCACTATTACTGGTGTACAAGGTAAAGGTTGGAAAGCTAAATTCATGCCTACTGGTTGTTCAGATAAATAATCTATAAATCTAGAAGTTCATACACCCAATTGCCAAATTGCAATTGGGTGTATCCTTATTTTGGTTAAAATAACACCATGCTCAATTTTTCTTTGTTTCAACGCGATTTTTCATTACCTCGCCCATCATGTAAGCAATGGGGGGCTTTGGCATTGTGCCTCATTTTGCCTAATATCCTATTTTGGCTATTAACATGGTTTACCATCGGGCAACGCACGATATTCAACGTGGATTATCTGATTGCCATGATTTGTTTTCTGCTACCGTTTAGAATAACTAAAATTTTAGGCGTCATTATTTTTTGGTTGGCTGTATTTTTTGATGCCATCATGTTTACTATTTATTTTTTTCCCTTTATTGATTTAAGTTCTCTTCGTTATTTGTTACCTTTTTTCAGTATTGCACCGAAAATTTATCAAATTACTACATTCGTTTTTTTGGCTTATGCACTAATATTACCCATTTTCATGAAAAAAATAGCCAAATGGCAAAATCCTTGGTTAGCAACTGCTGCCATCGCAATTTTTATGATGTTCTCTGTGGTTGATAAAGATTTGGGATTAAGTTGGGTTTCCAGCCAATTTGGTTTTTATAAAAAAGTTAGTAAAAGCAATTTTGCCATTTTCAGCCAAAAAATGCCCACCTTATCTCCTTATCCTGCAAATAAAGAAACTGCTTCACGGCGTCTTTTGCAACCGAATTCTGATAAAATTTTATACATCGTAGCTGAATCTTGGGGGAGTGCTCGTAAAGATTCTATGCAAAAAGATATTTTAAAAAATATTTATCAACAAGAAAATTTATTGGAATTTATTCATGCTGGATATTTTGATTTTTCGGGCGCGACTGTGCAAGGTGAAATACGAGAATTGTGCCAATTAAGAATTGATACGGGTTTTGCCCTGAATCTCTTGGAGAAAAATCAATTTTCTACTTGTTTACCCAATGTTTTAAAAGCACAAAACTATCAGACTTTTGCATTGCATAACACCAATGGACAGCTTTATGAACGTGTGGATTGGTATCCTAAAGCAGGATTTCAACATATTCAGTTTGGTGATGGAATGAGTGGACTAACACGCTGCACCGCATTTAATGGTATCTGCGATTGGGAAATGCCTAATCAAATCATGAAAACTTTTTCGGCGCATACCAATCAAAAAATTTTTTATTATTGGCTTACGTTAAGTGCTCATAATACTTATTATGCGGAAGATATTAAAACTACCCGATTTCAATGCGAACAATATGGTCTTAATCCAGCAGGAGAAATGTGTAGAAACAGTAAACTCAACGTTCAATTAATGGATTCAGTTGCTACCCTGATTGCTCGCCCTGAAATGAAAGGAGTTGAAGTGATTATTGTAGGCGACCATATGCCTCCTATTTTAGACGGTGAAGATACTCGTCAGCATTTACGCTGGAATGAAGTAAGCTGGTTGCATTTTAAAATTAAATAAAACATCATATCTCTGATAGCAGCCTGAAATATTATTTTCAGGCTGCCTTATTTCAAGGAATTATCAATGAAAAATATATTAACAGCTGATTTTAAAATACCTGCTTTCTTGTATTATTCATGGCGAGATATTGGCAAAGCTTTAATGTTTATTTTATTGCCTAATATCTTTTTGGATATTACTGCTCTTTCTTTGGGAATTTCTCGCCCATTAATCAACTGGGATTATGCTTTCCCAACGATATTAATGTTGGTTTCATCTCCTTTCATTAAATTCATCGCCGTTGCTTTATTTTTATTTTTCTTATTATTTGATATTGTTATGCTGACTATGCAAATTTTTCCTTTCATGGATTTAGCAGCAATCAGCTATTTAGCACCTTTTATTGTGAACGCACCATTAAGATACATCATCATTGTTGTTGCTGGTGCAGTTTACGCTTTGGTAATGCCCGCGGTAATGTGGAAATCCAGTCAATATGTAAAAACAGGCTTAACAATTGCATTATATTTATTGTTGCTAGCGATTAGCTATGATATGCGTTTTGCAAAATATGTTGATGAAACAAAAAAACATCCTGACCTTTTTGGCATGGGCAATCATTATTTTGGCAATAGCCAAGTTTTTTTATTTGAAAGACAAATGTATAAAGGATTTTTCCAAGCTGCCCAAGAAGTACCAGATTTAATTCCTGCTGAGTATGATGCTGCTCGCTTTAAATTTATGCAACCGCAATCAGATAAACTGCTACTCATTATTGCTGAATCATGGGGTTATCCTGTTAATCCTGAAGTACAACGTGCTACTTTACAAAAAATTTACGACAAACAAAATCAATTAGAATTTTTGCACGATGGCAAGCTAACCACAACAGGCTCAACTGTTCAAGGAGAATTGCGCGAATTATGTCGTTTAGATACCCGAGGTGGCTATGCTTTGCGCAATGTGCCGTCTGAAAAATATGCTGATTGTTTTCCCAATCAGTTAAAAAAATTAGGTTATCAAACCATCGCGATGCATGGTGCTAGTAGTTTATTGTATGACCGCAATAGCTGGTATGAAAAAGCAGGTTTTGACAAAACATGGTTTCCTGAAAAAATGCCGTCTGAAAAACGTTGCTATGCTTTTAATGGCATTTGTGATAGCGAATTATTACCTTATGTTCGTCAAGCTTTTGCCGATAATCCTAACGGTAAAACCTTTTTCTATTGGCTTACGCTCACTGCTCATGTGCCTTATGCTACAGAAGACATGCGCAATCCACGCTTAAATTGTGCAAAATATCAGCTTCCTGAAGGCGATATTTGCAATAATATGCGATTAGAAACGCAATTTTTCGATGATTTTGCCAAATTGATTGACGACCCTGCTATGAAAGGCGTGGAAGTGATTATTGTGGGCGATCATATGCCACCTATCATGGGGACATTAAAGCCTATTCATCATCATTTGAATTGGACATCTGTTAGCTGGGTACATTTTAAAATTAAATAAGTTTAGAACCTGTATTCACAAGATTGATGGTTTGATTTTATAGGTCGTTGGAATAAAAAGAAGATAAGATGACAGTGACCGCCATATACAAGTAAGCACATAAGGAAGCTGATAGTGCTATAGTCGTAGAATTGAAAAAGTACTACGGCGTTGGCTCACCGCCTTGTATTACATTTTCACTTTTACGACTATATCCGAACACAGAAAAGGGGCGGATATGAAATCTGCCCCTATGAACCGCGTTTGACTTGTGCTTTTAACCCGCAGGAATGCTGTTATTAATGACACAGCCTGCTGGCAAAAATTTGTCTTTCCAGCTGTTGCCAATTAAAGCATTATTAACTGTGCATTTCCATTCTGTTTCGTTGAGTGTCATGCTTAATTTCAAACCTTTAATAGCAGTATAGGCATTGTCGCTGAATTCCGCGGTTACATTCAAAAAATTGCCTTGTGGATCGTTGTAAATTATGGCTTTATAAATCAAATTAGATTTTGCTTTTCCACCTGAACCATTTTTGGCATTTAGTTCAATATTCACATAGTATCCCCCTTTGCCATCTGCTTGACTGTCTAATTCTGGGTCTGTAGTAGGTGTGTTGCCGTTGCCGATAATATCTTCTATTGCGCTGCGTGTGCTGCTTACTTCATAAAACACGCGCGTGATTTGTGCTTTGGCAACGTAATCTTGATACATTGGCAACGCAATCGCTGCCAATATGCCAATAATGGCAATAACTATCATCAGTTCAATCAGAGTAAAACCTTGTTGTTGAATTTTGTGTGGAATCATTTTTTTATACTTTCATTATTGGGTTTGTATTGGTTATCTTGTTTAATACGAGGTAAAATCAAAAAGTATGGCTGCCTGAAAAAATGCAGCGATGTTGATTTGTAGCAAATTCTATACCAGTTAAATATGTTTGCTATTCTTATAACCTGTGTTCATAACTTAATAGCTTGCTTTTATCGCCACTTCATGCGCTTACTGCGGTGATTTAAATAATCGCTTTGTATTTGCAAGAATTGTCAATGAAATTAATCCAGAAATCTTGAGAGCACAGGTTCTTAAAGTTTAGGTATTTTTATATGGTTATAGTCGTTTAAGAATTGTTTTTAGGAGTGATGGATAATGAAAAAATCCTACCCAATTGATAAATCGGTTATTGTTTCCAAAATGAAGGCAGCTTTTATTCATTTTGTATGTTCTGTACTGGTGTTTTTGCTGGTATTGGCTTGGATTACTTGGGTGTTGTACCCTAATTTCCATTTTGAATTAAATGGCGTGTGGTATGGTTTGCGTTTAGTTGCGGGTGTAGATTTGGTTTTAGGTCCATTGATTACATTGTTGGTTTACCATTCTGCTAAATCTAAACGCGAAAAAGTGGGTGATTTTACTATTGCAGGAATGGTGCAAGTTGTGGCTTTGATTTATGGTTTGCATACTATGTATCAAGAACACCCACGTTTGATTGCTTTTTACGATTATGGTATGGCAGTAACCGTAACTCAGCGAGAAATTAGTAAAGAACAATTTGTATTGCCTGAAAATTTGCATGAGTTTGGTCAGTTGGCTGATGTGCCGATTGCTACAATTCATAAACGTAACAGTACAACGCATCATGCTAAATTAAATTTGGCTGACTTGAAAAATGCTGACAAAATGGTACGACAAACTATGGTGTACGATGAAGATAAACAGGCATTAGCTGATTTAGAAAAACAGCATGGTAAATTGTATGTGTTTGGTGTAATGGGAAAATATCAAGGAGTATTTGTTGCGTTGGATGAACAACAGAATTTGATTGGTACGTTTGGTCAGCGTGATTTGCATTAAGACATTATGTATGAAATTGATGAGTTGAATTTTTTCAGGCAGCCTGAATGAGTCTTGTAAAAGTTTCAGGCTGAAACCTGTTCCCTCCCACGCTGGCGGGGGAGGGTTAAGGTGGGGGTGGCTCTTTAATTTTCAAAACAATAATTAAGTTGTTCCACAGATTCCCCCCACCCTAGCCCTCCCCCGTTTAAGACGGGGGAGGGGACAGATGGTTGGTCAAATTAAAAATTGTCGTATACTGAAAGGCAGCCTGAATGAGTATTGTAAAAGTTTCAGGCTGCCTTTTTATCAAAATAAACACACACATCATAATTCATTTATACTTCCCCCATCACATTCCCCTTTTTACCGCCATGAACAGCAAACAAGTCATTCTCCTACACGGACTCTACACTTCCCCGCTGATTATGAAACCGCTCGGCACACGCCTTGCCGCACACGGTTTTACACCACACTATTTTGCCTACACCACCACACACCAATCTTTACGCCAACACGCCCACGCGCTTGCTGATTTTGTGCGCCGCGAAAATTTATCGCCCTGCCATTTTGTCGCGCACAGTTTGGGCGGACTTTTGTTGCGCCATTTGGCAGACATTGCGCCCGAATTGATGCAAGCACGAGTGGTAACATTGGGTTCGCCACATCAAGGCAGCGCCGCAGCCAAACGCGTGCATCATATTCACGCTGGATTATTGGGCGATTCATGGCAAAACGCGCTGGACGGCGATTTACCACCGCAACCCTTTCCCGTTCCTTGCGGCAATATCGCAGGCAATTTGGGCACAGGATTAGGGCGATTATTGTTGGCACTACCCGAGCCAAATGATGGCACAGTTGCGCTGGCAGAAACACAATTACCCGAAAGTGTACAGCTTGTTGTGCCATGCGGACATACTGGCTTGTTATTTAGCGAAAAAGTCGCAAAACAAGTCGCTTATTTTCTGCAAAATGGTACATTTTTAAATGAATAGGCAGCCTGAAAAACATTTTCAGGCTGCCTTACCCGAGAACAATTATGCAAACCAATCAAAAAATATTAGCCATTACCGCAGGCGAACCCGCTGGCATTGGCGCAGACATCTGCCTAGATTTAGCCACCATGGATTTACCCTGTCGCATCGTGGTGCTGGGCGACCAATCTTTGCTGCAACAACGAGCGCAATTATTACAAAAATCGGTCAAAATCCGCGCATTTGATGCCACAAGGCAGCCTGAAAAAAACACATTGGACGTGTTGCATATTCCTTTGCGTGAAACCTGTGTCGTAGGGCAACTGAATCCACAAAATTCGCCTTATGTACTTGAATTATTGGATAAAGCAATGGCAGGTATCGCGTATGGCGAGTTTGCGGCAATGGTAACCGCGCCCATTCACAAAGGTGTGATAAACGATTATTTTGGCGAGCGTTTGTATTTTAGCGGGCATACGGAATATTTGGCGGCACAATCTGACACCAAACAAGTAGTTATGATGTTGGCAGGTGGCGGAATGCGCGTGGCGTTGCTGACGACCCATTTGCCTTTGCGCGATGTGGCTGATGCCATCACGCCCGAATTAATCAGCAGCGTGGCAAAAATTTTACATGATGATTTAAAAAAGAAATTTGGTATTCAGTCGCCCAAAATTTTGTTGGCAGGATTGAATCCGCACGCGGGAGAAAGCGGACATTTGGGACGTGAAGAATTGGAAATCATGCAACCAACGGCGACAAAATTGCGTGAACAAGGCATTCAGATTAGCGACCCTTTGCCAGCGGATACTTTGTTTCAGCCACATTATTTGCAACACGCCGATGCGATTTTGGCAGCGTATCACGACCAAGGTTTGCCTGTGTTGAAATATGCCAGTTTTGGCGGCGGCGTGAATATTACGCTGGGGCTGCCGTTTATCCGTACATCGGTGGACCATGGCACGGCGTTGGATTTGGCTGGCACAGGCAAAGCGCATTCAGGCAGCCTGAAAACGGCGGTGGAAATGGCATGGCAAATGGTGCAAGCGCAAAATAAGTAGCGTTTTTGTGAAAATGAATAAGGGAGCTGGTAACGCTGTATTATTTTAATTTTAAACCGAGTTGCCAGCTCCTTTATATGCTGATTTGTACACGGCAGTCGCTATCGTTTTGTCTGTGTTTACTTTAACCGACTATATAAGATTTGTTGGATTCAAAAAATCCGACTCATAATTTTGCGTTTTATAAAGATTTCAGGCTGCCTGCAAACTGTTCTGCTTCCGCCCGAATTTGTTTATCCAAAGCCAATAAATCATCAATACTGTTCAGGCTGCCTGAAACGTGTTTCGCCAAACTGTGTTCCACCACCCGAGCAATATCCGTAAACCGAATTTGCCCACGCAAAAACGCCGCCACCGCTACTTCATTTGCCGCATTCAACACGCATGGCGCAGAACCACCCGCATACATTGCGTCATACGCCAATTTCAAACAAGGATAACGCGCAAAATCAGGTTCTTGAAACGTCAACGCAGCAATTTTGCTGAAATCCAATGCGCCCACGCCCGAATCTATCCGTTCAGGCAGCCCCAAACAATAGGCAATCGGTGTACGCATATCAGGATTACCCATTTGAGCCAACACGCTGCCATCCGCGTAACGCACCATACTGTGAATAATGGATTGCGGATGAATCACCACTTCCAATTGTTCAGGTGGGCAGTTAAATAACCAATGCGCTTCAATCAATTCCAAGCCTTTGTTCATCATGGTAGATGAATCTACGGAAATTTTCTGTCCCATAGACCAATTTGGGTGTTTAATGGCTTGTGTGGGCGTGATATTGGGCAAATCCGCCAAATCTGTATGCAAAAACGAGCCACCACTCGCTGTCAAAATAATGGAATGAATGCCATGTTTTTTCAGGCTGCCTGAATAATTTTGGGGCAACACTTGGAAAATCGCATTGTGTTCGCTGTCAATGGGCAACACTTTTGCGCCGTGTTGTCGCGCCGTTTCCATAAACAAGCTGCCTGAAACCACCAGTGTTTCCTTGTTTGCCAAATAAATTGTTTTGCCCGATTGTGCCGCCGCCAACGCCGATGGTAAACCTGCCGCACCCACAATCGCACACATAACGCCTGTTACTTCGCTGGCAGTCGCCACGTCAATTAAGGCTTGTTCGCCAAACAAAATTTCGGTTTTCAGGCTGCCTAATAATGAGCGCAATGCTTGGGCGCGTTGTTCATCAGCAACCACCGCATAGCGTGGCTGAAACTGATGGCATTGCTCTGCCAATTTGTCCACTTGTGAATGTCCTGCCAATGCGAAAACCGAAAATTTGTCGGGGTGGCGTGAAATCACGTCCAAAGTGGAAACGCCAATGCTGCCTGTGCTGCCGAGTATGGTTAAAATTTGCATGATTTATGCCTGCGTTTATTTTTTCAATGTGCGAATTATACGCGTGCTAATATTTTCAGGCTGCCTTTTGTTATAGTCGCTTAAAATAAAAATAGGACAAGGCGACCACGCCCGCCGTGTACATCTAGTACATAAGGGTGTGGGCAACGCAGTAGTATTTTTAATTTTAAGCGACTATACAAAGGCAGCCTGAAAACAGGATAACAGTAGGTCAGATTTTTGAGTCTGACAAATTTTGTATCTCTAAAACCAATCATTTATTTCGCTTGGCTACTCAAACTTTGTGCTTTTTGCAGCAGAGAGATAAATTCTTCGCGCAGACCGTATGGGTCAGGTTTGGCGTTGTTTTGCGCCAATTTCAGCATATCTGCCCACGTCATATTGCCATTGTATTTGCCGCCTTGCAGTTGCTGACCGTAGGAAGCCACCGCCACCGCCCATTGCATATTATTGCTGGCGCGTGCCAAAGGTTTGCTGCCCACCGCAATCGGCTGTTCAATCAATAAACTATTGGGCGTATTCGGTTTTTTGTAACGCAATTTCACAAAACCGTATTCTTTCAGGCTACCTGAAACTTTGGGCGCATCTTGATAACGCGATTTATCCAACCAACCTTGTTTACCCGTTGGCACAATTTCATAAATGGCGGTTACGCTGTGTCCTGCGCCAATATCGCCCGCGTCCACTTTGTCGTTATTGAAATCTTCTTGTTTCAACATACGATTTTCATAGCCGACCAAACGGTATTCTTGCACGGTGGCAGGATTGAATTCCACTTGGATTTTCACATCTTGCGCGACCGTTGCCAGCGTGGACGATAATTGGCGTTGCAATACTTTTTGTGCTTCTTTGATATTGTCAATGTAGCTGTAATTGCCATCGCCCGTGTCTGCCAGTTGTTCCATCAAATGCTCATTGTAATTGCCTGTGCCGTAACCCAATGTCGTCAGCGATACGCCCGATTTGCGTTTTTCGGCAGCCAAATCTTTTAGCGCGTTAAAATCGGTGATGCCAACGTTAAAATCGCCATCGGTCGCCAGCAAAATGCGGTTGATGCCGTTTTTGATAAAGTGTTTTTGTGCTTCACGATACGCCATTTGAATGGCTTGTTCGCCGTGTGTCGCACCATTGGCTTGCAAACTATCTACCGCTGCAATGATTTTTTCTTTATCAGATGTAGCAGATAACAGTAATTTTTCGCCACTTGCATAAGTAATTAAAGTAACTTTATCTTGTGGACGCAATCGCTCGGTTAATAAATGCAGGGTTTGTTTGACGAGTGGTAATTTGTCTTCACTATTCATGCTGCCTGAAACGTCTACCAAGAAAACGAGATTGGCTGGTGGTAGTTGTTTGGTGGCGATGTCTTGTGCTTTGATGCCGATGCGAATCAGTTTGGCATCGGTTTTCCATGGCGAATCAGCCACTTCGGTATGCACGGCAAAGGGTTTGTTATCGCGTGGTTGTGCATCATCGTAGTCAAAATAATTAATCAATTCTTCTATGCGTACCGCATTAGTAGGCGGCAAACGATTGTCTTTGTTTAAGAAACGGCGCACATTGGCGTAGCTGCCTGTGTCCACATCTACGCTGAATGTGGAAATGGGCGATTGTGCGACTGCGTGAACAGGATTGGGGTCAATTTGACCATATTTTTCTGTATTTTCAGGCTGCATATTGAGCATAACAGGTCGTGTAAGCATAACTTGTGGTTGTGCAACCATTTTTGCTTCGTATACGACTTCTGCGTAAGATTCTGTTGGCATAGGGGCAGCAGATACTGTTCTTTCGTTTGCAGAAATAGATGGTGCAGATACTTGCCCACACGCCGCCAACATCGCAGCAATAACCGCTAAACCAATCCGTTTTTGTGTATGACGCATGATAATGCCCTTTGCAGGTGGTTGAGATAACACATTGTAGCAAAAGAAATAGGCAGCCTGAATGGATTTTGTAAAAGTTTCAATTATTCCAATTCATCTAATTCAGGCTGCTTTTTTGCATGATGTAATTAAATGGGTGCATAATCATATTTTTTATATTTCAGGCTGCATAAACTGGTCTCAAAAAATATGTTGTCGCATCATAATATTTATCATAGTCTACAAAAGGAGCCAATATAATCATGGATACAACGCTGATTTTACTCATATTGACTGGTTTTGCTGCAGGATTGATGGATGCGGCAGTAGGCGGTGGTGGATTATTGCAACTACCGTCTTTGTTTACTCTGCTGCCCAATGCAGCTCTACCAGCCATTTTAGGTACCAATAAATTTTCCTCCTGTATTGGCACAACAGTAGCAGCCAGCCAATACGCATGGCGTACACGGCGCACTTTGCCATGGAAAATGTTGAGTATTGCCGCATTATTGGCATTTATTGCATCGTTTCTAGGCGCAAAACTGGCAGCAAATGTGCCTGTACATTATATGAAACCAGTTATGCTTGTGATTATGGCTGCCATGTTTGTCTATACATTCAACAAAAAAGACTTTGGTCAGCATATTCGAGAAACCACTTTGTCTCGCAAAGAACACTATCTTGGTTTGTTCACTTGCACCGCGATTGGCTTTTATGATGGTATTTTTGGGCCAGGAACAGGCAGTTTGCTTGCATTTGCGTTTGTACGGATTTTCGCCTTTGATTTTTTACTCGCAACCGCATCTGCTAAAATCATCAATGTTGTAACCAATCTCGCCGCATTGAGTTTTTTTGTACCCAACGGACACATTATGTGGCATTGGGCGATTCCACTTGCTCTTGCCAATTTCGCAGGTGGATTTGTCGGGTCATACATTGCCATACGCGGTGGCACGAAATTTTTGCGAGTTGGATTTATGTGCTTACTCGTGATATTAATTGGTAAATTTGGTTGGGATACCTTGAAAGAATTAGGGATTTAATTTTTCAGGCTGCCTGATATAGAAAGGACAAATATGACTATCATCCAAAAATTACTCGCTTTGCCACATTATCGCTTAACCGTACTTGCCACGCTGATTATGGGGATTGGCGGCACGCTAGTTTCCCTGTTTTCGCAATATGTGCTGAAAATGAATCCATGCGTGATGTGTATTCAACAACGCATGGCGCTGGTGTTTATTGCGCTGATTTCGCTACTGTGTTTATGCTTGCCGTTGCGAAAATTGGGCGGGCGCACCCTTGCCGCGATTTTGTTGAGCGTGCCAACATTATTCGGTTTGTATATTGCCGTGAAACAAACATGGCTGCAAAGTTTGCCACCACTCCAACAACCCGATTGTGGCGCACCATGGACATTTCGTTTGCGTGGCGCACCCTTGTTTGATTTATACGAACCCTTGATTCGCGGCACAGGGCGTTGTGGCGAAATCCATTATTTATTTGGTATTTCCCTACCTGTGTGGAGTGCAATCACATTTAGCGTGATTACGCTGGTGATTTGGGGAATGTGGTGGCATACACGCAAAACAGTATAAAAGGCAGCCTGAAACATTGTTTTGTACAAATTTCTATTTAAATACAAGATAATCATCATGAAATTAACATTCCACACTTTTTCAGGCTGCCTATTACTTGCATTTGCCCTATCCGCGTGCCAATCCACAACGGTGGATACATCCAGCCAAATCAATTTGCCCGAAAGTTTTTCGCAAGCCGATGCCAATGCACAAGCAACTAATCTCGCCCAATGGTGGCAAAACTGGCACGACCCTGTGTTAAATCAACTGATTGAACGTGGCTTGCAAACCAGTCCCGATATTCAAATCGCACAAAGTCGTTTGGACGAAGCACGCGCCCAAGCCCGATTAGCCCAAGCCGATTTGGGCGCACAAGTGGGCTTAACAGGTAATATTGGCGCAACACGCGGCGCGGTGGACAATCCGCTCGCCAATACGCCACTTGCCGCCATGCCAATGACCGCGCCATTCACGCAAAATGATGTGGATATTAAAGGCAACAGCGCATTTGCAGGCATCAGTGCATCGTGGGAACCCGATATTTTTGGTGGCAAACGCAGCGACCGTGATGCCGCAACCGCAGCCGCGTTAAGCCAGCAACAACAATTTTATGGTGCACAAGTTTTGCTGTCGGGCGATATTGCCGAGCATTATTTCCACGCACGCGCCTTGCAAGCGCAACAAAAATCTACCGCACAAAGCATTGCTGCGCTGGAACGATTGGTGCAATACACGCAAGGACGTTTTCGGGCGGGACACGTTAGCGCGTATGAAGTGAATCAAGCGCAAAGCAATTTAACGGCGATGCGCGGTCAAGCCGCAACTTTGCACGCGCAATATGCACAACACGTTCGTGCGATTGCGGTGTTAATTGGCGATGTGCCACAAAGTTTCAGGCTGCCTGAAAGCTCTGTGAATGTATTGGCAAATCCAGCCGCCGCGCCGATTGCCGATGCGCCACAAGATGTCATCAATCGCCGTCCTGATTTGCGTGCGCGAGCGGCGGCGGTACAAGCGCGAGCGGCACAAGTTGCCAGCGCAAAAGCGGATTTGTTGCCACGTTTTTCCATTAATTTTTTGGGACAGGGTGGACGAATTGGGATTAGTGGCGATGACGCGCTCAAAGGCTGGGCGAGTTTATTGAGCGTGGGCATACAGGTTCCCTTGTTTACCAACGGGCGCATTCAAGCCAATATTGATGCGGCAGATGCGCGATTGAAAACCGCATTGTTGGAATACGATAAAAATTTGCTGCAAGCGCTGGCAGATGTGGACAACGCGTACCATATTCAGGCTGCCTTATCGCGCCAAAATGATTGGCTGACCCAAGCGCAACGTCAAACAGCCAAACAAGCCAGCGATGCACAACGATTATTCCAATACGGCAACAAAACATTGGACGATGCTTTACGCGCTCGCATCAGCGATGCCCAAGCGCAGGAACAATTAGTACAATCGCAACTGGCACGCGCGCAAGCCTTGGTAGGATTGTATAAAGCATTGGGTGGCGGTTGGACGGAATGAGTGCCTAAATACTAGGAGCTAATGCCAGCATAGCGGTGTCATTAGCCCCTTGTCTTATTTGTATAGTCGTTTAAAATATAGTGAATTCAATTTAAACCAGTACAGCGTTGCCAGCTCTCTTATGTACTGGGTGTACACGACAGTCACTATTGTCTTGTCTTAATTTCTATTTTAAACGACTATATTTTAACTGGCTGAAACCTTTGCAAGACCCTAAACTGTAGGTCGAATACTTGTATTCAACCTACGAGTTTTCAGGCTGCCTTCATGCTATTTTGTATCACGCGTACAATTTCATCTGCATCATCAATAATTTGCAATAAATTCATATCGCCACTGGCAATCAAATTACGCGCCACCAGTTGTTCTTCTATCCAATCTAGCAAACCTTGCCAAAATGTTCGTCCAACTAAAATCACAGGGCGCATCGGTAATTTTCCTGTTTGAATCAACACCAGCGTTTCAAATAATTCATCTAATGTGCCAAAACCACCAGCAAACACGATAAATGCGGCGGAATGTTGCACAAATGCGGTTTTTCTCGAAGTAAAATGTTGAAATTTAAGCGATAGATTTTGATAAGGATTGGGATGCTGCTCGTGTGGCAAAACAATATTCAAACCAACCGCTTGGCTTGCGCCTGCAAATGCACCCTTATTGGCGGCTTCCATAATGCCAGGCCCTCCGCCTGAAATAACAGCAAAACCTGCATCAGACAATTTTCGTGCCAGTTGTTCTGCTTGTTGATAATCAGAATGGTTGCTGGGAATGCGTGCGCTGCCATAAATGCTGACAGCTGGGTGTGTTTTTGGTAAAGCTACATCAGCAGCGAGCCATTCTTGCATGGCTTCGGTGGCCGGATGGTTTTTAGCGTGTTTGTGATGCGACATAATGTGCCTTTTTAGTGAATTATAGTTGTTTAAAATAATGTTGGATTACTAGCCCTCTTATGTACGATGTGTACACGGCGGTTATGGTTGCTTTGTCTTAATTTTTATTTAAACCAATTATAGTGAATTTACTAAACCAGTACAGCGTTGCCAGCTCCCTTATGTACTAGGTGTACACGGCGGTCGCTGTCGCCTTGTCCTGATTTAGTGAATCCACTATAAAAAGCAGCCTGAAAAAAGTTTCAGGCTGCCTTTTGTATGCATGATTTTAATTGCGTACCAAAGTACCTTCATCTTCGCCCAAAATCACGTTTTTCAATGCGCCTTTTTTGTGAATACTGAATACGACAATATTCAAATTACGTTCTTGGCACAAGGCAAACGCAGTGGTGTCCATCACTTTCAGTTTTTTCTGAATCGCTTCGTCAAAAGTAACTTGTTTATAGCGTGTGGCGGAAGGGTCTTTTTTCGGGTCAGCGGTGTACACGCCGTCCACATTGGTGGCTTTCATCATGATTTCGCAGCCCATTTCTGCGCCACGCAATGCCGCAGCCGTATCCGTTGTGAAAAATGGATTGCCCGTACCTGCTGCGAAAATCACGATTTTGCCTTCTTCCAAATATTGAATCGCTTTCGGGCGAGCGTAGGTTTCAGCGATTTGCTGCATAGACAATGCCGATTGCACACGCGCTTTTGCACCCAAACTTTCAAACGCATCTTTCAATGCCAAAGCATTCATCACAGTTGCCATCATGCCCATGTAATCGGCGGTGGCTCTGTCCATGCTGCCCGCTTGTGTAGATACGCCACGAAAAATATTGCCGCCGCCCACAACGATGCCAACTTGTACGCCCAAATCCACAATTTCTTTTACCTGCCCCACAATTTTCATAATGGTTTCGCGGTTGATGCCGAATGGGTCGTTACCCATCAGCGATTCGCCTGATAATTTCAACAACACGCGTTTGTATTTGGTTTGACTCATGATATTGCCTTTCTTGGAGAAGATGGATAAACGGCGCGAATTATACGCGCTTTCAGGCAGCCTGAAAAAAGAAATCATGCATTTTCAGGCTGCCTTTTGCTGAATATGGCGCATACAAAAACGCAATGCCGCTTCATAACCATAAGTTCCCAATCCCACAATCACACCCACTGCTTTGTCGGACAAATAGGAATGATGGCGGAACGATTCACGCGCATGAACATTGGAAATATGCACTTCTACAAATGGAATTGCCACGCCCGACAGCGCGTCCCGAATCGCCACGCTGGTGTGGGTGTACGCGCCTGCATTGATGATAATTGCATCGGTTTTGCCACGCGCTTCGTAGATTTTGTCCACAATCGCGCCTTCGTGATTGCTTTGAAAATGATGCAGCATCACGCCTGATTCTGCCGCAATGGTGTCCAATTTGGTACATACGTCAGATAAGGTTTCTGCGCCATAAATATGTGGTTCGCGCAAACCTAATAAATTGAGATTAGGTCCGTTGATGACTAAGATATTCATGTTTTTCCTTCATTTTATGATGATGTTTTCAGTCATACTTTTTATGCAATATGTATAGTAAATTCACTAAACCAGTACAGCGTTGCCAGCTCCCTTATGTATAGTCGCTTAAAATAAAAATAGGACAAGGCGACCACGCCCGCCGTGTACATCTAGTACATAAGGGCGTGGGCAACGCAGTAGTATTTTTAATTTTAAGCGACTATACTATGTGTACACGGCAGTCGTTGTCGCCTTGTCCTGATTTAGTGAATCCACTATATCAAACATATTTACACAATTTGTTCCCAAATGACCCTGCGATGGTCAATGACTTTATTCAAGAAATTCAAATGCTCACAAATGGAATGTTGTTGGAAGCTGCGTATGATGTATTAGGTATTTTGATTACGACTCAAAAACGTGATGAAATTTTAATGAAGTACAAATAACACCTTTTCTTGCCACACAATCCGTACATAATACCCTATATAGGCTTTCAGGCAGCCTTAACATTCAGGCTGCCTGAAAATCCCTTTGTAAATTACAAATAATCCGCGACTTTTTTCTGATATTCACGCAAGATATTAGCGGAATGCGTAAATTTAGCTTGCTCGTCTGCGTCCAAAGGTTTTGCAATCACACGCGCAATACCTGTACCGTTCAATACGGCTGGTGTGCCAATATACACATCATGCTCGCCATATTCGCCCTCCAACAATGCCGATACCGTCAAAACAACCTGTTGATTGCGCAAAATTGCCTGCGTAATGCCTGCCAAACCCATAGCGATGCCATAATAAGTTGCACCTTTGCCCTCAATAATAGAATAAGCTGCGCTGCGGACACTTTCATGGAATTCTGCCATACGCGCTTCGCCATCGCCCAATTTTTCTAATGCTTCTTTAAGCGGCACACCTGCAATGTTTGCTGTACTCCATGCTGCAATCACGCTATCGCCATGTTCGCCTATCATGTGTGCATCTACGCTGCATGGCGATACATCAAATGCTTTGCCCAAGCAATTACACAAACGCGCCGTATCCAAAATCGTGCCTGAACCAATCACGCGCTCTTTTGGCAAACCCGAAAAACGCCAAGTTGCATAGCTTAATACATCTACAGGATTGGTTGCTACCAAGAAAATGCCGTTAAAACCATTTTGCATCACTTGTGAAACCACATTTTTAAATACAGCTAAATTGCGGTCAATCAAATCCAAGCGTGTTTCGCCTTCTTTTTGTGCCACGCCCGCGCAAATACATACGATGTCGGCATCAGCACAATCGCTGTAATTTCCGTTTTTCACTTTCATGGGCGATGGTGCATACAATATGCCATGTCGCATATCACGCGCTTCGGCCTGAACTCTTTTTTCATTTAAATCAATAAGTACCAACTCATCACACAAAGCTTGGTTCAGTACCGCAAACGCGTAACTGATTCCCACCGCCCCTGTGCCGATGACGACAATTTTTTTACCTGATTGATTAGCCATTTTGAAGTTTCCTTGATTTATGTTAAAAAAGTGCGTATTTTAATAGAAAAAAAGATTTCAGGCTGCTTTTCTTATAAATTTAGAAAGCGGATTAAATTTTAGAACCTGCATTTACAAATTAGCATTCCTGCAAAATATAGTTATTTCAAATTAACACGAACAAAGCGACAATGTCTGTCGTGTACATCTAACGTGCATAAGGGCGTTGGTAATGCTGTACTATTTGTACTTGAAACAACTAATAAGAATAGGCAGCCTGAAACCTTTGCAAAATCCCCATCTTTGGCACATTTCTGCGCGATGCGTTTCTCAAACGCTTGCCTATCTATATGATATGTCTGCGGCGTTTTGCGATACTATCGCTTTGAACTGTGCTCAAATCTGGGGGTTTGCAAAGGTTTTAGCCTGAGAAATAGGTGGGATTCTGGTAGGCGACATTTTCTGACTTTTATTGGATACAAGTATCCAAATCTATATTAATTTCGCAGGAAATTTATATAGAAATTGTAGATTTTTTATCTCGAGTTTGTATTAAGGGAGAATATTTAATAATTCAATGCGATAAGTTATCGC
Source organism: Wielerella bovis (assembly GCF_022354465.1). Taxonomy (NCBI): domain Bacteria; kingdom Pseudomonadati; phylum Pseudomonadota; class Betaproteobacteria; order Neisseriales; family Neisseriaceae; genus Wielerella; species Wielerella bovis. The sequence goes on along the minus strand of NZ_CP092361.1, from coordinate 207,174 downwards.
CTTGGAACGCGCTTGCCCTTCCTCACGATAACCCAAATGGGCAGGAATGTACAATTCGTACACGCTACCTGCTGGCATCAACATCAAGCCCTCGCGCAATCCCTCAAACATGGCAGAAATAGGTAAAATTACGGGGACATTATTCAATGTGCCATCGTTAACTTGACCTGTGGTATCGTAGGAAACAAAACGCACTTCTACTTCATTGTGAGCACGAGGACGTTGTCCTGTTCCGCTTTTCAGTACTTTGTATGTTAGACCCGAAGAGGTGTATTGCAAGGGGATATGTTCTGCCGCAATGCGTGTGATAGGCAGAGAAATAGGTGGCAAAGTTGCATCAGTATGAGACTGAGCGTAAGCCGTGCTACTTAAAATTAGCCATGTCGAAGTTGTAAACCATAATAAAGAGTTTTTCATGATATTAAGTCCTTGTTAAATTAATACTATAGTGAATTTAAATAAGAAAGATGTAAGGCGACCACGCTCGCCGTGTACAAATAGTACATAAGGGCGTGAGTAACGAAGCAGATTTCTTATTTTAATTTACTATACATAGCGTTTCAGGCAGCCTGAAAAGTTTTCAGGCTGCTTTTCCAATTATTTAAAAAAAGCCCATCGTCCCTTTCGCACCTTCTTTCATCGCGCATTCGGCTTGCAAGGCTTTGAGCATTGCTTCAGAGTTGGCAAAGTGCATAATCCGTGCCTGTTTTATCAACACCGCAAAATCACCCGCCGTTACATTTTTCAAACGTACAATTTCGCTTTTCAGGCTGCCTGAAACACTCAAATTCATTTTTTCTGCATACGCGCAAAATAAAGCCCACGCCTGTTCGCCGCGCAAATAGCCAAACTCAATTTTGAAATCAAAGCGGCGCAAGGCGGCTTGGTCTAGGTTGTGCATCAAATTGGTGCTGGCAATGAAAATACCTGTGTAGCTTTCCATTTGTGTCAGCATTTCATTGACATGGCTTACTTCCCAGCTTTGGCGCGCGCCGCGTCTGTCTTGCAAAAAGCTGTCCACTTCGTCAAACACCAATACAGCGTCTTCCGCTTGCGCTTCTTCAAAGGCGGCGGCGATGCGCTGTTCAGTTTCGCCAACGTATTTGTCCAGCAAATCGGATGAGCGTTTGTAAATCAGGCGTTTGTCGGCTTGTTTTGCCAACCATGCGGCGTAGGCGGATTTGCCTGTGCCTGCCGCGCCATACAGGCAAATGGTGCCACGTCCAGCTTTTGCCACGCCTTGCGCGATAGCGTTCAGGTCTTGTTTGCTATTTACCCATTCTATGTTGTAGATTTCAGGCAGCTTGCTTTGGCTTTGTAGGGGCTGGAAATTGCCTTGCGCGTGCAACGTGTTTTTCAACAGAGTGCGGAATAATTCGCCTTGTTGTTCAGGCTGCCAATTTGGCATATTTTGGGTCACTTTGTGGGCTTGCTTCAAAATGGCGGGAACGAGCGTATCGTGTTCCGCCAAACCTTGAATTTGCGATTCATTGTAAAACGTATGCGTGTAGCCACGTATCATTTCGGCGCGGACGCTGGTGGGCGGCGCTTTCATTTCAATGACCATATCAAAACGGCGAATCACAGATGGGTCTATCATGTGAACATGGTTGCAAATCCACACGGTTGGCACAGGGTTGTTTTCCAAATGGCGGTTGAGCCACGCTTTGTTGAGCGTATAATTGCGTTGCGAGCGGTCAAACACGTCTTCCACTTCATCAAACATCAGCATGACATTTTGTCCAGCCAAAATGCTTTGCGCCATGCGCAGCGCGTTCAGGCGGTCATCGCGGTCTGCGGGTTCGCCGTCTTCGTCTTCCCATGAAATTTCAAACAATTCCACGCCAGCCGCTTGGCTCAATACGCGCGTGAATTCAGTTTTGCCCACACCTGCCGCGCCGTGCAGCAAAATGTTGCAGCCCTTTTGTTGCGTGGCGAAAGCGTGTTTCACATGCTGCAAAGCCGCTTCGTTCAACACGCCCAAATGCGCGAAGTTTTGCGGTGTCAGTTGCGTGCTGGGGGCAGCCTGAATGTGCGCTTTCAACATATCCACAGGCGACATGCGCTCTTTCATCATCAATTCGGCGAATTTGTTGGACAAAATGTCAATTTTGTTGCGCAGCATATAGGTGTTACTACTGTCCAATTTCAATAAACCAATCGTAGTCAATTTGGATTTGTAGTAGAAAGCGGCAATAATCTCGCTTTCAGGCAGCCTCAACAGCACCGACAAGGCATGATAAGCTTCGGAGTCGTCCAAATCGTCTAGTTGCGCGGTAAACCGTGCCAAGATGTTTTGGCTGTGTAGCAACACGCAAAATGTGAGTAAGCGTTTTTCTACTTCATTGAAATGAAATAATTTAACCCATTCTGCTACATTGTCGCGCAAAATGGCAGGGATACTGTTTTCCCATACATTGTTAAAATCGTTTTGAGCAAACCAGTTTTCAGCATGCTGTTTGATGTATTCACGCGCTTTGGTGGAATCATAGGGATTGTCTTCGCTGAACCAAGTATCAGCGTTTAAACATTTGGCGATTTGGGTATTGTCAAAGCCTTCGCTGCCGACAAAGTCTTTTTGTCCGTCTAGGGTGTACAAAATATCCCACAGGAAATAAGTGAAGAGGGGTTTGAGTTGTTCATTGTATGTTAAGATTGTCATGATAACTATTTTTTTCTTTTCAATAAGTTGTAGTGTATTTTACTATAAATTGTTTTTCAGGCTGCATAGTTGTGAAATATGAAAAGGCAGCCTGAAAAATAGAGTCGTTTAAAATAAAAATAATGCCGTGTTGTTAGTTTATGTACAAATACGATTTGTACTCGAGAATCGCTGTCGCCTTGTTTTATCTCTATTTTAAACGACTTATAGTATTTTGTACTATAATGTATTGAATAGCTTATCCACAATAATGGCAGCCTGAAACCTCATTTTTAAGGAAAAAACCATGTCAAATCTTTACATCATTATTCTCGCCGCAGGCAAAGGCACACGCATGTATTCCAAAATGCCCAAAGTTTTGCACCAAATTGGTGGCAAATCCATGCTGGAACACGTTATTAACACCGCTGAACAATTGCAGCCTGAAAGCATTAATGTTGTGATTGGGCATGGCAAAGAGCAAGTATTGGCGCAACTTTCACACAAAAATGTGAATTGGGTGGAGCAAACCGAACAACTTGGCACAGGACACGCGGTCAAATCCGCTTTACCGCATATTCCGCAAACAGGTCGCACGCTGGTGTTGTATGGTGATGTGCCGCTGATTGATACCGCCACTTTGCAACAATTATTGGATACGGCTGGCGAAGAAGTCGGTTTGCTGACTGATATTTTGGACAATCCAACAGGTTACGGCAGAATCATCCGCAATCAAAATAATCAAGTAACCGCGATTGTGGAAGAAAAAGATGCCAATGCCGAACAAAAAGCCATTACTGAAATCAATACAGGCATTTTTGTTTTGCCCAACAACAAACTGGCTGGCTGGCTGAACGCGCTCAATGCCAATAACGCGCAAGGCGAATATTATTTGACCGATGTGATTGGCTTGGCGAATGCGGACAATATTGCCGTGCATCCATTGGCGGTACGCGCATCGTATTTGGCGGCTGGCGTGAATAATAAAGTACAACGGGCTGAATTAGAAAGAATTTATCAAAATAATCGTGCTGATGAATTATTGAAACAAGGCGTAACTTTGCGCGACCCTGCGCGTTTTGATGTACGAGGCAGCCTGAAATGCGGTCAAGATGTGGTGATTGATGTGAACTGCGTGTTTTCAGGCTGCGTGGAGCTGGCAGATGATGTGCAAATTGGCGCAAATTGCGTGATTCATAACGCAAAAATTGGTGCAGGCACGGTGATTGCGCCATTTAGTCATTTGGAAGATTGCGAGATTGGTGCAAACGCACAAATTGGGCCATTTGCCCGTTTGCGCCCCAATGCGGTATTGGCGGACGAAGTACACATCGGCAATTTCGTAGAAGTGAAAAACAGCACCATCGGCAAAGGCAGCAAAGCCAATCATTTGACTTATTTGGGCGATGCGACCATCGGCACCAAAACCAATATCGGCGCAGGCACAATTACTTGCAATTATGACGGCGTGAACAAATACAAAACCGTGATTGGCGATGAAGTTCGCATTGGTTCGGATACGATGTTGGTTGCGCCCGTAACGGTCGGCGACAAAGCCACTACCGCCGCAGGTAGCGTGATTACCAAAAATTGCGAACCCAATAAATTGGTGGTGGCACGTGCTAAACAAGTTACAATTGAAGGTTGGGTGCGCCCCGAAAAACCTGTGAAAAAATAAAAAAACATTGCCGTTAGGGGCTAATATAGTCGTTTAAAGTAGAAATAAGACAAAGTGACAGCAACCGCTGTGTTATTTTTTATTTTAAACGACTATAATCTAGCATTATTCTCTAAAAATCAAATTGCTATCAATTTCAGGCTGCTTTTTAGCAACAAAAATACTCAATATGTCTCATTATTTCATTTTTTTGAATATTTACTCTTGTCTTTGATAAGTAATTATGTTTCAATCATTTCATCATAAAAAAATTAAAATTTATAAATAGAAATTTTATTATACATTTCAGGCTGCCTATTGGATTTTCCCATAGGAGTTAATGACAATTTTTATAGTGGATTCAATTTAGAACCTGTGTTCGTAAAATTGATGGCTTGATTTTATTGTCAATTCGTACGAATACAAGGCGACTTTTCATGCCAATATTGAAATATTGGCATGAAAAGCCAACGCAATAGGCGCATAAAGTGTCGATAAAAGCAAGTTATTAAGATTGTGAATACAAGTTCTAAGTTAAAACAAAGTGGTAAGCTACAGGTAAATTAACACGGACTTAAATTTGCCATCATTCCCTAAAATTAAGGAAGAAAAAAATGTCTATTTATCGTTGTAAATATTGTAAACATGTTAGTGAATGCACAAACCCAAACTTCACTCCGACCCAATGCAGCCAATGTGGAAAACCTGTGATGGTTTTTGATACCGTTACTTTTGTGGAACATTTGGTCAAACGCTACAACGAAGTGGCGCAAGAATTACATAAATTAAAACAACATCCCGATATGATGGTTGTTGCGGAAGTTAATCCTGTTTTGGCAGATAAACCATCTGCTGCGTCCAAACCTGTGATTTTGCAGCAATCGTATTTGGCAAATAATTATAAAAAGAAAGTGCCCGTTTTCTTGCGTTGATGACGATTGAAAATAGGGACTAATGACACCGTTATGTTGTCATTCGTCCCTAATATTTCCTGTGAAATAATAAAAGGCAGCCTGAAAACTATTTTTCAGGCTGCCTTTTATTATTTTTCACGATGATAAAATTTGCTATTTAAATAAACATTTTTACCTTCGTGGATAAGCACCAAACAAATAGCGGCAAGTGGCAAGGCAACGAGCATACCCACAAATCCGAGCAGTTGTCCAAATGCCATCAGCGCGAAAATCACCCAAAATGGCGATAAGCCGATGCGGTCGCCAACAATTTTAGGCGTAATCAAGAAACTTTCTAGTAATTGTCCAATCAAGAAAACCGTCCAAACTGCCAGTAATCCGCCCCATGAGCCAAATTGCAAAATAGCGGCTAATGTTGCCAATAATAAGCCTGTGAATGCGCCCAAATAGGGGATAAACACCAAAATCCCCGCTACCATGCCGATGGCAAAACCTGATTCCAATCCGATAAACATCAACCCTGCGCCGTAAAATATGCCCATTATCATCATGACGAGCAGTTGCCCACGCAGAAATTCACCCAATACGGTGTCCATTTCGGTGGTAACGCGCGTGTAGGTGGCGAGATAACGGCGTGGGATAAGTGTGCGTATGCCTTCTTCCCAGCGCGACCAGTCCAGCAAAAAATAATACAACAATAGGGGCAGCAAAATAATATTGCTGATACCTGCTGCCACTGCACCACTTTGTTGCATCAGAATGGGCATGGCTTTTTGTAGCGATTGTTGAATGCTTTGCGCGTTGTTGCGTAACCATGTAATCACGGTTTCTGAATTGAGTGTGATGTATTCACCAAATTTGGCATTAAACCAAGGCAGGGCATGGGTTTGAGTATAGTCCACCAATTCGGGAATGCGGCGCACAATAATTTGAAATTGCCCTATCAACATGGGAACGATAACCAACAATAATGAGACAATCACAAATAAGGCAAGCAACATTACCCACATGGATGCACGTCCGCGTTTGATATGGCGTGCTTCCAGTTTACAAACTAATGGATTGAGAATGTATGCCAACACAGCGGCGATGATAAACGGAGTGAGTATGCCGCCGAGATAGCGAAAAAATAACACCAAAAAAGTGATGAGCAGAAATCCTGCTAGCCATGGTAACCACAGGCGTTTTTTGTTGGGTTGGTACATAGATATAGATAGGAAAAGATAAAAATGACAATTGTAGCGGAAAATGCTTTCAGGCTGCCTATTGTTTGTGTAAAAAACGAAAAGGCAGCCTGAAAACATTTAGAACCTGACGCCTATCTTAAAATCAAAAAACACGTTTCAACTGCATTTGTTGCGTGATGAACTGTGTTTTACGCGTGGGATTTTTCACAAAAAATGCCCCATTTTGGGCGATATTTTGTTTGGCTGGCACAATCGCCAAAATTTTTCCAGCCATTTCTCCGTCTCGCGTTTGCCAAGCGTCCAAAAATTGCGCCTTGCTCATGGAAACATGCCCCAAAGACGGGTCAGCCAGCCAAACCACATCATCATTAATCCCACGCAATACCGAAAAATGGTCGGTTTTGCGATATTTCAAATACACAATCACAGGAATTTTCAACTGCACCAACTGCTCAAACGGCAGCGCGTAACCTTTTGCTTCAAAACCCAATTCGGGCATAATGCGCTGCATATCGTCAAATGAAGCCCGCATTTGGGTTTTGTCCATTTTGTCCAACACTTCTTCTTCGGTAACATTTTGCCCATAAAAATTATTTAACAAAGTCGCCACCGAAGCCGCACCACAGGAAAAATCCAAATCCTGTTTCACAATGCCAAAATCCCGCTGCGCTTTCCAACTTTGCACTTGCACTTTTTGATGAACAATCGGATTTTCATTGAAAACAGGATTGGCAAACACCATTTCAGGCAGCCAAAATAACAAAAACAGAGATTTTTTCATGAGTTTTGCTTAAAAATTGTGGGTCAAACCTAATTTCAATTCCGAACTACTCTGCCCTGACACTTTCCAACGTACCGAAGCATTGAGCGAAGTATCACGCGTTACACCAAAACCCACACCAGCATGAGCATAGGTGGAAGTGGTACGCACTGCCATTTTTTTGCCATTGATTTTATCGGCTTGCGCGTTGAGCCATTGCACACCGCCTGTCAAACTGATTTTGTCGTTTGCCGCAAAACTCACGGACGGATTAAGCATGATGTAATTGCCAGCCTGAAAGGTGTCGCCATCTGCGATTTTCTTTTTTAAATTATGGCGATACGCGGCTGTAAACGACAAAACCACAGGGTCTATGGCTTTGTAGGTGGTTGCGCCGACCGTCCACGATTTGCCCGATGATGATTTACCCTGCGATTTTTCGTAAACCGTTGTTTCAGCAAAACCAATCAGTGCGGGATTTTTGCCATCTTGCATAAAAGTGTGGCTCACGCCCAGCGAAACATCGGAAAATTGACGGTCGCGGTTTTTCAGGCTGCCTGAACCGTTAAATTCGCGTTCGCTACGCCACAAATGGCTTGCGCTGGCGTAAACATCGGTTTTGCCCGTTAAGCCATAGCGCAGCCCCACCGTGCCGACCACCACATCACTGTTGCTGTCGGTATTGCCCAAAGCGGTGGGGACTGCGACCAATGTGTTGTTGGTGGTTTGAATGTAAATGGGGTTGGCGAATTGGTTGCGATTGCGTTCGCTGTTGGCATAGGTAAGGCTGCTTTCTAATTTGAATTTGCCTTTGTCGGTCAAAATGTCTTCCAAACTTAATGGCAAATCAGCATGGGCAAAAGCGCAAGCCAAAAATGTGATAATGGCGAATAGGATTTTGGATTTCATGATTTTGAAAAGTAAAGAGTTAATTTATATTGTTTTAATGAATTGAATAATATTGGGTATGTATTGCCTTATACTGATTTGTTCTTGGATAAAAATTTATTTAGCAAGATACCTAAAAAAAGACATATTCCTGTCCGCATAAATAACATATCTTCGTTAGGATAGTAATAGCTAATTAACATATTTACTAATACAAATAATGTTAAAATTATTAGATATTTGATGATTAGAATAAAGAATTGGCTCATTTTGGAATAATCTAAAAAAATTTATTGCAGGGTAGATTGTTGCCAATTTTATATTGGTACATCTTGTCTCTACCCTGCAAATTATTTATTTTTTCTTAAAAAAGAAACTGCATCAGAAATATTTGCCAGAGAATTTTGTAGATACGAATGAACCACCCCCAGCAGATACACCAGTAGTTAATGCTTTTTTACCAATATCTGTGGCAATATGTTTAGCTGCGCGATTAATACTTGCATGAGTAGCAGCCTTTGCCAATGCTGCGGTAGCTTGTGCTCCTGCTCTCAATGGATTTAAAGCGCCACCTGCTGTACCTAAACCAACTTGCCCCATAAATTTATATGGGTCTTTGCCACCACCCAATAAATATCCAGCACCAGCTGATACACCACCAACAACTCCACCAACAGCATTTGCTACCCACTCTCCTTGCGTTTCTTGCATTTCAGTTTGCGACAGCTCAATCGCTTTCACATTTTGGTTAGCAAACACTTGTTTATCAAAATCTTGTGCCATTACTGGCGTGGCAACGAAAGTCGCCATAATCAAAGCAGCAATTTTATTTTGCATGGCATTGATCCTTATGAAAAAGTTGATTAAAAAAATTTTTTGCTTGTTGGTAACGTTACTGATATTAATAATAAGAATAAATATTAATAAAGTAAAGTGATTTTTATCAACAGATGAATATCTATTTATAATTTATTGATTTTAAGTTCACACAAAATTACCAAAAACCCTTTTCAGGCTGCCTGAACCGCTAAATTCGCGTTCGCTGCGCCACAAATGGCTTGCGCTGGCATACACATCGGTTTTGCCAGTTAAGCCGTAGCGCAGACCCACCGTGCCGACCACCACATCGCTGTTGCTGTCGGTATTACCCAAAGTGGTGGGGACGGCGACCAGCGTGTTGTTGGTGGTTTGAATGTAAATGGGGTTGGCGAATTGGTTGCGATTGCGTTCGCTATTGACATAGGTCAGGCTGCTTTCTAATTTGAATTTGCCTTTGTCGGTCAAAATGTCTTCTAGACTTAATGGCAAATCAGCGCGAGCAAAAGTGCAAAGGAGAAATGTGAAAATGGCAAATAGGATTTTGGATTTCATGATTTTGATTGGGAAAGAAATAATTATTTAATGGATTAGAGGCAAAGATAATTGAGAAAATTTTAATTTAAAATTAAAAAGTTAGATGATTTATCAAAAATAGGATTTTATTCAAAAACAAAATAATATAACCAAATTGTCATAGCCTCTAGTAGGCCTCCACTTTATGCTTGCTACGTTTGCTAAAATTTCATTTTTTTCAAGGATAGGAGAGCATCTATAATATCAATATTTTTATCTTTATCAATCATTAGACTAATTAAACAACCCAAAGTTGCCAATGGCACAACAAAGAAAAAAAGAAAGTTGTAAAAATATGTTAATAATGCAGATTTAATTAATATTAAAAATATAGCAATAATTTGTAATAATTTCTTATTACTAAAAATTAAATTGGCAAATGTATAAGAACAAATGGGAACAAAGAGAAATAAAATTAAAATAATCATTTTGTTTAAATTGTCGTATTTAGAGATAGTAAATCAAAATGATGAATTAGTGAGATTTACTATCTCTTACTCTTAAATAATTAATGAAATAAATTATTTCTTATGACCATTAAAATGACCATTAAAATGACCATTAAAATGACCATTAAAATGACCATTAAAATGACCATTAAAATGACCATTAATAATTTGACCACTTGTATTTAAGGGAACAGTAACTCCATATGAACCTCTTGTTGCTAATGGCTTAATCACTCCTCTTGAAACAAAAGCAGCTTGCCCAGCTTTACCTAAACCGCCTGTAACACCTCCTAATGCCATAGATGGAATTACTTGTTTTAAAGGGGCAGGTCTACCGTACTGATAGTAGCTAACTCCATGAGTGATGGCACCGCTGACTGCCGCCCCACCTAAAATTGCTAAAGGAATAAATTCCCCTTGCGTCTCTTTCATTTCAGTTTGCGACAACTCAATCGCTTTCACATTTTGGTTAGCAAAAACTTGGTTATTGAAATCTTGTGCCATTACTGGCATAGCCACGAAAGTTGCCATAATCAAAGCAGCAAATTTATTTTTCATGGTATTTATCCTTATGAAAAAGCGAAAAGAAAAATGTTTGTGAAGCAACGTTGCCGATGAAAATAGTAGTAGTTTTCAAATGCAAAGTAAAGCCTTTTCAGTCAAAAAGTTAGCGTTTTTTTAAACTTATTGAATATTAATAAAATATTTTTATTAAAATGTCAGAAACTTATTCAGGCAGCCTGAAAACCTAACCATGCACATCAAATCGCCATAAAAATCCAATTTTGCTGCAAATTGGTGCACACAGCGCACCCTACGGCTAATCATCATTTTGCCACTCTTCGCTCAAACGACTTTGTCGCAACAAACGCTCACGCGTATTATCGGTAAAATCAGCCAAATCATCATCGCTAATCAAACCATAGCGGTGCAAACGCGTGATTTTCCAATCCATATCTGAAAAAGAATTGGTGTACCAACACTCAATAAAGCGACAAAATTCGCGCATTTTAATTCCCCAACAAACTCAACAACTCTTCTTCCGACAAAATCGCCACGCCCAAACTCTGCGCTTTTTCCAATTTGCTGCCCGCTTCCGCGCCTGCCACCACAAAATCCGTTTTCTTGGACACGCTGCCTGAAACTTTGCCGCCAGCCGCTTCAATCAAAGCTGCCGCTTCATCGCGTTTCAGCGTGGGCAAAGTGCCTGTTAAAACAAAGGTTTTGCCAACAATTTGCGCGTTCAGGCTGCCTGAAACTTCGCTCGCGTTTTGTTGTGTGGATAAATCGGGCATTTGCGATAAAAATTCATCAATTTGCAACAATAATGTGCGATTTTCATCAATATTGCGCCAATTTTGCCATTCGCTTGGCAACACTTTGTCGTTCAACAAACCGTCCATACTTGCACCAGCCAAATCCCACAATTCTTGCGCCCGTTTTTCGCTGATTTTGATGTTGGGCAAACGGGAAATCCAGCGCGCTGGTGTTGCCAATTCACGCACATTCGTGTTAATCATTGCGGTTTGAGGTGTAACGAAATCCAACAATAAATCAAGCTGTTGATTGTTTTCAGGTTGCCTGAAATACGCGGCAATGGACTGCGCCACCACGCCCCCAATATCGGGCAAACACGCCAACACAGGCTCGGGCGCACGGCGCACGGTCGCCACATCGCCAAAAGCGGCAGCGAGTTGTTTGGCGGTGCTTTCGCCAACGTGGCGTATGCCCAGCGCAAATAAAAATCGCGATAACAAAGGTTTACGGCTGTTTTCCACGCCTTGCAAAATGTTTTCTGCCCATTTGCTTGCGCTGGATTTGGGGTCTTTGATTTTTTGTAATTTGGGAATATCCAGTTGATAAATATCGGCAAAATTCGTCAAAATATTTTGTTCTACCAATGCTTCAATTTGCTTGTCGCCCAAGCCGACTATGTCCATCGCTTTGCGGCTGGCGAAGTGGATAAGTCCTTGACTGCGTTGCGCTTGGCAGAGCATGCCGCCTGTGCAACGCGCCACAGCTTCGTTTTCTTCGCGCACAATCGGGCTGGCGCAAACGGGGCATTTTTCAGGCAGCCTGAATGCTGGAAATTCATCTATTTCTTGTTCTTGTTTAATATTAGCTTCTCCAAATAACTCCCCTTGGATACCAAGTGTAAAAATTGTTTGTGTAGGCGGTGTATGCATTATTGATGCTTGCCCAAATTCTGATTTATTTCCTATTGTATGTGTAATAATTTTTGGGCGGTGTTCCAAAATCACGCGCACCACTTCGGGAATCACATCGCCAGCGCGACGCACGATGACGGTGTCGCCCACGCGCACGTCTTTGCGTGCCACTTCGTCTTGATTGTGCAAAGTCGCGTTGGTAACCACCACGCCACCCACCGACACGGGTTTGAGCCGCGCCACAGGCGTGATTGCGCCCGTGCGCCCGACTTGCACGTCAATCGCTTCAACTTGTGTCAAGGCTTCTTCCGCAGGGAATTTGTGCGCGATTGCCCAACGCGGTGCGCGTGAAACAAAGCCCAATTTTACCTGTTGCGCCAAATCGTTCACTTTGATGACCATACCGTCAATTTCGTAGGGTAAATCGGGGCGTTTGGCGGACATTTGCTCGTAAAATTGGAGAACTTCGGCGATATTGGCGCAGATTTTCCAGTCGTAACTTTCAGGCTGCCTCCAATCTGCCCCCCCCCCCGTCTGGCGGGGGAGGGTTGGGGTGGGGGTGGCTTGTTGATTTTCAAATGAATTTTGTGGCGTGACACCGTTTTGCCCCCACCCTAGCCCTCCCCCGCAAGCAGGGGAGGGGACAGATTGTTGGCACGATTGAGATTGCGGTAGGCTGAAACCGAGTTCCGCCAACCACAACAATTCTTCCGCATGGGTTTGGGGCGCATTTTCGGGCGGCATGCCGTCAAATCGCGCAATGCCGTAGCCGAAAAAATGCAATTTGCGCTCTGCCGCAATGCGCGAATTGAGTTGGCGCAGGCTGCCTGCGGCGGCGTTGCGTGGGTTGGCGAAAGGTTTTTGTTGCAGCGCGATTTGTTTTTCGTTTAGGGCGCTGAAATCGGCTTTCAACATCAGGACTTCGCCGCGCACTTCCATCATTTCGGGAATGCGATTGCCGTGTAATTTCAATGGGATATTTCGTATGGTTTTGACATTTTCGGTAACGTCTTCGCCAGTCGTGCCGTCGCCGCGCGTGGCTGCCTGAACCAGTACGCCATTTTGATACAGCAAGCTGATTGCCAAGCCGTCAAATTTTGGCTCAATGGTGTAAACCGTTGTTGCCACGCCCAAATCTTTGCAAACGCGCTCGTCAAACGCCCATGTTTCGGCGTGGTCAAATGAGCCGTTTTCGTCTTGTGGCGAAAAGGCGTTGTTCAGCGACAACATCGGCACGGCATGGGCAACGCTGGCAAATTCGCTCAAAACCGCGCCGCCTACGCGCTGCGTGGGGCTTTCAGGCAGCCTGAATTGCGGAAACTCGCTTTCTAGGCGTTCCAATTCGCGGTAGAGTTGGTCGTATTCGCTGTCGGGGACGGTGGGCGCGTCCAAAGTGTAATATTCGTGGGCGTAGCGGTTGAGTAGCTCGGTTAATTGCTTGATTTTGTTTTGCATGATGATGTTTCCTGTGGGATTTTTTTCAGGCTGCCTGAAAACATTGTTTTTGTATGTCTTTAATGAAATGGCTTAATTTTAAATAATCGTGTTCGCCACAATCATATTGCCAAACGATGATGTGTTCTGCCAATTCATCGCACAAAATAATTTGTGTGGTAATGCCATGTTTTGCCAATTCATTTTGAATATTTTGTAGCGTAAACAAGCGTGTGGACAGCCATTCGCTTTGATTTTGTAATTGTGAAATTTTTGCATAATTGCATGAAAACAGATGTTTTAATTTCAATAATTCGATTTTTCGTGCATGGGGATTTTCAGGCGGCACATAACACAATACATGGTGCTTGCCTGCGGCTGCACGTTCATCTTGGCGGTCGCGCATGTATTGTTGTGGCGAAAGGCGATTGTTTAATGCAATGATTTCACCACTGCATTTATCCACCAAATAACCATTGCTGCCCACCAATAAATATAAAGTGTCGCCATATTCCACAAAACCACGCGCATTGCCCCAAATATACCAATAATCGGGATATTCACAGCAATGTGTGTCGTCAATTAGCCATTCTGGGTTGTTGCTTGTGCAATGGGGGATTTTTTGCAAAATCAGTTGCTTGGCTTGGTCAAATGTCAGCATTTTTCAGGCAGCCTGAAAATAAGCATTACCGCAAATTAAGTTATGTAAGTATTTGATTTTATTTTGCATGACAATTCCAATTTTTTATTGATTTTCAGCGGCTTCTTGGGCGCAGCGTTTGCATTCTTGGGCGAATTGTAGGGCTTTTCGGCTGGCGTTTGGCGTTGGATAAGGTTCAGGATTTTGGGCGAAATGGTGTAAGTTTTGTTTTTGTGGAAACAGGTTTTTGTTTTTCCCTATGCCGATTAAACGCAATAATCCGCCTTTTTCCCAAAATAATCCGCCTTGATTTAATTGATAAAATGCTGCACTCATGTCCATTTGGCTGTCTGAAATCCATTCTTGATACAAATCGGTCTGCTGCCAAAAACGCGCAGGCAAAATGGTCTGCACATCTTCATAAACCAAAATTGGCACCATATTTTGTCGCAACATGCCATCGGGCAAATGCAATCGCCAAACCAACATAATGCTGGTTTTCAAACCCAAAGGGCTGATTTTATGTGGCACATCAAAGGCTTTACGGTCGTATTTATCGGTAATGTGGGCGGCAAATTCGGCGAGTTCAGGGTCATCGGGGGTGGTGTTTTTCAGTTTGTATAATTCGTGGGCGGCGGCTTGCAGTTCTGCTGCACTGGCAATGCCTTTGGGGTCATAAACGATTTCGGCGGCTGACGGATAGGCGTGTTCTTCCGAGAATAAAATGCGGTTGGCTTGCACAATGGCAGCCAAGACGATTTTGCCTTGTTCGTAGAGTTCGGGTAATTTTTGTAATTGTTTGATGAGAGGGTCGTTGAAAATCCAATTAGGTGCGAGAATTTGTAGGTATGCCAATTCTTTGGCTTCCATTTTGGCTAATTGTTCGGGTAAATGGATTTGGCTGAATGTATGATTCATGATACTTGACTGTGAAAATGCAAAGATGAAGATTATTTTACCGAAAAAAGGTAGCCTGAAATAAGCTATTTTAAGTTTACTAACTATAAAGATTAAGACAATCTCAAATGGGAAAATTCCTGAAAATAATTTCAAACAACCACCTGAAAACGAAATTTCATGGTTGTTTTATTTTTTAGATAAAAAACACTAGGCATAATCATATTGCTGGTTTACAATAGAGTTGTCATTCTAAAAACAACTTTTCAGGCTGCATATTTTTAGATACCTGATGCAGCCTGAAAGTCTTTTAAAAGAGAGAAAGAAGCACTTTATGAAACATGTTTCGTTTAAGATTTCTACATTATTGATTTCTACGCTCTTTGCACAAAATGCAATCGCATCGGGCTATCATTTTGGTACACAATCCGTTGGTGCACAAAGTACCGCTAATGCTGCTGCCGAAGCGGCTGATGCTTCTACCATTTTTTCCAATCCCGCAGGTTTAACGAAATTAGATGGTCGCGGTGAATTTACCATTTCAGGCAACTTGGTTTTTCCATCTATTAAATATGGTGAAGCCAAAGGGACATATTACAACAGTACTGTGCCTGTTACAGGTTCTGATAGCGGCAAAATTACCGAAGTAACTTTTGCGCCACATATGTACGGTGCATACAAACTCAACGATAAAGTAACGCTTGGTTTGGGTATGTATATTCCATTTGGTTCTAAAACGGAATACGATGAAGATTCTGTTTTGCGTTACAACATCAATAAATTAGGTCTTACCACCATTGCGATTGAACCTGCGATTGCATATCAGGCGACGCCTCAACATTCGTTTGGTGCGGGTTTGATTGGACAATATTCGCAAGCAGAATTGCGTAAATATGCCGATTGGGGTGCAAGTGGTACAAATCCTTTGTTAAGACAAGGTCATTCTGATGGTCGTGGCGATGTAAAAGGAAATGATTGGGGCTTTGGCTACCATTTGGGTTGGATGTTTGATGTGAATGACCGTGTTCGTGTTGGCGTGAACTATCGTTCAAAAGTGGAACATAATCTAAAAGGTACGGCAAAATGGGACGCGGTGGGTTCGGCAGTTAATGGTAGTACACCCACTAGCGCGTTATTACAAAAAGTTATCCAGTCGCCAACTTCTCAAACCGTTGTTACTCCATTCGGTTCAACGACAGGACGCGGTTATGTGCCATCTGAAAAAGCATCAGTTAAAATTGTAACGCCAGAATCCTTGTCGGTACACGGTATGTATCGCGCAACTGATAAAGTTAATCTGTTTGGTGATATTACATGGACACGCCATAGCCGTTTTAATAAAGCAGAATTGATGTTTGAAAACGAAAAACAAGTGGCTGGTGGTACAAGGTCTAATAAAACGGTCATTACACCCAACTGGCGTGATACTTATAAAGTTGCAGTTGGTGGCTCGTATCAATACAGCGAACCTTTGCAACTTCGCGCAGGTATCGCATTTGACCAAAGCCCTATTAAAACTTCGCAAGACCGTTTGAATACCATGCCTGATGCTAATCGTATTTGGTATTCAGTTGGCGCACGTTATACACACAAAAAGAACCATGTATTTGAAACAGCATTTACTTATGTTGATATCAAAGATTCTGATTTCAAAGCAGAACAATCAACAGGGTCTGATGTAGACAGTAAAGGTGCAACTTCTGCTCGATTTAAAACCTATGCTAGCATTTTGGGTGTGCAATATACCTATAAGTTCTAATTTAATGATTTACAGTCAATCAAAATAAAAAGGTAGCCTGAAAATGTTTTCAGGCTGCCTTAAATCATTTCATCGTAACCAAATTAAATTTTACAAATAAAATGATGCGATAAAATTTCAAATCCATTTTGAAAATACATACGATGGGCAGTTGTCCGCTCTGTTCCAACCAAACAATCCGCATGCACTTGAGGAATACCCATCTGCATGGCGATTTTACGCACTTCGTTTAATAACAATGTTGCATAACCACGGCGGCGACATTGCGGAATGGTAACAATATCATCAACATGAAGCTGATGACCGCTTGATAAATCGGTTTTCTCACGAAAACCACATACCGCTACTGCACTGCTTTTTCCATCTTCAAAAATACCCAATAAGCGATAACCTTGCTTGCGTTGCATCATATTAACTTGTTCCACAAAACGATTAATATCCGTCAAAGCAGGGCGCAGCACGCTTAATGCAGCAAAAGCACTGGCAATTTCATTTGGATTAATTTCTCGCAAAACATAGTTTTCTGCTGTTGGTTCAAACTCTGTCTGCAATAACGATTGATTTTCTTCTATTTGATTGATTTTTACTTGTTGAGATTCTATATTTTGATGATTTGTTTGATTTTTTTCAGGTTGCCTTTCCTGCGAAGCAACTTCTTCTGCAGTCATAATACGCAAGTCATTATCCGCAGCAAAATCCATCAAAAAACGAAACATAGCAGGATTAATTTCTTGTAACTGTGCATCAATGGCTACGCAACGCACTTTATTCAATAAAATAGGATGCACCCACTCATGATACGCTAAACGATTGTCTTTATTAAAAGACGATAAAATACCACACAAGCGTTCTGCCCAATCGCTGGGACGAAAAACCTTGCCACTACTGGTTGTACCATGAATAATAATTTCATTCTGTTGGAAAGATGACATGATGAATTATTTAAAAGAATTTATCAAAATGGTATGATGATATAAATCCATCATCCTACATAATTAAAAAACCGCTTAGACAACAAGACTAAGCGGTTTTTTAAAATTGGTTGCGGGAGCAGGATTCGAACCTACGACCTTCGGGTTATGAGCCCGACGAGCTACCATGCTGCTCCATCCCGCGTCAGAAGAACTGTACTATACAGAATAAAGAACCGCTTGTCAAATATTTTATATTTTTTTACATTACAATCATTCAAAATAGAAATAAAACAAGGCATAGTAAGACTATAAATTTTCAGGCTGCCTTAATCAATTTTATTATCGCATAATCCCACGTTGAGAAGTTTCCAAAAATTTACTTAATCGCAATAATTCAGGATGTTCTTGCGCCATTTTTGCGATATTGTTTTTTGCTTCTTCCAAAGGCAAATCACGCATATAAATTTCTTTATACGCATTTTTAACTGTTGCAATTTGTTCAGCCGTAAATCCATTGCGACGCATTCCTTCGCTATTTAAGCCAGCAGGTTCGGCACGATAACCAGATGCCATAAAATATGGTGGCACATCTTTATGCACCCCCGCCGCAAATGCAGTCATCGCATAATCGCCAATGCGACAAAATTGGAATACCAGCGTGTAACCACCCATTACCACATAATCGCCAATTTCCACATGTCCAGCCAAACTGGTATTGTTGGCAAAAATCGTGTGATTACCCACCACGCAATCATGCGCCAAATGCACATACGCCATCATCCAATTATCATCACCCAAACGCGTTTCGCCAATACCTGTTACCGTTCCCGTATTGAATGTCGTAAATTCGCGGATAGTATTGCGATTACCAATAATCAATTTGGTTGGCTCATCGCGGTATTTTTTATCTTGCGGCTGCGCACCTAAACTAGCAAATTGAAAAATTTTGTTTTCTTCGCCAATCGTGGTATATCCATCAATCACAACGTGCGCACCAATTTCCGTATTTGCACCGATTTGTACATTCGCACCAATCACGCTATATGGTCCCACTTTAACGCTGCTATCCAATTCTGCTTTTGGGTCAATAATCGCTGTTGGATGAATTAAATGATTCATATTTTTCCTTTCGGTATATTTTCAGGCTGCCTGTAAAATATAGGCAGCCTGAAAACTTAATTTATACTTGAACTTTGCGTTTTGCACACATAATTTCTGCTTCAACCGCTAAATCTTCGCCCACAAATGCACGCGCTTGGAATTTACCAATTCCGCGTTTACTTTGCAGTAATTCAATTTGAAAGATTAATTGGTCGCCCGGAATCACTTGACGCTTAAATCGCGCATTATCAATGCCTGCAAAAAAGAAAATTTCATCGGGCTGACGACCACCTTCGGTTAAAATTGCCAATGCTCCACACGCTTGCGCCATTGCTTCAATAATTAGCACACCTGGCATCACAGGAAAATCAGGAAAATGCCCCTGAAATTGTGGCTCATTCATGCTAATATTTTTCAACGCTGTTAAACTTTTACCACTCTCAAATGCCGTGATTCGGTCAAGCAACATAAAAGGATAACGATGAGGAATCAATTTTTGAATATCTTTTGCTTCAATAGGTAAGGTAATGTTCATTTTGTTTATCTATAAATATATTGTTATTCATACAGGCAGCCTGAAAATATTTCAGGCTGCCTTATGTTTCACGTGAAACATATTTAACGATTTTGTAACTGTTTGGTCAATTCGGGCACAATTTCAAACAAATCACCTACTATGCCAAAATCTGCTACATTGAAAATTTGCGCATCAGGGTCTTTGTTAATTGCCACGATAATTTTACTATCTTGCATACCAGCAGTATGCTGAATCGCACCCGAAATACCAATCGCAAAATACAGTTCAGGTGCAACAATTTTGCCTGTTTGTCCTACTTGCATATCATTAGGCGCGTATTCTGCATCAACTGCTGCACGACTGGCACCAATCGCAGCACCCAATGTATCCGCCAATGGTGTAAGCAATGCATCAAACTGCTCTGCACTACCAAATGCGCGACCGCCCGATACTACCACGCGCGCCTGTGTCAATTCAGGACGGTCAGATGCGGTTAATTCGCGTCCCACAAAGCGACTCAAGTCCTGTGCAGGCGTTGCCATTACCGCTTCAATCGGCGCATTTTGGCTGCCTGAAACTGCCGCAGAAAATGCGCTAGCACGAATCGTTAGCACCAATTTTGGTTCATCGCTTTGCACAGTAACAAACGCATTACCTGCATAAATTGGACGTACAAAAGTTTTTTCATCCACAATCTCTGTTAAATCAGATACTTGCGAACAATCCAACAATGCTGCCACGCGTGGCATGATATTTTTACCAAACGCGCTCGCTGCCGCCACCAAATGAGTATAGGGTGCAGCCAACGATACCACCAAAGGCGCAATTTCTTCTGCTAACAATTCAGCAAAATGAGGGGCATCTGCATGTAAAACTTTTGCTACTCCATTGATTTTACTAACTTGTTCTACTAAATTCAGGCAGTCTGAACCTGCTACCAACACATGTACTTCGCCCAATTTTTGTGCAGCGGTAATCGCATTCAAAGTTGCGGTAGCCAACTGCTTACCATTGTGTTCCGCTACAATTAAAACTGTCATTTTCCACTCCCTTAAATTGCGTTGGCAGCTGCCAATTTTTCAATTAATTCAGATACATTTGCTACTCTAACGCCCGCTTGACGTGCTTTTGGTTCAGCAACACTAACCATTTTCAGGCTGCCTGAAATATCCACGTTTAAATCTTCAATAGATTGTTTTTCCAAAGTTTTTTTCTTTGCAGCCATTAAATTAGGTAATTTCACAAAACGTGGCTCATTTAAACGCAAGTCCGCACTAATGACCGCAGGCAATTTCAACGCCAATGTTTCAACACCACCATCAATTTCTCGCGTAACCACTATTTCATCATTATTCACTTCTACTTTGCTGGCAAACGTTGCCTGTGGCGCATTCAACAAAGCTGCCAAACGTTGTGCGGTTTGGTTTGCATCATCATCAATCGCTTGTTTTCCCAATAAAATAATTTGAGGTTGTTCTTTTTCTACAATTTTTTGCAAAATTTTTGACACCGCACGACTATCTAATTCCTCATCTGTTTCCACATGAATGGCACGGTCTGCACCCATCGCCAAAGCGGTACGCAATACATCTTCACATTTTTTCTCACCCAATGAAACAGCCACAATCTCGTTGATTTTACCTGCTTCTTTCAAGCGTACCGCCTCTTCAATCGCACACTCATCAAATGGATTCATGGACATTTTGACATTGCCGATATCCAAACCTGAACCATCTGCTTTCACGCGTACTTTCACGTTGAAATCCACCACACGTTTTACTGCAACCAATGCTTTCATATTTGCTCCCGCTGGTTTTACCAATCCTAAAAAATGGGATTTAGTATAATAATCAAATAATTGTTTTCAGGCATCCTGAAAAGTTTAACACGTTATTTTAAAGGAAAGTTACGCGATTGAATAGTTTTAGAGTATAAATTCAATACATAAGGCAGCCTGAAAACAGAATTAAGTTTCACTTATCCACAATCTAATTTTTTATTGTTTATTTTATCCACAATCATACACATTTTATTCAAACTGCTTATGTGAATTTATCCTTAACGAAAAAATTAACACAACTAAATGAAAATTCTATATTTTTAAACTTATCCACAAAACAATTAGAACTTCTTTATTATCATAATCTTTTTATTTTTTAAATTAAGTATTTTTATTTAGCAGTAAAATATTGTCTTCCCCCCCTGCAATAAGGTAAAGTTTCAAAGTTTATTGACTTCACTTCAAGGATACTCAAATGAAAGGCGATATTGGCGTTATTGGTTTGGCAGTAATGGGTCAAAATTTGATTTTGAACATGAATGACAAAGGTTTTAAAGTAGTAGCATTTAACCGTACTACCAGTAAAGTAGATGAATTTTTGAATGGAGCAGCCAAAGGCACGAATATTATTGGCGCGCACAGTTTGCAAGAACTTGTGGATAAATTGGAAAAACCACGCAAAATTATGCTAATGGTTCGTGCAGGTAGCGTAGTAGATGAATTTATCGCACAACTGGTGCCTTATTTGGAAGAAGGCGACATTATTATTGACGGTGGTAACTCAAATTACCCCGACACCAATCGTCGTTGCGAAGAATTGGCGGCAAAAGGTTTGCGTTTTATCGGCGCAGGCGTATCAGGTGGTGAAGAAGGTGCGCGTCATGGTCCTTCTATCATGCCAGGTGGACATTTTTCCGCATGGGAACACGTTAAACCGATTTTTCAAGCCATTTCTGCTAAAACACCCGATGGCGAACCATGTTGCGATTGGGTTGGCGACAATGGTGCAGGTCATTTTGTCAAAATGGTACACAATGGTATTGAATATGGCGATATGCAGTTGATTTGTGAAGCCTACCAATTTATGAAAGATGGCTTGGGTATGAGCTACGATGAAATGCACGAAGCATTTAAAGCGTGGAAAAAAACCGAGTTAAATTCTTATTTAATAGACATTAGCACCGATATTCTGGCATTTAAAGACACGGATGGCACTCCATTGGTAGAAAAAATCTTGGATACCGCTGGTCAAAAAGGCACGGGTAAATGGACAGGCATCAATGCGCTGGATATGGGTATTCCATTGACTTTGATTTCAGAATCGGTATTTGCGCGTTGCGTTTCATCATTCAAAGAGCAGCGCGTTGCCGCATCTAAATTATTCACTCATACTGCTGAAAAAATTTCAGGCGACCGTGCAGAATGGCTGGAAGCCTTGCGTTTATCTTTATTGGCATCAAAAATTATTTCTTACACACAAGGATTTATGTTAATGCACGAAGCCAGCAAAACGTTTAACTGGAATTTGAACTACGGCAATACCGCTTTGTTGTGGCGTGAAGGCTGTATTATTCGTAGCGTATTCTTGGGTAATATTCGCGATGCTTATATCAATAATCCACAACTGACTTGGTTGGCAGAAGATGAATATTTCCGCAATATTTTGCAAAATGCCTTACCATCTTGGCGCAAAGTCGTAGCCAAATCGGTAGAAGCGGCAATTCCTATGCCGTGTATGACTGCTGCCATTACTTTCTTAGATGGCTACACCAGCGCACGTTTGCCAGCCAATTTGTTGCAAGCACAACGCGATTACTTCGGTGCGCACACTTACGAACGTACCGACAAACCACGTGGTGAGTTTTTCCACACCAACTGGACAGGTCGTGGCGGCGACACCGCTTCTAGTACCTACCAAGTTTAATTATCCACAAGGCAGCCTGAAAGATTATTTTTAATATTTCAGGCTGCCTTAATCACATTATTTATCCACAGGAGTACTAAAATGGGTTGGTTTTCATCTAATAAAGAAAAAGGATTTTTCATTGCCACCATTGAACCCAAAGATGTACCTATTCAAGCATATTTGGGCGTAGTCAATGGAGAAGCGATTATTGGTGCAAACATTTTTCGTGATATGTTTGCCTCCATTCGTGATGTAGTAGGCGGACGCGCTGGGGGATACGAACGCGCATTAGCAGGTGCACGCGATGCAGCGTTGGAAGAAATGAAAGCGGCGGCAATAGAAATGGGTGCGAATGGTGTGATTGGTGTGGATTTTGACTATGAAGTATTGGGCGAAACCAATGGTATGATGATGGTTACAGTCAGCGGTACGGCAGTTAAAATTGCGACATAATTTGAAACATTTTGCAAAATGTATTCAGGCAGCCTGAAAATTTGTAGATTAGATACTTGCATCCAACAGTTTCTACATAAAAACAATTATTGTGAAATATAAGAAATGCCAGATTCAAAAAGCTGACCTATAATTTTGAATTTTGTAAAGATTTCAGTCTGAAACCTTTAATCTAACTATAAAAAAAGCAGCCTGAAACTTTTTTCAGGCTGCATTATATTGTATTTTTTATTGATTATTTTGTGCTGCAGCTAATTTCTTCGCTTCTAATTTAAGCACACCACGATGCACCATCGCACAGCAGAAAATACAACCCACTACAGCGAACAATAATAAATAAAAGCCAGCATCCCAACCAAATCTGTCTGCCAAAATACCGAATAATGCTGTACCACCTGCACTACCCAATACATAGCTTAACAAACCGCGTAAACCAGTCGCAGAACCTGCCGCAAATGATGGTACTAATTCAATTGTTTGTAGTGATGATAAGAACATCGGTACATAAATCAAACAACCTACCAGACCTGCACCAATGGTTACAGTAGTCAAGCTCGTTCCATTACGGTAGAGCAAGATAGATAAACCTACACCCACTAATGTAATCATAGACAATGGCATCCGTTTACCTTTGAAGTAAGTATCTGTTACCCAGCCTGCTAATAATGTGGATGGAATGGCAGCCCACTCAAAAATCGCAAATGCAATATGCATATCTTTTTTGGAAAAGCCTTTTGTTTCCAGTAAATATAATGGCAACCAAGTCAAAACACCAAAGCGAATCATATAAGTGAATACATCAATAAATGATACAAACCATACGTTAATATCTTTCATAATATATTCGCGGAAAATTTCCCAAGTACTCATATCCACGTTTTCTTGCTTGGTTGCAATTAATTCTTCATCCGCATTATTTAGAATTTGATTCATTGGTGGCAAGCCTTCATTATAAGTACGTCCTGCACCAAAAATGAAGAAAATTGCTGCCACAATTGCCGCAATTGCCGCAGGTACAACAAAGTGTGCTGCTTGCCAATGTGTTTCTCCTAACCAAGCAACCGCACCACCTGCAATTGGAGCAACCAGACCACCACCCACATTATGCGAAATATTGAATACAGCGGTTGTTACACCACGCGATTTACGAGGAAACCAACTTGCCAATACAACATAAGCAGGACCTGCACCCATGCCTTGAAAAATACCATTAAGCATGCACAAGCAGAAAAAAATCCAAAATGCAGTAGTAAACCCCATCATCAAATTGACTAATGCAGACATCACTAGACCAAAAATCATAAAATGTTTTGGATTAGATTTATCTGCCAATGCCGACATAACCCCCTTACCAACACCATACACAATTAACATTGTGCCTGATACAAAACCAATATCTTTTTTGGTAAAACCAAAATCACGGATTAAGTCAGGAGAGGATAATAAAAAGTTATTACGCAGAATATAGTACGCCGCGTAACCAATGAAAATTCCAAATAAGGCTTGCCAACGTAAGCGGTTATACCGTTGAAGCACTTCGGCATCAGGAACAGGTTTTCCAGGTTTTGAAGCTAAAAATGACAACATGACAATCTCCAAAATGAATAAACCGCCTATCAAACCATTGATTTATTTCTAAACCAGTTTAACGTTTAATAGGAAGTCTAATAATCAAATGAATTATTTTAAAGAACACAAATATCGAGTAGCTTTCTAAAAAAATGCTAAAAAACACATAGCATGTACCCAACATTTATGAAATGAACATTATCATTTTTTTACATTATTTTTTTGATACAAATCAATTCAAGCACCATTAAATTTCAATTTATGCATATTTTTTGACATAAATCCAATTTTAAGTTGTTTTTTTGACAATTTAATCAACTTAAAATTAAAATAAAGAATAATTGAATAAATTTGATAAAATAACAAACCTTTACAGAATCTATACCTTTGACAGATTATTTTGCGAAATACAAATCTATTATAGTTGGTTAAAATTGTGTATAACTTTGTGAATAAGGGAGTAAAACGTTGTTTTATATTAAAAATATATGGTATAACTTAAATAAAAAGGCAGCCTGAAAACTGTGAATAACATGTTTTCAGGCTGCCTTTTGTTACTTAGGATAATTACGCAGCGCGTAAAGTATCCACACCGAAAAACGCATTTGGCAACGTTTCATCATCTTCGCCAAATTCTACCCATTCATAACTACTTTCATCTGCCAAAACCGCACGCAACAAGGCATTATTAATAGCGTGCCCCGATTTATAACCTTCAAATGCGCCAATAATCGGATGCCCAACAATATACAAATCGCCAATCGCATCCAAAATTTTGTGGCGCACAAATTCATCGGGATAGCGCAAACCTTCGGGATTGAGCACATCGGTATCATCAATCACAATCGCATTGGACAAATTCCCACCCAAACCTAAATTATTTGAGCGCATCAATTCCACTTCTTGCATAAAACCAAATGTGCGGGCGCGAGCAATTTCTTCAACGTAAGATTTTCCTGCAAAATCAATCTCAAAACGCGGCGAACTACGGTTAAAAACAGGATGGTCAAACTCAATGGTCAAGCCCACTTTAAAGCCATCGTAAGGCATAAATTTGACCCATTTGCTTGGCTCTTTGACTTCCACTTCTTTTAAAATTCGCAAGAAACGTTTGGGCGCATTTTGTTCCACAATACCCGCATCTTGCAATAAAAAGATAAATGGCAAACTGGAACCGTCCATAATTGGGATTTCGGGCGCATTCAATTCAATCAGTGCGTTATCCACACCATACGCTGCCAATGCCGACATAATGTGTTCAATCGTACCCACGCGTGTACCGTGTTCGGTAACCACGGTGGAAGATAGGCGAGTGTCGTTAATCAAATAGGGCGACAGTTTGATGATTTCGCCTTGTTCGCCTGATAAATCGGTGCGGCGAAATTGAATGCCTGTGTTTTCCTCAGCAGGATGCAATGTCAAAGCCACGCGTTCACCTGAATGCAAGCCTACGCCTGTGGCAGTTACTATTTGTTTCAGAGTTCTTTGTTTCATCGTTTTTTATCCTAAATGCAGCCTGAAAATAAAATTTAAGCGAACTATACAGGTTTTCAGGCTGCCTGAAAGTATGTTTAAGTCAATTTATAGTCGTTTTAAATAAAAATAATATCGCTTTGCTAGTTCATTGATGTGCTATTTCTATTTAAAACAACGATACAATCGTGATAACGCTAATTTATCCACAAAATATATTTCAGGCTGCCTTTTTATCCACAATTATTCTTTTTTTCTTATGGGAAACAATCACAAAAACAATCACACATTATCTCTATTATTTTTCAAAAATTTAGTATACTTATCCACAAAATAGTAGTAGCATCATAAAAATCATCTTTTTATATTTTAATATTTTGTTTTTTTATTTATTGCGTATGTTATTTTGCAACAAAAATAGTTTGCAATTTTTTCAAAACTCAAAATTGTCGGTCAAATACAAAAAGCTGACATTTTCTAAATTTAACAACTATTTATTTTTATTTAAAATTTGTCAGATTTTTGTATACTACCTACGAGTTTTCAGGCTGCCTGAATACATTTTACATAAGTTTGAGTATCCAAAATAACAACACAGTACCGCAAAAGTGCAGTAAAATAAAAAGGTATTTTGTCCAAACCCCTCTAACAACATGAAGGAAAATAACATGAGCGTTAAAGTTGCAATTAATGGCTTCGGTCGTATTGGTCGCTTGGCATTGCGTCGTATTTTGCAAACACAAGGTATTGAAGTGGTTGCAGTAAACGATTTAACTCCTGCTGATATGCTGGTGCATTTGTTTAAATATGACACCACGCAAGGTCGTTTTGACGGTTCAGTAGAATTAAAAGATGATGCGATGATTGTTAATGGCAAAGAAATCAAAGTATTTGCTAACCCAAATCCAGAAGAATTGCCTTGGAAAGATTTGGGTGTTGATGTGGTATTGGAATGTACTGGTTTCTTTACCAGCAATGAAAAATGCCAAGCGCACATTCGTGCGGGCGCGCGTAAAGTGGTGATTTCTGCCCCAGGTGGCAACGATGTGAAAACCGTTGTATTCAATGTGAACCATGACATTTTGGACGGCAGTGAAACAGTTATTTCTGCTGCATCTTGCACCACCAACTGTTTGGCACCTATGGCAGCTGTGTTGCAAAAACAATTTGGCGTGGTACAAGGTTTGATGACAACTATTCACGGCTACACAGGCGACCAAAATACATTGGATGCTCCACATCGCAAAGGTGATAAACGTCGTGCGCGTGCTGCTGCGGCAAATATTGTGCCAAATAGCACTGGTGCAGCTAAAGCGATTGGTTTGGTAATTCCTGAATTAAATGGCAAATTGGACGGTACTGCACAACGTGTTCCTGTGCCAACAGGCTCTTTGACTGAATTGGTGTGCATTTTAGAGAAAAAAGTTAGCAAAGAAGAAGTGAATGCTGCTATGAAAGCTGCGGCAAATGAATCTTTTGGTTACACTGAAGATGAAATTGTGTCTTCTGACGTAATTGGCATGAGCTTTGGTTCTTTGTTTGATGCAACACAAACTCGTGTACAAACTGTTGGCGAAAACCAACTAGTTAAAACCGTTGCTTGGTATGACAATGAAATGTCTTATACTGCGCAGTTGGTACGCGTATTGAAATATTTTGCTGAAAAAATTTAATTAATTTTTTATATAAAATGCAGCCTGAAAACCGTTTCAGGCTGCATTTTTGTTTTTCCACAGAAATTTTACTTGTACTTTATGTATGGCTATTTTACAATGTCATAAAAAATGACACCGATGTCATTTTATGTGCAACCAAAATATTTGTTTGATATGACTACTATTTATGACGTTGCCCGCCTTGCAGGTGTTTCGCCCAAAACAGTTAGCCGCGTATTGAACAATGACGTGCCTGTGAAAGAAACCACGCGTGAAGCGGTAGAGCAGGCAATACAAACATTGGGTTACATTCCGTCTAGCGCTGCTCGCGCATTACGTTCGCAAAGGTCGGGTTTAATTGGTGTCATTATGGGTGTTGCAGATGAGAATATGCAGCAAACTGATGTACACGGTGGCTTGCCCGAAATGTTTTTGACGCAAGGTGCGCAACAAATTGCAGCGCAAATGGGTAAAACGTTGATGATTGCCGATTGTGGTGGCGATAGTAAACGTGTTCCCGATTTGATACGCCAATTTCAGCAATATCGTGCTGAAGGAATGATTTGTGTGTCGGAGTCGCATCAAAAAATTCGGTTACCCTTTCAGCCAAATTGTCCTGTGGTGTTGTTGAATTGTTTTGATGATGCAGGAACGCCAGCGATTTTACCCGATGATGAAAATAATCAGCGCAGATTAACTGAACGATTGATTGCGCATGGGCACCAGCGTATTGCGTATATCACGTTGCCTACTCATATTGTAGCGACACAACAACGCTTACAAGGTTATCGAGCCGCTTTGTGGAATGCAGGTTTGGTTGTGGATAATGCACTCATTGCCACAGGCTACACAGACCGTAGCAATAAAATTGATGATTTATGGGCTGCATTAAATTACATCATGAGGCAGCCTGAAAAACCAACGGTTATTTGTTGTGGGAACGATGAAATGGCGATGCGTGTGTATGGTATGTTGCGAGTACAGGGGGTAAAAATCCCCGAAGAAATGTCAATCGCAGGATTTGATGACCATCGTCAAATTGCGGAAACGCTCTATCCCGCACTGACAACGGTGGAATTACCTTATGTCAAAATGGGCAAACGGGCGGCGGAATTATTATTGCAACTTATCCACAACAAGCAGCCTGAAAATATGCCTTTACAAGCCGAACGCATAATGGGCGAAGTAGCATGGCGTGAATCTGTATTAACGCGAGCAATATTACCCTAATGTAAATAAAGATTTTCTGTGAAACTGAATGGCTAATCTGAAAATAAGCAGAATTGGATACCAGTATCCAAGCTACTTTTGTTTCGCAGGAGAAAATATTTTTCAGGCTGCCTATTTCAGCTACCCATAAACATAGGCAGCCTGAAAAATAAAATTTATCCCCTCATAAATGTTTAGGAGCTTAAAATCATGACACAGCAACAGCAGTTAATGATGACTTTTCGACAGATTATTCTGATGAATTTCGGGTTCTTCGGGATTCAATACAGCTTTGGTCTTCAACAAACCGCGATTAATCCAATTTACAGTTTTTTAGGTGCAGACTACGGCAGTCTCCCCTTACTGAATATGGCAGGTCCAGTAACAGGCTTGATTGTTCAACCCATTATTGGTGCATTATCTGACCGAACATGGGTCAATGGTTTAGGTCGCCGTCGTCCTTATTTCCTGATTGGTGCGATTGGTTGCTCCATTTGTTTATTCTTCTTCCCACATGTTACCGCGCTGTGGATGGCAGTATTAATGTTATGGTTGCTAGACATCAGCAACAACACCGCGATGGAACCCTATCGTGCATTTATCGCTGATACGCTGCCTGAAAAACAACAAGGTACAGGCTTTTTGATGCAATCGGTATTCACAGGTTTGGGTATTACACTAGCAAATGTTTCACTACCTATTTTCCAACATCTGATTACAGGTGAATCAGCCGCAGGTATTCCTTACTGGGTATATGGTTCATTCTATATTGGTGCATTCTGTTCTATTGGTACTGTGTTGATTTCCGTATTTTCTACCACAGAACATCGTCCAACTGATGCAGAACTTGCTGCATTACGCGCAAAACCACGCGGTTTGGGTGTTGCTATTAAAGACATCTTTGATGCCATTAAAGATATGCCAAAAGCCTTGCGCCAATTAGCTGTTGTCTATTTGTTTCAATGGTACGCATTGTTTATTTACTGGCAATTTGTTACACCAAGTATCGCCAAATCTGTTTGGAATGCCACACCAGAAAATAAAGAATTATTCGCCCAAGCCGTTGGTTGGACAGGTTGGGTAAATGGCTGGTACAACGTTGTAACCTTTATTTCCGCATTTGGCTTGATGACATTAGCGAGAAAATATCCAGCCAAAGTAGTACACGCAGGTGCCGTTTCATTGGCAGCGATTGCTTTGCTGGTGTTCCCACACATTACCGATAAATACTTGCTGTTTGTCCCAATGATTGGTTTTGGTATTGCATGGGCATCTATTATGGGCGTACCATTCTTGATTGCCACCGCCGAAATTCCCAAAGAACGCTATGGCGTGTACATGGGTGTAATTAACATGATGATTGTGATACCGATGTTGATTCAAACCGTAACATTTGGTTCAATATTCAATTATGTTTTGGGTGCTAATCCAACGAATGCTATGATGTTTGCAGGTGTTCTACTTGGTTTAGCTGCATTCTTCACATTGCGTATTCAAACCAAACAAGGACAAAATTTGAACGCATAAATCACATAAATTAGTTTTCAGGCTGCCTATGCAGATGAAAAATTAAAAAAAACACGCAAATAATAATTTATTATTTGCGTGTTTTTTATGATATAGTGGATTTAATTTAAATCAGAGTAAGGAGACAGTGACCGCCGTGTACGCTGTGGTGTTGTTTCCCTGCCGTGTTAATTTGAAACAACTATAGGCAAAATGCATAAATTATATTTTAAAAACAATTTGATAATACAATATTTCCTTTTTCAATTTCGTATACTACTAATATTTTTACAAGATAATTTGCGCTTTGGGGTAAAAAAACGCTAAAATACGCAATTCAAATTGCTATCCCTATTTTTAGAGAGGTGGATGAGTGGTTTAAGTCGCACGCCTGGAAAGCGTGTATACGTGAATAGCGTATCGAGGGTTCGAATCCCTTCCTCTCTGCCAAATAAAGAAAATGCAGCCTGAAAACATTTTCAGGCTGCATTTTCTTTATTTTGCCCCGCCAACAGGAGTCGAACCTGTATTTCACGCTTAGGAGGCATGCGTTCTATCCGTTGAACTATGGCGAGATATTCATTTGTATTCATTATATAGTGAATACAGATTCTTAAACTTTTTCAATTAATAACGACAAAATACCTGCGGCAATGAGTGGACCTACGGGAATGCCACCTAAAAATGCAACGCCTATGATTGTACCAATCAACAAGCCTACTACTAAAAGTGGCTGGGTACTCATCAATGGCACTCCCCGCCCTGCTATCCATGCCACCCCTATACCAATGATGACGGCTGCCATCATTTTAACGTTGAGAAAAGTGGATAATTCTGGCAATTTTGTTTTACCTGAAACAATTGGACTGAGTACACCAATCATTAATAATACAATCCCTGCATTAAGTGCATATTTATCTAAAATTGGGAGGTATTTTGCCAACATGGTTTGTTGTATTAATAGCAAAATGGTTGCTGATAGAGTAATCGCGCCATTATTGCTCAATACGCCCAATAAAATTAACATGACTAAAAATAAGGCGATGGGATTAACGCTCATTTTCAGGCTGCTCTTTCTATGGATTTTTGTGCCATTTGTTGCATAGTTTGGGTAATTTCATTGTTGGGTAATGCTTTCAGGCTGCCTATTGCTTTATCTACCGCTTGTTGCGCTTGTTTCATGCAATAATTTAACGCATCGGATTGAGTAACGTGTTGATGAATTTTGCTGAAATATTCGCGGTCGGCATTTTGTAAGGCGGTACGCACGTCTTGCGCGGCTTGCTCTGAACCCTGCTGCATCAAATAAATGAGTGGCAAAGTGGGTTTGCCTTCTGCCAAATCATCGCCCACATTTTTGCCGATTTGTTCCACGCTGCCTGAATAGTCCAGCACATCATCAATAATCTGAAATGCCGTACCCATATACATGCCGAAATCTTTTAATGCGCGTTCTTGTTCGGGCGTGGCACCTGCCAAGATTGCGCCCACTTGCGCGGCAGCTTCAAACAATTTCGCGGTTTTGTATTGAATGACTTGCAGATATTGTGCTTCGGTGATGTCCACATTGCCAATGTTCATCAGCTGCATCACTTCGCCTTCGGCAATGATGTTGGTCGCGTCTGCCATTACTTCCAAGATTTTCAGGCTGCCTGAACCCACCATAAGTTGAAATGCGCGTGTGTACAAAAAGTCGCCTACCAACACCGCCGCCGCATTGCCAAACAGATTGTTGGCGGTTTTTCTGCCGCGTCGCAATTCGCTTTCGTCCACCACATCGTCGTGTAGCAGCGTGGAAGTGTGGATAAATTCCACCATCGCCGCCAATGAATAGAGCTTGTCATCATCGTAGCCCAAGCATTTTCCCGACAAAATAGTCAAAATGGGGCGTAAACGTTTGCCGCCTGCGCCAATAATGTAAGTGCCAATTTGGGAAATTAGCGCAACATCCGATTGCACGGCTTGATTCACAACCGCATTTACTCGGTTTAAATCGTGTTCCAAATGTTGTTGAAAATAGGGAATGGCGGTCAGCATGAACTTCTCGTGTGTGATTCAAATTCAGTTAAAAATAGAGCAAAGGCTGGGAATTATAGCAAATTTATATTTTTCAGGCAGCTTAAACCTGTGCAAAATCCTAGATTAGCACATGATTCAAAGTAATACTCAAAAAGTTGTAGATGTATAGCCATTTCAAAATAGATGTTTCTTGTCGCATATTTTCAACACAAATATAATTTACCATGTTCCTCTCTTGGCAGCCTGAAACCTTTAATCAATCCTATAAGTCGTTTAAAATAAAAACAAAACAAGGAGGCAGCGATTGCCTACATAAGAGAACTGGCTATAAAATGATTTTTACCCTATTTTGATTGATTGCAAGGAGTAATGAAATGGATGTCTTCACTTATTTTTTTGCGTTTGGTGGTGGGATATTGTGTATTGCTGCTGCTATTTATGATTGGGATTGGTTCTTTGACAATTTTCGCGCTCGCCCATTCGTTGCTTTATTCGGCAGAGAGGGCGCACGATGGTTTTATGCTATTTTGGGCGTATTTTTGATTATGGTAGCTGGTCGCTTGACTGTATTTGGCCATTAGTCCCGAATGTTTATTCATTATTTATGGTTTCAAATTAAAATCATACAACGTTGGCTGTGTTAATTTGAAATAGCTATCAATAAAAAAAAACGGATTCTTCACCAGAATCCGTTTTTTATTAAAAATGCAAAAATTAGTTTTCTGCACCTTCGTATGGACGAATACTTACGGTTTTGCGATTTAATGCGCCTTTAACCGAAAATTCAACATAACCATCAACTTTTGCAAACAAAGTGTGGTCTTTGCCCATACCCACGTTGTTACCAGCGTGGAATTTGGTGCCGCGTTGGCGAACGATAATTGAACCAGCAGGAATCAACTCGTTACCAAAGGCTTTCACGCCCAAGCGTTTTGCTTCTGAATCGCGACCGTTGCGGGTGCTACCGCCAGCTTTTTTACTTGCCATGATTTATACTCCTGATTAATTTGGATTAGGCGATAGACAAAATTTCAATGCGCGTGAAATTTTGGCGATGACCTTGACGTTTTTGATAGTGTTTACGACGGCGCATTTTGAAAATGCGTACTTTTTCGCCACGACCATGCGCTACCACTTTCGCTACTACTTTTGCACCTGCAACAGTAGGCGCACCTACTTTGACATTTTCGCCGTCAGCAATCATCAGAACTTCAAGTTCGATTTGGCTGTCGAGTTCGGCAGGTATCTGTTCTACGTTTAATTTTTCGCCAACGGTAACTTTGTATTGTTTACCGCCAGTTTTTACGACCGCGTACATACTCAACTCCATGAGAATTTTATGGTTTTACAAAAATGTTTCGCAAGGCGCGAAACGAGAAATATGGGATTATTACAGTATTATTTTGTTTTGTCAAAATATTTTTCAGGCTGCCTATTGCTTGTTTATGCGAAGGCAGCCTGAAAACGGTATAATTCACTCACTCTATCTTAAAAAATAAGTAAACAGATTATGGCTCGTAAACCCCCTAAAAATTTTGAAGATGCGCTTTCGCGTTTGGAAGCGATTACGCAAACCATGCAAACCAGTGTGTTACCTTTGGAAGAAGCATTGGCAACGTATCAAGAAGGTGTGGAATTGGTGCGTTTTTGTCAGCAACGTTTGTCCGCAGTAGAACAAGCGATTCAGGTATTGGATAACGATGAATTGAAGGAGTTGAATCTTGAAAGCGAATGAATTGGCACAATGGCAAATGCGTGCGGCAGCGCAAACTGAATTACTCTTACAAAAAATGCTGCCTGAAAGCCAAGTCATACCACATGATTTACACGAAGCAATGCGTTATAGCGCATTGGACGGCGGCAAACGATTGCGCCCATTATTGGTTTTGGCGGCGGCAGAATTGGGCAATAGTGTTCAGGCTGCCTGCGAATTGGCAATGGTGGCGATTGAGTGCATTCACGTTTATTCATTGGTACACGATGATATGCCAGCGATGGACAACGATAGTTTGCGGCGCGGTAAACCGACTTGTCATGTGCAATTTGGCGAAGCAACCGCATTATTGGTAGGCGATGCACTACAAACTTTGGCGTTTGATGTGTTATCCACACCGACTGATTTATCCCCAGCGCGACAATTACGCATGATTCAAGTGTTGGCAAAAGCATCGGGCAGCACAGGCATGGCAGGCGGACAAGCGATTGATTTGGCAAATGTAGGACGACACTTATCGCAAACCGCATTGGAACAAATGCACAGCCTGAAAACAGGTGCGCTGATTCATGCTGCGGTACAATTAGGCGGTTTATCTTGCCCTGATATTAGCGAAGAACAGTTGGCGCATTTAGATGTGTATGCACGCCGATTAGGCTTGGCATTTCAAGTGATTGATGACGTATTGGATTGTGAAGCAGACACAGCAACACTAGGCAAAACGGCGGGGAAAGATGCCGATGCGGACAAACCAACTTATGTGAAATTGCTGGGATTATCCACAGCGCGACATTATGCGGAAGATTTGGTTACACAAGCGATTGCAGCACTTGAACCATTTGGCGACAAAGCGGAACGATTACGCGCATTGGCGGAATTTGTAATAGTGCGAAAAAATTAAACATATTCAATAAAAGGCAGCCTGAAACTAGAAAATAAGTTTTCAGGCTGCCTTAATCATATCAATAAACAATAAATTAATTTATTTTTCCACAAAATCCATACCGTGAAACACACGAACCGCATTACCGCGTTCCAGTTGGTAAAGTTGGCTGTGCTGATTTTGTTGGCATGTTGGCTGCGTTCGCTTTCCACGCGCACCGCCACACCTGTGGATAAATGTACGGCTCGCACTGCGCTTTCCGTTTTATTGACGTGCTGACCGCCTTTGCCGCCCGAACGACAGGTTTCTACACGGATTTCATGGTTTTCGGGCAAGGCGGGCAATTCAGGCAGCCGCGAAACCGCAATAAACCAATTTTTGCGTAAATGATTGGGACGAAACGGGCTTTTCGCAATCCATTGCAAAGAACCGAGCCAACGTGCCGCAAATTCCGTTTCGCGGCTGCCTGAAACCGCCACGACCGCCGATAACAGTCCATATTTGCTGGGCGTTTCGCTGATGATATCGGTGGATAAATCGTATTTTTCTGTTTCTTTCAAGATTTTGTGGAAAATGTGTTTGGCGAAAAATTGGCATTCGGCTGGCGATTGCCCTGTGGATAATTGTAAATAAATCATCAAATATTCCTGTTTTTGTTTTTCAGGCAGCCTGAAAGTGAAAATGCTTGCCACCACGCTGTCCCCTCCCCTGCTTGCGGGGGAGGGCTAGGTGGGGGATAAATATGGGGCATGAAGTCCAATTTGTTTGGTAGGCAGAGCCACCCCCACCCCAACCCTCCCCCGCGAGCGGGAGAGGGGGCAGCTTACTGGCGTATTGAATGTTGCAGGCTGCCTGAAAAATCATTTTTTCATTTCGGGACAAAACGAATGTTTCACGTCAAAGCCTTTGTTTTCAATTTTGTTTTTGTCGGGAACAGGCGGACTGGTTTCCTGCTCGCTACGAAGTTGTCCCAAATAGGCGGAAATTTCTTGCCAAACCACATTCTCGTCCACATAAATGCCCAATGAAACCAGTTGTGGATTGGCATAGTAGCTATCCGATTCGTTCCAATAATGTTTTTTTATAATAAGCACAAGTGGTACATGACGATAAGCCGCCATTTCATAATGCGAACGTGTAACCGTTGCAAGAAAATAATCATGTGGTATATGCCATCGACTTTCTGATGGAATGGCATATTCTTTGCCATTCTTAAAACGTACAATAGGCGCGTATTTTTTATTATGGCGAACATGGCTGTAGACAGTTTCTATATCCGATGTTGTATAAACTTCCTGCCCTGTATAAAAAAGCCAAGTATGCCAATTTCCGACAAATAAATGTGCCAGACCCACGCAATCGCCATATTCAGCCTGCCATTCTTCAGGCAAGGCAGAAAATTTGTGGATAACTGTGCCGTTTTGACTACGGCGGTCAAATACCAACAAAGGGTCTTCGCTATAAATCCCAACCAAATAATCATAATAATCTTTGAATTTACTGATGATTTTCATGTTTTTTTCCTTTCAGGCTGCCTGAAACGTAGGGTGCAACTTGTTGCACCAAATTCAACATCATTCGGAAAATGGTGCAACAAGTTGCACCCTACAATGTGGATAACTAGCAGCATTCCCCAGCCGTTTTATACGTCAAAACGGGCTTGAAACGCGCCACCAATTCAATCAAACCAAAATCCAACATCGCCGCAATCACATCGTCAATGTTTTTGTAGGCTTGCGGTGCTTCTTCGTAAATCAAAGCCTTGTCTTCGCAAATGACCACGCTGCCCAAATCGGTTTGGCGCAGCTTATCCACAGAATATTTGTGCGACAAACGCCCTTTGCATTCGCTGCGTTGCCATTTTCGCCCTGCACCGTGTGCCAATGAAAACAGCGCGTTGGCGGCATTATCCACAATCGGCTGCACCCAATAACTGTAATCTCCCCGTGAGCCTGGAATGACCACTAAACCGCAATCCGAAGGCGTTGCGCCTTTGCGGTGCAGCCAGCCTGTTTCATTATCCAGTTGAACTTGTTGCAAAAAATTGTGATGCACGTCCAACAACATTGCGCCTTCCGCGCCCCATTTTGCCAACATGCGTTCTGCAATCAGTTGGCGATTGGCTTTGGCAAATTGCAAAGCGGCATCGTGTTTTGCCAAATAATCAAGGGCTTCGGGTGTGTTTTCCGCTAAACCTGCGTGGCTGAACTTATCCACATGTTCGCGCAAAATGGCTTGCCCCAATCCGCGCGAACCGCTATGAACAAGTAATTGTAAATATTTGGGATTAAAGTTTTCAGGCAGCTTTTCGGGTGCGTAGATTTTGTCCACCGCTTGCAATTCGGCAAAATGGTTGCCGCCACCGATTGTCCCCAACGCTTGTGGATAAGTGCAATTTGGCAAAAGTTCGGCAATGCGTTCCGCCCAAGTGTCATCCAATGGCGCGTCAATGCTGCCTAATTGTTTGGCTAATTTGTGTTTTTTGGATTGATGCACAGGCAAATCGGTCTGCCAAAACGCCATGCCGCAACCGATGTCGTTGCCAATCAAAGCGGGGTAAAACCGCCCCACGCTGAAAAATGCCGCGCCCACAGGATAACCGCGCCCAGCGTGCAAATCGGGCATGCCTGCCACGCGCTGCATATTTGGCAACGTGGCGGTGCGTTCTAATTGTTGAATGGCGTTGCCTTCAATCCAAGTATTTGAATTTTTGATGATTGTAATGGAATTGCCCATTGTGAATAACTTTCTGTTTTTTCCACAAGACGTGTTTCAGGCTGCCTGAAAAACAAAATAACGGCATCATGATTGAAAAACATAAATTGTGGATAAGTGAAAAGAAAGCAGTCCCAAAACGGACAATCAGAAAGGTTTAAACGGCGTTGTCCGCGTTTGAGCTGCGTGTTTGAATGTGGATAGATGGTTGATTTTGCATGATATTATCCTTTCTATAACGCAGAATTGAAAAATAATGAAGAGCGGATTATGAATATAATCTTGTTTATTGGCAAATAAATTATGTTTTCAGGCTGCCTTTTTGCATCAAAAATACCACAATGCAGCCTGAAAACTATTTGCATGATAAAACCAATACTGTGTTATCCACAATCCTAAATTTGACATCCAAGCCTGCAATTTCCATGCCATACACGCGTTCGGGTATATTTTGATAGGCTGGTCGTGGGTCTTGCGCCAAACTTTGTTCAATCAAATTGCGGATTTCTGTGGATAAGTTTGTTACGCCACTTTCAGGCTGCCATTCAATCGCCAATTGTTCAGGTGCGCCGCTCACAAATCCTGCTTGTGCATCGGGTTTGGCTTCCACAAATGGAATATAGGGCTTGATGTCCAACACGGGTGTACCGTCCAATAAATCTCCGCCATTGCACCAAATTTGCACGCGCCCGTTCAAGTTATCCACATATTCCAATTGTAACAGCGACAACCCAATATGATTCGGACGATGCGGACTGCGTGTCGCAAACACCCCCATTTTCTTTTTGCCGCCCAAACGTGGGGGACGCACCATTTCCGACCAGCCTTCGCTAATCGCATCATGAAACAAAAATTGCACCCAAATATAGTCAAATCCGTCCAAACCGCGTACACAATCCATTGAAAATTCAGGATTTAATGTAATACAAATTTTGGCGGCTGGCACAAGTTGCGGTTGGCGCGGAATACCAAATTTTTGCGTATAAGGCGATGAAACGATGCCGATACTGTGGATAAGATGTTGCATAATAGGCAGCCTGAAAAATAATTATGGCGTGATTATAACATTTATCCACAAACTGATTTTTAGCATTTTTTTAAAGATAATTTATTTTCTTTTTAAAGATAATTTTAATTTTTTATACAAATTTAATTTACTTAATTTTTAAAAATTATTTTATAAATTCAAATAATAATATTTAAAATCTGTTTTTTTAAAAAATTAAAATTACAGATAATGAAAGCAACGTTTCAAGATTTTCCACTTAAATTACTTAATCCAAATTTTGATTCAGAATTATTAGATGTTTTGACAGAATTAGAAGTATTGCGTCATCTTCAATTACAAGGCGATGTACATCCGCACATTTTCATGCAATTAAAAACATTATTCCATATGTTAGAAAGTTTAGGTTCTGCGCGTATTGAAGGCAATCATGCAACATTAGCAGATTACGTAGAAATTCAGTTATCCACAGATTCGCATGATGAACAATTAGATGAAATCAAAAATATTGAAAACGCTATGCACTACATTGATGAATCTATTAAGCAACATAGTGAAATTACCGAACATTTTATTCGAGAATTACATCAATTAACCGTACTAAATCTTCATCAAGAGGGCGATAAAACACTTGGACAATATCGTCAACACTCGGTAGCGATTGCACAGTCCACACATTTACCTCCCAATGCAATCCTTGTTCCTCAATATATGCAAGAACTCGTAGCTTTTATCAATCATGCAGATAAACCTAAATATGATTTGATGAAAATAGCCCTCGCACATCATAGATTTGGTTGGATTCATCCATTTGGTAATGGTAATGGAAGAACAGTTCGTTTATTAACTTATGCATTATTAGTGAAATATGGGTTTAATGTACAAGCAGGTGGGCGTGTACTTAATCCAACTGCTGTTTTTTGCAGCGACCGTAATCGCTATTATGAGATGCTTTCCGTAGCTGACCAAGGAACAAATAAAGGTTTAGAACAATGGTGTACTTATGTTTTATCTGGAATTTCCACTGAACTAAAAAAAGTAGATAACTTAACTAAACAAGATTTTCTATATGAGAAGATTTTACAACCTGCTATTAAATACTCTCAAGAACGTCAATTAATCACATCAGATGAAAGCAAAATACTTCTGATGGCAGTACAAAAAGGAGAATTCAAAGCAAAAGATTTGGAGCCTCTATTTCCTAATATGAATAGTAGTCAACGAACATACCAAATCAAAAAGTTATTGGAACAAAACTTCATTACACCCATTGAGAAGAATGCTCGAATTTACATGCCTAATTTCACACAATCCTACTTAATTCGTGGTGTCATAGAATCATTGCGTCATAATGGATTTATTGGTGGATTAGAATAATGCTTAAACTAGGCAACCTGAATCTCTTTTCAGGCTGCCTTTGTTATAATCACGTATCATCCATTTATTTTTTCAGGCTGCCTTTATGTTATCCACAAACACCGCAAAATCCCCCACCATTGCCGCCATCGCCACCGCCAACGGGCGCGGCGGCGTAGGCGTTATTCGCATATCAGGCAAGGACTTACTGCCTTTCGCCCAAGCCATTTCGGGCGGCAAAACGCCCAAACCGCGCACCGCACTCTACACCGATTTTCTCGCCGCAGACGGCAGCGCGATTGACAACGGCTTGCTGCTGTATTTTGCCGCGCCAGCCAGTTTCACAGGCGAAGATGTGATTGAATTACAAGGACATGGCGGACAAATCGTCCTGCAAATGCTGTTGCAACGCTGTTTGGAATTGGGCGCGCGCATTGCCGAAGCAGGCGAATTCACCAAACGCGCTTTTCTCAATAATAAGATGGACTTGGCGCAAGCCGAAAGCGTGGCGGATTTGATTGACGCGTCCAGCCAATCTGCTGCGCGTATGGCTTTGCGTTCACTCAAAGGCGTTTTTTCACAACAAATTCATCAGCTTGTGGACGATTTAATCACCCTGCGTATGCTGGTGGAAGCCACGCTGGATTTTCCCGAAGAAGAAATTGATTTTCTGCAAGCCGCCGACGCCAAAGGCAAACTGGGCAGCCTGCAAACCCAATTGGCGCACATTTTAGCCAATGCCCAACAGGGCGCGATTTTGCGCGAAGGCATGAATGTCGTTTTGGTGGGCGCGCCAAATGTGGGCAAATCCAGTCTGCTCAATGCTTTGGCGGGCGATGACGTGGCGATTGTAACCGACATCGCAGGCACAACGCGCGATACGGTGCGCGAACACATCACGCTAGACGGCGTGCCCATTCACATTACCGACACCGCAGGATTGCGCCAAACCGATGATATTGTGGAAAAAATCGGCATTGAACGCAGCGAAAAAGCCGTGCAAAACGCCGATGTTGCCCTTGTGCTGATTGACCCAGACGAAGGCTTGAACGATACCACGCGCGATATTTTATTCAGGCTGCCTGAAAATTTAAAACGCATTGAAATCCAAAACAAAATTGATTTAAAAAATGAAACCGCGCAACGTTTGGATAATCTTTCAGGCAGCCTGAAAAGCGGTGCGGACACTTTAATCAAATTGTCCGCCAAAACAGGGGCTGGTTTGGATTTGCTGAAAACTGCGTTGCTGCAACAAATTGGTTGGCAAGGCGAAAGCGAAGGTTTGTTTCTGGCACGCACGCGCCATATTCACGCCTTACAAGCTGCGCAAACGGAATTGGACAATGCGGCGATGTGTGGCAATCATCAATTGGAATTGTTGGCGGAACATTTGCGTTTGGCGCAAGTGGCGTGCAGCCAAATCACGGGCGAATTTACGGCTGATGATTTGCTGGGTGTGATTTTCTCCCGTTTTTGTATTGGGAAATAAATTATCCATAAAAAAGGCAGCCTGAAAACTTTGCAAAATTATGGAAAGTTTTAAGAACCTGTATTCGTAAGATTGATAGATGAATTTTATAGAAAAAACATGAAAAAAATCAACGCATTAGTGTGTGATTAGGTAATATGTATGTGGATTCAATTTAAATCAGGGCAAGGCGACAGCGACCGCCATGTACACCTAGTACATAAGGGAGCTGGCAACGTTGTACTGGTTTAAATTGAATTCACTATACAAAAGTTTCAAAATATCATTAGATACACCTAAATACTCAACTTTAATTTTTGAATTAAATCAAACAAGATAAATCAATAAATTATCTATATTTAATAAAAAATTCTGTATCATTTTTTAGTCAAAAAAAGCATACAAGCATTTATTTTCACGATTGGTGGCATAAAAGTTGCTACAAATCATTTGGATTTGGTAAGCTATATCGCAATCACACAACAAGTGTTTAACCGATATAAGTAATAAAAATTAAGAATCAATATTCATCATATGGATAATTTGATTTTATTGCCTAATTATGTGAATACCAAGCAGTTTTTTATACTAATGACAATATGATTAGCATGAAGAACCAATGAAGTAAGCACACAAAAAGCAATAAAACAAAAAACAATATCGTGAATACAAGTTCTAAAATCAAATTAAAAGAGAAATAGAGGTAATCCAGAAAATTGGATTAATTGAAATAAGTGAGTATGGCAGTTAAAAAGTTACAAAAATTGTCATGCAATTGATTCACATAAAATTAATTTAGGAATACGCAAATGAATCATACCTATCGAGTCGTTTACAATGAAACGACCAATACATATACGGCGGTTGCTGAGATTGCAACTGCCAAAGGTAAATCTTCAAAATCTAAAAAAGTCATTGCAGCAGCGATCATGGTTGCTTTGCAGTTGGTGCCATTAACAGTGCAGGCAGCGATAGCTATTGATAGCACAACAGGCAGTTATACAACAGGTGGACGTACCTACTTATTAGGTTCAACACAAGGTGCTACTGCAACTGGTGAGAATGCTATTGCAATAGGTTCTAATGCTTCTGCTAGAAGTCAAACTTCGGTAGCGGTTGGTAAAGATGCAGAAGTAAGTGGTAAATTTGGTATCGCTATTGGTAATAATAGTCGTGCACTAGCAGGAGAAAATACAGTCGCGATAGGTTCTAATGCAACTGTTACAAACAATGAAGCTATTGCTTTAGGTGCTAATACAAATGTTTCTGGTAATCAAACGATCGCGATTGGTATGTTGGCACAGGGGACAGGTAATCAATCGGTTGCCTTGGGTGCGAATACAATAGTATCAGGGGATTCTTCTATTGCTATTGGTGGTGATGATTTAGATGAAGCATCTAAAAAGAATTTTGACAGCACTTATTCATCTGGAGGGGTTAATGGAGGTAAGGTGAATGAGCGATATAAAGAAATTTCTGGTCAAGATTTGGTAGATACAAATAGACAATATGTGGGTACAACAGCATCAGGTACTGCATCTGTTGCAGTAGGTGTGCAAGCAGAGTCACTAGGTCATTTATCTACTGCATTTGGTACAAAAACTAAGGCGATAGGTTTAGCTTCTACTGCAATTGGTATTGCAGCGAACTCTCAAGGTGAAGGTTCAATTGCAGTAGGTCCTGCTGCTAATGCAGTAGGTTTACATTCCAATTCAATTGGTGCTCAATCGATTGCTAATGGACAGGATTCTATTGCTATTGGTACAGCAGCTAATGCTTCTACTATTAATTCTGTAATTATTGGTCAAGGTGCTACTTCTAATAATTTCCATAATGCTGTTGCAATTGGTGCGAAAGCAGAAACTGCTACTTCCGATTGGGCTCAAAATGGTTCTGTGCATGCGCAATACCGCAATCCTTATAATGTCGTAACCAATACGCGCGTTGTGGGTGGTGTTGCACCCCGTGAAGGTTATACTGGTGATACGGCAATCAGTAACAACGGGTATCAGGTTGTTATGTCTTCTGCTGTTGCGGTTGGTTACAATGCCAAAGCAGATAACAGTGGTGT
Source organism: Wielerella bovis (assembly GCF_022354465.1). Lineage (NCBI taxonomy): Bacteria > Pseudomonadati > Pseudomonadota > Betaproteobacteria > Neisseriales > Neisseriaceae > Wielerella > Wielerella bovis. The sequence goes on along the minus strand of NZ_CP092361.1, from coordinate 163,073 downwards.
AGCAATTGGTTCTGATGCAACTGTAACCAGAACCAATAATGCTGGTGGTGCTGCGCGTGCATTGGGTATCGCTATTGGTGCAAATGCCTTGTCTGCAGGTGGTGGTGTGGTTATTGGGGCATCAGCTTCAACTTCTGGTGTAAATGCTATTGCTGTCGGTCGTCAAGCAACTGCTGCAAATGCTTCTGCTCAAGCTTATGGTGCATCATCGGCCGCGGTGGGACAAGGTGCATTGGCAATGGGACATTCTGCTACTTCTTTGGGTACTCGTTCTATTGCAATTGGTATGTCTACTCAAGATGAGCATTATGATTATGATGGTCGCGTAATTGCCGCTGGTAATAACTCTATTGCATTTGGTTCGCATGCTCGTGCAGGTAAATTGACACAGGAAGGTTCTATTACTAATCTTGATGCTCAAGGTAATCCAACTAATGCAAGTACTTATGTATTGGATGTACAAGATGAAAGTGTAGAACGCGCAACTGCTATTGGTTACTATGCTAATGCTAGTGCCGTTGATGCGATTGCGTTTGGTTCTAATGCTACGGTTTCTGGTAACCAGTCTATTGCTATTGGTACAGGTAATAAGGTGTCAGGTGATAGAGCAGGTGCATTTGGTGATCCATCGTTTATCGCTGGTAACGATTCTTACTCGCTTGGTAATAACCATGTTATTGCTAATAATACTAATAATGCCATTGCTATTGGTGGGCAAAATAAACTTGGTGGTGATGCACCTCGTGGCTCAGGTATAGTAGATGGTAGTAAGGATATTACTGCTATTGAAAATGCAGCAGCAGGTGCTAACTATTCAATGGTTATCGGTTTCAATAACACAGTTAATGCCGATGATGTGATGGTATTGGGTAACAATATCACGGTTGATGCAAATAAAGAATTAGGTGGCTCAGTAATTTTGGGTCAAAACGCCAGCACAGCAGGTTCTCATGAAATTGCGAACGTAACAAATGCGACTGTAAATGGTATTACTTATGGCGATTTTGCAGGTACGGTAAAAGATAAAGGTCGTTTTGTTAGCGTTGGCGCAGTAGGCGATGAGCGCAAAATCATTAATGTAGCAGCAGGTAATATTTCTGCAACCTCTACCGAAGCCATCAATGGTTCGCAATTGTATTTGGTTGCTAATGGCTTAAAAGATGCAATGCCAACAGTAACAGCGGCAGGCGAAAACACGACTATTACCAGCACCACTCACGCTAATGGTAGTGTTACTTACACAGTAGATGCAAAAAACGATAATACCCAAGTAACCGTAGTAGCAGGTAACGGCGTAGAAGTAGACAACACTACTAAAAACGACAACGGCACAACGGTTTACAACGTATCAGCCAAAGTGGATGACAACACAGTAACCATCAACGATGCAGGTGAAATTACAGCCAAAACAGGCGACATCACCACCACCACAGATGGCACAGTGAAATTAGGCGATAACGTAAACGGCGACAGTTTAGTTAACGCCAGCACAGTAGTGGACGCAATTAACAATGCCTCCTTTGCTGTAAACAGCCAAAACACAGAAGACCAAGTTGTAGCGAAAGACGGCAATACCACCGTTAAAGCAGGTAGTAACATCACTTACCAAGCAGGTAAGAACTTAGTTGTGAACCAAGAAGGAGACGTAATTGCCTTCGGTTTAACCGAATCCATTAACGTAACCAACGTAACGGCAACCGACACCATTCGCATTGGCGACACAGGTCCAAGCATCAGCACCACAGGTATTGATGCCGCAGGTAACACCATTACCAACGTATCGAACGGTACAAACGGCACAGACGCAGTTAATTTAGATCAACTGAACGCCAGCAAATCAATAGTAGAAGCAGGCGACAACGTAGTTGTAAACAGCGTAACCAACAGCGATGGCAGCATTACCTACACAGTGAATGCCAAAGCAGGCGAAGGTGCAGATGGCGATACCCAAGTAACCGTAGTAGCAGGTAACGGCGTAGAAGTAGACAACACTACTAAAAACGACAACGGCACAACGGTTTACAACGTATCAGCCAAAGTGGATGACAACACAGTAACCATCAACGATGCAGGTGAAATTACAGCCAAAACAGGCGACATCACCACCACCACAGATGGCACAGTGAAATTAGGCGATAACGTAAACGGCGACAGTTTAGTTAACGCCAGCACAGTAGTGGACGCAATTAACAATGCCTCCTTTGCTGTAAACAGCCAAAACACAGAAGACCAAGTTGTAGCGAAAGACGGCAATACCACCGTTAAAGCAGGTAGTAACATCACTTACCAAGCAGGTAAGAACTTAGTTGTGAACCAAGAAGGAGACGTAATTGCCTTCGGTTTAACCGAATCCATTAACGTAACCAACGTAACGGCAACCGACACCATTCGCATTGGCGACACAGGTCCAAGCATCAGCACCACAGGTATTGATGCCGCAGGTAACACCATTACCAACGTATCGAACGGTACAAACGGCACAGACGCAGTTAATTTAGATCAACTGAACGCCAGCAAATCAATAGTAGAAGCAGGCGACAACGTAGTTGTAAACAGCGTAACCAACAGCGATGGCAGCATTACCTACACAGTGAATGCCAAAGCAGGCGAAGGTGCAGATGGCGATACCCAAGTAACCGTAGTAGCAGGTAACGGCGTAGAAGTAGACAACACTACTAAAAACGACAACGGCACAACGGTTTACAACGTATCAGCCAAAGTGGATGGCAACACAGTAACCATCAACGATGCAGGTGAAATTACAGCCAAAACAGGCGACATCACCACCACCACAGATGGCACAGTGAAATTAGGCGATAACGTAAACGGCGACAGTTTAGTTAACGCCAGCACAGTAGTGGACGCAATTAACAATGCCTCCTTTGCTGTAAACAGCCAAAACACAGAAGACCAAGTTGTAGCGAAAGACGGCAATACCACCGTTAAAGCAGGTAGTAACATCACTTACCAAGCAGGTAAGAACTTAGTTGTGAACCAAGAAGGAGACGTAATTGCCTTCGGTTTAACCGAATCCATTAACGTAACCAACGTAACGGCAACCGACACCATTCGCATTGGCGACACAGGTCCAAGCATCAGCACCACAGGTATTGATGCCGCAGGTAACACCATTACCAACGTATCGAACGGTACAAACGGCACAGACGCAGTTAATTTAGATCAACTGAACGCCAGCAAATCAATAGTAGAAGCAGGCGACAACGTAGTTGTAAACAGCGTAACCAACAGCGATGGCAGCATTACCTACACAGTGAATGCCAAAGCAGGCGAAGGTGCAGATGGCGATACCCAAGTAACCGTAGTAGCAGGTAACGGCGTAGAAGTAGACAACACTACTAAAAACGACAACGGCACAACGGTTTACAACGTGTCAGCCAAAGTGGATGGCAACACAGTAACCATCAACGATGCAGGTGAAATTACAGCCAAAACAGGCGACATCACCACCACCACAGATGGCACAGTGAAATTAGGCGATAACGTAAACGGCGACAGTTTAGTTAACGCCAGCACAGTAGTGGACGCAATTAACAATGCTTCTTGGAACTTGTCTGAAAACGGTGTAAATAAAGATGCTGTACAGCCAGGCGATACTGTGAACTTTGTAGATGGTACTTACACAACAGCGAACATTTCCAGCGATGGTAATGTGAGCAATGTAACCTTCAATGTGAATGGTACAAAACTGGTATCAGATAACAGCCCAGTTGTGTACACGGACAAAGATGGTAATAAAGTATATTCAGATGGTAAAGGTGGCTTTGTTTATGCAAATGGCACAACTGTGAATAACGGTGATGTGATTGCCTCCATGAATAATGGAGACAACAGCACCACTACACCAATGAGTTTGACTAATGTTGCAAATGGTACAATCAGCAACACAAGTACTGATGCAATTAATGGCAGTCAGCTGTATGCGTTGGGTGATACCACTGCAAACATTATTGGTGGCAATAGCACATTCAATACAACAACTGGCGGTATTGATGGCTTTACACTGAATACCACTTATGCAAATGGCACAACTTATGGCAGCCCATCTACAACAATAGGTGATGCAATTACTAACCTGAATAAATATGTAAATGAAGGTTGGAAAGTTGGCGATAGCACAGGTACGGAAGTTGCAAATGTAACACCTGGTGAACAAGTGAACTTTGTGAACAGCAGCACTTTGGTTTCAAAAGTAACGCCTAATGCAACAACAGGTGCAGCAGACGTAACATTTGAAGTAGTGTCAGGTCAGATTGATGCTAATCCGAATGGTACTGTGGTGAACAATGGCACAGGTTTGGTAACTAACACAGACGTTATTAACGCCATTAATAATTCAGGCTGGAATTTGACAACTAACAACAATGCAAGCAATGAAACCTTGATTAACCCAGGTAAAACTGTAAGCATTAATGCTGGTTCGAACATGGAAGTAACGCAAGATGGTAACAATGTAACCGTTGCAACCAAAGAAAACGTTACCTTTACAAATGTTCATGCTAATAACAGCGTAAGCATTGGTAATACGACTACTGGCAATACTGTTAATATGACAGTAACCAACGGTACTAATGGTAGCCCTGCTTTGACATTGAACAACAGCACAGGTGGACCTGTACAAATTACCAACGTAGCAGCAGGTAATGTGTCAGCAAATTCTACTGATGCGGTTAATGGTAGTCAGTTGTATCAAATCTACCAAGTTGTGGGTGGTAATACACAAAACGTTTCAACTACCAATGTAACATTGAATAATGGTAAAAATGTAAGCGTTGCAGTATCTAATAACCACACCATGAAGACCTACAACGTGAAAGACCAAACAGAGTACTTGACCAATGACGTGATTGAAGCAATTGGTCGTATGAATGAAGAAGGTATTAAATTCTTCCATACCAACGATGATGATGTGGGTAAATCACTCATTCAAGCTAATAACACAGTGGACTCTAGTGCAGCAGGTGCTTACTCAACTGCTATTGGTGCACGTGCACAAGCAAAAGGTAATCACAGCTTGGCGATTGGTTCTGCGATTGGTATCAGTCGATTGCCTAATAGCACTAACTACACCTCTAAACAAGATACTGTGGCAGAAGCTGAAAGCAGCATTGCATTTGGTCATGGTGTGAATGTAACCGCAACAGCAACGCAAGCAATTGGTATTGGTTATGCAAATACCATATCAGGTGAACAAGCCATTGCGATTGGTCAGAATGTAACTGTAACTGGCAATCAATCAATCAGTATTGGTTATAAAAATAAGGTTACAGGTAATAACTCTGGTGCATTTGGTGACCCATCTAATGTAACCGGTAATAGTTCTTACAGCGTTGGTAATCACAACAATGTAAGTACCAATAGCACTTATGCATTGGGTAGCAACATTACCAATACAACTGATAACTCTGTATTCTTGGGTGATGAATCTGGCAAATTTGCACAAAACAGCTCTACGCTGAATGGTACGACAGGTGTACACGAAGCTCTGAATACAGCTGCGAGTGCATACACATACCAAAACTTGAACAATAGTTCAGAGAAAGCGAAAGGTGTGCATAATGTTGTAGGTGTAGTGAGTGTAGGTAATGACAATGCTACTCGTCAAATTCAAGGCGTGGCAGCAGGTGTGATTTCCAGCAACTCTACTGATGCGATTAACGGTAGTCAGTTGTACCACTCATTGCAAGAGTTTACTGCTAAATCTTCATTGACGATTTCTACAAATGGTGGAAATCCGACTAGTGTGGCAGGCGGTAACATTAACTTCAGCAATGGTAATGGTACGACTGTGGTTCACGATGGTAATAACATTACTATCAATACACCAATGACGTATGTGGATGAAGCTGGTAATGTAATGCATAACACAACCAATGAAGTAACATTCATCGGTACACCGAAAACAGATGCGAATGGCAAGACCGTTGTTGACCAAAACGGTAAAACTGTTCACAACAATGTAACCATTCACAATGTTGCGGCAGGTAAAAAAGACACTGATGCTGTAAATGTAAGTCAGTTGAAACAATTTGCTAACAACTTGAATAATAAGATTGATAACGTAGCAGACGATGCCGATGCAGGTACAGCAAGTGCAATGGCAACCGCAGGCTTACCACAAGTGTTTGAAGCTGGTAAGAGCATGGTAGCTGTGGCAGGTAGTACCTACCGTGGTAAACAAGGTTACGCAGTTGGCTTCTCTGCAATTACTGACGGCGGTAACTGGATTATCAAAGGTACTGCGAGCGGTAACAGCAAAGGTCATTTTGGTGCAACCGTTGGTGCTGGTTATCAGTGGTAATTAACTTCCTTTTTCAGGCTGCCTATCTTCGGGCAGGCAGCCTGAAAGGAATACTTTAAGGAAAAAATATGTTGAAACAAATGAAAAGTGTTGCCCTGATGCTGGCAGCAGTTGCAACGTTGGGTGCGTGTACTACTTCAGGTACAAAAGTGAGCAGCGAAGGCACTGCGGAAACTTTGCGTTGGCCAGACCCTGTTAGCACCACATTCAACAAAGACCGTGGTACATTCCCAAATTTGGATAGCTTACGCAGCATTCGTCCAGGGATGAGCAAAGACCAGTTGTATGATTTGATTGGTCGCCCACACTTTGATGAAGGTTTCCGTGTACGCGAGTGGGATTATTTATTCCATTTCAATACACCTGGAGTCGGTACAGAAGGTGTAACGACTTGCCAATACAAAATTTTGTTTGATAACAAAAAATTTGCGCGTAGTTTCCATTGGCGTGCGGTTGACCCAGTTGGTGCGGCTTGCCCACCACCTCCACCTGCTACACCAAAAGCAGAACCACAAATCATCATTCGTGAGATTATGAATACACCAATGAAGGTTCGTCAGTAATGATAAAACGCAATATAGCTGCGGCATTACTCGGTACATTCATGATGTTGAGTAGCCATGCCTATGCAAACGATGTGGTACAAGCCTATATGCAAAGCAAAAAAGTGATTGTGGATACGCAAAAAGCAGAGTTATGTTTTGCGGATACCAAAGATTGCCATCCTGTTTTGATTGGTAAAACTACACCAAAAGGTACTTTCCCTTTGCGCATTTTCGCTACGGATAAACCCTATTATGACGGCGATGTGATTGGATTTAAGAAAGAAGGTGATTTTTTGTTCGCGCTGCATCGCGTGTGGCTGGGCAAACCTTCTGAACGCCGATTGGAGCGTATTGCATCAAAAAATGTTGCTGACCGTATCATGACAAATGGTTGCATCAACGTTAATGATGATGTGTACACAAAACTGAAACAGTATTTTGTACTGGAAATCGTGTAGATGCAGCTATGATGAAATAAACCAAACCGCATTCTTTTGAATGCGGTTTTTTTGTTTTTCAGGCTGCATTTTTAATAAAAATTTGAAAGGCAGCCTGAAAATTGTGTACGATGCTTACTTTTTTCAGGCTGCCTTAACCGATGTTTTCCCGAATTTCATCATCTTATTCCTTGCGCCGATTACGTACACATTTGCAACGTGGCGGGTTGATTGCATATCCCACCGAATCTTGTTATGGCATCGGTGCATTGCCAACGCATGCACAAGCATTACGCCAAATTTTGCGCGTGAAAAAACGACCACAACACAAGGGTTTAATTGTGATTGGCGATGATGTAAGTCGCTTGCAAACCTTACTTTTCAGGCTGCCTGAACCCGTACTACAAACATTAAACGATATTTATCCCGCCCCAAAAACTTTTATTTTGCCTGCACGAAAAAATATTTTGCCACAACTGCGCGGGCGTGGACGCAATAAATTAGCGGTGCGTGTGCCAGACCATGAAATTGCGCGACGATTGTGTCGCGTGGTGCAATCGCCCTTAGTATCTACATCGTGCAATCGTTCGGGTGGGCGACCATGTCGCAATGAACGTGAAGTGCGACGCCAATTTGGTCGACAAGTATGGGTCATTGGTGGACGTGTGGGCAAACGCCGTCAGCCTAGTGAGATTATTGATTGGAGCAGTAAGATGCGATTGCGATAGTTTTTCAGGCTGCCTGAATGAATTTGGTAAAGGTTCTGGTTTGTAAATTAATCTGAAGTAGTTATTTTAGATTGAGTACAGCGTTTGTTTTTTCTGCAAAAAGTTATAAAGCGGACAAATAAACCACAAAGGCAGCCTGAAAAATTGTTTCAGGCTGCCTTTTCTTTGACAAAAATCAGTTGATTGTCTTACCATTATTACGTTTAAATTCATTGAATAAATAAGGAAATAAAATGAAAAAAACATTAATGGCTATCTTATTGGCAAGTAGTTTTTCAAGTGCAATGGCGAACGATGAAAGCCAAATTTATTTTGGCGTTTTGGATAATTCATCAGGCAGCCCAGTTTTGAATGCTGTATCAGAAGTATCGCGCAGCAAAGGGGAGCTTGTTTGTTGGTTAGTTAAAGAGCTACCTGCTAAAACACCATATAAAGTTGTAGAAACATTTAATAGCCCAGCAGGTAGCGTATTTGAACGAGTAGCAACAGTTACACAGATTAATGAAAATGCAACAGAACATATTCTTGCCTATCCAATTCATACAAATGAAGAAGGACATTACATGGCATGTTGGGGATTCGGAAATAGCGACCCAGTTGGATTGTATCAGCACAAAGTACAATTAAATGGCAAAGAATTTGAACCCAATCAATTTCAATTAGTGCATTAAGGCAAAATAATGCAGTCTGAAAAACAATTTTCAGGCTGCATTTTGTATGTTTTGTAAATGGAGGTGCTAATTATTTAGTTCAAAGTTATAGTTGTGTTAAAAATAATGAATAGAAAATTCATTAATGTTTCATAATGTTAATAGATTTCTCTCATAAATTTGAGGTTGATTTGACAGTTTTGGGTAGTAGGCGTATAGTTCTGACTTTCGCTGCTACGGCGGTGAGGTTAAAAGAGAGAAATATTTGATTGTAAGGCATATGGTTAGATATTTCAAGATTTTGATTGAGAAGAGTTCTTTAAAAGCAAGATTACCGATAAGTGTGAGTGCCTGATGGTCTCACACTGTTTTGAGAGATACAAGATTTGATTTGGAATTTTCCTATTAAGTTTTTGTTAATTTCTTTGAAGCAGACCAGAAGTTAAATAAGTTAGAGATTGAACATAAGAGTTTGATCCTGGCTCAGATTGAACGCTGGCGGCATGCTTTACACATGCAAGTCGGACGGCAGCACGAGTACTTGTACTTGGTGGCGAGTGGCGAACGGGTGAGTAATGCATTGGAACGTACCGAGTAGTGGGGGATAACTAGTCGAAAGATTAGCTAATACCGCATACGTCTTGAGAGAGAAAGCAGGGGATCTTCGGACCTTGCGCTATTTGAGCGGCCAATGTCTGATTAGCTAGTTGGTGGGGTAAAGGCCTACCAAGGCGACGATCAGTAGCGGGTCTGAGAGGATGATCCGCCACACTGGGACTGAGACACGGCCCAGACTCCTACGGGAGGCAGCAGTGGGGAATTTTGGACAATGGGGGCAACCCTGATCCAGCCATGCCGCGTGTCTGAAGAAGGCCTTCGGGTTGTAAAGGACTTTTGTCAGGGAAGAAAAGGCGATTGCTAATATCAGTTGCTGATGACGGTACCTGAAGAATAAGCACCGGCTAACTACGTGCCAGCAGCCGCGGTAATACGTAGGGTGCGAGCGTTAATCGGAATTACTGGGCGTAAAGCGAGCGCAGACGGTTTGTTAAGTCAGATGTGAAATCCCCGAGCTCAACTTGGGAACGGCGTTTGAAACTGGCAAGCTAGAGTATGTCAGAGGGGGGTAGAATTCCACGTGTAGCAGTGAAATGCGTAGAGATGTGGAGGAATACCGATGGCGAAGGCAGCCTCCTGGGATAATACTGACGTTCATGCTCGAAAGCGTGGGTAGCAAACAGGATTAGATACCCTGGTAGTCCACGCCCTAAACGATGTCAATTAGCTGTTGGTGCACTTGATGCATTAGTAGCGTAGCTAACGCGTGAAATTGACCGCCTGGGGAGTACGGTCGCAAGATTAAAACTCAAAGGAATTGACGGGGACCCGCACAAGCGGTGGATGATGTGGATTAATTCGATGCAACGCGAAGAACCTTACCTGGTCTTGACATGTACGGAAGAGCGTAGAGATATGCTTGTGCCTTCGGGAGCCGTAACACAGGTGCTGCATGGCTGTCGTCAGCTCGTGTCGTGAGATGTTGGGTTAAGTCCCGCAACGAGCGCAACCCTTGTCATTAGTTGCCATCATTTAGTTGGGCACTCTAATGAGACTGCCGGTGACAAACCGGAGGAAGGTGGGGATGACGTCAAGTCCTCATGGCCCTTATGACCAGGGCTTCACACGTCATACAATGGTCGGTACAGAGGGTAGCCAAGCCGCGAGGTGGAGCCAATCCCAGAAAACCGATCGTAGTCCGGATTGCACTCTGCAACTCGAGTGCATGAAGTCGGAATCGCTAGTAATCGCAGGTCAGCATACTGCGGTGAATACGTTCCCGGGTCTTGTACACACCGCCCGTCACACCATGGGAGCGGGGGATACCAGAATTGGGTAGGGTAACCGCAAGGAGCCCGCTTAACACGGTATGCTTCGTGACTGGGGTGAAGTCGTAACAAGGTAGCCGTAGGGGAACCTGCGGCTGGATCACCTCCTTTCTAGAGAAAAGAAGAGATTATTAGGTACTCACACTTATCGGTAATCAGAAGATGCAAGGATGATTAAACAGAAGTTTAAGAGTCAAAAGTACATGGGTTTGTAGCTCAGGTGGTTAGAGCACACGCTTGATAAGCGTGGGGTCGTAGGTTCAAGTCCTACCAGACCCACCAGTTGCAGCACAGGAATACTGGGGGCATAGCTCAGTTGGTAGAGCACCTGCTTTGCAAGCAGGGGGTCATCGGTTCGATCCCGTTTGCCTCCACCAAGATTAAATAAAATGAAATTGCAAATTAAAGCGAGTTTGTGTAGAATGAATAGTTTGCTTGTTTTAATTTGCAATTTCCTGACAAAGTCGGGAAATGATTGCATCGATCTTTAACAAATTGGAAAGCCGAAATCAACAAACAAAGACAAAGCAATCTTTAAATATAGAAATGAAAGATTGTGCGAATTTGGGTGATGATTGTATCAAGTAGTTTGTGAAACACAAAAGGCACAAACTACTCACAACAAAGCAGTAAGCTTTATTGTTTGAGAATTTAAGTAAAGATTGGTAGTCAACGCCAGTTTTTGCAAAGTCAGAGGTTCTTCAAATGATAGAGTCAAGTGAATAAGTGCATCAGGTGGATGCCTTGGCGATGATAGGCGATGAAGGACGTGTAAGCCTGCGAAAAGCGCGGAGAAGCTGGCAAAAAAGCAATGATACCGCGATGTCCGAATGGGGAAACCCACTGTACTTGTACAGTATCCCAGTCTGAATACATAGGACTGGTGAAGCGAACCGGGAGAACTGAACCATCTAAGTACCCCGAGGAAAAGAAATCAACCGAGATTCCGTAAGTAGTGGCGAGCGAACACGGAGCAGCCTGTGCGTGATAATTGATGCGTTAGGAGAAGGACTTGGAAAAGTCCGCCATAGTGGGTGATAGCCCCGTATCCGAAAACACATTAATGGTACTAAGCGCACGACAAGTAGGGCGGGACACGTGAAATCCTGTCTGAATATGGGGGGACCATCCTCCAAGGCTAAATACTCATCATCGACCGATAGTGAACCAGTACCGTGAGGGAAAGGCGAAAAGAACCCCGGGAGGGGAGTGAAATAGAACCTGAAACCTGATGCATACAAACAGTGGGAGCACCTTTATGGTGTGACTGCGTACCTTTTGTATAATGGGTCAACGACTTACATTCAGTAGCGAGCTTAACCGAGTAGGGGAGGCGTAGGGAAACCGAGTCTTAATAGGGCGCATAGTTGCTGGGTGTAGACCCGAAACCGAGTGATCTATCCATGGCCAGGATGAAGGTGCGGTAAAACGCATTGGAGGTCCGAACCCACGCATGTTGCAAAATGCGGGGATGAGCTGTGGATAGGGGTGAAAGGCTAAACAAACTCGGAGATAGCTGGTTCTCCCCGAAAACTATTTAGGTAGTGCCTCATGTATCACTTCTGGGGGTAAAGCACTGTTATGGCTAGGGGGTCATTGCGACTTACCAACCCATTGCAAACTCAGAATACCAGAAAGTGCAATCATGGGAGACAGACATCGGGTGCTAACGTCCGGTGTCAAGAGGGAAACAACCCAGACCGCCAGCTAAGGTCCCAAATGACAGATTAAGTGGTAAACGAAGTGGGAAGGCACAGACAGCCAGGATGTTGGCTTAGAAGCAGCCATCATTTAAAGAAAGCGTAATAGCTCACTGGTCGAGTCTTCCTGCGCGGAAGATGTAACGGGGCTCAAATCTGTAACCGAAGCTGCGGATGCTTTTAAAGCATGGTAGGGGAGCGTTCTGTAAGCCTGTGAAGGCGGCTTGTAAAGGCTGCTGGAGGTATCAGAAGTGCGAATGTTGACATGAGTAGCGATAAAGCGGGTGAAAAGCCCGCTCGCCGAAAGCCCAAGGTTTCCTACGCAACGTTCATCGGCGTAGGGTGAGTCGGCCCCTAAGGCGAGGCAGAAATGCGTAGTCGATGGGAAACGGGTTAATATTCCCGTACTTTGATTCAATGCGATGTGGGGACGGAGAAGGTTATGCTAGCAAACTGTTGGAATAGTTTGTTTAAGCCAGTAGGTGGAAAGAGTAGGCAAATCCGCTCTTTCTTAACACCGAGACGTGATGACGAGTAACTACGGTTACGAAGTAGCAAATACCACGCTTCCAGGAAAAGCCACTAAGCTTCAGTTGAATCAGAACCGTACCGCAAACCGACACAGGTGGGCAGGATGAGAATTCTAAGGCGCTTGAGAGAACTCGGGAGAAGGAACTCGGCAAATTGATACCGTAACTTCGGGAGAAGGTATGCCCTGTAAGGTTAAGGACTTGCTCCGTAAGCCAATCAGGGTCGCAGAGAATCGGTGGCTGCGACTGTTTATTAAAAACACAGCACTCTGCTAACACGAAAGTGGACGTATAGGGTGTGACGCCTGCCCGGTGCTGGAAGGTTAATTGAAGATGTGCAAGCATCGGATCGAAGCCCCAGTAAACGGCGGCCGTAACTATAACGGTCCTAAGGTAGCGAAATTCCTTGTCGGGTAAGTTCCGACCCGCACGAATGGCGTAACGATGGCCACACTGTCTCCTCCCGAGACTCAGCGAAGTTGAAATGGTTGTGAAGATGCAATCTCCCCGCTGCTAGACGGAAAGACCCCGTGAACCTTTACTGTAGCTTTGCATTGGACTTTGAAGTCACTTGTGTAGGATAGGTGGGAGGCTTAGAAGCAGAGACGCCAGTTTCTGTGGAGCCGTCCTTGAAATACCACCCTGGTGGCTTTGAGGTTCTAACCCAGACCCGTAATCCGGGTCGGGGACCGTGCATGGTAGGCAGTTTGACTGGGGCGGTCTCCTCCCAAAGAGTAACGGAGGAGTTCGAAGGTTACCTAGGTCCGGTCGGAAATCGGACTGATAGTGCAATGGCAAAAGGTAGCTTAACTGCGAGACCGACAAGTCGAGCAGGTGCGAAAGCAGGACATAGTGATCCGGTGGTTCTGAATGGAAGGGCCATCGCTCAACGGATAAAAGGTACTCCGGGGATAACAGGCTGATTCCGCCCAAGAGTCCATATCGACGGCGGAGTTTGGCACCTCGATGTCGGCTCATCACATCCTGGGGCTGTAGTCGGTCCCAAGGGTATGGCTGTTCGCCATTTAAAGTGGTACGTGAGCTGGGTTTAAAACGTCGTGAGACAGTTTGGTCCCTATCTGCAGTGGGCGTTGGAAGTTTGACGGGGGCTGCTCCTAGTACGAGAGGACCGGAGTGGACGAACCTCTGGTGTACCGGTTGTTTCGCCAGAAGCATAGCCGGGTAGCTAAGTTCGGAAGAGATAAGCGCTGAAAGCATCTAAGCGCGAAACTCGCCCAAAGATGAGACTTCCCCTGCGATTTAACCGCATTGAAGGGTCGTTGTAGACCACAACGTTGATAGGTCGGGTGTGGAAGCGCAGTAATGCGTGCAGCTAACCGATACTAATTGCCCGTAAGGCTTGACTCTATCATTTGAAGGACTTTGAAAATAGAAAAACTGAAATCAAAGTAAACAAAAATGAAAATAAAGCTTACTGATGACTCAGTCATCACCAAAAACAAATACCAAAGATAAAGGCTTTCCAGTTTGACAGTTTATGTTTGGCGACCATAGCGGTTTGGCACCACTCCTTCCCATCTCGAACAGGACAGTGAAACGAACTAGCGCCGATGATAGTATAGTCCCTATGCGAAAGTAGGTCATCGCCAAACTCTTAATCCTAACCCCCTAGCTCACATAGTGCTAGGGGGTTTATCTTTTTATCAGTATGAAGTAATTTGTCAGAGTGGTAGTGTTAGAATATCAATTATAGTGTTAACTACTTGTATAAATAAATTAAAAGGAATATAATAGAAAAGTTTTCTTTTTGAAAATTTTATGCACAGCACATTTCGCGTTAAGGGTGTTTTCAGATGTTTGAGAATTCTGGCAGAAATGTGTATGCTTTTTAACCCTTATATTTTTTAGGAAATTCAATGTCTTCTCAAGTTACTATGCGCCAAATGATTGAAGCTGGCGTACATTTCGGTCACCAAACTCGTTACTGGAATCCAAAAATGGCGCAATACATTTTTGGTGCGCGCAACAAAATCCACATCATCAACTTGGAAAAAACCTTGCCTTTGTTTAACGAAGCGCAAGAAGTGGTACGCCGTTTGGTTGCCAATAAAGGTACTATCTTGTTTGTAGGTACAAAACGCCAAGCTCGTGAAATTATTAAAGAAGAAGCACAACGCGCTGGTATGCCTTACGTTGATTATCGCTGGTTGGGTGGTATGTTGACCAACTACAAAACTGTGAAACAATCCATCAAACGCTTGGAAGAAAAAGCTGCTTTGTTGGCAAACGCGGAAAGTAGTGGCTACAATAAAAAAGAATTGTTGGACATGACCCGCGAAGTGGAAAAATTGGAACGCTCTTTGGGTGGTATCAAAGGTATGAAAGGTTTACCTGATGCAATTTTCGTGATTGATACAGGTTACCAACACGGTACTTTGGTTGAAGCTGCTAAATTAGGTATTCCTGTGATTGCTGTTGTGGATACTAACAATAGCCCTGATTTGGTAAAACACGTTATTCCTGGTAACGATGACTCTGCTAAAGCTATTCGTTTATACTGTCGTGGTATTGCTGACGCGGTATTGGAAGGCAAAAATCAAGCGGTTGCAGAAACTGTAGCAGCTGCTCAACAAGCGGCTGAATAAGGCTTTTGTTTTTTCAGGCTGCCTGAAAACCGTTTCAGGCAGCCTATTTTGAATTTAATTAATTTCAATATATTGGAGAACAACATGGCAGAAATTACTGCAAAAATGGTTGCTGATTTGCGTGCTGCGACTGGTTTGGGCATGATGGAATGCAAAAAAGCGCTGGTAGAAGCCGAAGGCAATTTTGAAAAAGCCGAAGAAATTTTGCGTATTAAATCAGGTGCTAAAGCTGGTAAATTGGCTGGTCGTACGGCTGCTGAAGGCGTGTTGGCATTTGCGATTGAAGGCAAAGTAGGTGCGTTGGTGGAAGTAAACTGCGAAACTGACTTCGTGGCAAAAGACGCGGGTTTTGTGGCATTTGCAAACTCTGTTGCGAAAACTGCGCTTGAGAAAAAACCTGCGACTGTTGAAGAATTGTCTGCTTTGGTAGAAGAAGAGCGCAAAGCCGTTATCGCTAAATTGGGCGAAAACATGTCTGTACGCCGTTTCCAAGTAATTGAAACTTCTGGCGAATTGGTGGCTTACATTCACGGTGCTTTGGCGACCGAAGGCG
Source organism: Wielerella bovis (assembly GCF_022354465.1). Classification (NCBI taxonomy): domain Bacteria; kingdom Pseudomonadati; phylum Pseudomonadota; class Betaproteobacteria; order Neisseriales; family Neisseriaceae; genus Wielerella; species Wielerella bovis. Next base: position 147,119 of record NZ_CP092361.1, on the reverse strand, counting down.
TATTGGTTGAGTACACCGGCAGCGAAGAAGTGGCGCGTAAAATTGGTATGCACATCGTTGCTTCTAAACCTCAATGCGTGCGCGAAGATCAAGTGGATGCTGAAACCGTTGAAAAAGAACGCCACATCTACACGCAACAAGCGATTGAATCTGGTAAACCTGCTGAAATTGCAGCGAAAATGGTTGAAGGTCGCATTAAAAAATTCTTGGCAGAAGTGTCTTTGAACGGTCAAGCATTCGTGATGAACCCAGACCAAACTGTGGCTCAATTTGCAAAAGAAAACGGCACAGAAATCTTGTCATTCGCACGCTACAAAGTGGGTGATGGCATTGAGAAAGCCGTTGTGGATTACGCAGCTGAAGTTGCAGCAGCAGCAAAAGTTTAATCTGTTATTTAATATAATAGGCAGCCTGAAAATTTGGACAAAGTTTTCAGGCTGCCTTTTGTATTTTATAGTCGGTTGAAATAAAAATATAGTGAATTCAATTTAACCAGCTCCCTTATGTACTCATTGTACACGACGGTCGCTATCGCCTTGTCTGTGTTAATTTGGAATAACTATAATTTAAAAATATCGGATACGAGTATCTGACCTACGAGTTGTCAGGCTGCTTGAATAGGTTTTGCATTTGCAAATGTTTCCGACTATGAATATCAAATATAGGTGTAGAATTAAATAAACGGTACACACAGGAGAACAGTTATGGCTTATTCACAAGATTATCGCCAAATGATTTTAGAAAAATTAAATTCGGGTTACAGCTACCGTGAATTGGCAGCGGAATATGGCATCAGTCGCAGTACCATTCAACTATGGAAAAAATGCATTGAACGTAAACCCTACCCCAAAAGAACCAATAAAATCAATGATGAATTATTGCGAAAAGACGTAGAACAATTTCCTGATGATTTTCAAAGAGAACGCGCTGTTCGCTTTAACTGTTCACAAAGAGCCATTGGTGTGGCACTTAAACGGCTAAAAATCACTCAAAAAAAAGATTCTTAAACACCCCAAAGCTCAACCCGAAACAATTGAACAATTTCTCTCATTAAAACAACAGTATGAGCAAGAGAAACGTCCTATTGTTTATATTGATGAAAGTGGTTTTAAAAACCAAACTTATCGTCCTTATGCCTATGCGCCAAGAGGACAAGTTTGTCATGGCAATCACAACTGGCAAATCAAAAACACAACCAATGCCATTGGCGCACTGTACCAAAATCAATTGATTGCAGTGGGTTTGTATGAATTCAGCATCAATTCAGATGTGTTTTATTCATGGGTTCAAAACGTTTTACTGCCACAATTACCGCCCAACAGTGTTTTGGTAATGGATAATGCGACTTTTCACAAACGTCAGGACATTCAAGAGCTTATTGTTTTATAAGGGCATGTGATTTTATGGTTACCGCCATACTGTCCTGATTTGAATTTAATTGAGCACACTTGGGCTTGGATTAAACATTTACGTCAAGATTGGTTATTGGATTGCATTCACTCTTTGTTTTTTTATTTTACTTGGTTGTGTACCGAATTTTAATTTCTTTATCTATATAGTGGATTCAATTTAAATCAGGACAAGGCAACAGCGACCACCGTGTACACATAGTACATAAGGGAGCTGGCAACGCTGTACTGGTTTAAATTGAATCCACTATAAATTATTCTGTGGATAAAATGTGGATTATTTAATTCGTTGATAGCGTCCACCTGCTAAACTTGCCACAATTCCTTCCAATTCCCATTCTGTCAGCAAGGCATAAATATCGCTGGCAGATAATGAGCTATTTGCTGCCAAAGTATCGGGATGAACAGGGTCGTAGCCCATTTGTTGCAACAAGGAATGAGCCGTATCTATTGTTGTAATGGGCGTAGAGGCAGCCTGAAAACTGGCATTATTTATCATCACAGGATTTGTGGATGTTTTTGTGGATAAATTGTGTTTGGTATGTGCTTTAACAGATGTTTTCAGGCTGCCTGAAAATTGTGGATAAGCCTTATCAGGCAAAATATGTCCCAATTCACTCAAAATATCGTCCAAACATTCTACTAATTTTGCCCCTTCTTTGATGAGTTTGTGGCAGCCTTTGCTGTGCGGATTGTCTATGGAACCAGGTATTGCCATCACATCGCGCCCCATTTCGGCGGCTTGTCTGGCAGTAATCAACGAACCACTTTCCAATGCGGCTTCCACCACCAAAACGGCGTGGCTTTGCGCGGCGATGATGCGGTTGCGGCGCGGAAAATTGCCTGCCAATGGACGGGTCTCCAAGGGAAATTCGGAAATAATCAAGCCTTTGTCGGCAATATCGCGTGCCAATTTTTGGTTGGATGCGGGATAAATGCGGTCAATGCCTGTTCCCCATACGGCAATCGTGCTGCCTGCGCCACACAATGCGCCAATATGCGCGGCGGTATCAATGCCTGCTGCCATGCCTGAAATAACCGTAATATTATGTTCACTCAATGCCCTACCAAAATCTTGGGCAATCCGCATGGCTTGTGGTGTCGCGTGGCGACTACCGACTATGCCAACCGATGTTTGATGTAACAATGCCGTATTGCCACGCAAAAATAATACGGGTGGTGCGGTGATGCCTTCTGCCAATAGCGCAGGATAATCGTCATCGCAAGACAGCATCAAACGGCAGCCATCTTGTTGTGCCCAAGTCAGCGCGGCATCAGTTGCTTGTCGTGCTAATGTGGTGTCGTGCCATTTTGCTGCTGCTTGTTTGGCGTGTTTGCCTTGCTGGGCGATGGCATCGGCTGGGGCACTCAAAGCTGCTTGCGGTGTGCCAAATGTTGCCAGCAACTGCGCAAAAGTTTCCGCACCAACATAGGGTGTGAAAGCCAGTTGCAACCATGCGTAGCGTTCGGATTCAGTCATGTATGTTCCTTTATTTATCTTTCAAATTTTGTTGATTAAATTTTCTGTAAAACGCAATCGGCAGCCTGAAAATATGGTTAAACCAATATTAGTATCCAATTCTTCTGTTTCTCAGCAACACTAATCTGTATTTTTTGTGAAAACCAAAGTGGCACGCACACCATTTTGCTGATTGCTTAAAATCAAATCGCCATGATGCAAACGCATGATTTCGGAAACAAAATTTAAACCCAAGCCACTACTGCGCCGACCATTGGCGCGCGGTAAAGAATAAAATCGTTGTGGGATTTTGTTTAGCGCGTAATCGGGAATGTGTTCGCCTTGATTATCCACATACAAATGGATTTTTTCTGGCGTATCCAGTAAACCAATGTGGATTTGGCTGTGGGCGGTTGCAAAATCCAGCGCGTTATACAGCAAATTATCCACCGCTTGCCGCAACAAAACGGGGTCGCCTTGTAAATAATAAATTTGTTCACTCGCCACGCTAATCTGCAATTGTTTGGCTTGACAATTGGTTTCGCAATCTTGCGCGGCTTGCTGGCTGATGGCTAATAAATCAACGGTTTGCATGGTTTGCAAGCTGTCGCAATTTTCCAAACGTGCCAATTCTAATAATTGCGTAATCAATTGTTGTTGTTTTTGGCTATTACGCAAAATTCTGCTGACTAATTGTTGTTGTTCGGCGGAAAGTTCGCTGTCTTGCAGCAATTCTAATGCGGCTTGTTGTGCGGTAAGTGGGGTTTTAAGTTCGTGCGTTAAACCCAAAACATAGTTTTCAATGTGTTGCCGATGATTCAGTTCATCGCGCAAATGGGCAATGGCATTGACGAGCCGATACAAATAACTGTCGCCAAATTGTGGTTTTTGGGCGATGCGGTTGGCTGCCATTGCTTCTGCATAATCCCGAATGCGATTGATGCTGCGTGCCAGCCACCATGCGAGTGTTGCCAATACCAATAAATTCAAGCCAATGAGCCAGTGAATATAGGCTTGATGATTAAACCATGCCCATGCGGTCAGCAGCGTGGATATGCCGAGTAAGATAAAAAATAAACGTAAGCTGATGTGTTTAAAATATTTCAACATGTGAAACTGTATCCCAAACCGTGATGTGTCCGAATACAGCTTTCGTCAATATTGGCGGCGCGTAATTTTTGACGCAGGGCGCGGATATGGGTATTGATTGTAGTGGGGTCGGACGGATGATGGTCGCCAAACATGGCGGTGAGCAATTCTTCGCGGCTGAACACTCGTTCGCGGCGTTGCAACAAGGTACGCAATAAACGGTATTCGCCGACAGTAAGCGGCAACGCTTGTCCACGATACCGAATGCAATGCGCTTGGATATCATCTTGCCACAGCGTTGTGTTGTCGTTTTCAGGCTGCTTTTGAATGTGTGTGCGGCGCAATATGGCTTTGATGCGTGCCACCAATTCGCGTGGACTAAATGGTTTACCTAAATAATCATCTGCGCCTAATTCTAAACCCAAAATGCGGTCGGTTTCTTCGTCTTGCGCGGTCAGCATCATCACGGGTAAATCGTATTGTGCGCGTACGATTTTGAGAAAATCAAAGCCGTTGATGTCGGGCAATCCCACATCAAGCAGCAATAAATCAAATGTTTCTTGCGCCAATAATTGTTGGGCTTGGTGTGCGGTAACGGCGATGCGCGCGGAACAATGGGCGCGTGATAACGCCATTTCCACCAATTCGGCAATTTCGCGTTCGTCTTCAAGAATAAGGATATGTGGATTCATGTGCTTATTGTGCATGAATCGGCAAGCTCTCGCAATCTGAACCGTGTGTCGTGCATTCAATCTTCATCAATTCTTCATAATTTGCTCACAGAAGTTTTATGTTTATTTTGCATAATGCGTACCGTTGTATAGTGAATTCAATTTAAACCAGTACAGCGTTGCCAGCTCCCTTATGTACTAGGTGTACACGGCGGTCGCTGTCGCCTTGTCCTGATTTAAATTGAATCCACTAATTCAGTAGGCAGCCTGAAAAAGATTATTTTGCAAGAAAAACATATTTTTCAGGCTGCCTGAAATAAACAGAAACGAGGTTTAAAATGACAAAAAAATTATGGAGCATACTGGGTTTATGCGTGGTGTTTGCACTGGTTTTGCAAATTATTCATGCATTGGCGGTGCAACGCGGCTATTATCATTCCAGCGAATTATTGAGCGTGGAAGATTACCGCATGATTATTCGCAGCGTGAAATATGGCATGGTGTTGGTGATTATGGTGTTTGCCGCTTTCTTTTTGAGCGAAATTTTGCAAGATTGGCGCATTCATCCAATTCAATATGTTTTGGTGGGCGCGGCATTGTCCATATTTTATTTGCTGTTGCTATCGTTTGCGGAACACATTGGTTTTGAGATGGCATATCTGCTTGGCGCAATTGCTTGTATTGGCTTGCTCTTTTGGTATTTGCGGTTTGTGCTTGCCAACGCAAGCGGCGTGTTGATTATGGTTGGATTATTGTGTTTGGCATACGCAACCATGTTTATCTTGTTGAGAATGCAGCAATATAATTTATTGGTGGGTTCATGCTTATTGTTTGCCACTTTATTTGGCGTGATGTACAGCACGCGCTATGTAGATTGGTATGCCGAAAGCGAAAAACACAGCAAACCAAAAAGAAAAGGACGTATGATACGAGAAGACCGATACATGGAATTGTAATTACAACAAAATAGGCAGCCTGAAAAACGCAAAATCTTTTCAGGCTGCCTATTTTTTGTGCAATTTAAAAATATGAATATGATTCAGTCAGATAATGAACTTATCCACAAATGATACACACAGTTTTCAGGCTGCCTATGTGTAAAAGTTCCACATAAAAGCAGCCTGAAGAATTCTGTTACATACCAGGGAACATTCCTTTCATTCCCTTCGCCATACGCATCAATTTTTGAATGTTTTTACCACTAAACATCTTCATCATTTGTTGCGACTGCTCAAATTGTTTCAGCATTTTGTTTACTTCTTGCACCGTTGTACCCGAACCCGCTGCGATGCGTTTTTTGCGGCTCGCCTTGATGATAGCAGGATTGGCACGTTCTTTTGGCGTCATAGAATTGATGATGGCTTCCACATGACCCATCGCCTTTTCCGCCGTACCTTCGGGGATTTGTTTGGACAACTGCCCCAATTCCCCCGGCATTTTAGACAGCAAATTCTCAAAACCACCCATATTACGCATTTGCTGAATTTGCGCTTTAAAGTCATTCAAATCAAAGTTTTTGCCGCGATTTAATTTCTGCGCCATTTCTTTGGCAACATCTTCATCAATGCCTTTTTGCACATCTTCAATCAGCGTCATCACATCGCCCATGCCCAAAATGCGGCTGGCAATGCGGTCAGGATAAAATGGCTCTAAACCATTGATTTTTTCGCCGATACCAATAAATTTAATCGGTTTGCCTGTAACTTGACGCACCGACAACGCCGCACCACCGCGCGAATCGCCGTCCATTTTGGTCAAAATCACGCCTGTCAGCGGTAAAGCTTCGTCAAACGCTTTTGCCGTATTGACCGCATCTTGACCCAGCATCGCATCCACCACAAACAAGGTTTCCACAGGCTTAATCGCCACATGAATGGCACGAATTTCCGCCATCATTTCCGAATCAATCGCCAAACGACCCGCCGTATCCACCATCAACACATCATAAAAATGTTTTTTGGCATATTCCTGCGCTTCACGCGCAATTTGCACGGGATTTTGCGACACATCTGATGGGAAAAAATCCACATGAACTTGTTCCGCTAACAATTTTAATTGTTCAATCGCGGCAGGGCGATACACGTCAGCAGACACGAGCAAGATTTTTTTCTTCGCATCTTGTTCCTTGATTAAACGCGCCAATTTACCAACGGTTGTGGTTTTACCCGCACCTTGCAAACCTGCCATCAAGACCGTGGCAGGTGGCACAGCAGCCAAATTCAAACCGCTGTTTTCCTTGCCCATCAGTTCAACCAAAGCTTCGTTCACGATGCCGAAAAAGGCTTGGTCTGGCGTTAAATGATTAGCAAATTCGTGTCCCAAAGCGCGTTCTTTCACTTGGTTCACAAAATCTTTCACAATCGGCAAAGCCACGTCCGCTTCCAGCAACGCCAAGCGTACTTCGCGCAAGGCTTCTTTAATATTGTCTTCGCTTAATTTGGATTGTCCGCGTATGTTTTTGAATACTTTGCCAAATCGTTGGGTTAAATTATCTAACATGATGTTCTCTAAAATAAGATTAATATACAGTTGGGTTTCAGGCTACCTATATGAAATAGACAATCAAAGGCTGCCTGAAAAATAAAAAATGTTAAAATTGACGTATTTTATCATAATATATAACAAGATAGCGGTTTTCGATGTGTAGCAGCTAATGGTTTTTCAGGCTACCTTGATACAAACGCATTATTTTAAACATCATTGTGTATAAATCACACCTTATCCCCAAATTTATCTACAAAGCAGCCTGAAATATACACAACTTATCTGCCTTATTTACACAAAAACCACACAGATAATTCACAATTTTATCCACATATTGTTTCAGGCTGCCTGAAAATACAAAATCGCGTATAATCAGCCTGATTTTTTTACACAAGCATAAGAAAATGATACGTTTTGAATCTGTTTCCAAAACTTACCCTGGAGGTTTTCAAGCCCTGAAAAATGTCAGCTTCAATATTGGCAAAGGCGAAATGATTTTCGTGGCTGGACATTCGGGTGCGGGCAAATCCACCATTTTGCGTTTAATTGCTGGGATTACCAAGCCGACTACGGGCAAGGTGTTGATTAACAAACATGATTTGGGTTCGCTGACCGATAACCAACTGTGCTATTTGCGCCAACACATTGGCATCGTGTTCCAAGACCACAAAATTTTGTACGACCGCAATGTGTTGCAAAATGTGATGTTACCCTTGCGAATTATTGGTTACGACAATAAATCTGCCGAAAAACGGGCGCGTGTGGCAATTGAAAAAGTGGGTTTGAGTGGACGTGAAAAAGATGACCCCAATGGTTTATCAGGCGGTGAGCAACAACGCTTGTGTATTGCGCGTGCGGTGGTGCATCAACCCAGTTTGCTGATTGCGGACGAACCTTCTGCCAACCTTGACCGTGCTTATGCACTGGATATTATGGAATTGTTCAAAACTTTCCACGAGGTGGGTACAACGGTAATTGTGTCAGCGCACGATGAAACTTTGATGCAGGATTATGGGCATCGTATTTTGCGTTTGCAGGAAGGTAGATTTGCATCATGAACAGTAATTATCTTTCGTTGCACGCGGAAAGTGCGAAACGTGCGGCGCAGTATTTTTTCAAACAACCTGTGGCGATGTTGCTGATTTTGGCGATGTTGGCGATTGCGATGACTTTGCCACTGACTTTGTATTTGAGTGTACAAAGTGGCAAAGATGTGTTGGATAAATTGAGCGAAGTGCCACAAATCACGTTGTACATGGAGCAGGAAGCCAACGAGGCGGATAATGAAAATGTACGCAATTTGTTGTCGGGCGACCGTCGCGTGAAAGAGAGTAAATTTGTCAGCAAAGACGATGGTTTGGCGGAAATGCAGCAGGCAATGGGCACGCAGGATATTGTGTCTATGTTAGATGAAAATCCTTTGCCTGATGCTTTTGTGGTTACGCCAGCGGAAAATAATCCTGAATCCATTGCGGCTTTGCAAGATGAATTGTCGCATTATCCGATGGTGGAAAGTACGCAAATGGACAAAGAATGGATGCAAACTTTGTATCAATTCAATAAATTGGTGGACAAAATTTTCTGGTTCTTGGCGATTACTTTGGGTTTGGCGTTTGTGTTAGTCGCGCATAACACAATTCGCTTGCAAATTTTGAGCCACAAGGAAGAAATTGAAATCACGAAATTATTGGGTGCGCCGTCTTCGTTTGTGCGTCGCCCGTTTTTGTATCAGGCAGCGTGGCAAAGTTTGCTGTCGGCTGGGATTAGTTTGGCGTTGTGTACTTGGATTATGAAAGCAAGTCAGCCTTTGGTTACACAGATTTTTTCGCCATACGGGATTAGTTTGCAATGGCGCACGTTTAATGTGTGGGAAATTGTGCTGGTGTTGTTGGTAACGTGTGCGTTGGGTATGGGTGGTGCATGGTTGGCGGTTACGCAGCATTTGTATCATTTCCGTGCAAAACGCAATTAGATGTTTTATAGTCGTTTCAAATACAAATAGTACAGCGTTGCCAACGCCCTTATGTACTACTCGTACACGGCGGTCGTTGTTGCCTTGTCCTATTTTAATTTGAAACGACTATACAAATAAGGCAGCCTGAAAATATTGTTTCAGGCTGCTTTTTGTATTTTTATCGTGAATGGAATGATTGTATCTAATCCACATACCATTCACGATTTTAGCTTTTCAGGCTGCCTAAATATGCTGGAAAATACATTCCAAACATATTCAGGCAGCCTGAAATCTCGTAAAATCCGCGCATTTTCATTCACAGGAACACACCATGACCGCCACCAAACCGCCATCGCCCATGATGCAACAATACCTAACCATCAAAGCCGAACACGCCGACAAGCTGGTGTTTTACCGCATGGGCGATTTTTACGAATTGTTTTTTGATGACGCGGTGCAGGCAGCGAAATTATTGGACATCACGCTCACCACACGCGGGCAACACAATGGCGAAGCCATCAAAATGGCGGGCGTTCCGTATCACGCGGTGGAGCAGCATTTGGCGAAATTGGTCAAACTCGGTTGCAGCGTGGCGATTTGCGAGCAGGTGGGCGAAGTGGGCGCGGCAAAAATCGTGGAGCGCAAAGTCGTTCGCATTGTAACGGCTGGCACGCTGACCGATTCTGCGCTGCTGGAAGACAAGGAAACCAACCGTGTCGCCGCCTTGTTTGTTGGCAAAAAACAAAGTGCTTTGGCGTGGGCGGCGTTGGAAAGCGGCGAGTTTCGGGTAAAAATCATTGACATCAATAAATTAGTAGACGAATTGGCGCGGCTGAATGTGGCGGAATTATTGTGTGATTCCAATTTCAGGCTGCCTGAAAATTGTCCAAAAATCCCCGTTAGCCGTTTGAATTCATGGCAATTTGCACCCGATACCGCGTTTAAATTATTAACCGAATATTTTGGTAGCCAAGATTTGCGCGGTTTTGGTTTGGATTTAGACGAGCATTCAGCGGCGATTTCGGCGGCGGGTGCATTGCTTAACTATTTGAAATTAACGCAAAATCAGCTTCCACCGCATATGGATGCGCTGACTTTGGAAACGGAAAACCAGTTTATCGCGCTGGACGCGGCAACGCGGCGCAATTTGGAAATCACCGCCACTTTGAGTGGCAAAAAATCGCCTACGCTGTTTTCGGTTTTAGATGAATGTGTGACGCACATGGGTAGCCGTTTGTTGGCGCATTGGTTGCACCATCCTTTGCGAAATCGTGAGCATATTCAGGCGCGTTTGGACGCGGTGCAAGCCTTGATTTCGGGCAACTCGTTTTCAGGCAGCCTGCAAGCTATTCCCTCCCCCGTCCTTAACGGGGGAGAGCTAGGGTGGGGGCAAAACAGCGAGGATAATGCAAATTTGTCTACGCCCGAAAGTGCCACCCCCACCCCAACCCTCCCCCGCCAGTCGGGGGAGGGGGCAAGTGTCGCGCAATCTCAAATGTATTCACACAATCCTCAATCGCGCGAGGAAATTTCAGGCAGCCTGAAAAATCTGGCGGATATGGAACGCATTGTCGCGCGAATTGCGTTGGGAACGGCGCGACCGCGTGATTTATCGGCGTTGCGTGATGGTTTGCTGATTTTGCAGCAGATTCGTTTACCAAACAGCAGTTTATTGGATACATTGGCGGCATGTTTTCCGCAAACGCAAGCGGTGGGCGAATTATTGCAGGCTGCCTTATTGCCCGAACCATCGGTGTGGCTGAAAGATGGTGGCGTAATAAACAATCATTATAACAATGAGTTAGATGAATTACGCCATTTGCAAACGCATGGCGATGATTTTTTGCGTGAATTAGAACAGCGTGAACGCGAGCGCACGCAATTGTCCACGCTGAAAGTGGAATTTAACCGCGTGCATGGTTTTTATATTGAATTATCCAAAAATCAGGCAGAACAAGCACCTAGCGACTATCAACGTCGCCAAACGCTGAAAAATGCCGAGCGGTTTATCACGCCCGAATTGAAAGCGTTTGAAGACAAATTTTTGGCGGCGCAAGATAAAGCATTGGCATTGGAAAAAGTATTGTATGAACAATTGCTTACCCAATTGCAGGCTGCCTTAAATGTGTTGCAGCAGGCGGCGAAAGCGGCGGCGACTTTGGATGTGTTGTGCAGTTTCGCGCACACGGCGCAGCAGTATGCTTACACCATGCCGCAATTCAGCGATGGCGCGGAATTGAGCATTGTGGCAGGGCGACATCCTGTGGTGGAACAACAGCTTACGCGATTTACGCCGAATGATACGCGGCTGGATTCGGCGCAGCGCGTGTGTTTGCTGACGGGCCCGAATATGGGCGGTAAATCCACTTATATGCGGCAGGTGGCGTTGATTGTGTTGTTGGCGCACACGGGCTGTTTTGTGCCAGCAGAACAAGCACTTATTGGCAAAATTGACCAGATTTTTACGCGGATTGGCGCAAGCGATGATTTGGCGGGCAACCGTTCCACGTTTATGGTGGAAATGTCGGAAACGGCGTATATTTTGCACCACGCTACGCCGCAATCGCTTGTTTTAATGGACGAAGTGGGGCGCGGCACATCCACTTTTGACGGTTTGGCATTGGCGCACGCGATTGCGGAACATTTGTTGCAGAAAAATCAATCACTCACGCTGTTTGCCACGCATTATTTTGAATTAACAAGGCTGCCTGAAAATTATTCAGCTGTGTTTAATCGGCATTTGTCGGCGTTGGAGCAGGGGCAAGACATTGTTTTTCTTCATAATGTGCAAGATGGTGCGGCGGAGAAAAGTTATGGCATTGCGGTGGCGAAATTGGCAGGTTTGCCGCCACGCGCTTTAAAAGCGGCACAGAAGCAGTTGAAATCATTGGAAAATCAACATGCAGACAGGCAATTGGATTTGTTTGCGCCAGTGGAAACAGAAGATGAAACGGAAAATATTTCAGGCAGCCTGATTGCGACAAAATTGGCACAAATCAATCCCGATGAATTGACAGCGCGGCAGGCTTTGGATTTGGTGTATGAGTTGAAAGGTTTGTTATGAAACAATGGTTTATTCGTGGATTATGGGCAATATTGGGGCTGGTGTTATTGTGTTTTGTGGCGGCGATGTTGGCGCAAAATCAGTTGGCGGATAAACAAAACAGCAGCCTGAAAATCTTGCAAGAGCCAAAGCCACTTGCGCTGATTGCGCGTGATGGCACGGCGGCTTTGTATTTATTGCCGTATCGCACGGAAAATGCACAGCAAGCCTATGAATTATTTGAAAAACATCAACATTATTTATTGTGGGGCGGCGATGAGCCTGCGGCGTTGGCGGAGCGCAATTTGGGCATGGATTTGATTGGGGAAGCAGATTTTTTGAAATGCGCTACGCCCAGCAAATGTGTGGAAAAAGTAGCGCAACATGGGGCACAGTATCAACAATGGCACAATCAATATCAGGCGGTATTGAATAATATTGCTGATTTAAATCAATATGATGGTTATGAGATGGCGCATTTTGCGGAAAAGAATTGGGGCGATGAAAACATGATGGTGCAAATGCGTTTGCCTGCTTTTCAGATTTTGGTGCGTTTTCCACAAGCTCAAGCCACAATGAATTGGCACAATAATCAGCGTGAGCAAGCGGTGTTGAATATGTGCACACAAGCGGATTTGGCGCGAAAATTGCAAAATACGACTCATCAAATGTTACTTGATGCGATGATTAGCAGCGTGATGTTGAATCAAAGTGCGGATTATTTGGCGTATTTTATACAACAGCAGCCTGAATTAGCGCACAGGCTGCCTGAAAGTTGTGTGCGCCATTTGCAGCCACAAACGGAACGTACTGCGCAAGTCATGTGTGCAGCAATGAAAGGGGAATTTTTGTTTCTGAAAAACACGTTCCAGCGTATGGAAAAATGGTATACAAAATTGTTTTACAATGCAGATATGACCATTGCACAAAGCGCCCCTTCTTTGGCGTATACTTGTTCCCCATTGGTACAGCAGCAAATGATTAGCGATGAAATGGTTGATGAATTCGTGTCGCAAGATAAGGTTTGGGAACACATTGCGTGTGTGCGGAATGTAGCGGGTTGTGTGTTATTGTATCTGGCAGAGCCATCTTATACGGTGTATCCGCGCCGTTTGCAGGATTCGGATATGAAATTACGTGCGTTTCAGGCTGCCTTAACTTTGGCAAAATTGCCCGAAGCAGAGCGAAAAAATCAGGCGGAAAATGTGTTGCAACAATGGAGTAGCCCATATCGGAAATTGTGGTTAAGCCCGACACAGCAAGATATTGAATTTGAATGGTATGCGCCGAAAAATGGTGAACGCGAGATAGGAACGATAGCAGTAAAATTGTAAGTATGAATTTTAGGCAGCCTGAAAAATATTTTTTCAGGCTGCCTTTTTATATTTAATTATTTTTTAAATCAATAATTTGAACTTGAAATTCACAAGCAGATTCTTCTTTGCATTGTTCCATGTTCACGCGCACGGTGTATTTGCCTTCTTGCTCTGGCTCAACAAACAACATCGGGTACACATCTGCGTCTGTGTCTTTGTCCACTACTTTGCCATCGTGCAGCAATTCCATATTGATGTCGCCACATGATTTGGGCGAACAATCTGCAAAAATGCGGTAGTTTTGTTTGGCTTTCAAATTCACGCTGAAATCTGCTGATTTGCCCGTTGCCAATTTATCGCGTTGGTAAAAGATTTCCGCATCTTGATTATCGCCTTGTCCCACCATTTCTAAATTGCGTTTACGTTCATAATCCAAATACTGTTCAGGTGTCAGGTTTTCGGCGCGCACTTCATCGCTGTCATCATTTTCTTCATAGTTGTGATTATTCACCAGCGCGTGAACATGAAATTCACATTTATTGGTCTGACATTGTTTCATATCCGCACGTAAAGTATAACGTCCTGATTTTTCAGGTGTATGATGCAATATTGGATAGCGGTCGTCCAAAGTATCTTCTTCCAGCGTTTTGCCGCCGTGTGATAATTTCAAATTGATGTCGCCACAATTATTGGGGGCGCAATCGGCATAAAATTTATAGGGCTGACCCGCTTTCAAATTCACATGAAAGGTTTGGTGTGCGCCTGTTGCCATGCTACTGCGTTTGTACAACACTTCGCCTGCGCTATTTTTGGTATTGCCCGTACTGTCCAAATTGCGTTCACGTTCACGATTCAAAAATTCGGTTGGCGATACATTTTCATCGCTGTTGTAGCTGGTTTGCGGTGCTTCGCCATGATTGATGACATTGATATGATAATCACATTTATCGCTGGAACATTCCACCATGCTGGCGCGTACCACATAATCCGCGCTGCGTTCTGGCGAAACGTTGATGATGGGCGCAGAATCTTGCATATGGTCTTTGTCCACTACCGCGCCGTTGAGCAGCAAATCGGTATTCAAATCGGTACAGTTGTCATCGCAATCGCCGTACACCGCGTAATATTTACCCGCTTCCAAACGTATTTTGTGGTCAGCCGTTTTGCCTTTTGCCAAGCTGCTGCGTTGGTAAAATACTTCGGATTGATTTTTGTGCAAGGAGCTCAAACCTTGATTGACGGAACGCGCATTGTCCAAAGTATCGGCGAATGTGTTTGATGAGAATGCGGCAGACAATGCCAAGGCAAGCAATAAGGGTTTACGAGACATTTTGTTTCCTTTATGGGTGGTTGTGAAAAACCGTATCATAAAGGATTTTATGGCAGATGAGAGAAATTTTTGTTTTGTGTGGACAATATTGAATGATTGCATTAAGGCAGCCTGAAAACACGATGTTTGTTTATAATGCCATTTATTTAGGAAAGGAAAATTGGATGAATAATCTAAAAACAATCAATTTTATGGGAACGCTGCTGACGATTGTTGGTGTAGCAGTAGGGATTTTGCAACTGCATTGGGCGAGCATTTTTGTATTGGCGATTGGTTTGTTGTTGGTGCGCCAAGCGTATGTGAAAGCGGAACAAAATGCGCAGGGCAAGGCGGAAGAACTGAATAAAATTCAGGCTGCCATGCCTGCGGTACGCAATTTTGCTACATTAATCAGTTCGGTGATTATGGCAGCGATTTTGTATGGCGTGGGTTATGGTGTGCGGTATTTGGTAAATATGGTGTTGTAAATAATTTTTTCAGGCTGCCTTAAATACAATTAAGTTTAAGGCAGCCTGAAAAAATTAAAACCCTTTATTTTCCTTTAACCAAGCATTCTCTTCCGCTGTGTTAGTGCGTCCCAATACCGCATTACGATGTGGATAACGCCCAAAACGGTCAATGATTTCTTTGTGTTTTAATTCTGCTTCCAACGCATATGCAGAAGTATGTTTGGAAAATAAACGTCGTGCTTGTTCATGAACCAAAGCACTTTCGCTGTGCATAAATGGCATCAACATAAAATGTTTCCAATCGGTCAGCATATAAGGAAATTCTTCGTCGCGTACCGCTTCTTGCGCCAATACCAACGCCATGCTGTCATACGCAAATGCGCGGGCATCATCACGGAATAAATTACGCGAAAATTGGTCAATCACAATAATCTCTGCTAAACGACCATAAATACTTTCGCGCCAATCAGATAATTCTCCTGCTACTGCCGCCGTCCAAGTATCCCAGTAATTTTGTCGGATAATGTTGTCAAACTCATTTTCTTGTTTAAACCAAAACGGTTTGCTAATTTCGTCAAACCAAAAATCCAAAATATTTTGTGCGTTCTCCACCATTTTATTTGCTCTCAACTGATATATTATGTCAAAAGTATTATTTTACCGTTTTCAGGCTGCCTGAAAATAGGAAAAAACGTTAAAATTTCGTTTTTGCACTATTTTATGTCAGATTATCGGTTTTCAGGCTGCCTTACAGTATACGACAATTTTTTGAAGTTACCGCAAACCTGTCCCCTCCTCAATCTCCAATGGGGGAGGGCTAGGGTGGGGGAAAATTTGTGGAATAAATTTAGTTGTCTTGAAAATCAACGAACCACCCCCACCCTAACTCACCCCCGCCAACGTGGGAGGGAACAGATGTCAGGCAGTCTGAAAGATTTTTGTCGTGTACTGTAAGGCTGCCTGAAAAATATTCAACCCTCAACAAAGGACATCATCATGACTAATCGCAATGAACAACTTTTAACTCGCGCCAAAAACATTATCCCTGGTGGCGTAAACTCGCCTGTACGCGCATTTGGTAGCGTGGGCGGCATTCCACGTTTCATCAAAAAAGCACAAGGCGCGTATGTGTGGGACGAAAACGGTCAGCGTTACATTGATTACGTTGGTTCATGGGGGCCCGCGATTGTCGGACACGCCCACCCCGAAGTGATTGAAGCTGTACGCGAAGCCGCTTTGGACGGTTTGTCTTTTGGTGCGCCGACCGAAGCCGAAATCCGCATCGCCGAAGAAATCGCCAAAATTATGCCCAGCGTAGAACGCGTGCGCTTGGTTTCATCTGGTACAGAAGCCACCATGACCGCCATTCGTTTGGCACGCGGCTACACCAAACGCGACAAAATCATCAAATTTGAAGGCTGTTATCACGGACATTCCGATAGCTTACTGGTCAAAGCAGGTTCAGGTTTGCTGACATTTGGCAATCCAAGTTCTGCAGGCGTGCCAGCCGATTTCACGCAACACACCATCGTATTGCCCTACAACGATACAGGCAGCCTGAAAGAATGTTTTGACAAAATGGGCGAACAAATTGCCTGTGTGATTTTGGAACCAATTGCAGGCAATATGAATTTGGTGAAACCCAGCCAAGAATTTGTCCAAACATTGCGTCAAATTACCGAAAAACACGGTACGGTGCTGATTTATGATGAAGTGATGACTGGTTGTCGCGTAGCATTGGGCGGCGCACAAGCCATTCACGGCATCAAACCTGATTTGACCACAATGGGTAAAGTGATTGGCGGTGGTATGCCATTGGCGGCATTTGGCGGCAAAAAAGAAATCATGGATTGCATTTCGCCATTGGGCGGCGTGTATCAAGCAGGGACATTGTCGGGCAATCCCGTTGCCGTTGCCGCAGGTTTGAAAACGCTGGAAATTATCCAACGCGCAGGTTTCTATGAAAACTTGACCGCGCTGACTGAACGCTTGGTACGCGGTTTCAATCAAGCCGCCAAAGATGCGGGCGTAACGTTCTGCGCCGACAGCATTGGTGGTATGTTTGGTTTGTATTTTGCCGACCAGTTCCCCAATACTTACGCGGACATGGCAGCCAGCAATATTGACGGTTTCAAACAATTCTTCCACGCCATGTTGGAAAACGGCGTAGCGTTTGGACCTTCGGCTTACGAAGCCTGTTTTATGTCTGCCGCGCACACATCAGAATTGGTGGACGAAACCATTGCGGTGGCACAAAAAGCATTTGCAACCATGGTAAAATAAGTTTTCTGAAATGTAAATATATGTTACATTGCGTTAAATCATAACGCGGTGGACAAGCAGCCTGAAACCGCGTTATCCATTGATTCAGGCTGCTTTTTTGGAGACATTTGTATGCTGAAAAATTAGTGTATGGCGTATTGGTGGCAAGCGTATTGTCTGCTTGTGGTTCGGTTGGTATAGCTACACCATCTTTTGATGAGAACGACGCTTTGTCATAAGAACGCCGCGAAAACTTAAATTTATTTGGTGCAACACCACGCGCCGAAGTGTTCTATCAACGCGGTAAATTGGCACAAGGTGGCAGCAAAGATTATGCTGTGAATTTGAAAGCAGGACAACAATATGGCATTTATTCTGATTGCAAAGAAAATGCGTGCAAAAATTTAGATATGGATTTGTTGTTCGGTGGCAAAGTGATTGAGTCTGACACCGAAGCGGATACTTATCCTTTGTTTACGTTCACACCATCAACATCTGGCAAATACACTATTCGTCCAAAAATGGTAGCATGTACAGCTAGCCAATGTGAATACCATGTTCATGTTGTAGAAGAAGTGGCTAAATAATTTATATTTTTAGGCAGCCTGAAAGTTGTTTTCAGGCTGCTTTTTTGTGTATTTTGACAATAAAATATAATTTATAAACAAATAAATAACGAAAAATAAAAAAATGTGGTTTACACAAATAAAAAAAACGGTATAATGTGTTTCTTCATCACCTGCCCAGGTGGCGAAATTGGTAGACGCAGGGGACTCAAAATCCCCCGCCGCAAGGTGTGTCGGTTCGAGTCCGACCCTGGGCACCAAATATTTAAACCCTGTTCCAAGTGAACAGGGTTTTTCCTATTCAACTTTAAGGCAGCCTGAAAAAATGGTTTTCAGGCTGCCTTTTTGTTTTGATGTCTGTATCATACACAGTTGCGACACAAATTAAAATTTTTTATCCAAATTGGTAATTTTCCTTTGTGAAATAGTGGGAAGTTAGTGGATAATTGAAAAAATTTTATTCAACACACATCAATATTACAAATATAAATTTAAATTTACTGATGAAGGAAACTTTGTATGAGCCGCGTGTCTAAACGTTGTTTCTCTTATTTAATACTTTCTACTTTGCTGACTTTAACCGCTTGCGCAAACGACCCTGTGGCTTCCGTTCCTAATTATGCAACATTGCCTGTTAATGCGATGCCAGCAGGTACGCCTGCACCTTATGGTTTGGTGCATACCCCAAGCAATAGCAATACGCAATATCGTGTGGCATCGTTTGCGGAATTGCCAGAATGGTATGCACAACCTTTTTCAGGCAGCCTGAAATCTTTTAAAAACAGTTGTTTAAAATTGGTTGAGCAAGCGCAATGGCAATATGTATGCGCTCGTGCGGCACAAACGCCTGATACAGATTTGGCAGCAAAAAACTTCTTTGAACAATTTTTTACTCCATGGCAAGTGAGTACAAATGGTCAGCTAGGTGGTAAGGTAACAGGGTATTATGAGCCTGTGTTGCAAGGCAATGTTCAGTCTACAACGACTGCGCGTTTCCCTATTTATGGTATACCTATGGATTTGGTTTCTGTGCCATTGCCAAACAATTTGCGAAATAGTAAGGGCGTGGTTCGTATTAATCCAACTACGGCAAATATGGGTGCGATTCAATCCAATGGTGCATACACAGCAAATTTGGCTCAATTTCCCGTGGAAACGCGAGGTTCTGTGCTAAAAGGGCGATTTGTTGGTAAACAATTTGTGCCTTATTTTACGCGTGCTGAAATTAACGCCGGTGCTTTAACAGGGCGTGCGCCAATTTTGGGTTATGCCAATGACCCTGTGGAATTATTCTTTTTGCATGTGCAAGGTTCGGGTAGATTGGTAACGCCAACTGGTCAAATGGTGCGTTTGGGTTTTGCTGATGCAAATGGGTTGCCGTATCGCTCTATTGGGCAATATATGGCGCGTAAAAATTATTTGCCGTTGGCGCAAACGTCTATGCAGGGTATCAAAACATGGATAAACGCTAATCCTTTGCATTTGGCAGAAGTGTTGGGACAAAATCCACGCTATGTGTTTTTCCGCGTGTTGGATGGTTCGCCTGAACAAGGTCCGATTGGTGCGATGGGCGTGCCATTGACAGCAGGTTTTTCGGGTGCGGTGGACAAGCGTTTTATTACATTGGGTACGCCATTATTTTTGGCAACCACACACCCCGATAATCCCAAAGTCGGCTTGAATCGTTTATTGGTTGCACAAGATTCAGGTGCAGCAATTAAAGGCGCGGTGCGTGTGGATTATTTCTGGGGCTACGGTGAGGCGGCTGGACAAACAGCAGGCAAGCAAAATGCAACAGGCTATGTATGGCAATTATTGCCACATGGTGTGATGCCAACTTATCGCCCATAAATCATAGTCGTTTAAAATAGAAATTAAAACAAGGTGACAGCGACTGCCGTGTACACCTAGTACATAAGGGCACTGGCAACGCGGTATGATTTTTATTTGACATGACTATCAAATCAACAAAATGCAGCCTGAAAATGTGTTTGAATACATTTTCAGGCTGCATTTGTGTTTCAGGCAGCCTGAAAATACTCAAAAATCACTATGCTATAATTCAAAAAATGTTATTTTTTGCTGTACTGAAAGGCAGCCTGAAAATCTTGCCAATAAGGTTAGCGATAACTGTTTTTGCGCATCAGCTATACCAAAGGACAACATCATGCTGAAACCCAAAAATAACCATTTGCACGAATTTTTGACCGAAAAAATCGCCCAACAAGATGCGTTTACGCTGCTCAAAGGTTTGACTATATGGTTGCGACAAGGCAAAGCCAAACGTGCGCCCGAACGTATTGCTTTATTGATACAGATTTTGCAAAACGATACCGCATTGTGTCAGCAAACAGCGATTTTATTATGTCGCTGGTTATGTAGTTTGCGTTTGTACCCCCTGTTTATTGGCGCAGGAATTTTCTCGCGCGATGGTTTTTCACGCGAATTAATTGACCGTCTTTATGAAAAATTCAATCCCGCCTATAAAGACCCCCATGCCTTGCGCGATGTTTTTTTGCGTTTGTTTATTCGTGCCAGCGACCGCAGTTGGATAGAAGCCGTACCACCGCGAACATGGTTAAAACTCTTTCATTTATTACGCAAAAATACCCCTGAAAACGACCGTGAAACCGCACAACGCTATTTGCATCGTGAAGGATTTCATGCGATTGAAATGTTGTCTATTTGGGTGGCGGCGGAAGCATTGGAACCTAATTTGATTCGCTTGGATAATAAATTACTTGACCGCGATTCGGCATTTGTCGCACTCAAACGCGAAGTAGCCATGTGGTTGGCAGCGAAAGAGCATCAACAGGAATTTGATGACAGTCATTTACATGTGATGTTGGGACAATGTCGGCGACAAGTGGAAAGTTTGCGCAAAAAAGGTGCAGGTGTGGGTGCTGGTTCATCTATGAATGTGGCGCACTTATTGCAGCGTTTAGACCAAACATTTGACCGTATGATATTGTTGTTTCGCGTATTTTCACGGCAAAAACCGTCCGCAAAATGCTTGCTCCAATTAGTCGGTACACTTGCCAATGCTTCTGCGGAACAACACAGCGTTTCGCGTTTGTGGAAAAGCAGCGTGGGTATGTTGTCGCGCAGTATCACGCAAAATACGAGTGGGCATGGCGAGCATTACATTACGCGCAATAAAAAAGAATACATGGGTATGGTATGGTCGGCGGCTGGCGGCGGCGTATTGATTGCGCTGATGGCATTGCTGAAAATTTATTTAGGGCGACAAATTGATAATCCCTTGATGTATGGCATCGCATCTGGATTAAATTACGGCTTGGGTTTTGCCTTGATTTTTATGCTGCATTTTACGGTAGCGACCAAGCAGCCTGCGATGACCGCATCCTTATTTGCCAAAGTTGTAGAACGCAACGATAAGGGTACGGCGGTTAATATGAAGTTGGCACAATTATTGGTGGACGTAGCGCGTTCGCAAATGGCGGCAGTGGCAGGTAATGTGTTGGTAGCGATTTCGGTGGCGATGCTGGTGGGCGCAGGTTTTTGGCTGACACAAAAAACACCAATTTTAACAGCGGAAGAAGTGGCATATCAGCTCAAATCCGTCAATCCATTTGGCGCAACTTTATGGTATGCCACGATTGCTGGTGTATGGTTGTTTTTATCGGGGATTATTTCAGGTTTTTTGGATAATCGGGCAGATTATTTGAATTTGCGGATGCGTTTGCGCCACCACCCCATTTTGCGCCGAATGCTGCCTGAAAAATGGCGAGGCAAAATGGCTGATTATATCCACAAAAATTACGGTTCATTGGGTGGTAATATCTGCTTTGGTATGCTGTTGGGTATGACGGGCTTTGTTGGACACGCGCTCGGTTTGCCATTGGATATTCGGCATGTGGCGTTTTCTTCAGCAAATATTGGCTATGCCGTCGCTTCGGGTGGCGTGGGCGTATGGTTATTTATACAAAGTATCGTGTTTGTTTTAATGATTGGCTGTGTTAATTTATGGGTCAGTTTTTCGCTGACATTGGCAGTTGCCTTGCGTTCGCGAGAAACCAAAATTGGCAGTTGGTTAGCCATTTGGCGTTGCGTGCGTGATATTGTCCAGGCACGTCCATTGAGCTTGATATTGCCGATTGGTTTGGCTACGGATGAAGCCAATGAAACTCCGAAAGAAATCACAAAATAAACATAGGCAGCCTGAAAACGCTCTAGTCGCAGAAGTGAAAATGCATACAAGGCGGCGAGACAAGCCAACGCCGTAGTACTTTTTCAATTCTGCGACTATATTTTTGTTTTTTCAGGCTGCCTATTATAATCTGACAACTTTATTTCCCAATTCAAAAATACCATGAAAATCCTACTCGTACGCCTATCCAGCATGGGCGACCTGATTCACACGCTCCCCGCCGTCAGCGATTTGGCACAACATCACCCTGATGTAGAATTGCATTGGCTCTGCGAAACCAGTTTTGCCGACATCGCTCGCTTGCATCCATTCGTCAAACGCGTACACACGATGAGTTGGCGTACATGGCGCAAAAATCTGTTTCAGGCTGCCACATGGCAAGCAATAGGCAGCCTGAAAACCGCATTACGCAATGAAAATTATACGCAAGTTTTGGATAGTCAAGGATTAATTAAATCCGCCGCATTTGCCAAATTTGCCCACGCATCGATTGTTGGCTTGGATAGCCAATCCGCACGCGAATCATTTGCTGCACATTTTTATCAACAAACTTATGCCGTCAAAAAAGGCAAAGATGCCATTTGGCGCAATCGCCAATTATTTGCCCAAGCCTTTGATTACACATTTGATACGGCACCAGATTTTGGTGTAGTTTTGCCACCCGATGCTATAGGCAGCCTGAAAAACCAATTACCCGAAAAATATTACATTGCACTACACGCCACCAGCCGCGACAGCAAATTATGGGCAATGGAAAAATGGTTGGATTTGCTCACCAAATTGCATCAAACCGATGACTTACCCGTGTTGCTGCCGTGGGGCAATCCCACCGAAAAACAACGCGCCGAAGCCATTGCCAGCCAATTGCCATTCGCGCAAGTTTGCCCGCGCGTCAATTTGTTGGAAGCCGCGTATATGCTTGCCAATGCACACGCCGTAATTGGCGTAGACACAGGTTTGCTGCATTTGGCAAACGCAGTTAATCGCCCATTAGTCGGCATTTATACCGATAGCGACCCTGTCAAAACAGGCGTGCAACCATCGGCATGGACGCGAAATTTGGGCGGAATAGGACAATCGCCCAGCGTAGATGAAGTAGTTCAAGCGGTACAAGGCTGCCTGAAAGCATTTGCAAAACCCATTTAGGCAGCCTGAAAACTTGTATCTGATTATAAAATCACACTACATATTGATGATGAATGGATAGTTTAAATTTTGTTTATTTTTTAATTTAAAATCAGATAATAATAGGCAGCCTGAAACCATGTTTTTGTTTTTCAGGCAGCCTTTTGTGCATTTGTCATAAAAATAATCATTTATGCTGATAGATAATTACTTTTATTTTAAATCATATAGTTAAATAAATTGTATATTATTTTCATGCAAAAGATGATGTAATCCCTTGTAATTTTTGTGTGGTGGGGGCTATACTCTGTTTCAGGGTATCGTTCTGTGAAATTTGAACCACTTGTTTATGAGTTTAAGTGGCACGAAGGTGGTTTGAAAACAGGGCAATCTTGGCAACGCTAACACATCAAGGAGCAAAAAAATGGCAAAAGATTTAAACGTGTTTGATAAAGAATATGGTTTGTTGATTAATGGCGAATGGAAAATGGGTGGCGATTTGCTGCCTTCTCACAATCCTGCTAACGGTGCGGAGTTGGCGAAATTTGTAGATGCCAGCAATGCCGATGTGGATTTGGCAGTGGCTGCGGCACAAGAAGCGTTCAAAATTTGGCGCAAAACCACGACCGCTGAACGTGCAGCAATTTTGAATAAAATTGCTGATGTGATTGATGAAAATGCCGAATTGTTTGCCTTGCAAGAAACATTGGACAATGGTAAACCGATTCGTGAAACACGCGCGGCAGATATTCCTTTGGCCTCTGACCACTTCCGTTATTTTGCCAGCGTGATTCGTGGCGAAGAAGGCTCGGCAACGCAATTGGACGAGGAAGATTTGTCTTTGATTTTGCGCGAGCCGATTGGTGTGGTTGGACAAATCATTCCTTGGAACTTCCCATTTTTGATGGCTGCGTGGAAAATCGCGCCTGCTTTGGCGGCTGGTTGTACCATTGTGATTCATCCATCATCTAGCACATCGTTGAGTTTGTTGTCATTTGCACAAAAAATCAATCATTTGTTGCCTAAAGGTGTATTGAATGTGATTACAGGCAAGGGTAGCAAATCGGGCGAATATATGTTGCACCACAAAGGTTTCAATAAATTGGCATTTACAGGTTCTACCGAAATTGGTCGTCGTATTGGTATTGCTGCTGCTGAAATGTTGATTCCATCGACATTGGAATTGGGTGGTAAATCTGCCAACATCTTCTTTGATGATATGCCGTTTGATAAAGCATTGGAAGGCGCACAAAAAGGGATTTTGTTCAATCAAGGTCAAGTGTGCTGCGCGGGTTCACGTATTTTCGTGCAAGAAGGCATTTACGATAAATTTGTAAATGCGTTGGCGGAAGAATTCAAAAAAGTCAAAGTGGGTTTGCCATGGGAAGATGATACCCAAATGGGTGCGCAAGTAAATGGTGGACAACTGGAAACCATTTTGAAATATGTGAAAATTGGTGAACAAGAAGGTTGCCGCATCATCACAGGTGGTAAAAAAGTGGCTGGCGATTTGGCAGGCGGCGAATTTTTGGAACCGACTTTGATTGAAGCCAGCAGCAATAATGCGCGTGTGGCACAGGAAGAAATTTTTGGGCCTGTGGCAACAGTTATCAAATTCAAAACCGAAGAAGAAGTGATTCAAATGGCGAACGACAGCGAATATGGCTTGGGTGGCGGTGTTTGGACAACTAACATCAATCGAGCTTTGCGCGTATCGCGTGCATTGGAAACTGGTCGCGTGTGGGTAAACTGCTATAACCGTCTGCCTGCGGGTGCGCCATTTGGTGGTTACAAAACTTCGGGTATTGGACGCGAAACGCATAAAATGATGTTGGACGCTTATACACAAGTGAAAAATATCTATATCAGCACTCGCGAAGAACGTGAAGGTATGTATTGATTTGATATGTTGAAATAAATAGGCAGCCTGAAAACGGGATATTCTGTTTTCAGGCTGCCTTTTTAATTGACTGTATAAAATTAAGGTTTTAACGCAGGGTCATCTTGCAAAGATTGATACGGTACAATTTTTTCCCAATTAAAGACGTTTATTTCTTCTGTGGCAGGTTCTTCAGAAAAAAATGAGTAGGACAAAGTTAATCGGTTATCTGCAATACCTAACCATTGAGCAAAACCTTGAATAAAGTGAAAACCGCTGCGTGCTGCTTGCTGACGTTTTTGTTGTACATCATCGCTAGAAATAATAATAAATGGCACATGATAAGCTTGTTTATATTGATTTGAATTATATAAATTAACATGCGATGTTTCTTTATCTGAATGAGCTAGACCATGATCAGATAAATACAATATGGAATAACTTCCATGTTGTTTCAATGAAGTTTCTATTTGCTCCAATAGTTTATCTGTTTGTTTTAATGTTTCTAGGTAGCACGACATATCATCATTTTTAAATTTCTCGGAAACAGGCTGAACCAAACGCCGACAAAAAATTGGATGAGACCCATTAATGTGTAATACATATAAGGCATTTTTATTATCATTATTTTGATTCAAAAAATAATTTAGTTTATCCAATAATGCAAAATCACTTTTATCTCCTATGCCAATTGAGTGGCGTGAGGCATTGGGAGAGGAAAAATAGGATTGTTTGGCTTGGATGCCCACACGAGATGCTGCTGTATCCGCATCGTGTCCTGTGGGTTGGGTAGATAACCAATACGTTAAAAATCCCGCCTCATTTGCCAATGAGATAATATTATTGGGATAGCTGACCTTATCATTTTGCGTATAGTGCAACATTCGAGTTAATGACGGTTGCGTATTAGGTGCAGGTGCGATAAAGTTATCTAAAACTAAGCCTTTACTTTGAGATAAATAGGGGCTGGTGTTTAATGGGAAGCCATATAAAGATTGGTAATCGGCGCGCGCACTTTCTCCGATAATTAAGACATAGTTTTTGTATTTTGGCGTAACACTTTGAATTTGCCATGCGGGCTGACCCGATAGAATTTGCTGGGATTCTTGTTTTTCTAACTGATATTGCTTGATTAATTGTACTGCACGGACATAAAAATGAATGTTTCCAACCAACGTACGTTCTAAAGTGAATGGGAGATGACGTTTCAGGCTGCCTGAAAGAGGTTTATGTAACGTTAAAATAACAAATAAACTAAATAAAATTAAAGTACTATGTTTAGAAAGCCAGTATAATTTTTTGGCTGGCTTGTTTGCGATAAGTACACCTACCCCGCTACACAGGACAATGATAGCAGCCATCCAGCTGTGCCAAGGTAGCGATGCTAAAAATTCTACAGACTCTTGTGTATTTGTTTCAAATACCGATGCAATCAGACCAATGCTTAATTGACCGTATAATCGTGCGATGGGCGCAAATCCAACACAAACAATCAAATTAATGATAAATACAATGTTAAATGTTGTTTTATTGACTTGATGTAAAACAAGCCAAAAACATGCCATCGCTAAAAAATAGCCGTTAGTAAGAGGGTAGCCTAGTCCATAAGAAGAAATGAGAGAGAAAGTAAGTACTGCCCAAATAAAGCAATACCGTTTTAATTGAGTCAACATATAAAATCCTTTATTTTAACCGACTACATATTAATGAATGCAGCCTGAAAAATACTTTTCAGGCTGCATTATTTTCTTAATTACACGTCGTTTTCAGTATCAACGTTATTATCATCTACTGAAAGAGAGGTTGCGTCATTTTCCGAACTTTCTTCCATGATACGCTCAATGCCGACCAAAGTTGTGCCTTCGTCCAAATTGATTAAACGCACACCTTGCGCCGCCCGACCCGTCTCGCGGACTTGCTCCACTTTCGTGCGAATCAACACGCCACCAGACGTAATCAACATCAAATCATCGTTTGGCGACACCAAAGTCGCGCCAATCAATTCGCCATTGCGTTCGCCCGTGTCAATCGCAATGATGCCCTGACCGCCTTTGCCTTTGCGCGAATAATCGTCAATCGGCGTGCGTTTGCCGTAGCCGTTTTGTGTGGCGGTCAAAACTTGCAAATCGCTGCCCAATTCCGCCACCAACAAACTCACAATCCGACCGTTTTCAGGCAGCTTCATGCCGCGCAAACCGCCCGAACCGCGACCGCTTGGACGCACACCCTTATTCGTTTGCAAATTGAATTCGCCGTTGTTTTCGTCTTCATTTTCAACGGTTTCATCGTTCAGGCTGCCTGAAATGTCTTCGTCTTCATCGCCAGCCGAACCTGCGTAATATTCGTTAAAACGAATCGCCTTGCCCAAATTGGAGAACAGCATAATATCGGACGAACCCGACGTTTTCGCCGCGCCCACCAAACTGTCGCCTTCTTTCAAAGCAATCGCCTTAATGCCTTTCACGCTCACGTTTTTGAACGCGGACAACTGCACTTTTTTCACCACACCTTGCGCGGTAGCAAAGAACACATATTGGTCATCAGGGAAATCGCGCACGGGCAAAATCGCGCTGACTTTTTCATTTTCTTCCAATGAAATCACATTGTTAATCGGGCGACCACGCGACTGGCGACCGCCTTCAGGCAGCCTGTAAACCTTAATCCAATGGCAACGCCCCAAATTCGTGAAACACATCAAATAATCATGCGTGTTCGCCACAAACAGTGTTTCAATAAAATCTTCGTCTTTTGTGGCAGCCGCTTGTTTGCCGCGCCCACCGCGTTTTTGCGCCTGATAATCGCTGGTTGGCTGCGTTTTGATGTAGCCGCCATGCGTCAGCGTTACCACCATTTCGCGTGGCGGAATCAAATCTTCATCGGCAATGTCGCCACCACCAAAGGCATTGATTTCGCTGCGTCTTTCGTCTGCGAACTGCGTTTGCATGGCGGTCAATTCATCGTCAATGATTTGGCGCACGCGCTCGGGTTTCGCCAAAATGTCCAATAAATCCACAATAATTGCCATTAAATCTTTGTATTCTTTGATGATTTCGTCTTGGTCAAGACCTGTCAAATTACGCAAACTCATGCGCAAAATCGCGCGCGCTTGTTCTTCACTCAACCAATAACCATCTGATTGCAAACCGCATTTTTCAGGCAGCCATTCGGGGCGCGCCATGCTCAAATCCAAATCGCTGCGGCTCAACATTTCGCTGACCAAATTGGATTGCCAAGCGCGGCTCAACAAGGCTTCACGCGCCGCGTCCGCATCGGCAGATTGTTTAATCAAAACAATCATTTCGTCAATATTGGACAGGGCAACCGCTTTACCTTCCGCGATGTGTCCTTCCGCACGCGCTTTTTTCAGGCGGAACAAGGTTCTGCGCGTTACCACTTCGCGGCGATGACGCAAAAATTCGCTCAAAATCTGTTTTAAATTCAACACGCGCGGCTGACCGTCCACCAAAGCCACCATGTTCATGCTGAACGTGTCTTGCAGTTGAGTGAGTTTAAATAATTGATTTAAAATGACTTCTGCGTTTTCATTGCGTTTCAATTCAATGACGATGCGCGTGCCGTCTTTGTCGGATTCATCGCGCAATTCGGCAATGCCTTCCACTTGCTTGTCGCGCACCAATTCGCCAATCTTTTCAACGAGTTTGGACTTATTAACTTGGTAGGGGATTTCGTCCACGATAATGGCTTCGCGTTCGCCATTTTTGCCGATGGGTTCAATATGGGTTTTGCTGCGAATGACCACGCGACCGCGCCCCGTGTGGTAGCCTGCGCGTACGCCATTCAGCCCGAAAATCGTGCCGCCTGTGGGAAAGTCGGGGGCTTTAATCAATTCAATCAATTCGTTGATGTCGGTTTCGGGTTCGCGCAACAATTTCAGGCAGCCTGAAAGCGTGTCGCGCAAATTGTGGGGCGGAATGCTGGTTGCCATGCCCACCGCGATGCCTTCCGAGCCATTGACCAGCAAAGCAGGAAAACGGGTTGGCAAAACAAGGGGTTCGCGTTCGCTGCCGTCGTAGTTGTCGCCAAAATTGACGGTTTCTTCTTCAATATCGGCAAGCATTTCGTGGGCGATTTTTGCCATGCGGATTTCTGTGTAACGCATGGCGGCAGCGGCGTCGCCATCTACCGAACCAAAGTTGCCTTGACCGTCCACCAACATATAGCGCATGGAAAAGGGTTGTGCCATGCGGACAATGGTTTGGTACACCGCGCTGTCGCCGTGTGGGTGGTATTTACCGATGACATCGCCGACCACGCGGGCGGATTTTTTGTACGTGCTGTTCCAGTTGTTTTTCAGCTCGTGCATGGCGTACAAAACGCGGCGGTGGACGGGTTTCAAGCCATCGCGCACATCGGGCAAAGCACGTCCCACAATCACGCTCATGGCGTAGTCCAGATAGGACTTTTTCATTTCGTCTTCTAGGCTGACGGCGATGGTTTCTTTGGCAAATTGTTGGTCGGTTTGGCTCATAATGGGCGCGTTCCTGAAATTCATAAAAAAACACGCAATTTTATCATAAAAACAAGGTTTCAGGCTGCCTGCTGCTTGGGAATGGTTTGTTGTGAGTGTACAACAAGATAGAAATCTTTATTATTTCAATAATTTTTAAAAATATTTATTTATCATATGGTTATATGGATTTGATGGAAATGTATTTTTTATGATGAAATCTTTTAAGGTATTTGCTCTAAATTGATTGAATTCGTTTTTCAGGCTGCCTATACTGCTTGCAGATAAATCATTTATCTAATTTGTTGGTGTATTCATTTTCATAAATTTTATTTATACGGAGAATGCTTATGTCTTTTGTATTATGGACGGCTGACTTGGCGACTGGTTTTGCGGATATTGATGAGCAACATCAAATTTTGTTGGCAAGAATCAATGGTTTTTATGATGCAATGCAAAGTGGTAATTTTGTGGACAGCAAAATTGCATTGCAAGATTTAATTGATTACACGGCTGAACATTTTGCATACGAAGAAAAAATGCTGGAAGAGGCAAATTATCATATGCTGGAACCGCATAAAAAAGTGCATGCTAATTTTGTGGCAAAAATGGAAGGCTTGCAAAGTCGCTATGAGAATGGCGAAATTGAAGCGGCGCAAGAGTTGTTGGATATTTTGGAAGGTTGGTTGTTCCGTCACATTAGATTGAATGACCATGGTTATGTGGAAAGTGTGAAACAGGCTGGTGTTCGTGCTTAAAAATTAAAATAAAAAGTTTTCAGGCTGCCTTTGTGTATTTAGGCAGCCTGAAAACTTTTTATTTTTTATATTCAATCAATAATACGGTTTGTTTGCTGGTGCAATCGTCCAAAATACGCTGACGGAAACGGGCGGCAGCGGCGTGATAAAACGGTTTGGGGCAAAATTGGCGTGAAACAATCGCGGCTACCAAACCACCCAATAACAGCCAAATTAATAAATGTTGGCTGCCTGTCATTTCCATTACAACCACGCTGGCGGTAAGTGGCGATTGTGTGGCAGCGGATAAAAATGCCACCATGCAAATCAAAACTACCACGTTGCTGCCCGTGCCTAAATGTGTCCAATCGGCGATTTGCTGTCCAATCATGCCACCAATGGTTAAGCTGGGTGTGAAAATCCCACCGGGGATGCCTGCCCAATATGAAAAAATCGTGGCAAGCCATTTGCCTAATGCTACGCCCATCGGTGCATCATACGAACCACGTAAGGCATCGGAAACTTGATGATAACCTGTGCCAAAGGTATCGCCACCGCTTAATGTGCCAATCGCCGCAATCAACAAACCCATGATGGCAGCCAATAAAAAAGGATGTTTGCCGACCCACGCGCGGCTACGTTTAGGCATGACCCATGCGGCACCTTTAAGCAATAAACGTGCAAATAAACCACCTGCTACACCGCAAATCAATGCGCCCACGATGACCCATACAAACATATTCGGTAAAGCAACACCAAAGAAACCATAAAAATACGGATTGTTGCCGTTCATCGCCACTTGCACAAAACCTGCCATCAAAATACAGATAAAAATAGTGCGCTCCCAACGCAACATCACGCCGCGCCCCATTTCCTCAATCGCAAAAATGACCCCTGCCAATGGCGCATTAAACGCCGCTGCCAAACCACCCGCCGCGCCTGCTGCCAACAAATCATTGTCTTGCAAACCCGTAAATGCCAAATTGCGTTTTTTGCACCATCGTCCCCACGAAGCCATCACCGCCGCACCAACTTGTACCGATGGACCTTCACGCCCAATAGATGCACCTGCCAGCATACCCAAAAACGTGAGCGGAATTTTGTACAAGGTTTCCCGAAAACCCACCGCGTGTTTTTTCGGCTTGCCATAGGGTAGGGACAGCGACGCCAGAACTTGCGGAATGCCGCTGCCTGCCGTATAAGGCGCGAAAGTGCGCGTGAGCCACAAAATCAGCGGTAAACCCAGCGGCAATGCCACCCATGCAAACCATGGATATTGTTTGACCAATTCGGTATTTTTATGCAATGCCCACTCTGCCATATACGCAAACAACATGGACACACCCGCCACCAAGGATGCGCCAATAAACGCATAAAATAGGGCAACCCATTTGTGCGATAAGCGGCGAACTTGGCGAGATTTGTGGTGATAAATATAACGCAGGCGGCGATGAAAATGAGTGAACGTATTATTCATGATAAATAAAACAAAGAATATATAGTTTTTTCAGGCTGCCTTTTGTATGATTTGATACAAAAGGCAGCCTGAAAATAGGGTCAAAAAAATGAAATGTGATACAAAGTGGTAATAGAGAAGGGGTGTATAGTCGTTTAAAATTTATGCCATGTATTTTATCGCTATTTAATACTCGTTTTCAAATGGTTTCAGGCTGCATTTGATGTGAGATTAAAATGTACTGGTTTAAATTGAATTCACTATATGTGTACACGGCGGTCGCTGTCGCCTTGTTCTGATTTAAATTGCCACTATTAATATTGCCAGTTTTCTTCTGGATTTAATTGATACACGGCAGCTTAATTTCTATTTTAAACGACTATAAACAAAAAGGCAGCCTGAAAATGTTTCAGGCTGCCTTTTAATGTCAGATAGATTTAGTTACAGTATTTTGCAATATCTGCTTCGTATTTAGGCAACAATTCTGCTTTATTACGCGCATTGGTGCGTTCAACGGTTTCTTTGTTCATTTGAGCCGCTTTACAGTTTTCTGCTTTAACTTCCGCAGCTGCTTTTGCACTTTCTTCTTCGCGTCTTCTGTTTTCTTCCGCGATGCGGTTATTTAAATCAGCTTGCTGCTCTGCCAAAGTCATAGGTCTGCTGGGTGCTGCGGCCGGGGTTGCTGCTTTAATAGTAGAACCTTGGGCTGTTTTCAAAGCACATTGGGCTGCTTTCATGTTGAGTGGCACATCAGAATAATAGCCACCGCCACAAGAATAATAAGTTTCAGCCGTTGATAAAGTCGGGATAACTGCCAATAAAGCTGCTGCTACAAATGCTAATTTTTTCATATTGTTTCCTTTTTGAAAATTATTTATTCAAGGTGGATAATTGTACTGTGTTCGTTTTATATTGTCATGAAAAAACACTTTCAGGCTGCCTGAAAATCGCAAATATGTTACAATACTGTGCATTTAACCAAAATCTTCCAACCATAATAACATGAGGTAAATGCACCATGCGTATTGTAGAAAAAGCCTACACTTTTGACGATGTTTTACTTGTTCCAGCACATTCAACTATTCTCCCGCGCGATGTCTCGCTCAAAACTCCACTCACTAAACAAATTACCTTGAATTTACCTTTGCTCTCTGCCGCGATGGACACGGTAACTGAGGCGCGTTTGGCGATTTCTATGGCGCAAGAAGGCGGCATCGGCATTGTTCACAAAAACATGACGCCCGAACAACAAGCCGAAACCGTGCGTAAAGTGAAACGCCACGAAAGCGGTATTGTGAAAGACCCCGTTACCGTATCGCCCGATACATTGATTGGCGATTTGTTGGCGGAACGCGCCCAACGCAAACGCAAAATGTCGGGTTTGCCTGTGGTGCAAGACGGCAAAGTGGTCGGCATCATTACCACGCGCGATTTGCGTTTTGAAACGCGTTTGGATTTGCCCGTATCAGCAATTATGACACCGCGCGAAAAATTGGTTTCCGTACCCGAAGGCACATCCATTGAAGAAGCGCGTGAAGTGATGCACCAACACAAAATTGAGCGCGTTTTGGTCTTGAACGATAAAGACGAATTGCGCGGTTTGATTACCGTGAAAGACATCATCAAAACCACCGAATTCCCCAACGCCAACAAAGATGGCGAAGGTCGCTTGCGCGTGGGCGCGGCGGTAGGCACGGGCGCGGACACCGAAGAGCGTGTACGCGCCCTTGTTGCGGCTGGCGTGGACGTGATTGTGGTGGACACGGCACACGGACACAGCCAAGGCGTGATTGACCGCGTGCGTTGGGTGAAACAAAACTTCCCCGAAGTGCAAGTGATTGGTGGCAATATTGCGACTGCGGCGGCGGCGCGTGATTTGGTGGCGGCTGGCGCGGACGCGGTCAAAGTCGGCATTGGCCCTGGTTCCATTTGTACCACGCGCATTGTGGCGGGCGTGGGCGTGCCGCAACTGACTGCGGTTCACAATGTTGCCGAAGCGGTAAAAGGCACGGGCGTTTCCGTGATTGCGGACGGTGGCATTCGTTTTTCGGGCGACATTGCGAAAGCCTTGGCGGCAGGGGCGCATTGCGTGATGTTGGGCGGCATGTTCGCTGGTACGGACGAAGCACCAGGGGAAATTGAATTGTATCAAGGACGTGCGTACAAATCGTATCGCGGCATGGGTTCCTTGGGCGCGATGAGTCAAGGTTCCAACGACCGCTATTTCCAAGATAAACAGGAAAGCACCGACAAATACGTTCCCGAAGGCATTGAAGGTCGCGTACCGCACAAGGGCCCGATTGTGAATATTATTCATCAGTTGGTGGGCGGTTTGCGTTCCAGCATGGGTTATTTGGGTTGCGCCAACATCGCTGAAATGCACGAGAAAGCGGAATTTGTGGAAATCACATCGGCGGGCATGAGCGAATCGCATGTTCACGATGTGCAAATTACCAAAGAAGCACCGAATTATCAGCGTGGGTGATTTTTGATTTGATTGGTAAATGAAATTCAGGCTGCCTGAAAATGTGGAGAACACGTTTCAAGCAGCCTGAATGCTATTTGGCTTGAATTTCTTTGTGATATTTGTTGATTAAACCCATGTCTAGGCTCAATAATTCCAAATCATGACTTAAAGCCGTTGCCAAAACAATCGCGTCAGGCAATTTGATTTTATGCTGTTTTCGCAAGTCAATCACTTTGTTTTCAATCGGTAAATTGATGGGCAATTTGGTCATTTTGGACAGCAATATCGTTAAATTTCGTGCATCGTTTTCGCTGATATTGGCATAGCCCAACACTTCCAAGCGGTTCACAACGCTGATGGCGCATTCTGAAAATCGGATATTCTTTTGCTGTAAAATGGCTAAAACATCGGCATTTTGCTTGTGAAACTCCAAAATAAAACAGGTATCTAGCAAATATTTAATGCCATTCATCACGCAATTCCCTTTGAATGTCTAAGCCATTTTGGGTTAATTCGGCTTTGGGCATGGTTTGGATAAAATCGGCTAATAATTCATCATTTTGCTGTGGCTGAACGGCAACTTGCAAGGCTTTTTCATACACGCTCATCATGATAAAATCTTGAAGACTTTGCCCTTTTTGTTGGGCAATTTGCTCAATCATTTGCACGGTTTGTGGTGGCAAATCAAGGGTAATCATTTGCTTACTCCCAAAAAATCAATTAGGTAAATGAATTATAGCGTGAAAATGACATTCAGACTGCCTGAAAAATAAAAAATACTTTTCAGGCAGCCTGAACTTTTGTAGGGTGCGCCGTGCGCACCGATTTATTCGCAAAATCAAAATATTGTGGTTAATTGGTGCGCATGGCACATCCTACGCAACTGAAATATGATTTTAGATTTATCCCTTAAAAATGAATAAAATGAATGCTGAATATTTTATATTAGATTCACTGTGGCTATTACATACTAAATACACAGATTTTTTACGTGAAGATTGGGAAATATTATTTAATACGCCAAATAATTTAGAACTTTCCAAAAAAGAACTTCAATTAGCTTTAGATTCTATGATTAAAAATAATTTAGTTGTGATGAATGATGGTCGGTGTAAGCTCAGTTCTCAAGGCGGTAAATATTGGGAAAACATATTTCAGGTTAATTGGGCATTATTTCATGATTGTTGGTTTGAGACCCTTTGTGAAGAAACAGAACAACTTGATTTCTATTGCTCATCTGAAGAAATCATCAATTTATTCTTGGTACAACATAAGTCCATTTTAACAGGATGCCAAATTAAATCGTTGCACAACAGGGAGGCGACATATTGGAAGAAATTAGATAATGGTTTTCATCTGACACATAAAGTACCTACTGATTTTAATCAAATTGATAGAATTCAGTTACCTAAATGGAAATTAGGATTAGATGAAGTCATAACTGGGAACTGTATCTAAAAAATAGCCATGTAGGGTGCGTACCACGCACCATTTTCCCCAAAATTTTCAATTATTTGGTGCGTGGTACGCACCCTACATCAAGAATATGAATACCCAATCTGCAATCGCCCAATATTTCACCCAACTCAATTTCAGGCAGCCTGAAACCGCCAATCCACTCCACGCCCAAATTATCCCCACCCCTTTGGGTGAAATGCTGGCAATCTGTTCCGCCACAGGTTTGTGTTTGCTGGAATTTGTCGGGCAAACGCGCTTGGAACGCGAAATCCACCAAATCGCCCAAGCCAAACAAGCGCAAATTCTGTTTCAATCCCATGATTTACTTCAAGAAACTGCCGAGCAAATCCAAGCGTATTTTTCAGGCAGCCTGAAACCATTTTCCGTGCCAATAGACTTTGTTGGCACGGATTTTCAACAGCGCGTGTGGCGCGTTCTGCAAACCATTCCCTATGGCGAAACAATCTCTTACGCTGAACAAGCCGCCAAATTAGGCAATCCGAAAGCCGTCCGCGCGGTGGCTGCGGCAAATGGGCAAAACAAAATCTCTATTATCGTGCCGTGCCATAGAGTGATTGGTAGCAATGGCAAACTCACAGGCTACGCAGGCGGTTTGCCGCGCAAACAATTTTTATTGGATTTAGAATCGCGTTCAGGCAGCCTGAAAATATAATATGAAGAAAATCTATTTTTCAGGCAGCCTGAAAACCAGTAATCATATCGGTATAAAGGCTGGTGTCATTGAAAATCCCATTTCAGGCTGCCTTTTCCGTTATAATGGCGACTTAAATAAAAATTTTAGTAATCAAATAACTATCATGTCTCACATTTTCTACGAAGAAAGCGGACAATTCAAAGCCGCTCAAATCATTCAAAAAAATGACGCAACCTACCAAGCCGACACCCAACACGGCAAGCGCGTCAAAATCAAAGCCAACAACGTCTTTTTTGAATTTGATGGCAGCATGGACGATTTCATGCAGTCCGCCCAAAACGAATCCGCCGACATGGACACAGCATTGCTGTGGGAATCTGTGGGCGAAGACGAGTTCACGTTTCAGGCAGCCGCGCAAGAATATTTCGGCGGCAGCCCCAGCAAAATCCAACAAGCCGCCACGCTCATCGCGCTGTATGCCGTGCCCATGTATTTCCACAAAAAAAGCAAAGGCACGTTCAAAGCCGCGCCCGAAGACGTATTGAAACAAGCCCTTGCCGCCATTGAACGCAAAGCACAACAAGAAGCCCAAATGCAAACTTGGGCAGACGCGCTGGTTTCAGGCAGCCTGCCCGATGAAATCGCTGCCGAATTGCCGCAAATTCTGCACGCGCCCGACAAGCAATCTTTGGCGTACAAAGCCTACCACAAGGCGGCGGACGCGCTGAAAATGTCCGCTTATGAATTGGCGAAACACACAGGCGGCATCACATCTGTACCACAATATTTGTTGCAACGCTTTGAAGTGAAATATTTTCCACGTGGTACAGGTTTTCCGCAAATTGACGTGCCTGCGCTGCCTGAAAATTTGCCTGTGGCGAATGTGCAAGCTTTTTCCATAGACGATTTGTCCACCACAGAAGTGGACGATGCGCTTTCCGTGCAGGATTTGGGCGGTGGCGCGAAACGTGTTGGCATACACATCGCCGCGCCGTCTTTGGGCATTCAGGCTGCCAGCGCAATGGAAGACATTGTTTTGCAAAGATTAAGCACAGTTTATTTCCCAGCCAATAAAATCACCATGCTGCCTGAAAACTGGGTTGCCGCGTTCAGTTTGGACGAGGGCAAACCTGTGCCAGCATTCAGCATTTATTTTGATGTGGACGCGGATTTCCAGCTTTCCGAACCCGAAAGCCGCATTGAGCTTGTGCCGATTGCCACCAATTTACGCATTCAAAACATTGAGCCGTTTTTCAACAGCGACACAGGCACGGGCAGCGCGGACAATCCCCAATTTCCGCATCACGCCGAATGTTTGTATTTATTGGAATTGGCACAAGCCCTGCAAAAACAGCGCGACCGTCTCCCCGACCCCACCTTGCCGAAAAAATACGACTACGGCATTGATTTTGATGAAAACAACAAAGTCATCATCACGCGCCGCGAACGCGGTTCGCCGATAGACACCTTGGTCAGCGAAATGATGATTTTGGCGAACACGAGTTGGGCAAAATTGCTGCACGAGCAAGAAATGGGCGGCTTGTTCCGCGTTCAGCCGAGCGGTCGCGTGAGAATGTCCACGCATTCCGAGCCGCACATTGGCATGAATGTGGCGCATTATGGCTGGTTCACATCGCCCCTGCGCCGCGCTTGCGACTACATCAACCAAAAACAATTACAGGCAGCCTTAAACGGCAGCGCACCGCGTTTTGGCAAAAACGACAGCGATTTGTTTGTCGCCATGAACAATTTTGACGTGACCTACAATGCCTATCGCGCATTCCAAGAGCAAATGGAAAGTTACTGGGCAATGGTGTGGCTGCAACAGGAAAACGTGCGTGAAATCAATGCGATTTTGTTGAAAGACGATTTGGTGCGTTTGGAAGGCGTGCCTTTGGTGGCAAGGGCGACTGGCATTCCCATGGAAATTGCGCCCAAAACGGTTATCAAATTGAGCATAACCGAAGTCAATTCTGAACAACAATTTATGGCATTGAAATATAAAAATGTTGTGCCAAGTGCCATGCCAGTCATGGTAGATGAAGTAGATGAACCTTAAATGGAAAGGCAGCCTGAAAAATCGTTAATTTTTAGATAATTATAGTGAAGTAAAATAAGAAAGATGCAAGGCGACCACGCCCGTCGTGTACAAATCGTACATAAGGGCGTGGGCAACGAAGCAGATTTCTTGTTTTAATTGACTATAAAATGAATTCTTTCAGGCTGCCTTTACTATAAAAAAATGTATTGTTGGTTAAGATAAAAATTGTTTGTGTTTATTTTAATTGACTATATTATATTATCAATTCAGTAATAGGCAGCCTGAAAACATGAAACCCTCCCAAAAAATCAATCCCAAACACAATAATCAAGTCCGTATTATTGGCGGTACACATCGTGGTCGAAAACTAAACTTTATCCATGCAGACGGATTGCGCCCTACACCTGACAGCGTGCGTGAACGATTGTTTAATTGGTTGGGACAGGATTTGACTGGACAAAATGTCTTGGATTTATTTGCAGGCAGCGGCGCATTGGGTTTTGAAGCAGCCAGTCGCCATGCAAAACAAGTTGTTATGTGTGAAACCAATCGCGAAATGACACGTCAATTACAGCATTTATCACGCGAATTAGGTTTTTCAGGTAGACTACACATTCATCCTCAAGATGGTTTGGCATATTTGAAACAGAGTGCACAAAAATTTGATACCGTATTTTTAGACCCTCCTTTCGCATGGCAAAATTGGACTGACTTGTGGACAATTTTGCAACCTTGTCTGCAAGAAAATGCGTCCGTTTACATCGAAGCAGGGCGATTGCCTGACACACCTGATTGGTTGTATAAGCACCGAGAAGGTGGAGCTGGGCAAAGCTATTTTGCTTTATTTTATTATGAGTAAAACTTTGATTTAAAATAAATTAATATGAGTTACTGAAAATTTCAGGCAGCCTGAAAAATAAAATATGCTATAATTTGCACTCCAAAAAACAGACTAAAACGAGAACACAACCATGTCATTATTTATTACAGATGAATGCATTAACTGCGATGTATGCGAACCCGAATGCCCTAATGATGCGATTTCTCAAGGCGAAGAAATTTACGAAATTAATCCTAATTTATGTACCCAATGCGTAGGGCATTATGATGAGCCACAATGTCAACAAGTTTGCCCAGTAGATTGTATTTTGATAGATGAAGAGCATCCAGAAACGCCTGATGAGCTAATGGCGAAGTATCATAAAATCATCGCAGCAAAATAAATAAGCAATAATAAAACAAGGCTGTATAAAATAATCTAAAAAAATAGCTTGACCAGAGTTAGGGAAAGTAGATATAGTTCGGTTTCTCTTCTGGTGGGATTCCCGAGCGGCCAAAGGGGGCAGACTGTAAATCTGTTGCGAAAGCTTCGAAGGTTCGAATCCTTCTCCCACCACCAAAATTCCGTATTTGGAGCAGAGACAAGCGGGTGTAGCTCAATGGTAGAGCAGAAGCCTTCCAAGCTTACGGTGAGGGTTCGATTCCCTTCACCCGCTCCAAATTAAATTTACATAGCTACAATTTATTCTTAAATTGTAGCTATAAGAATGAATAAGCCCATGTAGCTCAGGGGTAGAGCACTCCCTTGGTAAGGGAGAGGCCGGCGGTTCAATTCCGCCCATGGGCACCAGACTTATTTTTTGTTATCAACTATTTTTTATAGGAATTTTGCCATGGCAAAGGAAAAATTTGAACGTAGCAAACCGCACGTAAACGTTGGCACCATCGGTCACGTTGACCATGGTAAAACCACTTTAACTGCTGCATTGACCACCATTTTGGCTGAAAAATTCGGCGGTACAGCAAAAGCTTACGACCAAATTGACGCGGCTCCCGAAGAAAAAGCACGCGGTATTACCATTAACACCGCTCACGTTGAATACGAAACCGAAACTCGCCACTACGCACACGTAGACTGCCCAGGTCACGCAGACTATGTGAAAAACATGATTACTGGCGCGGCTCAAATGGACGGCGCAATCTTGGTATGTTCTGCTGCTGACGGTCCTATGCCACAAACTCGCGAACACATCTTGTTGGCTCGCCAAGTAGGCGTTCCTTACATCATCGTGTTCATGAACAAATGCGACATGGTTGATGACGCTGAGTTGTTGGAATTGGTTGAAATGGAAATCCGCGACTTGTTGTCTAGCTACGATTTCCCAGGAGATGACTGCCCAATCGTTCAAGGTTCTGCTTTGCGCGCTTTGGAAGGCGACGCAGCTTACAAAGAAAAAATCTTTGAATTGGCTGCTGCATTGGACAGCTACATTCCTACTCCAGAACGTGCGATTGACAAACCATTCTTGTTGCCAATCGAAGACGTATTCTCTATCTCTGGTCGCGGTACAGTAGTTACTGGTCGTGTAGAACGCGGTGTAATTAAAGTAGGCGAAGAGATTGAAATCGTTGGTTTGAAAGACACGCAAAAAACCACTTGTACTGGTGTGGAAATGTTCCGCAAATTGTTGGACGAAGGTCAAGCAGGCGATAACGTAGGTGTATTGTTGCGTGGTACCAAACGTGAAGAAGTTGAGCGCGGTCAAGTATTGGCTAAACCAGGTTCTATCACACCACACACCAAATTTGAAGCAGAAGTGTACGTATTAAGCAAAGATGAAGGTGGTCGTCATACCCCATTCTTCGCAAACTACCGCCCACAATTCTACTTCCGTACAACTGACGTAACTGGCGCAGTTACTTTGGCTGAAGGCGTAGAAATGGTTATGCCGGGTGAAAACGTGAAAATCACCGTTGAATTGATTGCGCCTATCGCAATGGAAAACGGCTTGCGTTTCGCGATTCG
Organism: Wielerella bovis; assembly: GCF_022354465.1. Taxonomy (NCBI): domain Bacteria; kingdom Pseudomonadati; phylum Pseudomonadota; class Betaproteobacteria; order Neisseriales; family Neisseriaceae; genus Wielerella; species Wielerella bovis. Next base: position 105,824 of record NZ_CP092361.1, on the reverse strand, counting down.
TGAAGGTGGTCGTACCGTAGGTGCGGGCGTTGTGGCTAACGTAATCGCTTAATTGAACAGTTTATAGGCCAATAGCTCAATTGGTAGAGTATCGGTCTCCAAAACCGAGGGTTGTAGGTTCGAGACCTACTTGGCCTGCCAAATAAAAAACTAACCAAGACAAAAACTTGGTTAGTTTTTTCTTGTATATTCAGGCTGCCTGAAATGCAGCAGAATTGGAAAAAATAATGAGCCAAGAAATAGAACAGGAAAAACAAAATGGTTTCAAATTCTTTCGTTATGTAAAAGAATCCATTACAGAAGTTAAAAAAGTAGTTTGGCCTAAGCGTCCTGATGCAGTCCGTATGACGGGTTTTGTGTTATTTTTTGTGGCGATTTTTGCCTTGTTTATTTACGGCGTAGATAGTGTTATTTCGTTGCTGTTTAATTTTATTTTAGTAAGATAAAGGGATTATCATGTCTAAACGCTGGTATGTGGTGCAAGCTTATTCAGGTTTTGAAAAAAATGTGCAAAAAACGTTAAAAGAGCGTATTGAACGCGAAAATATGGGCGATTATTTTGGGCAAATTCTTGTGCCTGTGGAAGAAGTGGTGGATATTAAAAATGGTCGTCGTATGGTTTCGGAGCGCAAGTTTTTTCCTGGTTATGTGTTAATTGAAATGGAAATGACGGATAGCTCTTGGCATTTAGTTAAAAGTACGCCACGCGTGAATGGCTTTATCGGAGGTACTTTGCATCGTCCTTTGCCGATTGCTCAGCGAGAAGTGGACGCAATGATGTCTCAGGTTGTTAATCTGGGTGAGTCGGGTGGGGTGAAAAAACCTAGACCGCGTGTTGAATTTGATGTGGGTCAGAAAATCAGAGTTACTGATGGGCCGTTCGCTGAAACCACAGGTGTTGTGGAGTATGTGGATTATGAGCGAAATAAATTGCGTGTAACTGTGCAAATTTTTGGACGTGAAACACCTGTGGAATTGGAATTTAATCAAGTTGAAAAAGTGGTTTAATATTCTCTTGGATAATTTGGAAAAAATATTAAATCCTTGTCAAAATAAATAAAACGCGCTAAAATAATTAGCTTAAATTTTTGGGGAGCAGAATTGTCTGCGTTATACCCGTTTTTTTGGAGTTTATACACATGGCAAAAAAAGTCATCGGCTACATCAAACTGCAAATTCCTGCAGGTAAAGCCAATCCGTCGCCACCGGTTGGTCCGGCTTTGGGTCAGCGTGGTTTGAATATCATGGAATTTTGTAAGGCGTTTAATGCTGCTACGCAGGGAATGGAACCTGGTTTGCCTGTTCCAGTTGTGATTACTGCTTATGCGGATAAATCATTCACGTTTGTGATGAAAACGCCGCCAGCAACTGTATTGTTGAAAAAAGCTGCAGGTTTGCAAAAAGGTAGCTCTAATCCATTAACAAATAAAGTGGGTACGGTTACTCGTGCTCAATTGGAAGAAATTGCTAAAACTAAACAGCCTGATTTAACGGCTGCTGATTTGGATGCTGCGGTTCGCACAATTGCGGGTTCTGCACGTTCTATGGGCTTGAACACGGAAGGGGTTGTATAATGGCAAAAGTGTCTAAGCGTTTGAAAGCCATTCGCGCAACAGTTGAAGCCAATAAATTGTATGCGATTGATGAAGCGATTGCTTTGGTGAAAAAAGCTGCAACCGCTAAATTTGATGAATCGGTTGATGTGTCTTTCAACTTGGGCGTTGATCCTCGTAAATCTGACCAGGTGATTCGTGGCTCAGTTGTGTTGCCAAAAGGCACGGGTAAAACTACTCGCGTAGCTGTATTCACACAAGGTGCAAACGCAGAAGTGGCAAAAGCGGTTGGTGCGGACATCGTGGGCTTTGAAGATTTGGCAGAAGAAATCAAAAAAGGCAATATGGACTTTGATGTGGTGATTGCGTCTCCTGACGCGATGCGCATCGTGGGTCAATTGGGTACGATTTTGGGTCCGCGCGGCTTGATGCCAAACCCCAAAGTGGGTACCGTTACCCCTAACGTTGCCGAGGCAGTGAAAAATGCCAAAGCGGGTCAAGTACAATACCGTACTGATAAAGCAGGTATCATTCACGCCACCATCGGTCGCGCTTCTTTTGCAGAAGCAGATTTGAAAGAAAACTTTGAGGCATTGTTGGACGCTTTGGTGAAAGCCAAACCAGCTGCTGCCAAAGGTCAATATTTGAAAAAAATCGCTGTATCCAGCACCATGGGCTTGGGTGTGCGCGTAGATGTATCTAGCGTAACCGCTAAATAATCTAAACAAATCTTTCAGGCAGTCTGAAAAGGGCAATTTTGGTTTTCAGACTGCCTGAAAATGGGGCTACTTAAAATATTAAGTAGGTGTCCAAGACCGTAGGGAACGCAAGTTTTAATAATGGAACCTGTATTTGCAATCAGAACGAATGAATTTTGCGATTACTGAATGCAGATGCAAGGCGATTTTCATTTGGATAGTGGTTCTGTCCAAATGAAAATCAACGTAGCAGATGTGTTTAATAATCGCAAAAGTCATCGTGATGATTGTAAATGCAGGTTCTGAATACCCTACGCAGACGGTAGTCCTGAAAAAAGTTTTTGTTGAGCGAGGTATCGCTTGCAAAGTGTCTTTAAAATCAGGTTGCCGCTGGTTGGTTCATCATGTTGATGAGCCTGAATTTAAACAGTGGGAGGTAGACCTTGAGTCTCAATATTGAAACCAAGAAAGCAACCGTAGAAGAAATCGCCGCAGGCATTGCTGGCGCACAAACTATGGTCGTTGCTGAATATCGCGGTATCAGTGTTGCCAGCATGACCGAACTGCGTGCCAATGCGCGTAAAGAAGGCGTTTATTTGCGCGTTCTGAAAAACACTTTGGCTCGCCGTGCGGTTGAAGGAACTTCTTTTGCAGGTTTGGCTGACCAAATGGTTGGTCCTTTGGTTTACGCTGCGTCTGAAGACGCCGTGGCTGCTGCAAAAGTGCTGCACCAATTCGCGAAAAAAGACGACAAAATCATCATCAAAGCTGGTGCTTACAATGGCGACGTGTTGAACGCCGCACAAGTGGCTGAACTGGCATCCATTCCATCACGCGAAGAACTGTTGTCCAAACTGTTGTTCGTTATGCAAGCGCCTGTTTCTGGCTTTGCGCGTGGTTTGGCTGCGTTGGCAGAGAAAAAAGAAAGCGAAGCGGCTTAATTTTCCGCTCTTTCCTGATTTTTGTTTTTTAAATTAAATTTTTAATTCAATATTTTTTATGGAGTTGAATAGCATGGCTATCACTAAAGAAGACATTTTGGAAGCGGTAAGCAACTTGACCGTTATGGAATTGAATGAGTTGGTTAAAGCGTTTGAAGAAAAATTCGGCGTTTCTGCTGCTGCTGTTGCAGTTGCTGCAGGCCCTGCTGCTGGCGGTGCCGCTGCTGCTGAAGCAAAAACTGAATTTGACGTAATCTTGGCATCTGCTGGCGACCAAAAAGTTGGCGTGATTAAAGTGGTTCGTGCCATCACTGGCTTGGGCTTGAAAGAAGCTAAAGACTTGGTAGACGGCGCACCTAAGACTTTGAAAGAAGGCGTATCTCAAGCTGAAGCTGATGACATCAAGAAACAATTGGAAGAAGCTGGCGCGAAAGTGGAAATTAAATAATCCATTTTTGGTTAGACAATTCAGATTAACCGTGGTTTAGTTTGTGGTTAATCATTAGGCTGGTAGGTTATTCTCTACCAGCCTTGTTTGCGCTTTTATATCTCAAAAATGTGTAAATTTACTAAATTTTACTTTTAAAAAAGTTAAGGGAAGTAAAATTTTAGTAAATTTATATTAATAATTTATGGCAGGCAGCCTGAAAAATTTCTTTCTTTAATTTAAAAGATTGATTCTATTTAGAAATGGATAATATTATTTTCAGGCTGTGTCTCATCCATCCTATTATTTTGTCATCGTTACCCGCCTTGGAGTATCTAACAATGAGTTACACCTTTACCGAGAAAAAACGTATCCGTAAAAGTTTTGCGAAACGTGAAACTGTCTTGGAAGTGCCTTACCTGCTGACTACGCAGTTGGAGTCTTACGATAAATTTTTGCAGCAAAATCGTACGATACATGATCGTTTAGATGAAGGTTTGCAGGCTGCATTCAGTTCAATTTTTCCGATTGTGAGCAATAATGGTTATGCTGAATTGCAATTTGATCATTATGTTTTGGGTGAGCCTGAATTTGATATTCCAGAATGTCAGTTGCGTGGTATCACTTATGCTGCGCCTTTGCGGGCTAAAATTAAACTAGCAATCTTCAATAAAGAAGGCTCAAATAAATTAGAAGAGCGTGAAATTAAAGAGATTCGTGCTAATGAAGTTTATATGGGCGAAATTCCGCTCATGACACCAAGCGGCTCGTTTGTGATTAATGGTACAGAGCGCGTGATTGTGTCGCAATTGCACCGTTCACCAGGGGTATTCTTTGAACACGACCGTGGTAAAACGCATGCTTCGGGTAAATTGTTGTTCTCTGCGCGCATCATTCCTTATCGTGGCTCGTGGTTGGATTTTGAATTTGACCCGAAAGATTTGCTGTATTTCCGTATTGACCGCCGTCGTAAAATGCCCGTAACCATCTTGTTGCGTGCTTTGGGTTATAACGATGAGCAAATGCTGGACATGTTCTACGACAAAGAAACTTATTATTTGTCTAAAAATGGCGTAGAAATTGATTTGGTGGCAGAGCGTTTGCGTGGCGAATTGGCGAAATTTGATATTGTGGACAGCAACGGTAAAGTGTTGGTGGAAACAGGCAAACGCATCAATGCCAAAAATGTGCGCGACATTCAGGCAGCTGGTTTAACGCGTTTAACTGTAGAAACCGATGTTTTGGTTGGTAAAGTCTTGGCGCGTGATGTTATCAGTGAAGATGGCGAAGTAATTGCGGCTGCCAACAGTGAAATTACTGAAGAATTGCTGGCGCAGCTGGACATCAATGGCATCAAAGAAATCCAAACTTTGTTTATTAATGAAACCAGCGCGGGCAATTATATTTCAGCCACGCTGCAAACAGATGAGACAGTTGACCAAAACGCCGCACGTGTTGCCATTTACCGCATGATGCGTCCAGGTGAACCGCCAACAGAAGAGGCGGTAGAGGCTTTGTTCAAACGCATGTTCTTCCAAGAAGAAACTTACGATTTGTCTCGCGTGGGTCGCATGAAATTCAATACGCGTACTTATGAGCAAAAATTGCTGCCTGAACAAACAGGGACTTGGTACGAACGTTTGTTGAACGAAATGTCGGAAAAAACCGATAAAACCAGCTTTATTTTGAGCCATGAAGACATCGTGATGACCATCGCCACTTTGGTGGAATTGCGTAACAGTCATGGCGAAGTAGATGACATTGACCACTTGGGTAACCGCCGTGTGCGTTCCGTTGGCGAATTGGTGGAAAATCAATTCCGTAGCGGTTTGGCGCGTGTGGAACGTGCCGTGAAAGAGCGTTTGAACCAAGCGGAAAGCGAAGGTTTGATGCCTACTGATTTGATTAATGCGAAACCTGTTTCTGCGGCGATTAAAGAATTTTTCGGTTCAAGCCAGTTGTCGCAATTTATGGACCAAACCAACCCATTATCGGAAATTACGCACAAACGCCGCGTTTCCGCTTTGGGTCCTGGTGGTTTGACTCGCGAACGCGCAGGCTTTGAGGTGCGCGACGTACACCCAACGCACTACGGTCGCGTTTGCCCGATTGAAACGCCCGAAGGTCCAAACATCGGCTTGATTAACTCCTTGTCCGTTTATGCGCGTACCAATGATTACGGTTTCTTGGAAACGCCTTACCGCAAAGTGGTGGACGGCAAAGTAACTGATGAAATTGACTACTTGTCGGCGATTGAAGAAGGTCGCTATGTGATTGCCCAAGCCAACTCGGAATTGGACGATTCAGGCTGCCTGAAAGATGAATTGGTGGTTTGCCGCGAAAAAGGCGAAACCATTTTGGCAACCCCCGACCGCGTGCAATACATGGACGTGGCAACAGGTCAGGTGGTGTCCGTAGCCGCATCGTTGATTCCATTCTTGGAACACGATGACGCGAACCGCGCTTTGATGGGTGCGAACATGCAACGTCAAGCCGTGCCATGTTTACGCGCCGAAAAACCAATGGTCGGCACGGGCATTGAACGCGCCGTAGCCGTGGACAGCGCGACTGCGATTGTGGCACGCCGTGGCGGCGTGGTGGAATATGTGGACGCCAACCGCATTGTGGTGCGCGTACACGATGAAGAAGCAACCGCAGAACAAGGCGGTGTGGACATTTACAATTTGGTGAAATTCACACGCTCCAACCAATCCACCAACATCAACCAACGCCCAGCCGTGAAAGCAGGCGATGTGTTGCAAAAAGGCGATTTGATTGCGGACGGCGCGTCCACCGATTTGGGCGAATTGGCTTTGGGTCAAAACATGACCATCGCCTTTATGCCATGGAACGGTTACAACTATGAAGACTCCATTTTGATTAGCGAAAAAGTCGCTGCGGACGACCGCTACACGTCTATTCACATTGAAGAATTGAACGTGGTGGCGCGTGATACCAAATTGGGCGCGGAAGACATCACACGCGACATTCCCAACCTGTCTGAAAAAATGCAAAACCGTTTGGACGAAAGCGGTATTGTGTACATCGGTGCAGAAGTGGAAGCGGGCGACGTGTTGGTCGGCAAGGTAACGCCCAAAGGCGAAACGCAACTGACCCCAGAAGAAAAACTGCTCCGTGCGATTTTCGGCGAAAAAGCGTCTGACGTGAAAGACACTTCTTTGCGTATGCCAACGGGCATGAGCGGCACGGTGATTGACGTACAAGTGTTCACACGCGAAGGCATTACCCGCGATAAACGCGCCCAGTCCATTATTGACGCGGAATTGAAACGCTATCGCCAAGATTTGAATGACCAAATCCGCATTTTTGACAACGATGCGTTTGACCGTATTGAGCGCATGATTGTGGGGCAGCCTGCAAACGGCGGTCCAATGAAATTGGCAAAAGGCACGGTGGTTACGGCGGAATATTTGCATGGTTTGCCGTCTCGTCATGATTGGTTTGACGTGCGCATGGCAGACGAAGAAATCGCCAAACAGCTTGAATTGATTAAATTGTCTTTGCAACAAAAACGCGAAGAAGCGGAAGTGTTGTACGAAGTCAAAAAGAAAAAAATAATGACCCAAGGCGACGAGTTGCCCCCTGGTGTACAAAAAATGGTGAAAGTGTTTATCGCCATCAAACGCCGTTTGCAGGCAGGCGACAAAATGGCGGGTCGCCACGGTAACAAAGGCGTGGTATCGCGCATTTTGCCTGTGGAAGACATGCCATACATGGCGGACGGTCGCACTGTGGACATCGTGTTGAACCCATTGGGCGTACCATCGCGCATGAACATCGGTCAGATTTTGGAAGTGCATTTGGGTTGGGCGGCGAAAGGCATCGGTCAGCGCATTGAAAAAATGCTGGCTGAACAGCGCAAAGTGAGCGAAATCCGCGCCTTCTTGGAAAAACTCTACAACGGTAGCGGCAAACAAGAAGATTTGGAGAGCCTGAATGACGATGAAATCATCACGCTGGCTGAAAACCTGAAACGTGGCGCGACATTTGCTTCCCCCGTATTTGACGGCGCGAAAGAGCAAGAAATTTACGATATGCTGAACTTGGCGTACCCAAGCGATGACCCTGAAGTGGAGAAATTGGGCTTCAACGAAAGCAAAACGCAGATTACTTTGTACGATGGACGTTCAGGCGAAGCGTTTGACCGCCGCGTAACGGTGGGCGTGATGCACTATCTGAAACTGCACCACTTGGTTGATGAGAAAATGCACGCCCGTTCAACAGGTCCATACAGCTTGGTAACGCAACAGCCATTGGGCGGTAAAGCGCAATTTGGTGGTCAGCGTTTCGGTGAGATGGAGGTATGGGCGCTGGAAGCATACGGCGCGGCATACACCTTGCAAGAAATGCTGACGGTGAAATCCGATGACGTAACAGGTCGCACCAAAATGTACGAAAACATCGTCAAAGGCGAACACAAAATTGATGCGGGCATGCCCGAATCGTTTAATGTGATTGTGAAAGAAATCCGTTCGCTGGGCTTGGATATTGATTTGGAGCAGAATTAACAATCTGCTTTCAGGCAGCCTGAAAAGGTAGGTCGGGCATTTATGCCCGACACAACGCTGCTTCAAATTTTGTCGTGTACTGAAAGGCAGCTTGAAAACTAAATTTGCGAAAATAAGGAAACAATCATGTTGAAAAAATTGGTAATGAGCGCATTGCTTTCATTGGGATTATTGGCGTGTACTAATACACAAGTTATGACTCCCAGTCAAAATCAGTTATCTCAATCTAATCCCAAAATGATTGGGAATTGGTTGTGTAAAACACAAGATAATGCAGAGATGCTTTTGATGTTAAATAAACAAAATCATCTTCAAGGAAGTTCGCAATTTACAATGGACAATGTGGTTTATAAACAGTATTTCGCTGGTAATTGGAAGATTATTCATCAACAGCTTGATTTAGATATGCGTATGTTGGATAAAGTAGAGCGTATTCCAGCAGCTCAGCGTGATGATTTTGTTATAGAAGGTTTAAAGCAAAATATTGGTAAACAATATCAGCAGCAATATACCATTATGGATATGACAGATAAGCAAATGCGGTTGAAAGATAATACTGATGAAAGTGCTAACATGATTTGTCAGAAGCAGGTATAGGTCGGATACTCATAACCGACATTGTCGCCAATTCAGGCAACCTGAAAATTTCCTAAAATCAAAAATTTCGTTTTCAGGCAGCCTGAAAAAATATCCACCAAAAAAAATTCAAAATCGCCCTTAAAAACAGGAGCAAAAATGAACTTAACCGATTTATTCGCCCCCCTGCAACAAGCAGGTTCAGAAGAATTTGATGCCATTAAAATTGGCATCGCATCGCCCGACACGATTCGCTCGTGGTCGTATGGCGAAGTGAAAAAACCCGAAACGATTAACTACCGCACCTTCAAGCCCGAACGCGATGGCTTGTTCTGCGCGAAAATCTTTGGTCCAGTCAAAGATTACGAGTGCTTGTGCGGCAAATACAAACGCTTGAAATTCAAAGGCGTAACCTGCGAAAAATGCGGCGTGGAAGTTACCCTGACCAAAGTGCGCCGCGAGCGCATGGGTCATATTGAATTGGCTGCGCCCGTTGCCCACATTTGGTTTTTGAAATCGCTGCCGTCTCGCTTGGGCATGGTGTTGGACATGACTTTGCGCGATATTGAGCGCGTGTTGTATTTTGAAGCGTTTGTGGTTACCGACCCTGGTTTGACCAGCTTGCAACGCCGCCAACTGTTGAGCGAAGAAGATTACTACAACAAATTGGACGAATTTGGCGAAGAATTTGACGCACACATGGGCGCAGAAGGCATCCGCGAATTGCTGCGTACTTTGGACATTGAGCGCGAAATTGAATTGTTGCGCGAAGAATTGCAATCCACCAGCAGCGACACCAAAATCAAAAAAATCGCCAAACGCTTGAAAATTTTGGAAGCCTTCCAACGCTCAGGCATGAAATTGGAATGGATGATTATGGACGTGTTGCCCGTGTTGCCGCCCGATTTGCGTCCATTGGTGCCATTGGACGGCGGACGTTTTGCTACGTCTGACTTGAACGATTTGTATCGTCGCGTGATTAACCGCAATAACCGTTTGAAACGCTTGCTGGAATTGCGCGCGCCCGACATCATCGTCCGCAACGAAAAACGCATGTTGCAAGAAGCCGTTGACAGCTTGTTGGACAACGGTCGCCGTGGCAAAGCCATGACTGGCGCAAGCAAACGCCCACTCAAATCATTGTCTGACATGATTAAAGGTAAGAGCGGTCGTTTCCGTCAAAACTTGCTGGGTAAACGTGTGGACTATTCAGGTCGTTCCGTGATTACCGTAGGTCCCTACTTGCGTTTGCACCAATGCGGTTTGCCGAAAAAAATGGCATTGGAATTGTTCAAACCCTTTATTTTCCACAAATTGGAAAAACGCGAACTCGCCACCACCGTTAAGGCTGCCAAAAAATTGGTAGAACAAGAAGTACCTGAAGTTTGGGATATTTTGGAAGAAGTGATTCGCGAACACCCAATTCTGTTGAACCGTGCGCCGACCTTGCACCGTTTGGGTATTCAAGCGTTTGAGCCGATTTTGATTGAAGGCAAAGCGATTCAGTTGCACCCATTGGTGTGTGCGGCGTTTAACGCGGACTTTGACGGCGACCAAATGGCGGTACACGTGCCATTGAGCTTGGAAGCGCAAATGGAAGCGCGTACATTGATGTTGGCTTCCAACAACGTACTCGCGCCAGCCAACGGCGAGCCGATTATCGTGCCATCGCAAGACATCGTATTGGGCTTGTATTACATGACTCGTGCCAAAGAAAAAGCTGAAGGCGAAGGCACTTTGTTTGCTGATGTGAAAGAAGTACATCGTGCGTATCACACCAAACAAGTGAAATTGGGTACTAAAATTACCGTGCGTTTGCGCGAATGGGTAAAAAATGATGCAGGCGAATTTGAACCTGTGATGAATCGTTATGAAACGACTGTGGGTCGTGCTTTGCTGTCTGAAATTTTGCCCAAAGGCTTGCCATTTGAATATGTGAACAAGGCTTTGAAAAAGAAAGAAATTTCCAAGCTGATTAATGCATCGTTCCGCTTGTGCGGTTTGCGTGACACGGTTATTTTTGCCGACCATTTGATGTATACAGGTTTTGCATTGGCGGCGAAAGGTGGCATCTCCATTTGCGTGGATGACATGGAAATTCCAAAAGAAAAACCTGCTTTGCTGGCTGAAGCCCAAGCTGAAGTGAAAGAAATTGAAGACCAATACCGTCAAGGTTTGGTAACCAATGGCGAGCGTTACAACAAAGTCGTAGACATTTGGGGACGTGCTGGCGATAAAATTGCCAAAGCCATGATGGATAATTTGGGACAACAGCCTGTATTAAATGATAAAACAGGTGAAGTGTACAAAGATGAAAATGGCAAAACCTTAATGGAAGAGTCATTCAACTCCATTTACATGATGGCGGATTCGGGTGCGCGTGGTTCGGCAGCGCAAATTAAGCAGTTGTCAGGTATGCGCGGCTTGATGGCAAAACCAGATGGTTCGATTATTGAAACACCGATTACGGCAAACTTCCGCGAAGGCTTGACAGTATTGCAATACTTTATTGCGACACACGGTGCGCGTAAAGGTTTGGCGGATACCGCATTGAAAACTGCAAACTCTGGTTACTTAACGCGCCGTTTGGTGGACGTAACCCAAGATTTGGTGGTAGTGGAAGATGATTGCGGCACTAGCGAAGGCTTCTCTATGAAAGCTGTAGTACAAGGTGGCGACATTATTGAACCATTGCGTGACCGCATTTTGGGTCGTGTAACTGCATCAGATGTGATTGACCCATCAACAGGTAGCACATTGATTGAAGCAGGAACATTACTGGACGAAAAATTGGTTGATTTGATTGACAATTCGGGCGTGGACGAAGTGAAAGTTCGCACACCAATTACTTGTGAAACACGTTATGGTTTGTGTGCGAAATGCTATGGTCGTGACTTAGCACGCGGTAAATTGGTCAATGCGGGCGAAGCAGTCGGCGTGATTGCAGCACAATCTATTGGCGAACCAGGTACACAATTAACGATGCGTACGTTCCACATCGGTGGTGCGGCTTCGCGTGCAGCAGCAGCCAGCCAAGTGGAAGCTAAATCCAACGGTACGGTGCGTTTTGGTGGACAAATGCGTTACATTGCCAACCAAAAAGGCGAATTGATTGTTATCGGTCGTTCATGTGAAATCATGATTTTGGATGCGGCAGGTCGCGAGCGCGAATTGCACAAAATCCCTTATGGCGCAACTTTGAAAGTAACAGATGGCGAAGAGTTGAAAGCAGGTACCACGCTGGCAACTTGGGACCCACATACGCACCCAATGATTACCGAACACGCAGGTCGTGTAGAGTTTGAAAACGTGGAGGAAGGTGTAACTGTTACCCGCCAAACTGACGATGTAACAGGCTTGTCTACTTTGGTAGTGATTGACGGTAAACGTCGTGGCAGCACCAGCAAATTGTTGCGTCCAACCGTAAAACTGTTGGATGAAAACGGTGAACCTGTGATGATTCCTGGTACAGAAACCCCTGTATCTATGGCATTCCAAGTTGGCGCGATTATCCAAGTGCGCGAAGGTCAAGAAATTGGTAAAGGCGACGTGTTGGCACGTATCCCACAAGCCTCAACTAAAACACGCGATATTACGGGTGGTTTGCCACGCGTAGCCGAATTATTTGAAGCGCGTGTGCCAAAAGATGCAGGTATGTTGGCAGAAGTTACAGGCACAGTTTCATTTGGTAAAGAAACCAAAGGTAAACAACGCCTTGTTATCACTGACTTGGACGGTGTGGCATACGAAACCTTGATTTCTAAAGAGAAACAACTGCTGGTACACGATGGTCAAGTAGTCAATCGTGGCGAAACCATTGTGGATGGTGCGGTAGACCCACATGATATCTTGCGTTTGAAAGGCATTGAGGAATTGGCACGCTACATTGTGCAAGAGGTACAAGAAGTGTACCGTTTGCAAGGTGTGAAAATTTCCGACAAGCACATTGAAGTGATTATTCGCCAAATGTTACGCCGTGTAAGCATTGTGGATACAGGCGATACCAACTTCATTACAGGCGAACAGGTTGAACGTGCTGAAGTATTGATTGCTAACGAACAAGCCATTGCAGCAGGCAAAGAACCTGCACGTTTTGAAAATGTATTGTTGGGTATTACCAAAGCTTCTTTGAGTACCGACAGTTTCATTTCAGCTGCATCGTTCCAAGAAACGACACGTGTTTTGACCGAAGCTGCAATTATGGGTCGCAAAGACGACTTGCGTGGTTTGAAAGAAAACGTGATTGTGGGTCGCTTGATTCCAGCAGGTACAGGTTTAAGTTATCACCGTTCGCGTCGTGCAGCTTGGGCAGCGCAACGTGGTGCCGCAGCGATTGCTAGCCACAATGAAGTTACAACCGAAGAAAACGAAAGTAGCGAAGCATAAATTTGGTTTTCAGGCTGCCTGAATATTCAAGCAGTTGTATAGAAATATAGTGGATTCAATTTAAATCAGGACAAGGCGACAGCGACCGCTGTATACACCTAGTATATAAGGAAATTGGCAACGCTGTACTGGTTTAAATTGAATTCACTATATATCTGAAACCAATGATGTGAGCTAAATAAAAACGGACAAACGATGAAATTCGCTTGTCCGTTTTGTATAGTGAATTCAATTTAAATCAGGACAAGGTAGCAGCGACCGCCGTGTACATTTATAGTAAATTCAATTTAAATCAGGACAATGCGACAGCGACCGCCGTGTACAACATAGTACATAAGGGAGCTGGCAACGCTGTATTATTTTTATTTTATAACGGCTATATTTCAGGCAGCCTTATCCAATAAAAAGCAGCCTGAAACTTCATTTCACGATACAATCACACCTATTCATTTATTTTAAAAACTTTACAATGTCCACACAATCCCTAACCATTGCTCTGTGCGCAGGCGAAGCCTCTGGCGATTTACTAGGCGCACATTTAATTGAAGCCATCAAAGCGCAACGCCCCGATGCTAAATTTATCGGCATCGGTGGACCGCGCATGATTGCCGCAGGTTGCGAAAGTTTGTTTGACCAAGAACGCCTTGCTGTACGCGGCTATGTAGAAGTCATCAAACGCTTGCCCGAAATCCTAAAAATCCGCCGCGAATTGGTGGAAAAATTAAAACAAATCCGCCCCAATGTTTTTATCGGCATTGATGCGCCTGATTTCAATTTGGGTGTGGCAGAACAATTAAAAGCGGCACGGATTCCTACGTTGCATTATGTTTCCCCATCGGTGTGGGCGTGGAAACGCGAACGTGTGAACAAAATTGTTAAGCAAGTCAATCAAGTATTGTGTTTGTTTCCGATGGAAGCACCGTTGTACCAAGCGGCTGGTGGACGCGCTTTGTTTATCGGACATCCATTGGCGCAAACTTTGCCGATGATTGCCGACAAAGCCGCTGTACGCGAACGCTTAAAATTAGACACCAGCATTCCCGTATTTGCCATTTTGGCAGGCAGCCGTGTCAACGAAATTGATTATATGGCACCAATTTTTTTCTGCACCGCGCAACTGATTTTGCGTGAATTGCCTAACGCGCAATTTATTTCGCCGTATGCCACCGCTGCATCACGCGAACGTTTGCAGCATTATTTATCACAGCCTGAATTTGAAAAATTGCCCATTCGTCTGCAAGCTGCCAAAGCAGATTTAGCGTGTACGGCGGCAGACGTGGTTTTGGTTACCAGCGGCACGGCAACGCTGGAAGTGGCATTGTGCAAACGACCAATGGTGATTAGCTATAAAATTTCGCCACTCACTTATTTTTTGGTCAAACGCAAAATCCAAGTGGCGCACGTTGGTTTGCCGAATATTTTGTTGGGCAAAGAAGTCGTGCCTGAATTATTGCAACACGATGCCACGCCCGATAAATTGGCAGCGGCAATGTTGGATTGGTATCGGCAGCCTGAAAAAATCGCGCAAGTAGAACAGGAATTTGCGGCATTACACGAAATGTTGAAATTAGATACGGATAAATTAGCTGCGGATGCGGTGTTAGCAGAAGCACGATAAAAATAAATCATAGGCAGCCTGAAAACATTTTTCAGGCTGCATTGTTTCAATTTATATTGTTATTTTGATACGATATGGTTGTTTAAAATAGTACAGCATTGCCAGCTTTTGTCTTATTTCTATTTTAATCCACCATAATCAAATTTGATTGTTTATAAATATACTAGGAGCACACATGTCTGACCCTATCCATAATCATACCCCTCCCCAGAATGCATCGCCTAAAAGTATGCCACCACCGACAACCAACTGGCGTAATGTCATCTTCATTATCATCGCGGCTGCTGTGAGTTTTGGTGCTTATTTCCTATTGCCATACGATACCAACGTCAACAAAGGCTTGGCAATTCTATTATTCATTGGCTTATTGTGGCTGACCGAAGCGGTACATATTACCGTTACCGCGCTATTGATTCCTGTGTTGGCAGTGGTTTTTCAAATCCCTGACATGAATACCAAAACTGCCTTATCCAATTTCGCTGACCCCGTGATTTACGTTTTTTTTGGTGGTTTTGCATTAGCCAGTGCATTGCATGTTCAACAACTTGACCGAAAAATTGCTTTGAAAGTCATCGCTCTATCGCGTGGTAACTTATTTTCCGCTATATTGTTGATTTTTGCCGTAACCGCATTTTTATCTATGTGGATAAGCAATACCGCCACCGCTGCCATGATGTTACCCCTATCCATGGGTTTACTCTCGCATCTTAATCCCGAAAAAGACCGCAATACATTCACATTTGTATTACTTGGCATTGCTTATTGCGCCAGTTTGGGGGGTATCGGTACATTGGTTGGCTCACCACCCAATGCCATTGCTGCCAAAGCATTAGGGGTAGATTTTACGGGCTGGGTGACACTCAGCTTACCTATTGCTTTAGTATTATTACCCGCGATGCTATTGTCCCTATATGTTGTGTTACGCCCGAATTTGCATACCACCGTTTCTCTGGAAACCGAAACGATTCCTTGGACACTCTCGCGCGTATTAACGGTATGCATAGCCGTTGCCACCGCATTAGCATGGATATTTAGCTCATACATTGCCAAAGCCACAGGCATTACCTCTATTGACAGTATTATCGCCTTGATAGCAGCAGCAATGGTTGTGATTTTGGGAACGGTCAGTTGGCGCGATGTTGCACAAAATACCGATTTGGGCGTATTACTCTTATTTGGTGGAGGTATTACATTGAGCGTATTGATGGGCAAATCAGGCGCATCATCTGCTTTGGGGAATGAGGTGGCACAAATATTAAGTGGTGCATCGCCCTTGGTTATTATTGTGGCGGTGGCAACATTTATTATATTGCTGACCAACTTTACCAGTAATACCGCATCCGCCGCACTATTTGTTCCCATGTTTGCCACCATTGCCACACAAATGGGGCTGCCTGAACAAGTTTTAGTGTTGATTATCGGCATTGGTGCATCGTGTGCATTTATGTTGCCAGTTGGCACACCACCTAATGCGCTGGTTTTTGCAACAGGTCAAATCCGTCAAAAAGACATGGTCAATGTTGGTTTTGTATTGAGCGTGTTGAGTATTGCCATCCTATCCGCATGGGCTTGGTTATTTTTAATGTGATTTTAGAACCTGTATTCACAATATTGAGCTTGTTTTATCGCCACTTCATGCGACTACTGTATTGGTTTTTCATGCCAATAGTCCCGATATTGGCATGAAAAACCGCCTTGCATTTGCACGCATGGACAATATAGTAAATTAAAATAAGAAATCTGCTTCGTTGCCCACGCCCTTATGTACGATTTGTACACGGCGGGCGTGGTCGCCTTGCATCTTTCTTATTTTACTTCACTATAAAATCAAGCCATCAATTTTATGAATACAAATTCTTGGTTTCAGGCTGCCTTTTGATTGTTTATCGTATATTAAAATATCAAAATAGGCAGCCTGAAAACTTATTTGGAAACAAAAAATGATAAATACCGTCAAATGTCCCACCTGCCAAACATCTGTATTATGGCAGCCTGAAAACCGCTATCGCCCTTTTTGCAGCGAGCGATGCAAATTAATTGATTTGGGCGAATGGGTGGAAGAAAAACGCGCCATTCCCACGCTGCCCGACACGCCAGAAGAATGGGACGCGCTGCATCATGAATAACTATTTGATTTTACCCAGCCACGCAGGTGTGGACGAAGCAGGACGCGGTTGTTTGGTTGGCAGCGTGTTTGCCGCCGCTGTGATGCTGCCTGAACATTATGCACTGACAGGTTTAACCGATTCCAAAAAATTGAGCGAAAAAAAACGTGATTTGTTGGCAGCGCAAATCAAAGAACAGGCTGTGGCGTGGTGTGTGGCATCTGCCAATCCACAAGAAATCTTGCAATACAATATTTTACACGCAACCATGTTGGCAATGACTCGTGCTGTGCAAGGTTTGGCAATGCAGCCTGAAAAAGTGTGGATTGACGGCAATCGTGTTCCCAAAGATTTGACTATGCCAACCGAAGCGGTGGTCAAAGGCGATGCCAAAATCGCGCTGATTTCTGCGGCATCTATTTTGGCGAAAACGGCGCGTGATGCAGAAATGTACGCGTTGCACGAGCGTTATCCGCAATATGGTTTTGCTCAACACAAAGGTTATGGCACGGCAGCACATTTGGCGGCATTGCAGCAATTTGGCGCATTGCCTGAACATCGGGTGGATTTTGCGCCAGTTAAAATGATGTTGGCGCAGGGGAAATTGTTTGAATAATGTTTGCATAAACAAAAAGGCAGCCTGAAAAATGTTTTCAGGCTGCCTTTTTGGGATTTATTTGCTGATGTGCATTTCAAATATCGCACCTGTGGACATTTTGCATTCGCCTTTGCCCAAAGTTGCCGAGTGCATGGTGTAATCACAGGAAATGTAACGACCGCTTGGTGCGCTGGCGTTGCCTGTGCCGCGCCGTGAATTTAAATCACGAGTCGCATCGCCCGAAAAACTTTCGCCGCCAATCACGGCATTCAAGCGACCATGACCTGCTTGGTCAACGGTAACGGTTCCATGCACGCCGCCAAAACGTTGCGCTTCGGCATTACTGGGATACAAACGTGCATTCAAAGTATGGCTGCTTACGCTGTTTGTAGCGACTGGTGTGCCATTTGCCGAAGCGACAACACGCGCATTGCCAGCAGGAACAACGTAACACGCGCTCAATGCGCTACCAATCAGCAGCGCACCCAATATTTTGATACTGTTTTTCATCATATAACCTTTCATTTATCAGTTGGCAGGATTTTGAATGGTTACCGCTGTACCAGGGGCGGGTTGAACGATGTAACAACCACCTAACGCAGCAGTCAATGCACATACGGCAACAATTTTAAAACATTTGGACAACATAAATAGACTCCTGTTTAGTCATGATAAAAATGTTTCAGGCTGCCTTGTTGCTGCCTTCCACGCATGAATCATAGCATATGCGCCATAAAAACCAAACTTTTGTTTTCAGGCTGCCTTTTTGTTATGATTTTGCTTTATTGTTTTTCAGGCAGCCTGAAACCATGTCCACCAAACCACCATTTGACCTAGAAGTTTTCCTCAAATCCTTGCCCCACTCTTCAGGCGTGTACCGCATGATTGCCGCCGATGACACGGTTTTGTATGTGGGCAAGGCGGTGAATTTGAAACGGCGCGTGTCCAGCTATTTCCAAAAAAACGACCATTCGCCGCGCATTCAGTTGATGTTAAAACAAGTGGCGCGAGTAGAAATCACGCTCACGCGCTCGGAAGCGGAAGCCTTGATTTTGGAAAATAATCTGATTAAATCTTTGTCGCCCAAATACAATATTTTGTTTCGTGATGATAAATCGTATCCCTATTTGATGTTGAGCGGACACGAATTTCCAAAATTGGCGTATTTTCGTGGCACGCCGAAAAAACCGCATCAGTATTTTGGTCCATATCCCAATGGTTACGCGGTGCGCGACAGCATTGAAATTTTGCAAAAGGTTTTTCAATTAAGAACGTGTGAAGACAGCGTATTTGCCCACCGAGACCGCGCGTGTTTGTTACACCAAATCAAACGCTGTTCTGCGCCGTGCGTGGGGGCAATTACGACTGATGATTATGCAGCGCAAGTTCGCCACGCGGCGGCGTTTTTAAATGGGAAAACGGCGGATTTGTTGAAAGATTTGGAAACGCAGATGTTTCAGGCTGCCGATGAATTGGATTTTGAATTGGCGGCGAAATTGCGCGACCAGATTCAGGCTTTGGGCGTGATTCAGTCTAAACAATTTGTGGACAGTAATAATTTGAATCATCAAGGGGATATTGATGTGGTGGCGTTGGCGGTGGGCGGCGGCGATGTGTGTTTGCATTGGGTGAGCATACGCGGTGGGCGGCACGTGGGCGACCGCAGTTTTTTTCCCGACACGCGCCACGACCCGAATCCAAATGGTCAGGATTATGCAGAAGCCTTTGTCGCACAGCATTATTTGGGTAAACAAAAACCCGATGTGTTGATTGCGAATTTCAGGCTGCCTGAAAATTTACAAAATGCTTTGAATCAGGAACATGGGCGGCAAATGGTGTTTTCGGCTGGGGAACGTGGTGAGCGTAAAGTTTGGCTGAATATGGCGGCGAAAAATGCGGCAAATGCTTTGACACAACACCAATTACAAAATGTGAATCAACACGTGCGCGTGGTGGCGTTGGCGGAACTGATGGGGCTGCCTGAAAATGAATTGCGCCGTTTGGAATGTTTTGACATCAGCCACATGCAGGGGGAAGCAACGATGGCGAGCTGTGTGGTGTACGATGATTTTGCCATGCAGCCGCGCCAGTATCGCCGCTATAACATTAAAACGGCAAAAGCAGGCGATGATTATGCTGCCATGCGCGAAGTTTTGACGCGGCGTTACGGTAAATTGGTGGAAACGGCGGCGCGCGGCGAAGCGGTGCGTTTCCCAGACGCGGTATTGATTGACGGCGGCATGGGGCAGGTGAATATGGCGGTGGCGGTGTGGGCAGAATTGGGACTGACGATTCCGATTATTGGCATTGCCAAAGGGGTGGAACGCAAAGCGGGTTTGGAAGAATTGATTTTACCGTTTCAAAATCAGCGTTTCAGGCTGCCTGAAAATTCACCAGCCTTACATTTATTGCAAACGGTGCGCGATGAAAGCCATCGTTTTGCGATTACGGGCATGCGTGCGAAACGGGATAAGGCGCGGATTACGTCTTCATTAAACGATATTGCTGGGGTGGGGGCGAAACGCAAGGCGGCTTTATTGATGAGATTTGGTGGTTTGCGTGGCGTGCAGGCGGCGAGTGTGGAGGATTTGGCGAGCGTAGATGGGATTAGTTTGGCGTTGGCACAGAAGATTTATGATTATTTTCATGGGTGAATGCGTTTTCAGGCTGCCTGAATCCATAAAAAAACCTGTATAATGCGCCACATTGCGGGCGTCGTCTAATGGTAAGACAGTAGCTTCCCAAGCTCCTGACGCGGGTTCGATTCCCGTCGCCCGCTCCAAAAAATAATAAGCAGCCTGAAAAACGCGTGTTTTTCAGGCTGCTTTTCGGTTTTCAGGCTGCCTTAATCTTTATTTAATACAACATATCTTCCAGCAAATACTGCAACCAGTTGATTATTTGAATAAATTTCTGTTTCTAATAAAATTTTTCCTTTACCGCGCCGTTGCCATTCATCGTGTGCAATCAGCCAATCGGTATCTGATACGCTGCGTACCGTCAAAATTAAATTGCCTGTTGCAGGGCGGAGATAACGGGTTTGCCCTTGTTGGATAACAATATTGCCGTTGGCTTCGGGGAAATTGAGATAAGTTAACGCCCAGCCACAAGTGGTGGCTGCCAGCGCGATGCTGCCGCCAAATACGGTGTTTTTGTGATTTTGATTGCCAGCGTGCGGCATGGCAAGCGATACTTTGTCGTGATGGCATTCTTGTACAGTAATGCCCAAAGCGGCGGTGGCTGGAATGTAGGTGTGTAAAAAAGATTGTAATTCGGTTGGAGTCATATGGATTTCTATGGTTTATTAAATAACAAATGGGTTGCGGCTGAAATAGGCAGCCTGAAAAATAGGATTTCGGATGGATTAAAGCGATGTCGTCAGCCAGCGATAAAAATAATGAAACAAGCCCGATGCGAGCCACCACATACCGATGCCGATGAGCGTTTCTAATATTTTCCATGCGCGTGGATTGGCGAAAATGGGACGTAATAAACGTGCGCCGTAGCTTAATCCAAAAAACCAAATAAATGAGGCGGACAATGCACCCAGCAAAAACCATATTTTATCAGAATCGGACAAGGTTGCTGCGATGCCGCCAATCAGCATTAAGGTATCCACATAAACGTGCGGATTGAGCAATGTTACCGCTAGTACACCCAAAATTGTGGTTTTCAGGCTGCCTTGATTGCTGTTTTCTGTTTGTGCAACCAAACTGTGTTGTTCTGTGGATAAAGCGGAACGCAGCGAATTGAAACCGTACCAAAACAGAAATATGCCGCCTGCCAGCGATAATAAGGCGGACAAAAGTGGACTTTTGCTTAATGCGCCACCCACACCCATTACGCCTGCACTAATAAAAACAAAATCACAAACAAAACAAATAGATGCTACCCAAAAAGTGTGTTGGCGTAACAAGCCTTGTTTCAGGACAAAGGCGTTTTGTGCGCCAATTGCCATAATCAGTCCGCCTGATACGGCAAATCCTTTGAGTATTGTGGATAACATGGGGATAACCTTTTGGATAATGTGTTTAAAATGGGTGGATGATACAATAAGGCAGCCTGAAAAATATTTTTCAGGCTGCCTTTTTATCATAAAACAGAATTAACCTGTTAATTGTTTACTAATCAATTTTTTCAACGGCGGTAAATTATTACTGATACGCAAAACCGCGCCACGCAGCAATTTCACAGGTGCGGTGTCGGTGGTAAAGAAAGTAACCATCGCATTGGTACCGTGATACAAGGGACGCGTGTGCAGTTGGTGTTTAACATTGTACATTTCCAGTAAATCTGGATTGCCAATATCTTTGCCTTTTTGGGCAGCCTGAATAATCAGTTTGGACAAAATATCCGTGCTTTCCAAGCCCAAATTGTAACCGTGCGCGGTAACTGGGTGCATACCGACCGCCGCATCGCCAATCAACGCGCAACGTGTACCATAAAATTTTTCCGCGTGTACACCGACCAATGGATAACTGTGTACCGTACCCGCAATTTCCATTTCGCCCAAACGTCCGCCCAACATTTTTTGCGCTTCTTTTGCCAATTCTTCGGGCGATAAATCCAATAATTCATGCGCTTTGGTATTGGTGATGGTAATCACGCAGTTGGTCAAATGCTCTTCCAATGGCAACAGCGCGAGTGTGCGTCCATAAAAGAAACATTCGCTGGCGGTGTGTTGATTGGAAATCGTGTGTTGGGTGCGGAACACGATGACGGTGCGACCAAAATCATGCATATCCGCCGCGATGCCTAATTGACGGCGCGTATTGGAAAAACGACTATCCGCCGCAATCAACAAATTTGCGCTAACGGTGTCGCCATTTTCCAGCGTAACCAAAGCGCGATTTTCGTTGCTTTCCACGCTTTTCACGCCCACGCCGCACAATAATTGCACATTGTCGCACGTTTTCACTTCTTCATACGCGGCGCGGCGAATATTGTGATTGGAAATCAAATTGCCCAAACGGTCGGTTTTGCCACCGCGTGCTTGGGTTGGCTCGGGAAAATGCAGCGTGTAATCCGAAGTACCATTGAATACTTTGGCATCGCGCAAACGATAAATTTCGTTTTCAGGAACGCGTTGCCACATACCCAAATGTTGCATGATTTCGCGTGAACGATGCGTTAAAGCGATTTCACGTCCATCGTAAGCAGGATTTTTCAGGCTGTCTTCGGGCGATTTTTCTACCACAGTTACACGCACACCTGTGTTTTTAAATTGTCGCGCAAATGCCAAACCAGCAGGACCTCCGCCTACTACAACAATATCCGTATCCATATTATTTCCTTTTTTATTTTGTGTACCATTTTTCAGGCATACCCTATGCGTACACGACATAATTAATATGTAAAGATAAAAACGCGCTTATTGTACACCCAAAGCAGCCTGAAAATAATGTAAAACTTACTATTTTTAGCACTTTCAGGCAGCCTGAAAATAAAATTAACTCAATCTTTGATGATGTGTAAAAAGGTTTACGCGAGTTGATAATGTCTTGGCGTACAACAATGCATTAAACTAACTAAAAATTAACTAATTATGATGAGAATTTTCCAAATATGGAGTTATAACTGGCTAAAATTAAAATAGAGTGGCAGCGACTGCCATGTACATCATGGTACACTTTATTTTAAACCACTACTTAAAGAATAGGCAGCCTGAAAATATGGCTAGATCAGATAGTTGTATCTGGTCATTTTCCGATGAGTTCACAAGATTTATCGGATGCAAATATTCAACTGATGGCACCAACCTGTAAATGTGGGTTTGTTAAAAAATACGACATTAAAGTTAAGTAAAATAAATTAAGCTAAATTACCAGATTTTGGACTTTCCAGTTATAAAGTAAATCTATTATAATGCGTTTAAATTCACTTGCTTTTTTACTTGCATTTAAGGAAAGTTCTATATGAAAAAGAAATTAATCTTGGCGATTTTGGCTGCAACTTTGTCTACAGGTGCAATGGCTGCTGGCAAATTTACAGGTACAAGTGTGGGTTTGGATATTGAAACCACCAAATACAAAGATAAAGTAGGTGGTTTGAGCAGCAAAAATTCAGGTAGCGTGGTTTTGAAAAGCGATGTAGGCTTTGATTATGGCAATAATTTTGTTGGTGTTGTGGAATTGCGTTCCAAGTTGAACTCAGCTACCATTTTGAAAGAGAACGAAGACTTTTCAGGCAATGTTAAACAAAAAGACCGTTACAGCATTGGTTATGCACAAGGCTATCGTGTAACATCCGATTTGATGCCTTATGTGAAAGCAGAATACCAAAACAGTAAATTGGCGTTTTTGGACACTGAATCCGGAAAAGGCTTTTCAAAACGCTATAGTGGGTTTGGTGTGGGTGTGGGTGCGAAATATGCCATAACCGATAGTATCGAGATGGGTGCGGAATATGTTCGCAGCCGTTTAAAAAAAGGTGATGATAAATTGTCGGGTAACGCATTCAATGTAGGTATAGCGTATCGCTTTAAATAATTCATTTTTTAAACTGATGTAAGGGCGGGTTTTATCTCCGCCCTTTTTAAAATTAAAAATATCTAAAAGTTAAGTTTTGTGATGATGCTAGCTTGAGCAAATTTTATTCATTGTGAACGAAATCTTTTCAGGCTGCCTGAAGACTAGAAAATCCTCATTTCCATTTGAAATAAAAAGTTTTTCTTGTCTTTCAGCTGGAAAGCATGTTATAGTAGCAGACTTGGTAGCAATACCAAGTTTATTTTTATGTCCGAAAGATTGCCCAATCGTAGGCAATCCCTTAAATTAACAAGGAAAAAATCATGGCTTTAGGTCTGGTTGGACGCAAAATTGGCATGACTCGCGTATTCACAGAGCAGGGTGTTTCTATTCCTGTAACTGTGTTAGAGTTAACCGCCAATCGCGTTACCCAAGTAAAAACCAAAGAAACTGATGGCTACACAGCCGTACAAGTTACCTTTGGTCAGAAAAAAGCAAATCGTGTGAATAAACCCGAAGCAGGTCATTTCGCCAAAGCTGGCGTAGAAGCTGGTCGTGGTTTGCACGAGTTTGTGGTTTCTGAAGAAAAAGCGGCTGAATTGAAAGCTGGCGATGTGATTACCGTGGAATTGTTCCAAGCGGGTCAGTTGGTTGATGTAACTGGCACGTCTAAAGGTAAAGGCTTCTCTGGCACAATCAAACGCCACAATTTCGGCGCACAACGCACTTCTCACGGTAACTCCCGTTCGCACCGCGTTCCTGGTTCTATCGGTATGGCACAAGACCCTGGTCGCGTGTTCCCTGGTAAACGCATGGCAGGTCAATACGGTAACACCCAATCTACCGTGCAACATTTGGAAATCATCCGCGTGGATGTGGAACGCAATTTGTTGCTGGTTAAAGGCGCAGTTCCCGGTGCGGCAAACAGCAATGTGGTGGTTCGCCACAGCGTGAAGAAAGCAGGTGCGTAATGGAATTGAAACTGATTAATGCACAAGGTCAAGTTTCAGGCAGTGTGGCTGGTTCTGATGCCTTGTTTGCGCGTGAATACAACGAAGCGTTGGTTCACCAACTGGTTACGGCTTATTTGGCGAATGCCCGTTCTGGCAACCGCGCTCAAAAAACCCGTGCCGAAGTGAAACACTCTACCAAAAAACCTTGGCGTCAAAAAGGTACAGGTCGTGCTCGTTCTGGTATGACTTCGTCTCCATTGTGGCGCAAAGGTGGTCGTGCGTTCCCAAACAAACCCGATGAAAACTTCTCACAAAAAATCAACCGCAAAATGTACCGCGCTGGTATGGCGACCATTTTGTCTCAATTGGTTCGTGATGAGCGTTTGTTTGTGATTGACAGCCTGTCTGCCGCTACGCCCAAAACCAAAGAATTTGCCGAGCAAGTGAAAAACTTGGGCTTGGAGCAAGTTTTGTTCATCACCAAACAATTGGACGAAAACGTGTACTTGTCTTCACGCAATTTGCCAAATGTATTGGTGTTGGAAGCCACGCAAACTGACCCATACAGCTTGTTGCGCTACAAAAAAGTGGTGCTGACTAAAGAGGCAGTTGCACAATTAGAGGAGCAATGGGTATGAATCAAGAACGTTTGATGAAAGTGATTTTGGCACCTATTGTTTCAGAAAAAAGCAATATGCTGGCTGAAAAACGCAACCAAATGGTTTTCAAAGTATTGAAAGACGCAACCAAAACCGAAATCAAAGCAGCAGTAGAATTGTTGTTTAATGTTCAGGTTGCTTCTGTAACGACCACCACGACCAAAGGCAAAACCAAACGCTTCGGTCGCACTTTGGGTCGCCGCAGCGATGTGAAAAAAGCCTATGTGAGCTTGGTTGCAGGTCAAGAGCTGGATTTGGAAGCAGCCGCAGCCGCTGCAGATAAGGAATAAGCATGGCGATTATCAAAATGAAGCCAACTTCTGCTGGTCGTCGCGGCATGGTTCGCGTGGTAACAGAAGGTTTGTACAAAGGCGCGGCTTATGCACCTTTGTTGGAAAAACAAAACTCTACCGCAGGTCGCAACAACAATGGTCACATTACCACTCGCCATAAAGGTGGTGGTCATAAACACCATTACCGTGTGATTGACTTCAAACGCAATAAAGACGGTATCCCTGCAAAAGTAGAACGCATTGAATACGACCCAAACCGCACTGCACACATCGCATTGTTGTGCTATGCAGACGGTGAACGCCGTTACATCATCGCTCCACGCGGCATTCAAGCTGGCGCGGTATTGGTAAGCGGTTCGGAAGCTGCGATTAAAGTGGGTAACACTTTGCCTATTCGCAACATTCCTGTTGGTACGACCATTCACTGCATTGAAATGAAACCAGGTAAAGGCGCGCAAATTGCACGTTCTGCTGGTGCTTCTGCCGTATTGTTGGCAAAAGAAGGCATTTACGCGCAAGTGCGTTTGCGTTCTGGCGAAGTTCGCCGCATTCACGTTGATTGCCGTGCAACCATCGGTGAAGTGGGCAACGAAGAGCAAAGCCTGAAAAAAATCGGTAAAGCAGGTGCAAACCGTTGGCGCGGTATCCGCCCAACAGTACGCGGTGTTGTGATGAACCCAGTAGACCACCCACATGGTGGTGGTGAAGGTCGCACAGGCGAAGCGCGTGAACCTGTTAGCCCATGGGGTACACCTGCTAAGGGTTACCGCACTCGCAACAACAAACGCACGGACAACATGATTGTTCGCCGCCGCTACTCTAACAAAGGTTAATTAACATGGCTCGTTCATTGAAAAAAGGTCCATACGTTGACCTGCACTTATTGAAAAAAGTAGATGCGGCTCGTGCGAACAACGACAAGCGTCCAATTAAAACTTGGTCGCGCCGTTCTACCATTTTGCCTGATTTTATCGGTTTGACCATCGCTGTACACAACGGTCGCACACATGTGCCTGTTTTCATCAGCGACAACATGGTTGGTCATAAATTGGGTGAGTTCTCATTGACCCGTACCTTTAAAGGTCATTTGGCTGACAAAAAAGCCAAGAAAAAATAAGGTGAAACATGAGAGTAACTGCACAACATAACAACGCCCGCATTTCTGCACAAAAAGCCCGTTTGGTGGCTGACATGATTCGCGGTAAAGACGTTGCCCAAGCCTTGAACATTTTGACATTCAGCCCTAAAAAAGGCGCGGAATTGATTAAAAAAGTTTTGGAATCTGCCATCGCCAATGCCGAACACAACAACGGTGCGGACATTGACGAATTGAAAGTCGTAACGATTTTCGTGGACAAAGGTCCTAGCCTGAAACGTTTCCAAGCTCGTGCCAAAGGTCGCGGCAACCGTATTGAAAAACAAACTTGCCACATCAATGTGGTGGTAGGCAACTAAGGAATAACCATGGGACAAAAAATTCATCCAGTTGGTTTCCGACTGGCAGTCAATAAAGACTGGTCTTCAAAATGGTTTGCGAAAAGCACCGAATTTGCCGCCGTTTTGAAACAAGATATTGATGTACGTGACTATTTGCGTAAACGCTTGGCAAACGCTTCTGTGAGCCGTGTCGTGATTGAGCGTCCTGCTAAATCTGCGCGCATTACCATTCATACTGCCCGCCCTGGTGTGGTAATTGGTCAAAAAGGCGCAGACATTGAAGTGTTGAAACGCGATTTGGAAAAATTGCTCGGCGTTGCGGTTCATGTGAACATTGAAGAAATCCGCAAACCTGAATTGGACGCACAACTGATTGCTGACGGTATCGCTCAACAATTGGAAAAACGTGTTCAATTCCGCCGTGCGATGAAACGCTCTATGCAAAACGCAATGCGCGCTGGCGCAAAAGGCATCAAAATCATGGTGTCTGGTCGTTTGAACGGTGCGGACATTGCGCGTAGCGAATGGTATCGTGAAGGTCGTGTACCTTTGCACACTTTGCGCGCTGATGTGGATTACGCTACCAGCGAAGCCTTGACCACTTACGGTATCTTGGGCTTGAAAGTGTGGGTATACAAAGGCGAAGTAGGTCAAGTTCAAGCGCAGCCTGAACAACGCGAAAACCGCCGCAATAACCGCAAAGGAGGTCGCAATGCTGCAGCCAACTAGACTGAAATACCGCAAACAACATAAAGGTCGCAACACAGGTATCGCCACACGCGGTAACACTGTTAGCTTTGGCGACTTTGGTTTGAAAGCGGTGGCGCGTGGTCGTTTGACCGCTCGTCAAATTGAAGCAGCACGTCGTGCGATGACGCGCCACATCAAACGTGGTGGTCGCATTTGGATTCGCGTATTCCCCGACAAACCGATTACTGCTAAACCAATCCAAGTTCGTATGGGTGGCGGTAAAGGTTCTGTGGAATACTACGTTGCTGAAATCCAACCCGGTAAAGTGTTGTATGAAATGGACGGTGTAGCCGAATCGTTGGCGCGTGAAGCGTTTGCGTTGGCGGCTGCCAAATTGCCCATTGCGACCACTTTCGTAACAAGACAGGTGGGTAAATAATGAAAGCCAATGAATTGAAAGAAAAATCAGTGGCAGAACTGAATCAAGTTTTGGCAGATTTGCTGAAACAACAATTCGGTTTGCGTATGCAGCACGCAACGGGTCAGTTGGGTCAAACCAGCCAAATCAAACAAGTGCGCCGCGACATCGCTCGTGTGAAAACCATCATCGCTGAGAAAGGTGCTAAATAATGAGTACTGAAAAAACCATTCGTACTTTGCAAGGCAAAGTGGTAAGCGATAAAATGGACAAAACCGTTACCGTATTGGTTGAACGCAAAGTAAAACACCCTTTGTACGGTAAAATTGTTCGCCGCTCTACCAAAATCCACGCTCATGATGAGCAAAACCAATATGGTATTGGCGACGTGGTGGTGATTGAAGAATCTCGCCCATTGTCTAAAACCAAATCTTGGGTTGTGAAAGAGCTGGTTGAAAAAGCGCGTACTGTTTAATTTACAGTAAATAAATCAAAAGCGAAGTTTGCAGATTTCTGTAAACTTCGCTTTTTAAATATTGGTTTGAAATTTGTGTTAGTGCTGAATCAAAACCTTTGCTTCAATGGATGCGAGAGCGGATTTGATAGTCTTCTATAGTGAATTCACTAAACCAGTACAGCGTTGCCAGCTCTCTTATGTACTATTGTACACGGCGGTCGCTGTCGCCTTGTCCTGATTTAAATTGAATCCACTATATTTTTAAATTATTAATAAATTTAAATATTTTTAAATTATGAGTATGAAATCCACCTCTATGACTGAGTTTTGTAAAGGTTTCAGGCTGCCTATTTCAATGGTTTAATTAACTGTGGTGGAACGCTGTAAATGATACACTTCTGCTAATGCTTTAACTACATGTGCATCGTGCGTATCTGCCTTATTCAGCGCACGAGTGGGTGAATGCAATAATTTATTGGTTAATTGTACTGACAAACGCTCCAATACTTCTTCAGGGGGGGTGCCTTTCGCTAATTGACGCAAAGCATTGTTCAATACTTGTTGACGCGCTCGCTCGCCTTCATCGCGCAAAGCACAAATCAAAGGCACACGCTGACGACTTTGCTGCCACGCCACAAATTCGCCAACTTTTTCTTGCACCATCGTTTCTGCTTGTGCTGCTGCCAACGCACGCGCTTCTTTGCCGCTCGCCACACGTTCTGCCATATCATCTACTGTGTACAGCATCACGCTATCAATATCCGCTACATCTGCTGCAATATTACGCGGTACCGCCAAATCTAACATAAATAATGGCTTACCTAATGCAGCCTGAAACATATCTGCTGTAATCAATGGCGTTTCGCTGCCTGTACACGCGATGATGACATCATAACGTGTCAAAATTTCAGGCAACACATCTAATTTACACGCTTGTGCGCCATGACCTAATTTGCTACACAAATGCGCGGCGCGTGTCAAAGTGCGATTGGCAATCATCAAAC
The DNA here is from genome assembly GCF_022354465.1 of Wielerella bovis. NCBI lineage: Bacteria > Pseudomonadati > Pseudomonadota > Betaproteobacteria > Neisseriales > Neisseriaceae > Wielerella > Wielerella bovis. The sequence continues at coordinate 76,015 of NZ_CP092361.1, read as the reverse complement.
TTTTGGGCTGACGTGCGGCAAAATAAGTCGCCACGTTTTCGTTCATTTCGCCCGCACCCACAAACAATACATTCAAGCTGCCGATATCGCCCAAAGTTTGTTCCACCATACGCACCGCTGCGCTTGCCATAGACACAACATTATCACCCACACCACTTAAACTGCGTACTTCTTTCGCAGCGGCAAATGTGCGTTGAAACAGCGCGTTGAGCCACGTGCTAACGCCATCTTGTTCACGCGCAATACGAACCGCTTCTTTCATTTGTCCTAAAATTTGTGGTTCACCCAAAACCATGCTGTCCAAGCCACAAGCCACACGAAACGCATGACGAATGGTTTCGCTGCAACCTAATACATACAAATATGGACGAATATCAGCAACCGCCACGCCACGCGAATTTGCCCACCAATCTATGATGATATCAGCATCGCCTACACAATATAATTCGGTACGATTGCAAGTGGATAAGATAACGGCTTCAGCAGCAACGTTCACGTTTAAGTCGCGAACGGCTTCGGATAAATTGGCAGCAGAAAATGCCAATTTTTCACGAATATTCAAGGGCGCAGTTTGGTGATTGAGCCCAATAACAGTGAGTTTCATCATAGTGGTTTGTGATTGATATTTTTATGAATTAATTGGATTATAGCAAAAAATTAACGCTCGTTAAATTATTTAAGATTTTGTTTATTAAATGAGAATATATCTCAAATCAATGATAAGGCAGCCTGAAAACTGGTGCACAATGAAGATGGAGACTATAATCCTAATCTTTCAAGCATATTTGTAGGTGGGAATATGGATTTACATGGCATTAGGCAGGAATACAGTAAACGAGAGTTATCCAAAAAACAATGTTTGGACAATCCATTGGCGCAATTTGAAGTATGGCTCAACGAGGCGATGGCGGCAAAAGTGCCTGAACCCACCGCGATGAATGTTGCAACGGCTGATGCACAAGGTCGCCCAAGTAATCGGGTGTTGTTGCTCAAAGAAGTAAACGAGCAGGGTTTTGTGTTTTTCAGCAATTATTTGAGCCGCAAGGGGCAGGATTTGGCGGTTAATCCTTTTGTTGCGCTGACATTTTTCTGGGCAGAATTGGAGCGACAAGTGCGCGTTGAAGGGCGTGTGGAAAAACTGGCGGCACATTTGTCGGACGAATATTTTGATAGCCGTCCCTATACAAGCCGTGTGGGAGCATGGGCAAGTGAGCAAAGTCAGCCGATTGCCAACAAGCAAATCATTGTGGCACGCGCTGCCATGTTTGGTGCGAAACATCCTTTGCATGTGCCACGCCCACCGCATTGGGGCGGTTATTTGGTTGTACCTGAACGAGTGGAATTTTGGCAAGGCAGACCCAGTCGTTTGCATGACCGCATTTCGTATTATTTAGAAAATAATATTTGGAAAAAAGAAAGATTGGCACCTTAAAATTGTTTTCAGGCTGCCTTATCTTAAATAAATAGGCAGCCTGAAAAAATAATCAAAAAAACAATGGAACACATATGGCTAAAAAATTTCCCATTTTCCCCAAACGCCCTGAACGTATTTGTTGGGGCTGCGATAAATATTGCAAAGATGACGATTTGGCGTGCGGCAACGGCAGCGAACGTATCCAACATCCAAGTGAATTGGACGGCGAAGATTGGTACAAAACGGGCGATTGGAGTGGTGTTTTAAGCGAAGAGCAACAAATGGAATTGGGTTTAATCGCGCCCAAAGCTGAACCTGTGGCAAGCAAAACCGTTAAACCGCATATTAAATTACCATTAAATCGTCGTTAATCATCGTTTTCAGGCTGCCTTTTCAAATCAATAGGCAGCCTGAAAACATTGATGATTGAACTTGAAGCGCGTAAAGCATACAATCACGCCCATCTATATCATTTCACAGGAAACCCTTATGCAAGCCGAACATTTGAATTTATGTATTGCGCTGCGCCATGAATTGCACGCGCATCCTGAATTATCGGGTCAGGAAACGTGGACAAAACAACGCTTGATGGATTTTTTGCGTGAACACACATCTTTGCAACTCATTGACCACAATCATTATTTTTACGCTGTTTATACAGGCACAAGCGATGCGTCTGCGATTGCATTCCGTGCCGATTTTGATGCGCTGCCGATTGAAGACGAAATTGACGCGCCCCATCGCTCGCAATACGCAGGTGTGGGACACAAATGTGGACACGATGGGCATTCAGCAACTTTATGCGCTTTGGCATTGGAAGTGGAACGCGTGCAGCCTGAACGTTCGGTTATTTTCCTGTTTCAGCCTGCCGAAGAAACAGGGCAAGGCGCGAAATCTTGTTTATCCGTATTTGACGAGCAAAATATCAGCGAATTTTATGCCTACCACAATTATCCCAGCGAGCCATTCAAAACCGTATCGCTGAAAAAAGGCACGATTTGCTTAACTTCCAAAGGATTGAGTTTGTATTTCAAAGGCAAAAATGCACACGCCAGCCAGCCTGAAAACGGCATCAATCCTGCCTACACCATTGCGAAATTGATTCAAAAAATTGAGCAAATTCAATCAGATGAAACTTTATTTGATGATTTTATCCGTTGCACGATTGTTCATGTGGAAGTTGGTGAAGCCGCGTTTGGCGTGGCGGCTGGCGATGGCGTGTTGCGTTTAACCATTCGCGCCTATCACGACCATGATTTAGCTAAATTAGAACGCTTGATTGTGGATGCAGCGCGTGAAATGTCGGAACAACAAGGGATTATTTTCCATACCGATGAGCAGGATTATTTCCCCGCCACCGTGAATCACGATGCGGCGGTAGAAAAAATTTGGCAATCGTGTCAAACCGTTGGGCAGCCTATCAAAGAATTGCCTGAATTTTTCCGTGCTTCGGAAGATTTCGGTTATTTCTTACAATGCGTAACAGGGGCGATGCTGTTTTTAGGTAATGGCGAAAATGCGCCACCTTTACATACTTATAATTTTGATTTTCCTGATGAATTGATTGAAGTCGGTGTGAAAACATTTATGTCTTTAATTCAATCCAAACACATTTTGTAATGATGTTTCAGGCTGCATTTGGTTGATAAGGCAGCCTGAAAATTTTTTATTCCCTATTTTCAGGCTGCCTGAAAGGACTGTCTATGCGACCATTAGTATGCGAAATTCGTTTAAATTATTTGCGTGAAAATTATCAAATTCTAAAAAATATTCATGGAAACAAATTATTAGCTGTTGTTAAATCCAATGCCTATGGACACGGTGCAGTACAATGTGCTCATGCGTTACACGATATTGCAGATGGTTTTGCCGTTGCGTTTGTAGATGAAGCCATAGAATTGCGCGTAAATGGCATTACCAAGCCGATTGTGGTTTTGGAAGGTGTTTTTCAGGCTGCCGAATATGCATCTGTTGAGCGTTATGATTTGTGGACAGCGGTTCATCAACAATCACAATTGGAAGAATTATTGGCATATGATTGGCAGAAACCTGTAACCGTTTGGTTGAAAATGGACAGTGGTATGCATCGTTCAGGATTTTTTCCACATAATTATGCGGCAGCTTACACCGCATTGAAACAAAATCCCAAAGTAGCCAAAATTGTGAAAATGACCCATTTGGCGTGCGCTGATGATGCCGACCGTGGCATGACGGAAATGCAAATGGAAGCGTTTGATTTAGGTTGCGAAGGTTTGGCAGGCGAGGAAAGCGTTGCCAATTCAGCTGCCATGTTGGATTATGCAGAAACACACCGCGATTGGGGGCGCGCAGGTTTAGCATTGTATGGTATTGACCCATTTGGCAAATTATCAGGCAGCCTGAAACCTGTGATGCGATTAAGCAGCAAAGTATTTGCCGAGCGCGTTTTGCAGCCACACGAGCCAATTGGTTACGGAGCAAGTTTTTATACCAAACGTTCTACGCGCGTTGGATTAGTGGCGGGCGGATATGCTGATGGTTATCCGCGCCGTGCTGGCACAGATACGCCTGTTGCAATTAATGGCGTACGTTCTCGCTTAATCGGTCGGATTTCTATGGATATGCTGACAGTTGAGTTAAATAGCAGTCAGGTAGGTGTAGGAGCAGAAGTAGAATTATTTGGGGATATGGTCAATATTAATGAAGTCGCCCATGTAGCAGGGACGATTCCTTATGAGATTTTATGCAATATAAAACGCGCGAAGCGTGTTTATTCAAGATGAAATGCTTAGATTAAAATCTAGCCAAATTTATGGCAGCCTGAAAGGTATTTATAGTGAATTCAATTTAAACCAGTACAGCGTTGCCAGCTTCCTTATGTACTATGTGTACATGGCGGTTGCTGTCTCCTTGTCCTGATTTAAATTGAATCCACTATAGTATGCACCTTTCAAAATGTAGTCGCTTAAAATAGAAGCTAAGACAAGGTAGCAGCTATCGTGGCGTATAAATTTAAGTACACAAGAGAACTGACCATGCGGTATTATTTTAAATGACTATATAACTTAACTTGAGATAAGGATAGGCAATCCTATCTGTGTTAGTGAATAGGATTGCTTTTTGAGAGATTGTTAGGTTTGTTGGAATTGTAGGTAAAAATATTTTCAATAAATTCTTGCATTAATTTGAAAATATGATTATACTACGCGACTTCAATTTAGCTCTATTACAGAGCATCTTCCCTTTGGGGCCAAGACTGGTTTACTAGAACCATTGTAGGTTTCATGCTAATCTAAAAATTGAGAATTTAGATATTTTAGGTAGTTTGAAAGTGGTAAATTAAGTTGGATTTTTTTAAGGTTATTTAACATGATTCAAATGCAGACCATCTTGGATGTTGCTGATAACTCTGGTGCGCGCCGTGTGATGTGTATCAAAGTTTTAGGTGGCTCCAAGCGTCGCTACGCTAATGTTGGCGACATTATTAAAGTAGCAGTTAAAGATGCTGCTCCTCGTGGGCGCGTTAAAAAGGGTGATGTTTACAATGCGGTTGTGGTTCGTACTGCAAAAGGTATTCGTCGTCCTGATGGCGCATTAATTAAATTTGACAACAATGCGGCTGTGTTGTTGAACAATAAGTTAGAGCCTATGGGGACTCGTATTTTTGGACCAGTAACCCGCGAATTGCGTGGCGAACGTTTTATGAAAATTGTTTCATTGGCACCCGAAGTGCTATAAGGAAGGCAGACAATGAACAAAATCATTAAAGGTGACCAAGTAATCGTAATTGCTGGTAAGGATAAAGGTAAACAAGGTCAGGTTGTTCGCGTATTGGGTGATAAGGTGGTTGTGGAAGGTGTTAACGTTGTAAAACGTCACCAAAAACCTAATCCTATGCGTGGTGTTGAAGGTGGTATTATCAACAAAGAAATGCCTTTGGCGATTTCTAATGTAGCCATTTTTAATCCTGAAACCAAAAAAGCAGACCGTGTTGGTATTAAATTGATTGAAGGCGAGGGCAAGGTAAAGCGTGTTCGCGTATTTAAATCAAATGGTGCAGAAGTGCCTGCTAATCGTGGAGCTTAATCATGGCGCGTTTACAAGAATATTACAAAAACACTGTTGTGCCTGAGTTGATGAAACAATTTGGTTACAAATCTATCATGGAAGTGCCTCGTATTGAAAAAATTACTTTGAATATGGGTGTTGGTGAAGCGGTTGCTGATAAAAAAGTGATGGAGCATGCTGTGTCTGATTTGCAAAAAATTGCAGGTCAGAAACCTGTAGTAACTGTAGCTCGTAAATCAATCGCAGGCTTTAAAATCCGTGATAACTATCCAGTTGGTTGTAAAGTAACATTGCGTCGTGAGCGCATGTTTGAATTTTTGGATCGTTTGGTAACGATTGCTTTGCCTCGTGTACGCGACTTCCGTGGTGTGAGTGGCAAATCTTTTGATGGTAGTGGTAACTACAATATGGGTGTGCGCGAACAAATCATTTTCCCAGAAATTGAGTATGATAAAATTGATGCGTTGCGCGGTTTGAATATCACTATTACCACTACTGCGAAAACGGACGAAGAAGCGAAAGCTTTGTTGTCATTGTTTAAATTCCCATTTAAAGGTTAATCATGGCGAAAAAAGCACTTATTAATCGTGATGCAAAGCGTGTGGCATTGGCAAAAAAATATGCAGCCAAACGCGCGGCGATTTTTGCCGTTATCAATGATTCAAATGCAACTGATGAAGAGCGTTTTGAAGCACGTTTGAAGTTGCAATCCATTCCTCGTAATGCTGCTCCAGTGCGTCAACGTCGTCGTTGCGCAATTACAGGGCGTCCACGCGGTGTATTCCGTAAATTTGGTTTGGGTCGCATTAAAATTCGTGAAATTGCCATGCGTGGTGCGATTCCCGGCGTGATTAAAGCCTCTTGGTAATAGGAGTAGAAAAAATGAGTATGCATGATCCTATTTCCGATATGTTGACCCGCATTCGCAACGCGCAACGCTCTAACAAAGTTGTCGTAGCAATGCCTTCTTCAAAATTGAAATGCGCCATCGCAAAAGTTTTGAAAGAAGAAGGTTATATCGAAGATTTTTCTGTATCTGCTGATGCGAAACCTGTGTTGTCCATTAACTTGAAATACTATGCAGGTCGCCCTGTAATTGAACAGATTAAACGTGTTTCACGCCCAGGTTTGCGTGTTTACAAAGGCTCTGATGAAATCCCTGCTGTGATGAACGGTTTGGGCGTTGCCATTGTCAGCACTTCAAAAGGTGTGATGACTGACCGTAAAGCGCGCGCTGCTGGTATTGGTGGCGAGTTGCTGTGTATTGTTGCCTAATAGGAGCGTTTAACGATGTCTCGCGTAGCGAAAAATCCAGTAACTGTTCCTGCTGGCGTAGAAGTAAATATCGGAACAGATGCATTGATCGTAAAAGGTAAAAATGGCGTTTTGTCTTTGCCCTTGAAAGGTGATGTAAAAGTAGAATTGACCGATGGTCAGTTGACTTTTGCTGTGGCAAATGAAAGCAAGCATGCTGCTGCCATGTCTGGCACAGTTCGCGCTTTGGTTGCCAATATGGTTAAAGGCGTATCTGAGGGTTTTGAGAAAAAATTGCAATTGATTGGTGTGGGTTATCGCGCACAAGCACAAGGCAAAACTTTGAATTTGTCTTTGGGTTTCTCTCATCCTGTAAACTATGAGATGCCTGAGGGTGTGAGTGTTGCGACACCTTCTCAAACTGAAATCGTTTTGACTGGTGCAGACAAACAAGCTGTCGGTCAAGTAGCTGCTGAAATTCGTGCTTTCCGTCCGCCTGAGCCTTATAAAGGTAAAGGTGTTCGCTATGTTGGCGAAGTGGTGGTCATGAAAGAAGCTAAGAAGAAATAATTGAGGCTGTAACCATGAATAAAAAAATCGCAAGATTGCGCCGTGCACGCAAAACCCGTGCGCGTATCGCAGATTTGAAAATGGTGCGTTTGTGCGTGTTCCGCACCAACAGCCATATTTATGCTCAAATCATCAGTGCTGAAGGCGACAAAGTGTTGGCTTCTGCCTCTACTGTTGAAGCAGAAGTGCGTGGCAGCCTGAAATCAGGTGGTAACGTTGAAGCCGCAACTGTTGTTGGCAAACGCATTGCTGAAAAAGCCAAAGCGGCTGGCATTGAGAAAGTGGCTTTTGACCGTTCAGGTTTTCAATATCACGGTCGCGTGAAAGCTTTGGCTGAGGCTGCCCGTGAAAACGGTTTGAGCTTCTAAGAAAGATTTTGGAGACCAAAATGGCAAAACATGAAACAGAAGAACGTGGCGATGGCTTGATTGAAAAAATGGTTGCTGTCAATCGCGTAACCAAAGTGGTTAAAGGTGGTCGCATTATGGCGTTCTCCGCTTTGACCGTAGTAGGTGATGGCGATGGTCGCATTGGTATGGGTAAAGGCAAATCTCGTGAAGTGCCTGTTGCTGTACAAAAAGCAATGGATCAAGCACGCCGTAATATGATTCGCGTACCTTTGAAAAACGGTACAATTCATCACGAAGTGATTGGCAAACATGGTGCAACCCGTGTTTTCATGCAGCCTGCAAAAGAAGGTAGCGGTGTGAAAGCGGGTGGTCCGATGCGCTTGGTATTTGATGCTTTGGGTGTGCATAACATTTCTGCAAAAGTACACGGTTCTACTAATCCTTACAACATTGTTCGCGCAACTTTGGATGGTTTGTCTAAATTGTACACACCTGCGGACATCGCTGCAAAACGTGGTTTGACCGTAGAAGAAATCTTGGGAGCAAACCATGACTGAGCAAAAAAAGATTAAAGTAACTTTGACAAAAAGCTTGATTGGTACAATTGAATCGCATCGTGCTTGTGCACGTGGTTTAGGTTTACGTCGTCGTGAGCATACTGTTGAAGTATTAGATACCCCTGCGAACCGTGGCATGATTAACAAAATCAGCTACTTGTTGAAAGTGGAGGATTAATATGTTTTTGAATACGATTCAGCCTGCTGAAGGTGCAACCCATGCAGTACGCCGTGTCGGTCGTGGTATCGGTAGTGGTATCGGTAAAACAGGCGGTCGCGGTCATAAAGGTCAAAAAAGCCGTGCGGGTGGTTTCCATAAAGTCGGCTTTGAAGGTGGTCAAATGCCTTTGCAACGCCGTTTGCCCAAACGCGGTTTCAACTCATTGACTGCTGCTTTCAACGCTGAAGTTCGTTTGAGCGAATTGAATGCTGTAGCCGTTGATGAAATTGATGTATTGATTTTGAAACAAGCTGGCTTGGTTGCTGCGAATGCACAAACGGTGAAAATCATCGCTTCAGGCAGCCTGAACAAAGTGGTTACCTTGAAAGGCGGTATTAAAGCCACTAAAGGTGCAAAAGCTGCGATTGAAGCTGCTGGTGGCAAAGTAGAAGAATAAGGCGACAGTAGTGGCTACTCAACTCTCTTCATCAGGAAAAGCAAAATTATGGAGCAATCCTGATTTGCGTAAGCGTTTAATGTTTTTGCTCAGTGCACTGATTGTATTTCGTATTGGTGCACATGTTCCTGTTCCAGGTGTAGATGCAGCCGCTCTAGCTAAATTGTACCAGAACGTTGCAGGGAGTGGCATCTTAGGCATGTTAAACATGTTTTCAGGTGGCTCCCTTGAACGTTTTAGTATTTTTGCTATCGGTATCATGCCCTACATTTCTGCCTCTATTATTATGCAACTGGCAGGGGAAATAGTTCCTTCTCTAAAAGCTTTAAAGAAGGAAGGTGAGGCTGGTCGCAAAATCATTACAAAGTATACACGAATAGGTACAGTGTTTTTAGCAGCTGCCCAAAGTTTTGGTGTTGCAAGCTTTATTTATCATCAAAATGTTGTGATTACTAGTCAATTTGAATTTTTTGTATCTACCGTAACTTGTTTAGTTGGTGGGACAATGTTTTTAATGTGGCTAGGGGAGCAGATAACAGAGCGTGGTATTGGTAATGGTATCTCTTTGCTCATTTCGGCAGGGATTGTGGCTGGTATTCCATCGGGTATCGTTCAATTAATTGCATTGGTTAGTCAGAATGCAATTAATCCATTAGTAGTGATAGGATTGGTTTTAGGTGTTTTGCTATTAACTTATGCTGTTGTATTTATTGAAAGTGCTTTGCGTAAGGTGCCAATCCAATATGCTAAACGGCAAGTAATACAGGCTCAAAATACACATATGCCATTTAAATTAAATATGGCAGGGGTTATTCCTCCAATTTTTGCGTCAAGTATTATTATGTTTCCAGGTATGTTTGCTGGTTGGTTTGGTGGTTCTAATCCAACTGGATTACTTAATAAGATAGCTGGTTGGTTGCAACATGGTCAACCTATTTATATTGCCTTGTTTGCAGCAACAATAATCTTTTTTTGTTATTTTTATACGGCATTAACTTTTAGTCCAAAAGAAATGTCAGAAAATTTGAAAAAAAGTGGTGCGTTTATTCCGAGTATTCGTCCTGGTGAATATACTGCTCGTTATTTAGAGAAAGTCGTATTGCGCTTAACTTTATTTGGCGCATTGTATATTACAATAGTTTGTTTAATTCCTGAATTATTAACTAGTACCCTTGGTATTCCATTTTATTTAGGTGGAACATCGTTATTGATTTTAGTTGTGATTACGATGGACTTTAAAACGCAAATAGCTTCTTATCAAATGACGCAGCAATATGAATATTTGATTAAGAAATCAGATGCATAATCCTTTCTTTATATGTAAGTAACTATGGCTAAAGAAGATACCATTCAGATGCAAGGTGAGATTTTGGAAACTTTGCCTAATGCAACTTTTAAAGTAAAACTCGAAAACGGACACGAAGTGTTGGGTCATATTTCAGGTAAAATGCGTATGCATTACATCCGTATTTCACCTGGTGATAAAGTGACGGTAGAAATGACACCTTATGATTTGACTCGCGCTCGCATTGTTTTCAGAGCTCGATAAACTCGTTGTTACAAGGAAGTAATCATGCGTGTACAACCTTCAGGAAAACCCATTTGTCGCAACTGTAAAGTGATTCGTCGTAATCGCGTAGTTCGCGTCATTTGTACTGATCCTCGTCACAAACAGCGTCAAGGTTAATGGCATTTGCACCAATATGGTGTATGGTTTTAAAAGAAAATTTCTTTTAAAAACAATCTTTCAGGCAGCCTGAAAAGCATACATAATATTTGTGTAATAACGTAATTTTGATTTTTGTGGTATAGTGACAAACTTTTGCCCTTTAAGGAAAAAATATGGCTCGTATTGCAGGGGTAAATATCCCCAACAATGCCCATATCGTTATTGGTTTACAAGCCATTTACGGTATTGGCGCGACTCGTGCTAAAAACATTTGCGAAGCGGCTGGCATTGTGCCCAGCACTAAAGTCAAAGATTTGGATGAGTCTCAATTAGATGCTTTGCGTGAACAAGTTGCCAAATACGAAGTAGAAGGTGACTTGCGTCGTGAAGTTACTATGAACATCAAACGCTTGATTGACATGGGCTGCTATCGTGGTTTCCGTCATCGTCGCGGTTTGCCTTGTCGCGGTCAACGTACTCGCACAAATGCGCGTACTCGCAAAGGTCCACGCAAAGCGATTGCTGGTAAAAAATAATTTTTAAGGAATTAATTGATGGCTAAAGCAAACACAGCCTCACGTGTACGCAAAAAAGTACGCAAAACCGTGAGTGAAGGTATTGTGCATGTTCATGCATCTTTCAACAATACCATCATTACAATCACTGACCGTCAAGGCAATGCATTGTCTTGGGCTACCTCTGGCGGTGCGGGGTTTAAAGGTTCTCGTAAAAGTACACCTTTCGCTGCCCAAGTTGCAGCAGAAGCCGCTGGTAAAGTTGCCCAAGAGTATGGCGTGAAAAATTTAGAAGTTCGCATTAAAGGACCAGGGCCTGGTCGCGAATCTTCTGTGCGTGCGCTCAATGCTCTGGGTTTCAAAATTACCAGCATTACCGATGTTACTCCGTTGCCACACAACGGTTGCCGTCCGCCTAAAAAGCGTCGTATTTAAGGAGTAAAGCATGGCACGTTATATTGGCCCAAAATGTAAATTGGCTCGCCGCGAAGGCACGGATTTGTATCTGAAAAGCGCACGTCGCTCTTTGGAATCTAAATGTAAAATGGAATCTGCACCTGGTCAACATGGCGCAAAAAAACCTCGCTTGTCTGACTACGGGTTGCAATTACGCGAAAAACAAAAAATTCGTCGCATTTATGGTGTGTTGGAGCGTCAATTCCGTCGCTATTTTGCGGAAGCTGATCGCCGTAAAGGCTCTACTGGCGAATTGTTGCTGCAACTGTTGGAATCTCGTTTGGATAATGTGGTGTACCGCATGGGTTTCGCCTCTACTCGCGCTGAAGCGCGCCAACTGGTTTCACACAAAGCTCTGACCGTAAATGGTCAAGTGGTGAACATTCCTTCTTTCCAAGTGAAAGTAGGTGATGTGGTGGCAGTGCGCGAAAAAGCAAAAAAACAAGTACGCATTCAAGAAGCTTTAGGTTTGGCAACGCAAATTGGTATGCCAAGTTGGGTTTCTGTTGATGTGAATAAAATGGAAGGTACTTTCAAAAATGTACCTGACCGCGCTGAATTGTACAGCGATATTAATGAACAGCTGGTGGTAGAGTTCTACTCTAAATAATGCTAGCACAGTGAGGGACAGTTAAATGCAAAACAGCACAACCGAATTTTTGAAACCTCGTCAAATTGATGTGGATACTCTGTCTGCCACTCGCGCCAAAGTTTCAATGCAACCGTTTGAACGTGGTTTTGGGCATACATTAGGTAATGCTTTGCGTCGTATCTTACTGTCATCCATGAATGGCTTTGCTCCTACAGAAGTAACAATTACAGGTGTTTTGCATGAATATTCAACTCTTGACGGTGTTCAAGAAGATGTTGTAGATATTTTGTTGAATATAAAAGGGATTGTATTCAAGTTGCAAGGCGCTCGTACTGAGGCAGTCATTTCTTTGAAAAAAACAGGTTCTGGTCCTGTTATTGCTGGTGATTTTGAATTGCCACATGATGTTGAGATCATCAATCCAGAACAAGTTTTATGCCATTTGGCTGATAATGGCAGCATTGAAATGGAAGTTAAAGTTGAGCAGGGTCGTGGTTACCAAACTGTTTCTGGTCGTCGTAATGCGAAGGAACAAAATAAGATTGGTGCTATTCAATTGGATGCGAGCTTTTCGCCCATTAGCCGTGTTAGTTTTGATGTTGAAGCAGCTCGTGTAGAACAACGTACTGACTTAGATAGTTTAATTTTGGATATAGAAACCAATGGAGCTATTGACCCAGAAGAAGCAGTTCGTACAGCAGCGCGTATTTTAATTGACCAAATGTCCATCTTCGCTGATTTGGAAGGTACACCTGCCGAAGTTGAAGAAGAAAAAGCCCCTCCAATTGACCCAGTATTGTTGCGTCCAGTTGATGATTTAGAATTGACCGTTCGTTCAGCAAACTGTTTGAAGGCAGAGGATATTTATTATATTGGTGATTTGATTCAACGCACTGAAACAGAGTTGTTAAAAACGCCTAACTTAGGTCGTAAATCTTTGAATGAGATCAAAGAGGTTTTGGCTTCTAAAGGTTTAACTTTGGGTTCTAAGCTGGAATCATGGCCTCCCGCTGGCTTGGAAAAGCCCTAAGCTTTAAGATTATTAAAGGATTATGACATGCGTCATCGTAATGGTAACCGCAAATTGAATCGCACTAGTAGCCACCGTGCTGCAATGTTGCGTAATATGGCAAACTCTTTATTAACTCACGAAACGATTGTAACTACTTTGCCAAAAGCAAAAGAGTTACGTCGTGTGGTTGAACCCTTGATTACTTTGGGTAAAAAACCTTCTTTGGCTAACCGTCGTTTGGCATTTGACCGTACTCGTGACCGCGATGTGGTGGTGAAATTGTTTGACGATTTGGGTACACGTTTCGCTACTCGCAATGGTGGTTATGTTCGCATTTTGAAATGTGGCTTCCGTGCTGGCGATAATGCGCCAATGGCTTTGGTTGAGTTAGTTGATAAAGCTGCTGCCGAATAAGTAAGATACTTGCAAATCATAGATTTGTATCAGAAAACCGAGCTGAATTCAGTTCGGTTTTTTATGTTTAGGATACGCAGATATGATTAATCTCTATCAAAAATTGGATATTTTACCGACTGCTTCCGAAGCAGAAATTCAGGCTGCCTTAATCAGTAAGCAAGCACAACTTGAACCTAAAATTATCCAAGCCATACAAGCATGGTTGTTGGTAGCTGATGTTCGTGTGCGATACGATGCCAAGCTCCAAGAAGTTTATCCTGAATTTTTTCAGATTGATGGACTTGTGGAAAATGAAGCCGAGCAATCTATCCTGCAATTATGGCAGCCTGAAATCATTATGCTGCTGGCACTCATCTTTTCTCCCATTTTTGGTGCGTGGTTGGTGGCGATGAATTGGCGCGAAATCGGCGAAGATGCGGATGCTCAATTTAATTTATACGTGGTATGGGGTTTGATTGCACTTGCTTTGTTGATGGTGCTGGTAAGCAGCGTAACAGGCATGGTTGTATCTCCACTTCTGTCCGTTATGGTGGCAGTATTTGTGTGGGCGTGTTGGTTCGGTTTGCTGGGTCGGGAACAACTTAATTTTGTGCGTAATGAATTGGATAATGTGTATGAATACAAAAGTTGGCTTAAACCGATTATTGTGTTGTTAATAGGAATTTTGGTGTATTTTGTCTGTATCATCTTATTAATTCTATTGTTAAAACAATTGGGATTATTACATCCAAGTCTTGCCGCATAAGGCAGCCTGAAAAACAAAAAACGGTACAAACTCTGTACCGTTTTCAGGCTGCATCATTGATTAATCATGCACTTGCAATAATTCCACTTCAAAAATCAAAGTTGCCATCGGCGGAATCACGCGACCTGCACCCCGTGCGCCATAGCCCATTTCAGGCGGAATGGTCAATTTGCGTTTGCCACCTTCTTTCATGCCGTTGAAACCTTCGTCCCACCCCTTAATCACTTGCCCTACACCCAAAGTGATACGCAAAGGGTCATTGCGGTCAAGGCTGCTGTCAAATTTAGTTCCATCTTCCAGCCAGCCCGTGTAATGCACCGTAATGCCTTTACCTTTTTCCGCTTCTTTGCCTGTGCCCACTTGCAAATCTTCAATAATCAAACCCATAATATTTCCTTATTTCATTGCGTGATAAAAATGCAAGCGTATCACAAAAATCTCTTTCAGGCAGCCTGAAAACATGCCAAAATCACAAAAATATACCACACACAAGGAAAACACCATGAAAATTGCCTTTTTAGACCGCGCAGGCTTGCGTTCTCGTCCCATTCAATTCAACTTTCCGTGCGAATACATTGAATATCCCCTGACTGCTCCCGAACAAATTTTGGAGCGAATGAAAGATGTAGATATTCTCCTTGTCAGCAAAGTAGTCATCACCGCTGAACACATTGCTGCCAATCCACAACTCAAACTCATTGCCGTTACTGCCACAGGTTACAATAATATTGACGTTGCCGCCGCCAAAGCCGCAGGCATATCAGTGTGCAATGTCCGAGCATACGGCAATGACAGTGTTGCTGAACACGCTTTTTTGTTGATGCTTGCCCTAGCGCGAAATTTGCCCGCTTATATGCGTGATGTGTCCGCAGGCATGTGGCAAAAATCGCTCACCTATTGCCATTATGGCGCACCACTGCGTGATTTGCGCGGCAAAACTCTCGCCATTTTTGGACGTGGCAACATCGGTGGACGTTTGGGCGAATTAGCGAGCGCATTCGGCATGAATGTGATTTGGGGCGAACACAAACATGCCCACACCGTGCGCGAAGGTTACACCGAGTTTCAGGCTGCCTTAAAACAAGCCGATGCCATCTCGCTCAATTGTCCGCTTAGCGAACAAACACGCAATATGATAGGCGAAGCCGAATTGAAAATGATGAAACCCAACGCGATTTTGATTAATGTCGGACGCGGTGGCTTGGCAGATGAACAAGCCGTTATTGCCGCGCTGAAATATGGACAATTAGGTGGTGCAGGTTTTGATGTTTTGACTACCGAACCACCACGCGAAGGTAATCCCTTGCTGACATCGTTGCCTAATTTAATCGTAACGCCGCACATGGCATGGGCGAGCGAAGAAGCAATTGAAAACTTGGTATCGGGTGTGGAAGACAACGTTAATCAATTTGTTGCAGGTAAACCGCAGAATATTTTGTAATTAAAAAAGGCAGCCTGAAAAATATTTTCAGGCTGCCTTTTGGGTATCAATAAAGTGTTATAGTGGATCTAATTTAAATCAGGATAAGGCGACAGTGACCGCCGTGTACACCGAGTACATAAGGGAGCTGTACTGGTTTAAATTGAATTTACTATAATTTATTTATCATTGAAAAATGGTGTAATTTTTGCTAGACGTATATAATCTTATTTTCAGGCTGCCTCAAAACGTGTCTGAATAACATCTACATTAACAGGAAACGCATCATGATTAACCAATTTGAGATTAACAATTACGTTAAAAAACAGCTGGATATTTATTTGGTAGAAAAATCGCTGACCTTGAGACAAGCGATGGATGATGAAACCACCAGCAAAGAAGTAGCGGCTATTTTGCACGCAGGTTTTCCAAAAATGGTACAAAAAATCTATTCATTGGCAAAATTTGAAACGTTTTTTTGGGAAAAACGCGATTTGCTGCATGAACATCTGAAAAATCGTTTGGAAGCATTGGAAAGAGCAGCCGCGAAAAAAGCGAAATAATAGACATGGGCAGCCTGAAAATATTTTTCAGGCTGCCCATATTATTGATTAAATGGAATAATCGTCTTTTAATAAATGTTTGTAGGCATACAAATACGAAGCCGCCACAAACGATGTGCCACCCACCACATTACCCAAAAACACAGGCAACATATTGGTAAAAAATTGCCCCCAAGTAATCGGCGCACCTGCAAAAATCCCTGCTGGAATCATCACCATATTCGCCACAAAATGCTGAAAACCAATCAAGATAAAAATCATCACAGGAAACCACATCGCCAAAATGCGCCCCGAAGTTTGTTTTGCGCCAAAATAAAACCAAATCCCCATGCAAACCAACCAATTACACGCAATTGCCGACACAAAAGAACGACCAAAATCCATGTTTACTTTGCTTTGTGCGATAGCGATGGTTTTGTTGATAGTAGCCCCTTCTGACAAGCCGACATAATGCCCCAAAAAATACGCCACAAACAATGCGCCTACCAAATTACCTACGCTCACCAGCAACCAATTACGCAGCAATTTGGAAAAGCGCACACGGCGTGTGTATTTGCCCAATGCCATAATCATCATATTGCCCGTTGCCAGTTCGCCACCACCAATCAAAATGCAAATCAGGCAAATGGGAAACACCGCCGCGCCTAGCAATGCTGCCAAACCACTCCATTGTGCAGGTATGCCGCTGACCACTTTCAAATATGCCAAATAACCAAATCCGACATATGCGCCACCTAGAAAACTTAAAATTGACAGCATTTTCAGGCTGGCATTGGCTTTGCTTTCAGTTTTGCTGATGATTTCTTGCAAGATTTCGTGGGGGTATAAGTCGCGTTGGGTGTCCATGGTTATGCAATCCAAATAAAAAAATCCATTTTAACGATTTAAAATGGATTTTCATAAGAATCAAATTTCATAAATGATATAGCGGAAATTTTCAGGCTGCCTGTAATACACTGATTCCCAAAATAAAAAACATCAACACCGCTACCCAAATTAACCACCGTTTCACACTTGCCCACACTGCCCGATGATACGCCGCCAATTGCTCGGGCGCACGGCGGTATCGCCAACGGTAAAAACCATATTTGCCCAATTTCAATAAAATAAATGCCCCAATCCCCGCAAAAAATACATCGCCCACATTAAACACCACATGCGACACAGGTTCAAGCCGATTGCCCACAATGCGGTAACGCGATTCGCTGTACCACAATGCGCCTTCGTTATGGAAAATCAGGCTGCCATCATCTGCCTGAAACAGGCAATCTTCTTGTTGGCAAGATTTTTCAGGCTGCCTGTTCCACACTTCGGGCATGGTCTGCGCTTCTTGAAACGGCACGGCGTACCGTGAACCGTCTGCTGCCACAATCGCCACGCGGAACGGTTTATCGGGCGTCGTCTGATTGGTAATGTGTGGTATTGAGCATTTTGAAGGTTTGAGCCAACACGATAGTCAAACCAAACCACAATGCCCATAAACACAGGGCGGTGAATAATTGTTTGAGTGATTTCATAAGGTAATTTATTTTTCAGGCTGCCTGAAAACCTATTTCGCGTCTTTAAACCCACGCTTCACATGCACCATCAACAAAGCAATGCTCACAGGCGTAACCCCAGAAATGCGGCTCGCTTGCCCCAAAGTTTCGGGTTGGTGTTGCGTCAATTTCTGCTGTACTTCTACCGATAAACCTTTGACTTTGCTGTAATCCATGTTTTCAGGCAGCCTGAATGTTTCCAAATCACGCCGACCGTCAATTTCTTCGTTTTGGCGGTCAATGTAGCCCTGATATTTCACTTGAATTTCAACCTGTTCCGCCACATCATCCGCCAAAATATTTTCAGGCTGCGCGTTGGGCAAACTCATCAAATCCGCATAATTCACATTCGGGCGGCGCAACAAATCGTGCAAATTTGCTTCACGGCTCAATTTTTGCCCCAACACGCGCATTTGCTCGTCTTCCGCCAATTTTTGTGGCGTGTACCATGTGGATTTAAGACGTTGAATTTCCAATTCAATTTGCTCGCGTTTTTGCTCAAACGCACGCCATTGTGCTTCCGACACCAAACCGATTTTGTAGCCGTCTTCGGTCAAACGCATGTCCGCATTGTCTTCGCGCAACTGCAAACGGTATTCCGCGCGACTGGTAAACATGCGATACGGCTCGTTCACGCCTTTGGTAATCAAATCATCAATCAAAACACCAAGATACGCCTGTTCGCGGCGCAACAAAAGCGGGTCTTGTTCGCGCACAAATTGCACAGCATTCGCACCAGCCAACAAGCCTTGCGCGGCGGCTTCTTCGTAGCCCGTTGTGCCGTTGATTTGTCCTGCGAAAAACAAACCTTGCACGGTTTTCGTTTCCAAGCTGGCTTTCAAATTGCGCGGGTCAAAATAATCGTATTCAATCGCGTAACCAGGGCGCAAAAGATGGGCGTTTTCCAACCCTTTCATGCTGCGAATCAAACCTAATTGAATATCAAAGGGTAAGCTGGTGGACAGACCGCTGGGATAATATTCGTTGGTATTCAAGCCTTCTGGTTCAAGGAAAATTTGGTGGCTGTCTTTGTCTGCAAAGCGATTGACTTTGTCTTCAATGGACGGGCAATAGCGCGGGCCCACGCCTTCAATTTTGCCTGTAAACATCGGGCTGCGGTCAAAGCCACTGCGAATAATTTCGTGTGTTTTTGTGTTGGTATGCGTAATCCAACATGGGATTTGTCGGGGGTGCATGGCTGCGTTGCCGCGCACCGAAAATACGGGCACGGGCGTGTCGCCAGCTTGTTCTTCCAGTTGCGAAAAATCAATGGTGCGCCCGTCAATGCGTGGCGGCGTGCCTGTTTTTAAACGGCTTTGTGGCAAATTCAATTCTTTCAGGCAGCCTGAAAGTCCTTGCGCGGCAGGGTCGCCAGCGCGTCCGCCTGCGTAATTTTCCAAACCAATGTGGATTTTGCCCGCCAAAAATGTGCCAGCAGTCAGCACCAAAGCGCGGCATTTGAACACCACGCCCATTGCAGTTTTCGCACCTGAAACGCGGTCGCCATCCAAAATAATGTCTTCCACCGCTTGTTGGAATAAATCCAGATTTTCTTGATTTTCAAGCATGTGGCGAATGGCGGCTTTGTACAACACACGGTCGGCTTGGGCACGCGTGGCACGAACCGCCGCACCTTTGGACGCATTCAAACGGCGAAATTGTATGCCCGACATATCGGTCGCCAACGCCATGGCACCGCCCAGCGCGTCCACTTCGCGCACCAAATGCCCTTTGCCGATGCCACCAATGGACGGATTGCAGGACATTTGTCCCAGAGTTTCAATATTGTGTGTCAAAAGAAGGGTTTGTGCGCCCATGCGTGCGGCGGCGAGTGCGGCTTCCGTGCCAGCGTGTCCGCCACCGACAACGATGATGTCGTAAGTTTTGGGGTAAATCATGTGTGTTTTGCTTTCATTACAATAGTTTCAGGCAGCCTGAAAGTATTGTCGTTTAAAATAAAAATAATACCGCGTTACCAGCTCCCTTATGCACTAAATGTACACGGCGGTCGCTTCCGCCTTGTCTTATTTTTATTTTAAACGACTATATGTTTTCAGGCTGCCTTATTCATTCAAAATAATTAGGGCGGATTTTACGCGATTTTAGGCAGCCTGAAAATTGGTACGAAAGGTTTATTTGAGTTGGCAATGAATTGCTTATATGGATAGTGTTTTCAGGCTGCCTATTTGTTTATAGTGAATCCACTATACAAAATAATCGGTGCTTATCTGACTTTTGTCGCACGCAATAGGCAGCCTGAAAACTTTTCGCGTTACAATACGCAAGCTATTTTTCAGGCTGCCTATTGATACAGAAAAAGGAAATCATCATGTCGCACAAAATCCAATGCCCACATTGCCAAACGGCGTTTACCATTGACAAAGCGGGTTATGCCGATATTCAAAATCAGGTACGCACGCAGGAATTTGAACGCGAAATCAATAAGCGCGTGGCGCAGTTGCAAGAAAAATTCAATAGTGATTTGACATTGGCAAACACGCGCGCGCAACAGGATTTTCAGGCTGCCTTGTCGCAAAAAGAACAAGAAATTGTGCAATTAAATGCGAAAATTCAAAATCATGAAGCGGACAGTCGTTTGGCGGTGGCGCAGGCGGAAGAAATTTTGAAGCAAAAATTGGCGGATAGTGAGCGCGAGTTGGCGCAATTACGAGCGCAATCGGAAGCAAAATTGTTGCAAAAGGACAGCGAAAACCAGTTGCGCTTGTTGGAACAAACAAACGCGCAGCAGCAACAGGTGTTGATGTTGCAAAATCAAGTAGCGATGCAGGAAAAAGAATTTGCGCTGGAACGGCAAAATCTGCTAAAGAATCATGCGATTGCCTTGAAATTGAAAGACGATGAAATTGAGTTGTATAAAAATTATAAGGCTAAATTGTCCACCAAAATGTTGGGGGAAAGTTTGGAGCAGCATTGTGAGATTGAATTTAATCGCATTCGGGCGGCGGCGTTTCCGCGCGCGCAATTTGGGAAGGATAATGATGTTTCCAGCGGCAGTAAGGGCGATTATATTTATCGTGAGTGCGATGAACTGGGCAATGAAATCGTGTCCATTATGTTTGAGATGAAAAACGAAAACGATACAACGGCTACCAAGAAGAAAAATGGCGATTTTTTCAAGGAATTGGACAAGGATAGGCGCGAGAAAAAATGTGAATATGCGGTACTGGTGTCGTTGTTGGAAAGCGAAAGTGAGTTGTATAACGCGGGCATTGTGGATGTGTCGCACGAATATCCGAAAATGTATGTGGTGCGTCCGCAATTTTTTGTACCGCTGATTTCTTTGTTGCGTAATGCGTCGTTGAATGCGCTGCAATATAAGCAGGAATTGGCAACTATGCGCGAGCAAAATGTGGATATTACCAATTTTGAAAATGATTTGAACACATTTAAAGCAGCATTTGGCAAGAATTATGAATTGGCGAGTCGCCGTTTCCAAGAAGCGATTGATGGGATTGATAAGACCATTAAACAGTTAGAAAAAACCAAAGAGGCACTATTGTCTTCGGAAAACAATCTGCGCTTGGCAAATAATAAGGCGGAAGATTTGACGGTGAAAAAATTGGTACGCAAAAATCCGACCATGAAGGCGAAGTTTGAGGCTTTGGGGAAATTGGATTTGGATTGATGATTGGGGTTGATAGGCAGCCTGAAAACTGAAAAAAATATTTTTCAGGCTGCCTAAATATTTTTGAAAGCACATTAAATGCCTACTTTATTTTTGCCTATTTCTCTATTTCGCATTCTAGTCCATACTTTGTTGCTGCTGATTTGCGGCGTGATTTTCTATTACCTAGATGGCGAAAGTAAAATCGTTGCGCTGGTCTTTTTGGGCTGGATTTTTTATTTTTGGCTAAAATTTTACATTCGTTTGTGGCGACTTTTGGCAGACATGCCCTACATCGTTTTGAATAAACATGGTTTGTTGATTCATCAATATCATCAGTCATTTAAAGTACATTTATCGCATGAGCAAATCAAATGGGTGGATATTTTATACGCCTACACCATTAAAAATAAACACAATGAAATCAAAAAGCTCCATATTATTATCCGACATGGAGATGATAGTGAAAAAATCACTTTAAGCATTGCCACCAAACACTTTGAACTTGCCCAGAAAAAATTAACGAAAAAACAAAGACAAAATCTTTTATACCAATACCAAAAACGCATTTTGCAACATTGCTTAAATGAAAACGTCCCACCCATGCCCACGCTGAATTTGCAACATTTGCCCAATCCGAAAACATGGCGTTTTTATCCATGGGCAGATTGGCTACTCTTTGGCTTATTGAATCTTGCCAGTTTTCCGCTTTTGGGTGTTATTTACTTGTTTTATTTGAAAAATGTGCCATCATCATGGCAAAATTGGACAATCAATTTTGGGACGCATACTTTGGTAGGATTGGCAATGTTGCTTTTGACTGGCGCATTGATTTTTGCTTATCTCTATTTTTTGCTAGAAATTGTTTTGCCAACGCGCCTGACTTTATCCCAACGTGGTTTAACCATACACAAAAATACACCATTTTTGCAAAGCACGCATTTTGATTGGGCGCAAATTCATGACACACAAATCCAACTTGTTCGTGGCAGTGGGCGATTACAATATATTTTAGAAGTGGATATTCTGCCACACCCTCGTTCACGGATTGTGTTTACTTATCATTTGGCACAAACTGGGTCGTTGGGAAAATATAAATTAGATGAGATGGTTTCAATAATTCAATTAGTTACGGTAGATAAATATGATTGGAAACCTCATTATCTGCGTGTATCGTATGTGGAATAAATTTTTCAGGCTGCCTTTTTAAATATATAAATAAATATTCAGGCAGCCTGAAACCTTTAATTTCCATCAAACAAAAGGATAAAAATCATGGCACAAAAACCAATATTGGGTTTTTCGTTGGCATTATTGGCAACGGCAACTTGGGGCACATTGCCTTTGGCGGCGCAACAAGTGCTGAAAGTGATGGACGCGCAAACTTTGGTGTGGGGACGATTTTGGGCGGCGGCGATTGTGCTACTGGGTATATTGGCGATGCGCGGACATTTGCCCAAATGGTCGCAATTTAGCCAGCGACACGTACTTTTGTTGCTAATGGGCGTGATTGGGCTGACAGGTAATTTTACCTTTTTTGCCAAAGCGTTAAACTATATTTCGCCCACCACCATTCAAATTTTGTGGCAACTCGCACCCTTTGCCATGATGACATGCGGCATCATCGTCTTCAAAGAAACTTTGGGACGATTTCAAAAAATCGGTGCGCTGGTGTTGGTTATCGGTTTAATCGCATTTTTCAACGACCGATTTGCCGAAATTCTGCAACTGGGAACTTACGCATTGGGTGTCTTATTGGGTTCAGCCGCTAGCATTATTTGGGTGGTGTATGCAGTGGCGCAAAAATTACTGCTGAAAACCTTTTCATCGGCACAAGTATTGATGATGCTGTATTTTGGTTGCGGCATTTTGCTCACACCGATTGTCAGCCCCAGCGATTTAGGCAGCCTGAACGGATTTACCTTACTGTGTTTTGTCTATTGCTGCGCCAACACGCTCATTGCGTATGGAGCATACGGCGAATCGCTGAACCATTGGGATGCATCCAAAATCAGCGTGATTACCACCATGTTGCCGATTTTTACCATGCTGTTTTCACTCATTGCCCATTGGATTGCGCCGACAACATTTCCACCTTTGGCAATGAATACATTGAGTTATTTGGGCGCATTTATTGTCGTAGCAGGTGCGATTTTGGCAGCAGTTGGCGATAAATTATTGCGGCATAAATAGTTTTCAGGCTGCCTTTTGTGATATGCAGCCTGAAAAACACATCATCATTCATATTAACGGGGAAAAACATGATTGTATCTTTGGATATTGACGCACAAAAAACCTTCACACCCTTGTGCCCAAGCGAATTACCCATTCCCGAAGGCGAACAAATTGTCGCCGAACTCAACGCCCAAGCCGCACTTGCCGACTTACGCGTGATGAGTAAAGACGCGCACAGTCCATCTGCACAATGGTTGGTCAGCAGCCACGCCGAACAATTGCGCGACACAGGTTTGCCCAATGCACGCGAAACATGGGTTTCACACGCCATAGTCGGTACAGAAGGTTTCAGGCTGCTGGACGGTTTGCCAGCCATTACCGAATACGATTATTGCGTGTGGAAAGGCGTAGAACCCGATATGCACCCCTACGGCGCGTGTTATCACGATTTGGCGGAAAAATTGAGTACAGGTTTGATTGAATGGCTGCATGCAAAAGGCGCGAAAACTTTGATTGTGGGCGGCTTGGCGACCGATTATTGCGTAAAAACCACCGTGTTGCAGTTGCTGCGTGGTGGCGATTGGCAAGTTATCGTCAATCGCGCCGCGTGTCGTGGTATTGCGCCTGAAACCATTGCGTTGGCGTGGCAAGATATGGCGGAACAAGGCGCGATTGTGTTGGATAATGCGGCGCAAATCGCAAATTATTTGCAAAAATAAGCCAAAGGCAGCCTGAAAAACGTAATACATATTTTCAGGCTGCCTATTAATTATAAATATCTTTAATATTTTGATATAAATATAATTTTGTATCAATAACTTAATGATTAAAATGGGCTTTCAGGCTGCCTGATAGTAAGATTGCGTTAAATTGCGTGGGCAATAAGTTGCCCACTCTACGCTTGCTTTGCAGAACGCAGGCTTAGTATAGTGAATTCACTAAACCAGTACCGCGTTGCCAGCTCTCTTATGTACTAGGTGTACACGTCGGTCGCTGTTGCCTTGTCCTGATTTAGTGAATCCACTATAACAAATAGCAAAGGAAAAATTAAATGGCATTAATCTATCAAGAAATTCCAATGTTTAATGAAGATAAAATTACTGAGATTCTTCAATATGGGAGTAATGAAGACAAATCAGAATTAGTCCTATCATTATCGCTTTATCAATATGATATAAAAAAAACAGAAAGTATAATTAAACTATTTTTAACAGGAACTAATGAGGATATGGCAAGAGTTGCATTAGTCGCATTAGGTCATGTCATTCGCCTTAATGGTCATCATGTAGATATTGAGAAATGGATAACTATTTTCAAATCACTGCCTTCGAAAAATAAGCTGCAAGGACAATTTGACGAAGTATTGGAAGATTATGAAATTTTTGTAAAACGCAAACAGCCAGCATAGCCTGTGCAATTAACACAAAATGTTAAATGGTAGGGTGCGTACCATGCACCATTTTACTGAAATAATGGAGATTCATATAATGAATAATGTACATTTTTACTTCGCATTTACCCGATTAAATCTTGGTATCAATGAATTATTTGACCTATTTAACCGCGTCTATCAGCACATGCCAGCACAAATCGGTAGTAAAATTTTTGCAGAAATGGATTATCCTACAGAAAACCTGACCAATGAACATTATTTAGAATTTCAAGGACAGCGTTTTAAAATCAATGAACTTTTAGAAGGGGAAGGTTTCTATGAAGAGATTGAGAGTGTTGTTGCTATTGAGATGGATAATCGCCAATTTGATTGGGTCAAGAAACTGGTGCAACAATCTGAATTTTTTCAATACCGCGACCGTTTTTTGGTACATCTTACCAATATTGAACCAGAACGGATAAGGGAAGCTCGTGATGAGCCAAGTAAAATTCAAAATGGCGACTATTTTGTTGATTTTGGTTTAGCTGGACCACTTCAAGCTCGTCCCGCTGGAACATTGTCATTAAGAATAATAGCTAATGAGCAGAGTATCAGCAAAGAATGGATAAAAAACATTGTATTGATGATTGCTCAAAGTAGTCCTCAATCTCTATTTATGGAATATATCCGTTATTTTGACCATTATGACACAGCAGAATCCATTTTTAGCGACCGCATGGCAGTAGATTGGCTGACTTTTTTACCTGCAGAAATTTTGCCTGAAGAAGTTCCTAGTGCACATGAAGTGATGTATTTTCCTAACGTTGGTAGCCTGATTATTGCTACGGAAAAAGTGTACAATTACCGTAATCCAGCCATGAGAAAGACAGCCGCCAATATAGAAAAGGAGCTTTATCACTTGGGTTTACTGCCGATTACGGCACAGGGATACAGTCCAACTATTGATGATTTACCGTTTGTATCGCGTGAACAAAGGTTACGTAATACACGGTCTCAATAATCAGCAAACGTAGCGTGGGTGTTTACACCCACGCATTCTATGCTATTTCTTATTCATTATTTTGGCATTGAAATTTCCTTTCAGGCTGCCTTGATTGATTAAATCATTCAGATAAATTCCATTAAAATTAAACCATTTACCCAAATACCCACAAATTTATGCAAGAAATCCTTGACGAATTAAAATTGAATCTGTATTATGTTGGTCTTTCGGGTCGTTAGCTCAGTCGGTAGAGCAGCGGACTTTTAATCCGTTGGTCGAGCGTTCGAATCGCTCACGACCCACCATATTTTACAAGCCTAAACAGTTGTTTAGGCTTTTTTCTTTGCTATCCAAATTGTCGGATTTTTTGGACTGTGTCCAAATTGTGTCCCAATTTAACAGCAAATTATCCGCGTGGTCTTGCAAGTGTTGTGATGAAAGATGTGCGTATTTCTGCACCATTTCCAAACTTTCCCAACCGCCCATTTCTTTCAGAGCCAAAAGCGGTACGCCACTTTGCACCAACCAACTTGCCCAAGTATGCCGCAAGTCATGCCATTTGAAATTACTAATCCCAGCTTCTTTTAAGCCTTTTTTCCAAATACGATGACTGACTGCTTTTACAGGCTGCCCTTTGCTGTTATTAAAGACAAAAGGTGTGGTTTTCTGTCGGACTGCTAAAACCTGCAATGCCACCTGATTAAGCGGTACGCCCAAAGCCTGACTGTTTTTGGTCTCATCAGGATAAATCCATGCGATACGCCGTTTCAAATCAATCTGTTCCCATTTTAAATTCAACACATTACTCTTTCGCAAACCTGTTGCCAGCGAAAAAATAATCATGTGCTGCATATAGGGCAAATTTTCAAAGGCATGAACCAATTTTTGGGCTTCCTGCGGTTTGAGCCAGCGAATGCGTTTTTTCGGCTCTTTGTACAATGTGAGTTTGGGAGCTTTACTTAACCAATCCCATTCATTCACGCATTTGTTCAAAATGGAACGAATTAACGCCAAATAGCGGTTTTTGGTGCTGTTACTACATGGTAAATCGCCTACTACTTTCATAATGGTTTTGCGGTCTAAATCTTGCAAATACCGACCACGCAAGGCGGTTAATTGCCGAATGCGACAAATATCGTCTTCAATACTCTTTTTGTCTTGTTTCTCCTTAATCCATTTGGCGGCGGCTTCGTCCCATAAATGTTTTGGCAGCACCCCTAAACGCTGTTGCTGCCAAATTTCATGTTCTAACTGTACTCTGTACGCTTGGGCTTTCGCCTTGTCGCTGGTGCCAGTAGAGCGTCTAATTCGCTGATTGCCTGCTCTGATGTCAAGATACCAAACGCCGTCTCTTTGATAGAGACCTTTGTTTTTACTTTGCTTTTTTGACATTGTTGTTCACTCCGTTGTTGAAGTGATGTCTGTACGACATCATTTTCAAGTGATTGAAGAAACTCGTCAAGTTTCGCCTGACGAATGCAATAGGCGCGCCCGATTTTTGCTGCAACCAGTTTTCCTGCTCTGATGTATTCGCGTAGGGTTTCAGGGTGGCAATGGGCGAGTTTGGCAGCTTCGGTTACGGTGTAGGTTTTCATGGTTTTTCCTGTTTAGGTAGCCTATTAAGGATATATTCCACGCCATCAGCACAACGATAGTGTGATTTTCTAACTGATATATCCTGTTTAATTAGTTGGCATTTTTCTATAATTTCAACTTCTTTTTGGCTTGGAGTAATCCATGCAATCAGCGAAACTATTATGGAAAGTGCTATGGCAAAACCTAATATAATCCCAAACCCGTTTTCATCTTTATCCATATTAATTTTCCTTTTGAACAAAATTCAGGCAGCCTGAAAAAATCCAAACTGCCCGAGCCATTACAAAATCAATGACGCAATCAACACGCCCACTTGTACCACCAGCAAAATCATCATCAAGCGAAAGGTGCGTGTTTCCAAGTTTTTGAACAAATCCGCCGACATTTCATCAAACTGGTTTTGTGCGCGTTGGCTGATTTGGGCAAACATTTTGCTTTCCGCTTGCGCCAACTCTTGCGCGTTGGTGTGCAAAATTTCCTGCAAAACAAACTTTTTTTGCTGTTCAAAGGCATCAGCCGAGCCGACAATCGCGTTGGCTTTTTTCGTCAATTCATCAAGGAAAAATTGCTGTTGCTCCTGATGTTGTGCCACCAGTTCCGCCATTTCTCGGCGTTGAATTAACATCATGGCAATAATCGGGTCGTCTGCCGTCATTTTGCAACCTGTCAATTCAAACACCGATACCATGATTTTTTGAATTTCGTCATTCTGCGCCGTCATGGTTCAATTCCGCGTCAGTTAATGGCAGGGCATCTAATTGTTCAAAAACGTATTCTTTGAACTTTTTGAGCCGATTTTTCGCCATAATTCGGAAATCGGGGGACGTTTTCACTTCTTCAAAGGTCAAATTGAGCGATGTCATTTGAGCAATGTCTTGTCCATAGGTATCCGCCGAAAAACTTTCCAACTTCACAATACCCAAAATATCATCTTGATATTGTTGGTAAATGCCAAATTGTTCAAATGATTTGCCGTCTTGTTCCACTTTGCCGTTGTGTTCGTTGAGCCAAATCACAAATTCCGCGTTAATGGTTTGCAAACTTTGGTTCAAGCCTTTCAAGCATTCATTCAAGGCTTGCCCACCTGTTACAGGAATATGCACGACAAGGCGGACATCATTTTCAGCCAGCATATCCGCCACATCATTTTCCGCCATGTACGCCATTAAGGGAACGAATGTTGCCGCTCCGTTATCCACCACCGCGATACCGTCCAAATTCAACAAATCTTCCAGCAAATCATCAAAAAAGCGTGTGTTGATGTTGTTGTCTTCGGTCAGAATGTTCACGACTTTGGGATTTAATGCCTGATAATGGCTGAAAGTCGGATTAACTGGGTCGGTATCGTAGCAATGCAATTTTGCTGTTTTGGGTTGCAAATATTGGGCAATAAAACTGCTGATTAAAGATTTCCCCACACCGCCTTTGCCTTGTGCTACCATGTGAACTTCTTGCATAAGATTATCCTTATGTGAAAGCCCCTTATGTGCCGATAAGGGGCTATTTGTTTATCAAAAAAAGAATGTTTGAGAATATTCAGGCTGCCTGAAAATTATTTCACGTCCACCCACTTATGACCGCATTGGTATTTTTCGGTGCGTGGTTTACTGCGCCAATGCGAGCCATCATCAACTGTGCGCGTACAATAAATAGGCTCTAATTTGGTTTTGGGGACGGTCGTGTATTCGTGATTTTCGTAAACCGCGCAATAGCTCGGTTTGACCGTAGAAATCACAAAGCGGCGGTCTTCACGGCTGCCAACGTAACGCCCGATTTTGTTCAACTCGGCGGCATCACAACGCCCTGCGCCATTCGCCAACGCATTAACCAGTTGTGGCATATTCGGCTCTTTGCTGGACGGACACATATTCAAGAAATCTTTTCGTGCCTGAATGGTTTTGTGGGGCTTTTTCAATTTGATTGAAAAATAACGGCGCAAGGATTTGGCGCACTCGCTCGGACGCTCTGCGCTGGACAAGCACAAAATCGCTTCACAAGCCAAGCCCACATCGCCACCCAAAACATTGTCATCGGCATGGGCTGCCATAGGTGCAAAAAAAGTGGCGGAAACAGCCGTTACCGCCAATAAGTTTTTAATTTTCATGATAAAACACTCCTGAAAGTAGGTTGGTTAAACTTCATAATCCTTTTGGGTTGAAATGGTTACACACCCAAGCCAACTCTACAAAACCAAACTGAATTAGCTTGAATTTGCAACCATTTCAGGCAGCCTGAAACACTTTTTCATCAGAAAAATAAGTGTTCGGGTAACGGCGGTAAATGCTTTTCTGTAAACGCTCATACGCGGCTCGGACGTTGGGAAACTTGCGTTTTTTCCTACTTCCGACCATTTCTAGTGTTGCCTGACCGCGCCCATTTTTCGGCGGACGGCATACGGCAATTACTTCAACCAAACCGTTGCGTTCGCGTACCAGCGTAACCGTTTCGCGGTTCAAATCATCGTAAGTGATTTTGGCGTAATTACCAGTCAAGCTGTCCACGCTGAATTGCGCGTGTGCCAGCGCGGTTTCGCGGCTCATGCCATTTGCCAGCATTTTTTTGAACTGGTTGTGAATGTGATTGCGCTGCTCTTGATATTTGGTGGCAGCAATCGGGCGCAGAATACGCGCCAAAGTATTGTTTTTCATAACAAGCACCTATAATAAAAAATTGCGACCGTTCACTCGGGTAGGACAGCCAAGTGAACGGTGCAATATTGCATGAAAAAAACAAGCACACGATTTCATCGCGGAGCAAGGCTCAACGCTGCCTGAAATCCTGTATTCGCTATCCATACTGCCGATAGCGTTAGAACAATTCCGTAGATATGTTCCAGCATTGGGAATACGTCCCAATTAAACAAGATACGTTCAAATTGCCGCCTATTCACGGACGCACAACGCGCTACCCGTATGCACGGACATTTCAACTGCTTGGGGCTGATTGAATGCAGCCTGTAACCCATTAACGGCTTACTTTCTGAAATCAATCAGGGAAGTTGGGTTACTTGCGTTTCCAAATTGTTAAAGAACTTAAAATTACTAACTGAAAATATTTTAAGATAACTTAAAATAAAAAACAAGAAAAATTTTAAGTTTTCTTAAATTTTTTAATGTAAAAAAGCCCGTTACTTTTTGGTTAAGTAACAGGCTTATTTTAAATCAAATAGTTATCCGCGTTTTCGTCTGTAAATACGATGCTCAACCATTGTGCCAATAATGCTTACTTCCACATTGGCTGAATGGAGTTTCCCATAGTCATCATTCAGGGGGATTAAAATAAAATGTTTTAAATCCCCTGAATTATCATTATCTAACTTGTATTTGCGGAAAATAAATTGATTGCCATATTTGGCAATGACAAATTCTCCTGCTTGCGGCTCTACATCAGGGTCAATAATAATGACATCGCCAATCTCAAATTCGGGAGACATGGAATCATCTTTGATTTTCAGACCAAAGGCATTTTTAGACATTTTAAAATCAGTCATAATGTACTCTATTGTTAGTTTAACAAGTTGAGTAGTATCACATTCTTTTAATTTGTCTAATGAATGCCAGTCATAAATAGGCAGACGAATATCATCAATAGGAGAATATGGAGTTACCGCTAACGGTCTATCTCGTTTTGGGCTACCGCGCAATAGCCAGCTAAATTCACAATTTAAAATAATGGACAAATCCAACAAGTTTTCTGCATTAGGCTTTGTGGTATCGTTTTCCCATTGCGAAATCGCTGCATGGCTTACTCCCTGCATTTTCCTTGCTAAATCTACCTGAGTGAGTTTTAAGGCTTTCCTTTGCTCTTTTATTCTTTGCCCAAGTGTTTCAATCATAAGACCACCTAAAATTTTACAGTTTTAGCAATCTTAAAACATATTGATTTAAGATTGCTTTACACTTATAATTTTAAGAAATCTTAAATTTTTGGAAGCAATGCCATGTATAAAAAAGACGTACTGAATTACTATGGAACGCTTGTTAAGTTAGCGGAAATATTGAAAATTTCCCCATCGGCAATCAGCCAATGGAAAGACATTATCCCTGAAAGACAGGCATACCGTTTACAGCGATTAAGTAATAATGCTTTAACGGTTAATCCCGAATTGTACAAACATTAAAAAATTAAGTCCCTTAATCAAATTAAGGGACTTAATGAATTGAAACGCAACAATAAAACTTTGGTCGGTTCACATTGTTGCATTCCCAAAAAACAAGCGAATTGTATCATAAAATGATTTTATTACAAACCCTTAAATCACATCTCAACGAAGAATGCGCCATTGTTTACCGCGAATTTAGCGCAATTTGTGGCACAAATGTTCAGGCTGCCGCGATGTTGTCCAAATTCGTGTATTGGTCTGATGTCGTTCATCGCGCCGAGCCGCAAAAATGCGGCTGGTTCTACAAAACCGCCCAACATCTCTACGATGAATTGGGCTTAACCCGTCGTGGCTATGAAAAAGGACGAAACTTTTTGATTTCACAAGGTTTATTACAATATAGACGCGGTGGCGTTCACGGTAAAATGCACTTTTGCGTGAATTTTGGGCGTTTGCTGGAAATGGTTTATGAAATCAAAGGCATGGTCGCCCCAAAAAATATTTTGCAAACCCAAATTGACCGCAACAATTACACCATTCCCAAATTTATTCCATTGGACAAATGGAATGATTATCTTGATGTTTACAAAGAGAAAAAAGGCAAGTTTCCCAGCAATAAACAAAAAAGTGCCTTGATTAAGCAGTTGGCGCGTTTGCGTAGTAAATTTGATTTGAATGTGGTTATGGAACGCAGTATTGTTGCTGGTTGGATTGGCTTTTATTCGCCTGAATATCAGCCCAGCCAAGCGAATACCTATCAAGAGCAAAAGCACATTCAAGCCGTTCAAAAAGAAATCCAAGAGCAAATCCAGCAACGTGCAGAGCCACCACCGACAGCCGAGAAAAGGCAGAAAGACCGCCGTTACCTTGCTGAAATGATAGCTCACCTGGACAAGGCTAAAAAATGGTAAAGTCGTGATGACTTTGCCGTTTTGGTCGTGTTTTTTTTGTAGGATAAATGTATCTTTTGTTTGGATTTTTATTCATTTTTTCCCGAAATGCACCCATAGAACACCCAAAATGGGTGTTTTTTTATTTTGGCTTTCGCTGAACTTTGTTTCAGGCTGCCTGAAAAGGATTTTTGCCTATTTTTTAAGCAAAAATCAGCATTTATTCATCAAGTAGAAAATGTTTTAAAATCATGTCTTTGTACATTTTGAACGATGTACTTTGTCCAAATTGAACCTTGTACTTTGTCCCAATCGTACAGGCTCTATACAAAGATTTCTTTCATAGATTACGGCAAAGAAAATGAGCGCGGTCGCGCTCGGTGGTATTTGGATTTTTTGTTTATCAGAAAGAAAATGCGTGTGCTGTCTATCTACATTTTTTCTTGATAAATGGTTTTAGGCTGTCTGAAACAGTAAAAAAAGCCTATTCCCACAAGGAAAATAGGCTATTTAAATTATTCCAAATACAATTCGTTTGGTAATGAAAACGGTGGGTGTTCTGAAAAATCCACAATTCTAATGGCATTATCCCATTTCATATAGTGCAACACATATTTTGATGTCTGCTCACCAAATGGTTTATTCACATCATATTCAGGAATGCCGATGTGGTAATGCCAAAGTCTATGCTGTTGGGCATATTGGACTTTTTCTAGCCATTTTGGGTCATCTTTGGGGACTTCGTGAGACGGTTTATTTCTGCCAGCTAAACCAGTAAAGCCATGCTTTTGAATATGCAGGATAAAATCAGCAATTTTGATTTTGTCGGCGGTAGGGTAGTTTTTTAACTCTTGTTGAAAGCGTTTTCCTAATTCTACGTTCATTTACTGCTCCAACCACTTGATTAAATCATCTCTATTTTCAAATTTAGGAACAGCCACGAAATCATCTTCAACCCGTGATTTCATGCGTTCTAAATCAAAATTAAATGGTTCATCAGTATTTTGGCTATGAACGTGGTTAATTAACAATTCTGTAACATATTCTGATTTGTTTTGCCCCTTAATAGAAACCAATTTTTCCAATTTTTGATTGATTTCATCAGACAAAATCAAATTTAAAACAGCACTCATGATTTTTCCTTTCTTAAACTAAACCGTCCGAAGTGGCGTTTTTCCAGTCAAATTTTTTGATGCCTTTTTTCAGTTTGGGCTTATCCGTAGGTGTGGGCTTTTCCTGCTCGGTGGATACTTCGCTGGTTTGTGTGTTGGGTGTATTTTCGGGAGCAGGTGCATTAGGTGGAGAAACCACTTTTTCCTTTTGATGAATAATCGGCTTGGGCGGTTCAACAACCGTTTGGGGTGTCGGTGTTTTGGGCTGAATGTTTTTCACGATAAAAGCGTGTAGCGTTTTTCGTGTAACCACCAGCATTTTTTTCTCGGACAAATAACGCAGAATGTCAGGCTCGGAATAATCGTGTTGCCATAAAGTTTGAATATCACTCAAATACGGCTGTAATTTTGAGCGGAAAGTCGGCGTGTTTTCTGCCATAAAATCATCTAAATCACTCATAAGCAAAATTCCTAAATTATTTCCCTAAATCGTACCATAAATTTCCATTTTTATACACATAATTACCAAATTATTTCCAAATTAGGAATTTATTTTATCAAGAAAGGATTATTCCCCCTAATTTACTGTTTCATTTTTACCATAGTTGGATTTTTAATTTCCTTTTGATGAATATTTTGTTCCTAATTTTACCAAATCATTACCAAATTGCTACCAAAAATGGCTAAATTTGTACTAAATAGACGGGGTGGGCTGATTTTTCTTTATTTTAAAACCTTAAAAATTTAGAACGCAGGATAGGCACAACGTGCCAAAAACACCGCTAAATGCGATGTTTTACATTCCGCGTTCGCGGAAACGCCCCTTGTGGGGCTGGTTCATCAGGCACAAAAAAAGGCACTCCGAAGCCCATAGTGGACTTCGGAATGCCTTTGGTATCAGAAAGAAAGTAGGGCAGCGCGTCAGCGTTCCATTTCCCAATCATCACGACTGGGATTTTTCGGCTCGGCTTTCGGCTCGCTGGTTTGGGTTTGAGATTGTTGGAGAGAATGCGCGTGGCGGTCGTAGATTTGTTGGGCTTGGGTGTCCAAACTTTTTCCTGAAACTTCGTTGGCAAAATCTTTCATGATTTTGGCTTCGGTTTTGTAACCCAATTTGTACAATTCCCTTGAAATCAAGCTGTACTGCCCTGTAATGTGGTCTTTGGCTTGCTGGGCTTTTTCCTGAAAAGGGTGTTGCGGTCGCTGTTGCGCTTTCAGGGCTTCTAAAATCGCTTCAACATTGGCTTGGGCAATGTGGCTACGCTTGATGTTTTCAGGCTGCTTGCCCTGTTTTTCTTCCTGCATGGTTCGGATAATGATTTGGCGAATGTCGGCTTTCTGCCCTTTAATGCTCTGCCCACGATGTTGTCGCCGCGTGGCGGTGCATTCTACACCTTGTTCACGCATTTTTTCGGCGAAGCGGACACGCCATTCAAACAAATCATTTTTGCGTGGATTTAAGCGGATACCGTCTTCATCACGAACCATGACACACAAGTGGACGTGTGGGTGGGGTGGCTCGCCGTCTCGCTCGCTTTCATGGTGCAACACAAAGGCATATTCATGTTTTTCAAACTGTTCAGCCGCAAATTGACGCGCCGCATTCAACACGGCTTGCGGTGGCGTACCTGCTGGCATGGACAGCACAATGTTAATCGCTTCGCGTTTGTCGGAATTTTGGGGAATGCCTGATTTCTGCCAATGGTTCATCAGGGATTGAATGGCTGGATTGCCTTGAACTTTGTCGCCATGATTGGTTTCAAGTGGCAATTCGCCATTGCGCGAAATGTATTTCATATGATTTTGTACACCGTTAATTCCTTTGGAATTTTTGCTGACACGTTTGGCGATTTTAACCATAACTTCGGGCTTTTTGGCGGCGGCTGCCTGTAAATTTTTCAAACCTGTACCCGATTTCAAGCCTGTTTTGGCAAATGGCTTGGGGCTACGGTTTGGGCTGCCACCACCCAAAGAACTGCGCTTGGGCTGCACGGCATGGGTTTTGTAGCCGATAAACCAATCATCAATTTGCCTGTTTAGCTGCTTCATACATCAATCTCCAACTTTCACTAAATTTAAGCGGTTTTTCTTGCTTTTCCAGTACCCTATGAACAATATCCGTGTGATAGTCCAAATATTCCACAAGTTCATTAAGCTGTTTGGTGGTAAGTGATTGGGGCGACATTTCATTAAATTGTCTTGCTATCTGATTGATATTTCGCCCAATCCGTAAAAGCTGGTAATTGTATTGAAACAGAGCTTGAACCGCGTCATTGCCTAAAACAGGGTTTTGGGTAATGTATTCGGCGATGATGTCTCGGGCTACTTCGTTTAGGGTGCTATGTTGTTCTTTGGCTTTTTGGGTCAAATAAACCTGTTGCTTGGGCGGTAATCGCAAGGTTAAACGCTCAAATAATTGTTCTTCATGTGTATTTATTATTTCAGGCTGCCTGATTTGCGCTTGCAACAATTTTTTGGCGAGCAGCGAAACGCTGGCTTTACCGTAGCGTTCTTTGGCGATTTGCCGCAACTGCTGAATTTCATCAGTTGTTAAGCCGTAAACATCTATTTTCTTTGATGAATTTTTCACTTTTTTCTCCGATTATTGCGTTTTGAAGTGCGCCGCCAATACTGTTTTTCGCAGCGTTGGCAGCAATAGCGAAAGCGGCGGTCGCTGGCTTCGGTAACGACCACGCCCACACCGCAATTTTGGCAATAAAATTGACGTGGTAATGTCAAGTCGCCACTAAACTGATTGACTTTCATGGTGTTTTCCCAATACAAAACCCTGCTTAACCATTTGGCTAAACAGGGTTTTTGGTTTCAAAAATCAACAAATCAAATCAGCGTTCCATTTCCCAATCATCACGGCTGGGCGCGCGCTCGTGGGCTTTTTCTTGCGCTTTTTCAGGCTGCCTGTCTTGCGTTTTCGCAGGGTCGGGCGCGTGGTATTTGCCATTGCGGATTAAATCCGTTTGGTTCTCGTAAATGGCTTGCCGCGTTTTTTCGTGGAACTCGGCTGGCATATGGCGCATGGCTGCCAATGCTTGCCGCTCGTAAAACCGTGCTTTGTGCTGCTGTTCGGTCGGCAAGGTTGCCAATTTGCTTTCGTATTGCGCTTTGGCGGTGTCGCTGGGTTTGGGGGCGTTAGTCTGTTGCGCTTGCGTGGCATGGGCTTTGACCGTGTCCGCCGCTTTAACTGCTTCGGTAGGAATGGTTTTTATGGTGCTTTCGGGACGTTCAGGGGTTGCGGATTGCTGTTTCAGCTTTTCGGCTTCGGCAATGCTGTTTGTGGCGCGTTCTTCGCGGCGGCGTTCCAAAATGGCTAAATCTTCGGGGCTGGGTTTGTAGCCTTTGGTGGCAATGCCGCGACTTTCGGCTTCTAACCACATCTGCTGCTTAAATTCTTGGCTGCCTGAAATTTTGATACTGTCCCAACCTTTGGCTTTTGCCACGTCCAACATATCCTGAATGGTTTGTTTGTCGTCTCGGGCGGTGTGAATGGTTTTGCCTTTGTCTTCAAACAACACGGTTTTGGGATTGTCAGGCGCGGTGTAACGCAATAAATGTGCGCCCATTTCGTGGTTCATCACGCGGAAACGCTGGGCATCTACGGCAATCATGCGACTTTGCAAATGGGCTGGGATTGTGTAATCCAAGCCTGTATTCGCTTGGGATTTTTCCTGCTCGGGGGTAGGGCGTTCAGGTTCGTTTTTTTCTTGCTTGGGTTCTTCGGTTTCAAGCTCGGTCGTGGGCGGTGTTTGCGCTACTCTGGGATTTTCAGGCTGCCTGAACTCGGTCTTTTCAGATTCGGCAGGGGCAATTTCACGCTGGAATGCTTCGTATTCAATGGTATTGTGCATTTCCTGTTCGGGTTCATCAGGTTCAAGGTTGGGGCGTTCAGGCTGCCCGATTTTTTCGCTGGGTGTTTCTTGTTCAGCTTGATTGGTTTCTGAAACGGAAACAGCCACATCATTTTCTGATGTGGCTGTCTCGGGTTCAGGCTGCCTGAAATCGGCAGGGGTGGTTTCGGGTTCAGGTGTTTGGGCTTCTTGCTGATTTTGCGCGACTTGTGGACGTTCTTTGGGTAAATCTTCAAAATTGTAATTGTAGAAATCGGGGGCGCGCTCGTTTTCAGGCTGCCTGAACTCGGGTTCGGGTAAATCGTGCTTTTGTGGGTTTTCGTTTTCCATACTGCTTTCCTTTTCAGAAAAAGAAACAGCCACATCTTTTTCTGATGTGGCTGCTTGGGTGGGTGGGCTTACTTCTTCGTTTCTTGGTGGTTGCGGTTGCTGAAAAACGCTTTGAAGAACCTGTCCGCGTCCTTGCCATACTGTTTCAGTTCCTGAAATTCTTGCTCCGTCAATTTCAGGTGCTGGGTGTACTGGTCGTTGTTGGGTTTCAACAGATTGGGTTGTTTGTTCATGATTTAATTCCTTATTTTGTGATAAATTCAGGTTTTGCCGTGCTTCTTGAACACGCTCTTGGATTTGTTCCAGCGTGGGTTTCCGCAAATGTCCTGCTTCTTGCTGGGTCAATTTGTCCACACCATAACCAAATTCCTGTTTCCAATATTCGTTTAAACCTTGTTTTTGTTGCAAAGATTGTAACATATTGGGCTGAATAGGAATATCCACTTTTAAAGCGTGTGCCGTCATCACGGTTGAACCAATGACTTTTCCGCCCTTGTTCTCAATATAACCTTTGAGCGTGGCAATCGTACCGCCAACAGAAAGCGTATCATCAACAATCAAATACGATTTGCCAGCCTGAACTTCGCCTTTAAACTCGGGTGGGGCAACATAGCGGTGGTAAATGCCTGTATCGGTGCGTTTAACGGTATTACTTTGAACAATATCCGTGTCCACCTGTAATCCCAATTTATCCGCTAATGCGTGTGCTGTGGCGTGTGGAATGCGATTTTTACCGCTCGCTTCTTCGGATTGAATGGGTACAAGAATGGGCTGATTGTCGCCAATCAAGTTTTTGATTTCTTGAATGGTTTCATCTTTCAACAGCTTTTCCACCAATAAAGCCGATTGCACCACATCGCCAGCTTTGGCGGCTGGGTATTCGGGTTCATTTTTCAAATCGCCCAATTTTCCATTACTAATCACGGGCGGAAAATCGTTCCATGCAGTACGGATTTCCTGCGGCTCGGCATTTTCAGGCTGCCTGATTTCCTGCTCGGGCAAAGGGTCGTAACCATTTGCCACGCGCCAATAATTGTTTTTCAACAATTCTTCACGCGATAACTCGGGTTTAACGTGTTCCATTTCAGGCTGCCTGAAATCCGTGTCCGCTTTCATTTCAGGTTCTCGCGCCATTGCCAAGCCGTCAAACCGTTCACGCACCGCGTCAATTCCTGCTAATTTGTGCAAATCGTTGAAATCGGTCGGGATTTTGTTTTCGCCAAATTTTTCTTGAAATTCAGCGATTTGTTTATCGCTAAATTCAGGTAGCAGAATTTGGGCGCGCTCGCCCCACACTTCGGCGGCGGCTTGGGCTTTGTGTAAACCTGTTTGACTGGGGTCTTGGTCGGCGGCGAAATAAACAGGCACGTTTTCAGGCAGCACGTTCAACAGCTTTTCCGAAACCGCTCTTAAATTGCCCGCGTCAAACGCCACCACAACAGGCTTGCCAGTCGCTTTATGAACGCTGGCGGCGGTCGCAAAACCCTCCGCCAAAATAATGCCTTGTTGATTTTGCTTAAAATCGCCAATAATCGTGTACGCGCCTTGCTTTTGACCGCCATTCAGGAATTTTTTGTTGCCGTCTTCATCAATGGTTTGCACATTGACCAATTTTTTCTCTGAATACATGGGAATAATCAACTGCTTTTTGCCGTTGTATTCGTTTTGGCGGATAACGCTCATGGCGGCTTCGCTCAACCCCAAGCCTTTGTTTTGGGCGTAGGCGTGTTTGGGGTCGGCTGGGCTGGCATTTTTCCAAATACCGTAAGCGGTTTTTTCCGCTTTGGCATGGGCTTGGGCAATGCGCTCGGCTTCGGCGCGTTGCTTTTCTTGGGCAATTTGGGCGCGCTGGGCGAGCGTTTCGGGGCTGGGTGGCGTGTAAGGGTGTTCAGGGCGGTAGCCGTTTTCACGCGCCACTTTGAACAAAGTCGCAATGTGAATGTGTCCTGTTTTAATGGATTTCCACACCGACTGCGCGTCCGTTTGCTTGTAATTGTCGGCTTGGCGAGACCAGTTGTCCCACATTTCAAAGCCGTTTTCGCCCAATTCGTCTTTAATCGCCGCACCCATGCGAAACCATGTCTCGCGGTCTTGTGGGTCAATGTGGTTCAGGGCGTTTTGAATGTTGTCGTAATCGCTCATGTTTTATTCTCCGTTGTTTCTATTGAATTTTCTGCTAACAAAGCTGCGATTTCAGGCATTTTATCCAGCAGCCACAAATCGGGTAAGTTTTTGACTGCCTGCATATTTTCAGGCGTATCATTCGTTCCCTTGCGTATCATCAAAGCCAACACGCTTTCGCTTACCGCTTCTTTGTTCACGCATTTTTCCCACTCAAAACTTGCCATTTCTTCTGCGCTCAATGGTTCGGTTTGGGTTTGGGGATTTTCAGGCTGCCTGAAATTGGTTTCGGTGGCTGGCTGAATGTGATTTGGGGCTAAATTTTCCTGATAATGCACTTTGGGAACAGGCAAATCCAGTTCAGGAATTTTGGGAACTGGGTATTTTTGTTTGTCCAAACGTGCTGTAAAAACAGGGTCTTGCCAATAAATGATTTTTTGCGCGTAAATCGGACGGACTTTGTTCAGCGTAACAATGCAATCGCTGGCGGGCATGGTTTTCATCTCGTCAGGGTTCATCACGGCGCGTTTTTGGTCGGAAATGCTTTGGCTGCGGCTCGTGCCACGACCCGAAGAGCGCGAAGTGGAACGGCTTTTGAACGTCTCGTAACCAATGATTTCGCTGTATTCCTGCGCGTCCTTTTGGTCGCGTGGGGTGTACAGCACCCGACAGGCAAAGTTGGTGGTAAGCGTCCGCGCAGCTTCTTTGCCGTAGATGTCTTCCAACTGGGACGGCGACTGGTTGATAATCAGCAAACGCAAATTGTAGCCAGCAATAAACGCGACCGCGTTCACGATTACGGACATTTTGCCCAATGCTGGGAACTCGTCCATTAACAGCAAACATTGGTATTTCAGCGCAGGATTGTTTTCAGGCAGCCCTTGTTGAACATTCACGTCAATCAGTTGATTAAAAAACAAATTCATCAAATTGCGAAACGTCCCCATTTCCGTAGGCACAATGCCGATGTAAATTGTCATGCGCTTTTTCCGCAATTCATCAAGACGGAAATCATCGGAAGACGTGGCTTTTTCCACAACAGGGTCAAGAAACATACCCAATGGCGCGGTCAGCGATGACAAAATGTCCGCGCCCGTTTTCGGCGAGCCGTTCACAAATCCCAACAGCAAAGTTTGGCATTGCGAACTCAAATGGGGGCGGCTTTCAATTTCATCTTTCAGCCATTCATTGAGCGGTCGCCCATCGGTCGGCGAAGTCAGGCGGAACAGATTTGCCAATGTGGTGCGTTGGCGGTAGTCGGACAAATCGCGCTCGGGTTCGGTTTCAATCAAAAACAAACTCAATCCGACAAACAATTTACGCGCAGATTCCGTGAAAAACGTGGAACTGCCGCTATCGTTGTTGCCCGAAGCGAGCAGAATGTGCGCCATATTCATTAAGTCTTTGTAAGTAAAGCGTGAATCTCGGCGAATATAGGTGTACGGATTCCAACAATGCGACATCAGGGGCGACATGGTTTGTAAAGTGGGGTCGGGGTTCTCTTCGCTGCTCGGCAACACCCCTGCTG
This sequence comes from Wielerella bovis, assembly GCF_022354465.1. Taxonomy (NCBI): domain Bacteria; kingdom Pseudomonadati; phylum Pseudomonadota; class Betaproteobacteria; order Neisseriales; family Neisseriaceae; genus Wielerella; species Wielerella bovis. The sequence goes on along the minus strand of NZ_CP092361.1, from coordinate 34,562 downwards.
GATTGAACAAATAAACTTCTTGCCCATTTTTTTGCCGAAAACCGCCTGTAATCAAAAAGTTTTCATATTTGGGGTCGTAAACCACCATACTGTCCCGATAATGCAGACAGTTGGGAATAACAATGCCGACACCTTTACCCGAGCGTGTAGGCGCGTCCAATTCAAAAAATTCATTGCCAAACCAGCGCAAATATTGCCCTTTGTGTTTGCCAATCAGAATGTCGGGCATTTTTTGTTTTTCGCGTTCTTTGGCGTTTTGGAGCAGCCCAGCTTGGCGGATTTCCATATCGTTTGCGAAACGCGCCGAGCCGTGCAATTCACGTTTGGGTTTGCCCAAAATCAGAGCCAACATCACAACAATCAAAGGCAAAAAGCCCAGCAGAGCCGATAAAATCGTGGACGCGACCAAAGGCACAAACATGGTTTCAGGCAGCCTGTTCATCTGCCAATATTTCAGCAACAAGAATGGGCTGGGTTCGGTTTTTTTGAGCGAGAGCCAATCCACAAAAACGGTCGCGCCCAAATAAAAACCGCCTGCCAAAGCAAGCGGTTCAAGTACAGCCAAAAAAACAATTAGGGGGAGTATGGGGCGTTTGGGTTCAGACATGGTTTTTCCTTTTGATGATTAACGCCCTTGCAAGGCGTGAAGTTTGGCGACTGGGTTGTAATACAGTTCAGTCATGTAGGTTCGGTTGAAAAAACACACAACATCAATGGTGGAACGGACGGTATTTAAAATAAAATCATAGTCCATTGTGCGCCCTGTCGCGGATTCTTTGGCAAGCTGGGCAATGCGGTAAAACACGGATTCCGCATTGTTGGCATGGACGGAAGTCAAACCGCCAGCGTGTCCCGTGTTCAGCGCGGAAAGGTAATCCCATGCTTCATCGCCGCGTAACTCGGTCAAGAAAATGCGGTCGGGTTTCAGGCGCATACAAGCGGCGATAATCTGTTTTGCCGTGATGTGTTCTTTGTAGAACAGGTGGACGTGGTTTGGGTGTTTGGGCAAGTCCAATTCGTGCGTGTCTTCAATCGTGATAATGCGCGTTTTGGGGTCTATCAGGTCGGCAATGGCTTTGGTAAACGTGGTTTTGCCCGAACCCGTACCGCCTACCATGCAAATGTTCAAATGCTTTTCTACCGCCAATTTGAAAAAGGCGTTTAAATCACGATTTTCTTTGTATTCCAATAATTTGTACTCCCAATCTTGCAATTTCACATCATGGGTCAATTTCAGGCTGCCTGAAACATCGGCAAATTGGCTGCCGTTGATGTCTGCCACGTCTGCAAAACCGCTCAATCGCTGCGTTTTGACATAATCATCAAGGGAAAAGCGGCTGTTGGACGGTTTGCGAAACGAAAACACGATTGTCCCATTTTCGCAAGACGGCGGAATAAGGATTTGTCCGCGTTCGCCGTCAGGCAGGGTAACGGAATGAATGGGGTCTTTTTCGCTGATGTGTTTTTGATTGAACGTGGTTAAAATATTCGCCAAATGGCGCAATTTATCCAATGTCAATTCGGGGATTTCCAGCCGTTCCGTGCCATTTGGACGCTCCACAAACAATTCTTGTGGGCGATTTATCATGACTTCGGTAACGCCACTTTGGTTCAACAATTCGGTAATGCCGAGATTGTCCAGCAAATTGCGCGCGGACGCATCGGCTCGGATTGATTGATTTTGCATTGTGCAATTCCTTATTCAAATATTTCAGGCTGCCTGAAATATCAAGCAGCCTGAAAATCATTTAAAAATCAAAACATTTCATACGGTTTAACCACTTCATACACACCGCTAAAATCCACGTCTCGCGCCACCATGATGTTAATCAAAGTGCCGTGATTGATGTAGGCGGTGGGCGGAATGTTAATGCTGTTTTTCAGGGCTTCGGTCGCCATGTCCTGCGCGGCTTCGGACGAATTTTCAAAGGAAATGCGCTGTCCGTCCCCTGAATTTTGGCGGTTGGCGTAGCTGTCTCCCAAATCGCCAATCAAGCTAATCATGATTGCGCCACCAAAACGCTGCCAAAAATGGTATTTCACTCGTGCGCCCACGCCAGCCGCGCCCAGTTGCCCTGCGGCTGGGCTGGCAAGTGAAACCGTTACGCCTTTGGGCGTGGTAACTTCGTTCCACAAAATTCCCACGCGCGCCTGACCTTGCAACATGGCGGCGGTTTGCTCGCCGATGATTTTTGAGCCTTTTTCCAGCAACAAAACTTTGCCGTTTGCCGAGTAAATGTCTCGGGTAATCAGGCAACGTGTAAAACCTGCTCGGGTTGTGATGATTTGCGTGTCCAATGTGCAGAGAATGTTTGTGCCTTTGGCTAACACATAATCCATTTTGCCGCGTTGCATGGCGCGAACAGACGGCGTTTGGGTGGGTTTCAGGCTGTTGGCAAAGGCGTTTTCTTGCAGTTTGCGCTCGTCATCATCAGCAAAATCAGTTTGTGAAGATTGTGAAGCGGTTGCCATAAATGGGCTGTTTTCGGCTTGATTTTCCGCATTCAGGCTGCCTGAATTGTCCGCGCTACCGTCCGCCGATAAACCACTCCCCGAACTAACCAGCACATCGCCCAATAAACGCGGATTGATGGGCTTTTCTTTCGGTGGCTCGGGTTCGCGTTCCACCTGAACAACTTGGGTTTCTTGAACTGGCTGGGGTTGCGGTTGCGCTTGGGTTTCTACCGTTTGAATGGGTGGGACTTCCTGCGGTTGGGACGCGGCGACTGCTTCCGAAGCCACCGCCAATTCCAAACTTTCACGCTCTTTGATGTCGGATTTGTCTTGGTTGAAATTGTGGCTTTGGTTGTTTTGCACCATGTCCATTTCGGGCTTGGTGTTGGTGGCGGTTTCTTCATCGCCACCAGTAAACACAATCGCCCCAGCCACAATCAGCCCAGTTGCAAACAGCAAACCCAAAAACAAGCCCACTTTGCCCATATTGGACTTGCCTTGTGGATTGTCCAAATCGGGCATACCTTTCTCAATTTGGCTGTCGCCGATTTTTTCCGCCAAGCTCGGTTCGGTGGTTTCGGGTGTGGCTTCGGTGGTTTTTTTCTGGAAAAATACCATTTTTATTCCCCTTATTTCAATAAACGCACGGATTGATTGTCGTCCGTGCCTGTATGGTTGAACGTGCCTTGTGGATTGAAACCGCGATTTTCAATCAGCAAAACCGCACGCCCCAAACGCAACATGATTTTTTCGTTCACTTCATGAATGACGGTGGTGTCATTTTCGCGATGGGTGTTGAGCAGCGTTTCCGAGCCGTCTGTTTCCACACGGTAAATGGTGGGAACATCACGCCCATTGTTGAATTTCAGATAAGTAAAACGTCCGTTGTCCCACATCGCAGTCGGCGCAAGTTTTTGGCTACCTTGCCCAAAATACAACTGATTGGACGACATCACATCATGCACCGCGCCTGTATCGGTCAAGGTTTTGAGTGCTTGGTCTTGTTTGGCGCGTAAGGCTGCCTGTTTTTGGCGTTGTTCTGCTTGCTTGGCTTTGCGTGTGTCGGGATAATCAAAGCGCAGAATGTAAGTGGGCGGATTTTTCGGATTAGCCATTTTCAAATCAAAGGCATACGTCCGTTTATTGGACACAATAATCATATTGGTAACAGGGTCGGCAGATTTGGGCTTGAAAATGACATTGTTACCGCGTGTTGCGTGTGTCCATGCTTCGGAATGCCCAATCCCCACCAAAGCGTTTGCATCGCTGATACGTTCGTTTTCTTCAAGCTGCACCATTGCTGCCTTACCAATTTCCGCGAAAATCGGATAAACGCGATTGGGATTGTAGGTTTCAGTGCGAATGCGCCCATCGGCAATCGCCGAAAAAGAAGCCGCCACAGAAATTGTGGCGGCGGTGGTTTTCATCAAAAAAGAATGTTTCATTGGATATGCTCCTTATCCACACGGTAACTGGTTACTTGGAAACCCAAAGGATTGATTAAGCGGTCTTCGTCTTTCATGCCAGCGTTTTTGTACTCGTAGGCAATCGTGGCGATGTAGCGTTGCGGTGCAGGTTGCACATCGCTTTTATTCAGGGGAATAACCGCTTTTTCAAACCGAACTTGTGCCATATTGCCCACAAAGGCAATCGCATTCACTTTAACCACCACTTTTGCGGTGTCGCGCAAGATTTTGTGTGGTGCGTTGGGATTGTCTTTGTAGATTTGGCTAAATTGGGCTTGTTCTTGTTGCGAACTCAATAAATTGGTCGCGTCAAACGTATCTTGAACCGTTTGCCAGTCATAGCCTTCGCGGTAGCGGACATATTGCGCGAGCCAAAACTTGTCCATGACTTCGCCATAGCTTTTTTCCTGCTTTTTCATGGTGGTAACAATATCGGTTGCGCCAGTATTGTTGTCCACCCGAATAACAAAAGGCTGCACAGTTTTAAGCGGCGTTAAGCCCAACACCGCGCCCACCGCCAAGCCAGTCAAAACCATAGACCCCCCTGCCACATACCAAGCAATTTTCGCCACTTTTTTTGTCCGCTCAATGTCGGACTGATGAAATTTCTTGGCTTCGTCCACCATTTTCAGGGCGGTACGGTGGCTTTGAACCTGCGTTTGTGTTTTGTTTGACATACAAAATCCTTTTTCAAAATCAGTTAGTAAACTCAAATTTCACTTGTTTGTTTTCACGGTCAATTTTCAATTTGGCGTTAAACGACTTGCCCGATTTGCCCACAAATCCCTTGATTTCGTCCGTGTGTCCGTTTTCAATCAAGACGTGGATTTGTTTATCGGTCAAGGTTTTGCTAGCAATGGTTTTCCACAATTTGAAACCGCAATCGCATTCCAATAATTTGCTTTTGTCGTTCAGACTGCCTGAACAGCATGGGCAAACAAAGGTTTTGGCTTGTTTTACACCGCTCAAATCCACAAATGGCATTTTGTGGGTTTGCAAAATCTGCACCAACTCGCGCACCGCCCACTCAATTTCCGCCATAAATTGTTCGCGCTCACATTGCCCTTTTGCCATTTGCGCCAATTTTTGTTCCCATTGCGCCGTAACCATTGGATTGACGAGCAGAGGATAATGTCGCCGCAAATGTTCAATCACGGCAATGGCGCGTTCGGTGGGGATAAGCTGATTTTTTTCCACCACCACAAACGGCGGTTTATCGCCTTTGGCTTCTTTGAGTTTGGCAATGGTTGGCGGTCGTGTTGCCGCCGTTCCCAAGCCGCCTGTTTCGCGCATGATGTCGCTTAACTCGGCATCGTCCAATTTGCGCCCTGCGGTTTCCATTGCCGTGAGCAAGGAACTGTCATTGAGCAATTTGGGGGCTTGGGTTTTGAGTGCTTTTAAATCAATGGTTTGGGAAGATGTGCTTTCGCCATTTTGGATTTCAGGCAGCCTGAAACCTTTTTCTTCGTCTTCGTCCATGCCACCGTACACCGACAACCAACCCCACACTTTCAACACCTTGCCTGTTGTCTGAAACACCACATCGCCCGATTGCGCCGTTCGGGTTGTAACCGCGTATTCGGCTGGCGGAAAAAATGCCGCCATTGTCCGCAACGCTACCATATTGAAAATGGCGTATTCATCGGCTGGCAAAATCTGTTTCAATTCACAATCAGACAGTTGCGACAAAGGCATTTCCACACCGTTTTTCACAATAAAACCAGTCGGCACAATGGCATAGTGTGAATCAATACGCGAATTATCAAAAACACGCGGATTTTGCACAATCAAGTTTTGATTGTTCATATTTAAAACAATGTCTTGATATTCCTGCAATGCGCCCAAACCGTTCAAAGTGGCGGTCATGGTCGGTAAAAAATCTTCGGGCAGCGCGTCAAAATCGGAACGTGGATAAGTTAAACATTTGTAATCCTGATACAACAACTGCATGATTTGCAAAGTTTTATCCGCCGAAAATTTGAATTGCTTATTGGCTTGTTTTTGTAAAGCGGTTGCCGAGAACAAATACGGCGCGGATTTTTTGCTGACCGTGAAATCATCTTTTACCATAAAATCAGGGATTTGCTGAATGTTCACCAAAGCGGCTTTTGCCTGATTAAAATCATCAAATTTGGCGACTTTATCGTTTTTATCCAATAATTTAGCGGTAAAATCACCACCGTTCACCGTGAAATCACCATGAATTTCCCAATAATCCTGCGGTTTGAAATTTTTGTTGGCTTGGTAAGCGTCCACAACCATAGCCAGCGTGGGTGTCATCACGCGACCGACCGCATGAAACAGGGCGCGGCTGCCGTTAATGCCCAAGAGCCAGTCGGCTTCCGCTCGGCTTTTGGCTGCCATGTGCAGGTGGTGGACTGCTGCGCCGTCTTTCAGATTGCGCCATGCGTCCAAGTAGCCGTCTTGGGTGGTGGACGTAATCCACATACGTTTAACAGGTTTCATGCAGCCTGAAAGCTCGTAAACGCGGTAAAAAATGCTCTCGCCCTCGCGCTCCGCATCGCAAGCATTGACAACCACAGAAACGTCCGAGCGGTGCAACAAATGTTTCAATAAATCATATTGTTGCTGGGTGTTTTCTTTGGTTTTCAGTTGAAATGGGCGTGGCACAATCGGCAAAGGCACATTTTTACTTTCCAATTCAGGTACATACAAATCCACCAAATGTCCAATGCAGTTGCTGATAATCAATTCATTGTTTTCATAGTAATTTTTACTGCGTGGCACACCCAAAGCGGCGGCGATTTCTTTTGCTACATTGGGCTTTTCGGCGATGATTAGGGTTTTACTCATGTTTTAACTCCAATGGTTGATTATTCATGTTCATCAAAGAATTAGGGGCGGCGTAAACGGTTTCTTGACCGTTAATCGGAAAGAATTTGCCGTATGGTTTGGGCGGATTGTGGCTACACGCTGCCAAACCGAGCGGCACAATCATCAAGAAAAAAGCGTGTTTCATGGTGCGATACTCCAAAGAAAAAAGCCTTAAATCGTTGGGATTTAAGACTGGGTTTAAAAAGAGAAAAAATCATTTTTCTAATTGATTTTATTGAGAAAAATGTGTATAATATTCAGTAATTTCAAATTAAATGGGTGTTTACTATGAAAAGCCAAACCATTCAAAATAAGCATTATTTTATTGAGATTTATTCAGGTACTGTAACCGATTTTTCTCAACGCTCCGAAACGCACGTTTCAGGTAGTGGCTCGGAGGGTTCGGTAGAAATCAACAGCAAAGTAACCAATCATTTGAGATTTTTTCTTGCTGATGAAAATGGGGCGGAAAAAGATTTCCAAATCACAAATTGGGATTTTCCTATGCGAGTTGGGTATAATATTCAAGTTTTTACTTTACTTCCCAATTTCACAAAAAATAAAGAAAATAAAGACCTGATTGTAGCCATTAAAAATACCAATGTTGGCGATACCGCAATCAATTATGAAATGATTAAAGAGTTTTCCCAATCGTGCTATGCGTTGTCTTACTTAATGGGTATTGGCTTGGTTGTGGTATCGTTGATTTTTGGCATGACATTGGTCTTTTTGGACATACATTTGAATAATACATTGGGCAATATTATTTCAAATCTTGTTGTTTATTCCATTTTGGGTTGTTTTATTTTTTATAATATCCAATGGAGACGGTTAAATTCCACTCTAAAAAAGCATTTAAAACAAGTAATTCAATAAAATTTAGCTGCCTGAAACAAGGTTTTTCAGGCAGCTAAATTTTTAGCGTTTAGATGATATGGAGTTACCAAATCTTGAAGCTACTTTACTGAATGCAGCACGAGATTTGTTACGAATACCTAATCCGCTCCCTGTTAATGGGCTTGAATGTTTGCCACCATTCAAGGCTTGGCGTACAAAATTAACCATAGTAGAGAACCCCCCAGCACCTGCGCCACCTGTCAGAGCGGACGCAATAGACGGAATATTGAATGCCACAATCACAAACAACATGGTAACAGTAATAAACATGGGCAAGATACCGAAAATTTGTACCACATCATCTATCGTGTCTCCTGTTGCAAGGGGTTTGAGATGGGCATCAAAAAACTTCATTTGCAATGACATTAAAATTGTGAAAAATGAAATGGTTACAGAATAGTTGAAAATTTGGCTTATCCAATTCATTGCGTATTGTCTTGTTGATGAAAACAACATCATGCCTAGAAAAAGTGGACCGATTAACAACACCATTGCCAATGAAATTTTTGCCACCAAATAATAGGCAAGTACAATGCCAAAAAATATCCCCCCTAATAAAATAATGATACCAGCAGCCATAAATACCATAATTTTATCAGGTAATTGAGCTAGACCAGTTAATTGTGCAGCTTTTGCTAAAAGTTTTTCAATGAGTTGCATAATACTGTCCCATGCGGCATCAATCGCGCTGGCTTCAAATCTACCATTAAAGGTACTGGCTAACCATTCGGGAAATTCATACGCCATATTCGCAATTTTTTGATATTGTGCTGCATTAAAGGCACAAGCAATAATAATCAGCCATGCCACCGTTTTTTTCGCTAAATCAACGGCATTCCCATCAAATCCACGCCCATAGGCGTTTAAGATGATTATCATGAAATAAATACCAAATCCCATTGAAAATAAGGGCGCAATACTGGTAATTAGGTTAGCACTTTTATCAAATAAATCCGTTCCCATACCTGTAAGCAGGAAATCGGTGGTATCTTTCCAAAAAGTATCACTCATGTTTTTTTTCCTTGTTTTATTCAGGCAGCTTGAAAAAACAAAATACGTCTTTTCAGGCTGCCTGAATGCTAAAATGGCTTATAAACAGGCTTTATAATTGCGATTGCGGATTTGTTTTGCCATGCACTCCTGCCGTTGGGCATATTGCTGCTGCTGGATTTTTTCCTGCTGCTTGGCGACACGCTCTGCCATGTCCAACTTCATTTGCATGGCTTGAATGTAGCCTTGTTCAATCGCAATGCGGTTGGCAAAATCGGCAGCCGCTTTTACGTCTTGGGTTTGTAAAGCCTGTTGCCCCAAGTCCATGAGATTTTCCATGCGTTGTTGGGCTTCTTCCAACGATTTGATGTTCAGTTGTTGGGTTTTGAGCAAATGTTGCAAATTGTTTTCATGGGAATACTTTTTGCCATTTAAATCATTCTGGATATTGGCGGTAATTTTGGCTTGTCCATACAGTTCAGCCCATTCACTACCAATATTGGTCGTTGTGTCCAGCGTACTGCGAGCAACTTTACCTACATCGCGCCAGCCACTCATGGCTTTTACTTGATTTTCCAATTCACGGATTTGGCGAACTTGGTTATTAATTTGTTCGGCAAGCTGTTTTCCACGCTCAATGCTTTCCAACATACCTTTCAAATCAAATGTAGGAATGCCTTTGGCATGAACAGGCTCGCTGAACATGGGATTGGCAACTGCCAATACGCCAGTCAAAATTGCCACACACAAAGTTTTCATGGGGGTTTTGATTTTTACTTTCATATCTCAAAGTCCTTATATCAAAAAGAAAAAATGCCGTTTTCACGGCACGAAAAAGCCCCATTACTGGGGCAAACTCAACAAATGGCGAACGCTTCCACCGCTTGCGTGGGCGCATTCAATTTAGACTGGGATTTTTCCGCCCGAATGCGGCGGACGGTTTGCATAAATGGTTGATACCATTGATGAACGTCATCGCCATAAACCGACATCGTTTCATGCAACAATTCAATATTATCGCTGCTGCCTGAAAGGAAAACCATTTCGTCTTTAAAACCATACAAATCCAGTTTTGCAAAGGCGGATTGCTTGGATTGTTTAACCAAAAATGTACGGCTATCCAACGACAACTTAATCAATTCTTGGTACTCTTTCAGGGTCAAGCCACAACGCTCGTAGCTGTCTGTAAATTCGGCATCGGGGTTGGGCAGAAAAATCTTGGTCGGTGTTTGCTGGACAATCGCGGGGAAAATATCCGCTTTAATCGCGTCTTCGGGCGATTGCGATACCAAAATCAACCAAGAACCGCGTTTACGGTCGGTTTTGAGCATTTTCAACATCAATTCTTCCGTGAATTTGAAGCGCAAGGCATACCAAAATTCTTCAATGATATTAACCAGTAAGCCGTTTTTCTCTGCCACTTTGTCCAACATCAGTTCACGCAAATGGAACAAATAGGCTAAAACTGGCTCGGTCGGTTTGTATTTGTCTTTCAAAATGTCCGACAAATCAAAACCAATGCGCCAAAATTCATCAGGATTGAATAAGTTACGCTCATTGTCCAAAACCCATGCAAAGCGTCCGTTTTCGCTGCGACACCATTCAGACAGCCTTACACGCAAACTATCGGGATTGGTCGCATTGTGCGGAATGCTCTGTAACAAATAGCTGAAACTTCTGTATTCAAAATCCATTTCAAACAAAGCATTAACCGCGTTTTGAATGTCTTGGCGTTCTTGGGCGGTCAATTTGCCGTGTTCATCGCGTCCACAAATGCCGACCAATTCGTACAGAAATTCGCGGTTGGTCGGTGTGTCGGGCAGTTGGAACGGATTTAAGCCAGTCGGCACCCCAGCTTCCAGCGCAAAATAATTGCCACCAATCACGCGGATAAACAACTCCATGCCCCTATCCAAATCCAGCGCGAACAGGTGCGGTTGAAACCGCTCGGCAAACGCCAACAGCGAAGTTTGCAAAGTGGTTTTACCTGTACCAGTCGCGCCCAAAATCAGCGTATGCCCTGCGATTTTGTCGCCCACATTGTCTTCTTTGGGATTGGAAAAGTGGAAATTGAAGTGAAACAGCGTTTTGGACACCGTTTGCAGGGGCATAACCGCCGAGCCGTTGCCCAATGGATTGCCGTATTTTTTGCCATAACTGTAATTGTGAATGCCAAAAGTACAGGCTAAATTTTCGGTGGTTTTGGGAAACGAGCGTGGACGCTCCGCGCTGTTGGGGACTTGCGCGTACCAAGTGGACGGTGCGGACGCGCCAGCTTTGGCAAAACGATACGCCCCCGAATTGAGAAAAGTGGAATAGGCTCGTGCGCCATTATCCGCCGCTTCCTGCGGTGTTTTGCCAAACACGGTCAAAACCGCGCTGTAATCGCCAAACATCAATTCGCCAGCCGTTAAGCCACCCATGCCGTATTCCAACTCTTCAACTTGTTCAGTTGCCAAATCGCCCACCGATTGCAAGTTATTGATTTGCTTTTTGATATTGCCGAGCATATCGTAAGGGTTGATGAAAATCATGGATTGCGTCAAGGTAAATTCGCAAGGCAAAGTCAAAATACTGGTTAAAATCTTGGGTTTGCTGACACCAAAATCTTTCAAATCGTAAATTGTTGCCCATTTGCGTTGTCCCTGCTCGGGGCGAATTTCTGCCACGTCTGAACCAAAATGCAGCACGGACGCTGGGATAACTTGGTAGGCATTGGTGGCGGAAAGGGGGATAGGCTCGTTGTTGCCGTTAATCAGGCTGCCAAAAAATTGATACACTTCGGAAAAGCCTACGCCGTTTTGATTTTGGTAGGCGGTCAGCACGGTTGGGCTGTACGTTTCCAGCGCGCGGAGCAGGATTTGAATTTGCTCTTGGCATTCTTTAATCCCAGCGTCCATGCTGTTGTTTTTGATGATGAGCGTCAGGAAAAAAGTGTTTTCAAAATAATCTTCGGTTTGGAAACGCTGTAAATAGTGGTCGGCAAATTGTTGGCAAAAGGCAGCCTGAAAGTCATATTGTTGATTAAATTCAATTTTGCTGCGCCGTAAAGTTGTCCAAATCGCGGCACGATTACCAAAGGTTTTGCCGATTGCGGAAAACAAATCTTTCAAACCCACGAAGCTGGAAAACAAATGTTTGTCGTCCACACCGTCAAACGCCAAACCCTCCATTTTGATGACAAAACCATAATGTCCTGTTTCGAAATAGACAATTTCATTGGTAACGTGTTGGCAGATTTTCGGTAGAAATTCCGATTGGGCGGGCAGTTTCTTGAAAATTTTGCTGAAAAAATCGCTGATAATCACTGGTTTGTCTCCCATATTTGGTTGAAACAATGGTGGTTGCGCCGTTGAACAGTTCGGCGTGTTGTCGGCGTAACCACCATTTGATTTCAATGCCGTAAATTTTAAAGGCTTGGTCGTCATTGGCTGAAATGCTTCTCAATGCTAGGAAAATCGGAATAACCAGCAATAAGATGAACAATGACTTTCCACCAAGAAAAGTCATTGACACCATGAAAAGCATCATCAGCACGAAAAGACACACAACAAATGGAATGAGCGGAACGCCCAAAATCATGGCTTGGCGATTTAAGCCATTGAATGTTGGGTATTCCACATCAATATTATTTATATGGTTCATGCTGATGACTGCCTAAATTAACCAAATACCATTTGCTGCCCTTTTTTCCAAAGCCAAGCTACCAATGCGGGAGTAGCTGCGGCAACCACAATCCAAATCAGGGTATGAAAAAAGTCCATCCAGCTTTTACGCCCCGACCATGCTTCCACAGCCTGCCACAATGCAACAATAAGTGCGACAACACCAACAATCGCATAAATACCTTTAAAAACGGTATCTGCCATTGACTTGCCTTCTGCTTCAAATCCTGCTGCTGATGCCATTGGGGTTGCAGTCATAGCCACAAACATTGCACAGCTATATACCAACACTTGCATTTTGGGTTTTGCAAGCAATTCATTGATTTTCGCTTCTGCTTCCATGATTTCAGGGCTGTATTGAGCGGATTTTTTGTTGATGAAATTCAAAAATTTGTTCATCTTTTTGTTTCCTATGTAAAAAATAAAAAAAGCCGACACTTTCGTATCGGCACGGATTGCCCTGTTGGGCGGTTTCAAACGGTTAGACCGTTTAAATTGAAATTGGATTATGGCGAAATATCCCATTCAGGCTTGTTACCGCCGTATTTTTCGCGGTATTCCGCGTAGGCGAATACGTCCCATTCGGGCGGTGGTGGCGGTGGTTTTTGGGCTGCCACGACCACAGATTTTTCATCAGAAACAGAAGTTTGGGCGTTCTGATATTCGGCTGGCATGGGAATATATTGCGCCGTTTCAGGCTGCCTTTGGGCTTGCTGAATGGGCGGTACGCTCGCAACTAATTGATTTTTGCTTAAATCGGTCGCGGTGTGATTGACTTTCAGGCTGCCTGAAAAGCGTATGGTTTGGTTCGGCGAATTGTTTAATGCCGACATGATGATTTTGGTAACGTAGGGTGGTTGCCCTTTAAAATCACTCTTGAAACCAAATTTGAAATTGCCCGAATAGTAGCAACTGAACGCTTTTTGTAAGGCTGCCTGTCCTTTGCCCCCTGCGCGGTCAAAGCACGATTTCAGGATTTTTGCGCCAGCATTGATGTTTTTGCATGGCTCAAACACGGTTTCATAATTCAATCCGTAGGCTGCCAAGTTGTAGCGGTTTACTTGCATTAAACCCATGCTGAAATTTTTGCCTTGTGCGTGAAGCGATTTGGCGGTGGCGACCGCTTCGGCGAGTGTGCGCGGCTGACGTTGTAATCTGCCTTTCACAACGCCAATGGCGTAGGGGTTAAAACCACTTTCCACACGCGCGACTGCTTGCAAGGTGTTGGGGTGTACAGCATTGGTACATTGTGCCGCCAAGTCGTTGAAACGCGGTTGGGTCATGCCTACGGTGGTTTTTTGGGGTAAGGGCGCGGCGAGCGTGGGCAGAGCCGTTGTCATTGCTACGCCCATCATCAGAAAATGGGCTAATTTCATTCACATTCCTTTTTGTTAAGACGAAAAAACACACTTAAAAAAGCGAGTGAACGCGGTTTTAAGTGTGTTTTCTTGTGTGTCCAAATTGTGCCAGTTTGTGATATATTTGTAGCTGTATGTGATGGTGTGTACAGGCATCACATTTTTTTGATACTTAATAAATCAATAGTTTAGAAAATTTTAAAATAGGCTTAATCGGACTTTTAATCCGTTGGTCGAGCGTTCGAATCGCTCACGACCCACCAAATTTTAAAAAGCCAAGTTTTTCGGAACTTGGCTTTTTTGCATTTCTATTATCGGCAATCATCATATTTACGTTTGTTAGCAAAATCCACGCACGCAATTTGCTACAATCTCACGTTTTCCCACACCCCAAAACACCGTGAAAAAAGCAGCCGTTTTCTCGCGCGGGATTCGCGCCATTCCCGATTTATCCTTGTTTTTCCCCGAATACGCCATTGCTAAACCGCAACGTGGCGCGGACGAGTGTGTATTGGGCTGGGGTTTGCGTCCAACGGCAAATAAAGCGCGTGAGTATGCACAAAAGCACCAAATTCCCTATATTGCGCTGGAAGATGGTTTTCTGCGCTCGCTGGGTTTGGGCGTGAACGGCTATCCGCCATTTGCGCTGGTGTGGGACGATGTCGGCATTTATTACGACACATCGCGCCCATCGCGTTTGGAAAATTTGATTTTGGCGAGCGAAGGCAGCCTGAAAACCGAAGATTTGACTGCTGCTGAACAAGCGATGCAGCAAATTGTGGCGCATCATTTATCCAAATACAATCATGCGCCCGATTTTTCAGGCTGCGTTCCAGAACGTGAAATTGTGTTGCTGATTGACCAAACTTTTGGCGATATGGCGGTAAAACATGGTGGCGCAGATGAAACCACATTTGCGGCATTGTTTCAGGCTGCCTGTGATGAAAATCCCGATGCGGAAATTTGGATTAAAACCCACCCCGATGTGTTGAGCGGCAAAAAACGTGGTTATTTTGATACACACTTGGCGAGTGAACGTGTGCGTGTTTTGACGGACGATGTGAACCCGATTTCTTTGTTGGCGCATGTGAACAAAGTGTATTGCGCCACTTCGCAACTGGGTTTTGAAGCCTTGTTGTGTGGCAAGCAGGTGGTGGTATTTGGGCGAGCTTGGTACGCAGGCTGGGGATTGACGGACGATAGACATGCGGATATGGCGGCATTGCGTGAACAAGGTCGCCGTGCGCCGCGCAGTTTGACGCAATTATTTGCGGCGGCATATTTGCAATATTCGCGTTATATCAATCCGAATACAGGGCTTTCAGGCTGCCTGAATGATGTGATTCAGTATTTAATTCAAGCGCGTGCCTTCAATGAGCGCGTACGGGGCGATGTGTATTGTGTCGGCATGTCGTTGTGGAAACGAGCGGTGGTGAAACCGTTTTTTGCCGTGCCAGCGTGTCGTTTGCATTTTGTGAAATCAGTCAACAAATTGCAGCCTGAAAACATGGCGGCAAATGCGCGATTATTGTTGTGGGGCGCGGGCAAACAAGCAGTTTTGGATTGGGCGCAACAGCATCAAATCGGCGTGCTGCGTATGGAAGATGGTTTTGTGCGCTCGGTTGGTTTGGGGTCAAATTTGGTGCCGCCCTTGTCGTTGGTGGTGGACGATGTTGGCATTTATTTTGATGCGCGGACACCGTCTCGTTTAGAACACATTTTGCAACATCACATTTTTTCGCCACAAGATAGTGAACTGGCACAACATTTGCAGCAAGCTCTCACGCAAGCCAATATCAGCAAATACAATGTTGGCGCGGCAACTTTCAGGCTGCCTGAAACGGCGGTAGGCAAACGTGTTTTGCTGGTTCCGGGGCAAGTGGAAGATGATGCTTCTATCCGATTTGGTTCGCCGAAAATCAATAAAAATGCGGATTTGCTGCGTTTGGTGTGTGAGCGCAATCCCGATGCGTTTGTGATTTATAAACCGCATCCTGATGTGGTTAGCGGTAATCGTGTTGGTATGGTACCTGATGATGTGGCGGCGGAATTGGTGGATTATGTGGCGGTGGATGCGGATATTTCAGGCTGCCTTAATGTGGCAGATGAAGTGCATACGATGACTTCGCTAACAGGTTTTGAGGCTTTATTGCGCGGCAAAACTGTGTATTGTTACGGTTTGCCATTTTACGCTGGTTGGGGACTGACACACGATGAATTGCCATTGGCACGGCGCACGCGGCGATTATCGCTGCCTGAATTGATTAGTGGCACTTTGGTGCATTATCCGCAATATGTGAACCATGCGCGTGGTCGGCGCATTGATGCGGCGGCGGCGATTGAATTATTGCGCCAACAAAAAGCGATGGCTGGCGGACAAGGTGCGGTCAAACGCAGTTGGCTGGCAAAACAAATCGGCAAAGCGCAGCAGTTGTGGCGTTCGCTGACCATGTAATTTAGGGATTACGAACACAGGTTCTGAATTATCCTTTCAATAAACCATTTTTTCAGGCTGCCTATTTTCTTTTCATCATAAAATGCAGCCTGAAAACAGAAAAATAAAATGAATACGCAAACCATTGCATTTAGTAATCTAGAAAAACTCGCTATGCACCGCCGCATTTTGTTGCTGCAAGGTGCGATTGGCTCATTTTTCTTTGAATTGGCACAATGGCTCAAACAGGGCGGTGCGCGTGTGTTCAAAATCAATTTCAACGGCGGCGATAGTTTTTATTATCCCGAATCGCAACCCGATACTTATCCGTATCAAGCGGCGTTTTCTGAATTTCATGATTATCTGGAAGATTTTATCCATCAAAATCAAATTGATGCAGTAGTTTGTTTTGGCGATACGCGCATGTATCATCGGGTTGCCAAAGAAATTTGTATGGCGAAAAAGATTCGCTTTTGGGCATTTGAAGAAGGTTATTTTCGCCCACATTGGGTTACGTTGGAAGAAACGGGTGTCAATGCTTTTTCGCCTTTACCGCGTGATGCACAATGGTTTCAGGCTGCCTTTTCGCAATTAAAACAACAGGATTATATTGAACCTGAACCTGTGGCGGGTGGTTTTAGACCTGTGGCTTTGATAGCCGCTCAATATTATTGGCAAATGTTTGTTGAGCGACATCGTTTTCCCGATTATCAGCATCATCGCAGTAGCAGCATTGCTTATTATGTGAAAGCGTGGTTATTGTCGGGTTTGCGTTATGTTTGGTATCAACATACCGAACGACACAAGGCGCAACAGATTAAACAGGGCGAGCTGGGCAAATTTTTTATTTTGCCTTTGCAAGTGAGTACAGATAGTCAAATTCGGGTGCATAGCGATTACAGCACGGTACGCGCGTGTTTGCAGCATGTGTTGTCATCGTTTGCGATTAATGCGCCTGATGACACGAAATTGGTGGTGAAACATCATCCGATGGACAGAGGGTTTGTGAACTATGCGCGTGATATTCGCCGTTTTTTGCGCCGCCATCCGCAAATGCGAGGGCGTGTGATTTATGTGCATGATGTGCCACTACCTGATTTGTTGCGACATGGGATGGGCATGGTTACGGTCAATAGTACCAGCGGTTTATCGGCGTTGATTCACAATATGCCTGTGAAAATTTTGGGGCACGCAAGTTATGATATGCAAGGGCTAACCAGTCAGCAACATTTGTCGCAATTTTGGAAGCAACCTGAACAGCCCGATGAGGCATTATTCCATGCGTATCGGATGTATCACATCAATCATACGCAAATTAATGGTAATTTTTATACGCAAGTTAGATTGCCAAAGTAATCGTTTTAAAAAAGGCAGCCTGAAAATATTTTCAGGCTGCCTTTGCTTATTTATCATTTTAAATATAGTGGATTCAATTTAAATCAGGACAAGGCGACAGCGACCGCCGTGTACACATAGTACATAAGGGAGCTGGCAACGCTGTACTGGTTTAAATTGAATTCACTATATCATTTAAAAAACATACTTATCGCCACCGCACACAAAAACGCCGCAAACCCACGTTTCAAAATCGGTACAGGCAATTTACTCGCCGCCACCGCACCAAATTTAGACGTAAACACGCTGGTCGCCACAATACCAATAAACGCAGGCAAATACACAAAACCAACCGAATACGCAGGCATATTGCTAACATTGCGTCCGCTCAACATAAAACTAATCGTCGCACCCAATGCCAACAGTACGCCACACGCGGATGATGTCCCAATCGCACGTTTCATCTCAAAACCGCGACTGTTCAAAAACGGCACAATAAAACCGCCACCACCAATCCCTGCGAAACTGGACAAGGCGCCAATCGTTGCTCCTGCGACCATTTGTACTTTGGGTGTAAAAGATTTGGCAATGGGCGCAATTTTTTGGCGACTAGACCACAGCATTTTGCCTGATAAATACAACATCATCAGCGCAAACATTTTCATCAACATCGCTTTGGGCAAAAATGTTACCAGCCAACCACACACAAATACCGATAACATCAAGGCTGGCACAAAAATTTTGAACACCCGAAAATCCACATTACCTAATTTATGATGCTGCCGTGCCGATGCGATGGAGGTAAACACGATAGTAGAAAACGAAGTTCCCAGCGCAGTTGTCATCAGCTGTGCATCGGGAATGCCCGATTTGGGCAGTAATAACATCAACATCGGCACAATAACCGTGCCACCGCCAATACCAAATAATCCTGCCAAAAACCCCGTTATTGCACCAATCAATAAATAAGCAAGCAATAACATTTTGTATATCCTTTCTCTATTTTTCAGGCTGCATTTTAAAAATAGGCAGCCTGAAAAACTAAATTGCTTCCGTCCGTTTCAATAACCAATCTTCCGCCGCACCCGCCACAAACGGCAGCAATTTTTCGCGTACATTTTGATGATACGCATTCAGCCATGCCCGCTCATCTTCGCGCAACATCGCCACATCAACCAAGCGCGTATCAATCGGACACAGCGTTACCGTTTCAAAATGCAAATATTCGCCAAACTCGCTTTCTTGCGGTTGCACGACTTTTTGATTAACCACCAGATTTTCAATGCGAATCCCCCATTGATTTGGGCGATACAACCCTGGTTCATTGGAGGTTAGCATGCCTTCGCGCATCGCATAAAACGGCGTATTGGGCGCGTGATACGAAATGCGTTGTGGTGGCTCGTGCACATTCAGAAAATAACCCACGCCGTGTCCCGTGCCGTGTCCATAATCACATTGCGCTTGCCACAAAGGCAAACGACAAATCGCATCAATTTGTCCAGATGAAATGCCTTCGGGAAACACCGCCGTTGCCAACGCAATATGCGCTTTCAATACCAGCGTGAAATCACGAATTTGTGCTGCGGACGGCGTACCAATCGGCACCACGCGCGTGATGTCAGTTGTCCCCATGTGGTATTGACCGCCACTATCAATCAACAATAAACCATTGCCTGAAATATTCAGGCTGCCTGAAACAGGTGCGCGATAATGTGGCATCGCACCATTTTCATTGAAACCTGCAATCGTACTAAAACTTTCCGAAACAAAATGTTCGCGTTGGCAGCGGTGTTGCAGCAATAAATCGCTAATATCGTATTCATTGAACACATCGCCACGCGCCAATTTTTGTTCCAATTCGGCGAAAAAACCGCACAAGGCAATGCCATCTTGCAACATGGCAGCGCGAATATGCGCAATTTCCGCAGACGATTTTTGTGCTTTGAATTGGCTGGACGGATTATCCGCTTCCAATATTTTCAGGCTGCCTGAATCATTTTTTGCATGATTGTAAATGGGCGCAACCGTAGCCAAAGCAATTTTCGCAGGGTCAAGCAATAGGCAGCCTGAAAGTTGCGTCAAATAATCCGCTACATTCGCATAATCTTGCAGCTTAATATTGGCTGCGTTTAAGGCAACCTGAATTTCTGCATTTATTTTTTCGGGAGCGATAAACAATACTGCATCGTCCGCGCCAATCAATAAATGCGCCAAAAAAACGGGATTAAATTCAATGTCGCTGCCACGCAAATTGGTCAGCCATGCAATGTCGTCCAACGCGGAAACAAGATGATAATCCGCGCCCAAATCGCACATTTTTTCGCGCACACGCGCCAATTTTTCGGCTGCCGATTGTGGTACAAATTCTGCTTTTTGTGCAAACACGGGCGCATTTGGCAAAACAGGACGCGCATCGCCCCAAACTTCTGCCGCCAAATCGCGTTCGTGCCACAAAATAATATTTTTCGGCGTAAAGGCAGCCTGAATGCGCTGATATTCTGCCAGCGACAACATATCTGCTGCCATACCTACTCGCGCATTTTCAGGCAGCGTGGCGACTAAATCTGCCAGATGATTTTGCCCTTTATCTTGTTTACGCAATTCAATATCGCTGCCCGATAATTCTGCCGTCGCTTGTGTCCAATAGCGAAAATCTGTCCATAATTGTGCGGTTTCAGGCTGCACGATTAATACGCCTGCTGAACCTGTGAAGCCTGAAAAATATTGGCGCGTTTGCCAACGGTCAGGAATGTATTCGGAAAGGTGGGGGTCGGCGGTGGGAATAATCAGCGCGTGTAATTGATGTTGGCGCATAGTGTCGCGCAGTGCTTTTAGTCTTTGTTTTATCATGTTTTTTCTTTATTTTGGAGTTGTAGATTGTTTGTTTAAAAGGCAGCCTGAAAAAATTTCGTCATCCTGTTTTTCAGGCTGTTTATTTATGATGGTTTAAAATATTGGGGTAGTCGGATATTTATAGTGAATTCAAGTACAGCGTTACCAGTTCCCTTATGTTGTACTATGTGTACACGGCGGTCGCTGTCGCTTTGTCCTGATTTAGTGAATCCACTATAAATTAAAGCATCAATCCCGAAAACAAAAAGCTGCCTGAAAAAATGTTTTTTCAGGCAGCCTGAAACAGCTGCATCAATTAGTGATGATGACCGTGTGCGCCATGAACATGACCGTGTGCCAATTCTTCGGCGGTGGCTTCACGAATTTCGTGAACTGTGCCTTTGAAACGAATGACCATACCTGCCAATGGGTGATTGCCGTCCACAACTGCTTTGCCATCTGCCACATCGGTTACGCGATAAATAATGACACCACCGTGTTCTGGGTCATCTGCTTCAAACATCATACCGGGTTCCACTTCCACAGGGAACACGCTCACATCTTCAATGCGCACCAATTCAGGTTCTTGCTCACCAAAAGCATCTTCAGGCTGCATCGTAACATCTACCACATCGCCCACGTTTTTTTCATGCAAGGCTTCTTCCACCAATGGAAAAATGCCATCATAGCCACCGTGCAAATAGGCAATTGGTTCAACGGTTTTATCCAACAAATTATTGTCAGCATCGTACATTTCATAATGTAGGGTTACTACGGTATTTTTTTGAATACTCATCTTGGTATATCCTTAAATAACATGGATTTTGCGACACAATCGCAAAAGTATGCGCAGTATAACACAGGCAGCCTGAAACAAACATCGTGATTTATGTCGTTAAATCACAACATTTAATAAAAAAATGAACTTATTCTCATTTTTTTATGTTATTTTACACATAAATTTTAATTTTTAAAAAACAATACTATAGCATTAAGTATACTTCCCCATTTTATACCACTTTCTTGCATAACAATTGCACCGTAATAAGATTTCAGGCAGAATACGAACGTTCTAAAAATGACGTTATCATTACATATAATTCAGAACGATTACGTCATTTCTTATTTTAAACTTCACATTTTTATAGGTATCAAAAATGAAAAAATCATTGGCTGTTGCTGCCGTATTGTCTTTGTTCGTAGCTGCTTGTGGCGGCGAAACTAAACCTGCTGAAACAACTGCTGCTGTTGCATCTGCTGCATCTGCTGTTGCTGCAGAAACTGCATCTGCTGCATCTGCTGTCGCAGCCGAAAGCGCATCTGTTGCATCTGCTGTTGTAGCTGAAGGTACATCTATTGCTTCTGAAGCGGCTAATGTCGTTGTTTCTACAACAGAAGCTGTTGCTTCTGCGGTTGTAGAAGTGGCTAGCGAAACTTCTGCTACAGTTGCAGAAGCGGCTTCTACTGTTGAAGCGGCTGTTGCATCTGCTGTTAAATAAATCATTGATTCATAGCCGTTTATCATAACGGTTGGCATCACAAAAAGCTGAATGCTTCGGTATTCAGCTTTTATTTTTGTAAAAATCACGGCAAAATAGCCACTAACAATATCTTTTTCAGGCTGCCTGAAATCTTTGCAAAATGATTTGATTAAGATTATTTTGCAAAGATGGTTTCAGGCTGCCTACTCTCTTAATTTGATGAGCAGGTAATTGAAAAATGTTAAAAAAAATTGTAGGCGCTATCCTACCCAAAAAACGCAAACCCAAAAAACAAATGGGTACACGTCATGCCATTAAATTGGCAATTCACAACCATTCCGCTATTAAAGTGCTGGAACATTTGCATCAAGCAGGCTACGAAGCCTATTTAGTCGGCGGCGCAGTACGCGATTTATTATTGGGCGTGCAACCCAAAGATTTTGACGTTGCCACCAATGCCACGCCTGAACAAGTGCATCAAATTTTCCGCCGTAGCCGCATTATTGGGCGGCGATTTCAAATTGTGCATGTGATGATGGGCGCGGATACGATTGAAGTCAGCACTTTTCGCAGCGGCGGCAAAGTGAAACAAAACGAATTTGGTCGCATCATGCGCGACAATGCATATGGCACTATGGAACAAGATGCTTTGCGCCGCGATTTTACTTGTAATGCCTTGTATTACGATATTCGCAACCAAGAAGTGATTGATTTTCATACGGGTTTGGCTGATATTGCAGCAAAAAAATTAGTCATCATTGGTGATGCGGCGGAGCGTTATGCCGAAGACCCCGTGCGTATGCTGCGTGCGGTGCGCTTATCAGGCAAACTCGGTTTTAGTGTGGACGAAGCCACCGCTACACCCATTGCATCACATGCTAAATTGTTACGCAAAGAACCTGTGGCACGTTTATTTGACGAAATGATGAAAATTTTGTTTTCAGGCTGTGCATTAGGCTGCCTGAAACAATTACATTTATTAGGCGAAGATGCACGCATTCATCCCCTGTTTACCGCTATGTTTCAGGCTGCCGCCGCTACTGATAAGCAGCCTGAAATCGGACATTTGGCATTGCAACAAACCGATGCGCGTTTGCGTGAAAACAAATCGGTTTCGGTAGGATTTGTGTTAGCCGCTTTGTTTTGGGGGCAATTAGAAAAACGTTGGTTAAGCGGACAAAAACGCGGTGCCAGCCCCGCCGCTGCCATGAACGAAGCCATTAACAGTTTGCGCGACGATATGGAAAAAGGTTGGGGCGTACCGCAGCGTTATTCCGCCACGATGCGCGAAATTTGGGCATTGCAACCGCAGTTTGCCTATCAGCGCGGTGGTCGTCCATTTAGATTATTGGCGCAAACGCGTTTTCGTGCGGCATATGATTTTTTGTTGTTGCGCGGACAAGTAAGCGATGAATTGCGCGAATTGGGTGAATGGTGGACAAAGTTCCAATATGGCAATGAAGAAACGCGCCAAGCCATGACGAGAAATGCACCGCAAGCAACCGAAACATTGGGTGATGGCAGCATGAAAAAGAAACGCCGCCGTCCGCGTAAAAAGAAAAAATCGGTTGTTTCTGAATAAAAAAGGCAGCCTGAAAACTGTAAATAAGGTTTTCAGGCTGCCTTTTGCTTATTTTGATTAGAAAATTAGCGGATTAAACCGTTTTCGCGCAGATAGTTTAGAGCATCTTGTGCGTCTGCATCTCCTTGCGCAGCAGCTTTTTCAAACAATGATTTAGCTTTTGCATAATCTTGTTTAACACCCAAACCTTGCATATACATAAAGCCTAAATTGTATTGCGCGTCTGCATTGCCCTGCGCAGCAGCTTTTCCATACCATGCTTTGGCTTGGGCATAATCTTGTTTCACGCCCAAACCATGCTGATACATAAAGCCCAAATTGTTTTGTGCGACTGCATTTCCTTGCGCAACAGCTTTTTCCAACCTGCTTTGGCTTGGACATAATCTTGTTTCACGCCCAAACCTTGCATATACATAAAGCCCAACTGGTTTTGTCCGCTTGTATTTCCTTGCGCAGCAGCTTTTTCAAACCATACTTTGGCTTGGGCGTAGTCTTGTTTTACACCCCAACCTTGCTGATACATATAGCCCAAATTGTTTTGTGCGTCTGCCAATCCTTGCGCAGCAGCTTTTTCATACCATGATTTAGCTTGGGCATAATCTTGTTTCACACCCAAACCTTCATCATACATATAGCCCAAATTATTTTGTGCGAGAGAATCTCCTTGCGCAGCAGCTTTTTCAAACAATGATTTAGCTTTGGCATAATCTTGTTTGACACCCCAACCGTTTTGATACATCAAACCCAAATTGTTTTGTCCGCCTGCATTATCTTGCGCAGCAGATTTTTCCAACCATACTTTGGCTTGAGCATAATCTTTTTGTACACCTTCTAAACCAAATAAATAACGCGCACCAACATTATTTTGCGCAAGTGCATTACCTTGTTGCGCCAATTTTAAATCGGTAGCGAAATCGTTTTGGAATTGCCCTGAAACATTGGTTGATGTGGTGGTAGTGGTGTAGGTATTTGGCGCAACAGTAACAGGCAATGCCAGCATCGCAGCCAATAAGGCTATGGATAATTGGGTGAATTTTCGGTGAGGGATAAGGGATAACATAGGAAATACTCTACATGGTTGTTGCGAACACAAAAAGTATAAGTTCTTGTTTTACATAAAGCAAGTATTTTGCGTTCAACTGATATTTTGTGGTTATTTGGATAAAAAAGCAGCCTGAAAACGTTGGTAAAACATTTTCAGGCTGCCTATTATTTGTTCCGCAACAATTAGATTGAGCGTTTGAACATATTGCCGTATTTTTGGTTGAATTTGTCCACGCGACCAGCGGTATCCACAATTTTTTGTTTGCCAGTATAGAATGGATGGCAGTGTGAGCAAACCTCAATATTGAAATCGGTTTTTTCCATTGCAGATTTGGTTACGAATTTATTACCGCAAGAGCAAGTGATGTTCACTTCATGGTAATCTGGATGAATATCTTGTTTCATTTGTTTTTCCTTAAAAAGCGGGTGCAGGGAGTGTACCTGCACTTCATTGATGAAGTCGCGCATTATGCTGATTTTTTTGTTATTTGGCAAGTGCGTATAGTACAATCTCGCGTTTTATTCTGAATAGGCAGCCTGAAAACATGAAATTTCTTCCTTATTGGCTTGTTGCGATTGTAGCGATTTTGCTGGACCAAATCACCAAATGGGCAATTTTGGCAAAATTTGAATACATGGAACGCATGAATATTATCCCTAATCTGTTTGATTTAACGCTGGTTTATAACCCAGGGGCGGCGTTTAGTTTTTTAGCAAACCACAGCGGTTGGCAAAAATATTTTTTTATTGTGCTGGCATTTGTGATTTCGGCATGGTTGGCGCGCGCGATTGTGAAAGGGGAATTTGGTCGCTGGGGTAACTGGGCGGCGGCGTGTATTATCGGCGGCGCGCTGGGCAATGTGATTGACCGTTTTGTGCATGGTAAAGTGGTTGATTTTTTGTTGGTTTATTATGAAAACTGGTATTACCCCGCTTTCAATGTTGCCGACAGTTTCATTTGTGTGGGCGCGGCTTTGCTCGTGATTGACGGCATCAAACAGGCGAAAAAGGCAAAGCAGGCTGGCTGAAAATTGAATTGGGAATAATTTTATGGTTTCACAACCATTTAAAGATTGGAAAACCTTTGCCGACCAAATTGAATTATTGGCACAACGCGGCATGGTTTTCCACGATAAACAGCAAGCCGAAAAAGAATTGGCGCGGATTGGCTATTATCGTTTGAGTGCGTATTGGTATCCGTTCAGGCAGCATTTGGCGACAGGTGGGCGTGCTGATGTGTTTGTTGCCAATACGCAATTTGATGATGTGATTGCGCTGTATGATTTTGATAATGCAATTAAAATTTTGGCATTGGAAGCCATACAGCATATTGAAATTGCCATGCGTACCCAAATTGCCTACACATTGGGCAAGCAAAATCCCATTGCCCACACCCAAGCGCATTATTTCAATCCCAAATTCAATCATGCCGAATGGTTGGCAAAATACGAACATTTGCGCGACCACGCCAAAGACGATTTTGTGAAACACAATTTGGCGAAATATGGCGAATTGCCCGTGTGGGTGGCATGTGAAATTTGGGATTTTGGGGCGATGTCCAAATTGTACAAAATGATGACGGAGCGCGACCAAAGACAAATTGAAAAGCACTTTCACTTATCCCACAAAGAATTAAGCAGCCATTTACATGCGTTGAATATTGTGCGAAATGTGGCAGCACATCATGGGCGTTTGTGGAATAAAAGCGCGATTGGTATTCCCAAAATCAAGAAATTACACGGATTTCATTGGCAATATCTGAATCATGAAAAGCCATTTGTGGCATTTTGTTTGATGAAAAGAATGCTGGACGTGATTGACCCCACACGAGCGTGTGATTGGGGAATGCGCTTTCAGGCTGCCTTAAAAACATTTCCACATCAAAATTGTGCGCCAAATGAAGTGAATTTACAACAATTTGGCATTGGCATTTTCCCGAAAACAGGCGAGTTGATGAATTTAAGCCATTGGCAACTTTGGAAATAGGCAAAAACAGAAAACCCCCAAGTCCGTACTACAACAGCATTTCGCTGCTCGGAAACATTGGGGGTGTTGTTGGTATAATTATATGTACTAAAAACCCTTTTATCAAGCGATATTTACCGATATTAAACCATATTATGCCATTTTCTATTTTCAGGCAGCCTGAAAACCCAAACACCCATTTTTAAGAGAAAAAACATGACCCAAAAAACCATTACCTTAGCCAACCCACGCGGCTTTTGCGCGGGCGTGGACAGAGCCATCAGCATTGTAGAACGCGCTTTGGAAGAATACGGCGCACCGATTTATGTGCGCCACGAAGTCGTCCACAATAAATTTGTTGTGGACAATTTGCGCGACAAAGGCGCGATTTTCATTGAAGATTTGGCGGACGTGCCACAAGGTGCAACGCTGATTTATTCTGCGCATGGTGTGAGCAAAGCCGTACAAGCCGAAGCCGCCGAACGCGGTTTCCGCGTGTTTGACGCGACCTGCCCGCTCGTAACCAAAGTGCATAAAGAAGTGTCGCGTTTGGACGAACAAGGCTACGAAATCATCATGATTGGACACGCTGGACACGTTGAAGTGGAAGGCACCATGGGGCAACTGCCGTCTGGCAAAATGAAATTGGTGGAAGTGGTGGAGGATGTGGCGGATTTGGCGGTACAAAATCCTGACAAATTGGCGTATGTCAGCCAAACCACGCTTTCCGTTGATGAAACCAAAGACATCATTGTCGCCCTGCAAGCGCGTTTCCCCAACATCAAAAATCCGCACAAAGAAGACATTTGCTACGCCACCACCAATCGCCAAAAAGCCGTTAAAGATTTGGCGAATGAATGCGATATTGTAATTGTGGTCGGCTCGCCCGCATCGTCCAACAGCAACCGTTTGCGCGAAGTAGCGGCAAGTTTTGGTGTAGATGCGTATATGGTGGATAACGCATCTTATTTGGAAAAACAATGGTTTGATGGTAAAAGCAAAGTAGGTGTAACCGCAGGCGCATCCGCTCCCGAAATTTTGGTGCAAGGTGTGATTGAGCAAATCCGTGCGTGGGGCATTGACGATGTGCAGCAAGGCGAAGGTGAAGTGGAAAGTATTGTGTTTGTGTTGCCAAAAGAATTGCGAAAATAGTTTTCAGGCTGCCTGAACATAGATTTAGGCAGCCTGAAAACTTTACAAAGTCTGATATAGGTCGGATTCTTGAGTCTGATATTTTTAAAACCAAATAACCATATGTTTTTATTTAAGAATTATTGTATGTAAGTATCCAACTTACAAGTTTTAATGCTATATTGAAACGACTATCAAAGTTTCATTCTGCCAAAATACTTCAAGGAGTCAATCATGCAAAAATACGCCCGCAGTCTCCACGCCCACATCAGTCTTGGCACGACATCAGACGACCGCTTTATGCCACGCGATTACGTCCGCCACTTTGCTGCCTTGCCTGATTTGGTGCTGACCGAAAAATTGGACGGACAAAACAACTGTTTTTGCGCCGCAGGACTGTTTGCGCGTTCCCACGCCGCGCCCACGCAACACGCTTGGGATAAACCCCTGCTGGAACGCTGGCGGCTGATTAAAGACGATTTGGGCGATTTGGAATTGTTTGGCGAAAATCTGTATGGCATTCATTCCATTGCGTATTCGCGTTTGGAAAGTTATTTTTACCTGTTTGCCGTGCGCCAAAATGGGCGTTGGTTGAGTTGGGACGAAGTGCAATTCTATGCCGCCATGTTTGATTTTCCGACCGTGCCAGAAATCCCGATTACGCAAGCACTCGCCACGTTCACGCAAAACAATTTAAATGAAAACAAGCAACTGGAAAACTGGCTGACCGCCAACTTGGGCATGGCTTGGATGGATTATGTGCAAACAAGCGGACAACTGGGCGGCTACGACCCCAAAACAGGCGAACCGTGTAGCGAAGGTTTTGTGATACGCAACCGCGCCGATTTCGCCACCAACAACGGCAATTTGCCCGTGCAAACCAATGAATTTGATAATTTATTTAAACTGGTACGCCCCAAACACGTCCAAACCGATGTGCATTGGACAAAAACATGGCAGCCCGCCCAACTGATTGATTACACAAAATATCATTGGGAAAGTTGGCAATTTGTGCAGGGTTAGTTTTCGCCCAATTTTCAGGCAGCCTTTCAGTACACGACAATTTTTGGGATTTACGCCAATCTGTCCCCTCCCCCGTCTCCAACGGGGGAGGGCTAGGGTGGGGGTAAATTTGTGGAAATAAATCAATATTTTTGTAAATCAACGAGCCACCCCCACCCTAACCCTCCCCCGCAAGCGGGAGAGGGGACAGGTTTCAGGCAATCCAAAGATTTTTGTCGTGTACTAAAAGGCAGCCTGAAAAACCCCGTAGGTCGGATACCTGTATCCGACAAAATGTGTGGTTTCATCTGAAAATGTCGGATACAAGTATCCGACCTACAAGAACTTCGTTACGGATTTAAATCATGACAAATACCGATTTATTTATCGAAAAATTCCTGCAATTTGATTTGCAAATCAGAGAGAAAGCGGGTATCGATTACCAACTGTATGATGAACTTTTGACATTGCTGTATCTGATATCAATCGATTATGCCAATCAAGATGTGATACCCAAAAAATTGGCTGATGTGTTTTTGGATATGTGGGGAGCATTGACATCATCAGCCGATATGTACGATAAAACCATGCGAGACGAAATCAATCATATTGCCGATAATTTATGCAATAAAGCAAGAAACATTGTTTGTTCATAAAATACTTTCAGGCAGCCTGAAACCCCATTTCTAAAATAAAAACAAAAGGATAAACCATGTGGACTTTCCCCGATTACACCCCACACCGCCCGATTGATTGGGCGCAACTGACCCACCGTTATGCGTGGCTGGACGAAATGCGCCACGTCCCCCAAGACCCCGAATGGCATGGCGAAGGCGATGTTTTGACCCACACGCAAATGGTGGTGGATGAATTGTTCAGGCTGCCTGAATTTGCCGAATTATCGCTGCAAAATCAACATATTCTGTTTACCACCGCCCTGTTGCACGATGTGGAAAAACGCAGCACCACGCGCCAAGAAATCAGAGACGGCAAAACGCGCATTGTCTCGCCACGCCACGCGCAAAAAGGCGAACTCACCGCGCGACAAATCCTGTACCGCGACATCGCCACGCCCTTTGCCGTGCGCGAGCAAATTTGCAAACTGGTGCGCCTGCACGGGCTGCCGCTTTGGGCAATCAGCAAACCCGACCCCGAACGTGCCGTCATTGCCGCCAGTTTGCTTGTGGATACGCGCTTGTTGGCGATGTTGGCGCGCGCGGACGTGTTGGGGCGCATTTGTGCCGACAAGGACGAGATTTTATTACGCATTGATTTGTTTCAAGAAATGTGTCAAGAATTGGATTGTTGGGGCAAACCACGCGCCTTTGCAACGGAAAATGCGCGTTATCATTATTTAAATCAAGGCGGTAGCGCGGATTATGTGCCGTATGATGATTTTGCTTGCGAAGTGGTGATGATGTGTGCTTTGGCGGGTTCGGGGAAAGACACGTTTATTCACAAACACTTATCGCATTTGCCCATGATTTCGCTGGACGACATTCGTCGCACCCACAAATTCAACCCAGCCGACAGCCACGACACCGCCGAAGCCGTGCGGATTGGCAAAGAATTGGCGAAACAATATTTGCGCGAAAAACGCAGTTTTGTGTTCAACGCCACCAATTTGAACCGCGATTTACGCAGCAAATGGACGGGCATATTCGCGGCGTATGGGGCGAAAATCAAGATTGTGTATTTGGAAGTGCCGCATTCGCAATGGTTGGCGCAAAACAAACAGCGCGAACACAGCGTGCCAGAAAAAGTGTTGGCGCAAATGTTGGGCAAATGGGAAGTGCCGAGTTTTGATGAAGCGCATGAAATTGTGTTTCAGGCTGCTTGAATAGGGTTTTGCAAAGGTTTCAGGCTGCCTTATTTAATATTAAGGCAGCCTGAAAATAGTTTATCGCATCAAATTCGCATCGGCATCACAATATATTTAAAGTCCGCCTGATTCGGAATGGTGAACAGCGTAGAACGCGTGGCATCGCCAAATGCCAACTGAATATCATCGCCAGCCGTATTACGCAGCACGTCCATCAAAAATGCAATATTGAACGCCACTTCCAATTCTTCGCCTTGATAGGCAATTTCCAATTCTTCCTGCGCTTCTTCTTGCTCATTATTGCTGCACACCACGCGCAAGATGCCCGCTGATAATTGCAAACGCACACCACGGAATTTCTCGTTTGCCAAAATCGCCGAACGCTCCAATGCGCCCAATAAAGCCATGCGATTCATCACGAAAATTTTGTCGTTATCCAACGGAATCACACGGTTGTAATCAGGGAATTTGCCGTCAATGATTTTGCTGACAATCACCGTGTCGTTGCATTGGAAACGCACTTGATTGTCCAACAATTCCACCGTGATGTTTTCTTTTGGCTGGGTCAATAATTTATTCAATTCCAGCACCGTTTTGCGTGGCAAAATCACTTCGGTTTTGGGCAAATCCACGTCAATCGTGCTGGCAGAATACGACAAACGATGCCCATCGGTCGCCACTAAACGTAGTTGATTGCCTTCCACTTGCATCAATAAACCATTGAGATAATAGCGAATATCTTGCACCGCCATGCTGTATTGCACTTGCGAAATTAAGTTTTTGAACACTTCTTGCGACACGGCAAATGTGGCATTGGTGGTATTTGCCACATTCATGGTTGGAAAATCTTCGGCGGGCAAGGTTTGCAGATTAAAGCGTGATTTACCTGCTTTCAAGGTCAAACGGTTGTCTGCCCAATCCAGTTGCACCATCGCATCATCAGGCAGCGCGCGCAAAATATCTTGCAATTTTTTGGCGTTGGTGGTGATGCGAAAATCGCCTTTGTCGTTATCCGAGCCGTGTGTGTGGATTTGGATTTCCAAGTCAGTGGCAAGAATTTGGATTTTGCCGTTGATGCTTTCCAGTAAAACGTTGGACAAAATCGGCAGCGTGTGTTTGCGTTCTACAATGCCTGTTACGGCTTGCAGGGGTTTTAATAAGTCATCGCGTGAGGTTTGTAAAATTAACATTTTGAATTTCCTTTAAATTATTTCCGTTAAATCTTTTTTTCAGGCTGCCTGAAAATATTTATTTCATGTGGCAAACCCAACCATTTCAATGGAATTTCATCACATCAAAAAGTAATAGAAAATTCTTCTAAAATTAGTTCTAATTATAAAAAATTGGAAAATCAATATTATTATTAAACTGATTAGATAATAAGCTGGGAGTTCTACCACCGTGATTATTCGTCCTATTAATTACTTCTTGCATTTTAATAATGTTTGGATATTGCTTTGCAAGAATGGCTTCAAAATATCGTTGGAAAGGTAATTTTCTACCCATTCGAGGTGGCGGATAATTAATCTCTTCTTGCAATGTAATCCAAAATATTAAATCTTTGATGTCATTAGGAATAGTATCTGTATGTGCCTTTAATCCAGCTGAATAAATTTCCTCTAAATCTTGTATCATAGATAAATAATTTTCATTATTTGTCATATCAAATATTATTTGAACAATATCAGTATGTTTAGGTGGTGGTTCATCTAAATGAGTTAATAAACGATAATCTCCCACTCGTTTATGACCAGGATACTGAATAATTAAGTTTGTATTTGTATTAAAAGAATTACTATATTGATTTCTATTTGTAGCCTTCTCTACCAATGTTCGCATATGTTCTACGCCTTGTTCATAATTATAATTCATCATAAAATCATTTCCTTGATAAAAGTTTTTGTATTCCAATGTACTAAAATTTCTTTAACTTTCTGCCGACTGCTGCCTTTTGCGGCAATATTGCGTTGAACTTCAATGTTTTCAATGAATTGGGCATGGCGATACAATTCGCGCGTTTGTGGCGTATCGTGATTGGACAACACAACACCACGACAATTTTTCGCTTTTTGCTCAACACATTGCAATAATCGCAGTTGATCCTGCCAAGCAAATCCATTTTGCGAATAAGCAGTAAACGAAGCCGTTTCATTCAAAGGCACATACGGTGGATCGCAATAAACCGCGTCATCGGGTTCAATCAGCGCAAAGGCAGCCTGAAAATCGCCACACATCAAAACCATACGCGCCGATTTTGCCACAAAATCACACATTTCATCGGCTGGAAAATGCGGCGATTTGTAACGCCCAAATGGAACATTAAACAAACCTTTGCTGTTGTAACGGCATAAACCATTGAAAGCATGACGATTTAAATACACAAACAAAGCCGATCGTTCCGTAACATCATCACTATGATTGAATTGTTCACGCAAATCATAAAAACGCGTTTCTTGATTATTTTCGGGTGTAAAAAACGATTGCGCGTAATCGATAAACGCTTGTTTTTCCTGTTTTAATGTTTGATACAAATGAATTAAATCAGGGTTGTTGTCATTGAGCAGATATTCGTCAAATTCCAATGCCAATGACACCGCCGCCGAACCCACAAACGGCTCAACCAAACGCTGTGCTTGTGGCAGTTGCGCTTGAATAAGCGGAGCGAGTTTGTGTTTACCGCCTGCCCATTTTAAAAAAGGTTTACTCATTTCAGGCTGCCATCAATCAATGCTGAATCACAATCAACAACTTATCATAATCTTGCTTCAATTCTGGGTCGTCCTGTCGCAATTTCGCAATCGTTTTAACCGCGTGCATTACCGTTGTATGGTCGCGCCCACCAAATGCTTCGCCAATCGCAGGTAAACTCAAATTGGTCAATTCTTTGGTAATCGCCATTGCCATTTGACGCGGACGTGCCAAGTTGCGGCTGCGTTTTTTGCCCAAAATATCGCGAATCGTGATGTGATAATGGTCAGCAACCGCTTTCATAATCAGCTCAACCGTAATCGGTTTGTAATTGCTGGCGACAATGTCTTGCAGCGCATCGGTCGCCAAATCAATGTCAATCGTGCTGCGTTTTTCAAAACGACAACGCGCAATCACGCGATTGAGTGCGCCTTCCAATTCACGCACGTTTTGCTTCACATTTTGCGCGATAAACAAAGCTGCATCTTCTTCCAAACGAATGCCTGCGGTATGCGCTTTGCGTTCCAAAATATCCACGCGCATTTCTAATTCAGGCGGTTCCAAACGAATGGTCATGCCCCACGAAAAGCGTGAAATCAGGCGTTTTTCCATGTTTTCCAAGCTGCTGGGTAATTGGTCGCAGGTCAAAATAATTTGTTGATTGCGCGAATGGAAATGCTCAAACAGGAAGAAAAATTCTTCCATCGTGCGGTCTTTGCCTTGAATAAATTGAATATCGTCAATAATCAATAAATTGTAATGCAAATATTGCTGTTTAAATGTATCCCACGTTTTGTTACGCACGGTCGCCATAAAGGTTTTCAAATATTCATCGGAATGCATATAACGCACCCGCGCTTTTGGATTCAGGCGCAACAATTCATTGCCAATTGCTTGCACCAAGTGGGTTTTACCCAAACCTGTGCTGCCATACACGAAAAACGGGTTGTACATACTATCACCGGGGGCTTCGGCGATGCTTTTGGCAACTTGCGCTGCTAATTGGTTGCCCTTGCCTTCCACCAGCGTGTCAAAAGTGTAATCGGGCGACAAATTGGTTTGCGTATGGCGTTGTTCAGCTTCTTCGCGCTCACGTTCTTCTTCAATCGCACTGCGTGATTTTGGGGCAGCCTGAACGCTGTCTTCTTTTTTGGTAGGACGCAAATTATTCATGCGTTGCGCCAAAATATCTTGCGCAGTCGTTTTTTTGCTGGCAATTGGTGCGATTTCGTTTTCAGGCTGTGTGATTGGGTTATCTGAAAAAGATGTGTTTTCTGTGGATATTTCTGTTTTCGGGCTGCCTGAAAGTGGATTTTCTGCTGCCATTGCAACAGATTCGCCCACACCGACTTTATACGTCAATTCGGGCGCATTGGGTGCGAGTTCGGTATGTAATGCCATGATTCTGCTGGCATATTGTGAGCGCAACAAATTAACTGCAAATTGATTTTTGGCATAAATTACCCACACGCCATTATCTTCGCCCACCGTAATCGGGGCAATGTCGCGGTTAAATTGCTGTTCGCTTAAATCAGCGTACAGACGGCGCAGGGCGTGCGCCCAAAAATCGGCTAATTTCAT